>NZ_JBIAVV010000005.1:0-9527 GCF_042894765.1 Streptomyces sp. NPDC001507
CGGATCAACGTGCTGTTCGCAATGCTCCGCGACGGCACCTTCTACGAACCCAGAACCCCACGCCTCACTTGACGAAAGACATAGAGGCACCCCCCGCCGCCGGCCGGCCGGGGACCCATCGGTCACCGCGGGCGGTCCCGCACAGTCTCGCGCCTGTCCGCGCGGTACGGCCGCCCTCCGTCGCGAGCCCCGCGCATCGTCCCGGTGCGCCGCGGTCGAGGAGGACATATGCCACTGGCACTGCTGGCCCTGGCCATAGGCGCGTTCGGGATCGGAACCACGGAGTTCGTGGCCACCGGCATCCTGCCGCAGGTGGCCGACACCTTCGGGGTGTCGATCCCGTCGGCCGGTTATCTGGTCACCTGTTACGCGGTCGGCGTGGTCGTCGGCGCCCCGGTGACGACACTGCTGGGCACCCGGATGCCCAGGAAGACCATGCTCGCCCTGCTGATGGGCGTCTTCACGGCCGGCAACCTGCTCTGCGCGGCGGCACCGGACTTCGCGCTGCTGCTCGCCGGCCGGGTGCTGGCCTCCTTCGCGCACGGCGCCTTCTTCGGTATCGGCTCGGTCGTGGCGGCCGGTCTGGTGGCACCGCACCGCCGGGCCTCGGCGATCTCCCTGATGTTCAGCGGACTGACCATCGCCAATGTCGCCGGGGTCCCGCTGGGGACACTGGTCGGCCAGACGGCCGGGTGGCGGGTCACCTTCGTCCTGATCGCCGCGCTCGGTGTCCTCGGTGTCGCGGGGGTGCTCTGCTTCGTCCCCAGGGACCGGCGCCCCGAGGTGTCCGGCGTCGCCGGGGAGGCCGCCGCGCTCCGCGATCCGCAGGTGCTCCTCGCGATGCTGATGACCGTCCTCGGGTTCGGCGGAGTCTTCGCCGCCGTCACCTACATCGCACCGATCCTGACCGATGTCGCCTCGTTCCCCGAGTCCTCGGTCTCCTGGCTCCTGGTGGTCTTCGGCTGCGGACTGGTGCTGGGCAACATCGTCGGCGGCCGGCTCGCCGACCGCCGGCTGATGCCGATGCTCGCCACCGCGCTGTCCCTGCTCGGGCTGACCCTGCTGTGCCTCTCCCTCGCCGCCTCCCACCAGGCCGCCGCGGTGGTCCTGATCTTCCTGATCGGCTTCTTCGGCTTCGCCACCGTGCCGCCCTTGCAGAAGCGGGTACTGGACAACGCGGCGGGGGCGCCCACCCTGGCGTCCTCCCTGAACATCGGCGCCTTCAACCTCGGCAACGCCATCGCCGCCTGGCTCGGCGGACTCACCATCGACGCCGGGTACGGCTACGCCTCCGCGAGCGCCGTGGGCGCGGCCATGGCAGCGGCCGCGGTCCTGGTCGCCCTGCTCTCCGTCCACCTCGACACCCGCAGGGCCCGCGGTGCGGTCCCCGCCGGAGAGCCCCTCACCGGGAAGCCCTTGCCCGAGGACGCCCTGGGCCCGGCCTCCTGAGCCGGCCCCGCCGTCCTGGAACGATCCGCATGGCCGCGATTCGGAAGCGGCGGACACCGAAGCAACGGCCGGGGCCGCCACCCCCCACAGGAGAGGCCCCGGCCGTCGCGCGGCACGAGCCGCGCGGCGGCCCGTACTCTGTTCAGCGCCATGAGTGCGTTTTCTGTCACACCTCAGGGCGTCACGAGTTAGTTGCACTTTGTACGGACGTGGACGGCGAGCGGTTTCAGGTCGTAACGTGCAGTTCGCGCCGGGCCGCGGAGGACGCATGACCACCGCAAGGATCTGCGGTCCCGAACACCGTAACCATCAATTGAGGAACCACGACGGCGAGAACCACGACCGTGAGAGCGGCGCCGGTTCAGGCCCAAAGTAGGGAACACACGGGTGCTGGGGGACGACGCGGAGTTGACCGCCGCGGTACGTGCTGCACAGGACGGGGACGAGACCGCGTTCCGCATCGTCTATCGCGCGGTGCAGCCCCGACTGCTCGGATACGTCCGCACGCTGGTCGGCGAGCCGGACGCCGAGGACGTCGCCTCCGAGGCCTGGCTGCAGATCGCCCGCGACCTCTCCCGGTTCAGCGGGGACGCGGACCGGTTCCGCGGCTGGGCCGCCCGGATCGCCCGCAACCGCGCCCTCGACCACATACGGATGCGCGGCCGCCGCCCCGCGATCGGCGGCGACGAGACGGAACTGACCGGCCGGGCCGCCGAGTCGGACACCGCCGGCGAGGCCATCGAGGCGCTGACCACCGACTCCACCCTCTCCCTCATCGCCCGGCTGCCGCAGGACCAGGCCGAGGCCGTCGTCCTCAGGGTCGTCATGGGCCTCGACGCCAAGACCGCCGCCGAGACCCTCGGCAAGCGCGCCGGCGCCGTGCGGACCGCAGCCCACCGTGGGTTGAAGAAACTCGCCGAACTGCTCGGCGCCGACCCCGAGACGGCGGGCGCCCTCGACGCGCTCCCACCCCAGCGAGAACCGAACGCCCGTGCGGTGACGTCCGCGAGTGTGACGCATACGCGTTCGCGGACGCAGAAGGACATGTGATGGCCGACCAGCGGTACAAGTGGCTGAACCGGGTGACGGCGGAACGTCTGCTGCGCGGTGAGTCGCTCGAAGCTGTCGACGCCATCGCCCGTGACCAGGCAGAACGCCTCGCCGACACGCTCGGCGCGCTCTCCGCGCCGGCCGCGCCTGCCGCTGCCGAACTCCCCGGTGAGGAAGCCGCTCTGGCTGCCTTCCGCAAAGCGCGCGAATCCGGCGAGGACGCCCGGACCGGTGCGGCCACCTGGCAGGGCCGGGGCGGCCGGAACGCCGACGCGGGCCTCTTCAGGATCGGCGCCGGTTCCCGGCCGGCCCGGGCCCCGGGCTGGGCCCGTCCCGCCCGGCTGGGCCTCGCCGCCGCGCTGACCGTCGGCATGCTCGGCGGGGTCGCGGTGGCCGCGGGCACCGGGGTGCTGCCGACGCCGTTCGACGACAACCACCCGGGACCGGCCGCCTCCGTCTCCGCCGCCGGTACCCCCGCACGCCCGCAGGGCTCGCAGTCGCCCGAGTCGCTGCTCGGCGGCGAGACCCGGACGCCGTCCTCCGGTGCCGCCCCGGGCGGCTCCGGGCAGCCCTCGCCCGACCCGTCCGGCAAGCGGAAGGACCGCGGCACCGGCTCGACCGGCGTCCCGGCCGGCGGGTGGAGCGGTGCCCTGACGTCCTGCCGCGCGATGCAGAACGGCAAGTCCCTGGGCGCCGACCGCAGGCGTGCCCTGGAGGGACTGGCGGGGGGCGCCGGCCGGGTGGACAAGTTCTGCAAGGCCGTCCTCGACACCGGGCTGAACGGCAAGGACGGCGTGGCCCGCGACGGCAAGGGCGACGACAACACCCAGGGCGGCCGGCACGACGGCCAGGGCGACAGCAGCGGCACGGGCGACGACGACGGCCGGCCGGGCCGGGGCACCGGCGGCGGCAAGGACGGCGGCCGGGGCAACGACCACCGCCAGGACGGCGTGGCCACCCCCGCCCCGACCGCCTTCGCACCCGCGCGGCCCCACCAGCCCGGCACCTCGCCCAGCCCCACGTACAGCGCGCTTTGACCTTTACGCACCGCTGTGACCTGCGTTTTTGAAACTTCCTGAACTTTTTTCCCGCAGGGTGTGACGTTTTCGGCGGCGGCGACGCAGTACAGAGTGAGCCGACTGGTCATCGGCCGTCGCACAGAGCCGGGGTTCCCCCCGTACCCGTGGCTCGTGCATCGGCGCGGGCGGGACACGTTCCCCCGGTCCCGCCCGCGCCCCGAACGTCACCCGCTCGTCCCCGTTCACCAGGAGACGACGACCTTGTCGCCGTTCCGCACCTGCGCGAACAGATCCGCGATCGCCGTCTCGTCCCGTACGTTGACGCACCCGTGCGAGCCGCCCGCGTAGCCCCGGGCCGCGAAGTCGTAGGAGTAGTGCACCGCCTGGCCGCCGCTGAAGAACATCGCGTACGGCATCGACGAGTGGTAGAGCGTCGACACGTGGTGGCGGGACTTCCAGTAGACGTGGAACACGCCCTCGCGGGTCGGGGTGTACTGCGCCCCGAACCGCACCGACATCGTCGACACCGTGCGCCCGTCGATCATCCAGCGCAGCGTCCGGCTGGTCTTGCTGATGCACAGCACCCGCCCGGTCAGGCACCGCGGATCGGGCGCGGCGGCCGGCTGACCGCCCATCAGGTACAGCTCCCACTTCCCCGGCCTGTGCGTCATCCGGACCAGCCGCTGCCAGGTCACGGCGTCGGTCTCGCCGGTCCGCGGCAGCCCGCGCCTGCCCTGGAAACCCGCGACGGCCTGGGCGGTGAGGTCGTCGTAGGTCCCCGTCGGCCCGTCGAACAGCCAGGCGACCTGGCGCAGCCGGGCCTGGAGCTCGCGGACTCCGGTGCCGGTGTCGCCGCGGGTGTACACGATGTGCGGCGGGACCGTCTCGACGGCGGACGGCGAGGGGGCGCGCGCGGCCGGCGTGGTGGTGCCGGACGCGGTGGGAGCGGTGCCGGCGGGTGCCGGGCTGTGCGGGAGGTCGATGCGGACGGGCGAGTGCCCCTTGGCGTCCCCGCCGCCGGTCGGCTGCACCGTGCACCCGCACAGCACGGCCAGTACGGCGGCCAGGACCCCCGAATACCCAGAGACCTTCATGCCGAGGATGCTTCCCCGCGTGACCGCCGCCGAACAAGGAGGCATCGTGGGAACCGACAGACGTACCGGCGTACCGGTGTATCGGCGTACTGCGGAGGTCCCCCGTCATGGCCCGTGAGTCGGAGTCCGGACTGCCCATCGAGCCCGTCTACGGTCCCGGAGACCTGGCGGGCTGGGACCCGGCCGCCAGCCTCGGCGACCCGGGCTCGTACCCCTTCACCAGGGGCGTCTACCCGACGATGTACACCGGGCGTCCCTGGACCATGCGCCAGTACGCCGGGTTCGGCACGGCCGCGGAGTCCAACGCCCGCTACCGGCAGCTCATCGCGCACGGCACCACCGGTCTCTCCGTCGCCTTCGACCTGCCCACCCAGATGGGCCACGACTCGGACGCGCCCCTCGCGCACGGCGAGGTCGGCAAGGTGGGCGTGGCGATCGACTCGGTCGACGACATGCGGGTGCTGTTCGGCGGGATCCCCCTGGACCGGGTGTCGACGTCGATGACGATCAACGCCCCGGCGGCCGTGCTGTTGCTGCTGTACCAGCTGGTGGCGGAGGAACAGGGCGTACCGGCGGCGGCGCTGACCGGCACGATCCAGAACGACGTCCTGAAGGAGTACATCGCGCGGGGCACGTACATCTTCCCGCCCAAGCCGTCCCTGCGGCTGACCGCGGACATCTTCGGGTACTGCCGGACCGCGATCCCGCGCTGGAACACGATCTCGATCTCCGGCTACCACATGGCCGAGGCGGGTGCGTCCCCCGTGCAGGAGATCGCCTTCACGCTCGCCGACGGGATCGAGTACGTGCGCACGGCGGTCGCGGCCGGCATGGACGTCGACGACTTCGCGCCGCGCCTCTCCTTCTTCTTCGTGGCGCGTACGACGCTTCTGGAGGAGGTCGCCAAGTTCCGTGCGGCGCGCCGGATCTGGGCACGGGTGATGCGGGAGGAGTTCGGTGCGCGGGACCCGAAGTCGCTGATGCTGCGGTTCCACACGCAGACGGCCGGCGTGCAGCTGACGGCCCAGCAGCCGGAGGTGAACCTGGTGCGGGTGGCGGTGCAGGCCCTGGGCGCGGTCCTCGGCGGCACCCAGTCGCTGCACACCAACTCCTTCGACGAGGCGATCGCGCTGCCCACCGACAAGAGCGCGCGGCTCGCCCTGCGCACCCAGCAGGTGCTGGCGTACGAGACCGACGTGACGGCGACGGTGGACCCCTTCGCGGGTTCGTACGCCGTGGAGCGGATGACGGACGACGTGGAGGAGGCGGCCCTCGCTCTGATGCGCAGGGTCGAGGACCTCGGCGGCGCGGTCGCGGCGATCGAGCACGGCTTCCAGAAGGGTGAGATCGAGCGGAACGCCTACCGCATCGCGCAGGAGACCGACGCGGGGGAGCGGGTGGTGGTCGGCGTCAACCGGTTCCGGCTGGACGAGGAGGAGCCGTACGAGCCGCTGCGCGTCGACCCGGCCATCGAGGCCCGGCAGGCGGAGCGCCTCGCAAGGCTGCGCGCCGACCGCGACCGGGCGGCCGTCGCCGCGGCACTCACCGCCCTGAAGAAGGCCGCCGAGGGCGACGACAACGTGCTGCCTCCGATGAAGGAGGCGCTGCGGGCGCGGGCCACGGTGGGGGAGGTGTGCGAGGCGCTGCGGGAGGTGTGGGGGGTGTACGTCCCAGCGGACGTGTTCTGACGGTGCGTTCGTGCGGTGCGTTCTCGCGGTGCGTTCGCGCGGTGCGTTCCGGCGGTGCGTGACGGACGGCACCCCGGGCGTTGTCGGACCCGCGTGCGAGACTAATTCCCATGTTCGGCGTCATCGATCTCCCCACCTACCTGGCAGGACTCGTCCTGATCGTCCTGCTGCCCGGCCCCAACTCCCTCTACGTGCTGTCCGTCGCCGCCCGGCAGGGGATCAGGGCCGGTTACACCGCCGCCGCGGGCGTGTGGTGCGGGGACACCGTGCTGATGACGCTGTCGGCGGCCGGGGTTGCCTCGCTGCTCAAGGCCAACGCCGTGCTGTTCGGGATCGTGAAGTACGCGGGCGCCGGCTATCTCACCTGGCTGGCGATAGGGATGCTGCGGGCGGCCTGGGCGATGTGGCGGTCGCGGAAGCACCAGGCGGCGGAGCAGACGGCGCCGGCCGCCGCCCCGGCGCAGGAGCGCCCGTACCGCCGCGCCCTGGTGATCAGCCTCTTCAACCCGAAGGCGATCCTGTTCTTCATCGCCTTCTTCGTGCAGTTCGTCGACCCGGGGTACGCGTACCCGGCGGTCTCCTTCGTCGTCCTCGGTACCTTCGCCCAGCTGGCCAGCTTCCTCTACCTCAGTGCCCTGATATTCAGCGGCACGAGGCTGGCCGACGCGTTCCGCCGCCGCAAGCGGATGTCGGCGACGGCCACCTCGGCGGCGGGGGTGCTGTTCCTCGGGTTCGCGGTGAAGCTGACGCTGGCCAGCGCCTGAGTCCGGGGTCGCACGTGCACGCCTTGCCCTGAGCTGGTCCGCTGAAGCCCGGGGTTGTGCAGCGCCCCGTCAGGGGCGCGGGGAACTGCGCGACCAGCCACCACGGTGCCGCGGTCGCCGGACGGCATGTCGCGGCACCTGCGGCGGAGCGCTCAGGCGACGTCGAACATCCCGGTGCGCGCCGCGTACGTGCGCAGCCCCTCGGCCGTTTCTCCCGCCCAGCCCACGTAGCCGTCCGGGCGGATGAGGAACACCCCCGGGCCGTACGACTCCGGGGCCGGCACGCCGCCGAGGCCGGCCACCGGTTCCGGGGCCAGCAGCGTCCAGTGCGGTCCCCGGAACGCGTCGAACATCCGCACCCCGTCCGCGTTCCGCCCGTCGGGCGCGCGGTCGCCCGCCCGCACCGGTCCCGGGTTCGCCCGGGTCTCCTCGGTCAGCGAGGACTCCCGGTAGCCGATGCCCAGCTGGACCGTGGCCTCGCCCCGCCGGACCTCGCCGTTGTGGACGCTCGTCGAGAGGCCCAGCATGGCGGCGGCGTTCGCCCGGCGCTCCTCCTCGTAGGTGTCGAGGAGCGCCTCCGGGGCCCGCCCGGCGAGCACCGCGGCCAGCTTCCAGCCCAGGTTGTAGGCGTCCTGGACGCTGGTGTTCAGGCCCTGGCCGCCGGCCGGGGAGTGTACGTGGGCCGCGTCGCCGGCCAGGAAGACCCGGCCCACCCGGAACCGGTCGGCCAGCGCGGCGCGGGGCCGGAAGTCGGAGGCCCAGCGCACCTCGGTGACGTCCGCCGCGTCGAGGTGGCTGTACGTCGTCACCAGCCGGCGCAGGCCCGCCAGGGTCAGGTCGGTCTCCGTGCCCTCGGGCAGCCGGGCGCCCAGCTGGAACTCGTCGGTGCCGGCCAGCGGGCACAGCGCCACACCGCAGCCGTCGTCGCCGACGAAGGTGTGCCAGTGCTCGCGGTCGAGGCCCCGCACCCGCAGGTCGGCCACGAGGAACGGGCTCGGGTCGACCGACTCGCCGGTCATCCCGACGCCCACCGCACGCCGTACGGTCGAACGCCCGCCGTCCGCCGCCACGACATAGCGCGCACGGGCGGTCGTGCCGTCGGCGAAGCGGGCGGTCACCCCCTCCGCGTCCTGCTCCAGGCCCGTCAGTCCGCGCCCGAACGCGACCCGGCCGCCCAGCTCCCGCAGCCGCGCGTACAGCACCTCCTGCGTGCGCCACTGCGCGACCATCAGCGGCTCGGTGTACGGCGCACCCTCGTCCGCCGGCACCGCGTCGAACATCGGCTTCGTGCCGAGGGGTTCGCCGTTCTTCCAGAGCAGCCGGGGCGGATAGGGGCCGCCGGCCGCGCGCATCGCGTCGAGCACGCCGAGGTCGTCGTACACCTCCTGCGTGCGGGGCTGGATCCCCTTGCCGCGCGAGCCCGGGAACAGCTTCTCGCCGGCCTCCACGACCAGTGCGTCCACCCCGCGCCGGGCGAGGTCGATGCCGAGGACGAGCCCGGTGGGCCCGGCGCCGACGACCAGTACATCCAACCTATCCATCGCATTTCTCCTTAACGACGTTAAGTCCCGTTGACGACAAGGCTGCCCTTAACGCTGTTAAGCTGTCAAGCGTGAGTACGGAACGACGCGCCCCCCTCGACCGCCGCCGGGTCGCCGACACGGCCCTGCGCCTGCTGAACGAGGTCGGTCTGGAGGGGCTGACCCTGCGGGCCATCGCCAAGGAGCTGGACGTCAAGGCCCCGGCCTTGTACTGGCACTTCAAGGACAAGCAGGCGCTGCTCGACGAGATGGCGACGGAGATGTACCGCCGGATGGTCGCGGAGACGCGGCTCGACCCCACCGACAGCTGGCAGAACGTGCTGCGGACGACGGGCCGCGGACTGCGCACGGCGCTGCTCGGCTACCGCGACGGAGCGAAGGTCTTCAGCGGCTCACGCTTCACGGGCATCGAACACGCCCCGGAGCAGGAGGCCTGCCTCCGCGTCATGACGGAGGCCGGCTTCACCCTCGCCCAGGCGGCCCGGGCGGGCATGACGACGAACGCCTACACCATCGGCTTCGTCATCGAGGAACAGGGCGTCGTACCCCTCCCGGGCGAGCGCCGGGAGGGGTACGACCTCGAGGAACGCGCCCGCCTGATGGCCGGCTTCCCCCTGGCGGCGGAGGCGGGCAGGGAGCTCTTCGACGACTACGACCAGCACTTCGAGGAGGGGCTGGAGATCGTCATCGCGGGGATCGGGGCGCGCTGGGGCTAGCACAGGCCCCCGGGTCAGGTGGGCGATCATCGGCGTCGCCGAGGTCGTCGACCCGACAGCGCGAAGAAACAGGAAGCACCGGATTCCGGACCGGGGGCCGGGGGGGGGGGGGGGGGGGCCCCCCGGGCGGGGGGGGGGGGGCCGGGCGGCGGGGGGGGGGGGGGGGGGGGAGTTCAGGCCGAGCCGAGGGGGGCGGGGGGGGGCCG
>NZ_JBIAVV010000005.1:9537-418206 GCF_042894765.1 Streptomyces sp. NPDC001507
CGGGGGCTGTTCGGGCAGGAGCGCGGGGGCCCGGCCGACCCCCCCCCCCCCCCCCAACACCCCCCCCCCCCCCGCCCCGCGCCCGCGGGCGCCCCCCCCCCCCCCCCCCGGCCCCCGGTCCGGAAGGCCGGAATCCTCGCCGTTCAGGGCGAGGAGCAGGTCAATGCATCGCCTTCCGGATGGCCCGGGTGAGCACCGGTGGCAGGAGGTCCCGGGCGACACGCCGCACCCTGCTGGGCCGGCGGCGCGGAGCGGCGGGGGCGGCCGGCGGGGCCGGGGCCGGGGGCGCGGGCGCGGGCTCCGGTTCCTCCGGGACGTCCGCGTACCGCGACGGCGGGAACTCCGGTGCCCGCATCCCCTTGGACTTCAGCCGGACGATCCGGTGCCCCGCCGCCGTCTGGGTGCTCAGGTGGCAGTCGGTCCGCTGCTTGATCATCTCCATCAGCGCCTCCTGCACCGGCTCGGGGTCGCCCCACGTGCCGTACAGCTTCTGGGTGCTGAGGCAGATCGGGTTCAGTCCGCCGTTGAGGACGGCCTCCCAGGCCGCTATGGAGACACCGGGCGTGTGCTCGGAGCGGAAGTCGTCGAGGACCACGATGCCGTCGGGCACGAGCAGTTCGCGCGCCGCCTTTATGTCACCGTGCACGTGCTCGTACAGGTGCGAGGCGTCGACATGTACGAACCGGCAGGAGCCGGGCGCGACCTCGGTGGGGACCACGGAGCTGGGGCCCTGCAGTACGCGGGGGAGCTCCTCGTGGAAGGCGAGGTAGTTCTGCTCGAAGATGCTTCGGGTGAGTTTGCTGTAGGACTTCGTCGACTCGGCCCGGTTCGCGTCGTCCGGGGCGTCGCCCTCGAAGAGGTCGCAGACCGTGTACGTCTCGCCGGCCCGCAGGTGCCGGGCCGTGAAGATCGCGCTCTTTCCCATGTAGGTCCCGACCTCGAGGAGGTCGCCGCGCGTTCCGGCCTCCTCCTGGCGGCGCAGGAACCATTCGAAGAGCACCTGGTCGAGCACCGGGAACCAGCCGGGGACGTCGTCGAGACGGCGGGGCGGTCGGGTCGTTTCCTGGGTGGTTATCGCCATGCGGAGAAGGCACTCCCTCGGTACACGGAACGGCGGTCTGTGGAATCCCTGCGGAAAACCTGTGCACAGGCAAGGTTCCAAGGTGCCTGCCCGCCATGCCGATCCGAAACCCAAGCAGAGATGAACGGCGGGCCAACATCAGCGTCAGGCGTTCTTCAGGGCCCGCTTCAGGCGCGGTCCGAGCGGAGTCTCCACGAACCGGTGGATGAGCCAGGCGAGCCCCAGCATCGCGAGGACCGTCACCGCCAGCGTCGGCCACGGCGGCAGCCCCCACGCCCGGTGCAGGACCCGGATCACGAACCAGCCCAGGTGCTCGTGGATCAGGTAGAAGGGATACGTCAGCGCCCCGGCGGTGGTCAGCCAGGGCCAGGCCGCCCAGCGCGTCCAGCCCGCCGCCACCGCGGCGACGGCGGCGAAGGCGAGGGTGACGAGGAGCATCACGACGTACGGGTCACGGGGCGAGCCCGCGTGCCACAGGCCCTGCGTCGCCGTGCGCATGCCGAGGATCCAGGAGAGCGCCACGATCCCCCAGGGCAGCAACCCGTTGCCGAAGCGATGGACGAGGTAGAGGGCCAGGCCGCCGACGAAGTACGGCGCGTACGCGGGCATCACGACCAGCTCGGCCCAGGCGCCTCCGGTCGCGGTGGACAGGACGGCGGCCATGGTCCACACCGAGCAGAACAGCACCACCCTGCGGTAGGTGACGCCCGGCAGGACCACCAGGAGCGCGAACAGGGCGTAGAAGCGCACCTCGACCCAGAGGGTCCAGCAGACGCCGAGCACGCGGGGCACCCCCAGCGGCTGTTGCAGCATGGTCAGGTTGACCAGGAACTCGTCGAGCCGCACCGGGTGCACCACCGCGGGCAGTGCCACGGACGCGACGGTGATCAGCGCGAGCGCGACCCAGTACGCGGGGTAGAGGCGGGCGACGCGGGAGCGGAAGAAGTCGCCGAGGGAGCGGCCCCAACTGCTCATGCAGATCACGAAGCCGCTGATGACGAAGAAGAACTGGACGCCGAGGCAGCCGTAGACGGCCGCCCTGGACAGGGTCGGGAAGACGTGGTCCGGGTTCTGGTGCCAGGAGGCGGAGACGACGCCGCCGCGGCCTGCGTAGTGGTAGAGGCAGACCATCAGCGCGGCGGCGAGCCGTAGTCCGTCGAGGGCGAGCAGGCGGGGGCGGGGCCGTCCGGGTGGGGCCGGGACGGCCGTGATCCGCGCAGGCGGCGACGGCAGTGGGGGAGATGCGAGTGGCATGGTCCGGGACGCCTACCCGGGGACAGGCCTTTAATCATCCGATCGGCTCGGACATCGCCGGTAAGAAGGAGGTGCACGGCCGTCACCTGGGTGAATCACCGGAATGCCACAGGCGGCGACGCCGACAATTCATATGACGGTATTTATTTGTTCGTTCGCCGGCCATGCGATCGGCCGGCGAACGACGGGTCGTGCGCGGGCTCAGTCGGACTTCAGCAGCCGGGCCGAGCGGTTGGCCAGCTCGATACGGATCGACTCCTTGCGGGCCAGCTGCCGTATCGCCCTGCCCCGGGCGCCGAGGTCCCCGGCCACGCGGGAGATCTCCGACCACACCCGGCCCCGGTCGCCGCCCGCGATGGCCGCGGCGGACAGCAGCCGGAGCGCCCCGTCGGTCTCGCCGCGCGAGGCCCGTATCTCGGCCATGCCGATGAGCACGTCCACCGGCTGCCTGCGGCGCAGGATCTCCCAGCCCACGCGCAGCGCCTCGTCCTGCCGGCCTGCCGTGAAGTGCCGGGCGAAGTCCTCGTTCAGGTACTTGGCGTGCCGGGAGAGCACCGCGGAGAACGGGCCCTCGGCGTACGCCGTCTCACCGTCCGGCTCCTGCCCCTCGGGGACGTCGGCCGCGACGGCGGCGGGCAGGGCGCGTGCGACGCCTTCGGGGCCCGCCAGGTTCAGCGCGGTCGTCATCCGGGCGGTGAAGGCGGAGATGTCGAACAGCTCCTCGACGTCCTGGTACTCGTCCTCCGCCACCTCCTCCGCGAGCACCTGCCGCAGCGCGTCCAGGGCCGCCGCGGGCGTGTACTCGGCGAAGGACCGGTAGCCGGGCACCCCCTCCAGCACCTCGCGGGAGCCCACCCGGTGGTAGGTGACCGTACGCAGCCGCTGCTGCACCGCCTCCACCACCGAGAGCGGCATCGGGTCGTCCATGCTGGACAGGAAGAACACGTCCGAGGCGGCGAGTTCCTCGCGCACCCGGTCGCGGGAGAGCGCTCCCATCCACTCGACGCGGTCGGACAGCAGCGTCGAGGAACTGATCCGCCAGGTCTTGTGGCCGATCCACGCGAACTCCCACGGCAGGCCCTGCGTGTAGGCGAGTTCCGCGACCCGCGAGAACAGGTCGAGGCCCTTGCGGTCCTGCATCGAGCCGACCATCACGATCCGCGGCCGCTCACCGGGCGTCCGCCGGGCCAGGGTGCGGTGGGTGTCCTGCGGGACGGTGTTGTAGACGACGACCGGGTCGCTCACGCCGAGCTGCCGGAACATGTCGGCCTGCGCGGTGGAGACGCACAGCACCTTGACCTTGGGCAGCACCTTGACCATCTCGGCGTGCCGCAGCGCGTGCTGCTCGCCCTCGAAGTTCATGACGTACTCGGTCTCGTGCGCGTACACCACCACGGAGCGGCCCAGGGCGACCAGCGCCTCCGTCAGCTCGTTGGCCAGCGGTGAACGCCAGAAGGGGGCGAGGCTGTTGATCAGGACGACCTCGGTGTCCGCCAGGTCGGCCAGCACGTCCTCGGTACGCGTGTAGACGCCGAGGTCGAAGTAGCGGATGTCGACCGGGTTCTGGGCGAGCAGCGCCTGGGTGTAGGTGAGCACGGGGATCGCCACACCGGTGACGTAGGAGAACCCGAGGCCCAGCACGGCCAGCGAGCGCGGCCGGTTGAGCCGCTCCTCGACGGCGCGCAGGGCGCGGTCCGCACGCGAGCCCTTGGCCGCCTCCTCGACGGGTGCGGGCCGGCGGGGCACGGGCCGCGCGGCCGGGACCTCGGCCTCCTCGATACGGCGCAGCACGCGGGAGGGGACGTCGTCGTGGAAGGTGATGAAGTGCTCGACGGGCTCACCGTGCGCGTTGGGCGTGAACTTGCCCGCGCGCTGCAGTTCGGCGGTGACGTCCACGAGCTCGCCGACCGTGCCGACGTTGCGCAGCAGGGGGTGGTTGATCGTCGGGAAGACGATGTTCAGCGCGGGCGGGCTGAACAGGATCAGCGGCGTGCCGGCCCGCAGCGTCTGCAGGTAGGTGGTGGAGAAGAAGGTGATCGCGAGGTCGTAGCCGTCGAGGGACTCGGCGTCCAGGAGCGCGCTCTCGTCGAGCACGGTCACGTCCGGCAGGGTCTGCAGCCAGTCGAGGTGGCCGCGGAGCGTGGAGGGGTGCGGCTTGATCTCCACCTCGCCGAAGCCGGTGAGCGCCTCGCACAGCTCGGTGAGCTGCTCCCGGTGGTCCTTCCTGGAGAGCTTGCGCTGGTCGCTGAGCGGCTGGTCGAGGACGACGATGCGCAGCGGCTCGCCGGAGCCCTTGGTGTGCCGGTGGGTGGTGGAGCGGGCCGCGCGCAGCAGCTGCGGGTCGTCGCTGTGGCCGAGCGCGCCGGTGATGTGGACGGGCACGCTGCTGTCCGGGGAGCGGAACATCAGGTGGTGGGCGGTCGCCGGGCCCCACACGCAGACGGCGGCGGGGGAGGAGGAGCCGTAGTACCAGTTCTGGTCGCGCAGGCCCGGGTCGGTGCGCTTGAAGTGGAAGTCCAGGTGCCCGTCCTGTACGAGGACCAGCGGCAGCGTGTCGCGCAGCTCGCCGGCCACCCGGCGGCCGCGCTGCGACTGGTCGTTGAAGAACACCAGGCGGTCGACGCGCTCCTGCTCGGAGTATGCGCGGATGCGGTGGCCGACCTCCTCCAGGAACTCGTCACCGCTGATCGGCTCCTCGACCTGGAACAGATTGTGCACCTTGAGGTCGTCGAAGCGGGCCGCCGCCTCCTGCTCGATCCATCCGGCGACATCGCCGTCCCGGTCTGCCGTGACCAAGTGGAAGGAGTGCGCCTCGGCTCCCGGCGCCTTCATGATCTCCGAGGCGAGACCGACGCCGTTGCGGTTCTCGACAAACACAGCGATACGCATGGACGCAATCAATCTGCAGTGGGGCGGTCACGTTTTTACCGTGATCACACCCGAATCTTCATGTGAGTGAATGAAATACGACCTCGTTCGGCCAGGGGTCGAACCGTTTGGGAACCTTGGGTGAACTCTGGGAGACATCGGGTTGTGCGGCAGGGCAAAAGCGAGGGGCGGGCAAGTAAGAAGCCCCCCGTTCTCACAGGGTTTTCATACCTTGTGAAAACGGGGGGCTGGGGGAATCGACAGTTTCGTCACAGGTTGTGGGCGCGTGACGGCGCCTCTTTCCGGGTGCTCCGCGGCACCGCCTGTCAGCGCTTGACGGCCTTCTGCAGCGCCCGGGCGCGGCGGACCACCCGCCGGGCGGTGGAGTTGCGGGGGATGAAGGCGAGCCGCCCGGGGATACCGCCGGGCAGACCGAGGGAGGTCAGCCGCTTGCGCTTGAAGTACCGCTTGGCAGTACCGCTCTCGTGCTTGCTGAGATAGCGTTCGGTCTCGGCGCGCAGCTGTGGGTAGATCTTCGGCTGCATGGCGAAGCTCACCGCGCGGATGAGCTCGCCGAGCGCCGCCACGGTCATCCGCGGGCGCTGTTCCTCGACGGCCTTGCGGTCCGTGAGCTCGGGCACCAGTGCGTCGACGACGGTGACCGGGACGCGGTTGCTGTTCTCGTACGGCGTGAGCCTGTCGAGGAGTGTGTCGGTGCCGACGCGGGCGGTCGGCAGGCCGTACAGCGCGGACGCGGTGAGCAGTGCGGTGGAGAAGCAGCCGACGACCAGCGCGGGACGCATCCGCTGGTAGAGCACTTCGGCCAGGGCCGTGGTGTCCAGGACGGTGAGGTCGACCTCGAGCTTCTCGGCCTCCTGCTCCAGGGTGCGGGCGAACCGGGCCGGGGCGGAGGGGTGCGGCTTGAAGACGACCTTGGTGTGGCCGAGTTCGACGGCGCCCTTCAACATCCGGACGTGCAGGTTCTCCTCCTGCTCCGGGGTGAGGATGTCGAGCGCGGAGAGGTACTGGCCGAGCAGCAGGGCCGGTTCCTCGATCTCGGGCAACCCGTCTCCGCTGGGGGCGAGTTCGGCCAGTACCTTGGTGAACGCCGCGGTCGGCACGACCTCGCCGTCGACGCCGAACTCGGTGAGCAGTATCGGCTTCAGGCCGGGCACCAGGTCGAGGTGGAGGACCCGGTCGACGCGGGTGCCGACCAGCGGGTCGATCTTGTTGCGGGTCGGGCCGTAGCTCATCAGGCCGTCGGCGTAGACCGTGACCGGGGCGCCGTTGAAGATCTGGGTGAGGCTGAGCGAGGGGTTGACCTGGATCGACTCGACGGCGAACTCGACGTCGTCGTCGCCCAGCTGCCACTCGTGGCGCAGGAAGCGTTCCCACAGGGGCATGTCCTCCACCCGGGGGGCCCAGCCGCCCGGGTGGAACGGGAAGATCGTCTCGTTGTACGAGATCACGTCGTCGAAGCGGTCGCGCAGCCGCTCGAAGCCCGGCGCCTCGTCCAGGCCCGGGGTGGTCTCGGGGGTCGCCGCGTTGTTGCAGACCAGCAGGATGCGCCGGTCGGCCGGGCGGAAGGCGCCGGAGTCCAGGGCGGCGGCGAGGGTGGCCGTGCCGTAGAGGGTGGACGCCTGGAAGATCTGGGTGGTCACGCGGCGGCTCCCGCGGGGGCGGGACGGCGGCGCAGCCGGCGCAGCTTGGTGGCGCGCTGGAGGTCCATGGAGTCCAGGGCCTCGTCCAGCACGTCCTGCGGCATCCGCCGCAGTGCGGCCGCACTCATGGATTTCAGCTTCTTCGCCACCGCGGGCTCGAACCTTTCGATGGATCCCAGGTGATGGGAAATGATGGCGCAATACGTGCGGACGGCCTTCGGCAGGAGTTCCTTCGCGTCGGCGTCCTGCGCCGTTTCCTCGATCACCTGGTCGAACGCGCGAATGAAATCGAGCTGACGGACGTCGCCGATCTGTGTGAGTGAAGAGGCTACGCCACGCCGGTAGAAGACGCCGAGCAGGTTCACCGCCGCGAAGGACCCGGCCTCCCGGTGCAGCTTCCAGATCCACGGCCGGTCCTCGGCCGTGCGCAGCCCGTCCGTGAAATGCACGAGCCCCTTGTCCACCAGACGGCGGTGGTAGACGCCCGCCCACGCGTAGGCGTAGTCGACGGAGGTGGACCGGTCGGCGGGCAGGATGGCGTCCCGCGGGTTCAGCACGACGTTGCGGCGGCCGACCGGCACCCGGTGCACGATCCGGGCGCGCCCCGTGCACTGCACGTGGTCGGTGCGGACGAAGTCGCAGCCCAGCGACTCGACCGCCTCGACCAGCTGGGGGTAGTAGCCGGGCGCCAGCCAGTCGTCGCCGTCCAGGAAGGTCACGTACTCGCCGCGCGCTTTGTCGATGCCGGTGTTGCGCGCGGTGGCCAGCCCTCCGTTCAGCTCGTGTCTGACATGGACCGCGCCGGGGAGCTCGCGCTCGGCCCGCGCGAGAATCTCCGGTGTCCCGTCGGTCGAGCAGTCGTCGACGAGAATGAATTCGAAGTCCTCACGCGCGTTCGCACGCAGGCTCCTCAGGGTGTCGGGGGCGTATTGCTGCACGTTGTAGAACGGCACGATGACGGAGAGCTTGACCACGTGAAGGACGTTAGGCGGGCGCCCGTCATCCGTCTTGACTGTCTCCTTGAATCCAGGTGAACGACGCGTGGCGAAGCTGTGAACCAGGCAATTTTGAGGGCTTATCCCGAGCTGATTCCCCATCCGGAGACGTGTTGTTAACCTTTTGTTGGATTCGGGTTCGGGAGTTCCTCGGAATGGCTTCCTAGCGTCTTCGGTGTGCCAGCAAGTGCAACGAAGTCCCTGCGGGTGGCCGTCCTGGCGGATTCCGACACCCGGTGGAAGTGGGGGGCGCTCACCGCGAAGCGCCTGATTCCCAACGAAACCGACAATTCGGACGTCCGGCTCGACGGCTACCTTCTGCGCGGCCGTGCCACCCCGACCGCCCGCCAGCTCCAGGAGGTCGGCGTCCACGCGGACTCGCTCCGCGAGGTCACGGCCGTCGAGTTCCTGAGAGAGATGGACCAGGAGTCGTACGACATCCTCGTCCTCTCCCTCGTCGGCGGCGGCACGCAGGCCATGCTGCACGGGCTGCGCAGCGCCTGGGCCGGCCGGGAGAAGCGGCCCGTCGTCGTCACCGGCTATGTCGGCGTCGTCTACGAGAAGCTCGCCGACGGTCTGCTGCTGCGGCACGGCGCGGACCTCGTCCTCGCCAACTCCCGCCAGGACGCCGACCGGTTCCGGGCGGTGTACGACGGGGTCGGCGCCGACTCCTCGTCGGTGACCGAGGTCGCGCTGCCCTTCCTCGGCGGAGAGCCGTACGAAGGGGAACACGACCCGTACACCGTGGTGTTCGCCGCCCAGCCCTCGGTCCCGGACAGCCGCAAGGACCGGACCTACCTGCTCAACCGGCTGATCGAGCACGCCCGCAGGCACCCCGAGCGGGAGGTGCTGCTCAAGCTGCGCTCCAAGCCCGGCGAGCACACCACCCACATCGAGGAACTGCCGTACCAGAAGCTGGTCCAGGGCAGGGACGTGCCCGCCAACTTCCGGCTGGTCTACGGCCACATGGGCGACGTACTCGATCGCACCGACCTGCTCGTCACGATGAGCTCGACGGCCGCCCTGGAGTCCCTGCACCGCCGGATCCCCACCGTGGTCCTCACCGATCTCGGCATCCGCGAGGCGCTCGGCAACCACCACTTCGTCGGCTCCGGCTGCCTCGCCTCCTGGGACCAGCTCGACGCCGGACACCGCCCGGTGCCCGACGCCGAGTGGGTCTCACGGCAGGGCGTCGCGGCCGACGGCAGCTACGCCACCGCCTTCGACGCGGCCCGCGAACGCATCGCGAAGCTGCTGGCACGGCCGGGCGGGCTGCCGCCGCTGAACCCGTACTACACACCCGAGACCGCCTCCGGTTACCTGCCCGGCATCCTGGCCCGCCACCACCTCGGCCCCGACGGCGTCCCGCTCCCGGGCGCGCCCGCCGCCGACAAGGCCCCGGGCCCCGTCCGCCAGATCGTGCGCCGGGCCGCACGCGGCGCCTACCGCCACGGCGTCCAGCGGGTGGCCCCCGTGATCCGACGAATGGGAGAGCTGTGAGCGACCGGATCCCGCGTCAAGGAGCCCCGCTCCAAGCGTCCGAAGGAACTGAGCCGATGTCCCACCCCGAAGGGGCCGTAGTGCCCCGCGTCCTCGCCGTGATCCCCGCCCGGGGCGGCTCGAAGGGCGTCCCCGCCAAGAACCTCGCCCCGGTCGGCGGCGTCCCGCTGGTCGCCCGCGCGGTCCGCGAGTGCGTCGCCTCCCGACTGGTCACCGACGTGGTCGTCTCCACCGACGACCAGGCCATCGCCGCCGCCGCCCGCTCGGCCGGCGCCGAGGTCGTGCTGCGCCCGGCCGCCATCGCCGGCGACACCGCCACCTCCGAGGCCGCCGTCCTGCACGCCATGGACGCCCATGAGGCGCTGCACGGCGCCAGGGTCGACGTCGTGCTGCTCGTGCAGTGCACCAGCCCCTTCATCGTCCGCGAGGACATCGACGGGGTGGCCGGCGCGATCGTCGACAACGGCGCCGACACCGCCCTGACCGTGGCCCCCTTCCACGGCTTCGTCTGGCGCGACGAGGTGCACGCCCCGGTGCCGGTGGGCGCCGACGGGGCCGCCGCCAGCGGTGGCTTCGGCGTCAACCACGACAAGTCGTTCCGCCCGCGCCGCCAGGACCGCCCCCAGGACTTCCTGGAGACCGGCGCCGCCTACGCGATGCGCGCCGACGGCTTCCGCGAGCACCAGCACCGCTTCTTCGGCCACACCGAACTGGTGCGGACCGACCCCGCGCGCGTCCTGGAGATCGACGACCCGCACGAGCTGGCCCGCGCCCGCGCCCTGGCCCCGCTCTTCGACGCGGACCGCCCCGGCGCGCTGCCGACCGCCGACGACGTCGACGCGGTCGTACTGGACTTCGACGGCACCCAGACCGACGACCGGGTGCTGATCGACGCCGATGGAAAGGAGTTCGTCTCCGTGCACCGCGGCGACGGACTCGGCATCGCCGCCCTGCGCAAGAGCGGGCTCAAGATGCTGGTCCTCTCCACGGAGCAGAACCCGGTCGTCGCCGCCCGGGCCCGGAAGCTACAGATTCCGGTCCTGCACGGCATCGACCGCAAGGACCTCGCGCTCAAGCAGTGGTGCGAGGAGCAGGGCATCGCTCCCGAGCGCGTGCTCTACGTCGGAAACGACGTCAATGACCTCCCGTGCTTCGCCGTAGCCGGCTGGCCCGTGGCGGTCGCGAGCGCCCACGACGTCGTACGCGGCGCCGCACGCGCGGTCACCACCCTCCCCGGCGGTGACGGCGCGATCCGAGAGATCGCCAGCTGGATCCTCGGCCCCTCTCTCGATTCCCTCCCGAAGTAAGGACACCCCACAGTCATGAGCAACTCCCGCCTGCGCCAGTTCGGTTCCCGTGAGGTCGGCCCCGGCAAGCCCGTCTACATCTGCGGCGAGATCGGCATCAACCACAACGGTGAGCTGGAGAACGCCTTCAAGCTGATCGACGTCGCCGCCGAGGCCGGCTGTGACGCCGTCAAGTTCCAGAAGCGCACCCCGGAGATCTGCACCCCGCGCGACCAGTGGGACATCGAGCGCGACACCCCCTGGGGCCGCATGACCTACATCGACTACCGCCACCGCGTGGAGTTCGGTGAGGACGAGTACCGCCAGATCGACGAGTACTGCAAGAGCAAGAACATCGACTGGTTCGCCTCCCCGTGGGACACCGAGGCCGTCGCCTTCCTGGAGAAGTTCGACGTCCCCGCCCACAAGGTCGCCTCCGCCTCCCTCACGGACGACGAGCTGCTGAAGGCGCTGCGCGCCACCGGCCGCGCGATCATCCTCTCCACGGGCATGTCGACCCCGAAGCAGATCCGCCACGCGGTCGAGGTCCTCGGCTCCGAGAACATCCTCATGTGCCACGCCACCTCCACCTACCCGGCGAAGGCCGAGGAGCTGAACCTCCGCGTGATCAACACGCTGGAGAAGGAGTACCCGAACGTGCCGATCGGCTACTCCGGCCACGAGACGGGCCTGCAGACCACCCTCGCCGCGGTCGCGCTCGGCGCCACCTTCGTCGAGCGTCACATCACCCTCGACCGCGCCATGTGGGGCTCCGACCAGGCCGCCTCCGTGGAGCCGCAGGGCCTCACGCGTCTGGTCCGCGACATCCGCATCATCTCCGAGTCCCTCGGCGACGGCGTCAAGAAGGTCTACGACTCCGAGCTCGGCCCGATGAAGAAGCTGCGCCGCATCACCGGCGTCGTCGCCGAGGCGGAGATCGCCGCGGCCGCCGGCGAGCCGGTCCAGGTCTGACACCTCTGCTGTTACGACGACGGGACGGTCGTACGTCGATGAGCCCCCGCGCCGGGAACGCCGGCCCCCCCACACTCGCGTTCGTCGAGAGTCCGGTGCAGCTGCTGAACGTGCTGGAGTGGGCGCATGTCCACGCCCTGCGCGGGGCGGCGGACCCCGTGCCGGCCGTACCAGGACAGGTACGGCGCCCGGCAACCGGCATATCTGCACCCGGCGCGGAGCTCACGATCGTCGTCCTGTCCCCGACGGACCCCATGACCCGGGGCCAGCTGCGCCGTATGGCGGACCTGGCCCGGGACGAGGGATACCGGGTCCGCTGGGAGGAGGCACGGGGCGGTACCGCCGCCCCCTTCCAGACGATCGGCGGCCTGGCGGGCTCCCTCCGCCGGGCCGACCGCATCGTGATGGGAGACCCGTTCTCCCGCTACGTACAACTGCTCCTGACCATCACCCGCGCCCGTGACCTGGTCGTGGTCGACGACGGCACGGCCACGATGGAGTTCGTCGCCCAGCTGGCGCGCGGCGAACGCCTGGTCCGCTGGCACCGCAAGGGCGGCCGTCCCGGCGCCCGGGACCTGCTCTTCGCGCCGGTCTCCTCCTCCGCCCGCCGCCGCCTCACCCCGAGCGCCCGCCGCCGGGTGGAGGTCTTCTCCTCCATGCCGGTGACGGAGACACCGGCCGGCGTGACGGTCACCGCGAACGACTTCGGCTGGACCCGCGCCCGCTTCGGCCCGCCGCGCATCACCAAGGGCGCCGACATGGTCGGCACCTCCCTGGTGGAGACGGGCGTCGTGGACGGCGACCGCTACCTGGAGGCCGTCCAGACCCTGGCCAAGACGCACGGCGCGACCCGCTACTTCGCGCACCGCCGCGAGAGCACCGAGAAACTTCACCGGCTGGCGGCCGAGACGGGCCTGGAGATAGTCCGCCCGGACCTCCCCCTGGAACTGATCGCCCGCCGCGGCCCCATCGGCCGTACGATCCTGAGCTTCCCCTCGACGGTCGTGCACACCCTCCCGCTGGCCCTGGCAGGCACCGGCGTCCGCGTGGCCGTCTGCGACATCGACCCGGCGTGGCTGACGGAGAACGCCTCCCCGCGGGCGCAGGGGTTCCTGTCGGGCGTCACGGGCACGGCGAAGGACGTGCACCGGCTGGCGGCGGTCGCGGGGCCGGCCTGAGCGGGTCCGTCGAAGTCTGCTGCGGTTCGGCAGCGCCCCGTAGGGGCGCGGGGCTGTCTCCATATGCGGCTCCGCCGCGTGGGCGCGACCAGCCACGACGGCGCCGCACTGGCCGGACGGCACATCGCGGCATTTCCAGCGGAGCGCCCGGCTCGGAACGAGGCAAGGCGCTGTTCGCCGAACTGCCCCCCGAAGCGGTACGGATGCGCTACCCGCGGGGTCTCAGCCGCCTCACCGACCACACCCTCCCCGACCTCGGCCCTCCTGGCCGACCTGGCCGTCTGCCAGGCTCGGAGATACGCCCTCAACTTCGACGAGGGCGTCACCGAGGTGCACCCGATCGGCATGCCGGTCCGGGACTCCGCCGGACTGTGCGTGGCCGCCATCACCGTCTCGGCGCCGGGCACCCGGCTCGGCCACGCCGGCATCGAGGGACTCCTCCCGCCGCTGCGCAAGGCCCGGCCGGCATCGCCGCCGACCTGAACCGAGACCCGCGGCGACTGTCCCTGCGCCGGTCACATTTCCGCGCCCCGCTCCGTCGGTGCAGTGACAGCGACACGACAGCGCGCACTGAGGAGACAGCGATGGAAGCACGTTCGATCACGGCAGAGGTTCCGATGACCCCGCGGATGTCCGAGGACCCCGCGCAGCTCGTCCCCGAGCTGGCGGACGTGTCGGCGGCACTGTTCCGGGTCACCGGCAACGGCTCGGTGCCGCGGCCCACGATCAGCCTGGTCCAGCTCCGGGCCGGTCAGATCGTCGGCAGCACGTACCTGACCGTCCTGCACACCGGGTTCCTGCGCAAGGCCGGCGAGTCGGAGGAGCGGATCACGTCGGTGGCGTCGTGGCAGGACTCGCCGTACTTCACGGCGGCGGAGCGGGCGGCGCTGGCCCTGACGGAGGCCGTGCTGACGCCTCCGGCGCACGGCGAACGGGTCCCCGACGACCTCTACGCCCGGGCGGCCGAGGTGTACGAACCGAAGGCCCTCGCCACCCTGATGTTCGTGATCGGCCAGGTCAACTTCTTCGTCCCGGTCGCCCTGATCGCCAAGCCGGCACCGGGGCGGGCGTTCAACGCACCGTGGAAGTGAGGCGGTGGAAGTGAGGCGGTAACCGGGCAGGCCTCTCAGGAGCTGCGGGCGGGTTGGGGGCATGCGCCCGCCCGTAGCCCTGCTGACCGTATTGGGCATACTGTCGGCTGATCGTTTGGTTGCCGCGCGGACTGGGGGGTTGCTGTGGGGCTGATGGACCGCATCCGCGGTGAGTTCATCGACATCATCGAGTGGACCGACGACGGCCGGGACACCATCGTGTGGCGCTTTCCGCGCTACGGCAACGAGATCAAGATGGGTGCCCGGCTCGTGGTGCGCGAGTCGCAGGTGGCCGTCTTCGTCAACGAGGGCCGGCTGGCCGACGTCTACCAGCCCGGCACGTACACCCTCTCGACCCAGAACATGCCGGTCCTGTCCACCCTGAAGGGCTGGAAGCACGGCTTCGAGTCGCCGTTCAAGGCGGAGGTCTACTTCGTCACCACCCGGCAGTTCACCGACTTCAAGTGGGGCACCCAGAACCCGGTGATCCTGCGGGACGCCGAGTTCGGCATGGTCCGGGTCCGTGCCTTCGGCACCTTCGCCGCCCAGGTGGTGGACGCCGCCGCGCTGCTGCGCGAACTCGTCGGCACCGACCCGCAGTTCCGCACCGAGGAGGTCGGCGAGCACCTGCGCCGGCTGATCGTCTCCAAGCTGGGCTCCGCGCTCGGCGCCTCCGGCGTGCCGCTGCTCGACCTCGCCGCCCGGCAGGACGGCATCGGGCAGCAGCTGGCCAAGGCACTGACCCTGGAGCTGTCCGCCACCGGCATCGCCATCCCCCGGTTCTACATCGAGAACATCAGCGTCCCGCCGGAAGTAGAGGCGGCGATCGACACCCGCTCCCGGATGGCGATCACCGGCAACCTCGACGACTACGCCAAGCTCCAGGCGGCCGACGCGATCCCGCTCGCCGCCGCCAACCCCGGCACCGGCGGCGACGCCCTCGGTCTTGGTGTGGGCATGGCGCTGGGCCAGCGGATCGTGCAGAGCACGTCCGGTGCGGCCGCTGCCGCGGTCCCGCCGCAGCCGGTCCCCGCCCCCGCCGCTCCCGCCCCCTCCGACGTCCCGCCGCCGCTGCCCGCCGCGCCCCGCTGGTTCATCGCGGTCGGCGGACAGCAGCAGGGCCCGTACGACGAGGGCGCGCTGGCCGGGCAGGTGGCGGCCGGCAACCTGACCCGGACCACGCTGGTCTGGCGCAGTGGGCAGGCCGCCTGGCAGCCCGCGGACCAGGTCCCGGAGCTCGCCTCGCTGCTCGCCGACGTCCCGCCGCCGCTGCCTCCGCAGGGCTGAGATCGGAGAAGTGAGTTGACGGACCAGGACGTCGTGCCGGCGCCCGACCGGTCGTTCCGGTGCGAGGCGTGCGGCGGGGTCAGCGAGTACGCGCCCGGGACCTACGCGCTGCGCTGCCCGTACTGCAGGCACGAGCAGGACATCACGCCGGTACCGCGGCAGGTGACCGAGCATCCGATCGAGGAGCTGGCCGCGCTGCCCCGACGGGCCGTCGCGCCCGGCCGGACGAAGGTGTACACCTGCCCCGGCTGCCACGCGGTCACCGAGAGCGACACGCTCAGCGACAAGTGCCAGTTCTGCGCCACCCCGCTGGTCTCCGACGCCTCCGGCACCGAACGCGTGGTGCCCGAGGCGGTCCTGCCCTTCGGAGTGGACCGGGACCAGGCCCGTGCGGCGCTGGCGAAGTGGACCACGTCCCGCTGGTTCGCGCCCGACGAACTGAAGAAGGTCACCGAGGCGGAGACCTTCCGCGGCAGCTATCTGCCGCACTGGACGTACGACGCGCAGACCACCACCCACTACACCGGCGAACGCGGCGAGCACTACTGGGTGGAGGAGGAGGACTCCGAGGGCAACACCCGGCGGGTGCGGCACACCCGGTGGCACCACACGTCCGGGACGGTCGGCCGGTTCTTCGACGACGTACTGGTGCCCGGCAGCGGCCAGGTGCCGGTGAAGGAACTGGACAAGCTGACCCCCTGGCCGCTGGAGGAGACGGTTCCCTACCAGGAGGAGTACCTGGCGGGCTTCCGCACCGTCCGGTACGACGTCGAGCCGGAGGCCGGCCTGGAGTCGGCCAAGGCGCGGATGGCACCGGTGATCCGCGCCGACTGCGAGCGGGACATCGGCGGCGACGAACAGCGGGTGCACACGGTCTCCACCGCCTACGGCGGCCTCACCTACAAGCTGGTGCTGCTGCCGGTCTGGTTCCTGACCTACATCCACGCCGGCAAGGCATGGCCGGTGATGGTCAACGCCCGCACCGGCGAGGTCATCGGCGAACGGCCGTACAGCGCACTGAAGATCACCCTGGCATCGGTGGGCGCCGCGCTCCTGATCGCCCTGGTGGTCCTGCTCGTGGTGCTGCTGCGCACCTAGGCCCGGTTCGGGGAGCGGGGCACGTACGTGTGGGGTGAGCCGGGGGTGGCGTGACGGCGGCGATCCAGTGGTCGGCCGGGGCCCGCGGTCGGCGGGGGCGGAGGACGTGCGGCGCGCAGTGGCAGGTGTCCGGTGGGCGCGGCTGGGAAGTCGGTGGGTGCAGCGTGCCGCGTACGGGCGCGGCACGGATGGAGGGCAGGTGTGCGTGCGTACCGTCGGAGTGGAGGAAGAGCTTCTGCTCGTCGACCCGGCGTCGGGTGAGCCCAGGGCGTCGGCCGCGGCCGTGCTGGCGCGGGCCTCGCTGGTGGATCCGGGGCAGGACGTGTTCGAGAAGGAGCTCTACGGGCAGATGCTGGAGTTCGCCACCCATCCGCAGGCGGACATGGCGGAGCTGGGGGAGGAGATCGTCCGGTGCCGCAAGGAGGCCGCCCGGCTGGCCGGGGAGCTGGGGTGTGCCGTCGTCGCGCTCGCCTCCTCGCCGCTGCCCGTCAGCCCCTCCATCAGTGTGAACCCGCGGTACCAGTGGCTGGCCGAGCAGTACGGCATCGCCACCAGGGAGCAGCTGGTGTGCGGATGCCACGTGCATGTTGCCGTGGAGTCCGACGAGGAGGGGGTGGCGGTCCTCGACCGCATACGGCCGTGGCTGCCGGTGCTCAACGCGATCAGCGGGAACTCGCCCTTCTGGCAGGGCAACGACACCGGCTACGCCAGTTACCGCAGCCGGGTGTGGTCGCGCTGGCCGTCCGCCGGTCCGGTGGAGCTCTTCCGCTCCCCCGAGCGCTACCACCGCCTGGTGGCGGACATGGTGGCCACCGGCGTCATCCTGGACGAGGGGATGGTCTACTTCGACGCCCGGCTGGCCCAGCGCTATCCGACCGTGGAGATCCGGGTCGCCGACGTCTGCCTGCGCGCCGGGACCGCCGTGCTCGTGGCCACCCTCGCCCGCGCGCTGGTGGAGACGGCCGCGCGGGAGTGGCGGGCCGGGCGGGAGCCCGTCGACCACGGGGTGGGGCTGCAGCGGCTGGCCGGCTGGCGGGCCGCACGGTCCGGGCTCGGCGGCGAACTGCTCGATCCCGGCACCATGCGGCCCCGCGCGGCCGCCGACGTACTGGAGTCACTGCTCGCGCACGCGCGGGACGCCCTCGACGGCAGCGGTGACCTGGCGGCCGTGGAGGAGGGCGTGGAGCGGCTGCTGCGGTGCGGCAGCGGCGCCGACGAGCAGCGGGAGCTGCTGGCGGGCTCCGGGAGCCTGAGAGACGTCGTCACGGGCTGCGTGCAGCGCACCCAGGAGTGACGCCCGCACGTCGGGCGGTGCCCGTTCAGCCCGGCTTGCGGGCCAGGACGAAGGCCCGGGGCCGCTTCTCCGACCCCACCGGCTCCCGGATCAGCGTCGCCGCCACGTCCAGGCCCGCCTTGGCGAGCATGTCGCCCACCGCGTACGCGGGGCGCCAGTGGTAGCGCAGGTCGATCTCGTGGCCGAAGCGTTCGGTGAGGTGGAGGCCGGGCGTCTCGCCCTTCTGGAACGACAGCAGGACGTGACCGCCGGGGACCAGGACGCGGTGGAAGCCTGCGAAGGTCGCCGGGAGGTGGTCGTCGGGGATGTGGATGATCGAGTAGAGGGCGAGGATGCCGCCGAGGGTCTCGTCGGGCAGGTCCAGGGAGGTCATGGAGCCACGGTGGAAGCGCACGGCGGGGTGGGCCTCGCGGGCCAGGGTGACCATGGCGGGCGAGAGGTCGATGCCGAAGGTCTGGACACCGAGGTCGTTCAGGTGGGCCGTGATGTGGCCGGGACCGCTGCCCAGGTCGGCCACGGGGGCGGTGCCGTTCGCCTTCACCAGCGCGGCGAAGGCGGCGATCATGGACATGTCTACAGGCAGGTCCGGGATGCCGGGAAAGGCGGCGGAGTAGTCCTTGGCGATCGTGTCGTAGGACGTACGGGTGGTCTGTATGAAGTCGGTCGTCTCCGGGTCCGTCACGGTCGCGCACGCTACCGGGCAGGCGGGGCCCGTGTGGCGAAGTCACGGTTGCGGCCCGGTCCCGTTTCGGTGGGTGGACAGGACGGGCGTGATCGTCGCCAGGCGTGGTATCCGTGGAAGAGGAAACATACGTGTTACCCAGCCACGTCCGAGGTCATGCGTCCGCGGTCAGATTTTCTTCCCCTAACGGGCTGAACTTTTGTTGATCTCGGGTCAGTTGACCCTTCGGGCGTCCTACCCTTCAGAGGGTGAACCAATTGATGTCCCTAGAGACCGAGGCCGACCTTCCCGGGGCTGTGCTCCCCGGCGTGCTCAGCGAGGAACTGCACGCCGAACTCGTCGCCTTCCGCCGCGACCTGCACATGCACCCGGAGCTAGGAAACCAGGAGTTCCGCACCACGGCCGCCATCAAGGAACGGCTGGAGAAGGCCGGCCTGCGGCCGCGCGTCCTCCCGGCGGGGACCGGACTCATCTGTGACATCGGGACGGTCGGGGACGGGCTTCCGGTGCTCGCCCTGCGGGCCGACATCGACGCCCTGCCCATCCCGGACATGAAGACCGAGTGCTCGTACCGGTCCACCGTGCCGGACCGGGCGCACGCCTGCGGGCATGACGTGCATACGACAGTGGTGCTGGGCGCCGGACTGGTTCTCGCCGAGCTGCACGCGAAGGGGCAGCTGCCGCGGCCGGTGCGGCTGCTCTTCCAGCCCGCCGAGGAGGTGCTGCCCGGCGGTGCCGCCGACGCCATCGAGGCCGGGGTGCTGGACGGAGTGGGGCGGATCATCGCCGTGCACTGCGACCCCCGCCTTGACGCGGGCCGGGTCGGGCTCAGGGCCGGCGCCATCACCAGCGCCTGCGACCGGGTCGAGGTCGCGCTGGACGGCCCCGGCGGGCACACCGCGCGGCCGCATCTGACGACCGACCTGGTCACCGCCGCCGCCCGGGTGGCCGTCGACGTGCCGGCCCTCATCGGGCGGCGCGTGGACAGCCGGAGCGGGCTCGCCGTGACCTGGGGCCGGATCGAGTGCGGGCACGCGCCCAACGTGATCCCGCAGCACGCCGAGCTGTCCGGGACCGTGCGCTGCCTGGACCTGGCGGCCTGGCGGACCGCGCCGGACGTCGTGCACGCGGCGATCGACGAGGTCGCCACCATGCACCGCGCCAAGTCCGAGATCAACTACGTGCGCGGGGTGCCGCCGGTCGTCAACGACCCGGTGATCACCGAACTGCTGCGGGACGCGATGACCGCCCGGCGCGGTACCGACTCCATCGAGACCACCGAGCAGAGCCTCGGCGGCGAGGACTTCTCCTGGTACCTGGAGCACGTGCCGGGCGCCTTGGCGCGGCTCGGGGTGCGCACGCCGGGCGAGCGGACCGTGCGCGACCTGCACCAGGGCGACTTCGACGCCGACGAGCGGGCCATCACCGTCGGGGTGGAGCTGTTCACGGCCGCCGCCCTGATCGACGCGACCATGTAGTCGTACCGACGGCGATCGTATGAGACGGCGGGAGAAACGGTCAGCTTCCCCGCAAGTCACGCAAGTCCCCCAGGGGGCGAGAGGGTGCCCGTTCGGTACCCCTTCGCCCCCTTGTGTCACCCCGTCGTAACCGGCGGCCGCCGCTTGTAACCCGGAGTCGGCACGGTTCGATAACGGCCCGGAGAAACCCCGTTCCCCTCCCCTTCTACGCGCGTTACTGTGCGCCGAAATCGCCACCGAGGGTGGACGGTTGGGGAAGCGGGCCGGTGACGGTGCCGTGGGGACGAAGGGGTGCTTGCTGTGCGTCATATCTCGGGTCGGAGGACTCGGTTCTCCCAAGCTGCGGTGACCGTTGCCGTCATCGCCCTCGCGGCCGCCGGGTGCGGCAAGTCCAGCTCGGACAGCGGTGCGACCAGCA
The DNA here is from genome assembly GCF_042894765.1 of Streptomyces sp. NPDC001507. NCBI lineage: Bacteria > Bacillati > Actinomycetota > Actinomycetes > Kitasatosporales > Streptomycetaceae > Streptomyces > Streptomyces sp. NPDC001507. The sequence goes on from NZ_JBIAVV010000005.1 coordinate 29,681, forward strand.
CCAACTCGTCCGGCAAGTACAACGGCAAGGGCATAGGCCTCGCCTACGACATCGGCGGCAAGGGCGACCAGTCCTTCAACGACGCCGCCTACGCCGGCTTCCAGAAGGCCGAGAAGGACTTCGGCATCAGCGGCCGGGACGTCGAGCCCGCCGACAACGAGACCGACGCTGACAAGGTGCAGCGGCTCGACGAGCTGGCCAAGGCCGGGTACAACCCAATCATCGGTGTCGGTTTCGTGTACGCGCCCGCGGTCAAGGAGATCGCGGCCAAGTACCCCAAGATCACTTTTGGCATCATCGACGACAACGAAGTGACGGCCAAGAACGTCGTCGACATGGTCTTCGCCGCGGAGCAGTCGTCCTACCTCGCGGGTGTGGCCGCGGCGTCCGCCACCAAGAAGGACCACATAGGCTTCATCGGCGGCGTCGACGTACCGCTCATCCACACCTTCGAGGCGGGCTTCGACCAGGGTGCCAAGTCGGTCAACCCGAAGATCAAGATCGAGTCGCAGTATCTGACCCAGACGCCTGCGGAGGGCGGCTTCTCCAGCCCCGACAAGGGCAAGGCCGCGGCGCAGGGGCAGATCGATGCGGGTGCCGACGTCATTTACCACGCGGCGGGCCTCTCCGGGCAGGGCGTGATCCAGGCCGCCGCCACCGCCAAGGTCTGGGCGATCGGCGTCGACTCCGACCAGTACGCCCAGAGCGCGCTCGCCAAGTACAAGGACTACATCCTCGGCTCGGCGCTGAAGAACGTCGGCGGCGCCGTGTACGACCTGGTGAAGTCGGTCTACGAGGGCAAGCCGGAGAGCGGCGTCGTCGAGGGCACCCTCAAGACCGGCGGCGTCGGCTTCGCGGACACCAACCCGAAGTACAAGGCCATGACCAAGGTCGTCGCGGCCGTCGACAAGGCCAAGCAGGACATCATCGACGGCAAGGTCACCGTCAACACGAAGTAATGCGACATATACAAGTCGCCGGGTGAGCGGCCGTACCTATGGGTACGGCCGCCAGCGCGTCGTTGCAGTCCGTGCGCCCCTTGCCTCCTGCAAGGGGCGCACTGCTGTCCGTAGCCTTGGTGGTGACTGTGGCCACAGCTAGATAACGGACCGGACATTGGGGGTTTTCCGTCTGGTCTACGCGCGTTACGCTGCCGCGGAACCAGCGCCTGGTTTGGGCGCTTGCACGAAGGAGTCTCGTTCCATGCGCCGGGTGTCCCGAATCGCCGTTGCGGGCGTTGCAACCGCAGCCCTTGCCGTCACCGTTTCCGCGTGCGGCAGCTCGTCCAGCTCGTCCACCGGCAAGGCCGGCGCGTCCAAGGGCGTCGGTCTCGCGTACGACGTCGGCGGCAAGGGCGACCAGTCCTTCAACGACGCCGCGTACGCCGGCTTCCAGAAGGCCAACCAGGAGTTCGGCGTCACCGGCCGGGACATCGAGCCGCAGGACGGCGAGTCGGACGCGGACAAGGTCCAGCGTCTGGAGACCCTGGCCAAGTCGGGCTACAACCCGGTGATAGGCGTCGGCTTCGCCTACGCGCCCGCCGTCAAGGAAGCCGCCGCCAAGTTCCCGAAGGTCACCTTCGGCATCATCGACGACAACCAGGACCAGGCGAGCAACGTCGCGGACATGGTCTTCCACGAGGAGCAGTCCTCGTACCTGGCCGGTGTCACCGCCGCGCTGACCACCAAGTCGAACACCGTCGGCTTCATCGGCGGCGTGGACGTCCCGCTGATCCACAAGTTCGAGGCGGGCTTCGAGCAGGGTGTCAAGGACACCAAGAAGAACGTCACGGTCAAGGCCCAGTACCTGACTCAGACCCCTCAGGAGGGCGGCTTCTCCAGCCCCGACAAGGGCGAGGCCGCCGCCGAGGGCCAGATCAGCGCCGGTGCCGACGTCGTCTACGCGGCCGCCGGTCTCTCCGGCCAGGGCGTCATCAAGGCCGCCGCCACGCACAAGGTGTGGGCGATCGGCGTCGACTCCGACCAGTACAACCAGGCCGCGCTGTCGAAGTACAAGAGCTACATCCTGACCTCGGCCCTCAAGAACGTCGAGGGCGCGGTGTACGACCTGGCCAAGTCGGTCGTCAAGGACAAGAAGCCGTTGTCCGGCGACGTTCGCGGCTCCCTGAACAACGGTGGCGTCGGCCTGGCCGACTCCAACCCGGTCTTCAAGAACAACGCCGCCCTGCAGGCCGCGCTCAAGAAGGCCGAGGCCGGCATCAAGGACGGTTCGATCACGGTCAAGACCTCCTGACCCGGCGGTCATGACCCTGTCGTAGGCATGGTCAAAGAGACGCTGTAATGGCAGCGTTACGGCCACGGAACGGGGTGCGGGAAGGATGTTCTTCCCGCGCCCCCTGCCATGATCCGGGGACCCGGACGGGGCCCTGGCGCGGATCCGAGAGTTCGGTCAGGAAGCTCGGGTACGGGTCCGGTGGATCGGCGGCAGGGGCAACCCCCGTTCGCGCGGCAGAATGCTCGGAACGGATCGAGAGTCGAAAAAGCTCGGTCAGGTCCGGGCACTATTTAAAGCAGGGGCGCTACGCGCGTAGAGCGACCCCTTTTCCGAGGAGAGTGCGCCATCGACGCGTCCAGCAGCCCTCCGCTCACCGCAGAGACGACAGCCGCGGTCGAGCTGGCGGGGATCACCAAGCGATTCCCGGGTGTCGTAGCCAACCACGACATCCACCTGTCCGTCCGCAAGGGCACCGTGCACGCCCTGGTGGGCGAGAACGGGGCCGGCAAGTCGACCCTGATGAAGATCCTCTACGGCATGCAGAAGCCGGACGAGGGCACCATCGCGATCGACGGCGAGCAGGTCTCCTTCTCGTCCCCGGCCGACGCCATCGCACGCGGCATCGGCATGGTCCACCAGCACTTCATGCTGGCGGACAACCTGACGGTCCTCGAGAACGTCGTGCTCGGCAGCGAGAAGCTCTACGGCATCGGCGGCATCGCCCGGAAGAAGATCAGGGAGATCTCCGACCGGTACGGCCTCGGCATCCGCCCGGACGCCCTGGTCGAGGACCTCGGCGTCGCCGACCGGCAGCGCGTGGAGATCCTCAAGGTCCTCTTCCGCGGCGCCAACACCCTGATCCTCGACGAGCCCACCGCGGTCCTCGTCCCGCAGGAGGTCGACGCGCTCTTCGACAACCTGCGCGAGCTGAAGTCCGAGGGCCTCTCGGTCATCTTCATCTCCCACAAGCTCGGCGAGGTGCTGTCCGTCGCTGACGACATCACCGTCATCCGGCGCGGCACCACGGTCGGCACGGCGATCCCGTCCGAGACCACCCCGCGCCAGCTCGCCGAGCTGATGGTCGGCAGCGAGCTGCCCACCCCGGAGACCGCCGAGTCCACGGTCACCGACAAGGCCGTCGTCACGGTGCAGAACCTCACCGTCTACGCCGGCGGCCCCTCCCTCGGCGAGGTCGGCGCGCAGCCCGAGACCGCCACGGTCGGCTCGTCCGGCGCCACCGCCCGCGGTGACGTCCTCGACGAGGCCACCACCCCCGGCGCCGCCAAGCGCGTCCTCGACGACGTCACCTTCACCATCCACGCCGGCGAGGTCATGGGCATCGCCGGCGTCGAGGGCAACGGCCAGACCGAGCTGATCGACGCGCTGATCGGCACCCGCAACGCCGACTCGGGCACGATCGAGTTCCTCGGCGAGGACGTCACCGCCTGGGGCACCCGCAAGCGCCGCGAGGCCGGCGTCGGCTACATCCCCGAGGACCGGCACCGCCAGGGCCTGCTCCTGGAGTCCCCGCTCTGGGAGAACCGCATCCTCGGCCACGTCACCGAGAAGCCCAACGCGAAGGGCTTCTGGCTGGACATCAAGGGCGCACAGGCCGACACCCGCCGGATCGTCGAGGAGTACGACGTCCGCACCCCCGGCATCGACGTCACCGCCGCCTCCCTCTCCGGCGGCAACCAGCAGAAGCTGATCGTCGGCCGCGAGATGAGCCACAACCCGAAGTTCCTGATCGCCGCCCACCCCACCCGCGGTGTGGACGTCGGCGCCCAGGCGCAGATCTGGGACCGCATCCGGGAGGCCCGCCGCGAGGGCCTGGCCGTGCTGCTGATCTCCGCCGACCTGGACGAGCTGATCGGCCTGTCGGACACCCTGCGGGTGATCTTCGACGGAAGGCTGGTCGCGGACGCCGACCCGGCCACCATCACCCCGGAGGAGCTGGGCTCCGCCATGACGGGTGCCGCGTCCGGCCACCTGGAACACGTAGAGACCACCGACGAAGGCGCCGACGGTCCGGAGGACGAGGCCCGATGAAGAAGTTCGACAAGGAGCGGGTGCTCCTCGCGGTGGCCGGCCCGGTCATCGCGCTCGTCCTCGCGATCGCCCTGACCTCGATCGTCCTGCTGGCCTCGAACCGCAACCCGTTCGAGCCGTACGTGCTGATGCTCCAGCAGCTGCCGTACTCCGACATCCAGGTCCTGATCGTCAACCAGGCGGCGATGTACTACATCGCGGCCATCGCGGTCGCCCTCGGCTTCCGGATGAACCTGTTCAACATCGGCGTCGACGGCCAGTACCGCCTAGCCGCCGTGATGACGGCCGTGGTCGGCGCCAACGTCGGGCTGCCCGCCTTCCTGCAGATCCCGATGCTGCTCCTGGTCGCCATGCTCACCGGCGCCTTCTGGGCCGGCATCGCGGGCGTCCTCAAGGTCACCCGGGGGGTCAGCGAGGTCGTCGCCACGATCATGCTGAACGCCATCGCCACCAGCGTCATCGGCTACGTCACCCTCTCCAACGTGTGGGGCGTCCAGGTCGGCAACAACATGACGACCGGCGTGATGAAGAAGTCCGGCTGGTTCCCCGGCATCAACCTGGGCGCCGACGTCGGCGAGATCTACGGCATGGTCTTCGTCGCCATCGCCCTCGGTATCGGCTACTGGGTCGTCCTCAACCGGACCCGCTTCGGCTTCGACCTGCGCGCCACCGGTGCCTCCGAGTCCGCCGCGGCCGCCTCCGGCGTCGACGCCAAGCGCATGGTTCTCGTCTCCATGCTGATCTCCGGCGCCGTCTCCGGCCTCGCGGGCCTCCCGCTGCTGCTCGGCGACTCCCACACCTACAGCCTCGACTTCCCGGCCGGCCTCGGCTTCACCGCCATCGGCATCGCCCTGCTCGGCCGGAACAACCCCGGCGGCATCGCCTTCGCCGCCCTGCTGTGGGCCTTCCTCGACAAGGCCTCGCCCGCCCTCGACTACGCGACCCCGGTGGCGTACGAGAAGGAGATCGCCACGATCATGCAGGGCCTGATCGTCTTCTCCGTCGTCATCTCCTACGAAGCCGTACGGCAGTGGGGGCTGCGCCGCCAGCAGCGCCAGGTCGGCGCGGAGCTCGCCGCGGCCGCCGCCAAGAACACCAAGAAGGAGGTGGCGGCCTGATGTCCACCGCGACCATCGCCAAGCCGCAGGCGAAGCAGCCCGGCAAGGGCGGCCGCCGAATGTCGCTCCCGGTACTCCTGCTGGTCATCGCCGGCGTACTGGTCCTCACCTCGGCCGTGCGCATCATCACCGGCGCCGAGGGCATCACCTCGACCGGCCAGATGTCCACCGCGCTGCGCCTCGCCGTCCCGATCGGTCTCGCCGGTCTCGGCGGTCTGTGGGCCGAGCGCGCGGGCGTCGTCAACATCGGCCTCGAAGGCATGATGATCCTCGGCACCTGGTTCGGCGCCTGGGCCGGCTACCAGTGGGGCCCCTGGGTCGGCGTCGTCTTCGGCATCCTCGGCGGCGCGCTCGGCGCCCTGCTGCACGCCGTCGCCACCGTCACCTTCAACGTCAACCACATCGTCTCCGGTGTGGCCCTGAACATCCTCGCCCTGGGCGCCACCCGCTACCTCTCGAAGTTCACCTTCGAGAACGCCGCGGGCGGCTCCTCCAAGCAGTCCCCGCCGATCGACTCACTGGGCACCTTCAGTGTGCCGGGCCTGTCCGACTGGCTGGACACGCTCAACCAGAAGCACTGGTTCTTCGTCTCCGACATCGCGGGCCTGGTCGGCGGTCTGCTCACCGACCTCTCACCGCTCACGGTGATCGCGGTCGCCCTCGTCCCGATCACCTGGTGGGTGCTGTGGCGCACGGCCTTCGGTCTCCGCCTGCGCTCCTGCGGTGAGAACCCGGTCGCGGCCGAGTCCCTCGGCGTCAACGTCTACAAGTACAAGTACATCGCGGTGATCATCAGCGGCGGCTTCGCGGGCCTCGGCGGTGCGTTCCTGTCCATCGTCGCCTCGAACGTCTACCTGGACGGCCAGACCGCCGGCCGCGGTTACATCGGTCTCGCCGCGATGATCTTCGGCAACTGGATGCCGGGCGGCCTCGCCCTCGGCGCCGGCCTGTTCGGCTACACCGACAGCCTCAACCTGCGCGGCGGCACGGTGAACGTCCACGCGCTGATCCTGCTCCTCGCGATCCTGCTGGTGTTCGGCGCCGCGTACCTGGCCTGGAAGAGGAAGTACGTCCCGGCCGTCATCACGATCGTCATCTCGGTCCTGATGTTCGTCTGGTACGCCTCCACCAACGACGTGCCGCGTCAGCTGGTGACCGCGACCCCGTACATCGTCACCCTCCTCGTCCTCTCGCTGTCCGCGCAGTCCCTGCGGATGCCGAAGGCGGACGGCCTGCCGTACCGGAAGGGGCAGGGCAAGTGACCGCCGAGGCCGCCGGCTTCGACTGGGAGGCCCTGCGGGCCCAGGCGCGGGAGGCCATGTCCCACGCCTACGCCCCGTACTCCGGCTACCCGGTCGGGGCCGCCGCCCTGGTCGACGACGGTCGTAGGGTCTCCGGCTGCAACGTGGAGAACGCGTCGTACGGCCTCGGCCTGTGCGCCGAGTGCGGACTGGTCTCCGAGCTGCAGCGCACGGGCGGCGGCCGGCTCACGCACTTCACCTGCGTGGACGGCACGGGCGCCCTCCTCGTCCCGTGCGGCCGCTGCCGCCAGCTGCTCTACGAGTTCGGCGGCCCGGACCTCCTCCTGGACACCCCGGAGGGCGTCCTGCCCCTCTCCGGGATGCTGCCCCAGGCCTTCGGCCCGGCCCATCTCACCAAGTAATCCCGTACGGCCCCTTCCGGTTGGGAGGGGCCGTACGCATCGCACTTCTCGAAGGGAATGCCATGGCCACCATGGACGCCGTCTCCGTCATCCGCACCAAGCGCGACCGCGGTGAGCTCAGCGACCACCAGATCGACTGGGTCATCGACGCGTACACGCGCGGCGAGGTCGCCGACGAGCAGATGTCGTCGCTCGCGATGGCCATCCTCCTCAACGGCATGAACCGCCGGGAGATCGCCCGCTGGACCGCCGCGATGATCGCGTCCGGCGAGCGCATGGACTTCTCCTCGCTGTCCCGCCCGACGGCCGACAAGCACTCCACGGGCGGCGTCGGCGACAAGATCACGCTCCCGCTGGCGCCCCTCGTGGCGGCCTGCGGCGCGGCCGTACCCCAGCTCTCCGGCCGGGGCCTCGGCCACACCGGCGGCACCCTGGACAAGCTGGAGTCGATCCCCGGCTGGCGCGCCCTGCTCTCCAACGAGGAGATGCTGTCGGTGCTGGACACCACCGGCGCGGTGATCTGCGCGGCGGGCGACGGCCTGGCCCCCGCCGACAAGAAGCTCTACGCGCTCCGCGACGTCACCGGCACGGTCGAGGCGATCCCCCTGATCGCCTCCTCGATCATGTCGAAGAAGATCGCCGAGGGCACCGGCTCCCTGGTCCTGGACGTGAAGGTCGGCACCGGCGCCTTCATGAAGACCATCGAGGACGCCCGCGAGCTGGCCTCGACCATGGTGGGCCTCGGCACCGACCACGGCGTGAAGACGGTCGCCCTCCTCACCGACATGTCCACCCCGCTGGGCCTGACGGCCGGCAACGCCCTGGAGGTCCGCGAGTCGGTGGAGGTCCTGGCCGGCGGCGGCCCCGCCGACGTCGTCGAACTGACCCTCGCCCTGGCCCGCGAGATGCTCGACGCGGCTGGCGTCCGGGACGCCGACCCGGCGAAGGCACTCGCCGACGGCTCGGCGATGGACGTCTGGCGCCGGATGATCGCGGCCCAGGGCGGCGACCCGGACGCGGCCCTCCCGGTGGCGAAGGAACAGCACGTGATCAAGGCGCCGTCGTCCGGCGTCCTGACCCGCCTCGACGCCTACGGCATCGGCGTCGCCGCCTGGCGCCTGGGCGCGGGGCGCGCCCGCAAGGAGGACCCGGTGCAGGCGGGCGCGGGCGTCGAACTCCACGCCAAGCCGGGCGACACGGTCACGGCGGGCCAGCCCCTGCTGACCCTGCACACGGACACCCCGGAGCGCTTCGAGTACGCGCTCCAGGCGGTCGAGGGTTCGTACGACGTCGCGGCGGCGGGTACGGCCTTCACGGCGTCGCCCGTCGTGCTGGAACGTATCGCCTGACCAGGGGATTTCTCGATCGGGTGAACGGGATCGGTGGACCTGCGCCGGTCCCGTTCGGCATGCTGGGATCGGTGACGCAACCGAAGGAGACCGCCATGAGCGCACTCACCGTGGGCCACGACCCCGAGCAGAGCTGGGACGAACTCGTCCAGTTCTGGGAGGAGATGGAATGGCCCGAGGGCAGCAAGGTGGAGATCATCGAGGGGATCGTCACCGTGTCACCTGCTCCCGCCTACCGACACAACGACATCGCGGAGCGTATCCAGCGTCGCCTGTATTCCGTGATTCCGGAGGATTGGGGGGTCTACCAGACGCTGTCGATCGCTGTGCCGTCGCGCCTCGGTATGTTCATTCCGGACATTGTGGTGGCCCCTCGGCAGACCGATTCGGATGTGGACAGCCATATCCCCGCGGGACTTGCCGAACTCGTCGTCGAGGTGACCTCCAAGGCAAACGCCCGCCACGACCGTGTCAGCAAGCCGGCCGCCTACGCCACCGCGGGCATCCCGCTCTACCTCCTCGTCGACCGCTGGGCTCCCGGTGGCCCCACCGCGACGCTCTATGGCGAGCCCAAGGGGGATGTCTACCGAGTCCTCAGCGCCGTCAAGTTCGGTGACCCGATCAAGCTGCCGGAGCCGTTCGACCTCACGATCGACACCGGCGAGTTCCCCGTCGACTGACCGGCACGTCACCCCAGCAGCGCCGCCACGACCACCAGCACCGGCACCGCCAGCACCGTCGACAGCAGGATCGAGTCGCGGGCCAGTTCCTCGCCGACGTAATAGGTGCTGGCGTACGTGTACAGGTTCTGGGCGGCCGGCAGCGCGGAGGTCACCGTCACGTCCAGCAGGGGTGCCCCGCGCAGGCCGAAGACCGCCGACGCCAGGGCCCAGGCGGCGAGCGGCTGGCCCACCGACTTCAGGGCGACCGCCAGGAACACCGGGTGGCGGTCGCGGCCCCGGCCCGGCGGGGTGCTGCCGCGCAGCGAGATGCCGAAGGCGAGCAGGACCGCCGGCACGGACATGTTGCCGATCAGGGTCAGGGGGTCCATCACCGGGCCGGGGACGTGGATCCCGAGCCCTGAGACCGCCACTCCGCTGAGGGAGCCGACGGCTATCGGGTTGCGGAGCGGCGTCAGCAGCCGGTGCCACCAGGGGCCCTTCTCGCCCATGCCGGACACGTCGAGGATCGTGAGCGCGACCGGGGTCAGGATCACCACCTGGAAGAGCAGCACCGGGGCCACCAGTGACGCGTCGCCCAGCACGTACACCGCGATCGGGATGCCGAGGTTGCCCGAGTTGACGTAGCTGGAGCACAGCGCGCCGATCGTCGTACGGCCCACGCCCCAGTGGCGTACGACGCCCACCGCCACGAAGGCGCCCGCCGCCGCGGCCGTGCTCAGGGCCGTCACCAGGAGGCGGCTGGAGAAGATCACCGCCAGGTCGGCCCTGGCGAGGGTGGTGAAGAGGAGGGCGGGGGAGGCGACGTGGAAGGCGAGCTTGGTGAGCACCTCGCGGCCGTTCGCCCCCAGGTGGCCGCCGCGGCCGAGAACGTAGCCGACGGCGATGACGATCGCGATGACCGCGAAACCGCTCAGCACCCCCTGCACGGGACGACCCCCTCGCGGGGGAGGAGACCGTCGCGGGGGAGGAGACCGTCGGGTGGAGCGGGCGCTGCTGATCCGTGGGGCATACAGCCAACCCTCTGGGCTGGTCAGGTGCAGGTCAACGTTGGGGCCCCTGTGATCTTCGCGACCGTCTCGCGACCGTGCGGAGGGCGGGGTGCCCCACCGATGAGTTGTCGGGCCGTCGCCGGTCTACCGCCTCGTGGATGCCGTGACCCCCGCTGTGCTCGTGCTGTCGGGCCCCGTCGCCAGGGACGAGGTGCCGGGGCTCTGCGACGACGTGCGTGAGCTGCTCGCGGCGGGCGAAGGCCGGGTTGTCGTGTGCGAGGTGGGCGGTCTCGGGCCGCCGGGGCTCGGCGCCGTCGACCTGCTGGCCCGCCTTGAGCTGACGGCCCGGCGGGCCGGAGGGCGGATCCGGCTCCGCGACCCCGACCCCGCCCTACGCTCCCTCCTCCGCTTCCTCGGCCTTCGCCTCCAGGTGGAGGGGGAGGTCGAAGAGCGGGAACCAGCGCTTGGTGTCGAGGAAGAAGTGGAACCCGGTCAGCCGGCCGTCTGAGATCTCCAGGACCTGGATGGACCAGGGGCTCCAGCCGCCGGTGTCCGGGTCGGGCTTGTACTGGGCGAACCCGGGCAGGCCGTTCACCCGGACCGGGAACAGCCGCGAGCCCTCGCAGGCGGAGCCGAGGGTGGTCATGAAGCCGGTGATGTCGTCGTGACCGGTGAGCCACAGGTCGAACGGCGGCATCGTCATGACGGCGTCCTCGTGGAGCAGCGCCGTGAGTGCCGTCATGTCGTAGCCCTCGAAGGCCGCGACATAGCGCTCCAGGAGCTTCTGCTGCTCCTCGTCGAGCGGGTCGGAGACGTCGGCGGCGGCGCCCGACTGCCGCTGCTCGGCCAGCGTGGCCCTGGCCCGCTGCAACGCACTGTTGACCGAGGCGACGGTGGTGCCGAGCAGCTCGGCCACCTCGGTGGCCTTCCAGGCGAGCACCTCGCGCAGGATCAGCACCGCGCGCTGCTTGGGCGGCAGCTGCTGGAGCGCGGCCATGAAGGCGAGCCGGATCGACTCCTTGGCCACGGCGGCCTCCGCCGGGTCGTCCACGGTCGGCAGCACGCGCGCGTCCGGCACCGGCTCCAGCCAGGTGTTGTCGGGCCGGGGCGCGAGCGCGGCCTGGGCCAGCGGCGTCGACTCGCTGAGATCCATCGGCCGGGCCCGCTTGTTGCCCGCGGTGAGCATGTCCAGGCACACGTTCGTCGCGATCCGGTACAGCCACGACCGCAGGCTGGAGCGGCCCTCGAACCTCTCGTAGCTCCGCCAGGCCCGCACCATCGTGTCCTGGACCGCGTCCTCGGCCTCGAAGGACGAGCCGAGCATGCGGTAGCAGTACCCGGTCAGCTCGGTCCGGTGCTTCTCCAGTGCGACGTCCAGCTCCGCCGTCGCCGTGCCGTCGGTCATCTTCCGTCCACCCACCCCTGTGGCCGTTCCTGTTCGCGCGACGTTGCGCTCCAGCACTTGAAGCTAGCGCAGGGGACTGACAACGGCCCCCGGAGTGAGGAAACGTGCAGGTGGGGAGGGGGCCGTGCCTAAGGGGGTGGCGCGGGGGTCTCGTGGCGGGTGCGGGATCGTCGTGGCTGGTCGCGCAGTTCCCCGCGCCCCTGAAAACATTCAGTGAGCGTTGGCCGGGATCTGCCTGCGGGCTGCCACTGAGCCGAGGACCGTGATCGTCACCACGCCGAGGATCGCGAGGAGGCCGACGCCGACCGTTCCCGCCCAGCCGCTCGCGTGGAACGCCATCGCGCCCACCGTGCTGCCCGCGCTGGAGCCGATGTAGTACGCGGACTGGTAGAGGGCGGAGGCCTGGGCCCTGCCGTGGGTGGCCGTCTTGCTGACGGCGGAGGAGGCGACCGCGTGGCCCGCGAAGAAGCCCGCGGTGATCAGGACCAGGCCCAGCAGGACCAAGGGGAGCGAGTCGGCCAGGGAGAGGAGGAGGCCGCCGGCCGTGGTGCCGCCGGCCAGGTAGAGGGCACCGCGGCGGCCCAGGCGGCCGACCAGACGGCCCGCGGTCGACGCGGACACCGTGCCGACCAGGTACACCAGGAAGATCGAGCCGATGATGCCCTGGGGGAGCGAGAAGGGCTCCTGGGTCAGGCGGTAGCCGATCACCGTGTAGACGCCGCCGAAGACGGTCATGAAGAGCGCGCCGATCGCGTACAGGCGGCGCAGCAGCGGATCGGCCAGGTGGTCGCGGACCGTGCCGAGCAGCCGGCGCGGGTGCAGTGAGCCCGCCTTGAAGTGCCGGGGCGCGGGGAGGAGCAGCCGGAAGGCGACGGCGCAGCCGACCGCGATGACGCCGATCGTGCCCACGGCCACCCGCCAGCCCCATTCCTGCGCGACCCAGCCGGTGATGACCCGGCCGCTCATCCCGCCCACGCTGTTGCCCGCGACGAACAGGCCGATCGCCGTGACCAGCGCCTTCGGCCGGACCTCCTCGGCCAGATAGGCCTGCGCCGACGCCGGCAGACCGGCCAGCGCCGCGCCCTGGACGCCGCGGAGCACGATCAGCACGCCGAGGGACGGCGCGAAGGGCACCAGCAGTCCGACGGTCACCGCGACCGCCAGCGAGGCCGTCATGACCGTACGGCGTCCGAACCGCTCGGAGAGGGCGCTCATCGGGATGACGAACAGCGCCAGACCGCCGGTCGCCGCCGCCACCGTCCAGCTCGCGTCGCTCGCGGAGACGCCGTAGCCGTCCGAGATCAGCGGGAGCAGGGCCTGCGTGGAGTAGAGGAGGGCGAAGGTCGCGACACCGGCGAGGAAGAGCGCGAAGCTCATCCGGCGGTAGCCGGGACCGCCCGGGGTCAGACGGGAGTCGGCGACGGGGGCGGGGACGGACGGGACGGCGTCCACGGTGGTGGACGCCCCGGTACTGGCGGGAGACATGCTTCGAACGTACGGAGCCCTCCTTGATCCGTCCAATGCATGGAATCGTCATAATCGTTCCCATGGAGCATCAGCAGAGGCCAGCGAGGCGCCTGTCACCGGACAGTGACACAGAAGACATGACGATGTTGCTGGCCCCACGCCTCGCGTACTTCGCCGGCGTGGCCCGCACGGAGCATGTCACCAGGGCCGCCCAGGAGCTGAACGTCCCCCAGTCCACCCTCTCCAGGGCGATGGCCCGGCTGGAACAGGACCTGGGCGTGGACCTCTTCACCCGGCACGGCCGCACCGTCTCCCTCACCCCGGCCGGGCGCACCTTCCTCACCTCGGTCGAGCGTGCCCTCGGCGAGGTCCGGCGCGCCGCCGACGAGGTGCGCGCCGACGCCGACCCGACCACGGGCAAGGTCGCCTTCGGATTCCTGCACACCATGGGCGCGGAGACCGTGCCCGGCCTCCTCCAGGCCTTCCGCGTCGACCATCCCCGGATCCGCTTCAGCCTCGTCCAGAACTACGGCGAGGCGATGATCGAGAAGCTGCGGGCGGGCGAGCTGGACCTCTGTCTCACCTCCCCGGTACCGGACGCCCCGGACCTGGCCGCCCGCCGCCTCGACGAACAGAAGCTGCGCCTGGTGGTGCCCGCCGACCACCCGCTGGCCACCCGCAAACGCATCCGCCTCGCCGAGGCCGCCGACGAGACCTTCGTGACCCTGGAACCGGGCTACGGCCTGCGCCGCATCACCGACGACGTGTGCAGGGAGGCGGGCTTCAAGCCCAGGGTCGCCTTCGAGGGGGAGGAGGCGGAGACGCTGAGGGGCCTGGTCGCTGCCGGGCTGGGGGTCGCGCTGCTCCCCCCACCCGCCTTCCCCCGCCCGGGAGTCGTGGAACTGACGGTCACCGCCCCGAGAGCGGTGCGAGAGATCGGCCTGGCATGGCTGGAGGGCCACCCGGACACACCCCCGGTGGCCGCCTTCAAGAAGTTCCTGCTGTCGAGAAGGGGCAACTTGCTCCCTACCTAGCGACAGCGCGCCCCTCCAGGGGCGCGGGGAACTGCGCACTCAACCACAACGCACCCGCACCCGAACACCACCGCCCCCCCACCCCCTACCGTCTCAACGACTTACCGAACCCCGCAGCCAACGGCATCCGCAATCCGATCGGCGGCGGCGCGGCAAGCGCATCCTCCACCGGCCGCGACACCGCCCGCCCGTACAACGCCCCCATCACGAAGTCCGAAGCGAGCGCGAGGACTTCGTCCCGGTGCTGATGCAACCCGTGGCCGTCCGAGTGCACCTCGAACCGGCACACCTCCCGGTTCGCCTTCTTCGCCCGCGCCGCCAGCCGGAACGACAGCTCCGGATCGGTCCGTTCGTCGTTCGTGCCGTGCACGATCAGCACCCGCCGCCCCACCAGCTGCCGAACCGGTTCCTCGGGCGCCGCCACATCGTTCTCGGGCAGCCAGGGGGCGATGGAGACCACGGAGTTGACGGCCTCGTGCCCGCCCGCGTGCAGCGCGGCCCGGCCGCCCATCCCCACGCCGAGCAGGCACACCGGGACGTCGCCGTACCGCCGTACGACCTCGTCGGCCGCCCAGCCGGCGTCCCCGGCGAGGTTCGCCTCACTGCCGTTCCACCCGCGGTAGCGGTAGTGGACGACGTGCGCGGCCAGCCCCTCGTCCCGGCCGTCCCGGGCGAGCCGGCGGCCGAGGGCGCGGACGAAGGCCGTCGCCCATACGAGGGACGGCCGTCGCGCGGACACCTCCTCCCCGCCGGGGAGGAGCAGGACCGCGCCGCTCACCGTCGTCGGCTCCTGGCCGACTGCCCTGCTCAGGCTGGCCGTTCGGGCCGGCGTCGCTTGCTGTGCCATGACAGAACAGTGTCAGAAGAGGCGGTGTACGCGACCCGTCCGTGCGGTCACCATTGCGTATCGACGGAAACGGAAATCTCCGAGTACCGAGCGATCTACGCGCGTAGGAGTTACAGTGCGGAAATGACGAGCCAGAGCACCGCGAACACCCCGACGCCGGACCAGATCCGCCGGGCGCCGAAGGTTCTGCTGCACGACCACCTCGACGGCGGCCTGCGTCCGGGCACCGTCGCCGACCTCGCCCGCGAGACCGGGTATCCCGGCCTCCCCGAGACCGACCCGGACAAGCTCGGCATCTGGTTCCGCGAGGCCGCCGACTCCGGTTCGCTGGAACGGTACCTGGAGACCTTCTCGCACACCGTCGGCGTCATGCAGACCCGGGACGCCCTGATCCGGGTCGCCCGCGAGTGCGCCGAGGACCTCGCCGAGGACGGCGTCGTCTACGCCGAGGTGCGGTACGCCCCCGAGCAGCACCTGGAGCAGGGGCTGACCCTCGAGGACGTCGTCGAGGCCGTCAACGAGGGCTTCCGGCAGGGCGAGGCCCTGGCACGGGAGAACGGCCGGCGGATCCGGGTCGGCGCCCTGCTCACCGCCATGCGGCACGCGGCCCGCTCCCTGGAGATCGCCGAGCTCGCCAACCGCTACCGGGACCTGGGCGTCGTCGGCTTCGACATCGCCGGCGCCGAGGCGGGCTACCCGCCCACCCGGCACCTGGACGCCTTCGAGTACCTCAAGCGGGAGAACAACCACTTCACCATCCATGCCGGGGAAGCCTTCGGGCTGCCGTCCATCTGGCAGGCGTTGCAGTGGTGCGGCGCCGACCGGCTCGGGCACGGGGTGCGGATCATCGACGACATCCAGCTCCACGAGGACGGCACGGTCAAGCTCGGCCGGCTCGCGTCGTACGTCCGCGACAAGCGGATCCCGTTGGAGCTGTGCCCCAGCTCCAACCTCCAGACCGGCGCCGCCGACTCCTACACCGGGCACCCGATCGGGCTGCTGCGCCGGCTGCACTTCCGGGCCACCGTGAACACCGACAACCGGCTGATGTCCGGGACCAGTATGAGCCGGGAATTCGAGCATCTCGTCGAGGCGTTCGGTTACACGCTCGACGACATGCAGTGGTTCTCCGTCAATGCGATGAAATCAGCGTTCATTCCTTTCGATGAACGACTTGCCATGATCAATGACGTTGTGAAGCCCGGGTATGCGGAGCTGAAATCCGAATGGCTGTTCCGGCAGACCGCTTCCACCAGCGGTTCTGCCGATCCGGAGGGCTGATCGGCCGTCTCGGCGGGGCACGGAATGCGGACAGGCCTTCACCGGCCGTCCGCATTTCGGTGTTTGCGGCGGACCACCCGGCATGTTTACGGTCGTGGACCGCTCAGCGTGTTATTGATCCCCGTCTCCGTATTCCAAGGACGCATTGACGATGAAGCAGTCTGCTGCCAAGACCCTCGGTGTCGCCGCCCTCGGTGCCGCCTTCGCCGCTGTCGGCGCTGGCGCGGCCAACGCGGCCCCGGCCGTCCCGGACTCCCAGGCCCTGGACACCGTCACCAAGACGCTGCCGGCCGAGAACGTCTCCAAGGCGCTGCCGGGTGCCGGCGAGGCCGTGGCGCAGGGGCAGAGCGCCCTCGCTGCCGGACTGACCGCCGTCCAGCCGGCCGTCGAGCAGGTCGTCGCCGGCGGCCCGACCAAGCCCGTCGCGGGCCTCCTCGGCGGCCTGCCGGTCAAGGGCCTGCCCACGCACGGCCTGCCGGTGAACGGGATTCCGCTCGGCTGACCTCTCCCCGGCCGATCGGCAACGCCGTTGGGGCGCTCCGGACGTTTCCGGGGCGCCCCAACGGCGTTGCCGTACCGCTTGATCACCAGGCGGCGGAGGCCTTCTCCTCCGAGGGGAGGAGGATCCACAGCGCTATGTAGAGCAGGAACTGCGGTCCCGGCAGCAGGCAGGACAGCAGGAAGATCACCCGCATCGTGGTCGCGGAGGTGCCGAAGCGCCGGGCCAGCGCGGCGCACACTCCGCCGATCATGCGGCCATGGGTGGGGCGGGCGAGGCTGGACATCTGCGGCTCCTTCGTGAGCGTCCGGTGCGAGACGGCCCTTGCGGCCTCTCGTCTGCCCTCAACACTACGGAGACGAACCGGGTCGAAGCGTCGCTCTACGGGGCGATCCCGACCCTGGGAATCGTCGGGGTACGACCCTGAGCCCCTTCCTCCTGGGGGAGGGCGGCGGGCCGCCGCCGCTCACCCCGACGGCGGAGCCGGGCGCGTGCCGCGGGCACCACCGCCAGATGCGCGATCACCACGCCCGCCGTGTTGAGCAGGATCGAGTCGACGTCCACCACCCGGCCGGGCACCCCGGTCTGCAGCAGGGCTATGCCCGTCGAGATCAGCGCGCCCGCGGCGGCCGAACTGGACAGCGAGGCGAACGTCGAGACCCGGAGCTTGCCGTGCGTCATCGGCAGCAGCACACCCAGCGGCGCGAGCAGCGCGAGCCCCTCACCGATCCGGTGCGCCGCCTCGCACCCACCGAGCGCCAGGTCGGCGCGGATACCGGCGAGGGGGTGCAGGTTGGCGGGCATCACCCAGGGCACGTCCAGCGGCCGCAGCATCAGCCAGGCGACGAACGCGAGGTGTGCGGCAAGGAGGACACCCCCTGCCACACGGACGCGGATCGCGGCGCTGCCGCCGATGGAGCCTTGACGCTGCACGCCCCCGTAGACGCGCCCGCGCACACGATCGGTTCCGGATACAGCGGTGAGGCCTCAGCCACACGGCGCCCTGCAGGGGCGCTGCCCGTCACGTCGCTTACGGGGCGCTGCCCCTCACCCGGAGGCGACCTCGGTGGACGGCGGGCGGTTTCCGCTCGGTGCGTTCCGCACCGCGTCCGTGCACGCGTACCGCCGCAACGGCTCCCGACCCGGCCCGCCCAGGATCACCGACCCGTCCCCCTCCGCGGCCGCCGAGTCGGACAGCGTGCACACGATCTGGGCGAGCGCGTACGACGTCAGCTGCGGCGGCGACGTGCTCAGCCGCAGCGTGTCGTCGGGATCCCCGGCCCGCGGCCCCCACACGCTCATCCCGCCCCGCACGTACGTCGTGTAGCCCGCCTCCTTCTCGGCGGCCGACGGCGTCTCGGCGAGCTGGTCGAGCAGCCCCTGGGCGACGATGACCCGCCGCTTGGCGTCCGCCGACCCGTCCGGCACCCGCACCTGGCGGTCGACGGTCACCAGCGACGAACCGCACAGCAGGAACACCTGCACCGGAACCCCGCGCTCGTCCTGCGCGGACACGTCCGGCTGCGTCATCGAGCACGGCACCCGCGAGGGCGCCCCGCCGAAGTCGGTCGGCACCTCGGTGGCCCGGATCCCGCACCCGGAGAGCGCCAGCGCCAGCCCGGCGACGGCCAGGAGTCTTCGTACGTGCATCAGGCGCTCTTCTCCCCGGTGTCCCCGGCCTTCCCGGCGTCCTTGTTCTCCTCCGTCAGCCGTGAGGCGTCCCGGGGCAGTCGGAGGGTGAACACCGCGCCGCCCTCGGGGGAGTTCGCGGCGGTGATCGAGCCGCCGTGGATGCGGGCGTTCTCCGTCGCGATGGACAGGCCCAGGCCGCTGCCCTCGGAGCGCGGCCGGGAGGCGCTGGCCTTGTAGAACCGGTCGAAGACGTGCGGCAGCACGTCCTCCGGGATACCCGGACCGTGGTCCCGTACGGCGACGACCAGTTCGTCTCCGTCTATCCGCACCGACACCCGTACCGGCGAACCGCCGTGCTTGAGCGCGTTGCCGATCAGGTTGGCGAGGATGACGTCGAGGCGGCGCGGGTCGAGGCGGGCGTGGATGCCGCGCTCGGCGTCCAGGTCCACCGCGTCCAGCCAGGCGCGGGCGTCGATGCAGGCGGTGATCTGGTCGGCGATGTCGACGTCGTCGAGGACGAGCCGGGCCGTACCGGCGTCGAAGCGGGTGACCTCCATCAGGTTCTCGACGAGGTCGTTGAGGCGGCGCGTCTCGCTGACGACCAGCCGGACGGCGGGCTCGATCATCGGGTCCATCGACCCGGACTCCGCCTCCAGCTCCTCCTCCAGGATCTCCGTCACGGCGGTGATCGCGGTGAGCGGGGTGCGCAGTTCGTGGCTCATGTCCGCGACGAACCGCCGCGAGGCGTCGTCGCGCGCCGCCATGTCGTCGACCCGCTTCTCCAGCGCCTCGGCCGCGTCGTTGAACGTCCGCGACAGATCCGCGAGTTCGTCCGTCCCGGAGACCCGCAGCCGGGTGTCCAGCTTGCCCTCGCCGAGCCGCCGGGCGGCGACCCCGAGCCGGTGCACCGGCTTCAGCACGGTCGTGGCGGCGGCCTGCGCCAGCAGCGCCGACCCGATGAGCGCGAGCCCCGTGGCGATCCCCAGCGACCAGGCCAGCGAGTTGAGGTCCTTCGCTTCCGGCTCCAGGGACTTCATCATGTAGCCGGTCGGGCCGCCGCCGATCAGCCGCGTGCCGGCGACGAGATACGGCGTGCCGTGGTCGACGACCCGCTGCCAGTACAGGTGGTAGGCCGACTTGTTGCTGTCGGTCACCTTCTGCTGCCTGTCGACGGCCTTGCGCAGCGAGGTCGGCACGTCATCCAGCGCGAACGCGCTGAGCCCGTCCGAACTGCCATACACCGTCTTGCCGTTGCTGTCCCGGCCGACCAGCAGCACGCTGAACCGCTGGCTGCTGTTGGCCATCTGCCCGGCCGTGCGCTGCAGTTCGTCCTGCGTCGGGTGCACGGGCAGCGCCCCGGCGCGGTTCTGCATCTCCTGCTGGAAGTCGCGCAGCACCGCGTCCTGGGTGCGGGTGAGCACGGCCTCGCGGTTGAGCCAGTACGCGATGCCGGACGCGGACACGGCGGCGGTCAGCGCGACGAGCCCGAAGACGACGACGAGCCGCAGTCGCAGACTGGTGAAGCGCAGCCGGGACATGGCTCCCTTGCGATCCGCGGCCCAGCCGCGGAAACCCCCCTGCACGTCCGTCACTGAGGGGCGTCCAGGCGGTAGCCGACACCACGCACGGTACGGATGAGGGTCGGGGACGAGGGCACGTCCTCCACCTTGGCGCGCAGCCGCTGCACGCACGCGTCCACCAGCCGCGAGTCACCGAGGTAGTCGTGCTCCCAGACCAGCCGCAGCAACTGCTGCCGGGACAGCGCCTGCCCCGGCCGCCGGCTCAGTTCGAGCAGCAGCCGCAGCTCGGTCGGCGTCAGCTGGAGATCCTCGCCGTTCTTCGTCACGGTCATCGCGGACCGGTCGATGACGACGTTGCCGTAGGTCGCCGAGTCACTGGACTCCCGCTCCCCGCGGCGCAGCACGGCCCGGATCCGGGCGTCGAGCACCCGGCCCTGGACCGGCTTGACGACATAGTCGTCGGCACCGGACTCCAGCCCGACCACCACGTCGATGTCGTCGCTGCGCGCGGTCAGCAGGATGATCGGCAACTGGTCCGTGCGCCGGATCCGCCGGCACACCTCGAACCCGTCGATGCCGGGCAGCATGACATCGAGGACGATCAGATCGGGCCGCTGCTCACGCAACAGCTTCAGACCGTCCTCACCGGTCGCAGCGGTGGCCACCCGGTGCCCCTGGCGCGTCAGAGAGAGCTCCAGGGCCGTGCGGATGGCGTCGTCGTCCTCGATCAGCAACAGGGAAGGCACGGGCTCATTCTGGCCCATGCGGGCCCCGTCGTACGACCTGTGCGGCGCGCAGCTCCCCGCAGAGCTCCGTACCGTCACCGCCTGTGCACTCTCTGTGGACGTTCTGTGCCGGACCCCTGTGACAGGTCTGTGACAGTCGGCGGATACGGCCGTGAAGGTGGCCCGGCAGTCTTTTCGGCACAGGCAAGCGAGCGAACACGGCGAGCGGCCTGAGCAAGCCGAACTACCGGAAGTCCACGACGGGGGGCGCGAGATGAACACGCTGATCAGCCACAGCACCAGCGCAGTGATCACGCGTCTGCACGACGTGAACCGGGGTTCCGAGAAGTCCGGTGCCGTGAGCGGGCGGGGGTGCGCTCGCGGCACCGGACGTCAGCACACCGGTTACATGACGGTGGTTGACAGCTGCACGGGGGAAGCACACGGGGGATCCGCCTACAGGGAGGACACGGGGGAGCGCCGCTCGCTGACCGAGGCGGAGTTCACCGCCTACGTCCAGGAGCGCCGCGCCTCCCTGTACGCGACCGCCTACCACCTGACCGGCGACCGCTACGAGGCCGAGGACCTGCTGCAGAGCGCGCTGTTCTCGACGTACCGGGCGTGGGACCGGATCAGCGACAAGGCGGCCGTGGGCGGGTACCTGCGCCGCACCATGACCAACCTGCACATCAGCGCCTGGCGGCGCCGCAAGCTCAACGAGTACCCGACCGAGGAACTGCCGGAGACGCCCGGCGACACGGACGCGATGAGCGGCACCGAGCTGCGCGCGGTCCTGTGGCAGGCGCTGTCCCGGCTCCCCGAACTCCAGCGCACCATGCTGGTCCTGCGCTACTACGAGGGCCGCACGGACCCGGAGATCGCGGAGATCCTCGACATCAGTGTCGGCACGGTGAAGTCCAGCATCTGGCGGTCGCTCCGCCGGCTGCGCGAGGACGAGGTCCTCAGCTTCGGCCGTGACGAGGAGGACGCCTTCGGGGAGCTCGTCGCCTGAAGGTGAGGGGATCCGGGGGGATCCTGACGGGGGAGAACCGGGGGACGGGGGACCACGGGGGAACGGGTCCGGGGGGACCCGGGGGGGGAAAGCACGGGGGAGCTCCGCCACGGGGGACACGGGGGTGTTCGGCGGAGCAACGGGGGAAGCGGGACTGGAGGGCCGGGGGGTCCGTCCAGTCCCGCACCTTTTGTGCCTGGACCGGCGCCGCTCTCGCGGAGGCGGTTGCTCGCCGTCGTGGTTCCTCAATTGATGGTTGCGGTGGTCTTCCCCGTCCCCTGCCGGCCCACGGCAGCGGCGGCCATCCGGCCCAGCGCCTCGTCCCGGTCGCACGCGTACGCGCCCAGCGCCACCTGGCGGGACACGATCGTGCGCTCCGCCCGCATCAGCCGCCAGCCGCGCCGCAGCAGGAACGGGACCGACTTGCGGCCCTCCTTGAGATCGCGCAGGAACCGGCGCCGGAACGTCTTCACCGGGCCCCGGCTGAGGCACAGAGCGTCGGCCAGGAACCCCAGTTCACGGCAGCGCTCCACGATCTCGGCGGCGAAGATGCCCTCGGCGATGAAGAGCGGGGTGCGCCCGATGTCCAGCGTCTCGGCGCCGGTGCGGGCGCTCAGTGCTATGTCATACACCGGTACCGGCGCCGAACCGGTCGCGCACAGCCGCCCGATCGCCTCGACCGCGACCTCCGCGTCCCAGGACTCCGGGTGGTCCCAGTCGATGTCCGAACTCCCCGGCACCAGCGGCAGAGTCGGGTCGTCGCCCTCCTTGTAGAAGTCGTCGAGGCGCAGGACGGGAAGCCCGGAACGGGCTGCGACCAGTGACTTGCCCGAGCCCGAGGGGCCGCACAGCAGCACGACGCGGGCGGGGGACGGGGGATGAATGCTCACGGAACACCAGTTTGACGTATGGGGGGCCTCCTGCCGACCCCGCGGGTCGGCTTTGGAGCGTGAGTCACACCTCAACTACCCTGTGTGCCGACATGATTACCCTGCGCACCAGAAGGTGGCACCACTGATGGCCCGACACGCGTCCCCCCCGACCCCGACCGCCCGGCGCGCTCTCACCGCCCTTGCCACGGCGGGTGTGGCGCTCGGCGCGGGCGCCGCGACGGCGGCCGCGGACACCCGGCCCGCGGTGGACGTGGTCCACACCCGCCCCACCTCGCTCGGTCACATCGACCCGCAGGCGGGCGTACGGGTGCTCACCGCCATGCTGCCGTACGTCACCGGCCCGGTGGCGGGCCTGAAGCCCAACCCCCTCGCGGGCACGGGAGTCGACCCGCTGGACAACGGGCTGGGCACGCAGCTGGCCGACTTCAAGCCGCTGACGTCGAAGATGGTGACGGGCCCGGTGGCGCAGGCGCCGTCGGTCGGGGCGTTGCCGGTGGCGGGGCGGATCCTGAAGGGCTGAGCGTGGTGGGGAACTGCGGGCCCGGCCGTTGCTGGTCGCGCAGTTCCCCACCCCCCTTTCGGGCGCTGCGGTGCGCGTCAGTAAGAAGAACCGGACGCGCCCAGTGCCCCCGTCGGGTGCCACACCGTCTTCGTCTCCAGGAACGCCGTCATGCGGTCGGTCCCGGGCGTCGCCGTCCAGTCGTCCACAGGCTGTGGACGCAGGACTCGCTTGAGGTTGTCGGCCGCCGCGATCTCCAGCTCCTTGGCCAGCACCTCGTCGGCGCCCGCGAGGTCGATCGCGTTGACGTCCTGATGGGCGGCCAGCGGCGCGGCGATCTCCGCCGTACGGCCGGAGAGGACGTTGACGACTCCGCCCGGCACGTCGGACGTCGCGAGCACCTCGGCGAGGGACAGGGCCGGGAGCGGCGCCTTCTCGCTGGCGACGACGACCGCGGTGTTGCCGGTCGCGATCACCGGCGCGACCACCGACACCAGGCCCAGGAACGACGACTCCTGCGGGGCCAGGACGGCGACGACGCCCGTGGGTTCGGGGGAGGAGAGGTTGAAGAACGGGCCCGCGACCGGGTTGCCGCCGCCGGTCACCTGGGCGATCTTGTCGGTCCAGCCCGCGTACCAGACCCAGCGGTCGACGGTCGCGTCCACGACCGCGGCCGCCTTGGACTTGCCGAGGCCCTCCGCGTCGGCGACCTCGCGCACGAACTGGTCGCGGCGGCCCTCCAGCATCTCCGCGACGCGGTAGAGGACCTGGCCCCGGTTGTAGGCGGTGGCGCCCGCCCAGCCGCCGAACGCCTTGCGGGCGGCGACCACCGCGTCCCGGGCGTCCTTGCGGCTCGACTGCGGTGCGTTGGCCAGCCAGTTGCCCTTGGAGTCGGTCACCTCGTACACCCGGCCGCTCTCGGAACGCGGGAACTTCCCGCCGACGTACAGCTTGTAGGTCTTGAAGACAGACAGGCGATCAGACATCGAGGTATGCCTCCAGGCCGTGGCGGCCGCCCTCGCGGCCGAAGCCCGACTCCTTGTACCCGCCGAACGGCGAGGTCGGGTCGAACTTGTTGAACGTGTTGGACCAGACGACACCGGCGCGCAGCTTGTTCGCGACCGCCAGGATCCGCGATCCCTTCTCGGTCCAGATGCCGGCGGAGAGGCCGTACTGGGTGTTGTTGGCCTTGGCGACCGCCTCGTCCGGCGTCCGGAAGGTCAGGACCGACAGGACGGGGCCGAAGATCTCGTCGCGGGCGATGGTGTGGGCCTGGGTGACGTTCGTGAAGAGCGTCGGCGCGAACCAGTAGCCGGCGGAGGGCAGTTCACAGGCCGGGGACCAGCGCTCGGCGCCCTCGGCCGCGCCCTGGTCGGCGAGGGCGGTGATGCGGGCCAGCTGCTCCGCGGAGTTGATCGCGCCGATGTCGGTGTTCTTGTCCAGCGGATCGCCGAGGCGGAGCGTGGACAGGCGGCGCTTGAGGGAGTCGAGCAGCTCGTCGTGGATCGACTCCTGCACGAGGAGGCGGGAGCCCGCGCAGCAGACCTGGCCCTGGTTGAAGAAGATGCCGGTGACGATGCCTTCGACGGCCTGGTCGATCGGTGCGTCGTCGAAGACGATGTTCGCGCCCTTGCCGCCCAGTTCGAGGGTGAGCTTCTTGCGGGTGCCCGCGACGGTCCGGGCGATCTCCTTGCCGACGGCGGTGGAGCCGGTGAAGGCGACCTTGTTGACGTCGGGGTGGGCGACGAGCGCGGCGCCCGCGTCGCCGTAGCCCGGGAGGATGTTGACGACACCCTTGGGCAGGCCCGCCTGGCGGCAGATGTCCGCGAAGAAGAGGGCGGAGAGGGGAGTCGTCTCGGCGGGCTTCAGGACCACGGTGTTGCCGGTGGCGAGCGCCGGGGCGATCTTCCAGGCCAGCATCAGGAGCGGGAAGTTCCAGGGGATGACCTGGCCGGCCACGCCGAGCGGCTGCGGGTTCGCGCCGTAGCCGGCGTGGTCGAGCTTGTCGGCCCAGCCCGCGTAGTAGAAGAAGTGCGCGGCGACCAGCGGGAGGTCGGCGTCGCGCGTCTCCTTGATCGGCTTGCCGTTGTCCAGCGTCTCCAGGACGGCCAGCTCACGGCTGCGCTCCTGGATGATGCGGGCGATGCGGAAGAGGTACTTGGCGCGCTCGGAGCCCGGCAGCGCGGACCACTTCTCGAACGCCTTGCGGGCGGCCTTGACGGCCCGGTCCACGTCCTCGGCGCCGGCGCGGGCGACCTCGGAGAGGACCTCCTCGGTCGACGGGCTGACCGTCTTGAAGACCTTGCCGTCGGCCGCGTCCGTGAACTCGCCGTCGATGAAGAGGCCGTAGGAGGGCGCGATGTCGACGACGGAGCGGGACTCGGGCGCCGGTGCGTACTCGAATGCGGTGGTCATCTTTTCCTTGGCCATGGTGATCAGTCCACCGTCACGTAGTCGGGGCCGGAGTAGCGGCCGGTGGCCAGCTTCTGACGCTGCATCAGCAGGTCGTTCAGGAGCGAGGAGGCACCGAAGCGGAACCAGTGGTTGTCCAGCCAGTCCGCACCGGCGGTCTCGTTGACGAGGACGAGGAACTTGATCGCGTCCTTGCTGGTCCGGATCCCGCCGGCGGGCTTGACCCCGACCTGGACGCCGGTCTGCGCCCGGAAGTCGCGCACGGCCTCCAGCATGAGGAGGGTGTTCGCCGGGGTGGCGTTCACCGCGACCTTGCCGGTCGACGTCTTGATGAAGTCGGCGCCCGCGAGCATGCCCAGCCAGGAGGCCCGGCGGATGTTGTCGTACGTCGACAGCTCGCCGGTCTCGAAGATGACCTTCAGGCGGGCCGCGCCCGAGGCCTCCTTCACGGCGGTGATCTCGTCGTACACCTTCAGGTAGTTCCCCGCGAGGAACGCGCCCCGGTCGATGACCATGTCGATCTCGTCGGCGCCGGCGCTCACGGCGTCGCGTACGTCGGCGAGCTTGACGTCGAGTGCGGCGCGGCCGGCCGGGAAGGCGGTGGCGACGGAGGCGACCTTGACGGACGAACCGGCGACGGCCTCCTTCGCGGTGGCCACCATGTCGGGGTAGACGCAGACGGCGGCCGTGGCCGGGGTCGTCCGGTCCGTCGGGTCCGGGTGGACCGCCTTGGCGCCGAGCGCCCGGACCTTGCCCGGGGTGTCCGCGCCTTCCAGCGTCGTCAGGTCGACCATCGAGATGGCGAGGTCGATGGCGTACGCCTTCGCGGTGGTCTTGATGGAACGGGTGCCGAGGGAGGCGGCACGCGCCTCCAGGCCGACCGCGTCGACGCCGGGCAGCCCGTGGAGGAAGCGGCGCAGCGTGCTGTCGGACGCGGTGACGTCAGCAAGTGCGTGGGGTGCGGTGGTGGGCATGGTCACCAGCCGAGCATATCTACGCGCGTAGCGGCTGTACACCCCGAGGGAACGGTTCTTCTCGGCGGCGGCCGAGCTCGCGCCCCGAAGGGGCGACGAAGGGGCGCGGGGGAACCGCGCGAGCGACCACGTACGACCCGCACTCGCGTACGGCCATGATGCCCCCACCGCGCCGATGCGAACGTCTGGTGCAGAATCGGCGCTATGACCACGCCTCTCGTCAAGGACCGCATCTACCGCTCGCCCCAGGCGCTGATCGGTGGCGTACTGCTCCTCGTCATCGTCCTCTGGCTCGGTATCGACGCGCTGATCCGGGGGCACGGCCACACCCCCTGGCTGGCCCTCGCCGCACTCATCCTCATCGTGCCGCTGGTCGTCGCATTCACCCTGCGCCCCGCGGTGTTCGCGGGCGAGGACCGGCTGCGGGTACGGAACCCGTTCCGGGTGATCACACTGCCGTGGGGGGAGATCGCCTCGCTGCGGTCCGGGTTCTCCAACGAGGTGGTCGTCAAGTCCGGCGCGAAGTACCAGCTGTGGGCGATCCCGGTGTCCCTGCGGGGCCGCAAGAAGGCGGCACGGCAGCAGGCGAAGTCGGAGGCGGACGCGCGGCGCGGGCGGACCGGGCCGGGGGCCGGGGGCGCCGGACGCGGGCTCGGGGGGTTCGGCGGCTTCGGGGGATTCGGGGGGCAGGCCGCGGCCGAGCAGGCGGACGGGCCGATGCGTGCGGAGACCGACAAGGTCATGGACGACCTGCGGGAGATGCTGGAGAGCAGGGGGCCGGCGGAGTCGGCGCAGGGTGAGGTCACGGTGCGGTGGGCGTACGAGGTGGCTGCGCCGGCGGTGGCGGGGGCGGTGCTGCTGGCGATCCTGCTGGTGGTGGGGTAGGGCCGTGGTGGGGGGCGCGGGTGGTCGGCCGGGTGCGGCCCGGTGGGGGTGTTCGCGCAGTTCCCCGCGCCCCTAGGGGGTTGGTGGTGCCGTGGGGCGAGGAGGCGCCGCAGCCTCTAGGGGGTTGGTGGTGCCGTGGGGCGAGGAGGCGCCGCAGCCTCTAGGGGGGTGTCGGTGCCGTGTGGCGAGGAGGTCCCGCGCCCTAAGGGGTGTCGGTGCCGTGTGGCGAGGGGGCCCCGTGCCTGCGCGACCTGCCGCTGAGCCGGTCGCGCGTCACGCGCGCCTCGCCGTGCTCGCGGTGGGCGTCGGACTGCACCTGTGGCGCCGTAACGGCCTGCTCAGCAGCAGCGTCGGCGGCGCCGTCGGCAGCGTGGCCCTCGCCGGCTGAGCACGTGGAGCCCGTGGAGCTAGAGTGGACTGTGCGGTCCACTGTGCGGAGGCGGGTGCGATGCGGCACAAGGTGCTGACGGCGAAGGGGAAGGCCACCCGGCGCCGGATCGTCGAGGGGGCCGCCGAGGTGCTGCGGGAACGTGGCGTCGGCACGGTGACGCTGGACGACGTCATGGCCCGGTCCGGCACCAGCAAGAGTCAGCTGTTCCACTACTTCCCGGACGGCAAGGACGAGCTGCTGCTCGCCGTCGCGCGGTTCGAGGCGGAGCAGGTGCTGGAGGACCAGCAGCCGTATCTCGGCCGCCTCGAATCCTGGGAGGACTGGCAGCGGTGGCGGGACGTGGTGGTCGCCCGCTACGAGACGCAGGGCGACACCTGTCCGCTCGGGTCGCTGTTCCTCCAGGTCGGACGGTCGACGCCGGGCGCGCGGGCGATCGTGGTCGAGCTGTTGCGGCAGTGGCAGGAGAGCCTCGCGGCGGGCATCCGCGCCGTACGGGCCAACAGCGGCCCCGGGACCGACGCGGACGTGGACGTCGACGCGCGGGCCGCCGCCCTGCTCGCCGCGATCCAGGGCGGTGCGTCCATCCTGCTGTCGACGGGACGCTCCGCCCACCTGCGGGCCGCCCTCGACCAGGGGATCGCGGACCTGCGACGCGACCTGGACCCCGCCCCGGCGGCTACGCCGCGATGACCGCCGCGGTGGTACGGCCGCCGTCCACGTCGAGCACGACCCCGTGCACGAACGACGACTCGTCGGCCGCCAGGTACACCGCCGCGCTCGCGATCTCCTCCGGCGTGCCCATCCGGCCCGCCGGTGTCCCCGTCATCATCGCCTCGGCGACCCCGGCGTGCTCGGCGTCCGCCGCCAGCACCACGCCCGGCGAGATCGCGTTCACCCGCACCCCCTGCGCCCCGAACTCCGCCGCCCACGCCCGGGTCAGCGTCTCCATCGCCCCCTTGGTGGAGCTGTACAGCGCGCCCACGGGCACACCCAGCCGCGCGATCCAGGACCCCAGGTTGACGATCGCCCCGCCCCCGACCTCCGCCATGGCGGGTGCGACGGCCGCGGTCAGGAAGAACGGGGCCTTGACGTTGACCGCGTAGACCTGGTCGAAGGTCTTCTCGTCGGTGGCGGGGGTCGCGTCGCCGGGATAGACGCCCGCGTTGTTGACGAGCACGTCGACATGACCGCCCAGCACCCGCGTCGCCTCCTCGGCGAGGGCCCGCGACGCGGCGGCGCTGCCGTCCAGGTCGGCCCGTACGAAGTCGGCCCGGCCGCCCCGGGCCCTGATCCCCTCGACCACCTCCGCCCCTCGTTCCGCGCTCCGCCCCGAGACGACGACATGCGCCCCCTCCGCGGCGAACGCCTCCGCGATCGCCCGCCCGATATTGCTGGTCGCACCGGTCACCAGCGCGGTCTTGCCGGTCAGCCGCATGGTCATGATCAACCCTCCGTGTCACGTGGTCCGTCGTCAGGTGCGGACCACTGTGCGCCGAGGGAAATGGACCGGCAAGTCCAGAAAATGCGGAAGCTCGGATCCGGCCGGTTTTCAGTGTCGGTCGGTGGCGCGCGGGTGCCCTGTGCCTGCGAACGTGATCCAGCAGGTCTCCCGGCCGGTGTCGAGGAGGTACCAGATGCGGCCGGCGCCGGCCACCTCGATCTGCCACTGCTCACAGGTCTGCCCGCGGTGGGTGCCGTGGGCCAGACCGCCCTTGAGCCGGTGGTGCCGAGGTGTCTCGACGGCTGGCCGGGGGGGCGGTGCGCAGGGTGACCCAGGCGCGGTAGGTGTCCTGGCGGGCCTGCTGAGCGAGGTTCTCCCAGCCCTTGGCCGAAGCGGCGTCGGCGAAGCGGACTTCCCAGTGGCTGTCCGGCGCCGGTGGCGCGACGCGGTCACCGCGGCCCGCGGTCATGGGACGTCCCGAGGGTCCGGGACCGGGCCGTAGTCCTCGCCGTGATCCCTGGTCAGCGCGGCCAGCAGCTCGGGGTCGGAGTGGATCTCGGCGGTGTGCTGCCAGGCGATGAGCAACTGCGCGACGGAGGCACTGTTGCCGACCGAGTCGGCGGCGCGCATGGTGTCGACCAGTTCGACGGCGAAGGCATGGAGATCGGGCTCGGGCAGGAAGCGGACCCAGGGGAAGGCGTCCGGCAGGATGTCGAGGAGCAGTTCCATGGTGCCGGGTTCCCGGCGCGCGATCGCGGCCAGCATCCGGGTGGCCGCGGACACCACGGTCTGGTCCTGTTCGGCCCGCGCGACGGTGGTGAGAACCAGGTCCTCACCGTCCCTGCGGTGCAGGAGCAGTCTCGGCGAATCCCGGAGCCGGGCAAGTGTCTGCTTGTTCTTGTTCACCAGCTCGGAGAAGTTCACGGCCGCACTCTCGGCACTCATGACTTTGAAATTACTTCGAAACTTACTGAGGCACCATCGCGCGTACGGGTGATCGTGCCTGCGCTGATCCGGCGTGAAGGATCTTGTGATGTGTGGCGGTACGTTGCGGTGGTGCCTGATTCCCTGCCGCCCGGCGGTGCTGTTCCCGGCGCCGGTGAACTGACCGCTCGCTGGGCGGACCCGTGGCGGCCGGAGCAGGTCGCGGACCGGCTGGGCGGGGTCGGCGTGCCCTGGTGCGTCGCGGCCGGGTGGGCGCTGGACCTGTTCCGCGGGGAGCAGTCGCGGCCCCACGGCGACCTGGAGATCGCCGTACCCGTGGCGGGGTTCGCGGAGGTTCGTGACCGCTTCCCCGAGTACGTGTTCGACGCGGTGGGCTCGGGACGCGTCTGGGCAGCGGCGGGAGAGGAGGTGCTCGCGGCGACGCACCAGACGTGGGCCCGGGATCCGGTGAGCGGCCGGTTCCTCTTCGACGTCTTCCGCGAGCCGCACGAGGGCGGCACCTGGATCTGCCGACGGGACGAGAGCCTGCGGCTGCCGTACGACGCGATCACCGAACGGACGGCGGACGGCATCCCGTACCTGGTACCGGAGTTGGTGCTGCTGTTCAAGGCGAAGGAGCCGCGGGCCAAGGATCACGCCGACTTCGACGGGGTCCTGCCGCTGCTGAGCCGGGCACGGCGGGACGCTCTCAGGGCGTGGCTGACGCGCGCACATCCCGGACACCCGTGGGCGGCGAAACTGACGGAGCGGTGAGTCGTCGTCGACCTGATTCCTTTGACGCCCGGTCGGGCCGACGGCACGCGACACGTTTTCCGATCGGTTCCCCTCCCGGCTACGGGTGCGGCTCCGGTCGCAGGACGAGGTCGAGGAGGCCCGGGAAGCGGGCCTCGAACTCCGGGCGGCGGAGGCGGTTGACGCGGCGTGGGCCCTCGTCCCGCTGTTCGACGAGGCCGGCCGCCCGGAGTACGGCGAAGTGGTGGCTGAGGGCGGCCTTGCCGACGGGCACGTCGAAGCTGCCGCAGCTGCGGGTCCAGTCGGCGCCGGCGGCCAGCTCCCTGACGAGCGTGAGGCGTACCGGGTCGGCGAGGGCGGCGAGCGCGGTGAGGACGGGCACCTCGTCGGGGTGGGTGTGCTCGGGGGCGGCCCGGTGGCCGGGGCTCGTGCCGGTCATGCCGTCCTCCTCGTCGCCGTGGTCCGCTTGCCGAGTGTTCGATGAAAACCATACACTCCCGAGTGTTCGATTCGTGTTGAACACTTGCTGAGGGGTGTGAGCCGTGCGCGCGGTCGAGTTGCAGGAATACGGCGGTCCGGAGGTCCTGAAGACCGTCGAGGCGGCGGTCCCCGAACCGGGCCCCGGTGAGGTGGGCATCGACGTGGCGTACGCGGGCGTGAACTTCGCCGACCTCAAGGCCCGTTCGGAGGGCTACCGGGTGCCGGGCCTGCCGTTCCGTCCGGGACTCGAGGTCTCGGGCCGCGTCCGGGATCTCGGTGCCGGTGTCACGGACCTCGCCGTCGGCCAGGAGGTGGCCGCGCTGACGCAGGGCGGCGGCTACGCGGACGTGGTCGTGACGGAGGCGGCCATGGTCTTCCCGCTGCCGGCGGGGGCGGACCTGCGCACTGGAGCCACGCTCCCGTCCGTCCTGCCGACGGCGTACGCCCTCGTCCACACCGTCGGCCGCCTCCAGCCCGGCGAGACCGTCCTCGTGCAGGGCGCCGCCGGCGGGGTCGGCACGGCGGCCGGGCAACTGGCGAAGGCGGCGGGCGCGGCCGCGGTGTACGGCGTGGTGTCGGGCGCGGCGAAGGCGTCGTACGCGCGGGACCACGGCTACGACGAGGTCTTCGTCGGCGACTTCGAGGAGCCGGTGCGGGAGGCCACCGGCGGCCGGGGCGTCGACCTGGCCCTCGACCCCGTCGGTGGCAGGACGCTGCGCGCGAGCCTGTCGGCCCTGGCCCGCTTCGGCCGCCTGGTCTCCTACGGCAACGCGAGCGGCGAACCGGCCTGGACGGCGGGCCAGCCGGAGCTGTATCCGCGGGGCCTGTCGGTCGCCGGGTTCTCCGTCCTGACGCTGGCCCAGACGGCGCCGGACGTGCTGCGGGAGCTGTCCGCCCGGGCCTTCGGGAAGGCCGCGGACGGCACGGTGACCCTTCCGGTCACGGCCGAGTTCGCCCTGGAGGAGGCGGCGGATGCCCACCGTCTGATGGGCGGCCGCACCAGCACCGGCAAGCTCCTGCTGCGGGTCGCGGGCTGACGGCGGCGCCCGCTGTCGACGGTCGGGCCCGGAACCGCGCGGCCGGGCGGCTGACCGAGGGTGGTTCGGCCGCTGGTGAACACCGGGCCGGGGCGGGAGCCGTCCGCATATCCTCCGGACATGGCTGAGCAACGCGCGATCGGCGTCGGCGGGGTCCGGCTGGCCTGCCGGACGTGGGGTCCCGCGGCTGCCCCGCCGCTCGTCCTGTTGCACGCGCTGGGCGAGGACGCCGCCGACTGGGCGGCGGTGGTGCCCGCGCTCGCCCGGAGCCGAAGGGTGTACGCCCTCGATCTTCGCGGTCATGGCCGCAGCGACTGGCCGGGGGAGTACTCGCTCGAACTCATGCGGGACGACGTGTTCCGGTTCCTGGACGCGCTGGGATCCGGACCGGTGGAGCTGATCGGGCACTCCATGGGCGGGGTCGTCGCCTACCTGCTCGCCGCGGACCGTCCGCGGCGGGTGAGCCGGCTCGTCCTGGAGGACGTGCCGGTCCCCCGCCCCCGGGAGCCGGTCACCCCGGCCAGGCCGGACGGCCCCCTGGGCTTCGACTGGGAAGTGGTGCCGGCCGTCAGGCGGCAGATCGACCGGCCCGACCCCGGGTGGCTGGAGCGGCTCGGCCGGATCACCGCCGAGACCCTCGTGCTCGCCGGCGGTCCGCAGAGCCATGTCCCCCAGGACGGCGTCGCCGAACTCGCCCGCCGCATCCCTCGCGGGCGCCTGGTCACGGTCCCGGTCGGACACCTGATCCACCGCGCGGCGCCCGAGGCGTTCACCGAGGCGGTCTCGGCGTTCCTGGCGGAGGCCTGAAGGGGTCCGAGGGGCCGGCGCCCCCCTGGGCGAGGTTGTCCGGGGGTTGCCCAGGGCATGAAGCGCGGCCTCGGCGGTCAGGTCACGGCGCGCTCGGCCACACCAGGAGCATGTACGCGCCGCAGTACGCCGAGCCCGCGACGGCCGCCGTCAGGGCGAGGACGCGCACGCGTGCCGAGGCGCGGGCGAGATACCCGGCGACCGGCAGCAGCAGCGGGAAGCCGGGGAGGAGGAAGCGGGCACGGGGGAAGTAGACGCCGCCGCTGGCCACCACGATCAGCAGCAGGACCGCACTGAAGACGAGCAGCGGAAGCGGCTGCCGGTCCGTCGCGGCCAGTCCGAACAGGACGACCGAGGCCAGCATCGTCAGGCTCACCACGACCAGGAACAGCTCCGGGCGCGAGACCTGCCCGAACAGGTGCCGCAGCCAGCGCAGGGTCTCCGCGCCGCCGTCCAGCTCGTTGTGCCACATCCGCTGTACGGCGAAGTAGCCGTCCCAGCGGTGGAGTCTGACGCCCACCCAGCCGACGTACGCGCACCAGCCGAGCGGGGCCACCAGGGCAGCCGTCAGGGCACGCGGCGAGAAGCGGGCGCGGAGGGAGAGCAGGGCGGTGACGGTGACCGCGGCGGCCACGGCGATGCCGGTCGGCCGGGTCAGGCCGGCGAGGACCGAGCCGGCCGCCGCGTACAGCCAGCGCTCGGTCAGCACCGCGTACAGCGTCCACGCGGCGAACGCCGTGAACAGGGATTCGGTGTAGCCCATCCACTGGACCAGGCCCACCGGGTACGCCGCCCACAGCACGGTGAGGAGAACGCCGACCCGGCGGCCGGCAAGGCGGTCGCCCACCGCGAAGACCCCCCAGGCGGCGACCAGGGACGCCAGCCACGCGAGGGCCAGTCCGGTGCTGGCCCGGGTGCCCGGGGTCAGCACCGCGACGGCCTTCACCAGGAGCGGGTACAGCGGGAAGAACGCCAGGTTGTTGTGGTCGTACGCGGTGCCGAGAGTGTGCGTGTACCCGTGGTCCGCGATGCCGAGGTACCAGCGGGAGTCCCACTGCGTGGCCAGCATCGGCCACACGCCGTGGTGGCGCCGGTGCGCCCAGACGGTCAGGAACACCAGGCCGGTGAGGCGTACGGCGAGGTACGCGGCGAGCGCCGGAGCCGCCCGGCGCAGGGCGTGGCGGGGCACGGCCGCGGTGGGGAGGCGGGGTCGTCGGGTGCCCGGGATGTGCCCGCGGGAGGCGGTGTCGGGGGCGGTCGAGGACACGGCGGCGGCTCCAGTACGACGGCTGCGGCGGGCGGTACCGGATCACCGTTCCCCGGGAGCCGGGGCGGGGCGCGGTGGGTGGGTCGGTCGCCGTCGCGAAATCACCCGTAGGGGTGCCCCTGGCGGAGAGGCACCCCGGCGGGCGTCAGATGCCGGCCGCGGCGGACAGGTCGTGCTTGATCGCCGCGAGCAGGGCGGTGGCGGTGGCGCGGGCCGACGGGAGGTCGGCGTGCGCGGCCACCGGGACCACCACCTCCAGATAGCACTTCAGCTTCGGTTCGGTGCCGCTCGGGCGGACGACGACGCGGGCGCCGGTGAGGGTGTAGCGGAGGCCGTCGGTGGGGGGCAGGGTGGCGGTGCCCTGGGTGAGGTCCTCGGCCTTGGTGACGGGGAGGCCCGCGAGGTCGGTCGGGGGCTGCTCGCGGAGGCGTCGCATCGCGTCGGCGATGACGGAGAGGTCCTCGACGCGGACCGAGAGCTGGTCGGTGGCGTGCAGGCCGTGCTCCACGGCGAGGTCGTCGAGGAGGTCCAGGAGGGTACGGCCCTCCTCCTTGAGGACCGAGGCCAGCTCGGTGATCAGGAGGGCCGCGGTGATGCCGTCCTTGTCGCGGACGCCGTCGGGGTCGACGCAGTAGCCGAGGGCCTCCTCGTAGCCGTAGCGCAGGCCGTCGACGCGGGCGATCCACTTGAAGCCGGTGAGGGTCTCCTCGTAGGGGAGGCCCGCCTTCTCGGCGATGCGGCCGAGGAGGGAGGAGGAGACGATCGACTCGGCGAAGACGCCGGTGGCGCCGCGGCGGACCAGGTGGGCGGCGAGGAGGGAGCCGACCTCGTCGCCGCGGAGCATGCGCCATGCGCCGTCGTCCTTGACGGCCGCGGCGCAGCGGTCGGCGTCGGGGTCGTTGGCGATGATCAGGTCGGGGTCGGTCTCGCGGGCCTTCGCGAAGGCGAGGTCCATCGCGCCGGGCTCTTCCGGGTTGGGGAAGGCGACGGTCGGGAAGTCCGGGTCCGGGTCGGCCTGTTCGGTGACGAGGACGGGGGCGGGGAAGCCGGCGCGGGCGAAGGCGGCGAGGAGGGTGTCCCTGCCGACGCCGTGCATGGCCGTGTAGACCGTGCGGGCGGTGCGGGGGGAGCCCTCGGCCAGGACCGCGTCGGTACGGGCCAGGTAGGCGTCCAGGACCGTGTCGTCGAGGGTTTCCCAGCCGGTGTCGGGGCGGGGGACGTCGTGGAGGGTGGTGATCGCCTCGATCTCGGCGGCGATCTCCGCGTCCGCGGGCGGGACGATCTGGGAGCCGTCGCCGAGGTAGACCTTGTAGCCGTTGTCGCGGGGCGGGTTGTGGCTGGCGGTGACCTCCACGCCGGCGACCGCGCCGAGGTGCCGTATGGCGAACGCGAGGACGGGGGTGGGGAGGGGGCGGGGGAGTACGACGGCCTTGAGGCCGGCGCCGGTCATGACCGCGGCGGTGTCGCGGGCGAAGTCGGCGGACTTGTGGCGGGCGTCGTAGCCGATGACGACGGTGCCGGTGGCATGGCCGTGGCTCTTCAGGTACGCGGCGAGGCCGGCGGCGGCGCGGATGACGACGGCGCGGTTCATGCGCATCGGGCCGGCGCCGAGTTCGCCGCGGAGGCCTGCGGTGCCGAACTGGAGGGTGCCGCTGAAGCGGGCCGACAGTTCGGTGACGTCACCGGAGTCGATGAGCTTGGCGAGCTCGTCGCGGGTGTCCGGGTCGGGGTCCTCGGTCTGCCAGGCTCGGGCCCGGGCGATGAGATCGTCGTGCACGGTCGTCGTCCAACCTCTCGTGGTGTGCCTGCGGCGCATCCGCGGCTTCGGTGGGGGTGCGCGTAGCGCCTACGGGCGGTGGGTGAGTCGGGGCCGGGGCGCGGAGTCTCCGTCCTCGGGCCGGCGGTGGACCATCCTGAGGGGTGCGGGTACCGAACGCCGGCCGCTGCGGGCGGAAACTCCCCGCCCCGTCCCCTTCCCGCCGTGCGCGTCCGCAGCACCCCGTCCCATTCCGGTCCCATTTCTGTCGGGGCGCCCGCAGCATCCCGCTGCGGCGTCACGTTCCGTTCTGTCGGGGGTGACTGCGGCGTCCCGTTTCGTTCTGTCGGGGGTACAGCAGCGTCCCGTTCCGTTTCTGTCCGGGGTGACTGCGGCGTCCCGTTCCGTTTCTGTCCGGGGTGACTGCAGCGCCCCGTAAGGGGCGCGGGGAACTGCGCGATCAGCCACGACGGTCCTGTGGACGCGGTCGGACCGTACGTGGCAACCCGGATGGCGTCCTCAGAGCCTGCCCAGTACCTGCGCCAGCAGCTCGCCCATGCGTGCCGCCGAGTCGCGGCCCGCCTGGAGGACCTCCTCGTGGTTGAGGGGCTCGCCCGTCATGCCCGCGGCGAGGTTGGTGACGAGGGAGATGCCGAGGACCTCGGCGCCCGCCTCGCGCGCAGCGATCGCCTCCAGGACCGTCGACATGCCCACCAGGTCCGCCCCGATCACGCGGGCCATGCGGATCTCGGCCGGAGTCTCGTAGTGCGGGCCGGGGAACTGCGCGTAGACGCCCTCTTCGAGGCTGGGGTCGATCTCCTTGCACAGGGCGCGCAGGCGGGGCGAGTAGAGGTCGGTGAGGTCGACGAAGTTGGCGCCGACGATGGGGGAGGTCGCCGTCAGGTTGATGTGGTCGCTGATGAGGACCGGCTGTCCGGGACGCATGCCCTCGCGCAGGCCGCCGCAGCCGTTGGTCAGGATGATCGTCTTGCAGCCGGCGGCCACGGCGGTGCGGACGCCGTGGGCGACGGCGGCGACGCCCCGGCCCTCGTAGTAGTGCGTGCGGCCCAGGAAGACCAGCGCGCGCTTGTCACCGGAGGAGTACGAGCGGATCTTGCCGCCGTGTCCCGCTACGGCCGGCGGCGGGAAGCCGGGCAGCTCGGTGACCTGGAACTCGGCGTCGGGAGCGCCCAGGGCGTCGACGGCCGGGCCCCAGCCGGAGCCCATCACGAGGGCGACGTCGTGGGTGTCGGCGCCCGTGAGCTCGCGCAGGCGGGCGGCGGCCGCGTCGGCGGCGGCGTGGGGGTCGCCCTGGATGTCGTCCGGAAGAAGAGATGCGTTCACGCGCATGAGAGTAGCCGGTCTGGGCCTACGCGCGTAGATGACGGAGCTCATGGGATTGCGATCGTTGTCTTGTCGTTTCCGACGAGAGGGCGTGACGCGGACGACTTTTGAACTGGCTGTGGGGGGTCTGTGCCGGTTCCGGGATGTCACTCGTCGATGGGGGCGCGGTCGTCCAGGCGGTCACACAAGCGTGGGGACGCGGTGTGTCAGCAGGGCCGCTTGCGCAGTTCCATCACGTAATCGTGTGGTGCGCCCGCGGACTCGGCCGCGTCGGCGATCTCGCCCAGGTAGCGGGCGGAGGGCAGGCCGCCCTCGTAGCCGTCGAGGACGTAGAGCCAGGCGGTCTCCTCGCCCTCCAGGGTGTGCACGCGGACCTTGGCGCGGCGGTAGATGCCCAGGCCGACGCCCTCCCAGCGGTCCATGGACTCCTCGTCCATCGGGGCGATGTCGTACAGGCCGACGAAGACCTGGGAGACGGGGTCCTCGACGATGGTCGCCAGGGCGCCCTCCCAGCCCATCTGCTCGCCGCCGAAGGTCAGCCGCCAGCCGTTCAGCCAGCCGGTGGCGCGCAGGGGCGAGTGCGGGGCGCGGCGGGACATCAGCCGCGCGTCGAGATTGCCGGCGTACGCGGCGTAGAGCGACGACATGGGGAGAGGGTACGGCAGGCGTCACGGGTGTCACTCCCGTCCCCGTGAGCGCCCGGCGCCGCCCCGGGGCAATAGCACCTTGAAGCGTGCGGGACAATGGAGTACGTGACTCGGATCGTGATCATCGGTGGCGGACCCGGCGGCTATGAAGCGGCGCTGGTGGCCGCGCAGCTCGGCGCGGAGGTGACCGTCGTCGACTGCGACGGTCTGGGCGGAGCGTCGGTGCTGACCGACTGCGTGCCGTCGAAGACCCTTATCGCTACGGCCGAGGTCATGACGACCTTCGATTCGTCGTACGAGGAACTGGGGATCATCGTCGCCGATGACACCCCGCCGCTGGAGCAGGCCGCCCGGGTGGTCGGAGTCGACCTGGGGAAGGTCAACCGGCGTGTGAAGCGGCTTGCGCTGGCGCAGTCGCACGACATCACCGCTTCGGTGACTCGGGCCGGTGCGCGGGTCATGCGGGGGCGTGGGCGGCTGGAGGGCATGCAGGCCCTGGACGGGTCGCGGAAGGTCGTCGTCAGCGCCGCGGACGGCAGTGAGGAGACTCTGGTCGCGGACGCGGTGCTGATCGCGACCGGCGGGCATCCGCGCGAGGTGCCCGACGCCCTGCCCGACGGCGAGCGGATCCTGAACTGGACCCAGGTGTACGACCTGACCGAGCTGCCCGAAGAGCTGATCGTGGTCGGGTCGGGTGTGACCGGTGCCGAGTTCGCCGGTGCGTACCAGGCGCTGGGGTCGCGGGTCACGCTGGTGTCCTCGCGGGACCGGGTGCTGCCGGGTGAGGACCCGGACGCGGCCGCCGTCCTGGAGGATGTCTTCCGGCGCCGGGGCATGAACGTCATGGCGCGGTCGCGGGCGGCCGCGGCGAAGCGGGTCGGGGACCGGGTCGAGGTCACGCTCGCGGACGGCCGGGTCATCAGCGGTTCGCACTGCCTGATGGCCGTCGGTGCCATTCCGAACAGCGCGGGGCTGGGGCTGGAGGAGGCCGGCGTGAAGCTGCGCGACTCCGGGCACATCTGGACCGACAAGGTGTCGCGGACCACGGCTCCGGGGGTGTACGCCGCCGGTGACGTGACGGGTGTGTTCGCGCTGGCGTCGGTGGCCGCCATGCAGGGGCGGATCGCGATGTACCACTTCCTCGGTGACGCGGTGGCTCCGCTGAGCCTGAAGACCGTCTCGTCGAACGTCTTCACCGATCCCGAGATCGCGACGGTGGGCTACACGCAGGCCGACGTGGACGCGGGCAAGATCGACGCCCGCGTGGTGAAGCTGCCGCTGCTGCGCAACCCGCGCGCGAAGATGCAGGGCATCCGGGACGGCTTCGTGAAGATGTTCTGCCGGCCGGGCACCGGGATCGTGGTCGGCGGTGTGGTCGTCTCGCCGCGGGCCTCGGAGCTCATCCATCCGATCTCGATCGCCGTCGACAACAATCTGACGGTCGAACAGATCGCGAACGCGTTCACCGTGTACCCGTCTCTTTCGGGGTCGATCGCCGAGGTGGCGCGGCAGTTGCACACGCGGAAGGCGACCGGGGAAGCCTGACGGCCGGAACCGACTCCCCGCTGGTCACGGGGAGTTGTCGGTCATGCGTGCGGCATAGGCGGGGTGGGTAGGTCCTATACCACTCCTGACCCTGCTGTGCGAACAACTTCTGCTATTCGGCGCAAACTGCTGAAAGCAGACGGTCGTTGGGGTTACTGTCAGTTTCGTGTTCGCTGCAGAACGTCGCCAATTGATCCTCGAAATGGTGCGAGCGAACGGGGCCGTGTCGCTCCGTGAGCTCGCCCGCGTCGTCCAGACCTCCGAAGTGACCGTACGGCGGGACGTGCGCGCACTGGAGGCAGAAGGACTCCTCGACCGCCGGCACGGCGGTGCGGTACTGCCGGGCGGGTTCACGCGGGAGTCCGGCTTTCCGCAGAAATCTCATCTCGCGACCGCCGAGAAGACGGCCATCGCCGATCTCGCCGCGAGCCTCGTCGAAGAGGGCGAGGCCATCGTGGTCGGGGCGGGTACCACCACGCAGGAGCTCGCCCGCCGGCTGGCGAGAGTGCCCGGCCTGACCGTCGTCACCAACTCGCTGCTGGTGGCGCAGGCGCTGGCCCATGCCAACCGGGTCGAGGTCGTGATGACCGGCGGGACGCTCCGCGGGTCCAACTACGCCCTCGTGGGCTCCGGTGCCGAGCAGTCCCTCCAGGGGCTGCGGGTGTCGAAGGCCTTCCTGTCCGGGAGCGGGCTCACCGCCGAGCGGGGGCTGTCCACGTCCAACATGCTGTCGGCGTCCGTCGACCGGGCGCTGGTGCAGGCCGCCGCGGAGGTCGTCATCCTCGCCGACCACACCAAGCTCGGCACGGACACGATGTTCCAGACCGTGCCGACCGATGTCATCACCCGGCTGGTCACCGACGAGCCGCCGCCCCACGACGACCGTGCCGTCACCGAGCTGCAGGCCCTTGCCGACCAGGGGGTGCAGATCGCCGTGGCCGGGGCGTCCGGGAACCCGGGGGGTGATCAGGTCCCGGCGCGCCAGCAGCACCAACAGCGCCGGGACGTCGCCCTGCCGGGGCCGCGGCGCAGCCAGGGGCCGGGGGCGGGGCTGCGGTCGGCTTCGATGCTGGGGGGCGAGCAGCCGACGGGGGGCGAGCGGGGACGGGTCGCTGACATGCGGCGGCGGTGAGGGTGCCCAGGCGCCGCGGGGGCCGGTCGTTACGCGGGTGCGGGTCCGCTGTGGCTGGTCGCGCAGTTACCCGCGCGCGCCTGAGTGAGTCCGCGCAACGTCAGTTCCAGCAATCTGTCTGCAAGATCCGGGTCTCCCGGTGACTCCTCCGCTGCCAGGGCGATGGCGTGGGTGAGTTGGAGCAGGTCGGTGATCCGTACGTCCGCCCTTACCGTGCCCGCGTTCTGGGCGCGGGTCAGCAGGGCGTTGCCCGCCTCCCGCATCGGGGTGCCGCAGCGGGACAGGGCCGAGGTCGGGGTGGCTGACATCAGGGCCCTCGACAGGCCCCGGTACGCCGCCGCATGGGCGACCACCTCGCGGAGCCAGGTCAGCAGGGCCTGGCAGGGGTTGGCCGCGGTCTGCAAGTCGGTGGCCCTGGCCAAAAGTTCGCGCACCGAGTCCTCGAAGACCGCGCTCATCAGGGCGTGCCGGTTCGGGAAGTGGCGGTAGAGGGTGCCGATGCCCACGCCCGCCCGGCGGGCCACGTCCTCCAGCGAGGCGTCCGTGCCGTGCTCGGCGAAGACGGCGCGGGCCTCGGCCAGCAGCCGGTCGTGGTTGCGGCGGGCGTCCGCACGCATGGGGCGTTCCATGTTCCGGGAAGCCGTCCAGAAAGTCGGGTGCCCGGCGAACGGGTGACGTTCGCCGGGCGGTGTGGTGCGGGGTGGCGTCAGTCCTTGATCTCGCAGATCACGGCGCCGGAGGTGAGGGACGCGCCGACCTCGGCCGCGAGGCCCTTGACGGTGCCGGCCTTGTGGGCGTTGAGGGGCTGCTCCATCTTCATCGCCTCGAGAACGACGATCAGCTCACCCTCCTTGACCTCCTGGCCCTCCTCGACCGCGACCTTGACGATCGTGCCCTGCATCGGCGAGGCGAGGGTGTCGCCGGAGGCGGCCGGGCCGGACTTCTTGGCGGCGCGGCGCTTCGGCTTGGCGCCCGCGGCGAGGCCGGTGCGGGCCAGGGTCATGCCCAGGGACGCCGGGAGGGAGACCTCCAGGCGCTTGCCGCCGACCTCGACGACGACCGTCTCGCGGCCGGCCTCCTCCTCGGCCTCGGCGTCGGCCGGGGCGGTGAAGGGCTTGATCTCGTTGACGAACTCGGTCTCGATCCAGCGGGTGTGGACCGTGAAGGGGTCCTCGGAGCCGGTCAGCTCGGGGGCGAACGCCGGGTCACGGACGACGACGCGGTGGAACGGGATCGCCGTGGCCATGCCCTCGACCTGGAACTCGTCCAGGGCACGGGCGGCCCGCTGCAGGGCCTCCGCGCGGGTCCTTCCGGTGATGACCAGCTTGGCCAGCAGGGAGTCCCAGGCGGGGCCGATGACCGAGCCGGCCTCCACGCCCGCGTCCAGGCGGACACCGGGGCCGGAGGGTGCGTCGAAGCGGGTGACCGTGCCGGGGGCGGGCAGGAAGTTGCGGCCCGGGTCCTCGCCGTTGATCCGGAACTCGAACGAATGACCGCGCAGCTCCGGGTCGTCGTAGCCGAGCGCCTCGCCGTCGGCGATCCGGAACATCTCGCGGACCAGGTCGATGCCGGCGACCTCCTCGGTCACCGGGTGCTCGACCTGGAGGCGGGTGTTGACCTCCAGGAAGGAGATCGTGCCGTCCTGGCCGACCAGGAACTCGCAGGTGCCCGCGCCGACGTAGCCGGCCTCCTTGAGGATGGCCTTGGAGGCGCGGTACAGCTCGGCGACCTGGGCGTCGGAGAGGAACGGCGCGGGGGCCTCCTCGACCAGCTTCTGGTGGCGGCGCTGCAGCGAGCAGTCACGGGTGGAGACGACCACCACGTTGCCGTGGGTGTCGGCCAGGCACTGGGTCTCCACGTGCCGCGGACGGTCCAGGTAGCGCTCCACGAAGCACTCGCCGCGGCCGAAGGCGGCCACCGCCTCACGGACGGCGGAGTCGTACAGCTCCGGGACCTCTTCGAGGGTCCGGGCGACCTTCAGCCCGCGCCCGCCGCCGCCGAAGGCCGCCTTGATGGCGATCGGCAGGCCGTGCTCCTCGGCGAACGCCACGACCTCGTCGGCGCCCGAGACCGGGTCCGGGGTGCCGGCCACCAGGGGGGCGCCGGCGCGCTGGGCGATGTGCCGGGCGGCCACCTTGTCGCCCAGGTCGCGGATGGCCTGCGGCGGCGGGCCGATCCAGGTCAGGCCCGCGTCCAGG
Organism: Streptomyces sp. NPDC001507; assembly: GCF_042894765.1. Lineage (NCBI taxonomy): Bacteria > Bacillati > Actinomycetota > Actinomycetes > Kitasatosporales > Streptomycetaceae > Streptomyces > Streptomyces sp. NPDC001507. The sequence goes on from NZ_JBIAVV010000005.1 coordinate 72,574, forward strand.
ACCGCCTGCGCGAACTCGGCGTTCTCCGAGAGGAACCCGTAGCCGGGGTGGACGGCGTCCGCGCCGGCTTCGCGGGCGGCGTTGAGGACCTTGGAGATGTCCAGGTAGCTGGTGGCGGGGGTGTCACCGCCCAGGGCGAACGCCTCATCCGCGGCGCGGACGTGCAGAGCGTCCCGGTCCGGTTCCGCGTAGACGGCCACGCTCGCGATCCCGGCGTCCCGGCAGGCCCGGGCCACGCGGACAGCGATTTCGCCACGGTTGGCGATGAGCACCTTGCGCACGATTGAGGCTCCCTCCTTGAAACAAGCCGAGTTTAGGGACTGCCGACACGGCACTTCGACCCGTCCCCAATGGTGACCTTGCCCACACGGAGCGTGATGCGAAGCTCACCCGACCCGCGAAATCCCTTGTCGCACCTCGGTACGCAGGACTCCTTCGGAAAACCCTAGCCCCGTCATGTGGCCAAGGTCTCTGTGAGAGCGTGCCGCGCCCCACTCGGTTTCTTTGTTGAGTCCCTACGAATGGCCCAACGTTTCTTTGCTGCCGACCGGACCCTTGTCCCGCGGTTTACCCGTTAGTAGCGTTCGCGATGCCGAAGAAGGCGCTTCGGCCCGAAGGGCCTCCTTGAGGGGTGGTGGCCGGGCGGCGGGTGGGCGTACTTCAAGTAACACCGGCTCAGGTCCGGGCCGTGAACGAAAGTGGGTGGGGACCGGTGGTGCGCAGACCGGTGGCGTGGGCCGTGGCGGTCATACTCTTCGCCGAGGCATTGGGCATCGCGGCACTCAACTGGTTCATGGGGGTGGTCGTCGACCGCCAGGACATGTCCCTGGCCGGCCTCGACCCGGACAAGATGTCGGTGTCCGCGAAGGCCGGCGCGGTGGTCTTCGGCCTCTACTTCGCGCTGTGCGGCCTGGTGGCGCTGCTGGTCGCCGTCCGCAACCGGCCGCCCGCCGGCCTCGGCCGGGTGCTGCTGATCAGCGTGGCGGTCGTGCACGCCCTCCTGGGCGCCGTGTCGTGGGGGCTGATCGGCTGGCGGGCGTTCCTGTTCATGGTGATCGTCCTCGCGCTCGTCGTCCTGCTGCTGATGACGTACGACCAGGTGGACGGGGCCGGTGGGGCAGGGGCCGGAGCCGACGGCGGGGGCGAGGGCGGTTCCGGACCCGCGGGCGAGCCGGAACCGGAGCCGGGGCCGGCGGCGGAGGCGAAGAACGACACGCCGCCCGCGGGGCCGTTCACTCCACCGGCGCCCACAACTCCGTGATGCCGACGCCGAGCTCCGCCAGGAGCCGGCGGACCAGGGGCAGGCTGATGCCGATCACGTTGCCGTGGTCGCCGTCGATGCCCTCGACGAACGGCGCGCTGCGGCCGTCCAGGGTGAACGCTCCCGCCACGTAGAGGGGTTCGCCGGTGGCGACGTACGCCGCGATCTCCTCGTCGGTGGGCTCGCCGAACCGTACGACCGTGGAGGCGATCGCCGACACCCAGCGCTTGCTCGCCGTGTCCCAGACGCAGTGGCCGGTCTGCAGGGTGCCGGCCCGGCCGCGCATCGACTTCCAGCGGGCGGTGGCCTCCTCGGCGTCGCCCGGCTTGCCGAGGGCGCGGCCGTCGAGGTCGAGGACGGAGTCGCAGCCGATGACGATCGCGCCCTGCACCTCGGGGCGGGCGGCGACCACCGACGCCTTCGCCTCCGCGAGGGCGAGGGCCAGCTCGGCCGGGGTGGGGGCGGTGACGGCCTCCTCGTCGACGCCGCTGACGATCACCTCGGGGGCGAGGCCCGCCTGGCGCAGGAGGTTCAGCCGGGCGGGGGACTGGGAGGCGAGGACGAGTCTGCGCATGGGGGCAGCGTATCGGTGGGGGCCGACAGAGGGTTGCTCACCTCACGCCCAGCACGATCATCAGGACGACCATCACCAGGGCCAGGAAGACGCCGAGCCGCCGGAGGGTGTTCTGCATGTCCTGCAGGTCCTTCGGCGGCTCGTCTTCGGGGTCCGACCACAGCATGTCACCAGCGTGGGGCTTGGCCGGGGGCGGCGCCTGAGTAGGGGTACTCAAATCGGAGCCCGGGGTTGTACTTCTGTGCGCGGTTCCCCGCGCCCCCTGAGTCAGTTGCTCCTAGGCAGGCCAGTAGGTGCGGGTCCATGCGCTCGGGCTTGGCTGGGGGAGGCGTTGCTGGGCGATGCGGCCCGGGTCGGACCAGGCGCTCGTCGGTCGCGGGGTGCCGGGCGGGGCGGCCGCCAGGGCGGCCGCGCGTGCCCTTACGACCGCCAGGGCGGCGGCCAGCTCCTCCGGGGTCGGGTTGCCCCGTATGACCTTGATCGTCACAGCGGCTCCTTAGAGGGGGATGTTGCCGTGCTTCTTCGGGGGCAGGGACTCGCGCTTGGTGCGCAGCTGGCGCAGGCCCCGTACGACGTGGCGGCGGGTGTCCGAGGGCATGATGACGGCGTCGATGTAGCCGCGTTCGGCCGCCGTGTAGGGGTTGAGGAGGGTGTCCTCGTACTCCTGGATGAGCCGCGCCCGGGTGGCCTCGCCCTCTCCCGAGTCCTCCGCCTCCGCGATGGTGCGGCGGTGCAGGATGTTGACCGCGCCCTGGGCGCCCATGACGGCGATCTGGGCGGTCGGCCAGGCGAGGTTGAGGTCGGCGCCCAGGTGCTTGGAGCCCATGACGTCGTAGGCGCCGCCGAAGGCCTTGCGGGTGATGACGGTGATGAGGGGGACGGTGGCCTCGGCGTAGGCGTAGATCAGCTTGGCGCCGCGGCGGATGATGCCGTCGTGCTCCTGGTCGACGCCGGGCAGGAAACCGGGGACGTCGACGAAGGTGATGACCGGGACGTTGAAGGCGTCGCAGGTGCGGACGAAGCGGGAGGCCTTCTCGCTCGCCTTGATGTCCAGGCAGCCGGCGAACTGCATCGGCTGGTTGGCGACGATGCCGACCGGGTGGCCCTCGACGCGGCCGAAGCCGGTGACGATGTTCGGGGCGAACAGGGCCTGCGTCTCGAAGAACTCGCCGTCGTCGAGAACGTGTTCGATCACCGTGTGGATGTCGTACGGCTGGTTCGCGCTGTCCGGGACCAGGGTGTCCAGCTCGCGGTCCTCGTCGGTGACCGTGAGGTCGGCCTCCTCGGGGAAGACCGGGGCCTCGGAGAGGTTGTTGGACGGCAGGTACGACAGCAGCTGCTTGACGTACTCGACGGCGTCCTTCTCGTCGCCGGCCATGTGGTGGGCCACGCCGGAGACGGAGTTGTGGGTCCGGGCGCCGCCCAGCTCCTCGAAGCCGACATCCTCGCCGGTGACCGTCTTGATGACGTCAGGGCCGGTGATGAACATGTGGGACGTCTGGTCGACCATGACCGTGAAGTCGGTGATGGCCGGGGAGTACACGGCACCGCCCGCGCAGGGGCCGACGACGAGCGAGATCTGCGGGATCACGCCGCTCGCGTGGGTGTTGCGGCGGAAGATCTCGCCGTACGCGCCGAGGGAGGCGACCCCCTCCTGGATGCGGGCGCCGCCGGAGTCGTTGATGCCGATGACCGGGCAGCCGGTCTTCAGGGCGAAGTCCATGACCTTCACGATCTTCTGGCCGTAGACCTCGCCGAGGGCGCCGCCGAAGACGGTGAAGTCCTGCGAGAAGACGGCGACGGGACGGCCGTCGACCGTGCCGTACCCGGTGACGACGCCGTCGCCGTAGGGGCGGTTCTTCTCCAGGCCGAAGTTGGTGGAGCGGTGCCGGGCGAACTCGTCCAGCTCGATGAAGGAGCCCTCGTCGAGGAGCAGCTCGATCCGCTCACGGGCCGTCAGCTTGCCCTTGGCGTGCTGCTTCTCGACGGCGCGCTCCGAACCGGCGTGTGTCGCTTCGTGGACACGGCGCTGGAGATCCGCGAGCTTCCCCGCGGTCGTGTGAATGTCGATCTCTTCCGGCTCGGACATCGGGATGCGGCTCCCTGCCTGCTCAAAAGGGGGGACGGTTACTCATCCGTAGCGTAGTGGGGTGCCTACCAAACGGCAGTGCGGCGTACAACACACCTAGGGTGGCTTGCATGACGCCGCGAGACGCAGCAGATGCGAACAACAATCGTTGGTCCGACCTGGACCGTCCACCGCTGAACGGGGCCGGGCTGCGCAGGGACCTGGTGCGGGACGGCGGCCGCGGGGGCCTGTACTGCGACATCGAGGTCGTGGGCCGTACCGGCTCCACCAATTCCGACCTCGTGGCCCGGGCGGTCGCGGGGGACGCCGACGAGGGTGCGGTGCTGGTCGCCGAGGAGCAGACGGCGGGGCGGGGCCGGCTGGACCGGCAGTGGACGGCGCCGCCGCGCTCGGGCCTGTTCTTCTCTGTGCTGCTGAAGCCGGCCGAGGTGCCGGTGGCCCGCTGGGGCTGGCTGCCGCTGCTCACGGGGGTGGCGGTGGCGACGGGGCTGGCGCGGGGCGCGGGCGTCGACACGGCGCTCAAGTGGCCGAACGACCTCCTCGTCACCGTCGGTGACGAGGAACGCAAGGCCGGGGGCATCCTCGCGGAGCGGGCCGGCGAGGACGGGGTGGTGGTCGGCGTCGGCATCAACGTCACGCTCCGCGCGGCCGAGCTGCCGGTGCCGCAGGCCGGTTCGCTGGCGCTGGCCGGGGCGGTGAGCACGGACCGGGAGACGCTGCTGAGAGCCGTCCTGCGCTCCCTGGAGGACTGGTACGGCCGCTGGCGCGCGGCGGGCGGCGATCCGGCCGTGAGCGGGCTCCAGGAGGCCTACGCGGCGGGTTGCGCGACGCTGGGGCGGGCGGTGCGGGCGGAACTGCCCGGGGACCGGGCGCTGGTCGGCGAGGCGGTGGCGGTCGACGGCGACGGCAGGCTGGTGATCGCCACGAAGGAGGGCGTCCAGGAGCCGGTGGGCGCGGGGGACATCGTGCACCTGCGGCCGGCGTGAGGGCGGGTGCGGGCGGGCTGGGGCCGGGGATGGGTCGCTTACCGGCGCTTGCAGGGTGCCTCCCCCAGTCTTCGGCAGGGGGGACCCCCAGCGCCCACCCGTGCCGCGCCCCGTAAGGGGCGCGGGGAACTGCGCGGGCGACCCCCACCGGCCCGCACCCGGAAATCGACCCCTCACCACCCCGATGTCGGCTTACCTCACGAAGTGAGCTACCGCACAGCTGCCGTAGAGTTGAGCCTGGTCGGTATGCGACCGCGGTAGATCGGAAGGGCAGCAGGCGTGACCGTCGACGACACGGGCTCCGGCGAGGGCGCGGACGCCGCCGACTCCGGCGAGGACCCCCTCGCGCTGCGTCTCGAAGGCCTGATCCTCGGGGCCGAGCGCCGCTACACCCCCTTCCAGGCGGCCCGCAGCGCCGGCGTCTCCATGGAGCTGGCGTCGAGGTTCTGGCGGGCGATGGGCTTCGCCGACATCGGCCAGGCCAAGGCGCTGACGGAGGCCGACGTGCTGGCCCTGCGCCGGCTCGCCGGTCTCGTCGAGGCGGGGCTGCTCAGCGAGGCCATGGCCGTGCAGGTGGCGCGGTCCACGGGGCAGACCACCGCCCGTCTGGCCGAGTGGCAGATGGATTCCTTCCTGGAGGGCCTGACCGAGCCGCCCGAGCCGGGCATGACCCGCACCGAGGTCACGTACCCGATCGTCGAACTGCTCCTGCCCGAACTGGAGGAGTTCCTCGTCTACGTCTGGCGCCGCCAGCTCGCCGCCTCGGCGGGGCGGGTCGTGCAGGCCACCGACGACGAGGAGATGGTCGACCGCCGCCTCGCCGTCGGCTTCGCCGACCTCGTGGGGTTCACCCGGCTGACCCGGCGCATGGAGGAGGAGGAACTCGGCGAGCTGGTCGAGGCCTTCGAGACCACCGCCGCCGACCTGGTGGCGGCCCGCGGCGGCCGGCTCATCAAGACCCTCGGCGACGAGGTCCTGTACGCGGCCGACGACGCCGGTGTCGCCGCCGACATCGCGCTGCGCCTGGTGGAGACCATGGCGAACGACGAGACGATGCCGGAGCTGCGGGTCGGCATGGCCTTCGGCACGGTCACCACCCGAATGGGCGATGTCTTCGGAACGACCGTGAACCTCGCCTCCCGCCTCACCTCGATAGCCCCGCGCGACGCCGTGCTCGTGGACAGCGCGTTCGCGGAGGAGCTGATCCGGGTCGGCGAGGCGCCGGCCTCGGAGGCGGCCGCCGCGGAGGAGGCGGCGGCCGCCGAGAAGGAGGGCGAGGAGCCCCCGGTGTACCGCTTCGCGCTGCAGCCGATGTGGCAGCGTCCGGTCCGTGGCCTGGGCGTGGTCGAGCCCTGGCTGCTCACCCGCAGGGACGAGGCGGTCCCGTCCGCATAGGTCCGGCCTCATGGCCCGGCCCCGCCCGGCCTCACAGATCCGGCCTCGCAGATCCCGCGTCAGCCGCTCGGCGCCGCCGCCGCCGCGTCGACGCACAGGCCGATGATCGGGACGCAGAGGCCGGACCCGGCCGGGGTGGAGGGCCGCGGTGCCGGGGTGGGGGCGGGCGTGTTCCCGGGCGGTGCCGAGGTCGGCCGCGGGCTGGCCGAGGGGGCCGGGGTGTTGGGGGCCTCGGGGATGGTGGTCGGGCCCGGGGTGGCCTGTGCGGTGGGCCGGCTCGCGGGCGCGGTCTTCGGGGGTACGTCGGTGGAGGACGTCGTCGGCGCCGGACTCGCCCCGACCGGCAACGAGGTCGGCGAGCGGTCCGGCCGGGGGATGGCGGTGGCGGTGGCGACCGTGACGGCGGCGGGGGCCGACCGGTCCGTCCCGCTGCCCGGATCCAGCCGTGGTTCCGCCTCGGCGGCGCCGGGGCCGCCGGCGCCCGGATCGACGCTCACCCGGACCAGGCTCAGGGCCCCGGCGGCCAGCGCGATACCGCCGGCGACGAGCAGGACCCGGCGGGGGCGGGGACGGCGGTGCCGGCCCCTGGGGTGCGCAACGAAGCGGCGCGGGCCGGCCGGGGTGGGGTCCGTGGCCGACGCCGGCTCCGCTGCCGTGAGGTCGGTGTCTCGCGTCGGCTGCCTCGACGTCTCGCTCATCACGATCCCTCCCCGTGCGCTCGCGCCCCCGATGCGCCATGGCGAGCGCACGTTATGCGCTCCCCTGGGCGGTGCGGCGTGACTTGGGCGGGATGTCACTCGAACGGGTTGCCGGGGTTCGGTGCGGGAACCGGGTGGCCGCTCTTTCCCGTTCGCACCTCGGCTGCGATGATCGGGGCCAGGATGTTAACCCGCGTTAACCGGAGGGCGTGTCGTGAGCGAGGAGCGGTTCGGGGAGTTCGTGCTGGTACGACGGCACGGCAAGGTCGCCGAGTTCGTGCTGGACCGGCCCCAGGCCATGAACGCGGTGTCGGCGGAGATGGCGCGTTCGATCGTGGCCGCGTGCGCCGCCCTGAGCGCCGACCGGCACGCCCGGGTCGTCGTGCTGACCTCCTCGCACGAGCGGGCGTTCTGTGTCGGCGCCGACCTGAAGGAGCGCAACGCGATGAGCGACGCGGAGCTGCTCCGGTCGCGGCCGCTGTCGCGCGGGGCGTACACCGGCGTGCTGGAGCTGCCGATGCCGACGATCGCCGCCGTGCACGGCTACGCGCTCGGCGGGGGCTTCGAACTGGCCCTGTCCTGCGACGTGATCGTGGCCGACGGCACGGCCGTGGTGGGCCTGCCCGAGGTGTCGGTGGGCGTGATCCCGGGCGGCGGCGGCACCCAGCTGCTGCCGCGCCGGGTGGGTGCGGCCCGCGCGGCCGAGCTGATCTTCTCGGCGCGGCGGGTGGAGGCACCGGAGGCGCGTGCGCTGGGTCTCGTCGACGAGCTGGTGGAGGCGGGGCGGGACCGGGAGGCGGCGCTGGAGCTGGCGGCCCGGATGGCGGCCAACTCGCCGGTGGGCCTGCGGGCGGCGAAGCGGGCGTTGCGACTGGGGCACGGGCTGGATCTGCCGACGGGGCTCGAGGTCGAGGACGCGGCCTGGCGGACGGTGGCGTTCTCGGGGGACCGCGCGGAGGGGGTGGCGGCGTTCAACGAGAAGCGGCGTCCGGAGTGGCCGGGGGAGTGAGGCGCGGTGGGTCGGGCCGGGGGTGGGGACGCTCACCGCGCTTGCGGGGTGCCAGGTGTTTCGGGATGCGGCTGGGTAGCGCCCCGTAAGGGGCGCGGGGAACTGCGCGAGCGACCCCCACCGGCCCGCGGCCCGCGGCGATGCGCCCGCCTCGCAACACCTGTTCGCCGCACCAATGTCCCGAATGAACCAGATTCTCCCTAACCTGGAGTGATGGGTGAGGACAACCGGCTCGCCGCCGTCGTGGCGCTGGCCCAGGGCATGGCTGCGGCTCACACCCCACGTGAGTGCTGGCACGCCGCCGCGGCCGGTGCCTGCCGTGCGCTGGACGGCAGCTTCGCCGCGCTCTCCGTCTGGGAGCGCGAGCTCGGCCGGCTCCGGGTCCTCGTGAACGTCGGGGAGCGCGCCCCGGACGAGGAGGAGTTCCCAGAGGCCGAGGCCTACCCGGTGCACCAGTTCCCGGAGATCACCGAGTTCCTCCACGAACGCTGGGCGGGCGGCGGCGGCCCCAACGCCTGGGTCGAGACGGCCGAGGGCCCCGCCGCCGGCCGCCCCGGCTACTCCCACCAGCGTGTCGCCGCCCTGCGCCGCCGGGGCCGCGGCTGCTGCCTGGTCGCCCCGATCGTGCTGCACGGCAGGGCCTGGGGCGAGCTGTACGTGGCCCGCGCCGTCCGCGCCCCCGTCTTCGGCCGCGCCGACGCCGACTTCGCCACCGTCCTCGCCTCCGTCGTCGCCGCGGGGATCGCGCAGACCGAGCGTCTCGAGGAGGCCCGCCGGCTCGCGTACACCGACGCCCTCACCGGACTCGCCAACCGCCGTGCCGTCGACGTACGCCTCGACGAGGCGGTCGAGCGGCACCGTGCGGAGGGGGCCGTGGTCAGTCTCGTCGTCTGCGACCTCAACGGGCTGAAGAAGGTCAACGACACCTGCGGGCACGCCGTCGGGGACCGTCTCCTCGAACGCTTCGGCTCGGTGCTGTCGCTGTGCGGGGCGATGCTGCCGGGTGCGCTGGCCGCGCGGCTCGGCGGGGACGAGTTCTGTCTGCTCGCGGTCGGTCCGCCGGCCGACGACGTGGTCAAGGCGGCCGACGAACTCTGCCGTCGGGCCGGGGAGTTGGAGCTGGGAGAGGGGGTCGCGTGCGGGGTCGCCTCGACCGCGGACCCGATCGGGCCGGTGCGCTCGGGGCGCCGGCTGTTCCGGCTGGCCGACGCGGCCCAGTACCGGGCCAAGGCGCTGCGCGCCGGGCGGCCGGTGGTGGCCGGGCGGGAGGGGCCCGACGATCCCGTGGTGCGGCTGGCCGACGCGCCGCCGCCGGAGCGGGCGGAGCGGCGGAGCTTCCGCGGACGCCGGGGCCTGTGACGCACGGCTGTGAGGTACGGCCGTGAGGTACGGCTGTGACGTACAAGTAAGGGGCGAACCCGTGCCCCAGTAGTGACAGCCCCTGCATTCAATGCGTACGCTCCTGAATATGGATATGCACACTGTGGTGGTGGGGACGTCCGGTGTCACCGCGTCCGACGTTCTCGCCGTGGCGCGCGGCGGCGCCCGGATCGAACTGTCCGCGGAGGCGGTCGCGGCCCTCGCGGCGGCCCGCGAGATCGTGGACGCGCTGGCGGCCAAGCCGGAACCGGTCTACGGCGTCAGCACCGGCTTCGGTGCCCTGGCGACCCGGCACATCAGCCCGGAGCTGCGGGCCCAGCTGCAGCGCAACATCGTCCGTTCGCACGCGGCCGGGATGGGGCCGCGGGTGGAGCGCGAGGTCGTCCGGGCCCTGATGTTCCTGCGGCTGAAGACCGTCTGCTCCGGACACACCGGTGTGCGTCCCGAGGTCGCCCAGACCATGGCCGACGTGCTGAACGCCGGTATCACCCCGGTCGTGCACGAGTACGGCTCCCTGGGCTGCTCCGGGGACCTGGCCCCGCTCTCGCACTGCGCCCTCACGCTGATGGGCGAGGGCGACGCCGAGGGCCCCGACGGGGTCGTGCGGCCCGCCGGTGAGCTGCTCGCCGAGCACGGGATCGCCCCCGTCGAACTGCGCGAGAAGGAGGGGCTGGCCCTCCTCAACGGCACCGACGGCATGCTCGGCATGCTGGTGATGGCCCTCGCCGACCTGGACATGCTCTACAAGTCGGCCGACGTCACGGCCGCGTTGAGCCTGGAGGCGCTGCTCGGTACGGACAAGGTGCTCGCGCCCGAGCTGCACGCCATCCGGCCGCACCCGGGGCAGGGCGACAGCGCCGCCAACATGCTCGCCGTGCTGGAGGGTTCCGAGCTGACCGGTCACCACCAGGACGACGCGCCGCGCGTCCAGGACGCGTACTCGGTGCGGTGTGCTCCGCAGGTGGCCGGGGCCGGGCGGGACACGCTCGCGCACGCGCGGCTGGTCGCCGAGCGGGAGCTGGCGTCGGCCGTCGACAACCCGGTGGTCCTGCCCGACGGGCGGGTGGAGTCGAACGGCAACTTCCACGGGGCGCCGGTCGCCTACGTCCTCGACTTCCTCGCGATCGCGGTGGCCGACCTCGGGTCGATCGCCGAGCGGCGGACGGACCGGCTGCTGGACAAGAACCGCAGTCACGGGCTGCCCCCGTTCCTGGCGGACGACGCGGGCGTCGACTCGGGGCTGATGATCGCCCAGTACACGCAGGCGGCGCTGGTGAGCGAGCTGAAGCGGCTGGCCGTTCCGGCGTCGGCCGACTCGATCCCGTCCTCGGCGATGCAGGAGGACCACGTGTCGATGGGGTGGTCGGCGGCGCGCAAGTTGCGGACGGCCGTGGACAATCTGACGCGGATCATCGCCGTCGAGCTGTATGCGGCCGCCCGGGCCGTCGAGTTGCGGGAGGGCCTGGCGCCGGCGCCGGCGTCCCGGGCCGTGATCGACGCGGTGCGCTCGGCTGGGGTGCGGGGGCCTGGGCCCGACCGTTTCCTCGCGCCGGATCTGGCCGCGGCGGAGGAGTTCGTGCGGGGCGGGGGCGTCGTCGCGGCGGCGGAGAAGGTGACCGGGCCGCTGCGGTAGTTCGTCGGCCGCGGGTGCGTGGGGGGCTGGTCGCGCAGTTCCCCGCGCCCCCAAGACTGCGCGGTTCCCCGCGCCCCAAGACTGCGCGGTTCCCCGCGCCCCGAGACTGTGCGGTTCCTCGCGCCCCGAGACTGTGCGGTTCCTCGCGCCCCGAGACTGCGCGGTTCCCCGCGTCCCGAGACTGTGTGGTTCTCCGCGTCCCGAGATGTGCGGTTCTCCGCGTCCCGAGACTGTGCGGTTCTTCGCGACCCGAGACTGCGCGGTTCCCCGCGCCACCGAGATTGCGCGGTTCCTCGCCCCCCGAGATGCGCGGTTCCCCGCGCCTCCAGAGGGGCGCGGGGAACCGCGCTCTACTTCAGCTTGGTCGACTGGGCCTTGATCACTGGTGGAGGCACTGTGTAGGGCTTGTTGGTCATCATGGCGCCGATGTTCATCGTGAAGTAGGTGGCGACCGTGTTGCCGTAGCGGACGACCTCGGCGTGCAGGGGGCCCTTGTCGCCGTCCATGTCGGTGGTGGCGGTGAAGGCGATCGACTCGTCGCCCGATCCGGATGCCTTGGCCGGCGTGACCTTCGTGACCTTCTGTTCGTCGCCGGCGGCGCCGCCCGTGAAGCCCTTGGTGCAGGACTCGAGGGCGGTCGAGAGCGCGCGCAGGGCCTGCTGGGCGCCGTCGCCGTCGTACGACGACAGGTCGAGGGAGGTGACGTCCAGGTTCAGGGAGTCCTTGAGGGCGCTCTCGAACTTGCCGTCGGCCATGTCGTCGAGGGAGGTCGCGTGGTCGGTGGGGTCCTTCTTGTCCTCGCGTACCGTGCGGCCGATCTCGGACGCCGGGTCGGCGGGGGAGAGGCCGGTGAGGACGTAGGCCAGCGGGCGGCACTTGTCGTCGCTGGACTTGACGGTGCTCCGGTTCGGCGCGGCCTTGCCGATCGCGTTGACCTTGTAGCCGTCCACCTCGCCCTGCGCGAGGATCCGCTGCTTCAACTCCGCGGTGTTCAGCGCCTTGACGGTGGACGCTTCCCGCGCGGTCCCCGAGGTACCCGTGGAACTCCCGCCGGAGCAGCCCGTGATGAGGGCGAGGGACAGCGCGCCGCCGACGGCGAGGGCGCAGGTCCGCACGCCCGGTGATCTCTTCATGAGAGGACTGTGAGTCCCCGGTCAAAGAGTGGTCAAGTCGTTTAGAACTCCAGGCGCTCCCGGCGGACCGAGTAGACCACGAAGCCCGCGCCGACGGCGAGGAAGAGGGTGCCGCCGACGACGTACGGCGTGGTGTCCGGGCTGCCGGTGTCGGCGAGGTGGGTGGCGTCCCCGGTCGCCTCGGACGTGGCCTCGGACAGCGCCCTCGCCTGCTGGGTGACCCGGGTCGCCGTACTCTCCGACGTGCCGGTTCTCGCCGTGGCGTCCTGCGACGCGTGGGCGGACGGGACGAACCACAGCGCGCACAGGAGGGTGCCTGCGGCGGTGGCGGTCAGCAACGGGCGGCGAGCGGATGACACGGAATATCGATCCCCTTGTGACGCTGGCGAATTGGCCGTGTGGGCTGATGTTAGTGAAAATCGCGGGTCACGGGAAAGTCACGGGAGGTTTCAGTCGTACGCTCCCGCCATGAGCACTCCAGAGACATCACGTTTTGTGCGGCTTCGGGTGGAGCTGGTCCTCGAGGTGGAGGACGGCGGCGAGGTCACCAAGGCCGCGCTGCGGCGGATCGCCGGGGATCCCGACCTGCCCGGCGAGGAGCGGGCCCAGGCCGAGGCCGCTGTGACGGAAGACACCGCCGAGGCGCTCGCCTACCTCGTCGATCCGTTCGACCTGGTCAGCGAGGTGCCCGGGGTCGAACTCCAGCAGGCCTCCTGGTCCAGCGAGCGGATTTCCTACGATCCCGATTCGCCGGACTGGGATCTCGACGAGGATGATGACGACGGCGACGACGAAGAGGGCGGCATCGGCTGAGCGATCCGGGGAACCGGTGACCCCGGGCGGCAACCGCCGTCCGGGGTTTCGTCGTCTCGGGGGGCGCGCGGACCGGTCACTTCCGCACCGGCCGCCCCCGTGGGCGTGTTGTGCCCCACAGATCCGGAGAAAGTGGAACGGGACGACGCGGCCCCAGCGTTGGGATTTCCTGACGGGGACTCTCGGTGTGTTCGCGGACTCGGCAACGATGGAGAAGCGTGTGATGACGGACAGTAAGCGGCGCAAGGGCCTGGTGGCCGCGTCCGCACTGCTCGGTGGCGTACTGGTGCTCACGGCGTGTTCCGGCAGCGATGACAAGGCGTCCGGCGGCGGCCAGAGCTCGCAGGCCCAGGCGGACGAGGCCGCGGCCAAGAAGTCGTCGAAGGCCGACATCACCATCACACCCAAGGACGGCTCGTCCAACGCGTCGATCAACAACTCCGCGGCCGTCACCGTCAGCAAGGGCACGCTCACCAGCGTCACCATGACCACCGCCGACGGCACCGCGGTCGCCGGCGCGCTGTCCGCCGACAAGACCAGCTGGAAGCCCTCCACCCAGCTGGAGCGGTCCACCACTTACAAGGTCGCCGCCGAGGCCAAGGACTCCGCCGGCCTGGTCGCGCACGAGAACGCCTCCTTCACCACGGTCTCCCCGGCCAACAGCTTCATAGGCACCTTCACCCCCGAGGACGGCTCGACCGTCGGCGTCGGCATGCCCGTGTCGATCAACTTCGACAAGCAGATCACGAACAAGGCCGCCGTCCAGAAGGGCATCACGGTCACCTCCAGCAGCGGCCAGGAGGTCGCCTGCCACTGGTTCTCCACCCAGCGCATGGACTGCCGCCCCGAGGACTACTGGAAGGAGAACTCCACCGTCACGCTGAAGCTGGCGCTCGACGGTGTCGAGGGCGCCTCCGGTGTCTACGGCGTCCAGCAGAAGACGGTCACCTTCCACATCGGCCGCAACCAGGTCTCCTACGTCGACGCCCAGACCAAGGAGATGAAGGTCACCCAGGACGGCAAGACCGTCAAGACCATCCCGATCTCCGCCGGTTCGCCCGAGCACAAGACGTACAACGGCACCATGGTGATGTCCGAGAAGTTCAAGGAGACGCGCATGAACGGCGCGACCGTGGGCTTCACCGACAGCGACGGCAAGGGCGAGTACGACATCAAGGACGTGCCGCACGCCATCCGCCTCACCAGCTCCGGCACCTTCCTGCACGGCAACTACTGGGGCGCCAAGTCCGTCTTCGGCTCCGTGAACACCAGCCACGGCTGCGTGGGCCTGTCCGACACCAAGGGCGCCAACGACACCAGCACGCCCGCCTACTGGATGTACAGCCACTCGATCGTCGGCGACGTGGTGGTCATATCCCACACCGGCGACAAGACCGTGGCCCCCGACAACGGCCTCAACGGCTGGAACATGAACTGGGCCGACTGGAAGGCCGGTTCGGCCGTCTGAGCCGTCCGGGCAGCGCAGCGAAGGCGGCCGTACCCCTGGGGGGACGGCCGCCTTCGGCGTTGGCGGTAACCGCCCGGCCGGTGCGTCAGCCGCCGGCCGGGCTCGCGTGCCTGGTGCGCCAGGTCTGCTTCTTGGCCTGGTTGCCGCAGGTCTCCATCGAGCACCAGCGGCGGTTGCCCGGGCGGGACGTGTCCAGGAACCAGGCGGCGCAGTGCGGTCCGGAGCAGGCCCGCACCCGGTCGAGGGCGGGCGAGGTGGCCAGCGAGAGCGCGTCGCGCGCGATGTCGGCGAGGAGCGCGCCGACCGGGTCCGCGGCGCTCCAGGCCACCGTGCCGTCCGCGGCGAGCACCGGAACCGGGGGAGCCGCGGCGGCGGCCCGGTTGAGCAACTCCCGCTCCCCGGGCGGGCAGCCGGCCGGGCCGGCGGAGGAACGGGCCGCGGTCAGCAGCGCGTGCACCGCCTCCCGTACCGCCCGCGCCCTCCGGAGCTCGTCCGGTGCCGGCGCCGGAATCGCCGTGCCGTCGGGATAGGGCCCCAGCTGGGCGACCCAGGCGGCCAAGGCCCCGGGGGTGTCCAGTTCCTCGGTGGCGCCGTCCGTACCGCGCAGCCGGAGCGTGCGCATGAAGTCCAGGCAGATCCGGCCCGCTCCGCTGCGGAAGCGGGGGACCGTGGGCGCGGGTGCGGCGGGCATGGGAACCACCCTACTGCGGAACCGGTTTTACTGGTACCGTCCAGGAACCTGTTATACGGGTTCCCAGTTCCCTTCCCGTCCCCTTCCTCGCCAGAGGTGTGTCGTGTCCGCAGGGACTTCCGCCCCCTCGTCGCCGACGCTGAGCCGGCGCCTGATCCTGCTGCTCTCCGTCGCCTGCGGCGTCGCGGTGGCCAACATCTACTTCCCGCAGGCGATCAGCCCGCTCATAGCCGACGACCTGCACGTCTCACCGGAGTCCGCGGCCGTCGTCGTCAGCTGCGCCCAACTCGGCTACGCGGCCGGCATCTTCCTGCTGGTCCCGCTCGGCGACCGGCTGCGCCACCGCGGCCTGGTCACCACCCTGCTGCTGGTGACCTGCGCCGGCCTGGTGCTCGCGGGCACCGCCACCTCGCTGCCCGTCCTCGCCGCCGCCGGCGCGCTGGTCGGCCTGACCACCGTCGTCCCGCAGATCCTCATCCCCATGGCCGCCGGGCTGACCGCGCCGGAGCACCGCGGCGCGGTCACCGGCACCCTGCTGTCCGGCCTGATCGGCGGCATCCTGCTGGCCCGCACCTTCTCCGGCACCCTCGGCGAGTGGCTCGGCTGGCGCGCCCCCTACCTGGTCGCCGCCGGCCTGGTGCTCGTCCTCACCCTGGCCCTGGCCGCCGCGCTCCCCACCACCACACCGAGCACCGGCCGGCCCTACCCGGCGCTGCTCGCGACCGCACTGCACCTGCTGCGCACCGAGCCGCAGTTGCGCCGCTCCGCCCTCAACCAGGTGCTGGTGTTCGCCGCCTTCAGCGGCGCGTGGACCGCCCTCGCGCTGTACCTCACCGGCCCCGCCTACCGCCTCGGCACCCCGGCCGTCGGCGTGCTCGCCCTGGTGGGCGCGGGCAGCATGTTCGCCACCCCGGTCGCCGGGCGCCGCACCGACCGCCAGGGCCCCGACGCCGTCAACCTGGTGTGCGCGGTGGGCGCCGTCGCGGCCGGCGCCCTGCTGCTGACCGGTCACCTCGGCGGCGCCGCCGGCCTGGCCGGTCTGGGGGCCGGGATGCTTCTGCTCGACGTGGCGACGCAGTCCGGCCAGGTCGCCAACCAGGCGCGCATCTTCGCGCTCCGCCCCGAGGCCCGGGCCCGGCTCAACACCGCCTACATGACCTGCGCGTTCCTCGGCGGCAGCGCGGGTTCCTGGCTGGGTGTGCGGGCGTACGCCGCCTTCGGCTGGAACGGGGTCTGCGGCCTGGTCATGCTCCTGGCCGGCCTGGCCCTCCTCCGGCACGCCCTGCGCTGACAGCCCGGTGCGGGGGCATTCCTGGCCTCCGTACAGCCTTCTCATGCATCTCTTATTTGGGCCTTATCGAGCCATCACGGTGCGTCCCTACCTTGCGGTCATGTTCTTCACCTACCTGAGGCGCGAACTGCGCCGCCGCAGAAAGGCGGCTCTCGTCGTCGCCTCCGGCCTCGCGCTGGGCATCGCACTGGTCATCGTGGTCAACTCCGTGTCCAACGGCATGGGGAAGGCGCAGGACAAGGTCCTCCAGTCGCTGTACGGCCTGGGTACGGACATGACGGTCACCAAGGCGGCGTCGGCGTCCACGAGCGCCTCCCAGCGGCCCCGCTTCAACTTCGACGCGCAGAACAACGACTCGTCGAGCACGCAGAGCAGTGACCGCGTCATGGTGCAGGGCTTCACCACCCTCGCCTCCACCACCGTCACCAAGGTCGGCGACCAGAAGGGCGTCGCGACCGCGGTCGGCGGGCTGAACCTCAACGTGGTCAAGATCAGCGGTCAGTTCACGCGGGGTCAGTTCCAGCAGAACCAGGGCTCCGGCGGCAACGGCGGCGGCTTCGGCGGCGGGGGCAACGGCCAGCCGCAGGGCGAGGTCAAGGGCGGCGGCGCCAACTTCGACGTCAACTCGTACACGGTCTACGGCACCGACGTCACCCAGACCGAGGTCGGCCCGCTGACCTCGTCGAAGATCACCAGCGGCCGTACCTTCAAGGCCACCGAGACGGACGCCAAGGTGCTGGTCGCCGACTCGGCGTACGCCAAGGAGAAGAAGTACAAGGTCGGTTCGACCGTCACCATCAACAAGGTCAAGTTCACGATCATCGGCATCGCGACGGCCGACAGCGGTGACGCGGCGGCCAACCTCTACATGCCGCTGAAGCAGGCGCAGACGCTCGCCGACGAGAAGAACAAGGTCACCACGATCTACGTCAAGGCGACCGACTCCAAGCAGATCTCCTCCGTCAAGAAGACCATCCAGAGCAACGTCTCGGGTACGACGGTCACCACCTCCGCCGACCTCGCGGACACCGTCTCCGGCTCGCTGTCCACGGCGTCCTCGCTCGCCACCAACGTCGGCAAGTGGCTGTCCATCGCGGTGCTCGTGGCCGCGTTCCTGGTCGCCGGCCTGCTCACCTCCTCGGCGGTGTCCCGCCGCGTCCGTGAGTTCGGCACGCTGAAGGCGCTGGGCTGGAAGTCCGGCCGGGTCACCCGGCAGGTCATCGGCGAGGCCATGGTCAACGGCCTGGTCGGCGGTGCGCTCGGGATCGGGCTCGGCCTGGCAGGGGCGTACGTGGTCACCGCGATCAGCCCGACGCTGCAGGCCTCCCTGGGCGGCGGTGGTGGCGGCACCGGTGGCGGCGGCTTCGGCGGCGGTGGGGGCGGCGGCTTCGGCGGCGGTCCCGGCCGGCAGGCCGCGAAGACCCTGGAGGTCGCCCTCACGGCACCGGTCAGCGTGACGACGATCGGGCTGGCGGTGGGCCTCGCGGTGGCCGGTGGCCTGATCGCGGGCGCGTTCGGCGGCTGGCGCGCGTCCAGGTTGCGGCCGGCGGATGCACTGCGGCGCGTCGAGTAGCTGACGTCGGCCGGAGCGGGGGGTGGGGACGCTCACCGGCCCTTGCAGGGTGCCCCCCCAGCCTTCGGCCGGGGGGACCCCCAGCGCCCACCCGTGCCGCCCCAGCGGCACGACTGCCCGCGGCTATGTAGCCCCGTAAGGGGCGCGGGGAACTGCGCGACCAGCCCCCACCCGCCCGCGGCCGACAACGCACCGCCCCACCCCGAAAACCCTCCAGGAGCCACCATGTACGAACTCAGAAACGTCACCAAGCTCTACTCACGCGGCAAGGACACCGTCCGCGCCCTCGACGGCATCGACCTCACCATCGCCGACGGCGACCGCCTGGTCATCCAGGGCCCCACCGGCGGCGGCAAGTCCACCCTCCTGCAGATGCTGGGAGGACTCGACCGCCCGACCTCCGGCGAAGTCGTTCTCGACGGGACCGACTTGGCCAAGCTCTCCGAAACGAAGCTCACGTCGGTCCGCAGCGCAAGCATCGGCTTCGTCTTCCAGTCGTTCAACCTCATCCCGACGCTCACCGCCCAGGAGAACGTCGAGACCGCCCTCGTCCCGCTCGGCGTCAAGACCAAGGAACGGCGAGAGCGCGCCGCCGAGGCGCTGACGTCGGTCGGCCTCGGGGAGCGCCTCGGCCACCTGCCCGGCGAGATGTCCGGCGGCCAGCAGCAGCGCGTCGCCATCGCCCGGGCCCTCGTCAAGCAGCCCAAGGTGCTGCTCGCCGACGAGCCCACCGGCAACCTCGACGAGGGCATGCGCGACGAGATCATGGACGTACTGGAGCGCATGTGGAAGGAGCACGGGCTGACCTTCATCATGGTCACCCACGACTCCGCGATAGCGAAGAAGGCCCCGCGCCTCGCGACCATCCGCAAGGGCAAGATCACCGTCAAGGAGAACGCCGGAGCATAGAACCGCCGCGCCGCACGCAACCGCGCGGTTGTGTAACGGTGTTCACCCCGGCGCGTAACAGTTGTCCCACACCCCTCTTACCGGCCTCTCATCTATTGAGCCCGCTGATCACCCCCCGGCATACTCCGTATTCCGGGGGGTTGACGTATGTGCGTACGGGACTGCCCCCGGCCGGGTGAACGGGGAATTCGCCCGGTACACCGTCTCCTGGGGGAGTCTTGCGCAGACAAGTGAAAAGAGCTGCCGTGGCCACCGTGGCCACGGCAGCCGCCGTCGCGCTCGCCGCGGGCATGACCAGCCCGGCGTCGGCGAAGCCGGAATCGCCTGCCGCCTCGGCCGCGGCCGCCTCTTCGCTCACCGCCAAGCACCACGTCACCCTGATCACCGGCGACCGGGTCGCCCTCGACGCCAAGGGCCGGGTCGTCGGCCTGGAGCGGGCGAAGGGGCGGCAGCACATACCCTTCCGGATCAGCAAGGCCGGCGGGCACACCCTCGTCGTCCCCGGTGACGCCGTCCAGCTGGTGGCCTCCGGCAAGCTGGACCAACGGCTCTTCGACGTCACCGAGTTGAACAGTGCCGCGACCCGCAGGGCGCAGCGGAACGGCCTCAAGGTCATCGTCGGCTACAGCGGTGCCGCCACCGCCACCCGGGCCGACGTCCGGGACGCGGGCACCCTGCGGCACAGCCTGAAGGCGCTGAACGCGGACGCCGTGCAGACCCCGGCCAAGGAAACGCCCGAGCTGTGGGACGCGGTCACCAACGGCGACAAGGCCGCCGCCGGCATCGCGCACGTCTGGCTCGACGGCGTCCGCAAGGCCAGCCTGGACAAGTCCGTGCCGCAGATCGGCGCGCCCACGGCATGGAAGGCCGGTTACAACGGCAAGGGCGTCAAGATCGCCGTCCTGGACACCGGAGTCGACACGAGCCACCCGGACCTCAAGGACCAGGTGATCGAGTCCAAGAACTTCAGCGCGGCCGCCGACGCCTTGGACCACTTCGGGCACGGCACGCACGTCGCGTCCATCGCGGCCGGCACCGGTGCCAAGTCGCACGGCAAGTACACGGGTGTCGCGCCCGGCGCGAAGATCCTCAACGGCAAGGTCCTGGACGACACCGGCTCCGGTGACGACTCCGGCATCCTCGCCGGCATGGAGTGGGCGGCGGCCGAGGGCGCCGACATCGTCAACCTCAGCCTCGGCGGCTTCGACACCCCGGAGATCGACCCGCTGGAAGCCGAGGTGAACAAGCTGTCCGAGCAGAAGGGCATCCTGTTCGCGATCGCCGCGGGCAACGAGGGCCCCGAGTCGATCGGTTCGCCGGGCAGCGCCGCAGACGCGCTCACCGTCGGCGCCGTCGACGGCAAGGACAAGCTGGCCGACTTCTCCTCCACCGGCCCCGCCGCCGACGGGTCCATCAAGCCCGATGTCACCGCGCCCGGCGTCGACATCACCGCGGCCGCGGCCAAGGGCAGTGTCATCGACCAGGAGGTCGGCGAGAACCCGCCCGGCTACCTGACCATCTCCGGTACCTCGATGGCGACCCCGCACGTCGCGGGCGCCGCCGCCATCCTCAAGCAGGAGCACCCCGACTGGGGCTTCCAGGAGCTGAAGGCGGCCCTGACCGGTTCCGCGAAGGGCGGCAACTACACGCCGTTCCAGCAGGGTTCGGGCCGGATCGCCGTCGACAAGGCCATCAAGCAGACCGTGCTCGCCGATCCGGTGTCGGTGAACTTCGGTGTGCAGCAGTGGCCGCACACCGACGACACCCCGGTCACCAAGCAGCTGACGTACCGCAACACCGGCACGTCCGACGTGACGCTCACGCTGACGTCGTCCGCCACCGGCCCCAGGGGCGCGGCGGCCCCGGCCGGCTTCTTCAAGCTCGGCGCGACCCGGGTCACCGTCCCGGCGGGCGGCACGGCCTCCGTCGGCCTCACCGTCGACACCAAGCTGGGCGGCACCCTCGACGGCGCCTACTCGGCGTACGTCACGGCGACCGGCGGCGGCCAGGCCATCCGCACGGCGGCCGCGGTCCAGCGCGAGGTGCAGTCGTACAACGTCACCGTCAAGCACATCGGACGCGACGGCAACCCGACCGGTGTCTACAGCACCGACCTCGTCAGCTACGCGGGCCTCGGCAACGGCCGGGACTACGCCGTGCCGGTCTCCGGCACCGGGACCGCCACGTTCCGGGTGCCGAAGGGCACGTACCTGCTGGACGCCCTGATCGCCAAGGACTTCACCACCTTCGACGGCGGTGTCGACTGGCTGGTCGACCCGAAGCTGGACGTCACCAAGGACCTCACGCTCACCGTCGACGCCCGCACCGCGAAGGCCGCCGACATCACCGTGCCGGACACCGGGGCCAAGCCGCACACGGCGACGATCGACTACATGTACGACCCGGCGGGCGTCGGATTCGGGGTCGGCTTCGACAGCTTCGACAACATCCGGGTCGCGCCGCTGGGCGGCGAGGTCGCGAGCGGTCTGACCCAGACCTGGAGCGGCCAGTTCACCAAGGGCGGCAACGAGGAGTACGACGTCGCCACCAGCGCGCAGGTCAGGAAGCTGCAGGGCGGCAAGGTCCGGCACTTCACGACGAGCGAACTGGCCACGGTGCGCAACACCGTCGGCGCCTCCGCCCCGGGCAAGACCGGCGCGGTCAGCCCGTGGGGCGTCGTCGGCGAGGACTTCGTCTCCGGCGACGCGGTGGAGCAGAGGCTGCCCGGCACCCGCACCTTCCACGTCTCCACCGTGGACGGCGCCCAGTGGGCCTTCGACGCCACCCAGTACTCCGGCCACGACGCCAAGGGCTTTCCGATCGCCGACGCCTTCTACACACTGGGCGACCCGAAGACGTACAAGGCCGGCAAGACCTACCGGAACACCTTCAACACGGCCGTCTTCGGGCCGGAGCTGAGCCGCGGGTTCGGCCTGTACCGGGACGGCAACCAGATCTACGGCATCGTCCCGCTCTTCTCCGACGGTGCGCGGCACGCCGGGTCCTCCGACTTCCTGTCGGTGAAGACCACCCTGTACCGCAACGGCGCCAAGGTCGGCTCCAACAAGGACCCGCTCTTCGGGGACGGCGTGTTCACGGTGCCGTCAGGTGACGCGGCGTACAAGCTGACCACCTCGGTCGTCCGCTCGGCCAGGGTCGCCGCCGCCTCCACCCGGATCGACGCGAGCTGGACCTTCCGCTCGAAGAAGCCGGGCAGCGGCACCGTACTGGCCCAGCTGCCTGCCTCCACCGTCCACTTCGGTGCCGAGACCGGCCTGGACAGCCGCGTCGCGGCGGGCAGGAAGAACACCTTCCCGGTCACCGTCGAGGGCGCGGCCGCCGGCCGCAACCTCAAGTCCCTCACGGTGTACGTGTCCTACGACCACGGCCGGAACTGGCGGAAGGTGACGGTCAGCCACGGCAAGATCACCGTGAAGAACCCGGCCAGGGGCAAGGCGGTCTCGCTCCGCGCCACGATCGCCGACAAGAAGGGCAACACGTCGTCGGTCTCGATCTACGACGCGTACTACGGCAAGTGAGCCGTGGCCGCTGAGTAGCACCCCAGCGGGCGGCCCGTCGGAAGCGCGGCTTCCGGCGGGCCGTTCTCCATGCCGTGGAGGCCGCCGGTCAGGGTGCCGGGGCGACCCGGGTGGCGTCCGTGCCCCAGCTGGCCAGCAGCCGCAGCGCCTCGGCCGACGGCGAGCCCGGTTCCGCGTGGTACGTGACCAGGGCCTGGTCCTGGTCGCCGGACATGCGGAACGACTCGTAGTTCAGGGACAGCTCCCCCACCAGCGGATGGTGCATCCGCTTCACGCCGTACGACTTCTCCTTGACGTCGTGGGTCGCCCACAGCCGGCGGAACTCCTCGCTCTTGACGGAGAGCTCGCCCACCAGCGCGGAGAGCCGGGTGTCGTCCGGGTAGCAGCCCGCGTCCATCCGCAGCTGGCAGACGATGTCGATCGCCTTCTGCTCCCACTCGGCGAACAGTTCGCGGTAGTCGGGCCGCAGGAACGTCAGCCGGGCCCAGTTGCGCTCCGCCACCGGCAGCTCCGCCCAGTCGCCGAAGAGCGCCGCCGCCATCCGGTTCCACGCCAGGATCTCCGAGCGCCGTCCCACGATGTACGCCGGCACGTTCTCCATCGACTGCAGCAGCTGCCCCAGCGAGGCCCGCACCTGCTGCGGCCGCGCCGACGCCTTCTTCTTGTGCTGCTTGCCCTTGGCGAGGTGGGTGAGATGCGCGTGTTCGGCGTCGGTGAGCCGCAGCGCGCGGGCGATCGAGTCCAGCACCTCCGCCGACACGTTCCGTCCGTTGCCCTGTTCCAGGCGCGTGTAGTACGCCACGGACACCCCGGCCAGCTGCGCCAGCTCCTCGCGCCGCAGCCCCGGCACCCTGCGGTGCCGCCCGAAGTCCGGCAGCCCCACGTCGGAGGGGCGCAGCCGGGCCCGCCGCGTACGCAGGAACTCGCTGAGCTCGGCACGCCGGTCCAGGGACGGGGAGGCGGAGGCGGGGGCTGGGGTGGCGGGCAGGGACTGGTCTTCCATACATCCAGTATTCACGGTCGTACGCCCCCGAACCTGACCCCGCCAGTGGTAGGCACGGCAGACGTACGCAGAGGCGGGGGCTGGGTGACGGACGTAGCGTGGAGGAGCCTGGAAACGTGCCCGGGACGGATGAAGGCGACCGGGTGCGAAGCCACCTCTAGGAGAACCCCCCTCATGACCACTGTTGCTGCTTACGCCGCGCCCGCCGCCAAGGCACCGCTGGAGCGGACCACGATCGAGCGGCGCGCGGTCGGCGAACACGACGTCCTCATCGACATCCGGTTCGCCGGTATCTGCCACTCCGACATCCACCAGGCCCGCGAGGGCTGGGGTACGGCGATCTTCCCGATGGTGCCCGGACACGAGATCGCGGGCGTCGTCTCCGAGGTCGGCCCGGGTGTCACCAAGTACGCGGTGGGGGACCGGGTGGGCGTCGGCTGCATGGTCGACTCCTGCCGCGAGTGCGACAACTGCAAGGCCGGTCTCCAGCAGTACTGCACCGGCGGCGGCCCGACCTGGACGTACAACGCCGTCGGCAAGGACGGCCAGCCCACCTACGGCGGCTACTCGCAGAAGGTCGTCGTCGACGAGAACTACGTCGTCCGCATCCCCGACGGCCTCTCCCTCGACGTGGCGGCCCCCCTCCTGTGCGCCGGCATCACCACGTACTCCCCGCTCAAGCACTGGAACGCCGGTCCCGGCAAGAAGGTCGCGGTCGTCGGCCTCGGCGGCCTGGGCCACATGGGCGTGAAGATCGCCGCCGCCCTGGGCGCCGAGGTCACCGTCCTGTCCCAGTCCCTCCGCAAGAAGGACGACGGCCTGAAGCTGGGCGCCACGCACTACTACGCGACCAGCGACCCGAAGACCTTCGAGAACCTCAAGGGCACCTTCGACATCATCCTCAACACGGTGTCGGCCCCGCTGGACTTCGACGCCTACCTGTCGCTGCTGAAGACCGACGGTGCCATGGTGAACGTCGGCATCCCCGAGGAGCCGGTGCACATCCTGCTCTCCTCCGTCTTCGGCAACCGCCGCAGCCTCAGCAGCTCCGGCATCGGCGGTATCCCGGAGACCCAGGAGATGCTCGACTTCTGCGCCGAGCACGACCTGGGCGCCGAGATCGAGCTGATCGGCGCCGACCAGATCAACGAGGCGTACGACCGGGTCGTCAACAGCGACGTCCGCTACCGCTTCGTGATCGACACGGCGACGATCTGAGTCACCGCCGCTGCCTCCGGCCGAGGAGCCAGAGCAGACAGGGGCCGCCGACCAGGGAGGTCAGCGCACCCACCGGGATCTCCAGCGGAGGGACCAGGGTGCGGGCCACCAGGTCGGCGGCCACCAGCACGACCGCACCCGTCAGCGCCGAGCAGACCAGCGGCAGCTGGGGGGTGCGGGTGAGCCGTCTGGCCAGCTGCGGCGTGGTCAGCGCGACGAACCCGATGGGCCCCGCGGCACCGGTCGCGGCGGCGGCGAGCACGACGCCGAGGGCGGTGAGACCGAGCCGGGCCCGGTCGACGCGGAGGCCGAGCGCGGCGGCGGTGTCGGGGTCGAGCCCGAGCGGTCGCGCCGCCCGGCTCGCCCACACCAGTCCCGGCAGGGCGAGCACGACGACCACGGCGAGCGGCCCGGCCTGCTCCCAGCCCCGCCCGTTCAGACTGCCGGTCAGCCACAGCTTGAGCTGCTCGGCCGCGTCCAGCTCGCTGTCGGTAAGATACAGCTGGACGACGGCGGACAGGGCGACGCCGATACCGACGCCGGTGAGCACGAAACGGCTGGGCTGCATGCCGTGGCGCCAGGCGAGCAGGTAGACGAGGGCGGCGGCGGTCAGCCCGCCGCCGACGGCGACGACGGGCATCGCACCGGGCGCGGCGACGGCGCCCGTCGCCAGCGCGAGCACGGTCGCGGCGGCGGCGCCGTGCCCGACGCCGATGACGTCCGGACTGGCGAGCGGATTCCGGGTCACGGTCTGCACGAGGGCCCCGGCGAGGCCGAGGGAGGCGCCGACGAGAGCGCCGAGCATGATCCGGGGGACGCGCAGCTCGTTGACGACGAGGTCGTAGGGGGTGTGTGTGCCGCGCAGGGTGTGCCACACGTCGGCCGGGGAGATGTAGGTCTGACCGAGGCACGCGGACGCGGTCATGGCGAGGCCGAGGAGGGCGAGCAGGGCGACGGCGACGAGGATCGACCGCTTGTTGAGGACGAGGGAGAAGCGGGGGTGCGGCCGTAGTACGACGACTGCCGGCCGGTGGGGGCTGATCGCGCAGTTCCCCGCGCCCCTGACGGGGCGCTGCCCAGCCGTGCTTTTCAACCTTGCTGCGGGCAGTCGTGCCGCTGGGGCGGCACGGGTGGGCGCAGGCTGCACCCTGCCAGCGCCGGTAAGCGTCCCCACCCCCCGGCCCCAGCCTCGGGTGCGCCTCACGTCACGGCTCCCTTCCGCCGTACCAGGGCCACCAGCACCGGCACCCCCACCAGCGCCGTCATCACCCCGGCCGGCACCTCCGCGGGAGCCCGCACCACCCGGCCCAGGACATCCGCGGCCGGCAGCAACCCCGCCCCCAGCAGCGCCGACAGCGGCAGTACCCGCCCGTAACCCCCGCCCCTGACCAGCCGCCGTGCCAGATGCGGCACCACCAGCCCGACGAACGCGATCGGCCCGGCCGCCGCCACCGCGGCAGCGGTCAGCAGCGTCGCGCCCAGCGCCGCGCACCCCCGGACCAGATGGACCCGGTGCCCCAGCGCCCGCGCCGTCTCGTCGCCGAGCGCGAGCGCGTCGAGCCCACGGGCGCAGGACAGCACCAGCACGGCGCCCACCGCGAGGAACGGCAGCATCCGTACGACCGTCCCCGCGTCCCGCCCGTTCAGCGCCCCCACCTGCCAGAACCGGAACTGGTCGAGGGTGGCGGAACTGGAGGTGAGGACGACGGTCGTGGCGCCCGCGGTCATCGCGGAGAGGGCGGTGCCGGCGAGGGCCAGTTTCACGGGGGACGCCCCGCCCCGCCCGCGCGCCGCGACGCCGTACACCAGGCAGGCGGCGGCGACGGCGCCGGTGAAGGCGTACCAGACGTAGGCCCCGAAGCCGTACCCGGCGCCGCCGAGGACGACGGCGAGTACGACCCCGGCCGCCGCCCCCTGGCTCAGGCCGAGGATGCCGGGGTCGGCGAGCGGGTTGCGGGTGACCGCCTGGAGGGTGGCCCCGGCGAGGCCGAGCGCCGCGCCCGCGGTGAGACCCACCTCGGTACGGGGCAGCCGGAGGGAGCGGACGACGAGCGCGTCGGGGGAGGAGCCGCCGTGCAGCAGGGCGTCGAGGACGGTCGCGGGCGGTACGGCACGGGTGCCGACGGCGAGGCTGAGGACGGCGACGACGGCCACCGCGAGGGCGGCCGTCGGCCAGAGCAGGGCGCGGCGCACTTACCGGAGGTGCTCGGCGAGCTGTCGTACGACCAGACGCGCGGCCGTGGGGCCGGCGTTGAGGTACCAGGGGTCGTCGTCGACCTGCACGGCGTGCCCGGCCTCGACCGCCTTCATCGACTTCCACAGCGGCCCGGCGAGCACGGTCGCCGCGTCCGTCTTCCTCGCGTCGCCCTGCACGGAGTAGAAGATCCGGTCGCCGTCGGCGGTGTCGACCTTCTCCGCGCTGATGTCCTGCGAAATAGCGTTGAACTGCTGGGACTTGGGGCGGGACAGGCCCATGTCGACGGCTATCGAGCCGGTGAAGGAGGAGACGCCGAACATCCGGGTCCGGTCGGGCGTGAAGCGGACCATGGAGACGGTGGCCGAGCCGTCGAGGGCGGAGCCGCTCTCCTCGGCGTTGCCGACGATGTCGTCGAGGAGCTCCTGCGCCTTCCGCCCCTCGCCGACCGCGTCCCCGACGAGCAGCAGGTCCCGCTTCCAGTTGATGCCCTGGCCGGCGGTGACCACGGTGGGCGCGATCTTCGACAGCTGCGGGTAGAGGTCGGCGAGCGAGTCGTTGACCAGGATCAGGTCGGGCCTCGCGGCGGCCAGGGACTCCAGGTTGGGGGCCTGGCGGGTGCCCGCGTCGGTCATCGCGGCGAGCTTCTTCTTGTACTGCGGGAAGGCGTCGGCGAGGTAGCCGGGGACCAGTCCTGCGTTGTCGGCGCGGGTGCCGGCCGTCGGGACGATGCCGAGGGTGAGCAGGTCGTCCAGCTGCCCGGTGCTGAGCACCGCGATCCGCTTCGGCCGCGCCTTGACGGTGGTCTTTCCCTCGAAGTGGGTGACCGTGCGCGGGAAGACGCCGTCGGTGTCGGTGTCGGAGCCCATCCCGTCGGCGAGGGCGCTCGGCGCGGCGGAGGGGCCCTCGGAGGTGCCGGCGACCTTGTTCACGGTTCCGTCGCCGTGGGCGGCGGCACCGGCGCCGTCGTCACCGCCGGACGACGAGCAGCCGGCCAGCAGGCCGCCGGCCACGGACACGGCGGACACGGCCACGACGGCCCTCAACCTCAACGCACGCACGACTGACACTCCCGATCAACGACTAAGGTGAGCCTTACCTTAGCTGGTACCGGGGTTACGTTGGACGGGAGGAGGTCCCACGATGACCGTGAACCTGAACCACACCATCGTCGCCGCACACGACAAGCACGCCTCGGCGAGGTTCCTCGCCGACATCCTGGGTCTCGAAGTCGGCCCGGACTACGGCCCCTTCGCCCCGGTCGCACTGCCCAACGGCGTCACCCTCGACTACATGGACACCCCGGGGAACATCCCGCCGCAGCACTACGCCTTCCTGGTCTCCGAGGACGACTTCGACGAGATCTTCACCCGAGTCCAGGAGGCCGGCCTCGACTACTGGGCCGACCCGTCCCACAGCCGTCCCGGCGAGGTCAACACCAACGACGGCGGCCGCGGCACCTACTTCGACGACCCCAACGGCCACCGCCTGGAGATCCTCACCCGCCCCTACGGCAGCGGCGGCTGACCCCGGTGCCGGTCAGGCCCGCAGCCCCGTGATGCCGTCCTGGGCGGCCATGACCAGCTCGATGCCCCGGTTGTCGGTGGCGGGCTCGCGCATCTGGTTCGTCACGTACGCGATCGCCGTCCGCTCGTCGGGGTCGACCCAGACCAGCGCGCCGCCCCAGCCGCCCCAGCCGAGGGCGCTGCCGAAGAGGCCGTAGCCGAGGCCGTAGCGGGCCGGCATGCCGAGGCGCAGGTCCTCGCCCTCGAACTGCACCTCCCTGGCCCGCTCGCACCCTTCGGGGGACAGCACCCGCACGCCGCCCACGGTTCCGCCGCAGGCGAGCAGGGACTGGACGAGGGCCACCGAGCGGGCGTTGCCGTAGCCGCTCGCCGCGGGGATCTGCGCGCGGCGCCAGGCGAGGCTGTTGCCGTCGCGGACGCGGACGGCGGTGGCGGTGGTGGGTGCGGCGGGGGGCGTGTCGCGGCCTGGCGCACTGGCCGTGTAGTCCTCGTCCTTGCCCGGCGGCGGCACGGTCAGCGCCACCCGGGAGTCGTGCTCGGATCCGAGGCCGAGGTGGAAGTCCGCGCCGAGCGGCCCGGCCACCTCCGCGGCGAAGAACTCACCCACGCTCCGCCCGGTGATCCGGCGCAGCACCTCGCCCACGAGGAACCCCTGGGTGAGCGAGTGGTACCCGGCCGTGGTCCCCGGCTCCCACTGCGGGGCCTGCCCGGCGAGCCGCTTCGTGGCGGTCGTCCAGTCGTACAGCTCCTCGATCGGCCCCTCCCAGTCGGGCAGCCCCGCGGTGTGCGACAGCAGATGCCTCACCAGCACGTGCCGCTTGCCGGCCGCCGCGAACTCCGGCCAGTAGCGGGCGACCGGTGCGTCCGGGTCCAGCTTCCCCCGGTCGACCAGGACGAGCGCGCACAGCGAGGTCATCGTCTTGGTCACGGAGAACACGTTGACGATCGTGTCCCGCTCCCACGCCCGGGTCCGTCCGGCGTCGGCGAACCCGGCCCACACGTCCACCACCGGCTGCCCGTCCACGAAGACGGCCACGGCACCGCCCACGTCACCGTCGTCGACGAATCCGGCGAGTGCGGAGGGCACGGCGGAGAACAACTCGTCGTAAGAGCCCTGGATGTCGGCCATGCCTGCCATTGAGCCCGCGGGGGAGCGGCCCGGCAACCGAATATCGGTACCCCCGCCCGGCACTTCCACCGAAGTGCTCAGCCCATCAACCCCACGAACATCGTCCGGTGCAGGGTCTCCACATGGCGGCGGGCGATGTCGGCCGCCTCGGCTGCGTCACCCGCGCGGAGCGCCGCCACCAGGGCCCGGTGCTCGTCGTTGGAGTCGCGCAGTGCGGCGAGGGGGTAGGGGAGGTAGTACGCGTAGAGCCGGCGCAGCACGGTCCCGTAGGTCCCGACGCTCGCGTCGAGGCCGGTGGCGCGGGCCACGGCGAGGTGGAACCGCTCGTCGCAGGAGTGGAACTCCGCCCAGCTCTCCGCCCGGTCCATGGCCGCTACCAGCGTGTCGAGCTCGTCGAGGGCCGCGCCGGTCACGCCGCGGGCGGCGAGATGGGCGATCCCGCACTCCAGGACGGTCCGCTCGTCGATCAGGTGGTGCACCTCGGCGCTCTGGCCGTGGTAGGCCTCGGCCGCGCCGACGACCCCCCGGGCCGGCTGCTCGGCGACCAGCGTGCCGCCGTTGCGGCCGCGCCTGCGCTCCAGGACGCCGTCCGCGCACAGGGAGCCGAGCGCGCGGCGCACGGTGATCTCCCCGACGCCGAGCGCCTCGGCTATGGCGTCGGTCGGGGGCAGCCGCTCGCCGGGGGAGAGCAGTCCGAGGTCGACCGCCATGGCGATCCGGGCGCGCACCGTCTCCAGCGCGGTGAGCCGGCGGATCCCGTTCAGCTTGGGCGAGTTGAGGGCGAGGACGGGGCCGTCGGAGTGTGCCTCGGGGTGCGCCGGTGCGGATCCGTTCGGGGTGCCGGTCATGCCCTCAATGTAGCGACCAGTAAAACTGCTCATAATGAGACCATTGTATAAGGGCTCATATTGAGTTAATTTCCTGGCCATGTCCCGACCCCTCCCCGTCGCCCTGGTCCAGGCCCCTCCCCACCCGGCCACCGACCCGCTGTCCGGCTTCGCCGAAGACGTCGGGGACGTACTGGCGCGCTTCCCGCAGACCCGCCTCGTCGTCCACCCCGAGCTGCACCTGTGCGGCACCGAAGGCCCGGCCGCCGAGTCGGAGGCCCGCCTGGCGGCCGCCGCGGAGCCCCTCGACGGCCCCCGGGTGCGACGGCTCGCCGAGCTCGCGGGCGACCTGGGCGTCTGGCTGTTCCCGGGCACCGTGGCCGAGCGCGGCCCGGCCGGCGAGCTGTTCAACACCGCCCTCGCCTTCTCCCCCGAGGGACGGCTCGCCGCCCACTACCGCAAGCTCTTCCCGTGGCGGCCCTTCGAGCCGTACACCCCCGGCGACCGCTTCGTCGTCCTGGACCTCCCGGACACCGGCCGCGTCGGCTTCGCCATCTGCTACGACGCCTGGTTCCCGGAGGTGGCCAGGCACCTGGCCTGGATGGGCGCCGAGGTCATCGTCAACCCGGTCATGACCACCTCGGCCGACCGCGCCCAGGAACTCGTCCTCGCCCGGGCCAACGCCATCGTCAACCAGGTGTACGTGGTCAGCGTGAACACCGCCGGCCCCGTCGGCACCGGGCGCAGCCTGGTCGTCGACCCGGAGGGACGCGTCCGCGTCCAGGCCGCCGACTCCGCGCCCACCGTGCTGACCGACGTCCTCGACCTGGACGACGTCACCCGCGTACGGACCTACGGCACCGCGGGCCTCAACCGCATGTGGGACCAGTTCACCGAGGCCGACGCCCCCATCGACCTCCCGCTCTACGACGGCCGACTGGACCCCCGCCGCTGGCGGCCGGCCGGCGACTGACCCGCTCCGTCCCCTCCTCGCGCAAGGAACGCCATGTCCGCACCCTCCGCCCCGCCCACCCTCTCCCGCAGCCTGACCCTCAGATCCGTCGTGCTCTTCGGGCTCGCCTACATGACCCCGATCATCGTGCTCGGCACCTTCGGCGTCGTCGCCGACAGCACCCACGGCGCCGTGCCGACCGCCTATCTGCTGGCCCTGGTCGCCATGCTCTTCACCGCGCACAGCTACGGGAAGATGGCCGCGACCCACCCCGTCGCCGGGTCCGCCTACACCTATGTACGGCGCTCCATAGACTCCCGGGTCGGCTTCCTCGTCGGCTGGGCCACCCTGCTGGACTACTTCTTCCTGCCCATGGTCATCTGGCTCATCGGCGGGGCCTATCTCCAGGCGGAGTACCCCTCGGTGCCGTTCTGGGTGTGGATCATCGCGTTCATCGTCGTCACCACCGCGCTCAACATCCGGGGCATCAAGACCGCGGAGCGGGTCAACGACCTGCTGATGGTCTTCCAGGTCCTGGTCGTGGCGATCTTCGCCCTGCTCTGCCTGCACCACGTCTTCCAGCACCGGGGGGCGGCCGGACTCGTCAGCGCCACCCCGTTCGCGAACCACGCTACCGGCCTCGCGGGCATCTCCGCGGGCGCCGCCATCGCCGCGTACTCCTTCCTCGGCTTCGACGCGGTCACCACGCTGACCGAGGAGACCGTCGAGCCGCAGCGCACCATCCCCCGCGCCATCCTGCTGACCGCACTGATCGGCGGCGGCATCTTCGTCGTCGTCGCCTACACCACGCAGCTGGCCCACCCCGGATACGCGTTCACCGACTCCAGCTCGGCCGCGTTCGAGATCGCCAAGGCGGTCGGCGGCGACCTGTTCTCCTCCGTGTTCCTGGCCGGCCTGGTCGTCGCCCAGTTCGCCTCCGGGATCGCGGCCCAGGCCAGCACGTCACGGCTGCTCTACGCGATGGGCCGCGACTCCGTGCTGCCGAAGAAGGTCTTCGGCAGCATCCACCCCAAGTACCACACCCCCGCCTTCAACATCCTCCTCGCCGGTGCGGTCGGCCTGATCGCGCTGCACCTGAACGTCGCCACCTCCACCTCCTTCATCAACTTCGGCGCCTTCACCGCCTTCACCTTCGTCAACCTCTCCGTCATCGCCACCTACGTCCGGGAGCGCCGCGCGGGCCGCCGCCCCGCCGTGTGGTCGTACGTCCTGCTCCCGGCGGTCGGCGCCGTCGTCGACGTGTGGCTGCTGTGCCACCTCGACGACCGGGCCCGCACCCTCGGCCTGATCTGGCTGGCCCTCGGCGTCTGCTACCTCGCCTGGCTCACCCGGGGCTTCCGCAAGGCCCCGCCGGAGATGACCTTCGACGAGGACGCGGACCCGGCCCCCGCCCCCGCGTCGGCGTCGGCGTCGGCGACGGACCGGGTGGCGGGCACGGAATCGCCGGGAACCCGCACGCGTTGAGGGGGGTGGACATCGGAGGCCGCCGGTGTGCAAGCCGAGGAGCCCGAGTGACCGGGCCGACGAGAACTGGAGGGGTCACGATGACTGTGCAGACGCAGCGGGCCGTGCTGGCGGGCGGATGCTTCTGGGGGATGCAGGACCTGATCCGCAGGCAGCCGGGGGTGACGGCCACCCGGGTCGGCTACACCGGGGGTGACGTGCCGAACGCGACGTACCGCAACCACGGCACGCACGCGGAGGCCATCGAGATCCTCTTCGACCCCGAGAAGACGGACTACCGCGCCCTCCTGGAGTTCTTCTTCCAGATCCACGACCCGAGCACCAGGAACCGCCAGGGCAACGACATCGGCCTCAGCTACCGCTCGGCGATCTACTACGTCGACGACGAGCAGAAGCGGATCGCCGAGGACACGATCGCGGACGTGGACGCCTCCGGGCTGTGGCCGGGCAAGGTCGTCACCGAGGTGGAACCGGTCGGCCCCTTCTGGGAGGCCGAGCCCGAGCACCAGGACTACCTGGAGCGCTACCCGGACGGCTACACCTGCCACTTCCCGCGCCCCGGCTGGAAGCTGCCCGTCCGCGCGGAGGGCTGACGACGGACGGCCCGGCACCCGGCGGAGGCCCTCGCACGAGGCTCCGCCGGTGCCGGGCCGTGTCATGACGCGGATGGACGCCCCGGATGGCGGCGACGGGCACCGTTCATCAGGCTGAATCCGACTGGTCGTAGGACCTCCTGGTCGTGAGACCCCGGCGATCCCCGTCGAGTCCTCGTCGATCGTCAGCGGATCCACAGACAGCGCGGATCTTCCCGTCGAAGGAGCAAAGGCATGCCCCCCAGCAGCTCGAACGGCGCCTCCCGCCGCCGCAAGGAAGACGCGCCGCAGTTCACGGCCTCGGCGGAGCTTGCCGGAAACCTGCAGGAGATCGTGGTCGATCTGGTCGAGCTGCATCTGCAGGGCAAGCAGGCCCACTGGAACGTGGTCGGGCACAACTTCCGCGACCTGCACCTGCAGCTGGACGAGGTCGTCGACGACGCGCGGGAGGCGGCCGACACGATCGCCGAGCGGATGCGGGCCCTGGGCTCCTGCCCGGACGGGCGCTCCGACACCGTCGCGGCGACCACCACCCTCCCGCAGTTTCCGCCGGACGAGCAGAACGTGAGTGCCGTGGTCGACCTGATCACCGCGCGGCTGCGCGCCGTCGTCGACACGGTGCGGCGCGTCCACGACCAGGTGGACGCCGAGGACCCGTCCACCGCCGACCTGCTGCACGGGATCATCGACTCCCTGGAGAAGCACGCGTGGATGGTCAGCGCGGAGAACCGCTCTGTGTGACCGCATCGCCGGCCGGGGACCACAGGCTGTTCCGTCGCCCGGCCGGAACCGGCGCACGAACCGTCGGGCAGGCGGTCCGACTTCCGGGCGCCCCGTTCGTCCGGACCGGGCAGAGGGCCTGGACCGGTCGTCAGGACCCGTGGAGGGCGGCGGCACCGACCCAGCGGTGGTAGGCGTCCACATCCACATTGCTGCCGCACACGATGGTGACCACGTGCCGGCCGGCGAAGCGGCCGCGGTCTTCGAGGACCGCCGCGATGCCGAGCGCGGCCGACGGTTCCACGACGAGCCCGGCGTGATGGAGGAGCATCCGCATACCGGCCATGATCGACTCTTCCCGGACCAGGACGGCGTCGTCGGCGACCAGGAGAAGGTCGTCCAGGACGGCTGGGACGGGACACCGGCCGGCGACGCCGTCGGCGATGGTGTCGGCCGAGTCGGTGATGACGACGCGCCGCTCGCGCCACGAGCGTGTCATCGCCGGTGCGCCCAGCGGCTGGACACAGATCACCTCGACACCGGGCGCCAGGGCCTTCACCACATGCCCCACACCGGTGGCCAGCGCCCCGCCGCCGAGAGCGATCAGGACGGTGTCGAACGACGGCGCGGTACCGACCAGTTCGAGGCCGATGGTCGCCGCGCCCTCGCAGGTCTCGATGTCCAGACTGTCCTCGACCAGCCGGATGCCGTCGCGGCGCGCGATGGCCGCCGCCCGCTCACGGGCCATTTCGTGGTCGCCGTCCACCAGCTCCAGCCTGGCGCCCAGCGCGCGGATGCGATCGAGCTTGGCCACGGTCGCGAAGCGCGACGCCACGACGGTCACGTCGAGTCCCCGGACGCGACCGGACCAGGCGAGCGCCTGGCCGAGGTTGCCCGCGCTCGCACACACCACGGCCGCTGCCCCGCCTTCGGCGAGCCGGCTCGCGACCACCTCCGTGCCGCGGGCCTTGAAGCTGCGGACCGGGTGCGCCGTTTCGAGCTTGATGCTCACCGTGCATCCCAGGCCGGGTTCCAGCGCCTCGCAGCGGTACAGCGGAGTGTCCAGGAAGACCGGGTCGATCACCCGGCGAGCCGCCCGGATCCGAGCCGTGTCGAGACGCGTCCCCCGCATGACACGGCAGCGTAGCGCCGCCGGCCCGGCGCTGCGTCGGTTGAGCCCCGGCCCGGCCGGAGAGCCGTGGCGTCACATGTCGCGGCAGGCCGTGGCCTTGAACCGCGTCAGGGGGACGACGGCTGTGAATTCGTCGCCGTCGTCGGAGACGTCGTCGTACAGGACTTCTCCCGGCGCGAGCCGGTCCCGGTCGGCCCGGGTGAAGGAGACGTCCGTCGTTGACCAGGAGTTGTCCTTGGTACCGCCGTAAAGGGTGTAGGTGGTCCCGGCGGTGAGCGGGGTGAGCGCCCTGGTCGTGGTCCAGCCGGCGGCATGAGACTCGAGGGGCCAGATGACGAGACCGGCCTTGTGCGGGCGAGCGGCCGTCCACGAACCGACCGTCACGGACTTGTCGGCGTCGGCACTGTCCACGTAGACGGTCGCGCCGTCGATGTGATGCCCGCAGATCATCATGACGCCGAGCAGACGCCCGTCGACGGTCACGGAGACACCGGCGACGGCGTCGACGGGAACCGTGCACCCGGACGTCGCGGCCAGGGCGACGCCGGCCACTACGGCACCGACGGAGCGCCGGAACACCGGCCTCGAAGTGGCCAACCGCACAACTCCCCCCGCCCGGAGGGCGCCCAGGCCCCCCTGTCCCCGGATGCTAGGGGCGAGCGCCGTCGGGTGGGCGGCGTCGCCACCCACCCGATGCACGCCTGTTGCCGCCCCGTAGCCGCGACGGCGAGCCCGGTCGCCAGGCGTTCAGGCGCTCAGCCGCTTCCGGTCACCCATCACCACGACCGGGTGGCGACGGGGATCGAGGGCGCGCAGCAGGGCCTTCATGCCGGACTCGGGAACGGTGACACAGGCGGACGTGCCGTCGCCGTGGTCCAGGTGCAGCCATATCCCACCGCCCTTCTCCACTCCGTCGGGGCGGCTCCAGTCGAACGGCGGGACGCCCTTGAGCCGGTTGTAGTCGATGGCGATGACGTAGTCGAAGTCGTGGACGTGCTCGTCGCCGTCCTCGATCATGGAGGCGAAGGCGTTGTCGTCGTACCAGTAGCGCAGGCGGCTGCCCGGATCATCGAGCGACCCTCCCGCATCCGTCAGGGAGAACACGCCGACGGGGCTGCGCTCGTCGTCCATGCGATGGTCGGTCGTCCAGCCCAGCCTGCCGTTGTGCGCGGGCCAACTGCCCTCGCGTTTCCAGGCGGCGCCCTGTTTCTCGTAGAGCACGACGGTGCTCTCGGCGGAGTCCGCGTCGTCGCCGTAGACGACCACGGCCTGGCGGGCGTCCGCCGGTACGCGCTTGCCCATGCGGCTTCCGACGCCCGGAAGGCGCGGGCCCACCTCCGTGCCGGGGGACCCGGACGCGGCCGGGTTGTTGACACCCGGGGCACCGACGTGGCTCCTGTGCCCGTCGGCTCCGGCGCACGCCGTGGTGGCGGCCAGCAGCACACCACAGGCGAGAGCCGCGGGTATGGCATGGCGCGCCCCGCCGCGCCGCGCCGGAGGAGAACAGGGCCGTATCCCAGAAGTTGTCCGCATGACCAGGATCCTGTGGCGGTCCGCCCCGGCACGCACCCCGAGGACGCCATCCGGCTTAGCGGGGCCGGGCACACCTGCGCGCCGGAGCGCCCGCGGCGGCAGCCGCCCCACAGGCCGAGTCGCAGGGACCACCGGTACGGTGGACCGCCCACCCGGTGACGGCAGGTCCCCTGTGAGGTCGCGATGTGCGGCGACGACGGCACGGCACTGCACGTCGTGGGCGAACTGGTCCGTGCCGCGGTGGAGTTGCGGCGACCGTGGGCACGTCGGCCCGCGCCTGCCGGTCGGCGGAGGCAGGACGACTCGTAGGGGCGGACGTGTCACTCGATCTGCGGCGGTGCGCTGGTGTCACAGACCGCCCGAGTCTCGCACGCACGTACGGTGCCGCCACGGTCCGGGTACCGGTGGTGGCGGTGTCCGGCTGAAGGCGTGCGGCCGGGCCGTGGGTCACTCACGTGGGTGGCAGGGGCTGTTCCGTCCAGACGGTCTTGCCGTCGTGGGTGTAGCGCGTGCCCCACCGCTCGGTGAGCTGCGCGACCAGGAAGAGCCCGCGGCCGCCCTCGTCCGTGCTGAGGGCCCGCCGGAGGTGCGGCGAGGTGTGACTGGTGTCGGACACCTCGCAGATCAGGCAGTGCGTGCGGATGAGGCGCAGGGTGGCGGGGCCGGTCGCGTACCGGTAGGCGTTGGTGACGAGCTCGCTGGCGACCAGCTCGGTGGTGAACGCCAGCTCGGACAGCCCCCATTCGGTCAGTTTCGCCGCGACCAGCTCCCTGGCCCGGGCGGCTGCGGTCGGCTCCAGAGGCAGCTGCCACGAGGCGACGTTCTGCGGCCGCAGCACCCGGGTGCGCGCGACGAGCAGCGCGATGTCGTCGATGGGCCGGTGGTCCTTGGGCAACAGCGCCTCGACCACGGCGTGGCAGGTCTGCTCCAGGGGTTCGGTGACGTAGCTGAGACACGTGTGCAGGTCCTTCAGCGCGGCGTCGACGTTGCCGTTGCGCGCCTCCAGCAGACCGTTGGTGTACAGCGTGAGCAGGCTGCCCTCCGGGAGGTCGAGTTCGTGCGTCTCGAACGGCAGGCCGCCCAGGCCCAGCGGCGGCCCCGCGGGAAGTTCGAGCACGGTCACCTCGCCGTCCGGGGAGGACACCAACGGCGCCGGGTGGCCGGCGCGCGCGAGGGAGCAGCGCTGGGAGACCGGGTCGTAGACGGCGTACAGGCAGGTGGCCCCGACGACCTGCTCGACCGCCGAGTGGTTGCCCTCGGCGTTCGCCTCCAGCTCGGAGGCGAGCAGGCTGACCAGATCGTCCAGCCTTGCCACCACCTCGTCCGGTTCCAGGTCGAGGCTGGCCAGGGTGCGCGCGGAGGCCCGCAGCCGGCCCATCGAGGCCGCGGCGTGGATCCCGTGGCCGACCACGTCCCCCACGACGAGGGCCACCCGGGCCCCCGACAACGGGATCACGTCGAACCAGTCGCCCCCGATCCCCGGCTCTCCGCTCGCGGGCAGGTACCGGCAGGCCACCTCCACGGCCGGCAGGTCGGACGCCACGCTGGGCAGCAGACTGCGCTGCAGGGTCAGCGCGGCGCTCTGCTGCTGGGTGAAGCGGCGCGCGTTGTCGATGCACACGGCCGCACGCGAGGTCAGCTCCTGGGCCACCGCGGCATCGTCGTCCTCGAAGGGCTCCGCATGGCGCGACCGCCACAGGCTCACCACGCCCAGGACGAGGCCGCGCGCGACCAGGGGCACCGCGATCAGTGAATGAACGCCGAGACCGGAGGCGATCTCGATCCGCCGCCGGTCCATGGCGTACCACTCGGGGCGCAGCGACAGCAGGCTTTCCAGGATCGGGCGGCGTTCGGCCAGGCACCGTGCCTGCGGGGAGTCCGGAAGCAGCGGGACCACCTCGCCCTCCTGGTACGGCACCCGCGGTTCCGGCGGCGCGAGGGCGGCACGGAGCAGCGGACCCGCCGTACCAGCAACGGGTTCGTCACCGAGTGTCACCGATGTGAGGAGGTCCACCGAACAGTGGTCGGCCAGGCCGCGGACCGCCACCTGGGCCAGTTCCCGAGCGGTCTGTGTCACGTCCAGTGAGGTACCGATCAGGCTGCTCGCCTCGTTGAGCAGTGCGAGCCTGCGTTGCGCCCGGTGACGGTCGGTGACGTCCTGGATCGTCTCCGCCACGCCGAGGACCCGGCCCGCGGAGTCCTCCATCCGGAAGGCCGAGACGGACACGATCCGTTCCCGGCCGGGGTCGTGGAGTGCCCGGGCGGACTGCTCAGTGAAGATCAACGGCTCGCCGGTCTCCAGGACGTGCCGTACCCGGTCGTCGGTCGGACCCGCGTCCTCGGCGACCATGAACTCCCGGGGGTGACGGCCCACCGGTGCCTCGGCCGGGACGCCGCTCGCCTTCTCGACGGCGCGGTTGACCCGGATC
The DNA here is from genome assembly GCF_042894765.1 of Streptomyces sp. NPDC001507. Lineage (NCBI taxonomy): Bacteria > Bacillati > Actinomycetota > Actinomycetes > Kitasatosporales > Streptomycetaceae > Streptomyces > Streptomyces sp. NPDC001507. The sequence continues at coordinate 111,757 of NZ_JBIAVV010000005.1, forward strand.
ACCGTCCTGTCCGGGCCGTAGGTGACCAGACCGATCGGGGAGCGGCGGTACAGGCCGTCCAGCAGCGCACGGTCCCGTTGCCAGGCGATGACCTCCGCGGCCGGAGCGCCGACCAGGAGCCACTCCTGACCGCCCCCTTCGCGGGTGATCACGCGGGCCCTGAAGCCCATCTGCACGCGGTGTCCGTCGCGGTGCCGGACGGGCAGCACACCGAACCAGCCCTCCGCCTTCACGGCGTCCACGACGACGGACCGCACGACGTGCAGGTCCGCGGCGTCCACCAGGACGTCCTGCCACGCCTGGCCGAGCACCTTGCCGGCCGGGTAGCCCAGCAACTCCTGCGCACGTGCGCTCCAGCCGACCACGGTGCCTCGAGCGTCGAGCACGGCCGAGGCACCGCGCCCGAGCGCGAACGGATCCTCGGGACTCTCGCTGAAATGCGCCGAGGGCATCCCCATGGCCATCACCTTGCCTCCGTGCCTTCGATGGTCCTCCCCGCGCCCTCCGTCCGCGACTCTCCGCTCGACGCACCGGAAACCGTAGGTGGCGGTCGGGGTCCGAGCAGCCTCACATCCGGGATCTCGGCACGCCGACCCCACAGCCCGGCGCGAAGCGGTCGAAGCCGTGCTCGGTCAGCCGGCGGACTGCCAGCAGGCTGCGCAACGACCACCACGCGTGGATCACGTCGACGCCGACGTCGGCGCCGTAGCCGGCGAGGCGTCGCCGAGGTGCCCCTCGTGGCCGAGGCGCTCCTCGTGGCCGAGCGTGAAGGTGGCTTGCGCCACAGGACCTCCGGGGTCGGGACCGGCGCCATTGTCTCGACCTCGGCATCGACCCGCGCCTGATCGGCGTCCGCCTTCAGGAACGCGTCGCCGAGGCGCAGAGTCGCGCGCTCGGAATGGGCGACGACGACTCTGACCTCATCCGTGGCCGACCAGTATGGGGAGTCCACGGACGGCGCCGGGTTTTCCGCGTGCGATCACGCGGCTGACCGTGCTCAGAGCCGGCTGTACTTGTCGATGTCCTCGGTGAACTCCTCGATCGTGTGCGGGGTGAGAGTCGGCCGGGTCTCACCGATGGCGGCCATGTAGTCCTCGGTGGTGGCCGCTCGCCCCTGACGGTGCGTGACCTCGTACTCGAACGCCGCCTGTGCACCCTTGCGGGCGGCGAACTCGATGTCGGCGGGGGTGAACAGCTCGCTGGCCTCGACCAGTTGACCGAGATCCACCGAGTCGCCCGTGGACCTGAGATAGCGGGCCCAGATCGCCGCGCGGGCGGTGGGGTCCGGCGGGCCGATGGGGATGACGTAGTCGAAGCGGCCCGGCCGCAGGAACGCCGCGTCAAGGGAGCGCACCGAGTTGGTGGCGCAGGCCAGCAGCCGCGCGTCGTGCTCACGGAAGACGGGGATGAGCTTGAGCAGTTCGTTGGTCACTCCGTGCCCGGGGTCGACAGCCTTCCCCGAGCGGACGCCGGCGATCTCCTCGACCTCGTCGATGAAGAGCAGCACGGAGTCCAGTTCCGCCAGGTCCGCGAAGGCCTCCCGCAGCGCCACGGCCAGCCCCTCGCTCGTGTCGGCCGCGAGCCGGGAGGGGAAGAGCTCGACGAACGGCCAGCCGAGGCGCGAGGCCACCGCCTTGGCGAAACTGGTCTTTCCGGTGCCGGGCGGACCGAACAGGATGATCGACTTGGGTGGTACGACGCCGTAGCGGTCCGCCAGCGCCGGTTCGGTGAGCGGCAGCACGACACGACGTTCGACGATCTGCTTCTCCCGGTCCATGCCGGCCATGGCGTCCCAGAGACCCTCGGGCAGCATGCGACCGCCCAGCGCGGCCAGGACGTCGGCGTTGGCGGTGCCGGGCGGCTCGAGCTTCTCGTAGTAGGTCAGGTCGGCGCGGGACCGGTAGCCGGAGTTCTCCAGAGCCTTCGTCCCGGCGGCGCCGGCCGGCAGCAGGGCACTGACGTGGCGCACGCCCAGTGCCCGCAGACGCCGTTCCAGCTCGGTGAGGAGCGCGCTGCCGATCCCGCGTTCCCGCCATCGTGCGGCGAGTGCCACCAGCAGGATCCATCCCCGCTTGTCGTGGGCCTGCGCCACGGCCATGCCCACCAACTGGTCACCGACCACGGCGACCACCGCCGTCTGACCGGCCTTGGCCGCGGCCATCACCTCGGAGACCGGAAACACCCGGTGTTCGTCGGCCTGCCGGCTCTGGTCCCAGATCTGGATGGCCTGGTCGAGATCGTCGTCGTGATAGTCACGCAGATGCCAAGCGGGCATCGCCATCACCTCACCCGGCGCGGAACTCCCATTTTCCCCCATGGTGTGACGTGCGGCGAGCCCGATCGTCCGGACGACGAGCCGGCAGCCGTGGTCGCCGGGCGGCACCCGCCTGCCGGGCGGCCACGGGCCGACGGGAACCGTGCGGGGTCGGGGAGCGCGGTGCCGGGGGGCGCGGGGGCCGGGGAGCGCGCGGTCAGAACCAGTGCAGGCGGTGCGGCGGGCGGTCGGCCCGGAAGAGGGCCTCGGCGGGGGCGGCCGCGTCCGGGTGGCGGGCTCGGACGTGTCCGGCGCGTACGAGCGTGCTCGGGGCGGTGCCGCCGAGGTACCCGTCGTCCGGGCCGCCGGCCAAGCGGGGCGCCGGTGCGTAGGCCACCGCGTGCGCCCGGGGAACGGCGAGGGCGGCCCGGTGGCGCGGCACCGTCAGCCGGCCCGTGTACGTCGCCGGTCCGTAGCCGAACCTGCCGTGGACCGGCGCCTCGGAGGCCGGTAGCGCGGAAAGGAACTCCCCGCCGTCCCGCAGGTCGGCGAGCTGTCGCCGCATCATCGCGCTGAGCACATCCCGGCGCCGGTGCGAGGGCAGGACGCCTACGGCGGTCACCCCGGCTGCCGGGACGAGGGCCCCACCGGGCAGGGTGAGCTCGAAGGCGTGCGTGGCAGCGGTGCCGACAGGCCGCCCGTCCGCCGCCACGGCGAGCAGGCAGCGGTCCGTCTCCAGCGCCGACCACCAGAGCCCGTCGCCGTCGACCGGAGGTTCCGGGAAGAGCCCGAACGCGGCGTGCACCGTGTCGACGAAGACGTCGAGATCCTCGCCCGTCGTGGGACGGATCTTCATCCCTGCCGCTGCCGCCTCGGAATACCGGCACCGGGCACGCTCCTGCCCCCACCGCCTCTCGTGCAGGGCCCTGAGCCCGAGAGCACGTCCTGGGCACGTGCCGGCCCGGCCGAGTGGCAGGCGGTCGTCGGTCATGGGGGCGACGGCGGCAACGAGCCGACATTCAGGGCGACTTTGCCTTGCCAGGCAACCGGCGTCGGCTTCTCACCCTTTTCACAGATGGCACACAGACACCTCCTTCCGTGCCTCAAGACGTGCACGACTCGTCCCGACCAGACGCAGAAAGAGCACCCATGACCAGACACCACCCCACCGCTTTACGGCGTTCGGCGGTCATCGCCGCTGCCGCACTCACCGTCGGCGCCGCCGCGACCCTCGCCGCGCCCGGCGCGGGAGCGGCGACACCGCCGGGCATGCCGAAGCTCGAACTGATCGCCGCCACCCCCGCGGTGACCGTCGACCGATGGGAGGGCGAGCCGGGGGTCTACCTGGACCTCGGCACTTACATCACGGTCGACGGGGGACCGTTCGAAGTTCGGGTGACGCGCAAGTCCTACAACGACCCCGTCGTCGCGTCGCAGGTGATCCACTCCGGCGGCCGGACGATCACCAGGACCCTGCCGAAAGGTCTGGTGAACGACTTCTCGGGCCTGCCGGGCTTCCTCAAGGTCAGCATCAGCGACGCGTCGGGCGCGAAGAAGGTCGACACCACGCAGTCGTTCTGCCCGAACAACCGGGCGGGCCGGATCCGGCCGGATGCTCCGGCCACCTCGAAGTACCCCGACGGCTGCTCCGACAACGCGTTCGCGCTCGGCGGCGTGTGGGGTGTCGAGAAGGGCTGGGCGGCCGCCACGTCCCAGGGCTTCCGTGGGGACAACCCGGTCGACCTGCCGGCCGGCGTCTACACCGCGAAGGTGTCGGTGGCGAAAAAGTACCGCGACCTGTTCGGGATACCGGACAAGACGCAGACCATCAAGGTGACGGTCCGCCAGCAGGACTCCGGCGGCGGCCACGGTCTGGCCGGCGCAAAGCGCGGGCAGAAGGGCGCGTCGAAGAGCCTGAAGGCGCCCGCCGGCCGCCCGGTCGGCAAGGCGGCCGTCGCCGCCGACATGCCCAAGCCCGACCTGCGTGCCCTCCCCGCGTACGGCATCGCGATCACCGACGGGGGAGAGGGCGGAGAGGGTGCCGCCGCCGGCAAGGACTACCTCGCCTTCAGCGCCACCGTCTGGAACGGCGGCCCCTCGCCGCTGGTCGTGGACGGGTTCCGCAAGCCCGGCGCGGAGAAGATGGACGCGTACCAGTACTTCTACGACGCCAAGGGCAAGCAGGTCGGGTACACGCCCACCGGCACCATGGAGTGGGACCCGCGGGAGGGCCACCAGCACTGGCACTTCAGCGACTTCGCCAGCTACCGGCTGCTCGGTGCGGACAAGAAGGAGATCGTCCGCAGCGGCAAGGAGGCGTTCTGCCTGGCCAACACCGACGCCATCGACTACACGGTGAAGAACGCCAACTGGCACCCGTACAACACCGACCTGGCCACCGCCTGCGGTGAGGAGACCGCCGTCTCGGTGCGCGAGGTCCTCGACGTCGGCAACGGCGACACCTACAGCCAGTACCGCCCCGGTCAGTCCTTCGACGTCACGGACCTGCCGAACGGCACCTACTACATCCAGGTCATCGCCAACCCCGACAACCGGCTCAAGGAGCAGAGCACGGCCAACAACGTCACCTACCGCAAGGTCGTCCTCGGCGGCACGCCGGGCGCCCGCACGGTGACCGTGCCGAAGTACGGCCTCATCGACGCTCCCTGATCACTAGGCGGCGGGCGGGGGCAGCCGCCTCCGCCCGCTCACCGGCAGGCCGCCGGACGCCGGCCTGCGGCTCCGCCACGGCCCGTTCCGCCGGACACCACACCTGCTCAGCGTCTCCAGCTCGATCCGTGCTGTCCGGTCTCCGATCAGACCCAGGGCGACAATGCCCGCTTCGGCCACCTGAGGGGCGCGGGGAGCGTCCCCGGACCGATGGTCCAGGGAGGTCTCGACGAGGCCGACGAGAGCACGGACGGTGTCCGACCGAGGCGGAAGGAAGGAGAGCATCCAGGCGAGTCCACGCAGCACGTGGGAGTTGTAGGGGTCGAAGCACACGTTCACATCGAACCGGAGATGCGGATGGCCGAGGAGCGGGAGGGTCCGCTCCAGCCCGACCAGTTCGAACCACCTCAGCACCGCGCGCCGCGCCTCCTCCGGGCCCACGGCGTCCAGCAGTGCCGATCCAGCGCGTCTCCACTTCGCGGAGGGGGCGTCGGCCGTCGCGGGAGCCGCATGCTCCAGCAGTCGCTGCCACGGCTCTCCTCGGGCGGCTGCCTCGCGGAGAGCCGCGTCGGCCCACGGTTCACCGGGGTTGAGCACCGGACCGGGGAAATGGGCCAGCAGGTTCCGCATCCCGGATTCCCTGCCGTTCGCGGCCGCATGCGTGCGCCGGAAAGCAGGCAGGTGCACGGCCGCGCTTGTGCGCCGGAAGGCGGCCAGGACGGCCCCACCGGGAGTACGCCCGGCTGCGAGTTCCGCATCGGCCAGCTCCCAGATCCGGTGGCCGGACCAGACGACGAACTGGTCCCCCAACCGGGAGAGCAGTTCCTGACGTTCGGCAGCCAACAGGTCTCCGTCAAGGTCACGGACAACACCGGAGGCGACCATGAGCAGTTCGGTGCGGAGGTATCCCGAATCCCGCCCGAACTCCTCGACCGACCAGTCGTCTTCCACGTGGGCGTACCAACGGGCCCACATACCACCGAGCTCCAGCCGGTCCTGGTCGGACAGTCCCCGGAGAAGCTGCATGCTCTCGACCCCCACGCCGGTCATGGAGCCGTTGTTGCAGGCGGCCCGCATGACCGCGCGCGACAGTTCCAAGAGACCGCCACGCTCGGCGAGGGCGCGGAACTGAGCGGCCTGTTCTGCCAGGACCTGGGTGTTCGCCATCCATCTGCTCATGGTCGGCACAGTAGGACGGGCCACGGACATCGAAGGCGTCCGACGGCAATGGGGCAACGGTTTCAGCGCCGGGGCCGGTGCGCCTCACCGCGGTGCTCTCGCCGCATCGGCCGACGCCCCGGTCGAGCGGGACCAAAACGACGGCTCACGTCAGTACCAGCGCACTTGGCCGGCTGCTCCACTGCCCGTGGAGGCGGCGTGGCGGAGAACGCGGAGCGGGCCGGCGAGAAGTTCGTCCGCGTCGTGGTCGGGGTCGTCCCCCACACCGGTCATCCACGCGTGCATGCGCTCGATCGCGTCGCGACGCGGGGTTCCGGTCAGGACGAGCGTCTCCTCGACCGCGGGCAGCTGAGCGCGGACTTGCCCGGCATCGAGAAGGAAGTCCCCGAACCGGCCCGGCAGCCGCAGCGCCGCATCGGGACCCAGTGCGTAAGCCAGGGCCGAGAACGGGTCGGCCTTGCGCGCCGTGGCCACGAACAAGCCCTCCCCGACATCGGGGGGAAACTGGGCCATGACCGCGTCACGCAACTCCTCCGCCTGGTCGGAGTCGTCGTGACAGGCGTCGAAGAACGCGCTCAGCCGGAAGGCGTCCTCGTCGGCGCTCCAGTCGCCCGGAGAACTCGTCGACGGAGTGAACATGGATGCCTGCCCCTTGCTGCGCCACCACTCCAGCCCCCCAGGCACGGCACAGTGCACCGGTGCCGGCACCGAGTTCCGAGCCGAAGCGCTCAGCACATTCCGTACCTCCTGGTCAGGCACCGCGCCGATGATCCACACACCTGTGACGCTCAACTGCGCCTCCTTCTGCACTGCCACCCGAACTCGGGCATTCTCAGCCGCCGGTAGGACGGCCGTCCGTACGGCGGGTCCACAGCGAGAGGTCGCTGCTCGTCGCCACGGCGATCGTTCGCCCGGAGGGGGAGAAGCCGGCTGCACGGAACGTGGAGTAGCTCGAGTGGAAGATGTGCCACCACTTCTCTCCGTGCGGACCGGCGTGCGGGAGCCCGCCGTCGCGTGACAGCAGGACCCGTTCGTGCGGCCAGGCCGGGGTGACGACTTCCAGGGTCCAGCCGTCCTCGGTCGTGGTGTGCAGCCCGCCGCCGAAGAGCCCGGCGATGCGCACGCGCTCTCCGGTGATCGGCCCGAGCCCGGGGCAGGACAGGTCGGCGACGGCGTCGGGGGTGCTGTCCTCGGGAGCGGGGTCACGGTCCCTGGCGATCTTCTCGCCGGTCACGGCGTCGAAGAGACCGTGCCCGTCGTAGGAGACGACCATCACCAGATCGCGGCCGGTGCCGGGGTCCGTCGCAAAACCTATCCCGAGCAGTCCGCCGACAGGGACGCCGTACTCGTACCTGAAGACGGGCCGCCACGGTGCGGGCGCGGGCACCACGGGGGCCGCGAGAAGCCGGTTCCGCATCGCCCGCTGGTAGGCCGAGAGCTCGGGCTCATGCTCGGACTGCCCGACCGGGGGCGTCTCCTTCGTCCACTTCGTCACGGGACCATGATCCTCGCATCGAGAAGCCGGCCCCAAGGTGACCCCGGTCCACGGGGCGGGCGCAGCCCGCATCCACCAGCAGCGTCTTGACCGCAACATCGACGGACGCGGTGAACCGGTGTTCCCTGTCCGATCGGTGTGGCGACGGCCAAGGGGAGAGCAGGAACGGGAACGTGTCGGCACGCTGCTGTGCGCCGAGGGAGCCCACGAGGCGCACGCGTTCACGTTGCGGGGTGCGTGTCCCCTCGCTCGGGAGCCGCCCGCGCACAGGCGGCGGGGCGGCGGTCCCGCCGCCCGCGGACCGGTTCGGGGAGATCTCCGGCGGTGCCGCGGTGGCCTCGGGGGAGGCCGCTCCGCGGCCGGGTCAGACCGGCTGTGGGGCCGGTGGCAGAAGTGCCCGCAGGGGGCCGGTGTCGGGGTGGTCGGCCAGGGCGGCGGCGACCGCGGCGTGCAGCGCGGCCTCCGTGCCCCTCTCGCCGTCGAGGTCGGACGCGGAACCGGGCAGCCGTACCGCCGCCGGGCGTGACCAGGAGAACTCCCAGTGCAGCAGCGACCGGGCGCTGAACTCGGCCAGCACCATGCTCCGGAGCGCGTCGCGCAGCACCGGCCGTACGGACTCCCGGAACGCCGGGTCCTGCGCGTTCGCCGCCTGTTCGGGCGACGGCAGCCGCTGTGCCAGTTGCCACAGCCGGCCGTCGTCGATCAGCCGGAGCAGCGCCGGCAGCGTCGGCCGGCCCTCGGTGTGGAGGGCGAGCGCCCGGTGCAGGGGGGTGTCGAGCGAGGCCAGCCCCGCCGCCATCGACGCGCTCAGCAACTGCTCCCACCCCCCGGCCCGCTCGAACCGCCGTACCTCGTCGGTCAGCACCGCGTCCTCCAGCTCGGCCAGGGTCCGGGCCGGGTCGGTGAGCAGGGCGAGGGCCGGACCGTCGTCGTCCGCGTCGCGCCCGTCGGCGGGCAGTTCCTCGATCCGCCGCACCCGGTCGGCGATCGGCGGATGCGAGTCGTACGGCGATCCGGGCTCCGTCGGCAGTTGCTCCCGCAGCCCCGCCAGCTCCGTCTCGCGCGCCGTCAGCATCCGGCCGAAGCCGCCGAAGAACTGCCCGCGCGGCGGGAGCTGCCGGGCCGGCAGGCCGAGCGTCGCGTAGGCGTCGAGGTAGAAGTCGTGGGCGGCGGACAGGACCGGGAGCTCACGGAGCGCCGACGCCGTCGCCTCCCGGCCGGCGATCCGCGCGGCGGCCATGTCGGCGGCGTACTCCTGCGCGCGGGCCGTCGACAGCGTGGCCCGCATGTAGAGCTTCGCGTACGCCGTGTAGACCGCCGCCATCAGCCGGTACGTGATGCCGGCCCCGGCGGTGTCGATCTTCCTGGCCTGTCCGCCCTTCGCGGTGCGCCTGGCCGCGGCCTTCTCCTGCCGGGCGCGTTCGGCGGCCTCCTTGCCGTCGGCCTGCGCGTGGAAGTGTCCGACGGTCCGGGCGATCTGCGCCCGGCCGCGCACGGCGAGCACCGACAGCCGGGTGTCCCCGCCGGTGAAGTGGCCGTACTCATGGGCGAGTACGGCCTTCAGCCGGGCCTCGGTCAGCCCGGTCAGCAGCGGCACGCCCAGGTAGAGGCGGCGCGGTCCGGGGCGCAGACCGAGCAGCCGGGGCTCCTCGCCGACCCCCGCGTTGACGTCACCGGTGAGGACGACGGCGTCCGGCGCGCGGGTGCCCGTGGCCGCCGCGAGTTCCCGCACCAGCGCCCACAGCCGGGGCTCGTCGGCCTCCGTGACCGGGAGGCCGGGCGGGTCCTCGCCCCTGGGGGTGCGGAGCATGAACATGCCTCTGACGACCGGGACCGCCAGCAGCAGCGAGACGATCACGATCTTCCCGGCGAAGGCGTCGGGCGCCCACGTCACCGCCGCCACGTCGACGACGGCCGCCACCGCCAGCAGAACGAAGCTCAGCAGATAGAAACCGCAGAGCAGAACAAGGGCGCGCAGCGCCCGCAGAGTTGCGCCCATCGGGCAGATCCCCCCACCAACGGAAACCAACCGAACTCAAGCGCCCCGAAGGAGCGCTGGGGGTACCCCCAGTCGAAGGCGGGGAGGCGGAACTGCGCGATCAGCCCCCACTCACCCGCAGCCGACACCCGACGTGTCTTTTCGTCGGCTCCCTCAGATGTGCAGCGTCGCCGGGCTCCCGCCGTTCGCCTCGTAGCCCGCCACCGCCAGTGCGCGGAAGAGGGCGAACTCGGCCGCCGGGTTCGCCGACAGCGTCCAGGGCAGGGCCCCGACATGCCCGTCGACCCGTATCAGCTCGCCCATGGCCTCCGCCCAGCGCTCGGAGCAGACCAGGAAGAAGACCAGCAGGTGACGGACGTGCGCGAGCATCGGGTCGTCCTGCCGGGCCGAGTGCACCGCGTGCAGGGCGCCGTGCACGGCCTTGGTGACGACCTCGCTCTGGTAGAAGCTCACCACCAGGTTCACCTCCGGCAGGTGCTCGAAGACCGCGAACAGCGGCATCGCGGCCAGCAGCGAGCCCTGCGGGGCGCGGGCGGCGGCGGCCTCGGCGAAGGAGTACGCCAGCTCGCGCGAGCCGTGCCACTTCTCGCACCAGTAGTGCAGCGCCGCGAGGTGCGCCCCCATGTGCGTCGGAGCGCGGTCCAGGATCTTCAGCCACAGCTGCTCGAACTCCGGCTGCGGGTAGTTCAGCCCGCGCGCGACCGACAGCTCGACGATGTACGGCACCGGGTCGCCGGGGGAGAGCAGCGCGGCCTGCCCGCAGGCGTCCCTGGCCTCCTCCATGATGATCCGGAAGTCGTCGGTGCCGGGCACCGACGTCCGCCACGCCTGCTGCACCAGGAACTCCGCGTGGACGGCGGCGCCGCCGGCGTCCTTGGGCTGCTCGGCCCGCCAGACCCGCAGCCACTGCCCGCCCGGCGTCTCGCTGACCCCGCCCGGCCGCTCCTTGAGCTCCAGCGCGGCCGCGCCGGCGAAGGCCTGCACGCGCTGCCAGCGCAGCTCGCCCGCGATCTCCGTGCCCGCGAGCAGCTGCGAGGCCGCCCGGTAGTCCTGGGTGCGCTGCACCACGTCGAGGACGTCCAGCAGGTCCTGGTCGGGGCCGGGCATGCGGATGTCCAGTTCCTCCTCGCGCACGAAGCCGTAGTCCGCCGGGTCGGCGGCGTCCGGGTGGCTCGGGTGGACCTGCTCGATCATGCCGCGCCGCCGTCGCAGGACGGGGAGCAGCACGAAGCTCAGCAGGAGCGCCGCCATCAGGGCCCAGAGAATCGCCATGCGTCAAGCGAACCAGACGGCGCCGACAATTGGCCAACCGGTGCCCTGACCTGTGGACAACCGGCACCCCGGCCTGTGGACGACGCACCGGGGCCGTCGGAGCACTAGGCTCGTCAACCATGAGCGACAGGCACCACATCAGTCAGCACTTCGAGACGCTCGCCATCCACGCGGGCAACACGGCGGACCCCCTCACCGGTGCGGTCGTACCGCCGATCTACCAGGTCTCGACCTACAAGCAGGACGGCGTCGGCGGTCTGCGCGGCGGCTACGAGTACAGCCGTAGCGCCAACCCGACCAGGACCGCCCTGGAGGAGAACCTCGCCGCCCTGGAAGGCGGCCGGCGCGGGCTCGCGTTCGCGTCCGGGCTGGCGGCCGAGGACGCCCTGCTGCGCACGCTGCTCAGCCCCGGCGATCACGTGGTCATCCCGAACGACGCCTACGGTGGCACGTTCCGGCTGTTCGCGAAGGTCGTCTCCCGGTGGGGCGTGGAGTGGTCCGTCGCCGACACCAGCGACCCGTCCGCGGTGCGGGCCGCGATCACCCCGAAGACCAAGGCGGTCTGGGTGGAGACCCCCTCCAACCCGCTGCTCGGCATCACCGACATCGCCGCCGTCGCCCAGGTCGCCCACGACGCCGGGGCCCGGCTCGTCGTCGACAACACCTTCGCCACGCCCTACCTCCAGCAGCCGCTCGCGCTCGGCGCGGACGTCGTCGTGCACTCGCTGACGAAGTACATGGGCGGTCACTCGGACGTGGTCGGCGGCGCGCTGATCGTCTCCGACCAGACGCTCGGCGAGGAGCTGGCCTACCACCAGAACGCGATGGGCGCGGTCGCCGGACCGTTCGACTCGTGGCTGGTGCTGCGCGGCACCAAGACGCTCGCGGTGCGCATGGACCGGCACAGTGAGAACGCCACCCGGATCGCCGACATGCTGAGCCGGCACGCGCGCGTGACGCGGGTCCTGTACCCGGGCCTGCCCGAGCACCCGGGGCACGAGACCGCGGCCAAGCAGATGAAGGCGTTCGGCGGCATGGTGTCCTTCCAGGTCACAGGGGGCGAGGAGGCGGCCGTCGAGGTCTGCAACCGCGCGAAGGTGTTCACGCTCGGCGAGTCCCTGGGCGGCGTCGAGTCCCTGATCGAGCACCCGGGACGCATGACGCACGCGTCGGCGGCCGGTTCCGCCCTGGAGGTGCCCGCCGACCTGGTGCGTCTCTCCGTGGGCATCGAGAACGTCGACGACCTGCTGGAAGACCTGCAGCAGGCGCTCGGCTGATCGTTTCACCGGTCGCCGACCGATCCGCCGGCTGACGACGGATCCGCCGGCTGACGACGGATCCGCCGGCTGCCGACCGGTGCGGAGGCTGACGACCGGTGCGGAGGCTGTCGCCCGGTCTTACCAGCCGACGATGGGTGGAGTCGTCGTGGACGGCGGCTCCACCCACGGATGCACCGTCGCCGCCCAGACCGTGAACGCCACGGCCGCCGCGCACAGCAGCAGCCACAGCAGGCGGCGGGCCCTGCGCCGGCGCCGCAGCATCCGCCCGCCCCGGCGCAGCACCTCGCCGTAGAGGTCGGGCGGTACCGGCGGCGGCGTCCGCTCCATGACCCGCCGGGCCGCCGCCTCGCGTTCGGCACGGTTCACGACGGCGCCACCTTCGCTCCCAGCACCGCGGGCGCCGCCTTCCGCGGCGGATGCAGCAGGGTGGCCGTCGCCCGGTCGCAGAGGGCGTGCACGCGCTCCGCGGGCAGGCCGAGCAGCGCCGCCGTCTGCTCCTCGGCGACCCCCTCGTACAGCCGCAGCACCAGGATCAGGCGCTCCTGGGGCGTGAGCGCGGCGAGGGCGCTGCTTGGGTGCGGGCGGGTGCGGCTGAGCGGACCGCCGTACTGGTGCCAGGCGGAGTTCGCGAAGCGCAGGGCGAGGTGCTGACGGGCCAGGTCGTACGGGTCCTCGCCGCGCAACCGGTCCCAGCCCGCGTACGTGTGCGCGAGCGCGAGGGTCAGCAGGCGCCGCGCGCGGGGGTTGGCGTCCGGCGCCTCGGCGGTCAGCAGGGTGGCGGCATGCAGCAGCCGGCCGGCCGCGCCCGCGACGAACGCCTCGAACTCCCGGGCCCGGCGGGCGTCCTGCAGAGCCTGCCGATCACGCACCGCCCCTCCTCGGCTGTGAGGGCCCGGACACGGTCACACCGGGGCCCGGTCTCATATGAGGCCAGGGCCGGGCCCACGGTCAAGAGCCGCGCGGTACGCGTGCGTGGCGGATACGTGCGGTACGCGTGCGTGGCGGATACGTGCGACACGCGCGCGTGGCGGATGCGGCGGCTGCGTCCGGGGGCCGGTCGGCGGTCAGGAGGCCGGCGGGGTGTCCGTGCCCGGCGGCACCGCCATCCGCGCCGACAGCGCGCTGTTGAAGCGGGTGAGCAGCGCGCAGAACGTCTCGCGCTCCGCCGGCTCCCAGTCCTGCGTCAGCTCCGCCATCAACTGGCGCCGTGACGAACGCACTTCCTCCAGCCGCGACAGCCCGCGCGGGGACAGCTGGAGCACCACGGCCCGGCCGTCCTCGGGGTGCGAGGTGCGCTTGACGAGCCCGGTGTCGACCAGCGGAGCCACCTGCCGGGTGACCGTCGACGAGTCGATCCCCATGCTCGCGGCGAGCGCCTTGACCCCCATGGGGCCTTCCTTGTCGAGGCGGTTGAGCAGCAGATACGCGGCGCGGTCCATGGAGTTGCGCACCTGGCCGACGCCGCCGAGCCGGGTCTGTTCGGCACGTCGGGCGAACACCGCCACCTCGTGCTGAAGCGTGTCGAGAAGACCGCTGTCACCGACGGTCGTCATGTCCATCGACATTTCAGGTGTTGTGGGCATGGCGGGGGGCTCACTTCATGAAAGGAGTGCTGATGTGGGGGACAGAGTACGCGGACAGGGGGCGAGCCGTACCGGCGCTGCGCAAACCGGTCTCGGAGCTTGGTCACACCCGCGCCTCCGGCCTGTGAACTGCGAGACTTGAGTCATGAGCTACAGCACGGCTGACCCCTTGCGCCCCGTCACCCTCGACGACGTACGCGGCGCCCAGAAGATGCTCACGGGCGTGGCGCGGGCGACCGCGATGGAGGGCAGCAGGCATCTGTCCCAGCTGGTCGGCTCGCCGGTGCACCTCAAGTGCGAGAACCTCCAGCGGACCGGTTCGTTCAAGCTGCGCGGCGCCTACGTCCGGATCGCCGGGCTGCTGCCCGAGGAGCGCGCCGCCGGGGTGGTCGCCGCGAGCGCCGGGAACCACGCGCAGGGTGTGGCGCTGGCTTCGTCGCTGCTCGGCGTGCACTCGACCGTGTTCATGCCCAACGGCGCCCCGCTGCCCAAGATCAGTGCCACCCGCGAGTACGGCGCGGAGGTGCGGCTGCACGGCCAGGTGGTCGACGAGACACTGGCCGCCGCCGAGGAGTACGCGGCCGAGACCGGCGCGGTGTTCATCCACCCCTTCGACCACCCGGACATCATCGCCGGTCAGGGCACGGTGGGGCTGGAGATCCTGGACCAGTGCCCGGAGGTCGGCACGATCGTCGTCGGGATCGGCGGCGGCGGGCTCGCGGCCGGGATCGCGGTCGCGGTGAAGGCGGTCCGGCCGGACGTCCGGATCGTCGGCGTCCAGGCGGCGGGCGCGGCCGCGTATCCGCCCTCGCTGGCGGCCGGGCGTCCGGTCACGGTGGCGAACCCGGCGACGATGGCCGACGGCATCAGGGTCGGACGGCCCGGTGACGTGCCGTTCGCGCTCGTCGAGGAGCTGGTCGACGAGGTCCGCACGGTCAGCGAGGACCAGCTGTCCGCCGCGCTGCTGCTCTGCCTGGAGCGGGCCAAGATGGTCGTGGAACCGGCCGGGGCCAGCCCGGTCGCGGCGCTGCTCGGTGAGCCCGGCGCCTTCGCCGGACCGGTGGTCGCCGTGCTGTCCGGCGGCAACGTCGATCCGGTGCTGCTGCAGCGGGTGCTGCGGCACGGCATGGCCGCGCAGGGCCGCTACCTGGCCGTACGGCTGCGGCTGACCGACCGGCCGGGCGCGCTCGCCACCCTGCTCGGGGTGCTGTCCGCGGTCGACGCGAACGTCCTCGACGTGAGCCACGTCCGCACCGACCCCCGCCTCGGGCTCGCGGAGGCGGAGGTCGAACTCCACCTGGAGACCAAGGGCCCGGCCCACTGCACCGAGGTCGGCCGGTCGCTGCGCGAGGCGGGGTACACGGTCATCGACTGAGCGCGGCGGCCGTCCCCGGCGGTAAAGGCCCAGGTCGGCGCCTGTTCATTCACTCGTTCGGGGAAATCCGTCGACGGACGCGATACATCGCGTTATGGTGTGTCGCGTGGCCACCGCTGCCCCCGCCTGCCGTCGCGCAGGCGGAAAACCATAGGCGGACCGAGGGCCGCATACCTAGCCTTCTCACAGAATCCCCCGACGACGTGGAGACCCATATGCCAGGCGCCATCTATGCCGAAGGTCTGGTCAAGACCTTCGGCGACGTAAGGGCTTTGGACGGCGTCGACCTCGACGTCCCCGAAGGCACGGTCCTCGGACTGCTCGGGCCGAACGGCGCGGGCAAGACGACGGCCGTCCGCTGCCTGACGACCCTGCTCCGCCCCGACAGCGGCAAGGCCGTCGTCGCGGGCATAGACGTCCTCGGGCAGCCGGACGCCGTACGCCGCTCCATCGGCCTGTCCGGACAGTTCGCGGCGGTCGACGAATACCTCACCGGCCGCGAGAACCTGCAGATGGTCGGCCAGCTCTACCAGATGCGGGCCAAGCAGGCCAAGGCACGCGCGGCCGAGCTGCTTGAGCAGTTCAACCTCACCGACGCCGCCGACCGCCCCACCAAGACCTACTCCGGCGGCATGCGCCGCCGCCTCGACCTCGCCGCCGCCCTCGTCGTCTCCCCGCCGGTGATGTTCATGGACGAGCCGACCACCGGACTCGACCCGCGCAACCGCCAGCAGCTGTGGGAGGTCATCCAGCAACTGGTCTCCGGCGGTACCACCCTGCTCCTCACCACCCAGTACCTGGAAGAGGCCGACCACCTCGCCCACGACATCGCGGTCGTCGACCACGGCAAGGTCATCGCCCAGGGCACCTCCGACGAACTCAAGGCCCGCACCGGCGGCGAGCGCGTCGAGGTCGTGGTGCACGAGCGCGAGCACATCCGGACCGCCGCCGAGGTGCTGGCGGGGTTCGGCAAGGGCGACACCACCGTCGAGGAGCACACCCGCAAGCTCACCGTCCCCGTCACCGGCGGTGCCAAGCTGCTCGCCGAGGTCATCCGCGAGCTGGACTCCCGGGGCATCGAGATCGACGACATCGCCCTGCGCCGCCCCACCCTCGACGACGTCTTCCTCTCCCTGACCGGACACGTGGCCGAGGAGAAGCCCGAGGGCAACGGCGAGCCGGGTACCAAGAAGAACACCCGCAAGAACACCCGCAAGGACAGCCGCAAGGAGGCCGTGAAGTGAGTGCCGTCAGCGACACCGTGCGGGTGCCGGCCGCCCCCGGCAACGCCCTGACCCAGTCGTTCCGCGACTCGATGGTCGTCGCGAAGAGGAACCTGATCCGGATGTCCCGGATTCCCGAGATGCTGATCTTCGGACTCATCCAGCCCATCATGTTCGTGGTGCTGTTCACCTACGTCTTCGGCGGCTCGATCACGGTCGGCTCCTCCACCTCCACTCAGGCCTACCGCGAGTTCCTGATGGCCGGCATCTTCGCGCAGACCGTCACGTTCGCCACGGCGGGAGCCGGCGCGGGCATCGCCGACGACATGCACAAGGGCCTCATCGACCGCTTCCGCTCCCTGCCCATGGCCCGCGGCGCGGTCCTGACCGGCCGCACCCTCGCCGACCTGGTCCAGACGGCACTCACCCTCGTCGTCCTGGCGATCGTCGCGGTGATAGTCGGCTGGCGCACGCACGAGAACCTCGGCAAGGTACTCGCCGGCTTCGCCCTGCTCCTGCTGCTCGGCTACGCGTTCTCCTGGATCGGCGCACTCATCGGCCTGACCGTACGCACTCCCGAGGCGGCGACCTCAGGCGGTCTGATCTGGCTGTTCCCGCTGACCTTCATCTCCAACGCCTTCGTGGACGCGAACCACCTGCCGGCCTTCCTGCGCCACATCGCGGAGTGGAACCCGTTCAGCGCCACCGTGCAGGCCTGCCGTGAGCTGTTCGGCAACCTCCCGCCGGGCTTCAACGCGTCCGACGCCTGGCCGATGCAGCACCCGGTCTGGGCCTCGCTGATCTGGTCGGTCGCGATCATCCTGGCCTTCCGGACGCTGGCGGTCCGCAAGTACCGGCGGGCGGCCGGCTGACGGCAGCGGCAGCGCCGGTCAGGGAAGCGTCCAGAACCGGACCGTGACGAGGTAGAAGACGACGGCCCAGAACCCCAGCGCCGCCGCGACGATGCCCAGGCCCCGGAGATCGCTCCGGGCCCGGGGCTCGTCCGGCGACGGCCGTAGCCAGCGGCCGAGCAGCGGGTTCACGTAGTAGGGCATGGTCAGGAAGCTCATGAGGAAACTCGACAGCAGATTGCCCACGAGCAGGCCGATCCACAGCCGCAGGTGCAGCGGGGACAGGGCCAGCGACAGCAGCACGACGGTCGGGTACAGGCCGACCCAGATGGCGAGGGAGGTCCTGGTCTCGGAGGGCGGTGGCGAGGTGTCCCGGCCGTTGCCCTCGAAGGCGAACCAGCTGCCGAACGAGTTGTCGATCGTCCGCAGTTCGAAGTCGCTGAACTTCTCGCCCTCGGCCAGGACCTCCTGCCGCTCGGGCGACGTCAGCCAGGCGTCGAGGTGCTCGGCGCTGTCGTAGCGGTACAGGGTGGTCCATTCCTCCTGGAGCCCCTCGACCGGACGGAAGAGCTCGGTCCCGCGAAACCCCTCGAACCTGCTCTCCGCCCGGACCATGCGCCGCTGCCAGTCGAGGAAGTCGTCGACGTGGTCCGGGTGCACGCGGTGCGTGACCACCACGGTGACCAGCGGATCCGGTGACCGGGTGCCGCTGCTGACCACCTGCTGGGTCGCCGGGCCGTCGAAGTACTCGGCACCGGTGTCGAGATACCGCTGCCGGGTCCCGCTGTTGATCCACGCCTGCAGGTGGGCCACCGAGTCGAACCGGTACACGATGACCCAGTCGGGTTGCAGCGGTGTCGGCGGGGAGATCTCGGCGCCGAGGAAACCGGGGTAGCGGGCGGCCGCGGTGTTGAGGTCCTTCTGCCACGACTCGAACTCCCGCTCCCTGCCGGGCAGCACCTTCTGGCCGATGATCGCCGTCGCCGCGGAGGCCGCGTTCTTCTCGGTGTGCATGGCTGCCGGCCCGGTGTTCATGGCCGTCGGCCCGTCGACACCGACTGCGCCGCGGAGAGCCGGCCGTAGACGCGTTCCGGGGTCAGGGGCAGCGCGCGGAAGCGGACGCCCGTGGCGTCGTGCACCGCGTTCGCCAGCGCGGGGGCGACCGGGTTGATGCAGCACTCCGCCATCCCCTTCGCCCGCAGGGGGCCCACCGAGTCCGTCGAGCCGACCAGGAGGACCTCGGTACGGGGGACGTCGGCGTAGCTGGGGATGCGGTAGTTCCGCAGGTTCGGGTTGGTCATCACGCCGTCGCCGTCGACGTGGTGGTTCTCGGTAAGCGCGAACCCGATGCCCTGTGCGACCCCGCCCTCTATCTGGCCGCGCACCTGCGCCGGGTTGATGACCACCCCGGCGTCCGCCGCCTGCACGCTGTACAGGATCCGGATCTCGCCCGTCACACGGTGCACGGCCACCCGGAACCCCTGAGCGTTGGAGGTGACGCTCCGGGGCGAGCCGTAGGCCTTGCGGGCGGCGGTGAAACGGATGCCGCCCGCCCGGGCCGCCGCGACCAGTTCGGCCAGCGGCACCCGCCGGTCCCCGCAGACGACACCGTCGTCGTCCAGCGTGCACAGCACGACATGGACGCCTGTGTACGCGGCGGCGAAGGCCAGGATGCGGTCGCGCACGGCGTCGGCCGCCCGCAGGACCGCGTTGCCCGCCACGGAGAGGCCCGCGCTCGCGAACGCGCCGGTGTCGAATCCCGTGCGGTCGGTGTCGGACTGCACCAGACGGATCCGCGCGGGTGTGGTGCCCAGTTGCCCGGCCGCGATCTGGACGTGGGCCGTGGAGGTGCCCTCGCCGAACTCGACGGTTCCGACGGCCAGTTCATAGACGAGGTCGTCGCCGAGGGTGACCCAGGCCTCGGCGAGGTGTTCCGTCGGCGGCGCGGTCTCGTGCAGGGAACTCGCCGTGCCGGTTCCGACCAGCCACTCGGGGCCGGGAGGCGGCTGTCCCGCCGTACGGGCCAGGGCCGCGTCCACCAGATCGATGCACCGGGTCGGCCCGTCCTCGGCGAAGACCACGTCGTCGGGGCCGTCGTGCAGGGCGGCCAGGGGCTCGCCCGGCCGCACGATGTTGCGCCGGCGCAGCTCCATGGGGTCCAGACGCAGGGCCCGGGCCAGCTCGTCCATCGCCGACTCCACGGCGAACGCCGGCTGGGTCATGCCGTAGCCGCGCAGCGCCCCGCTGGGCACGGTGTTCGTGTAGACGGAGTACGCGTCGTACTTCTTGTTGGGGCAGCGGTAGATCATGACGGAGGCGCCGCCCGCGTACAGCGTCTCGCCGCCGTGGTTGCCGTAGGCGCCGGTGTTCGACACGCTGTGCACCTGGACGGCGGTGAGCGTGCCGTCCGCCCTCGCGCCGAGCCGGACCGTCAGGGTCATCGGATGCCGCGGCGAGGCCGTGGTGAACTCCTCCGCACGGGTGAACTCCAGAGAGGTGGGCCGTCCGGTGTCCAGGGTGGCGAGCGCGACCAGGTCCTCCGTGATCACCTCCTGCTTGCCGCCGAACCCGCCGCCGACCCGCTTGCAGAACACCCGCACCCGGTCCGGGCGGAGCCCGAACAGGTACTCCAGCTTGACCTTGGCGATCGACGGCGACTGCGAACTGGTGCGGACGTTCAGCCGGCCGTCCGCCAGCCAGGCGATCGAGCCGTGGGTCTCCAGATGCGCGTGCTGCACCCGCGGCGAGAAGTACGTGCCCTCGTGGATCACGTCGGCTGCGGCGAACCCCGCGTCCACGTCGCCGATGTGCGCGTGCAGTTCCAGCAGGACGTTGTGGACCGGGTCGCGGACGAACGGATCGTGGGAGCCGTGCAGCTGCGGTGCCCCGTCGGCCATCGCCGCCTCGGGGTCGAACACCGCCGGCAGCACCTCGTACGCGACCACGAGCCGCCGGCAGCCCTCCTCGGCCGCGCCGACCGTGTCGGCCAGCACCGCGGCGACCCGCTGGCCGGCGAAGCGGACCGTGTCGTCGAGGATGTAGGTGTCGTCGGGGTCGACCAGGTGGTCGGTGTGGATCGCCGTGGTGAAGCGTCGGCGCGGCACGTCCTCCCAGGTGTAGACCCGGTGCACACCGGGCACCGCGAGCGCTGCACGCTTGTCGACCGAGCGGATCCGGGCGTGGGCGTGGGGCGAGTGCAGCACCTTGAGATGCAGCAGGCCCTCGATGTGCGTGTCCATGGTGAACTCGGCGTGCCCGGTCACCACGTCATGGCCCGCGGGCGCGCCCACGCTCGTCCCGACGGCCCCGCCCGGTGCCGCCGTCTCCACCGCGCGGACGCCCCGTACGGCGTCCTCGATCGCCCGGTATCCGGTGCAGCGGCACAGGTTGCCCTTGAGCGCCCGGGGCAGATCCGCCTTCTGCTCCTCGGTGAGGGTTGCCGCCGTCATGATCATGCCCGCGGTGCAGAACCCGCACTGGAACCCCGGGGCGTCCTCGAACCGCCGCTGCACGGGGTGCGGTGCGCCGGGCCCACCGAGTCCCTCGATCGTGGTCACCTCCCGGCCGTCCGCGCGGAACGCGGGGGTGATGCAGCTGTGCACGGGAACGCCGTCCAGCCACACCGTGCAGGCGCCGCAGTCGCCGGCGTCGCAGCCCTTCTTGACGCCGAAGTGGCCCAGCTCGCGCAGGAAGGTGCGCAGACACTGGCCGGGGGCCGGTTCCCGGTCGAATTCGGCGCCGTTCACGAGGTAGCTCATCACAGGTCCCCAGCCGTGAGTTCGCGGCGGATCTCCTCGGCGAAGTGCCGTGCCAGATGGCGGCGGTGGTCGGGGGTCCCGTTGGGGTCGGCGAACCACAGGCCGGCCGGCAGGCCGTCGACGTCCTGCCGCAGGGTCCGGGCGTCGGGCAGCGAGTCGTACGCGAGGCGGACCGGGCGGGTGGTGCCGGCGGTGACGGTGAGCTGCAGGTCGTTGCCGCCCTGCCGCTGCGTGCCGACGAGGAACACCGTCGAGCGGCCGAGCCGGGTGAGCGTGAAACGGCGGTGCGCGGTGCGCCTGCGCAGCGCCCGCCCGGGGACGCTGACGCGCCGCAGGAGCTCCCCGGGGGCGAGGATGTTGCGGTGGTCACCCGTCACGAAGTCGAGGGCGTCGACGAAGCGCACGGACCCGTCGGGTGCCCACAGCTCGTACCGCGCCTGCAACGCCACCGTCAGCGTGATCATCGGACCGGCGGGCAGGGACAGGCAGATGTTGCCGCCGACGGTCGCCGCGTTCCAGACCTTGAACGAGGACAGGAACGCCTCGCAGCTGCTCCGGAAGAGGTGTCCCGCGGTCCAGCCGATCGGCCAGGGGAAGGCGTACAGATCGCGAACGGTGCAGGTGGCGCCGATCTCCAGCCCCGCGTGCGTCGGGACCAGGGGCGTCCAGCCCAGCGCCGTCAGGTCGATCAGCCGTCGCAGCTCCGGCTGCTCCGCGGAGTAGAGCCAGGTCCCGCCCGCGAGCCAGGCATCACCCTGCCGCCACTCCGCGCCCGGCCGCTCGGGCGGTCGCCGGATGACTTCGGTGATGGTGTTGAGGTCCATGAGAACCGTGACCTACGCCTACGGGGGACAGGCGGGCACCTACACCCTCGCGCCATTTTACGCCGGGGTACGACAAGGCCCCCGGCGTCCCGTGGACGCCGGGGGCGGATGTCTGTCCGGGGGTCAGCCCGAGTAGGGCTCGGCCTTCAGGATCTTCACCGAGGCCTTCTTGCCGTTCGGCAGCTCGTACTCCGCGTCCTCGCCCACCTTGTGGCCGATCACACCGGTACCCAGGGGGGACTGCGGGGAGTACGTCTCGATGTCGGCGCTGGCGTACTCGCGGGAGGCCAGGAGGAAGGTCATGGTGTCGTCCTCGTCACCGTCGAAGGCGATGGTCACCACCATGCCGGGCGCGACGGCGCCGTCCGCGGACGCCGGGGCCTCGCCGACCTTGGCGTTCTCCAGAAGCTGGGTCAGCTGGCGCACACGGAGCTCCTGCTTGCCCTGCTCCTCCTTGGCCGCGTGGTACCCGCCGTTCTCGCGCAGGTCGCCCTCCTCGCGTGCGGCGGCGATCTTGGCGGCGATCTCCGTGCGCGCAGGACCAGACAGGTACTCCAGCTCGGCCCTGAGCTGGTTGTACGCCTCCTGGGTCAGCCAGGTGACGTTCTCGCTGGTCTGGGTCACAGGTGCTCCTCGTCGGTACTGGGAATACAAAGCATCGCCCTACCCGGAAGCATGTTCCTTCTTGGAAGGGCGAAACCACGAGCCTAACAATTCAACGACGGAAGGGGGAGGACATAAGCCATCAGAATTACGTCAACGCAGGTCAGCGCCTACGTATTCCGGCTGACGTCAGTCGGCGTGGCAGCCGAGCAGCTCCGCCGTGGTGCCCCGGGCCGTCGTACGGAGGGTGACCACCCGGTCGATCTCGGTCGCGGAACCGGTGAAGTGGAAGTCCGCCCGGCCCACCTCGGAGCCGTCCGCCGCCTGGGAGCGCAGCGTGCAGTAGCCGGAGGCGCCGGAGTCCTTGTGGACCTCCAGGTGCACCTCGACCGCGTCGGCGGAGGCGGCGAAGGTCACGACCTGGGCGCTGATCTTGCTCTGTACGACATAGTGGTAGGCCCAGTAGCCGACCAGGGCGAGCAGCAGGGCACCCAGCACCGCACCGGCGACCTTGAGCTTGCGGTCGGCGCGCTCGTCCGAGGAGCTGCCGTAACGGCCCTCGGGCAGCCGCGTGCTCGCGGTACTCATGATCGTCCTCCTGGCAGGAACCACCCCGGACCCGTTCGGGAACCGGCCCCCGGAATTATTCGCCCCCCGATTCGGTCACTATAGAAGCCGCCGATCGCCCCCGAGCTACCGGGGCGCCGACTTACCAAGGATTGAGTCTTGACTGACCAGCTGCGACTGATGGCCGTCCACGCGCACCCCGACGACGAGTCGAGCAAGGGCGCGGCCACCATGGCGAAGTACGTGTCCGAGGGGGTGGACGTGCTGGTCGTGACCTGCACGGGCGGGGAGCGCGGCTCCATCCTCAATCCCAAGCTGCAGGGCGACAAGTACATCGAGGAGCACATCCACGAGGTACGCAAGAAGGAGATGGACGAGGCCCGCGAGATCCTCGGCGTCAAGCAGCAGTGGCTCGGCTTCGTCGACTCCGGCCTGCCCGAGGGCGACCCGCTGCCGCCGCTGCCCGAGGGCTGCTTCGCCCTGGAGGACGTCGACAAGGCGGCCGGCGAGCTGGTGCGCAGGATCCGCGCGTTCCGTCCCCAGGTGATCACCACCTACGACGAGAACGGCGGCTACCCGCACCCCGACCACATCATGACCCACAAGATCTCGATGGTGGCCTTCGAGGGCGCGGCCGACGCCGAGAAGTACCCCGAGGCCGAGTTCGGGCCGGTCTTCCAGCCGCAGAAGCTCTACTACAACCAGGGCTTCAACCGCCCGCGCACCGAGGCGCTGCACAACGCCATGCTGGAGCGCGGCCTGGAGTCGCCGTACGGGGACTGGCTGAAGCGGTGGAGCGAGATGGAGCGCACCGAGCGCACCCTGACCACGCACATCCCGTGCGCGGACTTCTTCGAGATCCGCGACAAGGCGCTGATCGCGCACGCCACGCAGATCGACCCGGACGGCGGCTGGTTCAAGGTGCCGATGGACCTCCAGAGGGAGGTCTGGCCGACCGAGGAGTACGAGCTGGCGAAGTCGCTCGTCGACACCTCCCTCCCCGAGGACGACCTCTTTGCGGGCATCCGCGACAATGCCTGACATGAGCGCAAGCCTGGCACTGACGCACCTCGTCCCCCTCGCCAAGGAGGTCGACGAGAACAAGGTCACCCCCGGAGTCCTCGGCTTCATCGTCTTCGCGGTGATGGCCCTCGCGGTCTGGGGTCTGATGAAGTCCATGAACAAGCACATGCAGAAGGTCGACTTCAAGGAGTCCGCCCAGACCGGGGCGGACTCCAAGACGCCGACGGCCGACCCCAGGAGCTGACCGGCGTCAGATCGCGGCCGGTACCGGCACGCCCATCACCTCGCGGGCGTGCCGGCCCGGCACCATGCCCAGACGCCAGGCCTGCCAGCCCGCCTCCAGCTGCACTCCGCGCTCCAGCAGCAGGCCGTACGCCGTGACGTACTCGGCCAGCTTCTCGTCGCGCAGCGGGTGTGCGGCGCGGGCGAGCAGGGCCAGGTCCTCCTGGGCGACGGCGGTGCCGACCTCCACGCCACCGGGCGCGGCGTACGGCAGCAGGGTGCAGCGCAGGAAGCGCGCCCAGTCCTCGCCGCGCCGGTCGCCGTACGACGTGAAGAGGGTCACCGCCTCGTCGCACAGGGTGAGGGCCTGCTGGGTGCGGCTGTTGCCGGCGTCGACGACGGCCAGCTCCAGGCAGGTCCAGGCCTCGCCGTGGACCACGCCGATGCGCTGGAAGTCGGCGCGGGCGTCGACCAGGAGCTGGCGGGCGAAGCCCGAGTTGCGCAGCGAGCCGGTCTGGGCCGCCCGCTGGTCGCGGGTGACCCGGGCCGAGTGGTGGCGGGCGCAGGCCAGGCCGTAGACGTCCCGCATCCGGGAGAACATCGACCGTGAGCGCTCCAGTTCGCGGACCGCCTGGTCCAGGGTGCCGGTCTCCTCCAGGGCCAGGCCCAGGTAGTACACCGTCCAGGCCTCGCCGCGCGCGTCCTCGTTCTCCCGGTGCCGGGCCGCCGCCGCGCGCAGTGCGTCGGCCGCCGGGGACGCGTCGCCGGCCACCAGCCGGGCCCGCGCCAGCTGGGTCAGCGCCCACGCCTCGCCCCGGGCGTCCCGGGTACGGCCGTACCGGTCCAGCGCCGCCCCGAGCTCCTGTTCCGCCCGCGGCACGTCGCCCATGCGCAGCGCCAGCTGGCCGAGCTGGAAGTGCGCCCAGGCCTCGCCGTGCACCGAGCCGCCCTCCCGGTGCAGGACGAGCGAGCGGGTGAGCAGGTCGAGGGACTCCGGCAGCCGGGCCCGGTCGCGCTGCACCGCCGCCAGCGCGTGCATCGTCCACGCCCGGTCGGTGGCCAGCCCGGGGGCCGCCTGGAGATCCAGGGCCTCCTGGAGCTTGGTGGCCGCCTCGGTGAGGTTGCCCTGGTGGTGCAGGGTGATCCCGAGCGAGCACAGCGCGCGGGCCGCGCCGGCGTCGTGATGCGCCTCCAGGTAGAGGTCGACGACGGAGGTGAGCGTGGTGCGGGCCTTGTCCAGCTCGCCCAGCTGACGGGCCGCGATACCGGTACGCCACTGCACCGAACGCACGAGAAGACCCTGGTCGACGGCCTGGGCGAGCTCGCTGATCTCGCCGAGCCGGTAGAGGTCGCCACGCAGCAGGCAGTAGTCGCACAGCGCGCCCAGCAGGTTCTGCACGGCCGTCTGGTCCACGCCCTCCGCGTGCCGCAGCGCCGCCGTGATGAAGCTCGACTCGTCGTCCAGCCAGCGCAGCGCCTCGTCGAGCGAGGTGAAGCCGTGCGGGCTGAACCGGTCCGAGCGGGTCGACATGTTGCCGTCGACCAGCCGCAGCACCGAGTCGGCCAGCTCCGCGTAGTTCACGATCAGCCGCTCCTGCGCCGCCGTGCGGTCGGCCGGGGTCTCCTCGTCCAGGAGCCGGGCCTGGGCGAACGAGCGGACCAGGTCGTGCAGGCGGTAGCGGCTGCCCCGGACGTGGTCGACCAGGCCCGCCCGGGTGAGCGCGACCAGATGCCGGGTGGCCTCCGCCTCGTCGGCGCCCAGCAGGGCGGCGGCGGCCGCCGCGCCCATCGAGGCCCGGCCCGCCAGCGCCAGCCTGCGCAACAGCCGCCGCCCGGTCTCCGGCTGGTCGGTGTACCGCAGCCACAGCACCCGCTCCACCGGCCCGACCGGACCGTACGCGCCCAGGTCCGTGGCCAGCTGGAGCGGTGAACGCGAACCCAGCGACGACCCCGCCACCCGCAGCGCCAGTGGCAGCCCGCCGCACAGCTCCCGGATCCGGTCCGCGGACTGCGCGTCGTACGGCCCCGACGCGTCCTCGGCCACCGCGTCCAGCAGCTCCTCCGCGCCGGCCGCGTCCAGCGCCGTGACCGGCAGCCGGTGCACCCACGCGGCCAGGTCGGCGGGCAGGTCGAGCTGGTCCCGGGCGGTGACCAGGACCAGGCTGTCGGAACGCTCCGGCACCAGGGTGCGCACCTGCTCCGGATCCGAGGCGTCGTCCAGCACGATCGTCACCGGCAGCCCCGTCAGGTGCTGGTGGTACAGCTCGCTCAGCCGCTTGACCTGCTGGTCGGCGGAGGAACGCTCACGGAACAGCAACTGCTCGCGCGGCGCGCCCAGCCGGTTGAGCAGATGCAGCAGGGCGTCCCGGGTGGGCAGCGGCGGCTCCTCCCGGCTGGCGCCGCGCAGGTCCACGACGACCGCGCCCCGGAAGAGATCCTTCAGCTCGTGGGTGGCCCGGACCGCGAGGGCGGTACGGCCGGAGCCCGGCTCCCCGTGCAGCACCACGACGGTCGGCCGGGTCTCCGTGGCCGCCCGGGCCGCCTGCGCCCACTGCCGGATCCGCGCCAGCTCCTGCTGCCGGCCGGCGAACGGGCGGCCCGCGTCGGGGAGCTGGCCGAACGACTGCTCCAGCACCGACCGCCGCCGGGCCGCCGCGCTCTTGTCCGCGCCGCGCAGCCCCGGGCCCTGCTTCTTCGGTCCCGTGGAGGCGCTGAGCACCCGCTGCTGATCGAGGAACGGCCGGATGCCCCGCACCTCCAGCGCGGTCAGCCACTGCAGCCGCAACTGCTCGGGGCCGCCGGGCTGGCCCGCCGCACCGGCGTGGTGATGAGCGGCGGGCAGATGGGAAGCGGCTGCCTTGACGACCGTGGCGGCCGCCCCGATCACCCCTACGGCCACGCCGGCGCCGAGCGCCGTGGCCGCCCCGGTGCCCAGGGAGAGGTCGGCGACGGTGGCGGCGACCGCCGCGACGGCCGCGACCAGCAGGGGAGTTCCCGAGCCCTCCTTGGCGTAGCGCCGGCCGAAGCTCGGCCGCTCGGCCTCCGTCTCGTCGAGGGCGTGGGTGTACGCCGCGTACTCCTCGGCGGCCGTCCGCTCCATCTCCGCCAGCCCGTCGCGCGCCCGGGACAGCAGCACCTGCCCGTCCACGCGGCCGCCCGAACGGCGGACCTCCTCCTCCACGGCCCGTACCAGCAGCCGGTCGGCTTCCGCCCGATGGGCGTCCCGCATGTTCCGTCCCCCTCCAGCGGCAACTCCTTTGTCCACAAGTGTCCTTGCGAAGGGTCGCGATGGCGAGGGGGCGGCGATCAGGGGTGGGTGAGGGTTCGGTGGTGGTCGAGACCACCGGGCGGCCGGCCCTGCCTACCGGGTGGCCGATCCGGGCTGGGCGGCTATCCGGCCCCACCCCTTGGACAGCGCCAGATACACGCAGGCCGCGGCCAGCCCCGCCTCGGCCACCGCGCTCGCCAGCGCCTCCAGCAACTCGGTGCCCACCGCCGACGTCGTTATGTCGAACCACGCGTCCAGCACCGCGGCCGATGCCGTCGCCGACGCCGTGAGCCGCGCCCGGGCGTCGCCCCGCAGGCCCAGTACCGCCGTCGCCGCGCACCCCGCCGCCATCAGGACGTCCAGCCCGATCCAGGCCACCGCCCAGTTGTGCACCTCGGTCTTGGTGGGCAGCGTCAGGGCCAGCACCACCATCCACGGCACGAGCAGCACGGCGGACGACCCGAGCAGGATCAGTGCCCACCGCTTCAGCCGCCTCATCCGCTTCGCCCCTCGGGTCTGCGTCACCGTCAACCGGTCCAACATCTGATCCCTCTCGCCTTGTTCCGGATCCGAGGCTGTGGAACCTGTGAATCCGTTCCGTGCACGTCCGGCCCGTCCAGCTCCTCCGCCATTCGTCTTCACGCTAGACGGCAGAGAAAATTCTGCAAAGAAAATTCGGCGGACATCGGGGAAGGTTCAGGGAGACTCAGGGATGTCTCAGGGCTCTCGGCACTCTCGGGGCTGTCGGGGTCCTCGGGGCCCTCCGGCTCGGGGATACGGTGGCCGCATGACCGACGGCACGCCCCGGACGGCCGGACCAACCGAGCCCGCCGCACCAGCCGAGAAGCCAGCCGGGAAGCTCACCGAGAAGCCCGCCGAGCTGACCAGCCTCGAACGCACCGCCCTCTACAAGTCCCTCGGCAACCCCCTGCGCCGCCGGATCCTCGACTACCTCGGCCGGCACGGCGAGGCCAACTCCACCGTGCTCGCCCGCGAACTCGGCGAGAGTTCCGGCACCACCAGCTACCACCTGCGCAAACTCGCCGAGCAGAAGCTCATCGAGGAGATCCCGGAGAAGTCGGGCGGCCGGGAACGCTGGTGGCGGAGCCTGCCCTTCAGCCACACCACGCCCGACCCGGCCACCATGACGACCGAGGAGTACGCGGCGGCCGAACACCTCGCCCTCCTGAAGATCGAGGTCGACACCGGGCTCTTCCGCCGCGCCCACGAGGAGTACCGCGGACCGCAGGGCTGGGCCCAGGTGCAGCGCACCGCCACCTGGATGACGAAGACCGACCTCCACGAATTCGTCCGCGCCTACCAGGAACTCCTCGACCGCTACAGCCACCCCGACGACGCCGTCCCCGAGGGGGCGCGCCGGGTGAATCTGCGCTTCTACGCCGCTCCCGACCCCGTGGGAGAGTGGGAGGGTGAACCGACTGGCCCATGAGACGTCCCCGTACCTCCTCCAGCACGCCGACAACCCCGTCGACTGGTGGCCCTGGTCGGCCGAGGCCTTCGAGGTCGCGCGGACCGCGAACAGACCCGTGCTGCTGAGCGTCGGGTACAGCTCGTGCCACTGGTGCCACGTCATGGCCCACGAGTCCTTCGAGGACGAGGCCACCGCCGGCTACCTCAACGAGCACTTCGTCAGCATCAAGGTCGACCGTGAGGAGCGTCCGGACGTCGACGCCGTCTACATGGAGGCCGTGCAGGCCGCCACCGGGCAGGGTGGCTGGCCGATGACGGTGTTCCTCACCCCGGATGCCGAACCCTTCTACTTCGGTACCTACTTCCCGCCCGCCCCCCGCCACGGCATGCCCTCGTTCCGGCAGGTGCTGGAGGGGGTGCGGGCCGCGTGGGCGGACCGGCGGGACGAGGTGGCCGAGGTGGCCGGGAAGATCGTCCGGGATCTCGCCCAGCGGGAGCTGGGGCACCAGGGCGGGCGGCCGCCCGGGGAGCAGGAGCTGGCGCAGGCGCTGCTCGGGCTCACCCGTGAGTACGACCCGCAGCGCGGCGGGTTCGGCGGTGCGCCCAAGTTCCCGCCGTCCATGGTCATCGAGTTCCTGCTGCGGCACCACGCCCGGACCGGTTCCGAGGGCGCGCTGCAGATGGTCGTGGACACCTGCGAGCGGATGGCCCGGGGCGGCCTCTACGACCAGCTCGGCGGTGGGTTCGCCCGTTACTCCGTCGACCGTGACTGGGTCGTGCCGCACTTCGAGAAGATGCTGTACGACAACGCCCTGCTCTGCCGGGTGTACGCCCACCTGTGGCGGGCCACCGGGTCCGACCTGGCCCGCCGGGTCGCCCTGGAGACCGCCGACTTCATGGTCCGCGAACTGCGCACCGCCGAGGGCGGGTTCGCCTCCGCACTGGACGCCGACAGCGAGGACGGGAGCGGGCGGCACGTCGAGGGCGCGTACTACGTGTGGACGCCCGCCGAGCTCCGCGAGGTCCTCGGGGAGGACGACGCGGACCTGGCCGCCCGGTACTTCGGGGTCACCGCGGAGGGCACCTTCGAGGAGGGGCGGTCCGTCCTGCAACTCCCGCAGCAGGAAGCCGTGTTCGACGCCGAGCAGATCGAGTCCGTGCGGCGGCGGCTGCTGGCCGCACGGGCCGGACGCCCGGCCCCGGGCCGGGACGACAAGGTCGTCGCCGCCTGGAACGGCCTCGCCGTCGCCGCGCTCGCGGAGACCGGCGCCTACTTCGACCGCCCCGACCTGGTCGAGGCCGCCGTCGCCGCCGCCGATCTCCTCGTACGTCTCCACCTCGACGACCACGCGCGGCTCGCCCGCACCAGCCGGGACGGCAGGGTCGGCGCCAACGCGGGCGTGCTGGAGGACTACGGCGATGTCGCCGAGGGCTTCCTCGCGCTCGCGTCCGTGACCGGCGAGGGTGTCTGGCTGGAGTTCGCGGGACTCCTCCTCGGCCATGTCCTGGCCCGCTTCACCGACCAGGAGAGCCCGGAGACCGGTGCCCTGTACGACACCGCAGCGGACGCCGAGCAGTTGATCCGCCGGCCGCAGGACCCGACCGACAACGCCACGCCCTCGGGCTGGACCGCCGCCGCCGGTGCGCTGCTCGGCTATGCGGCCCACACCGGTTCCGAGCCTCACCGGATCGCGGCGGAGCGGGCGTTGGGGATCGTCCGGACCCTCGGGCCGCGCGTGCCGCGCTTCGTCGGGTGGGGGCTCGCCGTCGCCGAGGCGCTGCTGGACGGCCCGCGCGAGGTCGCGGTCGTCGGACCGGACGCGGCGGATCCCCGCACGGCCGATCTGCACCGTACGGCGCTGCTGGGCACCGCGCCCGGCGCGGTGGTGGCCGTGGGGACGGTGGAGAGCGACGAGTTCCCGCTGCTCGCGGGGCGGCCGCTCGTCGGTGGGGAGGCGGCCGCGTACGTGTGCCGCAACTTCACGTGTGATGCGCCGACCGTTGATCCGGAGCGGCTGCGGGCGGCACTGGGGGGCTGAAGTCCGCCGGAGCCCGCCGAGTCCGCCGAGGGGTGTGGGTGCGTTGTCGGCTGCGGGCGCGTGGGGGTTGCTCGCGCAGCTCCCCGCGCCCCTCACGGGGGCGCACAGGGCGCGCTTTCCGGCCGTCGGGCTGAAACATGCCATTTATCAACCGAGTTCACGCCCTTCACATCGTCCCCATAGGATCCCTCCGTGCCGTGACGGAAGTGACCTGCCGTCACGGTTGGGGCAGGGTGGGCGTGAAGATTCTGTAAGTGAAGTTCGTGTTTAGTGTGATCGCCGTTCACTCGAACGCCCCTAGCATCGCTGGAGCAGTGCCCGGTTCTGTCGCATTTCGGACCGCGGCAGTCGTGTCATGTGGGGGGAGAGCGCAACATTGTCCGAGTTCTTCGACCAGGTCTGGTCGTGGATCGTCGAGGCCGTGGGGGAAACTTCGTGGCGAGAGCTGATGCCGCTGGGGCTGGCCGGACTGTTCGTCTGGGCCCTGTGGTTGTACCGAGCGGTGCTCTCCCGGTTCGCCAAGCCAGTCGTCAACGACTTCCGTACCA
This sequence comes from Streptomyces sp. NPDC001507, assembly GCF_042894765.1. Taxonomy (NCBI): domain Bacteria; kingdom Bacillati; phylum Actinomycetota; class Actinomycetes; order Kitasatosporales; family Streptomycetaceae; genus Streptomyces; species Streptomyces sp. NPDC001507. Next base: position 143,221 of record NZ_JBIAVV010000005.1, read on the forward strand.
GCGTCTCCGTGGTGGTCCCGGCCTACCGGGAGGACCCGGAGATCCTGCTGGAGTGCCTGGAGAGCTGGCTCGCCCAGGATCCGGCCGAGATCATCATCGTTCCTGACGTCGAGGACCACGAGGTACTGCACCGGCTGTCGCTGGTGGAGGACCCCCGGGTCCGGGTGCTCGCCTTCGAGCACAGGGGGAAACGTTCCGCCCTTGGGGTCGGCATACGGGCCGCCACCAGTGAACTCCTCGTCCTGGTGGACTCCGACACCCGCTGGGAGCCGGGCCTCCTCGACGCCGTGCAGATGCCGTTCGAGGACCCGGCGGTCGGCGGCGTGGGCACCCAGCAGAACGTCTACCAGCGCACCACCAGCGTCTGGCGCCGGGTCGCCGACTGGCTGGTCAACCTCCGTTACTACGACTACGTTCCGGCCATGGGCCGGGCCGGTGCCGTGGCCTGTCTGTCCGGCCGTACCGCCGCCTACCGCCGCGAGGCGGTCCTGCCGGTCCTCGAGAACCTGGAGAACGAGTTCTTCTTCGGCCGCCGCTGCGTGGCGGGCGACGACGGCCGGCTGACCTGGCTGGTGCTCGCCTCGGGCTACAAGACCGTGCACCAGTCCTCCGCGCGGGCCATCTCCATGTTCCCCTCCTCCTTCCGGGCCTTCGTGAAGCAGCGCGTCCGGTGGAGCCGCAACTCCTACCGGTGCTACCTGACCGCGCTGTACAAGGGCTGGCTGTGGCGGGTCCCGCTGGTCACCAAGATCACGGTGCTGCAGATCCTGCTGACCCCGGTGACCATGGGCATGGCCCTCGGCTACCTGCTGACGAGCCGGCTGGACTTCAGCGGCCGCGGCATCGTCCTCACCCTGATCTGGCTGCTGCTGGGCCGTGCCGTCCGCGGCTACTCGCACCTGCGCAGACACCCGCAGGAGATCCTCCTGCTGCCCCTGACGGCCCTCGTGGTCATCATGATCTCGCTGCCGATCAAGCTCTACGCATTCGTCACCATGAACAAGCAGGGCTGGCTCACCCGCACCAGCACCAGCATCGGAGGCGAGGGCCAGAGCGCGGCCACGCTCTCCGGATCCGCCGGCGGCGGCCAGAGCCACACCGCCCTCCAGCCCGAGGTGATCTGACGCCATGACCACCCCCCTCATGACGCATCCCACGACGAAGAGAAGACCCGGCCCCGGCCCCGGCACCCGGCTGCGCCGGGCCGGTGCCAGGACGGCGGCCCTGCTGGGCGCCTTCGCGGTGGCGGCGACGCTGCTGCTGGGCACCTCGGCCACGGCCCACGCCGGCGGGAACGGCGACACGAAGCAGAAACCGGCCGTCGAGGACGCGGAGACCGAGGCCGCGCTGGTCGCCGACGAGGACCACCGGCTCAACCAGGTACGGGCGTTCAGCTCGGTGGCGCCCCTGCAGAGCACCAAGTGGACGGTGCCGTACCGGCTGGACACCGACAACGGGTACACCCTGGTACTCACCCAGCGCAGCAACGCCTACACCATCGCCGACCTGCTCAAACTCGCCCCGCAGACCTTCGTGCGGCGCAAGGACGGCTCGTACCTGCTGACCGAGAACATCTACCTCAACGTCGGCGCCAAGCTGAAGCTGTCCAACCCGGGCGGCCTCACCCTGCGGATGGCCAGCAACCGCAGCGGCTTCGTCTCCATCGTCTCCTTCGGCGGCGAACTGGTCCTGCAGGGCACCGCCCAGGCGCCGCTGACCGTCACCAGCTGGGACCCGCAGGGCAACAAGGCCGACAGCGACGTCCGGGACGGCCGCGCCTACATCCGCACCATCGGCGGGCAGTTCGAGATGACGCACGCCAAACTCGCGGACCTCGGGTTCTGGAGCGGCCGTACGGGCGGGCTCAGCCTCACCGGCACCGACCGGCCGAACACCGGTTCGCTGGAGGACACCGGCCAGGTGCACGGCAAGACCGCGCGCGAGCGGGCCCACCGGCAGGGCGACGAGAACGACCAGAACACCTCCAGCGGTGACGTCACGGCCATGCCCTCGGGCGAACTGACCACTCCCGACGCCCGGTTCTCGACCGGCGGCATGTCCTACGTCTCCGGGTCGATCACGCACTCGACCATCACCGGCAACGACTTCGGGATCTTCATCTCCAGCGCCACCGGGATCGAGATCAGCGACACGACCGTGGAGAACAGCCTGCAGGACGGGGTGGTCATGCACCGGTTCGTCTCCAGCTCGCTCGTGCAGCGCACGGTCGCCAAGGACAACGGCGGCGACGGCTTCATCCTCTCCCGGGCCACCCAGCAGGTGCGGGTCAGCGGCTCCATCGCCGAGGGCAACGGCGGCAACGGCTACACGCTCAGCGGCAAGCCGCTGGCCGACGGCCCCTCCGCCTCCGGGCAGGCCGTCGACAGCTACGGCTCCAACTCGGTCGCCAACAGCGTGGCCAAGGACAACGGCCGCTACGGCGTCGAGGTGCTCGGCGGGTTCGACGTCGGCGTGCAGAACAACCGCATCGAGGGCGGCGACATGGGCATAGTGGCCCGCCTGGCGGCGGACAAGGTGTCCATCACCGGCAACCGTCTGAGCGGCCAGAACCGGCAGGGCATCTCGGTCCGCGACGGCGTCACCGACGCCACCGTCACCGGCAACATCATCGACGGGCCCCGGACCGGCGTCTACGTCCGCGACTCGGACGCCGAGATACGCGGCAACACCGTCCAGGACGCCACCCACCACGGCGTCAGCCTGGTCGGCGGCGTGGACGGCACCACGGTCTCCTACAACGTGATCGGCGGGGTCGGCCCCAGCGCCCTGGACTCCAGCCGCTCCCACGGCGGCGCCGACATCAGGGAGAACCAGACCTTCGCCTGGTACGACACCAGCTCCTTCTGGGTCAAGGTCAAGCACTACGCCAGCCCGATGACCCTGCTGTGGACGGGCATCCTGCTCCTCATCCTGTTCTCGGCCGCCATGGGCCGGCGCAGGCGGCGAGCGGCCGGGCAGGGTGCGGGCATCGTGCACCCGTACTCCGACAAGGCGCCGCTGCCCGCCCCGCCGCCGCACGAGATCGCCGTGGTCGGCCGCCGCCGGGAGCCGGTGATGAGCGAATGAGCGAGGAGAACCCCGCGGTACCGCCCGACGACGGCTTTCAGCCCGACGACGGCGTTTCGCCCGACGACGGCCTTCCTGGCGACGGTGGCCCGGGCGGCGACGGCGTTCCCGGCGACGGTGGTCCGGGCGGCCACGGCGTGCCGGGCGACGGTGGCGGCTCCGCACCGGCCGAGTCCGCCGCGGAGCGGGCGCGCCGGATCTGGCTCGCCGGCGGGCCGCCGCTCTGGGTGGCCTCGGCCGCCCTGCTGATCTCGGTGGTGGCGCTGATCGTGGCGGGCGTCTCGGCCGGCGACGACCGGCCCGTCGTGTACGGCGCCGGCCCCACCGCAGGCCCCACCATCCCGGTCGCCGAACCCACCGACGACGGGGACACCGGCGACCCCGGCGACGCCGGCGCCACGGCCTCAGATCCGGCACCGGGCGGCACGGCGGCCACCGATGGCCCGGCCACGCCCACCGCGACCGGCCCGGCCGCCGCCTCCGGACCCGTGAAGTGCCCGGCCGCGACCGTCACCGTCAGCGACGCCAAGTCCCTGAAGGGGGCACTCGACCAGGCGCGGCCGGGTGACGTCATCGAGATGCGGGACGGGGTCTACGCGGACCGCTTCACCGCCGCCACACCCGGTACGGCGGACCGTCCGATCTTCCTGTGCGGCGGTCCCGGCGCGGTGATCGACGCCGGCGGTGTCGACGGCGGCTACGCCTTCCACCTCGACGGCGCCAGCCACTGGCGGCTGATCGGCTTCACCGTGCGCAACGGCCAGAAGGGGGTCATGGCCGACAGGGTCCAGGGCACCGTCATCCAGGGCCTGACCGTCGAGAACATCGGCGACGAGGGCATCCACCTGCGCGACTTCAGCTCCGGCAACGTGGTCGAGAACAACACCGTCCGCGCCACGGGCAAGCGCAAGGAGCAGTTCGGCGAGGGCATCTACGTCGGGTCGGCGGAGTCCAACTGGTGCACCGTCACCGACTGCAAGCCCGACAAGAGCGACGGCAACGTGATCCGCGGCAACCACGTCAGCGACACCACCGCGGAGTCCGTCGACATCAAGGAGGGCACCACCGGGGGCTCCCTCATCGGCAACACCTTCGACGGCGCCGGTCTCAGCGGGGGTCACGACGACTCCTGGGTCGACGTCAAGGGCAACGACTGGCTGATCAAGGGCAACACCGGCCGGCACTCCAACGAGGACGGCTTCCAGACCCACCGGATCCTCGACGGCTGGGGCACCGGAAACGTGTTCCAGGCCAACACCGCGCAGGTGGACGGCCCCGGCTACGGCTTCCACTTCGCGCCCGTCGAGAACAACAAGGTCACCTGCGACAACAAGGTCACCGACGCGGCGAAGGGCCTCGCCAACATCGCCTGCTCCTCCTGAGGGCGTGGGGCCCGGCCCGCACCCGGGCCCCACGCGACCGCGGCTCGCTCTCCGCTCCTCTCCTTCACCCACCGCACCCACGCGCGTCCTCGGCATGCGCGCTTCCAGCCCGGAATCCCCTCGGAGGCATCATGGACATTCTTCCCGCCGCCATCCACGGCACCGAATCCGCCGTCGGCGCTCCCCGTCTCACGGTCATCGGCACCGGGTACCTGGGCGCCACGCACGCCGTGTGCATGGCGGCGCTCGGCTACGAGGTGCTCGGCGTCGACGTCGACCCCGGCAAGATCGAGCTGCTGAGAGCCGGGCAGGTGCCGTTCTTCGAGCCAGGACTGCCCGAACTCCTGGTCAAGGCACAGGAGTCAGGCAGGCTGCACTTCACGACCAGCCTCGCGGAGGCCGCCGAGTTCGGCGACATCCACTTCGTCTGCGTGGGCACCCCGCAGCAGCCCGGCTCCTACGCCGCCGACCTGCGCTACGTCGAAGGCGCGGTGACCGAACTGGCCCGGCACCTGAACCGCCGGGCCCTGGTGGTCGGGAAGTCGACGGTACCGGTGGGCACCGCGGCCCGCCTCGCGGAGCTGGTCCGCGCCACCGCACCGGCCGGGGACGCCGTGGAGCTGGCCTGGAACCCGGAGTTCCTGCGGGAGGGCTTCGCGGTCGAGGACACCCTGCACCCCGACCGGCTGGTGTTCGGCACCGAGTCCGCGTGGGCGGAGCAGCAGCTGCGCGCCGCATTCGCGCCGGTCATCGCCCAGGGCACCCCGGTGGTGGTCGCCGACCTGCCGACCGCCGAACTGGTCAAGGTCGCCGCCAACTCCTTCCTCGCCACGAAGATCTCGTACATCAACGCCATGGCGGAGGTCTGCGAGGCCACCGGCGCCGACGTGCACCGGCTGGCGGAGGCGCTGGCCTACGACGACCGGATCGGCGGCCGGTTCCTGAAGCCCGGTCTCGGCTTCGGCGGCGGCTGCCTGCCCAAGGACATCAGGGCGTTCATCCACCGTGCCGAGGAACTGGACGTCGCCCAGGCGGTCGCCTTCCTGCGCGAGGTGGACGCGATCAACCAGCGCCGCCGGGCCCGCACCGTCGACCTGGTCCGCGAGCTGGTCGGCGGCGATCTCGCGGGGACGAAGGTGGCCGCGCTCGGGGCGGCCTTCAAGCCCAACTCCGACGACATCCGCGACGCCCCGGCGCTGGACGTCGCCGCCACCCTGCACCGGGCCGGCGCCCGGGTGACGGTCTACGACCCGGTGGCGATGGACAACGCCCGCCGCGTCCACCCCGAGCTGGACTACGGGACCGACGCGCTGCAGGCCGCCACGGGCGCCGACGTCGTGGTCCTGCTCACCGAGTGGACGCAGTTCCGGGAGATCGACCCGGCGGCCATGGGAGCGGTGGTGAACCGGCGCCGGGTCGTGGACGGCCGGCACGCCCTCGACCCGGCCCAGTGGCGCGCGGCCGGCTGGGAGTACCGGGCGCTGGGCCGCAACTGACCCCGGACCGACACCGGTTCAGGCGAACTCGGCGAGGGCGCGCGCCACGATGGCCTCCAGCTGCTGGTGGTGTGCGCCCTTCCAGTACGCGCGGCCGCACTCGGCGCACTGCGCGAAGACGTCGTACGACTTCTGCGTCCCGCCCTTCAGCTGGTCCGCCACCTCGTCCTTCGTGGCCTCCTTCAGCAGGCCGTTGCAGGCGGTGCAGCGGGTCCAGGGGCGCAGGTCGGGGGCGAACCGGTCGAGGACGTCACGGAGCTGGTCGTCGGGGCCGGTGCTGTAGACGTAACCGCCCGCCCAGAGTTCACGGCGGCGCAGCAGGCCCCGGTCGCGGCTGAGCAGCACGCGCTTCTCGGCCGCCGAGCGGGCGGCGAGGGCCGGGTCGCCGATGTCCGTCGACTCGTAGGCCGCGTCCACGCCGAGCAGGCGCAGCCGGCGGGCGAGGGTGCCGAGGTGGACGTCGAGGAGGAAGCGGAGCGGGGCGCCGGGGACGTGCTGGGGGCGGGCGACCGGGCGTACGGACACCCGCTCGCCGTGCGCCGGGATGTGGGCCACGGGGACCTCGCGGCCGTCCACCACCAGGGTGCCGACCTCGGTCAGGGGGACGCCCAGGGACTCGATGACGTGGCCGAGGGTCGAGACGCCGTCGACGGTGAGGGGGTGGACGCCGACGCGGCGGGCGTGCGGGACGAACAGGGCCAGCTCGGGGGCGACTTCGACCTGGATCTCGGAAGCGTTCACCTGGTCAGGATGGCACGGGCGGCGGCCGTGACCTCAGTGGTTTTCCGGGGGCAGGCCGTACTCGATGACGTCCAGGGCGCGGTCGACGAGGGCCTCGAAGTCGCCCTCGTGCGCGTTCTCCGCCCAGTACATCGAGACCTCCATCAGCCCGCCGACGAAGGACATCGCGTAGACCCGGACCTCCAGGCTGTCGGGGTCGCGGCCGGTGCGCTCCCCGATGGCCTGGCAGAGCAGGCGCCCGGTGGACGACATGCTCTCCATCATCCGGGAGCGCACCGAGGGGACCTCGACCATCAGCCGGGTGCGCAGCCGTGAGACCACCGGATCGTCCTTGACGCCCAGCCGGATCGCCCGGTGCATCACATGGCGGAGGGACGTCGGCCACGGCTCGTCGGCGGGCCGTGACCGGAGCTCCTCCATGATCAACAGGTCGTACTCGTCCGTGAGGACGATGTCCTCCTTGGTCGGGAAGTACCGGAAGACCGTCGACGGCGACACCTCGGCGCGGTCGGCGATCTGCTCGATCGTCGTGGCGTCCCAGCCCTGCTCTTCGACCAGCGCGTACGTGGCCGCGCGGATGGCCTCGCGGGTCTTGATCTTCTTCCGTTCGCGGAGGCCGGGCTGGGGGGAGGTGTGCGGAGCCGTCATGCCGGTCATTGTCCGGCATCGGCGGTGGCGGGGGCCACGGCCGGGGGCTCGTCTCCTTCGGTACGGCGCTCGGCGGGGGTGTTGGGCAGCAGCGCGGCGGCCAGCAGGGCGGTGGCGAGGGCGGCGATGCCGCACACCAGCAGGACCAGGCCCATGCCGTGGACGTAGGAGGCGTTCGCGGAGGCGACGAGGTGGGCGGAGCCGGTCTTCCCGGCGACCAGGTGGGCGGCGACCACCGACTCGCCCGCGGTGTGGCCGAGCGGGGCGGGCAGGCCGGTGACGTCGAGGCGGTCGCGGAAGGTACCGGCCAGCAGGCTGCCGAGCAGGGCGATGCCGATCGCGCCGCCGACCTGGCGTGTGGTCATCAGCAGTCCGGAGCCGCTGCCGGCCCGGTCCGCGGGCAGGGCGCCGAGGGCGCCGTCCATCGAGGGGACCACCGAGAAGCCGAAGCCGAGGCCCGCGACGGACAGCCACAGTGCGGTGAAGCCGTAGCCGTCGCCGACCGAGGTGCGGCTGCCGAGCAGGGCGGCGAAGGCGAGCACGACCAGTCCGGCGGCGACCACGGCGCGGGCGCCGAAGCGGGCGACGACCGGCTGGGCGGCGCGTGCCGCGATGAGCAGGCCGCCCATCATGGGCAGCAGGCGCAGGCCGGTGCCGAAGGCGTCGTTGCCGAGGACCGCCTGGAGGTACTGCGGCAGCACGAACAGCAGGCCGGACAGCACGAACATCACGAGCGTCGCGGCGAGGGTGTTGAGCAGGAAGCCGCGGTGGGTGAGGAGCTCCATGTCGAGCATCGGCCGGTCCGCCCGGCTTTCGCGCAGCACCAGCGCCGCGCCGAGGACGACGGCGACCGCGAACAGGGCAAGGACCAGCCGGTCGCCCCAGCCGCGGGCGGGGGCCTCGATGATCGCGTAGACCAGGGCGCCGAGGCCGGTCGCGGTGAGCGTGGTGGACAGGACGTCGACCTTGGGGGAGGCGGGGTCGCGGGTCTCGGGGAGCAGGAAGACGCAGGCGGCGACGCCGATGGCGGCCATCGGCACGTTGATCAGGAAGACCGAGCCCCACCAGAAGTGGTTGAGCAGGAAGCCGCCGATGATCGGGCCGAGCGGCAGGCCGAGCGCCGAGGCGGCCGACACGATGCCGACGGCCCGGGTGCGCTCGGCGGGCCCGAACAGCGAGGGCAGCACGGACATCGCGAGCGGCATCACCAGCGCGGCGCCGACGCCCATCGCGGCGCGGGCGGCGATCACCCAGTTCACGTCGCCGGCCAGCGAGCCCATCACCGACCCGGCCAGGAAGACCAGGAGGCCCACGACCAGCATCCGGCGGCGGCCGAAGCGGTCGCCGAGGAGTCCGGCGGGGAGCATCAGGGACGCGAAGACGATGACGTACGCGTCCGCCATCCACTGCTGCTGGCTGGTGGTGGCGCCGAGCTCCCCGGCCATCGTCGGGAGAGCGACGTTGAGGATCGTCGTGTCGAAGCCGAGCACCAGCATGCTCGCGACCAGGGCACCGAGGGCCCACCACCGGCGGGGGTTCTGGTGCGTCTCTTCGAGATGAGTGACAGTAGCCATGAAATGAGAGTAGCTCTCAAAATCTAGTTGCTGTCAATGGCAAGTCGGTGTCGTAATGTGTGGGCGGGCATGAAAAAAGCGGCCACGGCTCGTGAAGCCGTGGCCGCTTCGAGGAGCGGCGGTGGGGGCTACGCGTGCTGGTAGGCCACCAGGGAGATGCCGACGTAGTGCACGACGAACGCGGCCAGCGTGAAGGAGTGGAACACCTCGTGGAAGCCGAAGTACCGCGGTGACGGGTTCGGGCGCTTGATGCCGTAGATCACGCCGCCCGCGCTGTAGAGCAGGCCGCCGACGATCACCAGGACCAGGACCGCGATGCCGCCGGTGCGCATGAAGTCGGGCAGGTAGAAGACCGCCGCCCAGCCCATCGCTATGTAGCACGGCGTGTACAGCCAGCGCGGGGCGCCGACCCAGAAGACCCGGAAGGCGATGCCGGCGGCCGCCGCGGCCCAGATGCCCCACAGCAGCCACTGGCCCTTGGCCGCGGGCAGGAGCAGCAGGGTCAGCGGGGTGTAGGTGCCCGCGATGATCAGGAAGATGTTGGCGTGGTCGAGTCTGCGCAGCACGCCGTCCATGCGCGGGCTCCAGTTGCCCCGGTGGTACAGCGCGCTCACGCCGAACAGCAGGCACGCCGTCAGGGCGAAGATCCCGCAGGCGATACGGCCGCGCGCCGAGTCGGCGAGGGCGGTGAGGACGAGGCCCGCTACGAGCACGGCCGGGAACATGCCCAGGTGCAGCCAGCCGCGCAGTTTGGGCTTGACCTGTTGCGACAGGGAGGAGAGCGCAGCGGGACCGCGGCCGGCGGCCGGCGGTTCCGATGGCGCGTCGGGGACGGACGCAGTCATGAGGGGCATCGTACCTACGGAACCGTAAGTTACGGATCAGTCCCGCTCCATGACCGGCTGATAGTGGCCATCGTCTCACGGAGTCCCGGTTGCGCTCGCGTCGGCTCATATCGGTGAGCAAAAAGACCTTGAGGCGAACTCAATGTGGACGCAAAGAAACGCAGGTGGACCCAGAAACCGTGGCCTTCCTCACGTCGCTCATCTGTGACTCCCTCTGGACAGATGGGAGATCGAGTCGGAGGATCAAATGAGTGCGGTCGGCACCGGATGAGCGGCTACGAAGCATCCGGGTCGCAGCCCCCACGGGGCGACAAGGCCTGAAACACGGCCACAAGATCAAAAATCCCTCATTTAGGAGCAATCGTGGCGCGCGACATCGCGGCTCCCACCGTCATCCCCACCAAACATCAGGAACTGGTCTCGTGGGTCAACGAGATCGCCGAACTGACGCAGCCGGACAGCGTGGTCTGGTGTGACGGATCCGAGGCCGAGTACGAGCGACTGTGCGAGGAGCTCGTGGCGAAGGGCACCTTCAAGAAGCTCGACCCGATCAAGCGCCCCCACTCCTACTACGCGGCCTCCGACCCGACCGACGTCGCCCGGGTCGAGGACCGCACGTTCATCTGCTCCGAGCGCGAGCAGGACGCAGGCCCGACCAACCACTGGAAGGCCCCCGCGGAGATGCGGGAGATCTTCTCCGGCGAGAACGGCCTGTTCCGCGGCTCGATGAAGGGCCGGACGATGTACGTCGTCCCGTTCTGCATGGGCCCCCTCGGCTCGCCGCTGTCCGCCCTCGGCGTGGAGATCACGGACTCGGCGTACGTCGCCGTCTCGATGCGCACGATGACGCGCATGGGCCAGGCCGTCCTCGACGAGCTCGGCGAGGACGGATTCTTCGTCAAGGCCGTCCACACCCTCGGCGCGCCCCTCGCGGAGGGCGAGGCCGACGTCCCCTGGCCGTGCAACCAGACCAAGTACATCTCGCACTTCCCCGAGTCGCGCGAGATCTGGTCCTACGGTTCCGGCTACGGCGGCAACGCCCTGCTCGGCAAGAAGTGCTACGCCCTGCGCATCGCCTCCGTCATGGCGCGCGACGAGGGCTGGCTCGCCGAGCACATGCTGATCCTCAAACTCACGCCCCCGCAGGGCGAGTCGAAGTACGTCGCCGCGGCCTTCCCGAGCGCCTGCGGCAAGACGAACCTCGCCATGCTGGAGCCCACCGTCTCCGGCTGGACCGTCGAGACGATCGGCGACGACATCGCCTGGATGCGGTTCGGCGAGGACGGCCGCCTCTACGCGATCAACCCCGAGGCCGGCTTCTTCGGCGTCGCGCCCGGCACCGGTGAGCACACCAACGCCAACGCGATGAAGACGCTGTGGGGCAACGCGGTCTTCACCAACGTCGCGCTCACGGACGACGACGACGTCTGGTGGGAGGGCATGACGGAGGAGCTCCCGGCCCACCTCACGGACTGGAAGGGCAACGAGTGGACGCCGGGCTCCGAGACCCCGGCCGCCCACCCCAACGCCCGCTTCACCGTCCCCGCCGCCCAGTGCCCGATCATCGCGCCGGAGTGGGAGGACCCCAAGGGCGTGCCGATCTCGGCGATCCTCTTCGGCGGCCGCCGAGCCACCGCCGTCCCGCTGGTGACCGAGTCCTTCGACTGGAACCACGGCGTCTTCCTCGGCGCCAACGTGGCCTCCGAGAAGACCGCCGCCGCCGAGGGCAAGGTCGGCGAGCTGCGCCGCGACCCGTTCGCGATGCTGCCGTTCTGCGGCTACAACATGGGCGACTACATGGCCCACTGGATCGACGTGGCCAAGGACAAGGACCAGGCCAAGCTGCCGAAGATCTACTACGTCAACTGGTTCCGCAAGAACGACGCGGGCAAGTTCGTCTGGCCCGGTTTCGGCGAGAACTCCCGCGTCCTGAAGTGGATCGTGGAGCGGCTGGACGGCAAGGCGGAGGGCGTGGAGACGCCGATCGGCGTGCTGCCGACCCGGGACGCTCTCGACACCGACGGGCTCGACCTCGACGACAGCGACCTCGACTTCCTGCTGACCGTCGACAAGGAGGTCTGGCGGGAGGAGGCGGCGCTCGTCCCCGACCACCTCAACACCTTCGGTGAGCACACGCCGAAGGAGCTGTGGGCCGAGTACCGGGCGCTGGTGGAGCGGCTGGGATAACTCCGGACAACTCCCCTCCGAAAGACTCCGCGGCCGGTTTGGATGTGCCCTGACCAGCGATCGTCACGACCGGCCGCGGTGTGAAACGGCGAGGCCGCGCACAACGGCGTGCGCGGCTCCTGGGCCTGTCGCCACCTGCTCCCGTCCGCCCCGACGGGCGTCCGGCGGCGACAGGCCCTCGCCTGTGCGGGCCTCACCCGCGCGGGTGGATTCCCTGCGGCCGGTGAGCGCAACACGGCTCGTGGCGAGCCGACGTGTGGGCCCGCGTCGGAACGCTGTCGCCCATGCTCACACCTCACGTTCGATCGTTCACACCTCGTGTTCGATCACTCACGGTCCGAGCCGGAACCGTGGCGGCCACCCTCCTGGCGCTCGTCCTGGCCCTGCCCGGCACCGCGGTCGCCGCCCCCGGCGACCTGGACCCCGCCTTCGCCGGCGACGGCACGGTCCTCACCGACTTCGGCGGCAACGACTCCGCCGCCGACGTGGCGGTGCAGTCCGACGGCAGGATCGTCTCCGTCGGCACCTCCTTCGACAGCTCCGGGGCCGAGAGCGACTTCGCGCTGACCCGGCACAACGCCGACGGCTCCCTCGACCCCACCTTCGGCGGCGACGGCAGGGTGACGACCGCCGTCAACAACCTGCCGTCGAACGAGGGCCTCCAGTGGAGCGAGGCGCACGCCGTGGCCCTGCAGCCCGACGACGGCAACATCGTGGTGGCGGGCAGCAGCTGGCGAGGCCCCGAGAACTGCTGCTGGTTCACGCTGGTCCGGTACAAGGCGAGCGACGGCTCGCTGGACACGAGTTTCGGCAACGGCGACGGCCGGGTCTTCACCGACTTCGGCGTTCCCGAGGAGGCCACGGACGTGGTGGCGCTGCCCGGCGGCAAGATCGTCGCCGCGGGCTATGTGGGCGGCCAGGCCGCGGTGGCCCGCTACAACGCCGACGGCTCCCTGGACCCCACCTTCGGCGGCGACGGCAAGGTGACCACCGCTCTGGGCGGGTCCCTCGAGGAGGGCGGCGACCTGCGCGCCCTGGCCGTACAGCCCGACGGCAAGATCGTGGTCGCGGGCGAGGTCGGGACGACCCGCTTCGACTTCGTGCTCGTCCGCTACAACACCGACGGCAGCCTCGACACCGGGTTCGGCTCCGGCGGCATCCAGCGCACCGACTTCGGTGACTACGACTCGGCGGAGGCGCTGGCGGTCCAGCCCGACGGCAGGATCGTCGCGGCCGGTTCGAGCGGCGGCCGGGCCGCACTGGCCCGCTACAACACCAACGGCACGCTGGACCCGAGCTTCGACGGCAACGGCCTGGTCGTCACCCCCGGCGGCGGCGCCGAGGACATGAAGCTGCAGAGCGACGGGCGGATCGTCGTCTCCGGCAGCGGGCCGGGCGGCTTCAACGTGCTGCGCTACAACACCGACGGCAGCCTGGACAGCGGCTTCGGCAGCGGCGGCCGGGTGGCCACGAGCTTCGGCGGCAGCGACGCCGCCCACGGCGTGGCCCTCCAGTCCGACGGCCGGATCGTCGCCGCCGGGCAGGGCGGACCGGACAACGACTTCGCGCTCGCCCGCTACCTGGGCGGCGGAGGCAGCACACCCCCGCCGCCCAGCGCGGACCTCTCCGTCACCAAGACGGGCCCGTCCACCGTCACCATCGGCGACCGGGCCACGTACACCGTCCGCGTGACCAACGCGACCGCCTCGACCGCGGCCGCCACCGGCGTCACGCTGACCGACACCCTTTCCGGAGCGGGCGCGACCCCGATCTCGGCCACGCCCTCCCAGGGCGGCTGCACCACCACCGCGACCGCCGCCACCTGCGCCCTCGGCACCCTCGCGCCGGGCGCGAGCGCCACGGTCACGGTCGTCGCCGAACCCCGCACCACCGGCACGCTCACGAACACGGCCACGGTCACGGCCACCCAGACCGACCCGGCGTCGGGCAACAACACCGCCACCGCGACCGGCACCGTCAACAACTCCCGGGGCTGCACGATCATCGGCACCAGCGGGGCCGACACCCTCAACGGCACGGTCGGCAACGACGTGATCTGCGGCCTGGGCGGCAACGACACCCTCAACGGCAACGGCGGCACCGACACCGTCTACGGCGACTACGGCAACGACAACATCGACGGCGGCCCCGGCAACGACACGCTGTACGGCGGCCCGGGCAACGACACGGTGAACGGGTCCGCCGGCAACGACCGGGTGATCACCACCGACGGTGTGTCCGGCAACGACACGGCCAACGGCGGCCTCGGCTTCGACACCTGTACCACCGACCCGGGGGACAGCCGCATCAGCTGCCCCTGAGCACCCGCTCCGGCCCGGCCCCTCGCGCGCACGCGGGGGGCCGGTTCAGTTGTTCCGGTCCTCCAGGTACCGCGTGTGCGTCTCCTGGCGCCTGGCCTCCGTGTCCCGCAGCCCGGCCGCCAACTGGCCTGCCTCTTCCTTGAGTACGGCCAGCTGGCGTTCCAGGTGGCGTTCCGGAGGTTCCTGGCCGGGGGTCAGGCGGGTCCACCACCGGGTACGGACGAAGCTGTCCACCGCCTCCGGGATGTCCTGCCGGACCGTCCGGGAGAGCACGTGGACGCCCTCCGGGTCCTGGGCCAGGAGTTCGGCGGCCCAGCCGGGGTCCAGCAACGCTGTCAGCAGGTCGGTCAGTTCGGCGAGCCGGGCCTCCGTCGAGGCGGGCAGGCCGACCTCCGCCAGATAGGTCTCCAGCTTGCGGAAGTCGGCCCGCACCTCCTCCAGCTGGGCGGAGGGCGTCGGGAATTCCGGCAGCGCGGGGCGTTCCGGCGGGGCGATCAGCGCGCCCGCGCCGTACAGGCCGGCCACCACGACCGGCCAGTACGTGCCGGCCACTCCCGTGAAGGTCAGGACCAGGCCGACGAGACCGGCCCCGCTGCCCGTGAGGTTCTTACGGGATTCGAGGTAGGCGAGAGCCTTACTGGTAGCCACGGATCTCCTCGAAGGCGCCGTCCAGAGAGCCCTGCCGGCCGTCGAAGAGACGGCCTCCGGTCAGGTCGGCGATGTGCTGGAGCTCGGTGCGGGAGGAGTCGCCGAAGAGGATGGGGAAGACCGGGATCTGCTGCCGGTCGGCGGAGAGCTTGTTGTAGAAGTCGTCGAAGTCACCGGCCTTGGCGCCCGTGGTGTTCTCGCCGTCGGTCATCAGCACGATCGACGTGAAGGTGTCCGCGGAGGGGTTCAGCCTGCCGTACGCCTTCTCCAGGGAGGTGTAGATCGCCGTGTTGCCGTCGGCGTGCAGGGCGTCGGTGTCCTCGCGGATCGCGGTGAGATCGGCCTTGCCGTCGACCACGTGGGTGCTGACGCTCTTCACCTCCGAGCCGAACGGCATCAGGGTGACCTCCTCGCGGTTGCGGAAGTCGCTGGTCAGGCCGGTGAGGGCCGCCTTCAGGCGGGAGAGGCGGCCGCCTGCCATCGAGCCCGAGGTGTCCAGGACGTAGACCGTGCGGGAGGGCCGGCGCAGGTCGTTCTCGTAGGCCGAGACCAGCCCGTCGGCCACCGACCGGCTGCCGGGGAAGGGGAGTTCGCGGCGGCGGGTGGTGTCCAGGCCGGCGGCCGGGGCGACGGAGGCCACGACCGGGCGGCGGTGGGTGGTGTCCGTGATCAGTTTCTGCACGGCCGTGGTGCGCAGGTCCTCCGTGACCCGGCGGACGTCCTCGCGGGTGGCGGAGGAGGTCGAGGCCAGGGAGGAGAACGGGTAGTCGGCGGTGACCACGCCGTCCTTCGGGCGGATCACGGTGAGACCGGGGATGCCCTGCAGCACGGACTCGTAGTTGAGCAGGGCGTCGACGGTGCCGCGCCGCCGGTAGGCCGAGGCCAGCCAGCCGGAGGAGCCCGAGGTCAGGGTCTGGCCCTTGAAGAACTTCTTCAGCCGCGGGGTCGCCTTGGTGACGTCGTCGTCCGTGAGCGCCGACTGGGCGCCGGAGAGCGCGGAGGCCACCGAGACCAGCGTGGCGAAACCGGAGTTGGAGCGGGCCGGGTCCGTCATGCCGTACGTCAGCCGGCCGGCTTCCACGGCCTGCTCGACCTGCGACCAGGTGACGTCGGCCGGCTTCCAGCCCAGCGCCTGAACGGTGCTCGTCTTCACGCCGATCGCGACCGGGCTGGACATGACCGACGTCTCGGAGACGACCTTCTTCGCCGCCTCGGGGCGCAGCCGCAGATAGTCGTCGGAGGACAGCCAGAGCGCGTCGTACCTGCCGTCCGTCTGCCCCTTCGCCAGCAGGTCGATGGCGTCCAGGGTGCCCATGTAGGTGGGCCGGACGGTGACCCCGGTGTCCTTGCGCACCCGGTCGAAGACGGCCGTCATGTCGCTGAGCTCGGAGGAGGCGAGGACCCGCAGGGTGCCGGGCTTCGGGGCCGTGGAGTCGTCGCCGTGGTCCTCGGTGGTGCAGCCGGTCAGGACGACGGCCGCCGCCGCGAGGAGGGCGAGGAGCGGGCGTCTGCTCATCCGAGGCCGCCCTCCAGCGCGCTCTTCGAGCGGCTGCGCTCCAGGTAGGCACTGGCCTGGTGGAGTTCGTCGGTGAGGGACTGCACGGTGGTCGCCATCGCCTCGGTCGCCTGCACCTTGTAGGTGTCGATGGCGTCGAGGGTCCGGTAGATCTGCTGGAACGCGGCCCGCAGTGTCTCGGCGCCCACCGCAGGGTCGGCGGCGATCCGCTGGATCTCCCCGCTCTGGGTCGCGAGCATCTCGGCGTTGCCCCGGATGAGGTCCTCGGTCGTCCCGCGCAACGCGTTGACCTGCTCGATCACCTTCTTCTGGTGGTCGAGCGCGGAGGCCAGCATCACCGAGATCCGCAGCGCGGAGACGGTGGTGGTGGCGGCGCGCTCGACTCCCTTGATCAGCTCGTCGTTGTTGCGCCGTACGACGTCCATCGCGAGGTAGCCCTGCGCGGACACCGCGAGCTGGGTGAGCAGGTCCTGGTGCTTCTGCCGGACCGGGAAGAGCACGTCCGCCCGTACCGCGTCGGCCTCCTGGGGGTCCGGGATCCGGGCGAGGTGCTGCTCGACGGCGGTGTCCAGGGCCTGGGTGAGGACGACGTACTCCTGGAGCTTGCCCATGGTCTCCCAGAGCCGCACCCGCTCCGTCTGCAACGCCGCGTTGTCCCGGCGCAGTTCGTCCTGGCCGCCGCGCAGCGAGCCCACGATCCTGTTCAACGTCCCCTGCGCGGAGGCGTACTTGGCGACGTGGTCGCGGAGCTGGTTGCCGCCGGGCAGCCGGGACAGGAACTTGCGGCCCTTGCTCGCGGGCAGGTCGCGCGGGTCCAGGTCCTCGACGACCCGGCGGAGCTCGACCAGCGAGCCGGCCACCTTGGCCTGGGCGTCACCCCCCTTGTCGGGCAGGCTGCGCACGGCGCGCTCCAGCATGCGGTTGGACTGCGAGGCGGCGGTGCGCATCTCGCCGGCGCCGAGGCCGGTGATCTCGCCGACCTTGCTCGCGAACTCCGGCGACCGGGCGTCCAGGGCCGCGAGGTCCCGGACGTAGTCGGAGGCCTTGCGCGCCATGTCCGTACGGACGTCGTCGTCTACGGGCACCAGCCCGCCCGCCTTCTCCCGCGGCACGGGCGACACCGCCTCCGGCGGGGTCAGCGTGAAGACGTCGTCGCCGCTGAGCGTGGGCGGGTGCGCCGACTCGCCGCCGCTCGGCCTCGTCTTGTCGAAGTTGCTCACAGGATCCCCCCGTCAGCCGCGCGCCCGGCGGGCCATCTCGTGCAGCACCGCGGAGGTGGGCACGGGCGCCTGCCGGACGCCGGTCAGTGTCTGGTTGAGGTAGGCGGCGCGGCCGGCGGTGGCCTTGACGAACTCGGCGGAGTCGCCCTGGGGCCGGAAGCCGTGCCTGACGGCGAGCCTGCGCAGGGCCGGGTCGGTGCTGAGGAGTTCGCCGAGCTGCCGGCCCGCGTCGTCGAGCGGCACGATGGTGTGGTCGCTGTTGACCGTGGTGTCCGGGTAGAGGACGACGAGGTCGCTGTCGGCGCCCTGCTGTCCGCCCCGGTCGCCGAGGAGCGACACGACCTGCGACTCGTACAGGCACACCAGCGGGTTGCCGGCGCCGCTGATGAAGTCCCTGAACACCGAGTCGCTGCTGGGCTGTTGCGCCCCCTGCACGCTGACCAGCTTGCGCAGCAGCGGCGCGGTTGCCGCGACGTCCGCATCGCTCGCCACCACCCTCCCCCCGTTGGCGACATAGGAGGCGGCGGCGAGATAGAGCGCGCCGGAGTTGGAGGTCTCCGGATCGGTGCTGGTGATGTACAGCGTCCCGGTCAGCTCCCCGTGCGCCGTGGCCCCCTTGAGCTGCTGCCAGGTCCGGTCGTGCCGGGCGGCGTCCAGGTAGGCGGCCATCTTCAGGGTCCCCTTGCCCTTGCCGTCGAGCACGGCGAGCCCGTTGGCGGCCAGCACCTCGGCCGCGCTGCGGTGGGCGACCACCACGAGGGGCGAGTAGAAGGGGCGGGGGAGCGGCTGGCGGGCGTGGTACTTCGCGGCCAGCGTGTCGGCGGGTGCCGAGCTGGACGGGAAGGCGAAGTCGTAGCCCTTCAGGTCCAGATCCTCCATGGCCCAGGACCCGGACGCCTCCGTCTGTACGGTGTAGCCCTTGGCGGCGAGGGCCTTCACCACATCGGGATCGGCGAAGAAGTCCGACTTCTCCGAACCGATCACACCACGCACGGTCTTCGTTGCCGTGCCCTTGTCATCCCCTTGCCGGCCTGCGACGACGGCAGCCACCACGCCCCCGATCAGCAGCACCGCGAGGACGATTCCCGCGATACGTCTCACGAGGTGGAGAGTGCTCCCGGAATCCCTCGGTCCTGGGTGGAACGGGTGAACGAGGGGTGAAGGGGGCGCCCCGGAACGAAACCGGAGCACCGAAGTCCGCCGGGCGCCGTCAGGCGGGGTCGTTCCCGGCCTTGCCGTATCGGCGGAAGGCGGAGGTCTCCACCTGCCAGGGGCCGAAGGGCACCAGGTCGCCGTAGATGTACGGGTCCATGCGCCGGTAGCGGTTCCCGCACGGCTCGGAGTGGACCTCGATCGTGCCCTTCCGGGGGTCGACGATCATGTAGTGGGCGATACCCATGGCCGGGTATTCGCTGATCTCTTCGACGTAGCCGTTGTCCGGGTTGGACGGTGACACGATCTCGACGATTGCCAGCACGTGGGAGGCGTCCACGGCGATCCCCTCCTCGTCGAGTACGTCCTCGGGGATCACGACGGCGTCGGGGCGGCGCATGCGGCCGAGGGCCGGGTGCTCGACCTCGGGGCCGGGGATGCAGCCGTAGCCCGGGTGAGTGGTGAGGAGCTGCTGGTCCAATTGCTTGCAGATGCGGCGGACGGTGCCCTCATGCCGTTTCGACGGGCACATCATCGCCAGTGGCGGGCCGGACGGTCCGATCTCGACGCTCCAGGTCCCTTCGAGCTGCTCCGCGTAGGCCCCGAGTTGTTCGGCGATCGCGCGCATCTTCGGGTAGTCCATGCCCATGACCTCAGCGTACTGAGATATGGCAACCCGGTCCGCGCGTCGCTGCGGGAGCGCGCGGACCGGGGCCGTTCGGGGGTGGTCAGCCGGCTGTGGTGAGTTCCGTGGCCGCTGCGTGGGCGTCCATGCGTTCCGCCGCGAGGATCGCCGCCGCGGTGTCCGCGCGGGACGCCGCGACCAGCAGGGCGCGACCGGCGACAGCGTGCGCGCGCTCGTGCAGCGCGGCCGGTTCCCGGCCCGCCGTCAGCGGTGCGCGGACCGGCGTACGACCGCCCCGCAGCCGGGTCACCTGCTCGGCCAGCCGGGTCGCGGCGGCGTCGAGGTCGGTGGACGGCGTGAGGGCGCGCAGTTCGTCGGTGACGGCGAGGAGTGCCGAGAGGTGCCCCGCGAGCTGGATGTCCAGCTCCTCCTCGCGCGTCCGGTGGGGGAAGTCGGAAGGGGGGCCGGCCATCGTGCTGTGGACCGACTTGGTGCGGATCGGTTCGTACATGGGAGATGGCCTCCTGTGCTCTGTCAGGAAGCCATCCTAGCTTAGATTCAGTCTAAAGTTGACCCGGTTCACGGACAGTGGTCCGGCGACCGCTCACGGCTGGCCGTAGCCGTCCAGGAACCGCCCGATCCGGGTGATCGCATCCCGCAGGTCCCCGACCGTCGGCAGGGTCACCACCCGGAAGTGGTCCGGCTCCGGCCAGTTGAAGCCGGTGCCCTGGACGACCATGATCTTCTCCCGGCGCAGCAGGTCGAGGACCATCTGCCGGTCGTCCTTGATCTTGAAGACCTGAGGGTCGAGGCGCGGGAAGAGGTACAGCGCGCCCTTGGGGCGCACGCAGCTCACGCCCGGGATCTGGGTGAGCAGCTCGTAGGCGAGGTCCAGCTGTTCCTTCAGCCGCCCGCCCGGCAGGACGAGGTCGTTGATCGTCTGGCGTCCGCTGAGCGCGGCCACGACCCCGTGCTGACCGGGCATGTTCGCGCACAGCCGCATGTTCGCGAGGATCGTCAGGCCCTCGATGTAGGAGTCGGCGTGCGCCCGGGGCCCGGAGACGGACATCCAGCCGACCCGGTAGCCGGCCACCCGGTACGCCTTCGACATGCCGTTGAAGGTGAGCGTGAGCAGATCCGGGGCGACGGCGGCGGTCGGCGTGTGCGTGGCGCCGTCGTAGAGGATCTTGTCGTAGATCTCGTCCGAGCAGACGAGGAGGTTGTGGCGGCGGGCGATGTCGGTGAGCCCGCGCAGCATCGCCTCGTCGTACACCGCGCCCGTCGGGTTGTTCGGGTTGATGATGACGATCGCCTTGGTGCGGTCGGTGACCTTGCGCTCGACGTCGGCGAGGTCGGGCATCCAGTCCGACTGCTCGTCGCAGCGGTAGTGCACGGCCGTACCGCCGGAGAGGGAGACCGCCGCGGTCCACAGCGGGTAGTCCGGCGCCGGTACGAGGACCTCGTCCCCGTCGTCGAGCAGCCCCTGCATGGCCATGACGATCAGCTCGGAGACGCCGTTGCCGATGAAGACGTGCTCGACGTCGGTCTCGATGCCGATGGTCTGGTTGTGCATGACGACCGCGCGCCGGGCGGCCAGCAGACCCTTCGCGTCGCCGTAGCCGTGTGCCGAGGAGACGTTGCGGAGGATGTCCTCCAGGATCTCCGGCGGGCACTCGAAGCCGAAGGCGGCCGGGTTGCCGGTGTTGAGCTTGAGGATGCGGTGCCCCGCCGCCTCGAGCCGCATCGCCTCCTCGAGAACCGGACCCCGGATCTCGTAACAGACGTTGGCGAGCTTGGTCGACTGGATCACCTGCATGTCCGTGAGCTTACGGGGCGGTAACGCCGGTCGGGTCGTGTTTTCCGCCACGTGAGACACGTGTGGGTGACAGGCGGGGGTGGGGCGCGGCCCCGGCGTTTTGGCCTGTTATCGCCGGTAGCTGTCTCAAAGGGCCCTGCTCTCCCTAGAATCCGCGTCCATGCCGAGACCTGCCGACGACGAGACCGGGGCGCCCAGCATCTACCGACCCGAGGGCGGACCGGCCCCCGTGTACGAGGAGTACCGGGATCCGGCCTCCGCGCACGGCTGGCTCAACGCCTACGACGAGACGCGCGAGCTGCCCCGGATCGCGCCTGCGGCGCCGGCACCAGGGCCGGGCCGGGCGGAGCGGCGGCGGGCGGCCCGTGGCGTGGGCGGCCTGCGTGCGAAGCACGTGGCGGTCGCCGTGGGTGCGGTGGGCGCCGCGTCCGTGGCCGCGCTGGTCGCCGGCTTCGCCTTCTCCCCGTCGTCCGGCGGCGGCCAGGTGGAGCAGGAGCGCGTGAAGCACGCGGTGGGCGAGTCGTCGGCGCCGGCGCAGGTGCCGGGAGAGAACTCGAGCAGTGCGTCCGTCGCGCCCTCGGTGAAGTCGGCCGCGCCGGTCGTGGAGTCGCCGTCGGCCCGCTCCACGTCTCCGGCCGGGACACCGGTGCCGGCATCGGAGGGTCACTCGGCGAGTACCGCCCCGACGCGCAGCGCGAGCGCGTCACCTTCGCCGACCGCCACCACCACGTCCCCGGCGGCGAGCCCCACGTACGGGGGGCACGGCTGGGGGCACGGGCGAGGCGGCGGCAGGGGCCGTTAGCGGCGAGGCCGCGGGCGGGGCGGTGCGCGCGGCCCCAAGTGGCCGCGGAAATACATGGTTCGACCCCCTGGACGAAGGGGGCCGCATGGGGTTCTTGCTGCTCAACGACGAGCCCGTGACCGGCCCCGAGGCCGATCTGCTCGGTGCCGGGCAGGCCGCCCGGCGTATGGCCGCGCTGCTGCACGACTGCCGCGAACTCGGCGCGCGCATCACCTCCGGGTCCTCGGTCCTCTTCGAGCACATCGACGCCGCCTGTGCGGAAATCCGCCAACGCCGTTCCTGAAACAGCTCCTTGCCCGTGCGGCCCTCTGCGATGAGAATGTGCATGACAAAGAAGCGGGTGGCCGGAAGATCTCCGGTCACCTCGTCGTATAGAGGGGACCCCCACATGAACAAGCCTCTCGTCGCCGCGCTCGCCTCCCTGGCCATCACCGGGATCGGCGCGGCCCCGGCGGTCGCCGTGCCGCAGACGGCGAAGGCCGCCGCGGTGACCGTCAACTTCGCGGGCACCGTCTCGCTCAGCAACTGCTCCGGCTCGGTCATCCGCTTCCCGAACTCCGCGGACAGCGACCCGGCACTGGTCCTCACCAACGGACACTGCCTGGAAACCGGCTTCCCGGAGCCCGACGAGGTCATCACCGGCCAGTCCTCCAGCCGTACCTTCGGCCTGCTGAACTCCTCCGGCAGCAAGGTCGCCACGCTCCGCGCCAACCAGGTCGTCTACTCGACGATGACCGACACCGACATCACGATCTACCGCACCACCACGACGTACGCGGCGATCAAGAGCTCCTACGGCATCAGCCCGCTCACCGTCAGCGCCAGTCACCCGGTCGCCGGCACCGCCATCAAGGTCGTCTCCGGCTACTGGAAGACGATCTACAGCTGCAACGTCGACGGGTTCGTGTACCGGCTGAAGGAGGGCGACTGGACCTGGAAGGACTCGGTCCGCTACACCTCCGCGTGCAACACGATCGGGGGGACGTCGGGGTCGCCGGTGATCGACACCACGACGGGCCAGGTCGTCGCCGTCAACAACACGGGCAACGAGGACGGGGAGCGGTGCACCGTCGACAACCCGTGCGAGGTGGACCAGAACGGGAACGTGACGGTTCGGCAGGGGATCAACTACGCCGAGGAGACGTACATCATCCCGGCGTGCTTCACGACGGGGAACGTGCTGAACCTCGGTGCGAGTGGTTGCACCCTGCCCAAGCCGTAGGGGGTGGCGGGCGCCGTTGCCGGGTGCGGCGCCGTCGGGGCTGGTTGCGCAGTTCCTCCCCCAGCCTTCGGCCGGGGTACCCCCAGCGCCCCTAAAGGGGCGCTCTTCGTACCGCTCGTCCAGCCAGTACGTCCGTTCTGCGGCCGTCCTCGATCACGAAGCGGCCGTCGATCAGGACGTGCGGGATGCCGGTCGGGAGGCGGCGCGGGTCCGCGAACGTCGAGCCCGCCGCCACCGTCCGCGGGTCGAAGAGGACGAGGTCGGCGCGGTAGCCCTCGCGTACGAGTCCGCGGTCCGGCAGGCGCAGCCGGGCCGCGGGGCGGGCGGTGAGATGGGCGACGCACTCCTCCAGGGAGAGGACGCCCAGCTCCCGTACGTAGTGGCCGAGGTAGTGCGGGAACGTGCCGTACGCGCGGGGGTGGGGTTTCGTGCCCTGGAGGATGCCGTCCGAGCCGCCGGTGTGGACCGGGTGGCGCATGATCGTGCGGACGTTCTCCTCGTGGCCGACGTGCTGCAGGATCGTGGTGCCCAGGCGGTCGGTGAGCAGG
Source organism: Streptomyces sp. NPDC001507 (assembly GCF_042894765.1). Taxonomy (NCBI): domain Bacteria; kingdom Bacillati; phylum Actinomycetota; class Actinomycetes; order Kitasatosporales; family Streptomycetaceae; genus Streptomyces; species Streptomyces sp. NPDC001507. The sequence goes on from NZ_JBIAVV010000005.1 coordinate 167,051, forward strand.
AGGCGGCGGGCCGTCGTCCAGGGGGACTCCCCGCGGGCGTCCGCCGACTCCTGGACCGTCCGGCCGACGAACGCCGTGAGGGCAGGGTCGGTCACGCCCGAGATCTCGATGGTGTCCCACTCGATGGGGACGCCGTGGCAGCCGTCGGAGCCGACGGTCTCCAGGTGGTGGCGGACGCGTTCGGATGCCGCGTCGTCCGTCAGACGGGCGAGGGCCGCCGCCGGGCCGCCCTCGTTGGCCCAGCTCGGCAGCATCGCCGCGAGGGTCGTGCTGCCGGGGGTGTAGGGGTAGGTGTCGAGGGTGATGTCCGCGCCGGCGGCGAGGGCCTCGTCGAGCAGGGCCAGCAGTTCGGGGGCCCGGCCCTTGTTCACGCCGAAGTTCATGGTGGCGTGGGCCAGGTGGAGCGGGCAGCCGGCCTGACGGGCCAGGGCCACCATCTCCGCGTACGCCTCCAGTGCGCCCGCGCCGTACGAGCGGTGGTGCGGGCAGTAGTAGCCGCCGTACTCCGCCACCACCCGGCACAGCTCGGTCAGTTCGGCGTCCGGTGCGTACATGCCGGGGGTGTAGGTGAGCCCGGAGGACAGGCCGACCGCGCCCTGGGCCAGGCCCTCGGCCACCAGCCGACGCATGTGGTCCAGCTCGTCCGGGGTCGCCGCGCGGTCCTCCCAGCCGACGGCGAGCGCACGGACCGTGCCCTGCGGGACGAGGTAGGCCGCGTTGACGGCGATGCCCCGGTCGAGGCGGTCCAGGTACTCGCCCACCGACCGCCAGTCGAAGTCGACGTCGTCACCGGAGCCGTTCCAGCCGGCGATCGCGCTGCGGACCTCCGCCAGTGTGCGGTCGTCGACCGGGGCGTACGACAGGCCGTCCTGGCCCAGCACCTCCAGGGTCACCCCCTGCGCGGCCTTCGCGCTGTGGTCGGGGTCCCGCAGCAGCGCCAGGTCGCTGTGCGCGTGCATGTCGACGAACCCGGGGGAGAGGACCAGCCCCTCCGCGTCCAGCTCGCGCATCGCGCGCGGGCGCTGGCAGCCCGCCGCAGCGGCCTCCTTGACGATCGACACGATCCGGCCGCCGTCGATCACCACGTCGGCGCGGTAGGAGGGTTCCCCGCTGCCGTCGACGACGTCCGCGTCCCGGATGACGAGCTGCTCCACGGCCCCTCCTAGAAGAACGTGCGGATGTAGTCGACGACCGTGCCGTCCGCCTCGGCCACCGGGATCAGCTGCCACTTGTCGAACGACGTGCACGGGTGGGAGAGGCCGAGACCCACCCAGTCCCCGACCTCCAGGTCCGCCCCGGGCTCGGTGCGCAGCCAGGCGTGCTGGTCGGACAGGCCGGTGACCTCGATGCCGGTCGCCGGTCGCTCGGTGCCCGCCCGGCGGATCACCTGGGCGACGGGGAGGTCGAGGTCGTAGGCCGCGTCCCGCTTGCCCGCGTTGGCGAAGGCCTGCTCGGGGGAGGGGCGGGAGACGATCTGCGCCCAGAGCCGGAAGGCGGGCTCCAGGGCGCCCTCCTCGGGCACCCGGTTGAAGGGGGTGACGTCCCGGTAACGGCCGTCGTCGTGCGAGACGTACGCGCCCGAGCGCAGCAACTTCAGTACAGGAGCGGACAGTTCCGGGATCCCGGCGAAGACGTCCGCGACCGCGTCGAACCAGGCGCTGCCGCCCGCGCTCACCACGATCTCCGACAGGCCCGCGAACCGGCCCGCCTTGTCGAACTCGACGGCGAGGGCGACCAGCCGGCGCAGATAGGCGTGCACCCGGTCCGGGTCGGCCTGCGGGACCTCGCCCTCGTACCCGGCCACCCCGACCAGCCGCAGGGTCTCCGTCCCGGCCACCGCGTCGGCGACCGCCGCGCACTCCGCCTCGGTACGGACCCCGGTACGGGCGCCGTCCCCGGCGGCGAGCTCGACCACGACGTCCACCGGGCGGCCGGACCCGCGCAGCGCCGCGTCCATCAGCTCGACCCCGCGCACCGAGTCGACGTAGCAGACGAACCGGAAGTCCGCGTCGCGCTCCAGCTCGGCGGCGATCCAGCGGAGCGCCGGGGCGTCCACGAGCTCGTTGGCGAGGAAGACCCGGCGGGTGCCGAACGCCCGCGCCACCCGCACCTGGTGCGGCACGGCGAGGGTGATGCCCCATGCCCCGCGCCCGGTCTGCCGGTGGAAGAGCTGCGGCGCCATCGAGGTCTTGCCGTGCGGGGCGAAGGCCAGTCCGTGCCGTTCGGTGTACGACTCCATCAGCGCGAGGTTGTGCTCCAGGCGCTCGGCGGACAGGGCCAGTACCGGGGTCGCGAAGCCGTCCGAGAACAGGTTGCGGCGCTGGGCGGCCAGTTCGCCGACGGTGAGGCCCTCTGCGTCCGGCGGGAGGCCCTTGAAACGGTGGTCGACGCGTTCCTCCGCGAGCCGGGCGAGCGCTTCGGTGCCGGTGTCGAGGGACACGGAGCCTCCCTGATCAGGTTGGTTGCATGCTGTGCAACGTCCATTGCGTATGTCGCTTACCGCTGTCTAACATCCACGCCAACGCCGGGTCAATGGAGCCCGTAGCGACCCTTCCCCGACGACGAGGAGCCACGACCATCGTGAAGGCCACCGGCGCGGTCGACGCCGTGGACGTCGTCGCGCTCGGCGAGTCCATGGTCACGTTTCTGCCCACCCGGCCCGGGCGCCTCGCGGACGTGCCGTCCTTCGACCGCGCGATCGGCGGCGCCGAGTCCAACGTGGCCTGTGCGCTGGCCGCCGCCGGACACGCCGTGCGCTGGGTCAGCCGGGTCGGCGCGGACGGGTTCGGCGACCACCTGCGGGAGACCGTCGGCGCGTACGGCGTGGACGTCTCGTACGTGGGCCGCGACCCAGGGCGGCCGACGGGGGTGTACTTCCGTACGGCCGGTGACCGGGCGACGGACGCGCACGAGGTCGCGTACTACCGGGCGGGTTCGGCGGCGTCCGCGATGTCGGCGGCGACGGTGGACCTGGCGGCGGTGCGCGCCGGGCGGATCCTGCACCTGTCGGGGATCACGGCCGCCTTGTCGGAGGGCTGCCTGGGGCTGCTGCGCGAGCTGACGGCTTCCGGCGGGGAACGGCCGCCGGTGGTGTCGTTCGACGTGAACTACCGGGCGGGGCTGTGGGGCGGGTCCGACGGCGCGGAGGTGCTGCTGGAGCTGGCGCGCCGGGCCGACATCGTTTTTGTGGGGGAGGACGAGGCGGAGCTGGCGTGGGGGGTGGGGGGCGGACCGGCGGCCGTTCGGGAGCTGCTGCCCGAGCCTGAGGTGCTGGTGGTGAAGCAGGGGGCAACGGGGGCGACGGCTTTCGTGTCGGCCGCGGCCCGGTGGGGGCTGGTCGCGCAGTTCCCCGCGCCCCTCAAGGGGCGCTACAGCCGCCGCTTCCTCCCAGCGCCGGTAACCCCGGCCCCCACCCCCGGCACTTTCGAACCCGCCCCCGTCGTCGACGTCGTGGCAACCGTCGGCGCCGGCGACGCCTTCGCCGCCGGTTTCCTCTCGGGGGTCCTGCGCGGCCTCCCGCTCCGGCAGACGCTCCGGCTCGGGCACCTCTTCGCCGCCGCCGCCCTCACCACCCCCGCCGACCTCGCCCCGCCCCCCGACCGCGACACCACCGACCGGCTGACCGCCCTGGACGCCGGCGCGTGGGAGAGACTTCGACTCGGCCCCGGCTGGACCGAAGCCGGCGCGGCCGAAGAGGAGGAACGCACCCCATGAGCCAGACCGTCGACCGAGCGCTCAGCATCCTGCCCCTGCTCGCCGAGGGCCCCGCCGACCTCGGCCAGGTCGCCGACCGCCTCGGCGTGCACAAGTCGACCGCACTGCGGCTGCTGCGCACCCTCCACGAACACGGCCTCGTCTACCGCCAGTCCGACCAGCGCTACCGCCTCGGCGCCCGCCTCTTCGCCCTCGCCCAGGAGGCGATGGAGAACCTGGACGTCCGCGAGATCGCCCACCCCCACCTGGCCCGCCTCAACGCGGCCTGCGGACACACCGTGCACCTCGCCGTGTTCGAGGAGGGCGAGGTCCTCTACATCGACAAGGTCGAGAGCCGTTACCCGGTGCGCATGTACTCCCGCATCGGCAAGCCCGTCGCCATCACCGTCGCCGCCGTCGCCAAGCTGCTCCTCGCCGACCTGCCCGAGCCCGAGCGGCGCGCCCTCGCTGACAAGCTCGACTACCCCATGTACACGGCCCGTTCGACGCCCAACGCGGAGGCGTTCCTCAGGGAACTGGCCAAGGTGCGCGAACAGGGCTGGGCCACCGACCTCGGCGGCCACGAGGAGTCCATCAACTGCGTCGCCGCACCGATCCGCGGCGCAGACGGGCGTGTCGTCGCCGCGATGTCGGTCTCCGCGCCCAACGTCGTCGTCACCGCCGACGAACTCCTCACCCTGCTCCCGCAGGTGCGCCGTACGGCGGACGCGATCAGCGGCGAGTACTCAGGCAGAACACCGATCAAGGAAGCCGGCACCAGATGACCGAGAAGACCGCCCTCACCCCCACGACCCACACCACCCCGCCCGCGAAGTTCTCGCACGGCGTCCGCAAGGGCAACATCCTCCAGGTCGCCGGCCAGGTCGGCTTCCTGCCCGCCGAGGAGGGCAAGCCGCCGACCCCGGCCGGTCCCACCCTGCGCGAGCAGACCCTCCAGACCCTCGCCAACGTCAAGGCGATCCTGGAGGAGGGCGGCGCATCCTGGGACGACGTCATGATGATCCGCGTCTACCTGACGGACGTGGACCACTTCGCCGAGATGAACGGCATCTACAACATCTACTTCGAGGAGCAGGGCCTCACCGCGCCGCCCGCCGCCCGCACGACCGTGTACGTCGGTCTGCCCGCCGGCCTCCTCATCGAGATCGACGCCCTCGCCGTCCTCGGCTGAGGTCGGCGGCTGAGGCCGACACTCCCTCAACTCCCGCACGCCGTACGGCTGTCACGGCACGGCACGGCGCGTCCCGCGGCGCCGTGCCGCGATGCCCCCTGCCCGAAAGCCCGATGAACTTACGCAGAGGACCCCCACATGTCCCTACCGCTCGCCGCCTCCGCCACCCCCACGACCCCACCCCACACCGGAGGCCTGCTCCTCCTCCTCGACGGCACCGCCGGACTCCTCACCGTCGCCGCCATCGGCATCGCCCTGCTCCTCTTCCTCATCATCAAGGCGCGGCTCCAGCCCTTCGTGGCCCTCCTCGCCGTCTCCATAGCCGTCGGCCTGCTCGCCGGTCTCTCGGTCACCGAACTCTTCGGCACCGTCCAGCGCTCGGACGCCGTCTCCACCGTGGAGTCCGGCATGGGCGGCATCCTCGGCCACGTCGCGATCATCATCGGGCTCGGCACCATGCTCGGCGCGATCCTCGAGGTCAGCGGCGGTGCCGAGGTGCTGGCCGGCCGGCTGCTCGGCCTCTTCGGCGAGCGGCGGGCCCCGCTCGCCATGGGCCTGACCGGCCTGATCTTCGGCATCCCCGTCTTCTTCGACGTCGGCATCTTCGTCCTGGCCCCCCTCGTCTACGCGGCGGCCAAACGCGGTGGCAAGTCGATCCTCCTGTACTGCCTCCCCCTCCTCGCCGGCCTCTCCATGACCCACGCCTTCCTGCCGCCGCACCCCGGCCCGGTGGCCGCCGCCGCGCTGCTGCACGTCCAGCTCGGCTGGGTCATCCTCATGGGCGTCGTCTGCGGCATCCCGGCGGTGCTGGCCGCGTGGGCGTACTCGGCGTGGATCGGCAGGCGGATCTTCGTCGCCGTACCGCAGGACATGGTCGAGGCCGCCGAGGAGGCCAGGCAGGCGGTGGTGGCCGAGCAGCGGGCGGCCGGGGTGGCGCCCCAGGAGAAGCCGGTGCCGCTCGGCACGGTCCTCGCCATCATCGGCACGCCCCTCGTCCTCATCCTCGCCGCGACCTTCTCCTCCATCGCCCTCGACCCCTCCACCGGCCGCTCGGTCCTCGAGTTCTTCGGCACGCCGATGGTCGCCCTCACCATCGCCCTGGTCCTCGCCTACTACCTGCTCGGCATCCGGCGCGGCTGGTCCCGCAAGTCCCTGGAGACCGTGTCGACCGCGTCCCTCAAGCCGGTCGGCAACATCCTGCTGGTGGTAGGCGCGGGCGGGATCTTCGGCGCCGTGCTGAAGGCGAGCGGCGTCGCCCAGGCCCTCTCCGACACCTTTCACGGCGTCGGGCTCCCGGTGATCGTGCTGTCGTACCTGATCTCGGTGGTGCTGCGGGTCGCCCAGGGCTCCGCGACGGTGGCGATCGTGACGACGGCCGGCATCGTCGCGCCGCTCCTCGGCGAGGGCCACCACTCCCAGGCCTTCGTCGCCCTCGTCATCATGTCGATCTCGGCAGGATCCATTTTCGCCTCGCACGTCAACGACGGCGGATTCTGGATGGTGGCCAAGTACTTCGGCATCAGCGAGCGGGACACCCTGAAGACCTGGACCGTGCTGGAGACGGTGCTGTCGGTGGCCGGGTTCGCGGTGGCGGGCGTGCTCAGCGTCTTCGTGTAGGCGTCTGATAACGAAGTCCGGGGCTGGCTGTGTCCAGCACAGGTTCTTGGACCATACTGCCCGCTGTGGAGCAGCGCATAGGAGCCAACAGCCAGCCCCTGGAGGGCGCCGGATTCGACCCGGCCTTCATCCCCGGGCTCACCGCACCCGCGTCCGCCGAGCCCGCGGACGCGCAGCCGGAGGACGCCCGGCCGGCGGAGGCCGAGGAGACCGTGGACGCGGAGGCGGCGGTGACGGCGGCAGAACCCGTGGCCGCGGCCGGTGCCGAGGCCACGGTGGACGCGGACGCCGCCGTCGACGCGGACGCCGCCGACGGCGACACCGACGACGCCGCGGAGACCTCCTCGGGCCCCGTCTTCGAGGCCGCCGACCGGCGCGCCCGGATAGTGGCCGACCACCAGGGCGTGCGCCTCAGCCTCGACGAGGAGAAGTGCGAGTTCCGCTGGGACGAGATCGGTGCGGTCGAGACCGAGGCGCCGCGCTTCGGCAAGCGCTTCACGATCACCGTCCACACGCCGGAGCGCCGCTGGTACCCCATCGAGATCGAGGCGACGTCCCGCTCCCGCTTCAAGGAGTGGGAGGAGCAGCTGGACGAGGTCCTCGACGCGTACTTCGACGACGGCGCGGAAGACGAAGCCGAGGACGCCCAGGAGGCGGAGGCGGCAGCGGAGGACAAGGCCGCGGACGAAGGTGAAGCCGAGGCCGAAGCCGGCGACAAGGCCGTCGACGAGACCGCGGACAAGGATGGGGCCCTCCGCAAGGAGTAGCCCCGTCCCGTCCGCGGCCGAGCCGCTCCGGCCCCGGTGGCTGCCCCACCGCCGGAGGGGCTCACCCGTCGGCTACCCGCAGTACTGCGCTTCCTTCCCGATCGACCTGTACATGCAGTCCGCGTTCTCCAGCAGTTGGAACACCGCGTCCCGGTTCCGCGAGGTCTCCCGCTCGATCACCTCGTCGGGCGGGTAGAAGCCGCCCCCGGAACTGGACGTCGGGTACATCTCGAAGGTGTAGTCGAAGATCTTCTGGGTGCCCCACAGATAGTCGTCGATCGAGCCGTCGGTGATGTACAGGTCGCTCGACTGCTCCGGCGTGTAGCCGTTGCTCGCCGCCATCTTCTGCCCGACCGCCTTGAACGCCGCGGCGTCGTCCGCGGTCATCCCGGTGGCCGTGTCGGCGGTCGTGTAGCCGAACGGCCACAGCACCAGCTCGCTGTACGTGTGGAAGTCGATGCCCGCCTTGATCTGCTGCTTGCCGCCGATCACCCGGCTGCGCACGAAGTCGGCGACCACCTTGACCTCGGGTGCCGACTCCGCGGACGCGCCCCGGTACGTCTCGGACGACGTCGAGCCCGACGAGCCGCCGCAGCAGCCCCACTTGTAGTTCCAGTTCCGGTTCAGGTCCGTACCGACGTACGACGAACCGGAGTTGGGCTGCCGGTTCTTGCGCCACGACCGGTAGGAGCCGGTGGCGATGTCGTACTCGCCGCCGTCGGGGTTGAGATCGGGGACGATCCAGATCTCCCGGCTGTTGACGATGTTCGTGACCCGGGAGTCCGATCCGTATCCGGCGCCCAGCTCCCGCAGCAGGTACAGCGCCATCTCCACCGTGAGGTGCTCGCGCGCGTGCTGGTGGAAGGTGAGGAGGACCTCGGGCTCGTTCTCGTCCGTGGCCACGTTGTCGCTGACCTTGATCGCGACGATGTCCCGGCCCTGGTACGACTTGCCGATCACCTGCTTGCTCATGATCGAGGGGTAGGCGGCGAGCCGCTGGTCGATCTCGGCGTTCGCCTCGGCGTAGTTGTGGTACTTCGAGTCGGCCGTCGGGAAGTCGAACAGGCGCAGGCGGTCCGCGGCGGACGACCGGTCCGGGGCCGCGCCGAGCGGTGCGACGTCGTAGCCGAGGCGCTTCAGCGCGGCGATCTGCGCGGGCCGCCCGGAGACGACCACGGTCTCCTCGTCGGCCTCGTCCACGGAGACGCCGGCCTGCTGGATCGCGGCACGGGTCACCGGGGTGGTGCTCTGGTGGATCTCGTACTGCCGGACGTCGTCGGCCGACGGGGCGGACGGGCGGGCGCTGTCGGCCGTCGCGTGGGTCGCCGTCGCCGACACGGGGGCCGCGAGGGCGAGAGCGAGCAGGGCGCCGAGGGCGGCGGTCCGTCTGCCGGTGCGGGCACCGGAGCCGCGTATGCGAAGTCGCATGAAGTCTCCTGGGGAGGTGGGGGTGGTTCAGTGCGACGTGCCTGTGTACCTGTGTGATGGCTGTGCGAGTGCCGCTCATCGTCCAGGGAATGGCATGGACAGGTCAAGATAGTAAAATTGGCCGCGCGAATCGGCCGCGCAGTGTACGCGCGTACCTGCCGCCGCAAGCGGACCCCGCCGAAGTGCACCCACCCGCGTGACGTCCGTGTGCGTTCTCCCGGTCCGCCGGGAGACCGTGGTCGGACGGCCAAGAGGAGGGCTGGCTGATCATGGGCGGATCGGCGCCGCGCGGGGCCTGCTGGCTGCCGCCCTGGTGACCGCCCGGCGCTGACGCACAGGAGACCCGATGAGCACCAGTACGGGCGGGCGCCCCGCCGCGTCCCACGGGCAGTTCGACCACCGGATGGCCGTGTTCGGGTCGGACGACGGGTTCGTCGCCGCCGCCCTGCCCTTCCTCGCCGAGGGCCTCGCCGCTCCGGACGAGCCTCCGCCCGTCGCCATCGCCGCCCCGGGTCTGCTGGCCGTCCTGCGCGACGCGCTCGGCGGTGACGCCCGGGACGTCGGCTTCATCGACCACACCGACTGGTACACCGGTACGGCCGCCAACGCCGTGGCCCAGGGCGCCGGTTACCTCGCGGCGAACGCCGGGCCCGGGGGCCGGGTCCACCTCCTCATGGAGCCCGACTGGGCGGGACGCGCGGGCCGTTCGGCACGGGAGAGCATCGAGTGGATCCGCTACGAGTCCCTCGCCAACCTGCTGTTCGCCCCCTTCGCCACCACCGCCCTGTGCGCGTACGACACCCGTACGGCGGGCCCGGCCGTCGTCGACGCGGCCCGCAGGGCCCACCCGGGTACGGGGGTGTACGAGCAGCCACCGGTCCTGGTGCGGGAGCTGGACGCCGTACCGCTGCCCCCGCCGCCGCAGTCCGCGGCCCGGCTGCCCGCGCCGGAGGCGGTCGCGGCCTGGGCCGCCGGGTGCGGGCTGCCGGCGGTGGACGCCGGGCTGTTCGGCCGGGCCGTCGGGGCGGCGGCGGCCGCGCACGGGCCGGTGGTCGAGGTCCTCGCCTGGGGCGAGGCCCCGGCCTGCGTCTGCGAGCTGCGGTTGTGCCGGGCGGTGGCCGACCCGCTGGCCGGGTTCGTGCCGCCGCCCGGCGGGGAACCGGAGCCGGGGCAGGGGCTGTGGTTCACGCGCCAGGTGTGCGCGTACGTCGATGTCCGGGACGGGGTGCCAGGGGACGGGGCGAGGATCCGCGTCCAGTACGTGTGAGCACGCGGTACGCGTGAACGAGCCGGCGACGGCCGGGGCGCCGCACGGCCCGGGTCCCGGCGGCCGGTCCGGCCGGCGGGACCCGGGCAGGGGTTACGGCAGGGCGTGCACGTGGGCGCCCACCGAGGACGACCACGCGTTCCCGGCCGCCGCGTCCCAGTTCGTCGACCAGGTCATCGCGCCCCGCAGGTCGGGGTAGGCCGTCGACGGCTTGAACGAGCCGCAGTTGGTGAGCTTGGTCAGGCAGTCGAGGGCGTTGTTGACGACGGTGGGCGACACGTAGCCGCTGCCCGCCGCGCTGGTCGACGCCGGCAGGCCGAGGCCCACCTGGGACGGCGACAGACCGCCCTGCAGCTGGATGCAGGCGAGCGCGGTCAGGAAGTCCACCGAGCCCTGGCTGTACACCTTGCCGTCGCAGCCCAGCATCGAACCGCTGTTGTAGTACTGCATGTTGACGACCGTGAGGATGTCCTTGATGTTCAGGGCCGTCTGGAAGTACCCGTTGGACGTCGACTGCATGTCGATCGTCTGCGGGGCCATCGTGATGATCAGCGAGGAGCCCGCCTTCGACGACAGCGAGCGCAGCGCCTGGCTCATGTAGGTCGCGTTGATGCCGTTCTCCAGGTCGATGTCGACGCCGTCGAAGCCGTACGTCTGCATCAGGGAGTACACGGAGTTGGCGAAGTTCGTCGCGGAGGCCGAGTCGCTCACCGAGATCGTGCCGTTCTGGCCGCCGATCGAGATGATGACCTTCTTGCCGGCCGCCTTCTTGGCCTGGATGTCGGCCTTGAACTGGTCGACCGTGTAGCCGCCGAGCCCGGCGGAGTCGAGGGTGAAGCTCACCGCGCCCGGTGTGCTGGTCGCGTCCGCGAAGGCGACGGCGATGATGTCGTACGAGGACGGCACGTCGGAGATCTTCTGGACGGTGGCGCCGTTGTTGAAGTTCTGCCAGTAGCCCGTCACCGCGTGCTTGGGCAGCGAGCCGCCGCCGCTGCCGCCGGACGCGGTCGTGGTCGCCGTCACCGCCGACGACTTCGCCGACTCACCCGCCGAGTTGGTCGCGCTGACCTGGAACGAGTACGACGTCGAGGCCGCGAGCCCGGTGACCGTCGCCGAGGCGCCCGTGACCGCCGAGACCCTGGTGCCGTTCTGGTAGACGTTGTAGCCGGTCGCGCCCGACACCGCGCCCCAGGAGAGGGAGGCGGAGGACGACGTCGTACCCGAGACCGCGAGGCCGGTCGGGGTCGCCGGGACGGTCGGGGCCGGGTCGGATCCGCCCCCGCCGTCGGGGCCGTAGACCGAGACGTCGTCGGCGTAGTAGGCCGGCTGGCCGTACCAGCCGTGCGTCCAGACCGTCACCGAGGTGGTCGAGGCGCCGGTGGTGAAGGTCGTCGACAGCTGCGTCCAGGACGTGTTCGGGGTCCAGGTCGACACGTCCGTGGTGCCGGTGCCGGTCACCCCGAGGTAGGTGTAGGAGCCCTGCACCCACGCGCTGAGCGTGTAGGTCGAGTTGGCCTTCACCGCCACCGTCTGGCTGCACTGGGCGTAGTCCTGCCCGGCCGGGGTCGCCTTCAGGGCGGCGGCGCCGGAGTGCACGGGGGAGGAGACCGTGGTCCCGCTGCCCGCGGAGCAGGTCCAGTTGGACAGACCCGACTCGAAGCCGGGGTTCTTCACGTTGTTGACGTCGGCGGCGGAGGCCGGCGCGGAGGCCAGGCCCGCCATCGCGAGTGCCGTGGCGAGGGAGGCCACGGCCGACCAGATGCGGATGCGTCGCTGTCCGGCATGCCGGGACGCGAGCCGGGGGATGAGTCTGGGCATGACAATCAAGGTGGTCCAGACCAATTCACGTGTCAATAGGTCCAGACCAAATTCAAAGGTCCGGGGAAGTACCCGCGAGGCGGAACGAGCCCCGGTCATATGCTCAACCTGTCCCGTTTTGGCGTCACTTGTGCGGTCACGGATCCCAGACAGCTACACAAACGCTGTTCTCCGGTCACAGGCGCGTGGTTACAGTGCTGAGGAAGTCACGCAATGAAGTCGTCCCGGCTCATTGGAGTAACGCCGGTGGGCCGCCGGGTGTGAAGAGCGGGGAGCTGCGCGTGCCAACTGCCATTGCCGTGACCAGTGCCGACATGGCGCTGCCCGTCCAGGACGAGCGGACCATGCCCGCGGTCGTCCTCAAGGACCTCGACCGGCGGCCCCTCGACCACACCCTCGCCGAGTTCGTGGCCCTCATCGAGCAGTACGGGTATGTGGTCGTCGTGTACTCGGACGCCGTGCCCGAGGCCGTGGTCCGTCGCCTGCACACCCTGCGCTCCCTCCTGGAGAGCGACCGCATCGCGCTGTTCCGCCCCGGCCTGCCGCCGCTCGGCATCGCCGTCCTGGCCCGGCAGCTGCGCCAGCTGGCCTCCTGCGACCTCAGCCCCGGCGTCCTCGCGTCGGCCGGCCGGCTGCTCACCCACTACATCCACTCCGGCGCCGTCCTCGGCTCCGTCGCCAAGCTGGACCGCGTCCCGGTCGGCCTCAAGGCGCACGCCAAGTCCTGGATGCCCGGCACCCACTTCGGGGTCGTCGCCCACCCCGAGCCGCAACTGGTCCGGATCGCCCCGGAGGCCGTGCTGAACGGCCCCGAGTTCAGCACCTGGATGCTGGTCGCCCGGGGGCAGCTGCAGTCCGACTGGATCGGCGGTCTCGCCAAGTCCTGGGGCGCGCACGGCCTGCGCGAGACCCCGCTGCCCGCCGAGTCGCCCGTGTGGTGGGGCACCGGCCGGATGATCGAGTTCACCAGCTACCTCGCCGACCTGTCGGTCCTCTACCAACTGGTCACCTCGGTACGGCAGACCAGCTGCCACTGGTGCGGCGTCGACGTCATCGGCGACCGCTGCGTCTTCTGCTCCGCCACCCCGCCCGACTACGACCCGCCGGCGCCCCGCGCGCTGGAACAGCGGACGCCCGCCTGACCCGTACCCCCCGCCATCGCTCGGTTCCCCCACTCTCCCCGCTTCCCCGATGAGGTCGCACGGTCCATGAACTCCCGTCAGCGCCGCGGCGTGATACTCCTGATCCTGTCGGTGATCTGCGCGCTCGCCGCGTTCGCCGGCGTGCTCTCGGTCATCGACAACGCGAAGTCCGAGGTCGGTCCCAAGGTCACCGCGTACGAACTCCGCTCCGACGTCACGCCGTACACCACGCTGAGCCCGCGCCAGTTCAAGAAGATCTCGCTGCCCAAGCGCTGGCTGTCCGCCAACGCCGTCACCAGCCTCAGCCAGATCCAGGGCAAGATCGCGGTCACCGCGCTGAAGAAGGGCTCGCTGCTCCAGACCGACATGATCGTCGACCAGCCCGAGCTGAAGCCGGGCGAGCAGGAGGTCGCCATCATGATCGACGCGGCCACCGGGGTGGCCGGCAAGATCACCCCGGGCTCGCGGGTCAACGTCTACGCCACCTTCGAGGGCAAGCAGCAGAGCGCCCCGGACCAGTCGAAGATCATCGTGACCAACGCCCGGGTCCTGGACGTCGGCGCCCAGCTCAGCTACGTGGACCCGGACAACAGGAACCAGCAGCCCAGCGACGCCGTCCCCATCACCTTCGCGCTGTCCACGCTCGACGCCCAGCGCCTCACCTACGCGGAGTCCTTCGCCCAGCGGGTCCGGCTCGCCCTGGTCGCGCCCGGTACGACGACCACCGTGCCGGACAAGGACCGCACCTACGAACTCGCGACGGACAAGTGAGAGGCGCCCTCCATGCCCATCAGGATCCTCCCCGCCGTCGGTGACGCGGACGCCGTCCGCTCCCTGGTCTCCCTGCTCAGCCAGCTCCCGGACACCGAACCGCTGCCCCCCGTCGTCGACTCCACCCAGCTCGTCGACACCCTCGCCCGGTCCGCCGCCGAGTCCGTCGACGAACTCCCCGAGGTCGTCGTCGTCCACGAACGCATCGGCCCCGTCCCGGCGTTGGAACTGATCCGCGAGGTCGCCCTGCGCTTCCCCGCCGTGGGCGTCGTCCTGGTCACCACCGACACCAGCCCCGGCCTGTTCGCCGCCGCCATGGACTCCGGCGCCCGCGGCCTGGTCGGCCTCCCGCTGAGCTACGAGGAACTGGCCGGGCGCGTCCAGGCCGTCGCCCAGTGGTCCACGGGGGTACGACGCCATCTCGGCCACGGCGCCGACGTCTTCGCCGGCGTCGGCGGCACCGTCGTCACCGTCAGCGGCGCGAAGGGCGGCACCGGCGCCACCCTCGTCGCGGTCCAGATCGCCCTCGCCGCGCAGGCCTCGGGGCACTCCACCGCCCTCGTCGACCTCGACCTGCAGACCGGGGACGTCGCCTCCTACCTGGACGTCCAGTTCCGCCGCTCGGTCGCCGACCTCGCCGCGGTGGGCGACATCTCCCCGCGGGTCATGGCCGAGGCCGTCTTCCGCCACGACTCGGGGCTCGCCCTGCTCCTCGCGCCCGCCGAGGGCGAACGCGGCGAGGAGGTCACCGACCGATCCGCCCGCCAGATCCTCAGCGCCCTGCGCTCCCGCTACGAGGTGGTGGTCGTCGACTGCGGCGCCCAGCTCGGCGGGGCGGGCGCGGCGGCCGTGGAGTCCGCCGACCTGGCCCTCCTCGTCACCACACCGGACGTGGTCGCCGTCCGGGCGGCGAAGCGGACGGTACGGATGTGGGACCGGCTGCAGATCCGCAAGGCCGAGGAGACGACCGTGGTCGTCAACCGGTACACGCGCGGTACGGAGATCCAGCCGGCGCTGATCGGCCGCATCACCGGGACGGCCATGGCGGGGACACCGATTCCCGCCAATTTCAAGGAGCTTCAGGGCGCGGTGGACGCGGGCCGGATGCACGAGCTGGACTCACGGAGCACGGTGAAGCAGGCGCTGTGGGGGCTGGCCGGGGAGCTGGGCCTGGTGCGGACGGGGGAGGGGGCACCGCCGCCGCGCCGGTCCGGGACACGGGCACGGGGCGGGGAGCGGGCGGCGGTGGGGTTCCGGCGGCGGAAGGAGCTGCCGTGAGACGCGGTCGGTCGGGTTCGGGGGCGAAAGGTCTTAGGTCGCGTGCCGGTGCGAGCAACCCCCACCGGGCCGCACCCGACCGACGACCCGGCGCCCCCCTCCTCCGCGACCGCGGACAGGTCTCCATCGAACTCCTCGGCATGACCCCGGTCATCATCCTCACCCTGGTGCTCATGTGGCAGGCCGTCCTCGTCGGCTACGCCTTCACCCTCGCGGGCAACGCCGCCGACGAGGGCGTACGGGCGGGCACCGCCGTCCCCCGCGGGGAACGCTTCGGCGTCTGCGAGCGCGCCGCGCTGGAGGACCTCTCCGGCGCCTGGCGGGACGGCGCCACGGTGGACCGCTGCGGCGGCACCGGCACGGTGACCGCGGACGTCTCCCTGCGCGTCCCGGTCCTCTTCCCCGGCTCCATCGACTTCCCCGTCACCGTGCACGGCCACGCCGGCACGGTCGAGGAGGTGAAGAACTGACATGCACCCCCGTCACCCCCGGCTCCCCCGCCTGCGCTCCCGCGACCGCGGCCAGGTCGCCATCGAGTACCTCGGCTTCCTCCCGATCCTCCTGATCGTCGGCCTGGCCGGCATCCAGCTCGGCGCCGTCGCCTACGCCGCCGAGCAGGCCGGTACGGCGGCGCGGGCGGGGGCACGCGCCGCCTCGCTGCGGCAGGACGCCGGCGCCGCCTGCTCGTCCGCGGTCAGCAGCGGGATCGACGTGAGCTGCGCGACCTCCGGCGGCGGCGACTCGGTCACCGTCACCGCCACGGTCCACATCCCCAGGATCGTCTGGGACCTCGGCAACGCCACCAAGTCCGCCACGATGCCCGTCGACCACTGAACGAGGAGTACGGACCACCATGAGCCTGCGGGCACGTATCAACTCCCCCGAGGAGCACGGCAGCCGGGGCGAGGACGGCCACCTGGTCTCCTCCTACCGGGCCAAGCTCCTTGAGGAGATCGACCTCGCGGAGATGAGCGCGCTGGCCGCCGCCGAGCGCCGGGCCCGGCTCGAACGCGTCCTCGGCCACATCATCAGCCGCGAGGGCCCGGTCCTGTCGACCGTCGAACGCTCCCAGCTGATCCGCCGCGTCGTCGACGAGGCCCTCGGCCTCGGCATCCTGGAACCGCTCCTCGAAGACGCCTCGATCACGGAGATCATGGTGAACGGCCCGGACGCGATCTTCGTCGAGCGCGGCGGCCGCGTCGAACAGCTGCCCCTCCGCTTCGTCTCGGCGGACCAGCTGATGCAGACCATCGAACGCATCGTCTCCACCGTCAACCGCCGCGTCGACGAGTCGAACCCGATGGTCGACGCCCGCCTCCCCTCCGGCGAACGCGTCAACGTCATCATCCCGCCGCTCTCCCTGACCGGCCCCACCCTCACCATCCGCCGCTTCCCGCGCTCCTACACCCTCCAGGAGCTGATCGGCTTCGGCTCGCTCGACGAGCACATGGTGTTCCTGCTGGCGGGCCTGGTGCAGGCGAAGTTCAACATCATCGTCTCCGGCGCCACCGGCACCGGGAAGACCACCCTCCTCAACGCCCTGTCCGGCCTGATCCCGGCCCACGAACGCATCATCACCATCGAGGACTCCGCCGAACTCCAGCTCCAGCAGACCCACGTGGTCCGCCTGGAGTCCCGCCCGGCGAACGTCGAGGGCAAGGGCCAGGTCACCATCCGCGACCTGGTCCGCAACTCCCTGCGGATGCGCCCCGACCGGATCGTGGTCGGCGAGGTCCGCGGCGGCGAGGCCCTGGACATGCTCCAGGCCATGTCCACCGGCCACGACGGCTCGCTCGCCACCGTCCACGCCAACAGCGCCGAGGACGCCCTCACCCGGCTGCAGACACTGTCCTCCATGTCGGACGTCGAGGTCCCCTTCGTCGCCCTGCACGACCAGATCAACAGCGCCGTCGAGGTCATCGTGCAGCTGACCCGGTTCGCCGACGGCGCCCGCCGGATCACCGAGATCGCGATGCTCGACAGCCACGGCAGCGAGCCGTACCGGCTGGCGACCGTGGCCCGCTTCGACGCCCAGCCCATGACCCACGACGGGCGGGTCTTCGGCACCTTCCAGTACTTCCCGCTCCCGCGCCGCACCGCCGACCGCCTCTACATGGCGAGCCAGCCCATCCCGCAGGCCTTCGGCGTGGCCCAGCACCTCGACCAGCTCACCACCCGAGAAGCCCGGTAGGCGGCCCATGTCCCTCCACGACCTCGTCACCCTCACCACCGGCATCACCCTGCTGGCCGGCCTGCTGGCCGTGGTGGGCCTGCACACCTACGCCTCCGGCCGGGCCCAGCGCGCCGCCCTGGTGGACCGTCTCTCCTACACCGGCCAGGCCCCGCTCACCGGCCGCCGGCGCCGGTTCCGCAACCTGGACCGCCGCCTGCGCGGCACGTCGGTCGGCCGCCGCCTGGAACTCCGGCTGGCGGCGACGGGCCTGGACGTGACGCCCGGCGAGTTCTTCGTCTACATGCTCGCCGCCGTCGCGGCCCTCTGGCTCATCGGCCAGGCCGCCCTCGCCCCCTTCTTCGGCCCGATCGCCGGCCTGCTCGGCGTCTTCGCCGCCGTCCAGTTCCTCAACTGGCAACGGCAGAAACGCATCGAGCGGTTCATCGCCCAACTCCCCGAACTGGCCCGCATCCTGGCCAACGCCACCCACGCCGGCCTCGCCCTGCGCACCGCGATCGGCATGGCCGCGGAGGAGCTGGAGGCCCCGGCCGGCGAGGAACTCGGCAAGGTCGCCGACCAGCTGGCGATCGGCCACTCCATGGACGACGCGCTCGGCGAGCTGGCCGACCGGCTCCCCTCCCGCGAACTGGTCGTCCTCGTCACCACGCTGGTCCTCTCCAACCGGGCCGGCGGCCAGGTCGTCTCCGCCCTGCGCAACCTCACCGAGACCCTGGAGGAGCGCAAGGAGACCCGCCGCGAGATCCGCACCCAGCTCTCCCAGGTCACGATGACGTCGTACGCCGTCCCGGTCCTCGGCGTCGGCGCCCTGTTCCTCATGAACGGGGTCAAGGACGGCACCCTGGCCCGCATGACGGGCACCGGCCTCGGCCAGGCGGCCGTGGTCATCGCCTTCGGGCTGTACGTCATCGGGTTCGTCCTCATCCGCCGCCTGAGCCGCATCGACGTCTAGGCACTCGACGTATAGGTAGAGGTGGTATGTCACATGGCACTCCTCCTGGCCCTCCTCATGGCCCTCGCCGTCTACGGCGTCTTCGCGGGCGTCCGCATGTACCGCGCGGACGCCAAGCTCCCCTCCGACCTGGCGATCGCCCTGGAGGTGGGCGCCACCCGCACCGGCGCCGCCAACTCCCTCATCGACCGCATGGGCATGCGGTACGCACCCGCCGTGCTGCGCCTGATGGGCCCGCGCCAGGTGGCCAAGTACCGCCGCAGGATCGACCTGGCCGGCAACCCCGGCGGCCTCACGATCGACCGCTACGCGGCCCGCCGCGCCGTCTACGGCGCCCTCGGCGGCACCGGCTTCCTGGTCTTCCTCCTCCGCGGCCAGTGGCTCGTGGCCGTCCTGCTCCTCCTCTTCGGCGCGTTCTGGACGGAGGTCGGCATCTGGTCGGCCATCCGCCTGCGCAAGGACGTCATCGAACGCACCCTCCCGGACTTCCTCGACGTCCTCGCCGTGGTGGTCGGCGCCGGCCTCGGCTTCCGGCAGGCCCTGGACCGGGTGGCCACGCACTACGAGGGCCCGTGGGCCGACGAACTGCGCATCACCCTCCGCCAGATGGACCTCGGCATGAGCCGCCGCCAGGCCTTCGCGGAACTCCGCCGACGCAACGACTCCGAACAGGTGGCGATGTTCGTGACGGCACTCCAGCAGGGCGAGGAACTGGGCGCGCCGATCGTCGACACCCTGGTCGCGCTGGCCAAGGACATGCGCCGCACCGACGCCCAGAACGCCCGCCGCAAGGCGGCCCGCGCGGTACCGAGGGCCACCCTCATGATCACCACGTTCATGGTCCCGGCGACGATGCTGCTGCTGGCCGCGGGCCTGCTGCTCGGCTCCGGGGTCGACTTCGGGTCGGTCACGGGTAAGTAGGGGGGAGCAGGCGGAGGTGACGACCGTGGCGACCAGCGAGGACGAGGAGAAGACCGCGACCCGAGCGGACGGCGTGGCCGAAGTGGGCGGCGCGACCGACGTGAACGGCGCGACCGACGTGGGCGACGCGACCGAGGTGGGCGGCGTGGCCGAAGTGGGCGACGCGACCGAAGGGGGCGGCGCGGCCGAGGTGGGCGACGCGACCGTCGTTGCCGGCGTGGACGGTGCGACCGTCCTTGTCGGCGTGGACGGCGCGAAGGTCGAGGTCCGTGCCCTCCAGGCGCTGTGCCGGCAGGTCTTCGGCCTCCGCCTGGCGATGATCGCCGTGGCGACCCCGGCCGCCCTCCTCAACGCCAGCCCCGGCCTGGGCGCCCGCCTGGTCGGCTCGGCCGTGGTCGTCACGTTCATGGTCTCCTACGTCCTCTTCCGGGACTGGCAGCGCTTCGGCCCCCTCCTCCTGCGCCACCCCACCCTCCTGGCCGCCGACACCCTCTTCGGCTCCCTCCTCCTGATCTCGGCGGGACCCGACACCACCCTCGCGTACGTCAGCGTCTGCACCCCCCTCCTCGCCGGCCTCCTCTACAGCTGGCGCGGAGCGGCGGTCTTCGCCTCCCTCCAGTCGCTGATCCTTCTGGTGGCCCAGGAAGCACTGCGGCACCACTCCGCACCGGCCGAGTCCCTCCTCCTCCCCGGCCTCTGTGTCATCACCGGCGCGATGGGTTCGACCCTGCGCAACCTGATGCTCCGCTTCGGCGCCGCCACCGAGGCCCTGACCGAGACCCGGGCCCGCCTGGCCGCGACCGAGGCGGCGAGCGCGGAACGCGCCCGGCTGGCCCGTGAGATGCACGACTCGGTGACCAAGACGCTGTACGGCGTGGCGCTGGTCGCCGACGGCCTCGCGGCGTCGGCGGCCGTCTCCCCGGACCGCCTGGACCCGGCCCTGATCAGCCAGCAGGCGGACCTGCTGGCCAGGGCGGCCCGCCGGGCGGCGGCGGAGTCCCGCGCACTCCTGACGGACCTGCGCGGCGGCCCGGAGGCCGACGTACTGTCCCAACTGGAGTCACTGACCACCGGCTTCACCGCGCGCACGGCCCTGCCCGCCCGGTACGACGGCCCCGCCGCCCCGGTCCCGCTCCCGCCCCCCACCGCCCGCCAGCTGCTGGGCATCGCGGCGGAAGCCCTGGAGAACGCGCACCGTCACGCACACGCGACGAGAGTCGACGTACGGGCCGCCACCACCCCCACCCACCTGGTGGTGACGATCCACGACGACGGCCGGGGCCTGCCCGCGGACACGTCCCTCGAAGACCTGCGCCGCACCGGCCACTTCGGCCTGCTCGGCATGACGGAACGAGCGGCGGCGGTGGGCGCCCGCATCCAGCTGACCACCGGCGAGGGCACGGAGGTCCGAGTGGAGGTGCCACTGCCATGACCGACGCGACAAGGCCACTGCGCGTCCTGGTGGCCGACGACAACCCGGTGATCCGCGCGGGCCTGACCGCCGTCCTCTCCGCGGCGGAGGACCTCACGGTGGTGGCGGAGGCCGAGGACGGCCGTGCGGCCCACGAGGCGGCCCTGCGCCACCGCCCCGACGTCATCCTCCTGGACGTCCGCATGCCCGGCGTGGACGGCATCGCGGCCCTGCCCCACCTGGTCCGCGTCGCCCCGGTCATGATGCTGACGTACAGCGACGAGACGGCCCTCGTGCAGGAGGCGGTCCGGCTCGGCGCCGGGGGCTACCTGGTCCACGGCGAGT
This sequence comes from Streptomyces sp. NPDC001507, assembly GCF_042894765.1. Classification (NCBI taxonomy): domain Bacteria; kingdom Bacillati; phylum Actinomycetota; class Actinomycetes; order Kitasatosporales; family Streptomycetaceae; genus Streptomyces; species Streptomyces sp. NPDC001507. The sequence continues at coordinate 187,844 of NZ_JBIAVV010000005.1, forward strand.
TCACGACACAGCAGCTGACCGAGGCGGTACGGGGCGTGGGCCGGGGCCGGCCGCACTTCACACCGACGGCGACGAACGCATTGCTGGCGCATGTCAGAGGGAACGCAACTGCACACACTAAACCGGAACTACGCGCTCCCCGTAAGGAATTTACTACCCACCACCTTTCGCAATTGCAACCATCCGTGGGACAGTCATCCCAGTCCCGGTTTCAACTGAGCAGCAGGGAGGCGGAGATCATGGACCTCATCGCGTCCGGCATGAACAACCAGCAGATCGCCGCCGTCTGCTTCATCAGCGAGAAGACGGTCAAGAACCACATCAACCGCATCTTCGCCAAACTCCACACCACCACCCGCGCCCAGGCGACGGCCAAGTGGCTGGGGGTGGCCTGAGATGAACCGGGTGAACTGGGTCCGGATTTGGGCCCCCGGACCCTCCGCCACCGGGTATGTTCCGCCCTACGCTGCCAGGATCGGAACCGAACCCGGAGGGGAGCACCATGAGCAACCTGATGCTGCGGATGCTTGTCGCAATGCAGCGCCGTGCCGACGACCGGGGCCAGACCGCGGTCGAGTACCTGGGGATCATCGCGGTGGTGGTGGCGATCGTGCTGGCGGTTACCGGTACCAGCATCGGCAGCCACATTCTGGAGAAGATCCTGGCGCAGATCGACAAAATCGTGTGATGCGTGTTCGCCGTTACGGCGATTCAGGGCAGGCCTTCCCCATCTACATCACGGTAGTGGGAGGCCTGCTCTTTCTCGCGCTCGCGTACCTCGCGGTCGGCCAGGCCGCGGTGAACCGGAACGGTGCCCAGACGGCTGCCGACGCTGCGGCCCTCGCTGCGGCCCTGAACACGCGTGACGAGCTTGCGGGCCAGTGGGTGCAGGACGTACGCGACCCGACCAAGTGGCAGGACATCTTCGACGGCAAGGTGGACGTCGCGGACTCCTGCTGGCGTGCCGACCAACTGGCGGCACAGAACGACGCTACGGCTCAGTGCGCGGCCGAACCGCCGCTGAGTTACAAGGTCGACGCCGAGACGAACAAGACCGTGGGCGACACCGTCGTTCCAGGCACCGAGAACATGAAGTCGACGGCTCACGCCACAGCCGTGATAGAGCCGCTCTGCACATTCACGCTCACCGGTGGTGGCAGTGCCCTCCCCGAACTCACCTGCAGGGATCGGAACTGGGAGCTGAACCTCGGCGATCTCGCCGATCTCCCGAAACCCGAGGACCTCTTCGATGTCCATCTGGCCGACTGACAAGCGAATCGACGAGTGAAGAAGGAAGCGGAGTGATGGGCATTCGGTTCACTGCGAAGGCTCGCAGGCGGATGGTCGCACTGGCCATCACAGCTGGTCTGGCTCTCGGCGCGGCCGGATGCGGCGGCGGTGGTGGTGACGACGGCGGCAAGAAGCCGGGCGCGTCGGCATCGGCCTCCCCGAGCGGCGGGTCTCAGCCGAGTGCGCAGGAGGGACAGTCCGCTGCGCCCCTCGCCGAACTCAACGGCCCTTCCGGCCTGATCCTCCAAGTGACCTCCGCCGTCCGGGACTCAGGCGGATTCCTCACCGTCAACGCGAACCTGAAGAACGACGGATCCCAGTCGGTCGTGGTCCCCGTGGCCCTACGGGGTGACGAAACGGAGATCGTCCAGCACGGTACGTCGTTCGGTGGCGCCACCCTCGTGGACTCCAAGGGAAAGAAGCGGTACTACGTGCTTCGGGACACTGACGGCCGCCCGCTCACCACGACCGATCTGTCCTCGATCGACGCCGGCCAGACCATCCCCGTCTTCATGCAGTTCCCCGCCCCACCGGCCGACACCACCGAGGTCACCCTCCAACTCCCCACCTTCTCCAGCGGCACCATCAAGATCTCCGGGTGAGGCCGAAGTGACCACTCCACGCCTTCCCCTGACGCTGGGCGCCGCGGCGCTCCTGCTCGCCACGAATCTCTGCGGCGCGACGACCGCCCGTGCCGACGGCGGCGACCCGAGCGTTCCGCCGGGCACGGAACCCTCCGCCTCCGCCCCCGTGAAGATCGACCCGACCGATCCCGACCTGAAGCTCCCCGAGGGCGCCACCCTCGCCGCGCCCAAGGTCCTGGACATCAAGTCGGTCGTGGAGGACCAGAGCGGTGACGAACGGCGGGAGGACACCAACGCGGACGTGACGTTCGCCCTGCAGGCCGAGGTGCTGTTCAGCAAGGACAGCGCGAAGCTGAGCGAGGCGGCGAAGGCACGGATCGGGGCGATCGCGGACGAGATCAGGAAGCAGAACCCGACCCAGGTCCGCGTCTTCGGCTTCACCGACAACCTGGGCACCTCGGCCCACGGAGACGTCCTCTCCCGCCAGCGCGCCAACGCCGTACAGGGCGTCCTGGACCAGGACCTGAACGACCCGAACATCACCTTCGACGTCCGCGGCTACGGCGAGCAGTACCCGATCGCCGACAACTCGACGGAGGAGGGGCGCAAGAAGAACCGCCGGGTGGAGGTCACGTTCCCGCGGATCGAGAGCTGAGCGCCGCCAGCCTCATCAGACGTGTACGTGACGTATACGTTCCGCTATGTCCGACGTCGTGATCCGTGTGCCCGCCGAAGTCCGTGACCAACTCGCCGCCGTGGCGGAGACGCGCGGGACCAGTCCTCGTGCGCTCATGCAGGAGATAGCGACTCAGACTCCGACCCCCGAGCAGATCCAGGAACGGGCCGAGCGTACTTGCGCCCTCCTCGCCGAGCGGTTCGGGCACTATGTGACCGACGAGGAGTCCGCGGAAACGCGGCGCAAGATGCGGGAGGCCACCGCTGCGCACCGGGCCGCACTGGCGGAGGCGGAGTCACCCCGTTGAACGTCGCCGAGCACTACGTCCTCGACAGTGCCACGCTGCCGGCAGTGGGCGGCAACAAGCAGGTCTCAGGACTCATCCACGCGGCGGCGGCCAGTGACGACGTGCGCCTGTGGGTGCCGGTTCTGTGTCTCCTGGAGGCCGAGCCGGAACGCGCGGGGATCGTCGCTCACGTCGGAATCCTTCGGACGTCCTCCGATTCGTCGACGACGACTTTGCGACAGCGCGACCGTTGCCGAGTTGTGCCGAGTCGACGTCGGCTTCGGCGTCGCGGCTGCCGTACGTGTCGCGCGGCCGAACCCTATGCTCCCCGACGGGGCGCTGGTGGCGACGGTCGCGTCAGAGGCCTACAGGGGCCTCGGAGTCGGGGTCATGGACCTGAACCGCTGACGGAGGACTGAGGTCGTGGTGACAGTTCCTGGAGCGCGGGCCGCCAGCCCTACTCCACCTCGACCGTCACCCGCGCGCCCGCCCTCACTCCCCATCCGGCCATGGCCCCCGCTTCCGCCTCCAGCACATGCCGGGAGCGGAGGCGAGGCCGGCCGAGGCGCCCCGGCGGCATCGTCCGCACGGCGATGACGTTCAGCCGGCGGTCCAGGTAGGCGACGTCGATCGCCATGCGCATCCGGAACGTATGGATCCCGTTGGCGGGGGACAGCAGGATCGCGCCGTCCAGGCCATCGCGCCCCAACAGCCCCTTGGTGCGGGCGCGATACGACGTGGCGATCTCCAGCGGAACGGCGGCCACCCGGCCCCCGTCCCCGTGCACGAGCAAAGTTCCCCGGCCGTCTCGCCAGCGCCCCACACCCCACCCCTTTCTTGGCTCCCCCGCAGGTGTCCGCACCGACGGTATCCACAACGCGGGCGGCAGGTCCTGTCCGAAGCGTGAATACGTGTCACCCGAACACGCGGAGATCGTTGAGCGGGACAAGAGACCACTGGCCCCCGCCTGGAACCTGGAGTCCCCCGGTGAATCCCCTGCCCGGCAAGAGGAACGCACATGGCTGACCGGCTGAAGATCGACGGCACCGAGCTGGACAGGTTCTTCAAGGACCTGAAGAGGGCGCAGGAGTCGTTCGCCGCCCTGCAGAAGGCGTTGCGCGGACCGGGTGCCGGCGGCCTCGGTACGGACGGCCTGGACAAGGCCTGTGACCGCTTCCAGGAGGAGTGGCGCTACGGGGCGAAGGAGATCGCCGAGCAGATCGGGGACCTCACGGACATCACGAAGAAGGCGAAGGATGACTTCCACGAGGTGGACGTCGCCCTGGAGAAGGCGCTGGAGAAGGCGCGGAACAGGGGCGGGGGCACATGACGGTCGCGGGCCCCTACCCCCATCTCGGCTTCGACCCGGCGCCCGGTCGCCCCGAACTGGTGCGGGACATCCACCGCAGGCTGTCCGACTGCGCCAGGGAGATGGAGAAGGCGCACGCCAAGGTCACGAAACTGATGAACGGCAGCTACTGGGAGGGGGACGCGGCTGTCGCCTTCCGTGCGCAACTGGAAGGCGGCCCACTGCCGCTCAACCTCAGGAACGGCGCCCACTCCGTCGACAGGGCGGCCAGGCAACTCGATCTCTGGGGCGCGGAGCTGGAGGAGTTCCAGCGGCGCGCGAGGAAGCTCGACGGCGAGGCCAAGGAGGCCCGCGAGGCCTTGCAGCGGGCCCGGGGCCACGGGGCCCTGCACACGGCACAGGGAGACCTGGACGACGTGCTGAAGCGTGCCCGGGCTCTCGCCGGCGAGCACGAGGAGACCGCGCGCAGGCGGGCCCGGCACATCGGCGACGCCACGCACAGGCTGGCGCCGCACGAGCCCGGCGCGTGGGACGAGTTCACCGACTGGCTGGGCGACAACCTCCCCGACATCCTCAGCGCGTGCGCCGCCGTGCTGGGCGTGATCGCGCTGCTGGGCCTCACGGCCGTCGCCCCCTGGATGCTGTTCCTGGCCGCGGGCCTGCTCAGCGGAGCGGCCTTCGGCCTGCGCGTCAGCGACCCCGAAGTCCTGTCATCACTGCAGGACGGCTTCACCAAGGGCGAGCTGGACATCGACTTCTGGGGAAACCTACTGGGCGTCGCGGGGGATTTCCTGGGGATGCTGCCGGGGTTGGGGGCGGTGGCCAAGGGAGCCATGAAGGCCCCCGAACTGCTTGCCGCCACAGCAGGACAGGTCGGTGAGGCCGAAGGCGTGTTGACCCTCGGGCAGAAGATCGCCAAGGTCGGAGTCAGGGCGGGGACCTCGATCAGGACAGTGGGTGTCTCGATTCGGACGGAGGCCGCGGCGGCCGAGGGAGCGGTCAGCCTGCTCTCGCATCCCCGCGTGCTCGGCGGACGGCTGGCACCGATCGTCGAAAAAGTCGACGGTCCGGCGACCATCCTGGGGGCCGGCACGGCCGTGTACGGCGTAGCGAGCAGCCTTGCCGGTGCCCTGGACAACGGCACGGCCAAGACAGTCAGCAACCTTCTCGACGGACCGAGAACTCTGGCCGTCGATGTTCCGGCGACAGTGGGTGCGCTCCACTTCCTGCTCCGTGGTGCGGGAGAAGCGTCATGAGCGGTGCCGCCTACACGATCGACGACTCGGCCCGAAGCAAGGACGCCGATGTCTGGTTCGCGCTGCCCCCGGGCTTCGTACCGCTTCCGCTCCATGAGTTGGCGGCGGCGCGTGGTGCGGCACAGACGGACGGTCCGCTGGTCGGCCTCGGTCCGGTGCTCCGACTGGCCCAACTGCTCCTGGAAGCTGGTGCGGTGCACTGTTGCCTCGGTCTTCACGTGGACGACGAGGGAGACGGCGGACCGTTGCTTTCTCTCTTCACGCTTGCCGGGCGGGACACCGGCTGGGCTCCGCGCAGTGTCCTCGCGGGCCGGGCGGCCGTCGGTGCGGAGGGTGCCGAGCACATCGAAATGCTGGACCTGCCGTGCGGTCCCGCCTCGCTCGTCCAGACACGTCTGAAGGAGCCGCCCGAACTGGGACTCGGCGCTCCGGGCGGGCTGCTCCAGGTCACGGCATACGTACCGGGTCTCGACGGCCGACGCATCGCGATCCTCTCACTGGCCACAACGGCGGTCGACCACGCCCAGCACTACCGCGATCTGCTCAGGGGCATCGCCGTCACGGTCAGCTTCGAAGACCCGCTTCCGGAAGTGTCCGACGATGCAGCCGACAAGGACTGACATGCCCCCTGTGCATCACTCCGTGGCCTGGGACGATCCGGCGACCCGCCGGGCCTGGGCAAAACTGGTCACCTGTGCGTTCTCGGGCCAGCTCCTGTGGCCCGCCACGTGGCTGGGGGCGCTGGCCTGGTACGTCACCATGTCGATGACCTGGACGTTGTGGTTCTTTTTCGTTCCTCTGCTCTACTCGTTCTATCGGACGCTTCTCCAGCCGTCCTACATCTCCTGGGCTTTCCACACGCGGCGGCTGCTGCGCGCCTACCCCTGGCAGGTGTTCGAGGAGCCGGAAAACGGGATCGGAAAGATCGTAGGAGCCACCGCTGGGGACGTCTGGCTCAGCTTCCCCAACCCGGAGCGCCAGGACGAGAAGCTGCCGATGATCTTGAAGGTGCACATTCGGTCCATGTGGTGGAGACGGCGCCTGGGACGTGGCTACGCCACAGCGAAGGCCCAGCAGATCAGGGAGGTGTGGTTCGCCGGAGACCCCCGCTTCGCCGCCGTCATCGCGGCCCCCGGTCCCCGTCGCTTCCACGTGGTCCAGCAGCGCCCGATGAACAAGCGAGGGGTGGCCGACCCCCAGGGTGCAGGTCCGGCCGCCCTCGCACGCGCCCGCCGTGCCGGAGTACGGCTGCCGGACGCGGACGCGGACTCGGTGACCGGGTGAACGATCCGGTGACTGAGGGAGTTGCCGCGGCTCCACCCCCGGGTAATACCTCCCCCATGACATCACTCGGCGCAGTCTTCCGCCCCCAGCTTCCCCCCGAGCGGTTGCGGGACGTGGTTCGTGTGGCTGAGGGGGTGGGGCTCGAGGAGTTGTGGTTGTGGGAGGACTGCTTCCGGGAGGGTGGGATCTCCGCGGCCGGGGCCGCGCTCGCGTGGTCGGAGCGGGTGCGGGTCGGGGTCGGGCTGTTGCCGGTGCCGTTGCGGAACGTCGCCGTCACCGCGATGGAGGTCGCCGCGCTGCACCGGATGTTCCCGGGGCGCGCGATCGTCGGCGTCGGCCACGGCGTGCAGGACTGGATGGGCCAGGTCGGCGCCCGCGCGGACTCCCCGCTGACCCTGCTGCGCGAGCATCTCGACGCCCTGCGCGCGCTGCTGCGCGGGGAGCGGGTCACGGTGGGCGGGCGGTACGTGCGGCTCGACGACGTCGCGCTCGACTGGCCGCCCGCCGGCCCCGTCGAGGTCCTCGCCGGCGCCGAGGGTCCCCGTACCCTCCGGCTGTCCGGTGCCGCCGCCGACGGGACCGTGCTCACCTCCGCCACATCTCCCGACGGGGTGCGCCGGGCCGTGCGGCTCATCGAGGAGGGGCGGCTGGCCGCGGGGCGCGGGGCGGACGAGCCGCACAGGGTTGTGGCGTACCTGCTGACCGCCACCGGGCCGGACGCCCCCGCCCGGCTCCGTGCCGAACTCGTCGCGGACGGGCTGGAGTCCGTCCCCGGCCTCGGTGTCGCCGGCGACGCGGGCGCCGTCGCCAAGGCCGTGCGGCGGCTCGCGGAGGCCGGCGCCGACACCGTGGTCCTCCAGCCGACGGCGGACGAACCCGACCCCGAGGGCTTCGTACGGTTCACCGCGGAGGAGGTCCGGCCGCTGGTGCCGTAGCGGTCCCCCGGAGCAGGCCGGCCGGCGGTGTCAGTGGCGGGTGCCACTCTCGCCGCTATGACGACCAACGACGTTCGGCTGCGGCCCGTGCAGGACGACGACCTCGAACTGTTCCTCGCGTACGAGCACGACCCGGAGGCCGCCCGGCGGTCGAGGTTCACGCCCCGGCCGCGGGAGGCCTTCCTGAGGCACTGGAGAGAGCGGGTGCTCGGGAATCCGAGCGGCCGGGTGCGGACCGTCGTCGCGGACGGGGCGGTCGTGGGGAACATCGTCGCCTGGTGGGAGGGCGAGCGCCGGTTCACCGGGTACTGGCTCGAGCGTGCCTACTGGGGGAGAGGCATCGGCAGCCGCGCCCTCGCCCTCTTCCTCCGGGAGGAGACGGTACGCCCGCTGTTCGCCGACCCGTTCGCCGGGAACCGGGCCTCCGTACGGCTCCTGGAGAAGAGCGGCTTCGTGCCGTACGAGGGGGCGGAGCACGCCGTGGATGAGGGATTCGTGCTGCTGGTCCTGCGCGACCCTGCCGCGGGGGCTCCCTGACCGCCCCCGCGGCGAGCTGCCTGTGGCTCAGGTACGCGGATGGTCCCCTGTCGCCCCGTCGATCAGCTCCCGCACGATGTCCATGTGCCCGGCGTGCCGCGCCGTCTCCTCGATCATGTGGACAAGGACCCAGCGGAGCGAGACCTCGTGGTCCCGCCAGTCCGGGCGGCCCGGCGCGTCCAGCGGGCGTCCGGTGATCACGGCGTCGGACGCGGCGCGGGCGCGGCCGTAGAAGTCGATGATCTGCTGGGTGGTCTCACCGGGGCCGACGGACAGGTCGTCGTCCGTGTAGGGGTCGAACCACAGCGGCTCGACCTCGGCGCCGAAGGACGCGACGAACCAGCCGTACTCCACCGACGCCAGGTGCTTCACCAGCCCCAGCAGGTTCGTGCCCGACGGCGTCATCGGGCGCCGCAGCTGTTCGTCGTCCAGGCCCTGCAGTTTCCACAGGACGGCGTCCCGGTGCCGGTCCAGGCTCGTGTGCAGGGTTTCCTTCTCACCGGCTGTGTACGTGTCGTCGGTCGTCATGCCCGGTGAAATTAGCAGCGGGGACCGACAGTCCGCTGCGATGCTGCGGGCATGGCAGAGCAGCGGACGCACCGCACCTTCGAGGACCTCGTCGCGGAGGGCGCCGCCGTGCCGACCGAGGGGTGGGACTTCTCCTGGTTCGAGGGGCGGGCAACCGAGGCGCGGCCGTCCTGGGGGTACGCCCGTTCGGCCGGCGGGCGGCTGGCCCGCGCCACGGCGGCGCTCGACATCCAGACCGGCGGCGGCGAGGTGTTCGACTTCGCCCTCGGTACGGCCGCCCCCCACCGGCCCGGGCTGCTCGCCGCCACCGAGGGCTGGCCGCCGAACGTCCCCGAGGCGAGCGCACTGCTGGGCGCCCGCGGGGTGGTGGTCGTGGCCTCGCCCGAGGACGCCCCGCTGCCGTTCGCCGACGGGACCTTCGACCTGGTGCTCAGCAGGCATCCGGTGCGGGCCGACTGGGCCGAGATCGCGCGGGTGCTGCGCCCGGGCGGCACGTACTTCGCGCAGCACGTCGGGCCGGCCAGCGTCTTCGAGCTCGTCGAGTTCTTCCTCGGCCCGCAGCCGGAGGCCGTGCGCGGCGGCCGCCGCCCCGACACCGAGCGCGCCGCGGCGGAGGCGGCCGGGCTGGAGGTGGTCGGTCTGCGGGCGGAGCGGCTGCGGGTGGAGTTCCACGACATCGCGGCCGTCGTGCACTTCCTGCGGAAGGTCGTGTGGATGGTCCCGGGCTTCACGGTCGAGGCGCACGAGCCCCAACTACGCGCCCTGCACCGCCGGATCGAGACGGAAGGACCCTTCGTCGCGCACAGCTCCCGGCACCTCTTCGACGTCCGCAGACCGGCGTTTCAGGCGTGATCCACCGGCCTTGGAATGCCAGGCGGCGAAGAATGGCCAAGAACAGCCGTCCAGGGTTCGGGACACCCGCCTGGGACGGACGGAGGGCGAAACGATCAAGGCGGGGCATTACGGGACGTCGATCACTGATGTGGTCAAGTGGTGCCCCGTGTCACAGATCTACGCATAGGTGAAGGATGAGCCTTTCTGTTCACCTCTCATTTTCACAGCGTTCTCACATCGTTACCTTTTTCGTTTCGTATCACCCGATCGGCTCACGTAAGTTCAGACCAAGGCAATTCGCGTGAGCAAAGCTGCGCGGGCGGTACCGCGCAGTGGAGGGGGCTGCGCGGTGCCGCGACGCCCCAGTCGTTCCCGTCAAGCCCCTGTTCGCACCCGGGGTAGCCCGTCGGGGGGATGGGCGAACAACTCGCCGAGGTGTCCATAAGACGGCTCAAACCCTCTTGATCTCCCCGTAAGTGGCTACTTTTTCCTGGGATTCCGCTGCGAATCGGCCATGCGGGACTCTCGAATCCAGCGTTTCAGGCCCACCGGGGCGTCGCCGGACGACTCCGGAGAGTAGTTGATGCGCGCTGATGCACGCAGCATCACTTACGAAGGGTTATGGTGGAAGCCCCCCCTCGGGCCGGTCCGTCTCCCCCCCACGGACCGGCCCGTTTTTTTCACCCGCTTCTCAGGGGGCCTCGGGGCCGCGCCCCGAAGGGGCCGGGGGAACTGCGCGACCAGCCACGACCGGACCGCGGCCGCGCGCGACCGGAACCCCCACCCCCACGGGGCGACTTCCCTGCCGCGCCTCCCCCAACTCCCCGCGGGGTAGGCTTCGGCGGGCGGACCCCCCGCATCCGAATCACGAGGGGCGGACTTCACGTGAACCTGCGCGACAAGCTGCGCGGCCTGCTCGTCAGGCTCTACGCGCGCCGGGTGGAAGGTCACCTGGACCACGCTCAGGTGCCCAAGCACATCGGCGTCATCATGGACGGCAACCGGCGCTGGGCGAAGGCCGCGGGATCCAGCACGGTGCACGGTCACCGTGCCGGCGCGGAGAAGATCGAGGAGTTCCTCGGCTGGTGCTCCGAGACAGAGGTCGAGGTCGTCACCCTGTGGCTGCTGTCGACCGACAACTTCGACCGCGCCAAGGAGGAACTGGTCCCGCTTCTCGGCATCATCGAGGACGTCGTCCGCACCCTCGCCGCCGACGGGCGCTGGCGCGTCCACCACGTCGGCACGCCCGACCTGCTGCCCGCCCCGATGCAGAGCGCGCTGAAGGAGGCCGAGGAGGCCACCGCGCACGTCGACGGAATACTGGTGAACGTCGCCATCGGCTACGGCGGCCGCCAGGAGATCGCCGACGCCGTCCGCTCGATGATCCTGGACGCCCACGACAAGGGCGTCGCGATGGAGGACCTCGCCGACTCCGTCGACGTCGAGATGATCGGCCGTCACCTCTACACCGGCGCCCAGCCCGACCCGGACCTGGTGATCCGCACCAGCGGCGAGCAGCGGCTGTCCGGATTCATGCTCTGGCAGACCGCCCACTCCGAGTACTACTTCTGCGAGGTCTTCTGGCCCGCGTTCCGCAAGGTCGACTTCCTGCGTGCCATGCGTGACTACGCGGCCCGGCACCGCCGCTACGGCGGGTGACGTCACCCTGACGGCGGACGTCAAAACGGCATAGGGCCCCCGGGCATCTGCGCCACGCTGCATGACCACGTCGTCACGGTGGATGACCGCACGTCACCCATGAGGCGTAAATCACCCATATTGGGGCGCGAGTAACACGGAGTTCACCTGCGCGTCGTTGCGGACCGTGGCATGGCGGCGCATGTTCGAGGGCATAAGCCAGACAGGTCGACGCCCGAACCCCGGGCATCGGATCTCAGTGGGCGGCTCGGGGCCGTCCACCCGGGAGGCCCTTTGCACCAGCCCGACCGTGCGGTCACGGCACGGAAGAAGCAGCGGGGGGCCGGTTTTCGGCCCGTGCAGGGTGGCCGTCAACCGGTCCAGCTCGCTCTCGTCGCTCCCCGACCTCATCCGAGGGGGTACGTCCTTCCGTGGTGACCAGCACAGCGCGCCGCAAGTCCGACCGGCGCACCTATGTTCTCGACACCAGCGTCCTGCTGGCCGACCCGAACGCCATGACCCGCTTCGAGGAGCACGAGGTAGTGCTCCCGATCGTCGTGGTCACGGAACTGGAGGCCAAGCGGCACCATCCCGAACTCGGTTACTTCGCCCGGCAGGCGCTGCGCCTGCTCGACGACTACCGGGTCCGGCACGGCCGCCTCGATGCCCCCATCCCGATCGGGGACCTCGGCGGCACCATCCGTGTCGAGCTCAACCACTCGGACCCCAGCGTGCTGCCGAGCGGCTACCGCCTGGGGGACAACGACTCCCGCATCCTCGCGGTGGCCCGCAACCTGCAGGCCGAGGGGTACGACGTCACCGTCGTCTCGAAGGACCTGCCGCTCAGGATCAAGGCGTCGTCGGTCGGACTCCTCGCCGAGGAGTACCGCGCCGAACTCGCCATCACGGACTCCTCCGGCTGGACCGGAATGTCCGAACTGACCCTGCCCGGCGAGCAGGTGGACATCCTCTTCGAGGAAGGGCACGTGTACGTCCCGGAGGCCTCCGACCTCCCCGTGCACACCGGCCTGACCATCCAGTCGGAGCGCGGCAAGGCGCTCGGCCGGGTGACCGCGGAGGGCAACATCCGCCTGGTGCGCGGCGACCGCGAGGCGTTCGGCATCAAGGGCCGCAGCGCCGAGCAGCGCATCGCGCTGGACCTGCTGCTCGACCCGGACGTCGGGATCGTGTCGATGGGCGGCCGGGCCGGCACCGGCAAGAGCGCGCTGGCGCTGTGCGCGGGCCTGGAGGCGGTCCTGGAGCGCCGTCAGCACCAGAAGGTGATGGTCTTCCGCCCGCTGTACGCGGTCGGCGGACAGGAGCTGGGCTATCTGCCGGGCTCCGAGGCGGAGAAGATGAGCCCCTGGGCGCAGGCGGTCTTCGACACCCTCTCCGCGGTCACCAGCCGCGAGGTCATCGAGGAGGTCACCGCCCGCGGGATGCTGGAGGTGCTGCCGCTCACCCACATCCGCGGCCGCTCCCTGCACGACGCGTTCGTGATCGTGGACGAGGCCCAGTCTCTGGAACGGAACGTCCTGCTGACCGTTCTGTCCCGGATCGGCGCGAATTCGCGGGTCGTTCTGACCCACGATGTGGCGCAAAGGGACAATCTGCGGGTCGGCCGTTACGACGGTGTGGTCGCCGTGGTGGAGAAGCTGAAGGGGCATCCGCTGTTCGCGCATGTCACCCTCACCCGGTCCGAGAGGTCCCAGATCGCCGCCCTTGTGACCGAAATGCTGGAGGACGGGCACATCTGAACCATCTGATCCCTGTGTCCAACTTGGGCTGACGACCCACCCGTTGGCGCCGTCCGGCAAAGGCCCCGAGCCTAGCCGGGCGGCGTCTTCGTGCGTGGGGGTTTCCTGAAATCCCCTGGGAGAAACCGGATGTGAGCTTTCACACGCAACTCGGAATTGCCACCCGGCGTCGGGTTACGGCAGAGTCTCATTCCTGTCAGGCCCCGCATACGACACACCTGTACCCCCAGCGGTACGGAACAACAGAAGCACCACTGCTAATTCCATAGCGACGTCGTATGCCGCCCGAGCACCACGCGGCGCTCCCTTCCGGAGCTGCCCGCCGGGCCCGCGTCTCCCGTGACCCAGTAGTGAGGAGACCTGTGCCAGGGGCACGATTGCGTCCGCCAGGGTCACCGAAGCGGGCGATGCTGGAAGGAAACCGTGTGAGCCGGATCTCGGTCCGGGGATTCGCAGTGGCCTCCGCCACCGCGGTCACCGCCGTCGGAAGCGTCGTGGGTGTTGCCTCGGGCAGCGTTGCCCAGCCCAACAACGACGCCGAGGCTACGGCAGCCGACACCACGCTCCTCGCCGACCTGCCCGCGGGTCAGCAGGCCCAGGTCCAGACCGCGTCCCTGACGCAGCAGGCCGACGCCGTGGCGATCCAGGCGGACGCGTCCGCCAAGAAGGACGCCGAGCAGGCCGCCCGGGTGGCCGCGGCCAAGACCGCCGAGGCCAAGAAGGCCGAAGCGGAGAAGGCGGCCAAGGAGGCCAAGGCCCGCGCCGAGGCGAAGCAGACGGCCAGCCGCTCCTCGTCCAGCTTCCCGGTCCAGAGCTCGTACACCGTGGCGCAGATCCAGGCGATGGCGCAGCAGATGGTGGCCGGCGGCCAGTACCAGTGCTTCAGCAACATCGTGGACCACGAGTCCAGCTGGAACTACCAGGCGGTCAACGCCTCCTCCGGCGCCTACGGTCTCTTCCAGGCCCTGCCCGGCTCCAAGATGTCCTCCGCGGGCGCCGACTGGCAGACCAACCCGGCCACGCAGATCAAGTGGGGCCTCAACTACATGAACTCCCGGTACGGCAGCCCTTGCCAGGCTTGGTCGTTCTGGCAGGCGAACCACTGGTATTAGAGGCACCGGCCTCTCTCAACCTTCCACAGCCCCTCCCCGTCCTAGGGGGAGGGGCTGTTGCCCTGTACGGTCGTTGCGGACGACTCCAGGGGGGAGTGGTGGGGAAAGGGCGGATCATGTCGCGCGTGCCTGAGTGGCTCGGCCGTATCGGTGCCGGACTGACCGAGATGGGCGAGCGGTTGGACGAGCGCCGGGCAGAGGTGGAGCGGGAGCACGCCGAGCCGGAGCCGCCCGCTCCGGCCGTGTCCGTGCCGGCACCCGCACCCGCCCCGGACCCGCCGGCCCCCGCGCCCGTCCGGAAGCCGGTGCCGCGTCCCGACCCGGTGACGGCCATCCCGTGGGGCGTCCGGGTCGCCGCCGAGGCCGGCTGGCGGCTGCTGGTGCTGGCCGGCACGGTCTGGATCCTGATGCGCGTCATCAGCGCCGTCCAACTCGTCGTGTTCGCCTTCGTCATCGCGCTGCTGATCACCGCGCTGCTCCAGCCGACGGTGGCCCGGCTGTGCCGCTACGGCATGCCCCGCGGCCCGGCCACCGCGCTCACCGCCATCTCCGGCTTCGTGGTGATCGGCCTGATGGGCTGGTTCGTGACCTGGCAGGTCATGGAGAACGTCGACACGCTCTCCAGCCAGGTCCAGAACGGCATCGACGACCTGCGCAACTGGCTGCTGAAGAGTCCCTTCCACGTCACCGACAAACAGATCAACCAGATCGCCAAGAACCTCCGCGAGGCGATCGGCGCCAACACCGACCAGATCACCTCGTTCGGTCTGGAGGGCGTCCAGGTGATCGTGGAGGCCCTGACCGGCATCCTGCTGGTCTTCTTCTCCACGCTCTTCCTGCTGTACGACGGCGCGCGCATCTGGCAGTGGTTCCTGAAGCTCGTGCCGTCCGCCGCCCGCGAGGGGGTGGCCGGCGCCGGTCCGCGGGCCTGGCGCACACTCACGGCCTACGTCCGGGGCACGGTCCTGGTCGCCCTCATCGACGCCATCTTCATCGGCATCGGCATCTACTTCCTGGACGTCCCGATGGCCGTGCCGCTGGCCGTCTTCATCTTCCTGTTCTCGTTCATCCCGCTCGTCGGCGCCGTCGCCTCCGGCGCCCTGGCGGTGATCGTGGCGCTGGTCACCCAGGGCGTCTTCACCGCGGTCATGACCCTGGCCGTCGTCCTCGCGGTCCAGCAGATCGAGGGCCACATCCTGCAGCCGTTCATCCTCGGCCGCGCGGTCCGGGTCCACCCCCTCGCGGTGGTCCTCACGGTCGCGGCGGGCGGCATGGTGGCGGGCATCGGCGGCGCGGTCGTGGCGGTACCGCTGGTGGCGGTGACGAACACGGTGGTCAGCTATCTGCACCACTACTCGCACGAACGCTACGAGGCCACCGAGCCCGGCGATGCCGACCGGCCACATGATCCGGCCCGTCCGGTCCTCGACGACGGCGATCAGCCACACGATCCAGCTCGTCCGGTGCCCGACGACAGCCATGGGCCACACAATCCAGCCCGTCCGGCACCCGACGATGGCGACCAGCCACACATCAGCCCGTCCGGCGCTTGAGGACGAGGCCGTTCAGGCCGAAGGGGGGTCCGGGGGCGCAGCCCCCAGGGATGCGGAGGACCCCGCCCACAAGAGGTGAGCGGGGTCCACAGGGCGACGTCGCCTACTCGAACTCGGCCAGCACGGCCTCGGCTTCCAGGGCGGAGCCGACCGCCTGGACCACCGAAGCGATCTTGAACGCCTCCTGGATCACCTCACGGCCGACCCCGGCCTTGCGCAGCACCTGCTCGTGGGAGTCCAGGCACATCCCGCAGCCGTTGACCGCGGACACCGCGAACGACCACAGCTCGAAGTCCACCTTGTCGACGCCGGGGTTGCCGATGACGTTCATCCGCAGCCCCGCGCGCAGGGTGCCGTACTCGTGGTCGGAGAGCAGGTGGCGGGTGCGGTAGAAGACGTTGTTCATCGCCATCACCGCGGCCGCGGCCTTGGCCGCCGTGTACGCCTCGGGCGTGAGGTTCGCCCTCGCCTCCGGCGCCAGCTCGCGCAGCACGATCGGGGAGCGGGCGGCGATGGCGGTCGCCAGGACCGTGCCCCACAGCTGCTGGGCCGGCAGCTCCGAGTTGCCGATCACCGAACCCAGGTTGAGCTTCAGGTCCTTGGCGTAGTCCGGGACACGGGACTTGAGGTTGTCGAGGGACACGGGGTCACTCACCCGCGAGGAGCGCGACCGGGTCGAGGGTGTCCTCGCCCTTGCTCCAGTTGCACGGGCAGAGCTCGTCGGTCTGGAGCGCGTCGAGGACCCGCAGGACCTCCTTGGGGTTACGGCCCACCGAGCCCGCGGTCACCATGGAGAACTGGATCTCGTCGTTCTGGTCGACGATGAACACCGCGCGCTTGGCGAAGCCGTCCTCGCCCTCGATGCCGAGGTCGCGCATCAGCTCGTGCTTCGAGTCGGCCATCATCGGGAACGGCAGCTCGCGCAGGTCGTCGTGGTCCTTGCGCCAGGCGTGGTGGACGAACTCGGAGTCACCGGAGAAGCCGAGGATCTGCGCGTCGCGGTCGGCGAACTCCTCGTTCAGCTTGCCGAACGCGGCGATCTCGGTGGGGCACACGAAGGTGAAGTCCTTGGGCCACGCGAAGACCACCTTCCAACCCTGGTAGGTCTTGTGGGTGATCGTCTCGAACTCCTTCCCCTTCTCCAGCGAGACGCAGGCGGTCAGTTCGAACTCGGGGAACTTGTCACCGACAGTGAGCACACGCTCTCCTTGCAGCGCGGAGCCACCCCGGATCGCGGGGTCGGCTCCGATGGGTTGGACGCCGCCGATCGTGGCACAAGGTGCATTGATTCCTGAAATAGCTACACTCGGTCGGGTTGATCGGAGGTGGCTATCAGTGGCTGTGGGTAATTCCCTGGGGAGCGGTACCGGGGGCGGGGCCGGTGCCGGCGGCAGGCGGCGGCAGCCCAGTCTCGCGCAGCTGCGCGCCTTCGCCGCCGTCGCCGAGCACCTGCACTTCCGGGACGCGGCGGCCGCGATAGGCATGAGCCAGCCCGCGCTCTCGGGAGCCGTCGCGGCCCTCGAGGAGACGCTCGGCGTCACGCTGCTCGAACGGACCACCCGCAAGGTGCTGCTGTCGCCGGCCGGCGCACGGCTCGCCGTACGGGCGAGGGAGGTGCTGGACGGCGTGCAGGCGCTGCTGGCGGAGGCGGAGGCGGTGCGGGCGCCGTTCACCGGCGCGCTGCGGCTCGGGGTGATCCCCACCGTCGCGCCGTACCTGCTGCCGACCGTCCTCGCACTGGTCCACGAGCGCTATCCGGACCTCGACCTCCAGGTCCACGAGGAGCAGACCGCCAGCCTCCTGGACGGGCTCGCCGCCGGCCGGCTCGACCTGCTGCTGCTCGCGGTCCCCCTGGGCATCCCCGGGGTCGTCGAACTCCCGCTGTTCGACGAGGACTTCGTGCTCGTCACGCCCCTCGGGCATCCGCTCGGCGGCCGCACCGGCATCGCCCGCGAGGCGCTCAAGGAGCTGAACCTGCTGCTCCTGGACGAGGGGCACTGCCTGCGCGACCAGGCCCTGGACATCTGCCGGGAGGCGGGCCGCGAGGACGTCGCGGTGACCACCACGGCCGCCGGGCTCGCCACCCTCGTCCAACTGGTCGCCGGCGGACTCGGCTGCACCCTGCTGCCGCACACCGCCGTCAGGGTCGAGACCAGCCGCAGCGACCAGCTCCGCACCGGCTCCTTCGCGGAGCCCGCGCCGAGCCGCCGGGTCGCCCTCGCGGCACGCGCCGGGGCAGCGCGCGGCGCCGAGCACCGGGAGCTGGCGGCCGCGTTGCGCGAGGCGCTGCGGCCGCTGCCCGTCCGGGTCCTCGGCGCCGATTCCTGACGGCGGCTACTCGGTGCGCAGGCCGTCCGGGCGCATCAGCCGCAGCAGCGGCGGCATGCTGAGCAGGGTCACCGCCAGGACGACCGCCGCGCCGAAACCGGTCATCGCCAGCACGCCCGGCCAGTCCACGCGCACCGTGGAGCCGACCATCTTCAGCAGCGCCGAGCCGAGCGTCAGCCCCACCACGCCGGCCAGCAGCAGGCCGAGCCCGACCGGGATCGCCGTCTGCCACAGCACCGACAGGCTCAGGGTGCGGCGCCGGGTGCCGAAGGCGACCAGGGCCGACAGCAGCTTCTTGCGCTCGCGCAGCTGCTCCACCTGGCCGACCAGCAGGCTCGCGCCGATCAGTGCCAGGACGGCGGCCGCGCCGACGAACAGCCCGGTGCGGATGGACTCGAACTGGTTGTTCCGCTCGAACCGGGTGAGCGCCTCCGCGTGCATCAGCGGGTCGATCCCGACCGCCGTGTTGATCACGTGCTCGTTGGCGTCGGGCACCGCCGGGTCGACGGACAGGTAGACCACGCCCTGCACCGCGGTGCTGGCGCCGTGCGGCAGCGCACCCGGGGTGAGCAGGAAGCCGCCGCGCTCGTAGCCGGTGGGGTCCTCGCGGGTCTGCGCCTGCTTCAGCTCGGCCGGCACCGTCCAGCGGCTCGCGGGGCCGTCGTCGTCACCGCTGTAGGCGGGGTCGAGGTAGAGCGTCCGGCCGTGCTTCTCGCCGGCCGCCAGCAGCTTCGCCGTTTCGGAGTCGCTGTCGGACCCCTTCACCACGAAGACGTCGCCGTCGTGACAGGACGGCAGGGCCGCGACCTCCCGCAGCGAGGCGCAACTGCCCACGCTCACCTGGGCGGTCTGCGCCGGGTCCTTCTTCAGGTCGCCGACCTGGCCGTCGGCGATCGCGACCACCTTCCGCACGCCCTGGGTGGCGGTCATGGCCCGGGCCACGTCGGGCACCGAGACGCCGGACGGTACCTGGACCGACATCTGCGCGCGGTTGAGGTCGTTGGTGGTCGTCTTGGTGTAGTCCGCCTCGACACCGGCGAAGACCATCTGGAGCGCGATCGCACCGGCCACCGCCACCGCGATGCCGTTGACCATGCGGGCCGCCGTGCCGCTGCTCAGCTGCAGCCGCCGGACGGCCAGTTGCCAGGCCACCGCGCCCCGGCCGAGCCGGCCGACGACCGTCTCCACGACCCACGGCAGCAGCGCCGTGATGCCGACCAGGAGGAGCAGGACGCCGCCGGTCACCAGGTACTGGTTGAAGTCGCCGTCGCCGCGGCCCTGCCCGATCATCGGGTAGAGCGCCGCCAGGCCGGCCACCGGGAGCAGCAGCCGCCACCACAGCCGGCGGCGGGCGGGCTTGGCCGTGCGCACCACGCCGAGCGGCTCGATGACCACCCCGCGCAGCGCGAACAGGGTCACCAGCACGGCCGCCGCCGGGACGGCCACCGCCACCAGCAGGGCCAGCGCGGGGGAGGGGTTGAGATAGCTCGGGAACACGCTGATGCCGAACACCTCGATGCTGCCCGCGAGCTGACGGCCGAGCAGGAAGAAGCCGGCGCCGATGACGAGTCCGAGCAGCGCGCCGGCCATCGCCTCGCCGGCCGCGATCCGCCGTACCATCCGGCCGTCGGAGCCGACCAGTCGCAGCGCGGCCAGCCGCCGGTCGCGGCGCTCGCCGCCGAAGCGGACGGCGGCCGCGACGAACACGGCGACCGGCATCAGCAGCACCGTGAACACCACGAGCACGAGCAGGGTGAGGACCGGGTCGGACTCCGCGTCCGGGGACCGGGGGCTGCCGAAGTGGTCGATCCGGGCCACGTCCGGCGGGTGGATGTGCGCGGCGAGGTCGGCGGAGCCCGCGTAGTAGGCGAGCTCCTGGGAGCCGGTCAGCCCGCTCTCCGCGATGGTGGCGGTGACCCGGTACGGCAGCCGGGCCCGCAGCAGCGCGCCGTCGGGGGAGTCCAGCAGCCGCTTCAGCGCGGGCGACACGGCCATCTCGCCGGCCGCCGGGTACTCGGTCAGCCCGGGCGGCACCGGCGCCTTCGCGCCCTCGCGCTGGATCAGCCGGCCGCGGATGTCGGCGCCTCGGTAGGGGGTGTCGATGTCCGCGATGACGAACGTCTTCTCGCCGCGCTTCAGGGAGTGGCCGAAGACGTACGTGTAGTCCGCCCGCGCCACATCGCGCTGGTGGCGCACGGCCAGCGCGCTCGGGACGGCCGTGGTGAGCAGCAGCAGCGCCACCCCCAGGCCCACGCCCACGGCCGTCATCGCGGCCCGGAACCAGCCCTCGCGGCCGCCTCCGAAGGCGAACCGGACCCCCATGGCCAGATCCCTGGACCACTGCCGGACATTCATACCGCCCGCTCCATGTCCCGGGACTTCCCGTCCCGTACGACGATCTCGCGGTCGGAGTAGGCGGCCACCCGCGCCTCGTGCGTGACCAGGACGACGGCCGCGTTGGTGGAGCGCGCGGCGTCCGTCAGCAGCTCCATCACCCGCTCGCCGTTGAGCGAGTCGAGCGCGCCGGTCGGCTCGTCGGCGAACAGCACCCGCGGCCCGGTCACCAGCGAGCGGGCCACCGCGACGCGCTGCCCCTGACCGCCGGAGACCTCGCCCGGACGCTTCTTCGCGAGGTCGTCGACCTCCAGCTTCTCCATCCAGCCCAGCGCGGTCCGCTGGGCCTCCTTGCGGGAGGTGCCGTTCAGCCGCAGCGGCAGCGCGACGTTCTCCACGCAGGTCAGCTCGGGCACCAGCTGGCCGAACTGGAAGACGAACCCGAACTCGCTGCGCCGCAGCGCGCTGCGCTCGGTGTCGTTCATGGTGGCCATCTCGCGGCCGGCGTACATGATCGACCCGGAGTCGGGCGGCACGATCCCGGCGAGGCAGTGCAGCAGCGTCGACTTGCCGGAGCCGGACGGCCCCATCACGGCGACGACCTCGCCCGGGTGTATGGAGAACTCGGCCCCGTCGAGGGCGACGGTCGGGCCGTACGCCTTGCGGAGGTTCTCGGCCGTGAGCAGCGAACCGGCGGGGGCGTTCACCTGGTCACCTCCGCACGGAGCTTGTCGAGCCGGGCCGCGGTCAGTTCCAGCCAGCGCAGGTCGGCCTCCAGGTGGAACAGGGCGTGGTCGCAGACGAGCTGGTCCGCGAGGTCGCCGTGGCGCTTGCGGTCGGTGAGGATGCGCATGCTGCGCAGGTGCTCGGAACGCTGGCTGTCGAGGATGTCGCCGGCGTTGCGGTGCGTCAGCAGCGCGAGCACGACCTTGGTGTACAGGGTCGACTGGAGGTACTCCGCCGGCTTCTCGGGGGTCGCCAGCCACTGCTCGACGTCGGTGACCCCGGCGTCGGTGATGGCGTACCGCTTGCGCTCGGGTCCGCCGCCGGCCTCGATGCCGTCGACTTCCACGAGGCCGTTCTTCAGCAGCCGGGACATCGTCGAATAGACCTGGCCGTAGTGGAGCGGCCGGTCGTGACCGAACTTCTCGTCGAAGGCCCGCTTCAGGTCGTAACCGTGGCGCGGGCCGGACTCCAGGAGCCCCAGGAGGGTGTGACCGATGGACATGGGAAGGACTCTACACACGGTGTATACGCCGCGTGTATACGCGCCGTGTGCAGATCATGGCCCGCTGTACGGAGCCGCAGGTGAGGGCCGAATGTCACGGTTCTGCGACAGCGCGGTGTCACACCGGCGGGGCCCGTCTCGTCTCCGGTCCGGCAGCGGGTCTCCCGCGTCGCGTCGGATCAGGTCGCATCGGGTCGGATCAGGAAGGTGATGGCTGTGAGGGTGTTCGTGGCAGGGGGCAGTGGGGTGCTGGGGCGGCGGCTGGTGCCGCAGCTGGTGGCGCGTGGGCATCAGGTGACGGCCACCACGACCGGCGCGGCCAGGCTCGGGCTCCTGGCGGAACTGGGCGCGCAGGGGGTCGTGATGGACGGCCTGGACGCGGCGTCGGTCGGCGCGGCGGTGGCCGCGGCCCGTCCGGACGTCGTCGTCCATCAGCTCACCGCGATCTCCACGGCGCACGCCGGCAAGCCGGACATCAAGCATCCCGACCGCTGGTTCGCCCTCACCAACCGGCTGCGCACCGAGGGCACGGACCACCTGCTGGCCGCCGCCGAGGCGGCCGGCGTGCGGCACGTCGTCGCGCAGAGCCACGCGAGCTGGAACGGCATCCGCGAGGGCGGCTGGGTGAAGACGGAGGAGGACCCGCTGGACCTGCTGCCGGGCACCGCCGCGCACGGGGGGATGCTCGCGCTGCGCCACCTGGAGGACGCGGTCCTGGCGGCCGGCGGCGCGGCCCTGCGCTACGGCGCCTTCTACGGCCCCGGCGCCATCGACGACCAGGTCGAGCTGGTCCGCAAACGCCAGTACCCCCTGGTCGGCCGTGCCACCGGCTACAGCAGCTGGATCCACCTCGACGACGCCGCGAGCGCGACCGTCCTCGCGGTGGAGCAGAAGGCGCGGGGCGTGTTCAACATCGTCGACGACGAGCCGGCGCCGGCCGCCGAGTGGCTGCCGTACCTGGCCGAGTGCGCCGGGGCGAAGCGGCCGCTGCGGGTACCGGTCTGGCTGGCCCGTCTCCTGGCCGGCGAGCAGGCGGTCGTCGTCATGACCCAGGGCCGCGGCTTCTCCAACGCCAAGGCCAAGCGGGAACTGGGCTGGGAACCGCGGTATCCGTCCTGGCGGCAGGGGTTCAAGGCGGCACTGGCCGGCTGAGTCGCCACGCGGTGCACGGCCGGACGAGGCCCCTCCGGCCGTGCGATCCCGGCCGCTCGTGCTATCGAAGTGGTATCGCTCGACAGCTCCGGGCAACCCTCCGCCCCCTCCGCTCGTCGGTTCCGTTGGGTGAGGGTGCTGATTGTCACGTCCGAAAAAGGACAGATCGTGCGGCCTTTGTCATAGAGAGCGGTGTTAGCTTTCTGGACTGACCTGAGCCACGTACTTGTGTGACACCCGTACACACGTGTGACAGCCGAGACGAAGCGGAGCAGACGGACTCATGGGACGAGCGGACGAGAGAAGAGCGCGACAGCGTGGCGGCCGCCGCGCCGCGCCCCGGAACCGCACGTCCCAGCAGGCCGCGCCCGCCACGCCGGCGCAGGCGGAGGGCCGGACCACGACGGCGGTCGAGTCGCCGGCCGCCGAGGCCGCCGAGGGCGCCACCCGCGCGGAGCGCCGCCGGGCCGCCGGCAAGAAGCCGCCCGGCAAGCCCGGTGCGCCGGGCAAGCCCGCCAAGGGCCGCATACGCAGGCTGTTCACCTGGAAGAAGATGCTCGGCGCGTTCTTCACCGTCTGTCTGCTGGGCATCGGCTCCTTCATCGCGCTCTACATGATGGTGAGCGTCCCCGAGGGCAACGCGCTCGCGCAGACGCAGAGCAACGTCTACAAGTACAGCGACGGTTCGGTCCTGGCCCGCAAGGGCACCGTCAACCGCGAGATCGTCGACCTCTCCAAGGTCCCGAAGGCCGTCCAGCACACCTTCGTCGCCGCGGAAAACAAGACCTTCTACACGGACAACGGCATCGACCTCAGGGGCATGGCCCGCGGCCTCTACAACACCGCGCGGGGCCGCGGCACCCAGGGCGGGTCGACGATCACCCAGCAGTACGTCAAGAACTACTACCTGGACCAGGACCAGACCGTCACCCGCAAGCTGAAGGAACTGGTCATCTCGCTGAAGGTGGACCGCGAGAAGACCAAGGACGAGATCCTCGCGGGCTACATCAACACCAGCTACTACGGCCGCGGCGCCTACGGCATCCAGGCCGCCGCCCAGGCCTACTACCGCGTCGACGCCGACAAGCTCACGGTCGAGCAGGGCGCCTACCTGGCCGCGCTGCTGCAGGCGCCCAGCCAGTACGACTGGGCGGTGGCCGGTCCCGTCGGCAAGAAACTGGTGCAGGCCCGCTGGAACTACGTCCTGGACAACATGGTCGGCCAGAAGTGGCTGGACAAGTCCGAGCGCGACGCCATGAAGTTCCCGATCCCCAAGGACCCGAAGCCCGCGTCCGGTCTTGAGGGCCAGAAGGGCTACCTGGTCGACCTGGCCAACACCCAGCTCGAGAACCAGCTGATGAAGTCGCAGAACATCACCCGGTCCCAGGCCGAGGCCCAGGTCGTCGACCAGGGCTGGACGATCACCCTGAACATCGACCCGAAGAAGCAGGCCAAGCTGGAGGCGGCCGTCAAGAGCCAGCTCACCAGCAAGCTCGACGGCAAGAAGCGCAAGGTCGACAACAACGTCCAGGCCGGTGCCGTCTCCGTCGACCCCAAGACCGGCAAGATCCTCGCCCTGTACGGCGGCGTCGACTACTACAAGCACTACACGAACAACGCCACCCGCGCCGACTACCAGCCGGCGTCCACCTTCAAGCCGATCATCCTCGCCGCCGCGCTCGACCAGAACGCCAAGACGCAGAACGGCAAGGACATCAACGCCGACACGATCTACGACGGCACCAGCGGCCGCCCGGTCAAGGGCAGCGACATCGCCTTCGCCCCGCCGAACGAGGACGACGCGAACTACGGCAACATCACCGTGCAGACGGCGATGAACAAGTCCGTCAACTCGGTGTTCGCGCAGATGGGCGTGGACGTCGGCATGAAGAACGTGCTGAAGACCGCCGACGACCTCGGCCTGGACACCCAGAACCTCCAGGCGGTGCCCGCGATGACCCTGGGCAGCATGGGCGCGAGCCCGCTGGAGATGGCCTCGGTGTACGCCACCCTCGACAACCACGGCCAGAAGGTCACCCCGACCATCCTCGCGTCGGCGGAGAAGACCGGCCGCAAGGTCGACCTGCCGGACCCGATCGGCGACCAGGTGATCAGCGCCGAGGCGGCCGACCAGGTGACGTCGGTGCTGACCGGCGTGGTCGACGACGGCACGGCCAAGGCGTCGGTGGCCCAGAACCCGCTGCGCAAGGGGCAGCAGGTGGCCGGCAAGACGGGTACGTCCGACAGCAACAAGTCGGCCTGGTTCACCGGTTACACGCCCGACCTGGTGACCTCGGTCGGACTGTTCGGCGAGGACGCCAAGACCCACAACCAGGTCCCCCTCACCGGCGCCACGGGCCTGATCCCCGGCACCGGCCGCATCAACGGTGGCGGTTACCCGGCGCAGATCTGGGCGACGTACACCTTCGGCGTCACGAAGAAGGCGAAGTTCGACCTGAGCACCGAGCTGGGCGCGGCCGTCCAGCCGACGGACACGCCGAGCTTCAGCGAGACCCCGTCGCAGACGCCCTCGCAGACCCCGTCCCAGACCCCGACGAAGTCCGCGACCCCGTCGCAGACGCCGTCGCAGACACCGTCCCAGACCCCGACGAAGTCCCCGGATCCGACGACCAGTGCCCCGTCGACCCCGTCGCAGACCCCGACGGGCGGCATCACGGACAATCCGCTGGATCCGGCCGACGGTCAGTAGCGGAGCCGCTGCCGCATCCGGTGCTTCGCCGGGTGCGGCAGCGTCGTGGTTGCGCGCGCAGTTCCTCCCCCAGCCTCCGGCCGGGGGTACCCCCAGCGCCCCTGAAGGGGCGCTACGGCTGACGCCCCTTTAGGGGCGCGGGGAACTGCGCGACCAGCCCCCACCGGCCCGCAGCTCCCCGACGACCTCAGGCACGCCCCACGGCGCTACCTGTTCAGCTCGAACCACACCACCTTGCCGGTACTGAGCCGCGTCGCCCCCCACCGCCGTGCCAGCCGGTTCACCAGGTACAGACCCCGGCCGCCCTCGTCCGTCGCGCGGGCCTGCCGCAGCCGCGGCAGTTGGGGCACGTCGTCCCCGACCTCGCAGCGCAGCACATCGGTCCGCAGCAACCGCAACGTCACCGGCCGCGACGCGTACCGCACCGCGTTCGTCACGACCTCGCTGACCAGCAGCTCGACGGAGTCGGTGAGCTCCTCAAGTCCCCAGCGGGCCAGGGCCCTGCGCGCCAGCCGCCGGGCCCGTCCCGGCGCCGCGTCCTCCGGCTCCAGGAACCAGTACGCCACGTCGCTCGGCGCGATCCCGTCGAACCGGGCCGCGAGCAGCGCGATGTCGTCGTCCCGGTCACCCGGCCCGAGCATGTCGAGCACCTCGTCGCACAGTGCTTCGAGCGGCGGCGGATGGTCCGGCCCCGTCAGCTGCGCGGTCGCGGCGAGCTTCTCGCGCAGCTGCTCTATGCCGGTCCACACGTCCCGCAGCCGGGACTCCACAAGACCGTCGGTGTACAGCAGCAGCGTCGCCCCGGCCGGCGCGTCCAGCTCCACCGCCTCGAAGTCGACCCCGCCGACGCCGATCGGCGCCCCGGCCGGCACCCGCAGCACCTCGGCGTGGCCACCCAGGTGCAGCAGCACCGGCGGTGGATGGCCGGCGTTGGCGATGGTGATGCGGTGCGACACCGGGTCGTAGACGGCGTACAGGCAGGTCGCCATCCGGTCACTGCCGAGCCGCTGAGCCTGCTCGTCCAGGTGGTGCAGGACCTCCTGCGGCGGCAGATCGAGGCCCGCCAGCGTCTGCGCGGTCGTCCGCAGCTGGCCCATGATGGCCGCCGACGTCATCGAGTGGCCCATGACGTCACCGACGACCAGCGCCACCCGGCTCCCGGGCAGCGGGATCGCGTCGTACCAGTCGCCGCCCACCCTGGCCGTCTCGGCGGCCGGCAGGTAGCGGGACGCCAGCCGCACGCCCGTCGCGCTCGGCAGGTTCTCCGGCAGCATGGTCCGCTGCAACTCGTCGGCGATGTACGCCTCCCGGCCGTACAGCACCGCCTTGTCGATGCCGAGCGCGCTGTGCGTGGCCAGCTGGGCCGCGACCAGCAGGTCGTCGGCCTCGAACGCGAGCCGCTCCGGGCGACGCAGGAACAGGGCCGCGCCGATCACCCGGCGCCGGCCGCGCAGCGGGGCGAGGATCGCGTGCTGGGCACCGGGGACGAGCGATTCGTTGCCCTCGCCGAGGAGTTCGGGGAGGGCCGCGCGGGCGGCGGGGGCGTCGGCGAAGACCGGCCGCACGCCGCGCAGCACCTCGTTCAGCGCACCGCCCGGCCGTACCTCGCACAGCTCCGCGGTGAGCACGGCCAGGCCGATGTCGGCCGGGTCCGGGTCCGGGACCGGCAGGGGCGGGAATCCCTCGCCGTCCCGCTCCTCCGGGATCCGGTCGGTGCGGCGCAGCCGCAGCACCACCGGGCCCACGGGCCGCTCGTCGCCGACCGGCAGCGGGTCGCGCAGATAGACCAGGATCGCGTCCGAGAAGGTCGGCACGGTCGCCCGGCACAGCCCCATCACGATCTCGTCCAGGTCGATGCCCCGGGCGATCCGCCGGGTCGCGGCGCCCACGAAACGCAGCCGGTCGCCGTCCCGCCGCATCGGCATCGGCCGGCCCGGCGGCAGCCCGCGTCCGGTACGCCGCTCCTGCGCGCTCGCCACCCGCTCCGGCTCGGCGCCGGGCTGCGGCGGGATGCCCTCGGGGACGGGGCGCGGCCGGTGCGGATCGGGCTCAGCGCTGGTGGGCTGGGCGTGCTCGGGGCCGTTGACGGAGTGCTCCTCGGACGTGCTGGTACCGGGGCCGGAAGGCGTCTCGCCCGCGCGGGCCTGTGCCGGTAAGGCGGTGCCGCCGCGCGGACAGGGCTGGGGTTGTCCCTGCAACTGCGGCTGCGGGGTATGCAGGAGCGCCCCGCGGGCCTCCGCGGGGTCGGCGCCCGGCTGTGGGCGCTCGTAGGAGGTGGGGTGCTCCGTCACGCGTGTCGAATCCGTCCGTCCGGGGCTGCGCGCCGGGCGCGCAGGTGGTCCCGCCGAAGTGCCGATACCCGGATTACGTGTCCCAGGAACGGAATTTCGGCGTGGCTGGAGGCTGTTCCTGTGCCACCGGCGAACGATCTGCGGCCCGCGCGCCGCTCGCCGGTGTTGCCCTCGTACCCCTCGCTCACGTCCTGCCGCCCCTCGGTGACGTTCGGTCAAGCCCGGCGCATGATCCGGGAGTTGTGCTCACGCTTCCTTGCGGAGGACGATCCTACGGTTGTGGACCGGGGGCGCATCAAGGGTCTCATGAGGACACGTGCGCGGGCGTACGGTCCCAGTCCTTCGGCAGTGACGGTACCGCCCAGGACGGATCCGGGCGCCAGTGCTGCCAGCCGGCCGAGAAGGGCGCCTCCCAGGCCTCGACGGCGGCCACCGCGGCCAGGCCCGCCGCCCGCACCGCCGCGGCCGTCTCCGCGGCCATCAGCCCGTCCCGCTGGGCCTGCGCGAACTCGTCCTCGTCGAGCCATCGCCAACTGCGGTCCGGGTGCACGGAGATGTCCAGAAAGTGGTCCTCCGAGTCCACTCCGCCGTCCCAGCGGGCCAGTGGCTGCTCCAGGTTGACGTACCAGTTCTTGAACTGCCAGCCCGGCTCCCAGAACAGCCACACCGACCAGGGCTGACCGGGCCGGGCCAGCTTCAGCACGCCGGTGCCGCGCCAGTGGCCGTGCGTGACGGACCGGGGTTTGGTGTAGCGGGACTCCAGCGGTTCCTCACCGACCGACGAGCCGTCGGCGAGCACGGGCCTGACGCACTCGGTGCCGGGGGCCAGCCAGACAGCGAGCAGTTCCTCGTCGTCGCGGACGACGGTGACGGGGCGCGCGATGTGGAAGGCGTGCCCGGCGTTCTCCCGGTACCGCCACAGGATCTGGCTCCCAGGGGTCCAGAAACCGGTCCCGTCGCCGGTCGCACCGCCCGTTTCCCCGCGCATCACGCGTCTCACCGCTCCACCGTCTGCCATGCACAGATATTAGGTGCCGTAGGCATACGACGCTGCGGTGGACGTCACGGTTCTGGCCGGGCGGCGCGAAACGTTCGCACGTGGTTACGGCCGTGTCATCCGCAGGACATCCAGCGCCTCGTCCAGCTGCCCGACGGTCAGGTCGCCCCGCTCGACGTACCCGCTCTCGATGACCACCTGGCGGATCGTCTTACGTTCCGCGAGCGCCTTCTTGGCCACCTTGGCGGCTTCCTCGTACCCGATGTACCTGTTGAGCGGCGTGACCACGGACGGCGACGACTCGGCGTACTCCCGGGCCCGCTCCCGGTGCGCCGTGATCCCGTCCACGGTCCGGTCGGCCAGCAGCCGCGAGACGTTGGCGAGCAGCCGGACGGACTCCAGCACGTTCTTCCCGATGACCGGCAGCATGACGTTGAGCTCGAAGTTCCCGGCCGCGCCGGCCACGGCGATGGTCTGGTCGTTCCCGACGACCTGCGCGGCCACCATCAGCACGGCCTCGGGGATGACCGGGTTGACCTTCCCCGGCATGATCGAGGACCCCGGCTGCAGGTCGGGCAGCGAGATCTCGGCGAGCCCGGTCCGCGGCCCCGAGGACATCCACCGCAGGTCGTTGGCGATCTTCGTCAGCCCGACCGCGACGGTCCGCAGCTGCCCGCTGGTCTCCACGATCCCGTCCCGGGCACCCTGCGCCTCGAAGTGGTTGCGGGCCTCCGTGAACGGCAGCCCGGTGACCCGCGCGACCTCCTCGATCACCGCGGCGGAGAACCCCGGCGGGGTGTTGATCCCGGTGCCCACCGCCGTCCCGCCGAGCGGCAGTTCGGCCAGCCGGGGCAGCGAGGCCCGCAGCCGCTCGACGCCGTACCGCACCTGCGCCGCGTACCCGCCGAACTCCTGCCCCAGCGTGACCGGCGTCGCGTCCATCAGATGGGTCCGCCCCGACTTCACCACGTCGGCGAACTCCTCGGACTTCCTGGTGAGCGAGTCGGCGAGGTGCTCCAGGGCCGGAATCAGGTCACGGGTGACGGCGGCGGTGGCGGCGATGTGGATGGACGACGGGAACACGTCGTTGGAGGACTGCGAGGCGTTCACGTGGTCGTTCGGATGGACGTCCCGTCCCAGCCGCTCGGTCGCCAGCGTCGCGAGGACCTCGTTGGTGTTCATGTTCGACGAGGTGCCGGACCCGGTCTGGAACACGTCCACGGGGAAGTGCTCGTCCCACTTCCCCTCCGCGACCTCCTCGGCCGCCTCCTGGATCGCTTGCGCGACGTCCTTGTCGACCACCCCCAGCTCGGCGTTCACCTTGGCCGCCGCGCCCTTGACGCGGGCCAGCGCCTCGATGTGCGCGCGCTCGATCCGCTGCCCGGAGACGGGGAAGTTCTCGACGGCCCGTTGCGTCTGGGCCCGCCACTTGGCGTGCGCGGGGACCCGGACCTCGCCCATGGAGTCGTGTTCGATGCGGTAGTCGCTCATGCCCTTGTCAGCGATCGGGGGGCGGCGGTTGTTCCGGGCGCCTGCTGCATTGGCACCACGGACGTCACCGGGACGGGGGACTGCCCCTCCGCTCGCCGGGCGGGGCATCCCGGACAAGTGTGACGATCGCCCCAAGGCGGCAAGGCGATTCCCTGCCGTCACCACGGCTACCAGGAGGGCCACTCATGAACTTCACTCCAAAGGGTCTGCTCGGCGCCCTGGCGGCGGTGTCCATAGGCACGGCGACCCTGCTGGGCGCGGGTGCCGGCACCGCCGCCGCCGAAGGCGGAGCCCACCGGGCCCACTGCGACCGCGCCGAACGCCCGGTCTGGAGCGGCGATCCCAGCCGCAACATGACGAGCCACGGCTGCACCCTGCCGTCCAGCAAACGTCCCTGGTACCGCGTCGCCATCGACAACCTGGCGCAGCCCCACCACACGACGGACTACGCGAACGGCCCGGTCGACCACACCGAGAAACTCCACGACGAAACCGTCCGGTGCATGGGCTACACCAAGGACCGCGACACGGTGAACTGGTTCGGCTGCATCCCCGACTGACGGCGCTTGTTCATCAGCCCGTCCGGCGTTTGAGGACGAGACCGGCCCGCACCTCACCATCCGGCCCGTCCGGCGTTTGAGCACGAGACCGGTCCGCACCTCACCATCCGCCCCGTCCGGCGTCTGAGCACGAGGCCGGTCCGCACCTCACCATCCGGCCCGTCCGGCGTTTGAGGACGAGACCGACCCGCGCCCCATCCTCCAGCCCGTCCGCCGTCTGAGGACGACGACGGGCCCGCGCCCCCACTGTCCAGCCCGTCCGGCGTTTGAGGACGAGGCCGGAGGCCGAAGCGGGGGTCCGGGGGCGGCAGCCCCCGAAACGGGCGGTCGAAGGGGGCCCACCCCCTGGAAGGACGGGACGGGTAGGGGCGGCGGGGGCGACATCCTCCCCCCCCCGCCGCCCCGGACGCACTACGCCAGCCCGGGCCCCCGCACCGGGATCGTGGTGAACGTCGGAGCCGGGGCGGGGTCCTGGAAGAAGTCGTTGCCCTTGTCGTCCACGACGACGAACGCCGGGAAGTCCTCGACCTCGATCTTCCAGACCGCCTCCATGCCGAGTTCCTCGTACTCGACGACCTCGACCTTCTTGATGCAGTCCTGCGCGAGCCGCGCGGCCGGCCCCCCGATGGAGCCGAGATAGAACCCGCCGTGCGCCTCGCACGCGTCGGTGACCTGCTTGCTGCGATTCCCCTTCGCGAGCATCACCTTGGAGCCCCCGGCGGCCTGGAACTGCTCGACATAGGAGTCCATGCGCCCGGCCGTCGTGGGCCCGAAGGACCCGGAGGCGTACCCCTCGGGCGTCTTCGCGGGCCCCGCGTAGTACACCGGGTGGTCCTTCAGGTACTGCGGCATCTCCTCACCCGCGTCGAGCCGCTCCTTGATCTTGGCGTGCGCGATGTCCCGCGCCACGACCAGCGGCCCGGTGAGCGAGAGCCGCGTCTTGACCGGGTACTTGGTCAGCTCGGCGAGGATCGTGTCCATCGGCTGGTTGAGGTCGATCCGCACCACGTCCGAGGACTCGTCGAGGTGCTCGTCCGTCGTCTCCGGCAGGAACCGCGCCGGGTCCGTCTCCAGCTGCTCCAGGAACACGCCCTCGGCGGTGATCTTCGCGACCGCCTGCCGGTCGGCGGAGCAGGAGACCGCGATGGCGACCGGGCAGGACGCGCCGTGCCGAGGAAGCCGGACCACCCGCACGTCGTGGCAGAAGTACTTGCCGCCGAACTGCGCGCCGATCCCGATCTTCTGGGTCAGCTCGAAGACCTTCTGCTCCAGGTCCTTGTCCCGGAAGCCGTGCCCGAGCTCCGAGCCCTCGGCGGGGATCTCGTCCAGGTAGTGCGCGGAGGCGTACTTGGCGGTCTTCAGCGCGTACTCGGCGCTCGTACCGCCCACCACGATCGCCAGGTGGTACGGCGGGCAGGCGGCCGTGCCGAGCGAACGGATCTTCTCCTCCAGGAACTTCATCATGGAGGCCTCGTTGAGGACGGCCTTCGTCTCCTGGTAGAGGAACGACTTGTTGGCCGAGCCGCCGCCCTTCGCCATGAAGAGGAACTTGTAGGCGCCGCCGTCGGTGGCGTACAGCTCGATCTGGGCCGGCAGGTTCGACCCCGTGTTCTTCTCCTCCCACATGGTGAGGGGAGCCATCTGCGAGTAGCGCAGGTTGAGGTTCAGGTACGCGTCGTAGATGCCGCGGCTCAGCGCCGCCTCGTCGCCGCCCTCGGTCAGCACGTTCTGCCCGCGTTTGCCCATGACGATCGCCGTGCCGGTGTCCTGGCACATGGGCAGCACGCCGGCCGCCGCGATGTTGGCGTTCTTCAGCAGGTCGAGCGCGACGAACTTGTCGTTGCCCGACGCCTCCGGGTCGTCGACGATCCGGCGGAGCTGGGCGAGGTGGGCCGGGCGCAGGTAGTGCTGGATGTCGTGGATCGCCTCCTCGGCGAGCTTGCGCAGCGCCTCCGGCTCCACCTTGAGGAACGTCCGCCCGTCCGGTCCCTCGACGGTGGACACATCCTCCGAGGTCACCAGCCGGTACGGGGTGGTGTCCTCGCCCTGGGGGAGCAGATCGGTATACGCGAACTCAGGCATCTCAGCCCATTCCTCACTCTGACGGACGGCCGCCCGCCGACGCTGGCGGGCGCTGTCCAGCGTAGAACCTGCCGCTGACACGGAACCTGTGAGGTAAGGCTCAGTTCGCGGAGGGGACGGGTTTTCCACAGGTCGCGGCGAGGGGTAGTCGCGATCTATCGCGTTTCGGTACGCTGCTGCCGTGGACCTTCAGAAGCAGACTCCTCAGGAGCGGGCCGGGGCGCCGGTGGCCGAGCTGCGCGCCTCCGACGCGGACCGCGACCGTATCGCCGACATCCTGCGGGAGGCCCTCGCCGAGGGGCGCCTGACCGCCGACGAGCACGCCGAGCGCGTGGAGGGGGTGCTGAGCGCCAAGACGGTGGGCGAGCTGGAGGTCTTCATACGGGACCTGCCCGCGGCCCACGCCCGCCCGGCCGCCCCGGCCTACACGCCGGTGCCGCCGCGGCCGACGCCCGGCGCGAT
The DNA here is from genome assembly GCF_042894765.1 of Streptomyces sp. NPDC001507. Lineage (NCBI taxonomy): Bacteria > Bacillati > Actinomycetota > Actinomycetes > Kitasatosporales > Streptomycetaceae > Streptomyces > Streptomyces sp. NPDC001507. The sequence continues at coordinate 221,058 of NZ_JBIAVV010000005.1, forward strand.
CCCCGTCGAGGCGGACAGCAACGTGGTCGCCGTCTTCAGCAGCGCCCGTCGCCGCGGCCGCTGGCGGGCCGGCCGCCGGCTGCACGCCTACGCGGTCTTCGGCTCCATCGAGCTGGACCTCACCGAGGCGATCTTCGAGTACCAGCAGGTCGTCATCAAGGCGATCTCGGTCTTCGGTGACGTCCAGATCCGTGTTCCTGAGAACGTGTCGCTGCGCGGCACCGGGGGCGGCGTGCTCGGCAACTTCGAGGCGGACACGCTGGATTCGGTCGACTCCGACGCGCCGGTCGTCTACGTCGACGGCTGGGCCGTCCTCGGCAACGTGGAGGCGCGGCCGAAGCGCGGAAAGGTCATCGCGGACATCCTGGACCGGGTTCAGGACAAGGTCGACCGGAAGTTGCGCAAACACCTGGACCGTTGACGGTCGCGAATCACTCCTTGCCCAGCGGCCCCAGGGGTCGTGAACGAGCCTACGGGCTACGGCTGTTGAGAACGCTGTGCATAGGCCCGCGCACAGCGGGTAGGCCTTGCTGCATCGTCTCTCGCTCGCGAAGCCGTCGTCAGGAGTAGACCCGTGCTGCAACCGCCGCATTCGTCCCTGCAGGTAGCTGCCGTTCCGGCCCAGCGGGTGCCAGTGCGGGACAGGGACCAAGACGCACCCTGGCACACCGAGGCGGTGTGCCGGCGCGACGAGGCCGGCCTGTTCTTCGCACCCTCCAAGGAACCCACCGCCGCCCGGCTGTCCCGCGAGGAGGCGGCCAAGCGGGTCTGTGCCCGCTGCCCTGTGATGGTCGAGTGCCGCGAACACGCGCTGCTCCAGCCCGAGCCCTACGGCGTCTGGGGCGGCCTCACCGCGGCGGAGCGCCGCGTGGTCCTGGCCCGCCGCAGGCGCCGCGAGATGGAACTGAAGAAGGCGGCGCGAGCGGCAGCGGCGAACCGCATAGCACAGGCAGGCTGACGAAAAGGCGCCCTCTCCGCACCGAGGGCGCCTTTCTGATCGGCCTGAGGGGAAGCGCGCCCCGAAGGCGCGCGGGAACTGCGCGACCAGCCACGGCGCACCCGCAGCCACACGCGGTCGGCAGCCCCCTCGTCGCCGGCGTTACTTCGGCCTGTCGAAATCCACCGTGCTGTAGGCCCGCAGCTTGCGCAGCCTGTGCTCGGAGTCGATCCGCCGCACCGTCCCCGACTTCGACCGCATCACGATGGACTCGGTCAGTGCGGTCTCCGACCGGTACCGAACGCCCCGCAGCAGTTCGCCGTCGGTGATGCCCGTCGCGACGAAGAAGACGTTCTCGCCGGTCACCAGGTCCTCGGTGGTCAGCACCCGGTCCAGGTCGTGCCCGGCGTCGATCGCCCGCTGGCGCTCCTCGTCGTCCTTGGGCCACAGCTTGCCCTGGATGGTCCCGCCGAGGCACTTCACGGCGCACGCCGAGATGATGCCCTCGGGCGTGCCGCCGATCCCGAGCAGCATATCGACGCCCGTGCCCTCGCGCAGCGCGTAGATCGACCCGGCGACGTCACCGTCGGAGATCAGCTTGATGCGCGCGCCGGCCTCCCGGATCTCCTTGATGATCCCTTCGTGCCGCGGCCGGTCGAGGATGACGACGGTCACGTCCTCCGGCGTGGCCCGCTTCGCCTTGGCGACCCGCCGGATGTTGACGGAGACGGGCGCGTCGATGTCGACGAAGTCCGCCGCCTCCGGGCCCGTGACCAGTTTGTCCATGTAGAAGACGGCGGACGGGTCGAACATGGCCCCACGCTCGGCCGCGGCCAGCACGGCGATCGCGTTGGGCATGCCCTTGGCGGTCAGCGTCGTCCCGTCGATCGGGTCGACGGCGATGTCGACCTCGGGTCCGGTGCCGTCGCCGATGCGCTCTCCGTTGAAGAGCATCGGGGCCTCGTCCTTCTCGCCCTCGCCGATGACGACCACGCCGTTCATCGACACGGTGGAGACGAGGGTCCGCATCGCGCGCACCGCGGCGCCGTCGGCGCCGTTCTTGTCGCCGCGGCCGACCCAGCGTCCCGCGGCCATCGCGGCGGCCTCGGTCACCCGGACCAGCTCCAGGGCGAGGTTGCGGTCGGGGGCCTCGGAGGGAACATCGAGTTCGGACGGCAGGTGATGATGATTCTCGGTCATCGGAGCGCACCTTTCTGATACGACGACGGCCGGATGAGGGTTTCCCGTCGACTCTATCGCCAGGCTGACAAAATGAGCAGGGGACCCCACGGATGAGCGCAGCGGGCACCTGCGACGATAGGGGACGTGGCAGGCACGAACGGCAAGCAGAAGACGGTCCGGGACATGATTCTCTCCCTGGCCCTGATCGGCCTCGCGGCGGGCTTCATCTACCTGCTCGTCCCGCACGACGATCACGCTCCCGACATCCAGCGGGTCGACTACCGGGTCGAGCTGCTGACGGCACGGCGCGCGGCGAGCTATCCGGTGGCCGCGCCCCAGGGCCTGCCCAGCACCTGGAAGGCCACCTCGGTCCGCTTCCAGGGTGAGGCCGGGGACCGCTGGCATCTCGGCTACCAGACCCCCGACGGTCAGTACGTCCAGATCGAGCAGTCGACTCAGAAGCGCGCGGACTTCATCGACGACGCCAGCCAGGGCGCGTCGGCCACGAAGACGACCGAGAAGATCGGCGACCGCACCTGGACGCACTACACCGGCGGCCGCTACGACGCGCTGGTGCTGGACGGCACCACCGGCTCCACCACGGTCGTGGCCGGCACCGCCTCCTTCACCGAGCTGACGAAGATGGCCGCGGCCCTGAAGTTGTCCTGACGCGGGCGTCACGGCGTGAACGCGAGAGGCCCCCGGCGCCGTTGCCGGGGGCCTCTCAGCATTTTTTTCGGCGGGCTCAGACGGTCGTGACGACGTCGTCGTAGGCCAGGCGCGGGGAGCGCGGGAACCAGGCGTCCGGGCCCGGCTTGCCGATGTTGACGACCACGAACGGGGTGTGGTCGTCGTCCAGGAACTCCTTCTGGATGCCCGCGAAGTCGACGCCGGTCATCGGGCCGGCGGCGAGACCGGCGGCGCGGACGCCGATGATGAAGTAGGCGGCCTGGAGGGCGGCGTTCAGGGCGGCGCTGCCCTCGCGCACGGCGCGGTCGCCGAAGACGGCGTCCTTGGCCTGCGGGAAGTGCGGGAAGAGCTCCGGGAGCTCCTCGTGGAACTCGTTGTCCGCGGCGAGGATCGCGACCAGCGGGGCGGTGGCGGTCTTCTTCTGGTTGCCCTCGGCCATGTGCTGCACGAGGCGCTCGCGGGCCTCGGGGGAGCGGACCAGGACCACGCGCAGCGGCGACTGGTTCATGGAGGTCGGGCCGTACTTGACCAGGTCGTAGATCGCCTGCACCTGCTCGTCGGTCACCGGCTCGTCGGTGAAGGTGTTGGCGGTGCGGGCCTCGCGGAACAGCAGGTCCTGAGCGGCGGGGTCGAGAACGAGTGACATGATTTAACTTCCTGGGGGGTCGCATCACGTTCAAATCCGGACCGCGGTCCGGATAGGCTGACGGCACGACCTTACGCGAGGAAGGTTCAAGGTTCAACAAAGGCGGGACCTCGCTCGGTGATCCGCCTCACACGGGTTCACGTCGACACCACGCCAAGAGCCCCGCGAGCACCCCGCTCAGCCTTCCTCCCCGGCCTCGCCCCCCTCGTCCTCCTCCTCGGCCAGGGCCGCGTCCAGCCGGGCCCGCGCCCCCTCCAGCCACCGCCGGCACACCTTGGCCAGCTCCTCGCCCCGCTCCCAGAGCGCCAGCGACTCCTCAAGGCTCGTCCCGCCGGCCTCCAGCCGCCGCACGGTCTCGATCAGCTCGTCCCGCGCCTGCTCGTAGGAGAGCGTCTCCTCGGCCCTGCCGCTCATGCACACACCTCTCTCATCCGCCCGTACGGCATGGACTAGCCGTCCACCCGCACCGTGAACTCACCCTCGGCGACCCGCGCCCGCAGCGCCTCGCCCGGTTCGACCTCCGCGCCGTCGCGCACCACGTGGCCGTCGCCCTTCTGCAGCACGGCGTAACCGCGCTTCAGCGTGGCGGCCGGGGAGAGGGCCACCACGCGCGCGTGCGTGTGCGTCAGCTCGGAGTCGGCGCGGTCGAGCAGATGCCCGAGGGTGCGCCGCGAACGGTCCACCAGCGAGGCGACGTGATCGGCCCGCTCGTCGACCATCCGGTGCGGGTCCTCCATGGCCGGCCGCGCGAGCGCGTTGGCCAGTCCCCGCTCCTCCCGCCCTACCAGCGCGTCGACACACCGCCGCCCCCGGTCCCGCAGCATCCGCACCCGCTCCGCCTCTTCCCCCACGTCCGGGACGACCTTCTTCGCGGCGTCGGTCGGGGTGGAGGCACGCAGGTCCGCGACGTAGTCGAGCAACGGGTTGTCGGGCTCGTGCCCGATGGCGGAGACGACCGGCGTACGGCACTCCGCGACCGCCCGCACCAGCTGCTCGTCGGAGAAGGGCAGCAGATCCTCCACGCTGCCGCCCCCGCGCGCGACGATGATCACATCCACCTCCTCGATCGCGTCCAGCTCCTTCACGGCCTGCACGACCTGCGGGACGGCGTGCACGCCCTGCACCGGCACGTTCCGCACCTCGAACCGCACCGCGGGCCACCGGTGCCGAGCGTTCTCCAGCACGTCCCGCTCGGCGGCCGACGCCCGCCCGCACACCAGCCCGATCAGCTGCGGCAGAAACGGCAACGGCTTCTTCCGTCCGGCGGCGAACAGCCCCTCGGCGGCCAGCGCCTTCTTGAGCATCTCCAGCCGCGCCAGCAGCTCCCCGACCCCGACCGGCCGTATCTCGGCGGCCCGCAGGGACAGCTGCCCACGCGGCGCGTACCACTCGGGTTTCGCGTGCACGACGACCCGGGCCCCCTCGCCGACCACGTCGGCCACGGCGTCGAAGACCTGCCGGAAGCAGGTCACGCCGATCGAGATGTCGTACGACGGATCCCGCAACGTCAGGAACACGACCCCGGCCCCCGGCCGCCGCGACAGCTGCGTGATCTGCCCCTCGACCCAGACGGCCCCGAGCCGGTCGATCCACCCCCCGATGAGCCGGGAGATCTCGCCGACGGGCACGGGAGCTTCAGCGGACGTGTTCAAAGCCATGCGCCGAGCGTAACGGCGCGCACCGACAGCGCCCTCCAGCCCGTCCGGAGTCCGCGGACGAGGCCGTTCAGGCCGCGCGGGGGGCCGGCCGCGCTGCATGACCAGCACCACCAGCCCCGCCCCCAGCGCACCCGGGCCCCGCCCCCCGACCTGCCCGCGCACCCCCGCGTCTTCCATGTCTTCCGTGTCTTCCGCCAGTCTCCCCGGGATCGTCACCCGGAGGCGATCTTCGACCCCCCGAACGCGGCCTTACGATGGGTGCCATGACTGCTTCGCCTGGCCGCCGTGTCCTGCTCGCCGCCCCCCGTGGCTACTGCGCGGGTGTGGACCGCGCCGTGATCGCCGTCGAGAAGGCCCTGGAGCAGTACGGGGCCCCGATCTATGTCCGGCACGAGATCGTCCACAACAAGTACGTCGTGCAGACCCTGGAGAAGAAGGGCGCGATCTTCGTCGAGCGGACCGAGGAGGTCCCGCCGGGGAACATCGTGATGTTCTCCGCGCACGGCGTCGCCCCCGTCGTCCACGAGGAGGCCGAGCGCGGCCGCCTCGCCACCATCGACGCGACCTGCCCGCTCGTCACCAAGGTCCACAAGGAAGCCGTCCGTTTCGCCAACGAGGACTACGACATCCTCCTGATCGGCCACGAGGGCCACGAGGAGGTCATCGGCACCTCCGGCGAGGCCCCCGACCACATCCAGCTGGTCGACGGCCCGGCGGACGTCGCCAAGGTCGAGGTCCGCGACGAGTCCAAGGTCGTCTGGCTCTCCCAGACCACCCTCTCCGTCGACGAGACGATGGAGACCGTCGACGCCCTCAAGGAGAAGTTCCCGCAGCTCATCTCGCCGCCCAGCGACGACATCTGCTACGCCACGCAGAACCGTCAGCTCGCCGTGAAGCAGATGGGCGCCGAGGCCGAACTGGTCATCGTGGTCGGCTCCCGCAACTCCTCCAACTCCAAGCGGCTGGTCGAGGTCGCCAAGCTGGCCGGCTCCCGCGCGGCCTACCTCGTCGACTTCGCCGACGAGATCGACGAGGCCTGGCTGGACGGTGTGACGACCGTCGGCGTCACCTCCGGTGCCTCCGTACCCGAGGTGCTGGTCGAGCAGGTCCTGGAGTGGCTCGCCGAGCGCGGCTACGGCGACGTCGAGATCGTCAAGGCGGCCGAGGAGTCCATCACCTTCTCGCTCCCCAAGGAACTCCGCCGTGACCTGCGCGAAGAGGCGGCCACCCTGGTCTCCGAGCGCGGCGGCACCGGCGCCGGCGCGTGACCATCGTCCGTACGACTGTGTGACCGCGGGGCCGTCCGACGTCGTGACTGTCAGTCGTACGACGTAACGTGGAGCCATGCAGATCTTCGGCGTGGACATCGGTGGTTCCGGGATCAAGGGCGCTCCCGTGGACCTGGACAAGGGCGACCTGGCCCAGGAGCGGTGCAAGGTGCTCACCCCGCACCCGGCGACGCCGGACAGCGTCGCCGACGGGGTCAAACAGGTCGTCGACCACTTCGGGTGGAGCGGCCCGGTCGGGCTCACCTTCCCAGGCGTGATCACCGACGGCACCCACATCCGTACGGCGGCGAACGTCGACAAGAGCTGGATCGACACCGACGCGCGCACGCTGTTCAGCGAGCGGCTCGGCGGTCTCCCGGTGACCGTGGTCAACGACGCGGACGCGGCGGGCGTGGCCGAGATCGAGTTCGGCGCCGGCCGGGGCCGCAGGGGAGTCGTCCTCCTGCTCACCTTCGGTACCGGCATCGGCAGCGCCCTGTTCGTCGACGGCGAGCTGGTCCCCAACACCGAGCTCGGCCACCTGGAGCTGGGCGGCCACGACGCCGAGAAGAAGGCCTCCAGCAAGGTCAAGGAGGACGAGGACCTGAGCTGGGAGCACTGGGCGCGCCGGGTCAACAAGTACCTGGCGCACGTCGAGATGCTCTTCACCCCGAGCCTGTTCATCATCGGCGGTGGGGTGAGCCGCAAGGCCGACAAGTTCCTGCCGTACATCGAGGGCATCAAGGCCGAGATCGTCCCGGCCCAGCTGCAGAACAACGCCGGGATCGTGGGCGCGGCGATGCGCGCGGCGCACCACGCCAAGTAGCCGGCACCCCCGTGACCCCGGCCCGGCCCGCCAGCCGGGGTCAGGTCCGGCGGCGCCGGACCGTCCGGGCCGTCCGGATCACCCGGATCCGGCGGACGACGACGATCACCCCGGCGATCAGCGTCCCGCCGTAGAGCCAGCCGGCCTGCGTGGACAGGGCCGTCACGAGGCCCATCACCGTGCCCAGGAAACCCCCGCCGCCGTCGTCGGCGACGGCCGTCAGGCCGACGGCGAAGGCGATCGGGATGACGACGGGAGCGGTCAGCAGGTCGCCCCCGCGCACCCACAGCGCGGTCAGCGCGGACACCGGCAGGGACAGCACGCCGTACACGGTCAGGGACGCCCCGAAAAGCAGGTCGTCCAGGAAGCCGAGCGAGAGCATCGCGGCCATGCAGAAGAGGCCGCAGCCGAGCCCGGTGAGCCGTGGGTTCGGCAGCCGCGCGGGCTGCGACACCGGTGCCGGACGCGACCTCCCCGGAGCGGGCCGGCGCCCTGCAGTCCCCGGCCGCGGTCTCGCCTGCGGAGGCAGCGGCGGACGGGGGCCGCCTCGACGCGGTCCGGGCTGTCGGGGTCGGGTCCTGTGATGCTCCACCGGACCAACCTAGGTCTGTTTATGTGCCCAGTCGCAGCCCAGACACGCCGAAACCAAGCCGAAGAGCGGCCCTTGGCCAGGTGTTCGACGCGGCCGCCGGCAGGGTGCCCCGAACCCCGTAAACTGGTGGATCGGCCGGCCCGCCGGCACTGGCAGCCCCCCCGGCTCACTCACCCACTCACTACGGGAAGTCGCAACGTGTCGCTCACGATCGGAATCGTCGGCCTGCCGAATGTCGGCAAGTCGACCCTGTTCAACGCCCTGACCAAGAACGACGTGCTCGCGGCCAACTACCCGTTCGCCACGATCGAGCCCAACGTGGGTGTCGTCGGCGTCCCCGACGCCCGTCTGGCCAAGCTGGCGTCGATCTTCAAGTCGGAGCGCATCCTTCCGGCCACGGTCGACTTCGTCGACATCGCGGGCATCGTGCGCGGCGCCTCCGAGGGCGAGGGCCTGGGCAACAAGTTCCTCGCGAACATCCGTGAGTCCGACGCGATCTGCCAGGTCATCCGGGCCTTCAAGGACGAGAACGTCGTGCACGTCGACGGCAAGGTCTCGCCGAAGGACGACATCGAGACGATCAACACCGAGCTGATCCTCGCCGACCTCCAGACCATCGAGAAGGTCCTGCCGCGGCTCCAGAAGGAGTCGCGCATCAAGAAGGACGTGGCCCCCAAGGTCAAGGCGGTCGAGGAGGCCAAGGAGATCCTGGAGAAGGGCGACACACTCTTCGCCCACGGCATCGTCCAGGGCACCGAGCGCAACGAGCTCCTCCACGACCTGCACCTCCTCACCACCAAGCCGTTCCTCTACGTCTTCAACGTCGACGAGGACGAACTGCTCGACGAGGACTTCAAGACCGAGCAGCGCGCCCTGGTCGCCCCCGCCGAGGCGATCTTCCTCAACGCCAAGCTGGAGCAGGACCTCGCCGAACTCGACGAGGAGGACGCCCTGGAGCTCCTGGAGTCGGTGGGCGCCGAGGAGCCCGGCCTCGCCACGCTCGCCCGCGTCGGCTTCGACACCCTCGGCCTGCAGACCTACCTGACGGCCGGCCCCAAGGAATCACGCGCCTGGACCATCAAGAAGGGCGCCACGGCCCCCGAGGCGGCCGGCGTGATCCACACCGACTTCCAGAAGGGCTTCATCAAGGCCGAGGTCATCTCCTTCACCGACCTCGTCGAAACCGGCTCGGTGGCCGAGGCCCGCGCCAAGGGCAAGGCCCGCATGGAGGGCAAGGACTACGTGATGCAGGACGGGGACGTGGTGGAGTTCCGCTTCAACGTCTGATCGAACGTGGACAAGCGGCCTGACCTGCGAGAAAGCAGGTCAGGCCGTTGTGCGGTCGGGGCGGCCAACAGTTGCTGGACGACCCGGTCCGGGAACCCGTTGGCCGGCTCGCTCATCGTTGATCAATTCCAGTGCTACGTTCGCGTGACAGGCCCCGTCGCCAGTGCGGTTGCGGCGGCTGTCAGGGTCGTCCGGGTCTGGAGTGCGACCTGGTGGTGGACGGGTGTCCGGCGTAGTCGCAGGGACTTCTCGAAGTCCGTGCACCAGGTGGTGAAGAGGTCGTCCAGGTCGCGGTGCAGTTCCGGGGCGGCGGGGTGGTCCGCCGCCCTCAGCAGTCGTAGCAGGAGGCCCGCGGCGCGGAGCGGCTGGCGCCGGGCCACGACGTCAAGGGCACAGATCTGGGCCGTCGTCACCCGCCGCGGATCGTCGGCGGCCTGGCGGGCGAGGGGTTCCCAGGAGTCGGCGACCAGGTCGTAGAGGCCGTCGGCCATCCACTCCAGGACGCGGCGCGGCGGGCTGACCCCGGGAGGCGGCAGGAAGGCGCGGGCCTTGTCGAGGACGCCGGTCACCTGGCGGCCGCCGTGCCGTACCAGGCCGGCCAGGTCGCGCAGCGCGGCGGCGGCCTCCGGATGCGGGGACGGGTCGGCGGCCAGGTCGCTCGCCCACATGGGCACCTCGACGATCGCGGTGACGCCGCCGTACCGCTGCGGGGCGCACCAGGTGGACAGGCCGATGTTCTCGGACCCGGCCGCCAGGCGGGCCGTGCTCTCAGGCGGCGGCAGGACGTAGACCCCGGGGCCGGGGTTCTCCCAGTACAGGGCGTCGAACGTGCCGCGCTGGACCGGGATGCCGAGCTCCGCGGCGGAGGTCCGGAAGGGGGCGGCGAGTCCCGGGAGGGCCTGGGTGAGCTGGACCCAGCTGCCGCCCGCCTCGACGCCGTGCAGGGAGCACTGGAGGAACGGCCGGAGTTCGTCGATCACATCGAACAGCGCCTGGCTCTCCGGGAGTTGCCGCGACTCGATCGGTGCCCACTCCGGCTGCTCCGCGCCGACCGGGCGGTAGGCGGTGCGGTAGTAGTCGTACACGGAGGGGGCGGGCCCCGCCGTGGCCTCCTCGAGCCCATGGCTCAGCGCGGCGCCGTCCGGGTCGAGGCACAGGACGATGTTCCAGGTGACTACGGCTTGGTCGGTCGCCGGGGACCGGTGGTCGCCGCGTGCCACCCGCTCCGCCAGGGCGAGTGCGGTCGTACCGCCGACCGGCTCGTCGGGGTGCGGCCGGGCGACCACCAGGACGTGACGCGGCCCGTGCCCCACGGACAGCATCTCGATCGGGCGGCCCGCGCGGGACGTCCCGATCCGGCGCAGCCGCACGGCTCCCGGATACCGGGACACCAGCCGCCGCGCCGAGTCGGTGACTTCCGCGACCGTGAGGTACCGGTCCATCATCCGCGTCTGATCACGAGCCGCCGTTGCCACCGCTGTCGCCGGTGGTCTCCTTCTTGTCGAGCGGCCTTATCTCGATCTTGTTGGCCATACCGTGTGTCCTCCTGTCACCGGCTGTGGTCTGCCGTGGTCGAGGTGCTCTTGTCAGAGTTGGCTCGTCCGACAACTCTTGTCAACGTCCGGTTTTGTATGGGTAGTTGAGACTGACGAGATTGGCGCGAAGATGACGGTGCGCACCATGCGGCGGCCGCGGATCAAGCCGGAACACCGGGCCTACCGGACCGTCGACGGCCATGTCCGGATCGGGAGCGTCGTGCACGGCATCGGCGCCGAGGTCCTCGATCCCGACGGCTGGGTGTGGACGCTGGTCGAGGCCATGGACGGGACCCGGGACACCGCGGACATCGCCGCCGAGGTCTCCCGCCGCCACCCGGAACTGCGGCTGCCGGAACCGGACGTCGTCCAGGCGATGACGGACCTGGCCATGGCCGGCTACGTGGAGGACGCCGGCGCCGAACCGCCCGCCGAGCTGTCCGCGCGGGAACGCGAACGCTACGGCAGGGGCATGGCCCTGCTGCGCTGGATGGACCTGCGGCCCAGGGAGAGCGCCTGGGAGCCGCAGCTCCGGCTGCGCCGGGCCAGGGTGCTGCTGGTCGGCGTCGGCGGCACCGGCGGAGCCGCCGCACGGGACCTGGTGGCCTCCGGGGTGGGGCGGCTGCACTGCGTGGAACCGGACGTCGTCGAACTGTCCAACCTCAACCGGCAGACCCTCTTCCGCGAGCGCGACCTCGGTACGCCCAAGATCGACGCGGCCCTGACGGCTCTGCGCGCCCTGAACTCGGACACGACGGTCACCGGCGAGCGCCGCGAGGTACGCGGCCCGGCGGACCTCGAAGACCTGCTGGCCGGTGCCGTGGGCGACTCGGCCGACGACTCGGCCGACGGGTCGGCAGGCGGCAGGGCAGGCGGCTCGGCCAGCGGCTCGGACGGCGCCTCGGACGGCGGCTCGACCGGCGGCTCGGGGTACGACGTGCTCCTCCTGGCCGCCGACCGGCCCGCGGTGATCCGCAGATGGGCCAACCAGGTCTGCCTGGCCACCGGCACGTCGTGGGCGGAAGCCGGTTACCGCGGCCCGCTGGTGAGCGTCGGGGTCTTCACGCCCGGCCGGGGCGCGTGCTGGGAGTGCCTGCGCAGCGCCGAGATCGAGCGGCGCGATCTGCGGCTGGCGCCCGGCCAGGACGAGGAGGCCGCGTCGCCCCGCATGCCGTGGAACCCGGTCAACGCGGTGACCGCGGGCCTGTCCGGCAGCCTGCTGGCCCATGCCGCGCTCATGCTGCTGTGCGGGATCCCGCCGATCGAACCCGGTTACCGGTCCGGCCTCAACCTCATGATGCCCGGCGATCCGGTCATGCAACGCTCGGAGCGCCGCCCCGACTGCCCCGCCTGTGGGACGACCGGGGCCGCAGGCGAAGCACGGAAACCCGGGGAAACCGAGGCGGCCGGGGACCTCCCGTGACGGACACCGCGGCGCGGGACCCGCTGCCGATCGAGCCGTCGGCCCGTGTCCTGCTGCACGACCTGGGGCTGCGGCAGGACCGGGACGAGTGGATCGTCGGCCGCATGGCCACCCGGACCTTCGTCGCCCTGCCGGCGGTCGGCGCACGCGCGGTGGCACTCCTGGGCGAGGGGCTGAGCGTGTCCCGCACCGCGGAGATCCTGCGAGCCGAGACCGGTGAGGAACTCGACATCCCGGACTTCGTCAGGGACCTGGCGGCCCTGGGGTTCGTGGCGCGGATCGGGGACCGCCCGGTCCCGGACACCGATCCGCCGCCGGCGTCCCTGCGGTGGCTGCGTCCCCACCACGTCCGGTACGCCCTGCACCCGGCGCTGCCCGTCCTCGTCGGAGTACTGCTGCTGGCGGCCGGCGTCGTCCTGACCCGCCGCCCCGACCTGCTCCCCGGCTACCGCGACCTGCTGTGGAGCCGGCACGGCAGCCTGGTCCTGCTCACCGGTGCGGCCGCGGGCTGGACGCTGGTGCTGGCCCACGAGCTGGCGCACCTGGTCACCGCCCGCGCAGCGGGTGTGCCGGGAAGGATACGGCTGGGCACCCGGCTCCAGTTCCTGGTCATGCAGACCGACATCAGCGGCATCGAGCTGGCGCCCCGCCGGCACCGGCTGACGGCCTACCTGTCCGGCATCGCCCTCAACCTGTCCGTCGCGTCGGCCGTGCTCCTGGTCCTGGCCCGCACGGACACCACGACGACGGCCCACCGGCTGCTGGCCGCGGTCCTGCTGCTGGCGCTGCTGCCGCTGCCCTTCCAGTTCATGGTGTTCACCCGCACCGACCTGTACTTCGTCCTCCAGGACCTCACGGGCTGCCGGGATCTGTACGGCGACGGTCTGGCCTACGCCCGGTACGTGTTCCGGCGGACGCGACGAGGGCCGGGCGGCGGCGCTGCCGGTGACCCGAGCGTTCGGCTGCCCCCGCACGAGCGCCGGGCCGTCCGCCTCTACAGCGTCGTCCTCGTGGCCGGGACGGTGGCCTGCCTGGCCTTCATGGCGGCCGTGACCCTGCCCGCCGACGTGACCCTGCTGGTCCGTGCGGCCCGCGGGCTGGGCCCGGACCACGGCCTCGCGGCCAACGCCGACTCCGCGGCGGTGCTCGTCACCCTCGGCGGCATCAACGTGCTGTGGGCGGTCACCTTTTGGCGCAACCGCCGCTCGCGCCGGGCCGACCGGTCCCGGACCAGCTGAGGGCAGAAGCCGGCCGACGCCCACGACACCAAGCGCCCGACGCCCACGACACCAAGCGCCCGACGCGCACGGCAGAAATGAGGCCCCCGGGCCCCCGGCCGCCCCCGGGCCTTCCGCCGCCACCCGGGCCTTCGGCCGCCCCCCCCGGGCCTTCGGCCGCCACCCCGGCCCCCTCCCGCTACCCCGACTCCCGCACCCGCAGCTCCGCCCCCACCTTCAGCTGGTCGGCGGGCAGTGGGTCGCTGCCGGTCAGCAGCCGGGCCGCCTGTTCGACGGTGAGGGCGCCGAGGCGGCGGGTGTCCAGGGCCACCGTGGTCAGCGGGGGGTCGACGAGCGTGCCCAGCTGCAGACCGTCGAAGCCGATCACGGCGAGGTCCCGGGGGATCTGCCGGCCGAGCCGGCGTGCGGCGCGCAGCGCTCCTATGGCGATGATGTCGTTGAAGGTGAACACGGCCGTCAGGTCCGGGTGCCCGGCGAGGAGCTCCTGGAGCGCGTCCTGCCCGCCCTCGACGCTCTGGTCGGCACGGGCCACGGCGGTCGAGTCCAGCCCGCACGCGGACATCGCGGTGTCGAACCACCGGTGCCGGATGCTCGGTTCGGACCGTTCGGCGTGGTCGAGCATGCCGATGTGCCGGTGTCCCGCCGCGGTCAGGTGCCTGATCGCCGCGTGCACGCCGCTCTCGCCGTCGATCCGGATCGAGCTGAACCGCTGGGTGCGGTGCTCGCGGTCGATGAGCACGACGGGGAGGCCCAGGGTCAGCCTGTCGATCTCGTCCTCGGGCAGGCTGAGATAGCCCACGACGGCGTCGACCTGGGAGGCGATCACCTCCAGCGTGCCCCGCTCCTCCTCGGTCCGGTCGCCGGTGTCGTACACGACGACGTGCCAGCCGCGGTCCCGGGCCGCCTCCAGCGCGGCCGCGGCGACCTCGGTGAAGAACGGGTTGAGCAGGTCGGGGATCACGAGGCCGACACTTATGGTGTCCTGCCGTACGAGCCCCCGGGCGAACCGGCTCGGCCGGTAGCCGAGCGCCAGGGCGGTGTCGAGCACGCGCTGCTTGGTGGAGGCGCCGATCTCGCCCTTGTCGTTGAGCGCCCGTGACACGGTCTGCCGGGAAACGCCCGCGGCCTCGGCCACATCGTCGATCGTGACCCTGCGGGGTCCGGTCCCCGACGACGCCATCACTCACCTCCGCGTAATTGCCGACGCGCCAGCGTCGCAGGGACACCGAGTATGCCCCGGTGCGTCGAAACCTTGACACTCTGGCGTTCGGAAGCCCACACTCCCAATCACTTCCCGTTACCGCTCCCGTGAGCGCTCACGTTACCGCTCACGGAACCTGATTCCAACCAGAAGGCATCCGCCTCCAGGTGTCAACGTCGACCCGCCTGGGCCCGTAACCAGGCGTTCTCTGGAACGGAAGATATGAGAAGCACAGCCACGCGCACCCGCCTCGCCGCAGCAGCCGCGACCGCAGGCATCGTCGTACTCGCCGGGTGTTCCTCGTCCGGCTCGTCGGACAAGGCGTCCGCCGCGTCCTGCGAGCCCGCGAAGGGCAAGGTGACCCTCCAGTACTGGAACACCGTTCCGGGCATGGACAAGGTCGTCGACCTGTGGAACAAGCAGCACCCGAACGTCCAGGTCGAGATGAAGAACATCTCCAACGACCAGTACGGCACCCTCGGCAACGCCCTCAAGGCGAACAAGGCCCCGGACCTCGCCCAGGTCGGCTACGACGAACTGCCCAACCTGCGCACCCAGAGCGCCTTCGTGGACGCCTCCGCCTGCAAGGCGGCCACCGCGGCCAAGTCGAAGTTCGTGCCGTGGACCTGGTCGCAGACCAGCTTCGGCGACACCGGCGTGTTCGCGATCCCGCAGGACACCGGCCCGATGGCGCTGTACGTCCGCAGCGATCTCTTCAAGAAGTACAACGTTGCCATCCCCACGACCTGGGACGAGTACGCGACGGCCGCCGAGAAGCTGCACAAGGCGGACCCGAGCCTCGACATGACGTTCTTCGACCCGAACAACGCCGAGTGGTTCAACGGGCTCCTGTGGCAGAACGACGCCAAGATGTACGGCTACTCCGGCGACAAGTGGCAGGTCAGCGTCGACTCTGCGCAGAGCAAGCAGGTCGCCGACTACTGGCAGAAGCTGATCTCCGAGAAGGTCGTGCGCACCGACCTCGCCCATGGCTCCACCCAGATGTACGCGGCGTACCAGAAGGACCAGCTCGCCACCTACGTCGGCGCCGCCTGGGGCTACAGCATGTTCCGCGACAACCTGCCCAAGCAGTCCGGGAAGTGGTCGATCGTCCCGATGCCGACGTGGGGTGCGAGCGGCTCCTCCGGCGACTGGGGCGGTTCGACCGTCGCGTTCATGAAGGGCAGCAAGCACCTCTACGAGTCGGTCGAGTTCAACACCTGGCTGAACACCGACCCGGACGCCCTGGCGCTGGAGAACAAGCTCGGCGGGCTCTACCCGGCGGCCACCGCGGGGCTGGACCTGCCCGCGCTGAAGCAGGGCGTGCCGTACTACGGCAACGAGAAGATCTTCGACGTCTTCGCCGACGCCTCCAAGAAGATCGACACCAGCTTCGCCTGGGGCCCCACGCAGAAGACCGTGAACCTGGCCCTGCAGGACGCGATGGCCAAGGCCGCGGCCGGCAGCGGCACCCTCGACGACGCGCTGGCGACCGCCCAGGCCGCCGCGCTGAAGTCGATGAAGGACCAGGCGATCCCGGCGACGGCGGGCAAGTGACCGCGGTATGACCGACCTCGCAACCCGCTCGGCCGGCGTGCGAACCACGCCCCGGGGCCGCCGTCGCCCGAACGGCGGCGGCCCCAGGGCAGCCACCGTCGCCGCCTTCGTGACCCCGTTCTTCCTGCCCTTCCTGCTGTTCTACCTGGTGCCGGTCGGCTACGCCCTCTGGCAGAGCTTCCGCGTCGTGCGCCGCTCCGGCGGCCAGTACGGCACGTCGTACACGACGTTCGGCGGCTTCGAGCAGTACGGGCAGGTGCTCCAGAACCACGAGTTCTGGTCCAGCATCGGCCGCATCGGGCTGTTCGGCATCGTGCAGGTGCCGGTCATGCTCTTCGTGGCCCTGATCATCGCGCTGCTCCTCGACACGCCCCTGCTGCGGGCCAAGGGGTTCTTCCGCATCGTCGCGTTCATGCCGTACGCGGTACCCGGCGTGATCGCCGCGATCATGTGGTCGTACCTCTACTCGCCCCAGCTCAGCCCGGTCGTCGACCTGCTGAACGGCATCGGGCTGCACCCCGACTTCCTCGGCCCCGGCGCCGTGCTCTGGTCGGCGGCGAACGTCTCCACCTGGCTGTGGACCGGCTACAACATGCTGATCATGTTCTCGGCGCTGCAGTCGATCCCGCAGGAGCTCTACGAGGCCGCCAAGCTCGACGGCGCCACCAACTGGACGATCGCCTGGCGGGTCAAGGTGCCGATCATCGCGCCGTCGATCGTGCTGACCACCGTCTTCTCGATCATCGGCACGCTCCAGCTGTACGCCGAGCCGGCCGTGCTGCGGCAGATCTCCTCGAACATCTCCAGCACGTTCACGCCGAACATGCTCGCGTACACGGTGGCCTCCGGGAACAACTACCAGCAGGCCGCGGCCATCTCGGTGGTCATCGCCGTCATCACCTTCGTCTTGAGCTTCGGGTTCATGCGACTGACCTCGAAGAAGGCCGGACTGTGAGCACACCGACCGTCAACCGCGAGAGCCGGGTCAGCCGAACGGCCGCCATGGGGCTGATGCTGCTCCTGGCCGTCTACTTCCTGCTGCCGGTGTACTTCCTGGTCGTCGCCGCGACCAAGCCGCAGGGCGACCTCGCCGCCACCAACGGCCTGGCGTTCTCGCACTTCAACCTGTTCGACAACCTGCACACCCTGTTCACCCGCAGCGACGGCATCTTCGGCCGCTGGGCCCTCAACACCGTCCTCTACGCGGTGCTGGGCGCGGCCGTGGGCACCTTGATCTCGGCGCTGTGCGGCTACGCCCTCGCCAAGTTCCGGTTCCGCGGCCGGGAGTTCCTGTTCTCCGTCATCCTCGGCGGCGTCCTGGTGCCCACCACCGCGCTCGCCCTGCCGCTGTTCCTGCTGTTCTCGGCGACCGGGCTCGTCAACACCTACCTCGCGGTGTTCCTGCCCAGCATCGTCAGCCCGTTCGGCGTCTACCTCGCGCGGATCTTCGCCAACGCCTCCGTGCCGCAGGAGCTGATCGAGTCGGCGCGGCTGGACGGCGCCGGCGAGTTCCGGATCTTCTTCTCGGTGGGCTTCCGGCTGATGACACCGGCCCTGGTGACCATCTTCCTGTTCCAGTTCGTGGCCATCTGGAACAACTTCTTCCTGCCGATGGTCATGCTGCAGAAGGAGTCGCTCTTCCCGATCACGCTCGGCCTGTACGAGTGGAACGGCCAGACCGCCCGCTCCCCGCTGCTCCAGGAGTCGATCATCACCGGATCGCTGGTGTCGATCCTGCCGGTGATCGTCGTGTTCATCCTCCTCCAGCGGTTCTGGCGCACCGGACTCGCCGCCGGCTCCCTCAAGTGACCCCCCACGCACAGCCCCACGCACAGAAGGTGTTCTCCACCATGCCCAACCCGGCTGTCTTCGTGCCCCACTTCCACTGGGACCGGGAGTGGTACGAGCCGTTCCAGGTGTTCCGGCACCGCCTCGTCACCGCCCTCGACACCGTGCTGGCGACGGCCGAGGCGGACCCGGACTTCCGGTTCACCGTCGACGGGCAGATGGCCGCCGTCGAGGACTACCTGGAGATGCGGCCCGAGAACCGCGACCGGGTCGCCGCCCTGGTCCGCGAGGGCCGGCTGGCCGTCGGGCCGTGGCTGATCCTCCTCGACGAGTTCCTCTGCTCCGGCGAGACCATCGTCCGCAACCTGCAGATGGGGTGGGCGGCCGCCGAACGGCTCGGCGGGGCCATGCCGATCGGCTACCTCCCGGACATGTTCGGCCACGTCGCGCAGATGCCGCAGATCCTGGCCCGGGCCGGCATCGAGCACGCGGCGCTGTGGCGCGGGGTGCCCGGCACGGTCGACGGACACGCCTTCCGCTGGCGCGCCCCCGACGGCTCCGAGGTCCGCACCGAGTTCCTCTTCGACGGGTACGACAACGGCCTCGACGTCCTGCTGGTGCCGGACCGGATCAGGAGCGCGCTGGCCGAGTACGCCGGGATGACCGCGCATCGGTGGGGCGGCGACCCGGTGCTCGCCATGTCCGGCACCGACCACAACGCGCCCGACCCGCGGCTCGCGGACTGGCTGCGCAAGGCCTCCGACGAGGAGCGGCCGATCACCGTCGCCACCCTCGACGAGTACGTCCGGGGGCACGTACGGGACGACGTCACGGCCGTCGTCACCGGTGAGCTGCGCAGCCACGTGCGGGGCAACATCCTCCCCGGTGTGCTCTCCGTGCGGCTCGGGCTCAAGCAGCGGATGGCCGCCGCCGAGCGGACCGTCGACCACGCCGAGCGGATGAACGCCCTGTGGTCCGGCCGCGACGACGGCAACTTCCTCGCCCTCGCCTGGCACAAGATCATCGAGTCCACCGCGCACGACTCGGTGGTCGGCTCCGGCACCGACGAGACCTGCGACCAGGTCGCCGCCCGCCTCGCCGAGGCCGCGCAGGCCGCCCGCGCCGTCCGGGACGCGGCCCTCGCCGGGCCCGCCGCCGGGGTGGCCGGCGACGCCTATCTGGTGGCCAACCCGCTGCCGGCGCCCCGTACCGCACTGGTCGAGGTCGACGTGGTGGCCGCCCCGGAGGGCGGCACGCTGGTCGCGACCACCGCCGACGGCGCGGCGCACCCCGTACAGCCGGTCTCCCAGGCCCCGACCGTGCTCAGCGACGAGCGGCTCGACGCCTCCCAGCTGGAACGCGTGCTGCGCCGCATCCACCGCCGCGAGCTGTTCGGGCTGCTGATCAACGGTTACGAACTCACCCCGAACTCCCTGGTCTTCCACCTCGCCGAGGTCCCGGAAGGCTCCTTCGACCTGATGACCCTGCGCGGCGAGGTCGCCGCCGCGGCCGCCGCGCACCCGGGGGAGTGGCGGGTGCGGACCCTGGCCCAGGCCCGGGCCACCGCGCTGGTGGCCGTCCCCGTCCCCGCCGCCGGACTGGCCGCCTTCCGGGTCGGCACCGGCGACCTGCCCGCAGCCCCAGCGCCGCAGGGCGCGACGGGGACGGCGGACAGCCTCTCCAACGGCCTGGTCGAGGTGGCCGTCGCCGCCGACGGCACCCTGGAGGTGACCGGCGCCGACGGCACCGTCCTGTCGGGCGTCGGCCGCCTGGTGGACGGCGGCGACCGCGGGGACAGCTACAACTACGCCCCGCCCGCCCACGACGTACTCGTCTGCGAGCCGGCCCGGGTCGCGGTCGAACTCCTCGAAACCGGCCCGCTGCGGGCCCGGCTGCGCGTCACCCGCGTCTACGAGTGGCCGGAGGCGCTCGCCGACGGCGACCGGGACCGGCGCAGCGGGCGTACCGTCCCGACCCCCGTGGACATGCTGGTGGAGGTCCGCGCGGGCGAGCCGTTCGTCCGGCTCTCCACGTCGTTCCTGAACCGGTCCGCCGACCACCGGCTGCGCCTGCACGTCCCGCTGCCGCTGCCCGTCACCACGTCCGCGTCGGCCGGGCAGTTCGCGGTCACCGAGCGCGGCCTGACCGCCGAGGGCGGCTGGGGCGAGTACCCGCTGCCGACCTTCCCCGCGAGCACCTTCGTGGCGGCGGGCCCGGCCACCGTCCTGCTCGACCACTCCGCCGAGTACGAACTCGTCGACGACGGCTCCGCGCTCGCCGTCACCCTGCTGCGCGCCGTCGGCTCCATCAGCGTCAACATCCACCCCCTGCGCGACGAACCCGCGGCGAGCGAGATCCCGGCACCCGGCGCCCAGGACCTGGGCATGCGCGTCGAGAACCGGTTCGCCGTGCTGCCCTCGGCGTCCGGCTGGCAGGGCGCCGGCGCGGTCGCCCTCGCCGAGGAGTTCCGCAACGACGCGCTCGTCACCCGCGGCACCGCGCCCGGCGGCGCCCCGCTGCCCCCGGACGCGGCCGGCCTGCACGTCGACGGCCGGGACGTGCACGTGTCCGGCATCCGCCGGATCACCGACGCCGAGCACGGGCCCGGCACCGAGGTCCGGCTGGTGGCGATGCGGGACACCGCGACGAGCGTGCGTGTGACCGGCACTTTCACCGAGGCGGCCACGGTCGACCTGCTCGGCCGGACGATCGGGGCCGAACCGGTCCGGGACGGGCTCGAACTCGTCCTCGGCCCGTGGGAGATCCGCACGGTCGTCCTCCGCTGAGCGCTTCGCTGCCGGGGCCGCGATGTGCGGTCTGCCGTCTGCGGCGCCGTCGTGGCTGGTCGCGCCCACGCGGCGGAGCCGCATATTGACACAGCGCCGCGCCCCTTACGGGGCGCTGTCGCTCCCCCCGTCTCAAGAAAGTTGTGCGTCTTGTCCTCCGAGCTCACCGCGTACGTATCGGACCCCGCCCCCTGGCACGGCGCCCTGCGCCCGGCCCGTTCCTGGCTGCACTCCGACGCCCCCGCCCTCTCGCTGAACGGCTCCTGGCGCTTCCGGCTGTCGGCCACGGCGGCCGTGGCCGCGGAGTTCACCGCCGAGGACTTCGACGACCGGGGCTGGGACAGCATCCCGGTGCCCGCGCACTGGGTGCTGGAGGGCGACGGCGCCCACGGCCGGCCGGCGTACACGAACATCCAGTTCCCGTTCCCGATCGACCCTCCGCACGTCCCGGACGAGAACCCCACCGGCGACTACCGCCGCCACTTCGACCTCCCCGCCGGCTGGCCGGACGCCGAGCGCGTCCTGCTCCGGTTCGACGGCGTGGAGTCGCTGTTCAAGGTGTGGGTCAACGGCGTCGAGATCGGCAGCGCGAGCGGCAGCCGGCTGGCCCACGAGTTCGACGTGACCTCCGTGGTGCGCCCCGGCGACAACGTCGTCGCCGTCCGCGTCCACCAGTGGTCGGCCGCCAGTTACCTGGAGGACCAGGACCAGTGGTGGCTGCCGGGCATCTTCCGGGACGTCACCCTGCTCGCCCGCCCGGCCGGCGGCATCGAGGACGTCTGGCTGCGCACCGGGTACGACAACGGACGCGGCCGCGTCGAGGCGGAGGTCACCGCCGGCCCGGCCGCCTTCCCGGTCACCCTGCGCATCCCCGAACTGGGCGTGGAGCGGGTCTGGGAGACGGCGGCCGACGTGGCGCCCGTCGACGTCCCGGAGGTGGCGCCCTGGTCGGCCGAGGTGCCCCGGCTGTACGACGTGACCGTGTCCTCGGCCGCCGAGAGCATCGCGCTGCGGGCCGGTTTCCGCACGGTCGAGATCCGCGGCGACCAGTTCCTGGTCAACGGCCGCAAGGTCGTCTTCCACGGCATGAACCGGCACGAGGCCCACCCCGCGCGCGGCCGCGTCTTCGACGAGGCGCACGCCCGCGCCGACCTGGCCCGGATGAAGCGGTTCAACGTGAACGCCATCCGCACCAGCCACTACCCGCCGCACCCCCGGCTGCTCGACCTCGCCGACGAACTCGGCTTCTGGGTCGTCCTCGAGTGCGACCTGGAGACCCACGGCTTCGAGAAGGTCGGCTGGACGGGCAACCCGACCGACGACCCGGCCTGGCGCGCGGCCTGCCTGGACCGCATCGAGCGCACCGTCGAACGGGACAAGAACCACCCCGGCGTCGTCATGTGGTCGCTCGGCAACGAGGCCGGCACCGGAGCCAACCTCGCCGCCATGGCCGCCTGGGTGCACGCCCGCGACCCCGAGCGCCCCGTCCACTACGAGGGCGACTACACCGGGGAGTACACCGACGTCTACTCCCGGATGTACGCGACCGTGCCGGAGACCGAGCAGATCGGCACCGACGGCTCCACCGCCCCGCTCCTTGGCTGCACCCCCGCCCAGGGCGCCCGGCAGCGCACCAGGCCGTTCCTGCTCTGCGAGTACGCCCACGCGATGGGCAACGGGCCGGGCGCCCTCGACCAGTACGAGGAACTGGTCCACCGCCACCCGCGGCTGCACGGCGGCTTCGTCTGGGAGTGGCGCGACCACGGCATCCTGGCCACCGCCCCCGACGGGAGGCCGTACTACGCCTACGGCGGCGACTTCGGGGAGGTCGTGCACGACGGCAACTTCGTGATGGACGGGATGGTGCTCAGCGACGACGTGCCGACGCCCGGCCTCCACGAGTTCAAGGCGGTCGTCCAGCCGATCCGGTTCGCCTTCGACGGCGACAAGCTCGACATCACCAACCTGCGGCACTCGGCCGACACCTCCGACCTGCGGTTCCGCTGGCGCGTCGAGTTCGACGGCATCCCCGTCGAGGCGGGGGAGCTGGACACCCCGCTGCTCGCGGCGGGCGAGTCGGGACGGGTGCCGCTGCCCGCGCTGGCGGTGGCCGCGGACGCCGAGACCTGGCTGACGGTCGAGGCGGTGCTGGCGGCGGACACCGCCTGGGCCCCGGCCGGGCACGAGGTCGCCACCGCCCAGCTGGACCTCTCGGTACGGCGGCCGGTGCCCGCGGTCCGGCCCCGCACCGGCTGGCGTCCCGGCGAGGGCACGCGCAGCCTCGGCATCGCCGAGTTCACCGACGGCTCCCTCACCCGGCTCGCCGGACGCCCCGTCACCGGACCGCGGCTGGAACTGTTCCGCGCCCCGACCGACAACGACGAGGGCACCGCCGACCGGCTGGAGGGCAGCGACGCCAGCGCCGAGGGGGTCTCCAGCGCCGAACTGTGGCGCCGGGACGGCCTCGACCGCCTGATCACCCGCCGGATCGGCGTGGAGCACGCCGCGGACGCCCTGCGCACCGTCGACCGGGTCTCCGCCGCGGACTCCGCGCTCTCGGTGACGGTCGAGTCGGTCTGGTCGGTCGAGGACGGCGAACTGGAACTGCGCGTCGACATCGAGCCCTCGCGCGGCTGGGCGACGGTGTGGCCGCGGATCGGGATCCGCTTCGAACTGCCCGACGGCACCGCCCCCGTGGACGGCGCCGAGTGGTTCGGCCTCGGCCCGCTGGAGTCCTACCCCGACAGCCTCCACGCGGCGCGCACCGGCCGGTTCTCGGCCACCATCCGGGACCTCTCGGTGGACTACGCGCGCCCCCAGGAGACCGGCCACCGCTCCCGGCTGCGCCGGCTCACGCTGACCAGCGGCGACACCGAGGTCCTCCACCTCGACGCCCTCCCCGACAACCGCGGGCGGCGCCCCGGCTTCACCCTCGCCCGCCACACCCCGCAACAGCTCGACCGGGCCGCCCACCCCTTCGAACTCCCGGAGTCCGTCACCAGCCACCTCATCATCGACGCGGCCCAGCACGGCCTCGGCTCCCGCGCCTGCGGTCCGGACGTGTGGCCGGAGTTCGCCCTGCGCCCCGAGGCCCGCACGATCCGGCTCCGCTTCACGGCTGGTGCCTGAGCCGCGACCGGACCGACCTGGAGGGCCTGGAGGTGCTGCGGCGCCTCCGGGCCTGGCGGCCGGATCTCCGCTGGATGTGCCGTCGGTCGGCTGCGGCGCCGTCGTGGCTGGTCGCGCAGTTCCCCGCGCCCCTGAAGGGGCGCTCGTGCAGCCCCCTGCTTTTAGGGGCGCGGGGAACTGCGCGACCAGCCCCCACGCGCCCGCAGCCGGACGACGGCGCATCCCGGCCCCCCGGCTAGCCGGCCTCCGTCGGCTCCGTCACCCACCCCGCCGCCAGCACCAGCCGGCTCTCCCGGTGCACGGCGAGGAAGCCGAACGGGCGGTCCACGGTGACCCGGACCACCGTCGACTCGTACCGGTACTGCGGCGGGCCCCCGCCCGGCGCCGCCACCACGGCGGTGACCGCGGCGGCCCGGAAGCCCAGCGGCCCGAACTCGGCGACCGCGGACTGCCCGGCCGCCCCGATGGCCAGCGGCGCGGCACTGATCCCGGGGAAGTGCCCCTCGCGGGCGTCGGCGGCCGTGGAGAGACCGAACAGCCCGTGCAGCTGGAGCAGATCGTGGTCGGCGCGGACCGTGAAGCCCGGGGTGGTCACGTCGAGCCGGATCGGGTCCGGGGCGAGGGACGGCTGCCGCTCCACGACCACCCCCGGCCCCGCGGGCCCGTAGGGGAGCTGTCCGCCTGTCGTCACCGGCAGGGCCCGCTCCAGGACGCCGATGCCCGTGTGCAGCACCTGCCCCGGCGCCATCCCCTCCGCGCCCAGCAGGAGGTGCACGTCGAGACCGTTGTCGCCGAGGACCTTCAGCGTGGTGACGTGGCCGTCCGGACCGGCGGTCACCGCGATCCGGTCGGGCCGGACACTGCTGCGGTGCAGACCGGCCAGGTCCAGCCCCTGCCACGGCCCGGAGCCGGGCCGCAGCACCGTCTCCCGGAACGGGTGCTGCCAGTCCGTGCGCAGCGCCAGCGCGGTCGCCAGCACCATCCGGGCGCCCTCGGAGAGCCGCACCGGCAGCCGCTCCACCAGCCCCTCGGTGCGCTTCGCCGCCCATGCGTCCAGCGCCTCCCGGGAGACCGCGGGATCGGCGCCGAGCACCCCGTGCGCGTCCGCGGGCAGCCCCGCCGCCCAGGGCTCGCGCAGCTCCAGCGCCCGGTCGGTCCACAGCCCGAGCGCCGCCCCGACCCCCGGCACCGAGTCCAGCCACGCGAGTAACTCCCGCGCACCGGCGGCGGCCTGATCGGCTTGCCTGCCCACGGCCCGGGTCAGTTCGTCCCGCGCCGGGCCGGCCGCCCCGTCGGCGAGGAAGGCCAGCAGCGGCCAGACACCGGCGGCCGAGAAGACCGTGCCCTGTCTGGTCTGCCGCGCCCAGCGTGCGGTGAGCGCGTTGACGGCGCCGACGGTCTCGTTCATTCGTCGTCCTCCCAGGGGTACTCGGGGAAGGGCAGGGGATCCGTGACCCAGCCCGCCGCGAGGACGAGCCGGGAGTGCCGGTGCGGGGCGGGGAAGCCGAGGGGGCGGTCGTCCGCCGGGAAGCCCGGCGCGGCCGCCGTCCCCACCCTCATTCCGCCCCCGTTCACGGCGCGCTTACGATGCGCGCAGTCGTACGTCAGTTCAGCCGTCCGTTTCCGCGCGGCCCGACGCCCCCTCAGGAGCACGGTACCGGTGTCCATACCTCCGCCCCCCGGCCCCCACCAGCCACAAGGGCCCTACCCACCGCCCCAGTCGGGCCTGCCGCAGTACCCGCAGTACCCGCAGGCGCCGTACGGGCGGCAGTCGCCGTACCCGGGGCCGTACCAGCAGTGGGGGCAGGGGTACGGCCCGTACGCCCCGCAGCCGCCCGTCAACGGGCTCGCCATCGCCTCCCTCGTGCTCGGGGTGCTGTGCTGTCTGCCGGGGGCGGGGCTGGTGCTGGGGCTGGCCGGGCTGGGGCAGATCCGCAAGCGGGGGGAGCGGGGCAGGGCGATGGCGGTCGTCGGGTCGGTGTTCTCCGTGCTCGGCCTGGCCCTGTGGGTGGTGGCGCTGTCCACCGGCGGGGCGGCGGAGTTCTGGCAGGGCGTCAAGGAGGGCGCGAACGACAGTTCCAGCGTCTCGCTGTCCACCGGCGACTGCTTCGACACCCCCGACGGCACGCTCACCGGCGACCTGGTCTCCGACGTCACCGTGGTGGACTGCGAGAAGGCGCACGACGGCGAGGTCTTCGCCACCTACGAGCTCAAGGGTTCGGACTATCCGGGCGACGAGAGCGTCGGCGACTCCGCCGACCGGCGCTGCTACGCCATGGAGGACGGCTACGCGATGGACGGCTGGGCGGTCCCCGGCGACGTCGACGTGTACTACTTCACGCCCAGCGCGGACAGCTGGGAGTACGGCGACCGGGAGGTCGCCTGCGTCTTCGGCAACACCACCGAGGGCCGCACCCTGTCCGGCTCGCTGCGCAACGACGAGAGCATGCTCGACGCCGACCAGGTCGCCTACCTCGACGCCGCGCACGTCCTGAACACCGCCCTCGCCGGCGCCCCCGAGGCCGAGTACGTCGAGGACGACCTGCCGGGCTACCGGCAGTGGGCCCAGCAGGTCACCACGGCCCTCTCCAGGCAGACCGCGATGCTGCGCGCGCACGGCTGGGACCCGGACGCGAAGAAGCCGGTGGACGACCTGGTCGCGGACCTCGACAGGGCGAAGGCGGAGTGGGCGAAGGCCGCGAAGGCCACGGACGCGGACACCTACTACAGCCACTACGACAAGGGTTCGGCGCTCCTCGACCCGAAGCGGACCGTCACCGCCCGCAAGGCTCTGGGCCTCGCCACGACCCCGCCTTCCTACGACGACGGAGGCGGCGGTGCCGGCAGCGGAGGAAGTGGCTCCGGCGTGGAGGTGTGATCGCGGCTATAACGGGGAGGAAGTGCCTGCGCAAAGCATCCCCGGGCCACATGTCATCACATCGAGTGATTCTCTGGCCTTTGCTTGCACGGCTCAACCCACGGTTGCCACGCTGTTGCTGTCTGTACAACCTGATGGGAGCGGCCAGTGACTTTCGGTGAGCAGCCGGCGTATCTGCGTGTCGCGGGTGATCTCCGCAAGAAGATCGTCGACGGTTCGCTGCCGCCCCACACCCGGCTGCCCTCGCAGGCCCGCATCCGCGAGGAGTACGGCGTCTCGGACACGGTCGCCCTGGAGGCCCGCAAGGTGCTGATGGCCGAGGGGCTGGTCGAGGGCCGGTCCGGCTCCGGGACCTATGTGCGCGAGCGGCCCGTGCCCCGGCGGGTGGCCCGTTCCGGGTACCGCCCGGCCGGCGGCGCCACCCCGTTCCGGCAGGAGCAGTCCGACGCGGCGGCGCGCGGCACCTGGGAGTCCAGCAGCGAGCAGACCGGGGCGGGCGCCGCGATCGCCGACCGGCTCGGCATCCACGTCGGCGACCGCGTGATGCGCACCCGCTACCTGTTCCGGGACGCGGGCGAGCCGATGATGCTCTCCACCTCCTGGGAGCCCCTCGCCGTCACCGGCCGCACCCCGGTGATGCTGCCCGAGGAGGGCCCGCTCGGCGGGATGGGCGTGGTCGAGCGGATGCGCGCGATCGACGTCGTCGTGGACAACGTCACCGAGGAGGTCGGTGCCCGCCCCGGCCTCGCCGAGGAACTGCTCACCCTGGGCGGGGTCCCCGGCCATGTCGTCCTGGTGATCCAGCGGACGTACTACGCCTCCGGCCGCCCGGTGGAGACCGCGGACGTCGTCATCCCCGCCGACCGCTACCGGGCCTCCTACCACCTGCCGGTGCGGTAGCGGGCGTACCACCTCTCCGTGAAGTAGCGCACACCCTCGGGAGGGTTGACGTCTTCACGATCCAGGTCCCCACCGGTGCCGGGCGCCGGAATCCGGCCGTTCTCCCAGGTGGCCCGGCTGTCCTGGCGTGCCTGCGACCCGAAGTGCGGGGCGCGCGAACGGCGCATTCGTTGTCGTGCGCCCCCACCGTTCTGGCTGGTTGCGTACCTCTTTGTGAAAAGGCGTATTCGCTGCGTAAAGGTTAGGCGTACGCTCGGGCATATGCGGAGTGCGGTTTCCTTAGTGGGGCGGGGATGGACGGGAGCCGGGAGATGCGGAGGGGCGCGATGACGGAAGGCACGGTCTCTCTCCCCTGGCTCGTCATACGGCAGGACGACAACGGCAATCGCTACCGCGTCGGCCGGTACGCGACCCGGGCCGAGGCGCAGAAGATCGCCGACAGTCTCGACGACCGCGGGCACAAGCAGCTCTACTGGGTCGAGCGCATCGGCCACAGCAACGGGGACGCGGCCACCCGGAACTGACGCTCCCGTAGGCTCCGGCCCATGAGCGAACGGATCGTGGTGGTCGGAGCCGCCCTGCTCGACACCGGCCGCCTCCTCGCGGCCCGCCGCAGCGCGCCCCCCGAGCTGGCCGGCCGCTGGGAGCTGCCCGGCGGCAAGGTCGAGCCCGATGAGACC
This sequence comes from Streptomyces sp. NPDC001507, assembly GCF_042894765.1. NCBI lineage: Bacteria > Bacillati > Actinomycetota > Actinomycetes > Kitasatosporales > Streptomycetaceae > Streptomyces > Streptomyces sp. NPDC001507. The sequence continues at coordinate 249,259 of NZ_JBIAVV010000005.1, forward strand.
CCCGAACACGCGCTCGTCCGCGAGCTGCACGAGGAGTTGGGCGTCGAGGCGGAGGCGCTGACGCGGGTGCCGGGGGAGTGGCCACTGCGCGCCCCGTACGTCCTCCAGGTGTGGACCGCCCGCCTCCACCCCGGTTCCCCGCAACCCGGGCCCCTCCAGGACCACGACGAGCTGCGCTGGCTCACCCCGGCCGAGATCTGGGACGTCAACTGGCTGGACCAGGACGTGCCGGCGGTGCGTGAGGTCGCCGCCGTCTTGAGCCCGGGGCGCAGCCCCGACGCATAGGGGCGCTGCGGGTACCCCCGGCCGAAGGCTGGGGGAGGAACTGCGCGACCAGCCCCCGCGGCGTCGCACCCGCCCGGCACCCGCGCTCCCCGAGCTCGTAGGCGCACACCCCCCTTCGCCCTTCGCACCACAGTGCGCCCTCTCCTGCGGTACTGCCCCCAGGTAACCGGGTATGTGCCCATTAACCCCACGAAAGCGGACAGTGCCGGGCTCGCAGCCGGGGAAGCGACTGGGAAGTGATCGGTGTGATCGACACCGAAGGTGACACCGTCGAGTGGACCTTTCCCGCGGAACCGGGCGCCGTGCGCACCGCCCGGACCGCGGTCGGGGACAGACTGCGCGGCTGGGGCCTGGACGGCGTCGCCGATCTCGCCGCCCTGCTGGTCAGCGAGCTGGTCACCAACTCGCTGCGGCACGCCACCGGCCCCATCGGCGTCCGCCTCGTCCGCCCCCCGGAGCTCGGCGACACCCTGCGCGTCGAGGTCTCCGACCCGCTCCCGGACCCGCCGCGCGAGCGCGCCGCGGGCCCCGACGACGAGAGCGGCCGCGGACTCCAGCTGGTCGCGGGTTCCTCGCGCAGCTGGGGTACCCGTCCGGGGGACAACGGAAAGACGGTCTGGTTCGAGCTGGCCGTACCAGGGTGAACGGGGTGAACGGGGTGTACACGCAGTGCTACCGCGTCCACCCGCGGGAGTGGCCGATCAACGTGTGCCGGAGTACGTGATTCGACGGCGTGTTCCCTGGTTAGAAGACTGGAAGTGTTGTCACGGTCCGGTCCGGAAATCGTCTGGACCGTGCTGTGATCGTGAACACCGTGTCAGGCGGCACCGTAGTGCTGGATACTGCGGGCAGCCGCACCCGGTGACCGGTGCCGGACGCGGTGAGCTGGAGGGGACGGTTCGCGTGAGCGAGATACCAGCTAAGGCCACGGAGTCCGAGGACCCGTCGGACGGCGCGAGGGCGGGGACCGCGGAGACAGCCGCGGCCCCCGGCGACGCCGTGTGGCAGAGCAGCCCGCCCGGCTCGATCTACGACTACATCAAGGTCGCCTCGTTCTCCATCGGCGCCGGCGGCCTGGTCGACCAGTGGAGCCTGCGCGCCGAGCAGCTCTTCGGCATCCCGGCCGACCGCGCCGTCGGCATGGACCCCATAGAGGCGTTCGTCGACCCGGACCTGCGCGAGCGTGGCCAGCGGAAGATGGCCGAGATCCTGGACGGCCGGGAGTGGACCGGCGTCGTCCCGTTCCGGATGCCCGACAAGGCGGACGGCGGGCGCGGCGAGGAGGGCATCGCCGAGGTCTACGTCATGCCCACCCGCACCGCCGAGGGCGAGAACGCGGCCGTGTGCATCGTCGTCGACGTCCGCACCCTGCGCAGCATCGAGACCGACCTGGCGGCCTCGCAGTCGATATTCGGTCAATCTCCGTTCGGCTTCCTGCTGATCGACACCGACCTCAGGATCCGCCGCGCCAACGTGCGGTTCTCCTCCATCTTCGGCGGCACCCCCGAGGACCACCGCGGCAAGGGCGTCCACGACTACCTCCCGCGCTCCGAGGCCGAGCGGGTCGCGGCCACCCTGCGCCGGGTCCTGGAGACCGGCAACTCCATCACCGACATGCACGTCACGGGCTTCGTCCCGGGCTCCGAGGAGCGCCGGCACTGGTCCATCAACCTCTACCGGGTGCACAGCGGCACCGGCCGCCCCATCGGCATCGCCTGGCTCGGCCTCGACATCACCGCCCGCCGCGCCGCCGCCCGCGAGGCCGCCGCGGCCCGCCGCAACCTCGCCCTCCTCAACGAGGCCGGCGCCCGCATCGGCAACTCGCTGGACCTGGAGACCACCGCCCGCGAACTCCTCGACGTGGTGGTGCCCGGCTTCTGCGACCTCGCAACCGTCGACCTCTACCAGGGCCTGCTGGCCGGCGACGAGACCCCGCCCGGACTCGCCGACGGCAGCGCCGAACTGCGCCGGGTCGCCTTCGCCAGCGCGGTCTCCGACGCGCCCTTCGTGGGCGACGGCGTCCCGGTCGCCGTCGGCGCGGTGCACCACTACCCCTTCAACTCCCCGTGCGCGGACGCCCTGCGCACGGCCCGCCCGCAGCACGTGCCGGCGGCGGAGGGCGGTCTCGTCCAGTCCACGCTGGCCGTGCCCATGGTCGCCCACGACACGGTCGTCGGCCTCGCCCAGTTCGCCCGCACCAAGGGCAGCGAGCCGTTCGGCGACCGCGACCGGGAACTCGCCGTGGAGCTGGCCGCCCGCGCCGCCGTCTGCATCGACAACGCCCGCCTCTACCGGCGCGAGCACGAACGCGCGCTGATACTGCAACGGTCCCTGCTCCCGCCCGGCGACCCCGAGGCCTCGGGCCTGGACATCGCCTGCCGTTACCTCCCCGGCAACGCGGCCACCGAGGTCGGCGGCGACTGGTTCGACGTCATAGAGCTCCCCGGCCACCGCACGGCGCTGGTGGTGGGGGACGTGATGGGCCGGGGTCTACGCGCGGCGGTCGCGATGGGTGAACTCCGCACCGCGGTCCGTACGCTGGCCCTGCTCGACCTCGAACCGGCCGAGGTCCTCTCGGCGCTGGACGAGATCGCCCGCGGCCTCGGCACCCCCGGCGGGGTCCAGCAGGCCACCCGCACGGCCCGCCAGCCCCGCGACGCCGACCTCTCCGAGGTCTACCTCGCCACGTGTGTGTACGCCGTCTACGACTCCGTCACCAGGCGCTGTACGTTCGCCAACGCCGGCCACCTGCCGCCCGTCCTGGTGGAACCGGGCGAGGCCGCCCTGATGCTCGACGTGCCGCCCGGCATGCCGCTCGGTGTCGGCGGCGAGCCCTTCGAGGAGGTCGAGGTCGAACTCCCCGAGGGTGCGCTGCTGGCGCTCTACACCGACGGCCTGGTCGAGTCCCGCGACCACCCCCTCGACGAGGGCCTCCAGGCGTTCGTAGGGGCCCTCACGGACCCCGCCCAGCCCCTGGAGGACGTCTGCGACCACGTCCTCAGCACCCTCGACACGCATCACGGCGAGGACGACATCGCGTTGCTGATGGCACGTGTACAGGGACTGCCGGCCGACTCCGTCGGCGACTGGACACTCCCGCGCGAGCCCCGCAGCGTGGGCCGCGCCCGCGAGTACGCGCGCGGCCAGCTCCTCGCCTGGGACCTGGAGCCGCTGGTCGACACCACGGAACTCCTGGTCAGCGAACTCGTCACCAACGCGCTGCGGTACGGCGAGGGCGAGATAAGGCTCCGCCTCCTCCTCGACCGGACCCTGGTCTGCGAGGTCTGGGACTCCGGCCTGGTCCAGCCGAGGCGCCGCCGCGCCCGGGACACCGACGAGGGCGGGCGTGGACTGCAACTGGTCGGCCTGCTCAGCGCGGCGTGGGGCTCGCGCCGGACGCCGCGCGGGAAGACGGTGTGGTTCGAACTCCCGCTCCCGGACGGCGAGACGGGCCTGACCGACCCTGCGGAGGCTTTGCTCAGCCTGTTCTGAGAAGGGGTGGTTCGGGCCGGTCGTTCGGTGCGGCGCGGTGGGGGCTGGTCGCGCAGTTCCCCGCGCCCCTTGCGGGGCGCTACAGCCGGCGTCCGCAACCACGCGCCCCAAAGGGGCGCGGGGAACTGCGCGACAGGCCCCCACGCACCCGCAGCCGCCCGGCGACGATCCGCCGCACCCCCTGACGCGCTACCCCAACCGCCCCCTGCTCTCCGGCCCCCCGAACGCCACCACCGGCCCCCCGTCCGCCTCCTCACCCAGCAGCACACCCCCGAGCACCACACCGGCCACCCCACTCCCGTGCGCGGCCTCCCCGGCGAACGGGTTCCCGTGCGCCCGCACATCCCGCTCCGCCAGCTCCCGCGCCTTCCGGGCGAGCCTGTCGGCGTCCGCGGGCGCGGCCCGCCCCGCCGCGGCCAGCAGTGTCCGCGCCTCCGCCCCCACCGCCGCCCGGTGCGTCCCCACGAAGTCGTCCGCCGCCCCCAGCGCACTGCGCGCCACCAGCTCCGCCCCCGCCGCGATCACCCCGGCCCGCCCGCCCCCCGTCCCCTCCACCGCCCGCACGACCCGGCGCAGGGCGTCCACCGTGTCGTAGGACCCGCCGGTCACCTCGCCCCGCACACCGGCCAGCACGGCGTCCGCGTGGGCCAGCCGCGGCGGCGACGCCGTCCCCCGCAGCGCCGCCAGCTCGGCCTCGGCACCCGTGAGGGCGGCCGGCACCAGCCCCGCCGCCGTCCGCAGCTCCTCCGCCAGCCGCTCCACCCCGCCCAGCAGCAGCCCGGCCTGCGCCACGGCCCCCTCGGCGGCCCGCACATCCCGCCTGAACCCGTCACCGTCGCCCGAATCGGCGGCCTGGCGGGCCTGGTTGAGCCGCGAGGTCGCGAACACCAGCCGGTCCTTGGCCTGTTCGACGTGACCGACGACGGAGGCGACCGCGGCCGCGCCGTACCGCTCGCCCGCCCCGGCCAGCGCCGCCGCCACCCCGCCGGTCCGTCCCGCCAGCTGCCGGAACCGCCTCTCGGCCACGGCCAGCGCGTCCCCCGCGTCCCACTCGGCGTCGAACCCCGGCGCCTCCGCGTCCAGTTGCCGCCCCGCCTCCGCGCACCGCCCGACCACGCCCACCAGTGCCTGGCGCCGCCCGGCGTCGTCCCCCGGCACCCCCTCCTCGTACCGCCGCCATATCGCGAACGCGGCCGACAACTCGGTCTCGGCCACCCGCAGGGCGCGCGCCGCGGACGCGGCCCCTTCGACGTACCCGAGGGCCTCGCGGCTGGTGCGGACGCAGTCGTCGGCGAGGACCAGGGCGGCCCGGGCCTGCCGCTCGGCATCGGCGGGCGCCTGCATCGGCGGGGCCGGGGAGAGGACCCCCGGTGTGGTGCGCGAGCGGGCCCGCCGTATCCGTCGTACGTAGCCGTAGCCGCCCAGCGCGCCGGCCGCCGCCACGACGACGAGCGGCAGGACGTAATCGGTCGCCGACGCCCCGTCCGCCGCCTGGGCCGCGGAAGCCGTCACGCCGCCCGCCACGGGAACCGGATCTTGAGTGACGCTCGTCATCACCGGCAACACCAGCCAGACCACCCCGGCCACCCCGCCCAGCACCGCATGCCCCACCCGCACGGCTATGTGCCCCGTGGCATGCCTCGGCCGACCCCGGATCAAGGATGACGTCACATTTCGGAGGGTATGGGCAGCCAGTCCCCTCCGCGACCGGGGCGGAGACAGCCGGGGGACGACGAGAAAAGGCGGACAGAACATGGAACGGAGCCCGAACCAGGAGAACGACCCGACTCCCGCCACAGCCCCGACCTCCGCGACACGACCACCCACACCTGCCGACGAACCGGAACCCGCTCGGCTTTCCCCACCGTCCACCGACGGCCCGGACCCGGCCCAGGCACCGCCCCCGGTCGCCGACGCACCACCCCTCCCGCCGACTCCACCCGCCCCCACCGACGCCCCGCCACCACCCGCAGTCGCCGACGACCCGAACCCCCCGCCCGTCTCGCCCGCAGCCGCCGGCGCTTCCGAACCCCCCCAAGGTCCACCCGCACCCGAAAAAGACGAGAGCCGCCCGGGTCGGGCGGGCGGGAAAGCGAAAGCCGTCAGATGGACGCTGCGCGTCCTCGCCCTCCTGCTGCTCCCCCTCCTCATCGCCGAGACCGCCCTCCGCATCAACTACGCCGGCGACCCGAAGGCCGGTACGTACAGCCGGAACCGGGACGCCCTCTGGCTCGGTCACGCGTGGGTCGACGGCCGTAGGACCGACGCCGACGTCACCGCACTCGCCGCCCGGCTCGCGGGCACCGGCATTCGCGACCTCTACGTCCATGCCGGACCGCTGGAACACAACGGCACGCTGCCCACATCGGCCTGTCCCAAGGCCCGCTGGCTGATAACGGCCGTGCATCGAAAACTCCCCGGCGTACGGGTGCAGGCCTGGCTCGGCGACGAGCTCGCGCCCGAGAAGCCGGACGCCATGCACCTGGAGAAGAAGGCGACGCGGGACGCTGTGGTCAAGTCAGCCCGGCAGGTCGTCCGTGCCGGGTTCGACGGGGTCCACTTCGACCTGGAGCCCCTGCACTCCGGCGACCGGAACTACCTCGCCCTCCTCGACGCCCTGCGCCCCGCCACCCCACTGCTCTCCGTCGCCGCACACCAGATCGATCCGCTGCCGGCGTTTCACTCCTTCTGGGGTACCGTCACCGGTCATCCGAAATGGTGGTCGCAGGAATATTTCGGACAGGTCGCCCGTCGCGTGGACCAGATCGCGGTCATGTCGTACGACACCATGCAGCCGCTGCAGAGCCTGTACGGCGGGTACGTCGCGCAGCAGACCAGCCTCGCGCTGGAGGTCACACCGGCGGACACCGATCTGCTCATGGGGCTGCCCTTCTACCACGAGAACCGGTTCGGGCACTGGGCGCACGCGGAGACCGTGCCGGCCGCCGTGCGCGGGGTTCGGCTGGGACTGTCACGGACGGACCCGGATCGCGCTACCTTCGGCGTCGCCCTGTACGTCGACTTCGCCGCCACCGAGGATGACTGGACCTCTTACCGGAAGGACTGGGTTCGTACGTCATGACAACCGCTCGTGCCCACCTCACCCGTGACGACCTCGCGTCGCTGTCCCGCGAGGCCCTCGGCCGTGCCCCCGCGGCCGTCACCCGGCTGCGCGGAGGGAGCAAGAAAGGCGTCTACCGGCTCGCCCTCGACAACGGCCGGAGCGCGATCGCGTACGTCTGGTCCCCGGAGGAGGACTACTGGGGGCCCGCCGACGCCGACATCCGCGACCCCTTCGCGCACGCCTCCGGCCTCGGGCTCTTCCTGTCCGCCCACGACCTGCTGACCGAACTCGGCGTGCGTACCCCGCGCCTGCTGTTCGCCGACGAGGACGCAGCGCACCTGACCGCCTTCGCCGCGGTCGTCGAGGACGTCCGCGGCGGCAGCCTGGAGGTGCTGCTGCGCAGCGACCCGGGCGCCGCACGGGTGCCGCTGTCCCGGCTGGCGGGGACGCTCGGCGTGCTCCGCGCGCACGTCGCCGCCGGGTACGGGAAGGCCGCCCTGGTGGAGGAGGGCGGGAAGCCGCTCGGCAGCTCCTGCGAACAGGTCGTCGCGGACCGCGCGATGCGCGACATCGCGGAGGTGGCCGAGCGGGATCCCCGGGTGCGCGAGGCGCGGCAGGCGCTGACCGAGCGGGTGCACGAGCTCTACGACGCGGTCGAACCGCGCGACCACGCCTCCCTCGTGCACGGTGAACTCGGCCCCGACCACGTCCTGGTGACCGAGGACGGAGATCCCGCGCTCATCGACGTCGAAGGCCTGATGTACTTCGACGCCGAATGGGAGCACGCCTTCCTCCAGCACCGCTTCGGGCCCGCCTACGACGTGCTGCGCACCGCCGACCTCGACGAGGACCGCATGGCGCTGTACCGGCTCGCGATGCACCTCAACCTGGTCGCCGGCCCGCTCCGGCTGCTGGACGGCGACTTCCCGGAGCGCGAACCGATGCGGGACATCGCCGAGTCCAACCTGCGGCAGGTGCTCAGCCTCCTGCGGGGCGCCTCCTGATCTTCGATCCGAGCCAGACGAGGGGGTCGTACTTGCGGTCGACCGCCCGCTCCTTCAGGGGGATCAGGGCGTTGTCGGTGATGTGGATGCCCTCCGGGCAGACCTCCGTGCAGCACTTGGTGATGTTGCAGTAACCGAGGCCGTGTTCGTCCTGGGCCGTGCGCTTGCGGTCCAGGCCGGAGGCCTCCGCAGCGTCCAGCGGGTGCATGTCCAGTTCGGCGACGCGCATGAGGAAACGCGGGCCGGCGAAGGCCGTCTTGTTCTCCTCGTGGTCGCGCACGACGTGGCAGGTGTCCTGGCACAGGAAGCACTCGATGCACTTGCGGAACTCCTGCGAGCGGTCCACGTCCTCCTGGTACATGCGGTACTCGCCGGGGCCGACCCCCGCGGGCGGCACGAAGGACGGGACCTCCCTGGCCTTCTGGTAGTTGAAGCCGACGTCCGTGACCAGGTCGCGGATCACCGGGAAGGCCCGCAGCGGGGTGACCGTGATGGTCTCGTCCTGCTCGAAGACGGACATCCGGGTCATGCACATCAGGCGCGGGCGGCCGTTGATCTCCGCCGAGCACGAACCGCACTTGCCCGCCTTGCAGTTCCAGCGGACGGCCAGGTCGGCGGCCTGGGTGGCCTGGATGCGGTGGATGATGTCGAGGACCACCTCACCGTCGTTCACCTCGACCTTGAAGTCCTCCAGGCCGCCGCCCTCGACGTCGCCCCGCCACACCCGGAAGTGGGCCGTGTAGCCGCTCATTCGTACAGCTCCTCTTCGGCGAGGTACTTGACCAGCTCCTCCTTCTCGAAGAGGGCGAGCAGGTCGGCTCGGATGGGGTCGGTGGTCTCGCGGGTGAGGTCGATCTGGCCGCGCTCCGGGTCGGTGGCGGCCAGTGAGCCGGTGGGGTCGGCCAGCCGGCAGAGCAGGTTGACGGGGCGCCAGCGGCGGTCCATGACCGGATGGTCCTCACGGGTGTGGCCGCCGCGCGACTCGGTGCGCTCAAGGGCCGCCCGGGCCACGCACTCGCTGACCAGCAGCATGTTCCTGAGGTCCAGGGCGAGGTGCCAGCCGGGGTTGAACTGCCGGTGCCCCTCCACTCCGGCCCGGCGCGCCCGCACCCGCAGCTCGGCGAGCTTCTCCAGGGCCTGCTCCATCTCGCCCTCCCGGCGGATGATGCCGACCAGGTCGTTCATCGACTGCTGGAGCGCCTGGTGGAGGGTGTACGGGTTCTCCGGCGGGCCGGAGTCCGGTTCCTGGCCCTCGGCGGAGAAGGGCCGCAGCGCCTCGGCCGCCGCCGCGTCGATCTGCGCGTCGTCCACCGCCGGCCGCTCGTCCAGGTCCGCCGCGTAATCGGCCGCGTGCCAGCCCGCCCGGCGCCCGAAGACCAGCAGGTCGGAGAGCGAGTTGCCGCCGAGCCGGTTGGAGCCGTGCATGCCGCCGGCCACCTCACCGGCCGCGAACAGCCCCGGTACGCCGCGGGCGGCGGCGGTGTCGGAGTCCACCGCGACCCCGCCCATCACGTAGTGGCAGGTCGGCCCGACCTCCATCGCCTCCGCGGTGATGTCGACGTCCGCCAGCTCCTTGAACTGGTGGTACATGGACGGCAGCCGGCGCCGGATCACCTCGGCCGGCATCCGCGTCGACACGTCCAGGAAGACCCCGCCGTGCGGGGAGCCGCGGCCCGCCTTCACCTCGGAGTTGATGGCACGGGCGACCTCGTCGCGGGGGAGCAGCTCGGGAGGACGCCGATTGTTGTCCGGGTCCTCGTACCACCGGTCGCCCTCTTCCTCCGACTCGGCGTACTTCTCCTTGAAGACGTCCGGGATGTAGTCGAACATGAACCGCTTGCCCTCGGAGTTGCGCAGCACCCCGCCGTCGCCGCGCACCGACTCGGTGACCAGGATCCCCTTCACCGACGGCGGCCAGACCATGCCGGTCGGGTGGAACTGCACGAACTCCATGTTGAGCAGCGGCGCCCCGGCCAGCAGGGCGAGCGCGTGCCCGTCGCCCGTGTACTCCCACGAGTTCGACGTCACTTTGAAGGACTTGCCGATGCCCCCGGTCGCGACGACGACGGAGGGCGCTTCGAGGACGAAGAAACGCCCGGTCTCCCGCTCGTACGCGAAGACCCCCGACACCCGGCTACCGTCCTTGAGGATCCGGGTGACCGTGCACTCCTGGAAGACCTTGAGCCGGGACTCGTAGTCGCCGGTCTCCTTGTGGTCCTCCTGCTGGAGCGAGACGATCTTCTGCTGCAGGGTCCGGATCAGTTCGAGCCCCGTGCGGTCGCCGACGTGCGCGAGGCGCGGGTACTCGTGGCCGCCGAAGTTGCGCTGGGAGATCTTCCCGTCCTTCGTGCGGTCGAAGAGGGCACCCCAGGTCTCCAGCTCCCAGACCCGGTCCGGGGCCTCCTTGGCGTGCAGTTCGGCCATCCGCCACTGGTTGAGGAACTTGCCGCCGCGCAGGGTGTCGCGGAAGTGCACCTGCCAGTTGTCGTGCTCGTTGACGTTGGCCATGGCCGCCGCGATGCCGCCCTCGGCCATCACCGTGTGCGCCTTGCCGAACAGAGACTTGCAGATCACCGCCGTACGGGCGCCCCGCTCGCGCGCCTCGATCGCGGCGCGGAGGCCTGCCCCGCCGGCGCCGACGACCACGACGTCCCACTGCTGCCGCTCCACCGCTGACATCACAAGCCCCTGTCCCTAAAAGAGTCGCGGATCGTCGAAGACACCGGACGCGAGCAGGTAGACGTAGAAGTCGGCGAGCGCCACGCTCACCAACGACGCCCAGGCGAGCAGCATGTGCCGGGCGTTGAGCCGGCCCACGAACTGCCATGCCTTGTAGCGCACGGGGTGTTTGGAGAAGTGCTTGAGCTTGCCGCCGACGATGTGCCGGCAGGAGTGGCAGGACAGCGTGTACGCCCAGATCAGCACGATGTTGACCACGAAGACGAGGGTGCCGAGGCCCATGTGGCCCCAGCGTTCGTGGGTGTCCCGGAAGGAGAGCACCGTGTCGTAGGTCAGCACGCAGGCGACCAGCAGGGCGAAGTAGAAGAAGTACCGGTGGACGTTCTGCAGGATCAGCGGGAAGCGGGTCTCACCGGTGTACTTCGCGTGCGGCTCGGCCACCGCGCAGGCGGGCGGGGACGCCCAGAAGCTGCGGTAGTACGCCTTGCGGTAGTAGTAGCAGGTCAGGCGGAACCCCAGCGGGAAGATCAGGATGATGATCGCCGGGGAGATCGCCCACCAGCTGCCGAAGACGTCGGCGTTCGGGCCGGACGGCATGGTCTTGCAGTTCTCGGCCAGACAGGGCGAGTAGAACGGCGAGACGTACGGCGCCGAGTAGTAGTGCGCGTTCGAGAAGGCCCGCCACGTCGAGTAGACGACGAACGCGAACAGACCGGCCGCGGTGACGGCGGGCGCCAGCCACCAGCGGTCGGTCCGCAGGTGCGGGGCGGAGATCGCGGCGCGCGTACCGGTGCGTACGCCGCCGCTGTTCGGATGTGGTTCCGTACCAGTGGCCAAGGGGATGACTCCGGTCGGTTCGGGGGTCGGGGCCTGCGGGCGGGCACTCCTAGGGGGCGTGCCGGTCGCGGGCGCCGAGACCCTCGTCGTCCGTGTCCGTCCACAGGTTGATGTCGTACGGGTCGTCGGAGATGGTCACGAGCTCGGGGCGTTTGCCCGGGGAGCCGGTCTTGGCCGCCTCCCGCAGCAGTGCCACGCTCTCGCGCAGGTGATCGGCGTCGGATCGGACGCGGCGCATCTCCAGGCCGCCGCTCCCGAGCTGCTGCTCCAGGCGGCCGACGGACCGGTTCAGGTCTTCTAGGCAACGCTGGACTGACGTCAGGTCGTCGTGCACGGACATGACGTGACCTCACTTCCGCGGACTTCGGTGTCCAAGGCGGCAACGTTCATGCGCCTGCGAGTGTTGCGCGTCACACCTGCCGATGTGAAGCCATGTGCAGCGATTGGCGGATTGCGCGCCTCCGTCGCACGCCCGCACGCGCTCTGTGTGCGCCGGGAAAGAGCACGGCATTGCGCCGCACGGGTGGCCTTTGGCAGCCCCGGCCGCCGTGTCGTCCCCGGCCGACGGACCTCGTCCATTTCAGTGGGGTCCGTACTTCTGACGTACATGTGATCAACTCCAAAATACCCCCAAATGTGAACAGACCGCACCCAAGGGGCCTCCCGGAGGTAAGCAGAGATGTCTCACCAGGGCGTCAGCCGTAGCGCCCCGTCAGGGGCGCGGGGAACTGCGCGACCAGCCCCCACGGACCCGCAGCCACACCACGGCGGCACAGCGCGGCGCTACCAGCGAAGCCTCGCCTTCCTCGCCGCCGGCGCCCTCGCCGTCCCCCTCCTCGCCGGCTGCGGCTCCGACGACGAGGCCAGCAAGCCGCTCGCCGGGCAGGACATCGTGCCGGTCGCCCGGGACGCGGTCGCCGAGGGCGGCACCCTGAAGATGGCCGTGGACGCCGTACCGGAGACCCTCAACACCTTCCAGGCCGACGCCGACGCGGGCACCACCCGGGTCGCCCAGGCCGTCCTGCCGTCGATGTTCACCATCGACGCCACCGGGAAGCCGGTCCGCAACCCCGACTACCTGGAGTCCGCGAAGGTCATCGAGACCGAGCCCCGCCAGGTCGTCCTGTACAAGCTCAACCAGCAGGCCGTCTGGAGCGACGGCCGGGAGATCGGCGCCGCCGACTTCGCCGCCCAGTGGCGTGCCCTGTCCGGCAAGGACTCCGCCTACTGGACCGCCCGCAACGCCGGCTACGACCGCATCGCCCAGATCGAGCGCGGAGCCAACGACCTGGAGGTCCGGGTCACCTTCGACCGGCCGTACGCCGACTGGAAGTCGCTGTTCTCGCCGCTGTACCCGAAGGACGTCATGGGCACCCCGGACGCCTTCAACGACGGCGCCCGCCGCAAGCTCACCGTCACCGCGGGCCCCTTCCGGGTCGACAAGGTCGACACCGCCAAGAAGGACGTGGTCCTCACCCGCAACCCGCGCTGGTGGGGCCGCCCGGCCAAGCTCGACGAGATCGACCTGCACGCGGTGGACCGGGCCAAGCGGGCCACCGCGCTCGCCGACGGCACTGTGGACGTCGCCGACATCGACGTCGCCGACGCCGACCGGATCACCGTCGCCGGCCGCGAGAAGGGCACCGGCCTGCCGTTGCAGGGCGCCGGGAAGACCTCGGCCAAGAAGCTGCGGTCCTGGGCGCTGACCCTCGGCATGGACGAGGAGAAGCTGCCGAAGGGGCCGAAGAAGCTCCGCAGGAGCATCGCGAAGTGGCTGGAGCAGCAGCACGAGCTGCGCGACTTCGGCGTCCGCAAGTCGCTGGAGCCCGCCTACACCCAGCTCGCCCTCAACGGCTCCGAGGGCCCGCTCGCCGACGAGCGGGTGCGCCGGGCCGTCGCCCGCGCCCTGGACCGCCAGGCGCTCGCCAGGCTGGTCCTCACTCCGCTGGGGCTTCCCGCGGTGCCGGTCGGCAGCCACGTCGCCCTGTCCGGGCAGGCCGCCTACACGGACGGCAGCGGGGCGATCGGCGGCCTCGACACCCACGAGGCGCAGGCCCTGCTCGCCGACGCGGGCTGGGTGGCCGGCGGCCCGGTCAAGGCCGGCGGCAAGGCGGCCGGCGCCGAGGACGGGGAGAAGGCCGACAAGAAGAAGGACGACAGCGAGCAGGGCGACGAGTCGGACGGCGGGCACGACGGGCAGTACATCGTCGGCGAGGACGACAAGGGCCCGGACGACAAGGGCACGGACGACAGGGACACCCGCGACCACCAGAAGGACCACGCCCACGGGGCGCCCGGTGCGTACGCGCCGAAGGGCACGGCGGCACCCAGGGGGGCGGGGGCGCCGGCCGGGCCGCTGGCCAAGGACGGGAAGGCGCTCTCGCTGCGGTTCGTGCTGCCCTCGGGGCCGGGCTCGGAGACCCTCCAGGCGGTCGCCGGCCAGATCTCGCAGATGCTGGACCGGGTGGGCATCGCGACCGAGATCCACAAGGTCTCCGACGACAGCTACTTCAAGGACCACGTCGCGGCCGGGCAGTACGACCTCGCCCTGTACTCGTGGCCGTCCTCCGCGTTCCCGGCGACGGACGCGCGGCCGATCTACGCGAAGCCGGTGGTGGCGGCCGACGGCTCCCTGAACGTCGAGCAGAACTACACGCGGGTCGGCACCGACCAGGTGGACCAGCTCTTCGACCAGGCGCTGGGCACGCTGGACGAGGACGAGGCGGACGGGCTGCTGCGCAAGGCCGACTCCAGGATCTGGGCGTCGGCCGGGTCGCTGCCGCTGTACCAGCGGCCGCAGCTCGTGGGCGCCCGGAAGGACCTGGTGAACGTGGGTGCCTTCGGCTTCCAGACACCGGTGTACCAGGACATGGGGTTCCTGAAGAAGGGGGCGAAGGTGTCGCCGAGCCCGAGCAAGGGGTAGGGCGGTTCGGCCGGTCGTCGGGTGCGGGTCGTGGGGGCTGGTCGCGCAGTTCCCCGCGCCCCTTGGGTCGGCCCGGCGAGCCTCCGCTGGAGAGTGCACGTACCATGGGGTGAGGCCGTGGCGTGTTCAGCCCGGCAGGCCCGCGTCACACGGACGTACGCAGAGGGCCTTCTCAACACCCCGGGAGTACGCCGCACTATGGCCACGCGCCACGACATCCGCAACGTCGCCATCGTCGCCCACGTCGACCACGGCAAGACGACCATCGTCGACGGCATGCTGAAGCAGGCCGGCGCGTTCGCCGCGCACCAGCTCGAAGGCGTCGACGACCGCATGATGGACTCGAACGACCTGGAGCGTGAGAAGGGCATCACGATCCTCGCCAAGAACACGGCGGTGAAGTACCACCCCAAGGACGGCGGGGAACCGATCACCATCAACATCATCGACACCCCCGGCCACGCCGACTTCGGCGGCGAGGTCGAGCGCGGTCTGTCGATGGTCGACGGTGTGGTGCTCCTCGTCGACGCCTCCGAGGGCCCGCTGCCGCAGACCCGGTTCGTGCTGCGCAAGGCGCTCCAGCAGCGCCTGCCCGTCATCCTGTGCATCAACAAGACGGACCGCCCGGACTCCCGCATCGACGAGGTCGTCAACGAGACGTACGACCTCTTCCTCGACCTGGACGCGGACGAGGAGCAGATCGAGTTCCCGATCGTCTACGCCTGCGGCCGCGACGGCATCGCCTCGCTGACCAAGCCGGAGAACGGCACGGTCCCGGCCGACTCCACCAGCCTGGAGCCGTTCTTCTCCACGATCCTGGAGCACATCCCGGCCCCGACCTACGACGAGGAGGCCCCGCTCCAGGCGCACGTCACCAACCTGGACGCCGACAACTTCCTCGGCCGTATCGCGCTGCTCCGCGTCGAGCAGGGCGAGCTGCGCAAGGGCCAGACCGTCACGTGGATCAAGCGCGACGGCACGATGTCCAACGTGCGCATCACCGAGCTGCTGATGACCGAGGCGCTGACCCGCAAGCCCGCGGAGAAGGCCGGTCCCGGTGACATCTGTGCCGTCGCCGGTATCCCGGACATCATGATCGGTGAGACCCTCGCCGACACCGAGAACCCGATCCCGCTGCCGCTGATCACGGTGGACGAGCCCGCGATCTCCATGACCATCGGCACCAACACCTCGCCGCTGGTCGGCCGTGGCGGCACCGGCAAGGGCGCCGACAACAAGGCGGCCGTCAAGGACCGCAAGGTCACCGCCCGCCAGGTCAAGGACCGCCTCGACCGCGAACTGATCGGTAACGTCAGCCTCCGGGTCCTGGACACCGAGCGCCCCGACGCCTGGGAGGTGCAGGGCCGCGGTGAGCTGGCGCTGGCCATCCTGGTCGAGCAGATGCGCCGCGAGGGCTTCGAGCTGACCATCGGCAAGCCTCAGGTGGTCACCAAGGACGTCGACGGCAAGACGTACGAGCCCGTCGAGCGCATGACGATCGACGTGCCCGAGGAGCACATGGGCGCGGTCACCCAGCTCATGGGCGTCCGCAAGGGCCGTATGGACAACATGTCGAACCACGGGTCCGGCTGGGTCCGCATGGAGTTCGTGGTGCCGTCGCGCGGTCTGATCGGCTTCCGGACCGAGTTCCTGACCCAGACCCGTGGTACCGGCATCGGTCACTCGATCCACGAGGGCTTCGAGCCCTGGTTCGGCACCCTGCAGACCCGTAACAACGGCTCGCTGGTCGCCGACCGCGCCGGAGCCGTCACCGCCTTCGCGATGACGAACCTCCAGGAGCGCGGCGTGCTGTTCACGGACCCCGGCACCGAGGTGTACGAGGGCATGATCGTCGGTGAGAACTCCCGCTCCGACGACATGGACGTCAACATCACCAAGGAGAAGAAGCTCACCAACATGCGGTCTTCGTCGGCCGACTCGTTCGAGGCGATCGTGCCGCCGCGCAAGCTGTCGCTGGAGCAGTCGCTGGAGTTCTGCCGTGACGACGAGTGCGTCGAGGTGACCCCGGAGGCCGTTCGCATCCGCAAGGTGAACCTGGACGCCCGCGAGCGTGCGCGCGCCGCCAGCCGCGCCAAGCACGGCTGATCGCGCCTGATCGCCGGAGATCGGAGCCCGGGTGCCCCCATGATGGGGTGCCCGGGCTTTCGGCAACCTGCGGGAAGGGAAGGATCAGGCAGGTCGTGCGACCGTGATGATCTCGGGGCTGCCGGGGGTGACCGGCCCTCGGGTCCAGTCGCCGTACTGCTCGGCGACGGTGAGACCGGCCTCGGTGAGGAAGTCGGCGAGGCGTTCGGGCCCGAGGAAGCGCAGAGTCGCCCTGCTGACCCGGGGGCGGTCCCAGGAGGGGCCTTCGAAAGTCTCCGTGAAGGTGATGCGGTCGCCGACGGGAGGACCGAGCAGCTCGTACCGGACGCGTACGGCCGAGCCGTCGGCGCCGGGCACCTCGCGCATCCGGTCGGGGGTCCAGTTCTCCCAGGCCCGGGCGGTCGGGTTCCGGGTCTCGAACACGAACCGGCCGGTGGCGGAGAGAGCGCCGCGTACGGCGGTCAGCGCTCTGCGCAACTCCTCGTCCCCGAGCAGAACTTGGAAGACGTGACCGGTCATCAGGACGAGGTCGAAGTCGTGGCCGTGCCAGAGGCGGCTGCGCAGATCGCCGAGCACCCACTCGACATTGGGGTCGCCCTGCCTGGCCTGCACCAGCATCGCCGCGGCCGGATCGAGCCCCATGAGCCGCCCGCCGTGGCCGTCCCTGCGGGCCCGCCGCAGCAACTGTCCCGTACCGCAGCCGACATCGAGCACGGATCCGGCGGACATCACCAGGTCCAGGTAGAAGTCGTCACCCGGCCCCCAGGGATTGAGGCTGTCGTAGAGCGCGGCGAGTGAGAGATCCGCGTACGAATGATCGACCACCGCGGCAGTGTGTCACATGATCTTGAACGGGCGGTCGGGAACGGCCCTCTTCATGAACTCCTCTCAACTTCACGGGCATTGGGGGTGACAGCACGGGTAACTCGGTTGGCCGGGCGCGATCGTTCTGTGACCATCCCTGCATGCTCAAGCTCAATGATGACCTCGGACACCTTTCCTACGACATCGCCGGCGACGGTTCGCCCGTCGTGCTCGTGCACGCCGGCGTCGCCGACCACCGCATGTGGGACGCGGTCGTGCCGGCTCTCGCCGAACGGCACACCGTGATCCGGTACGACCTGCGCGGCTTCGGCGAGTCCGCGCTCCCGACCGGAGCCTTCCGTGAGACCGACGACCTCCGCGGCCTTCTGGACCATCTCGGCCACGAACGGGTCCGGCTGGTGGGCGCCTCCTGGGGTGGGCGGGTGGCCTTGGACTTCGCGCTCACGCACCCGGACCGGGTGCACTCCCTCGCGATGTTCTCCGCGCCCTGGCCGCGATACCAGTGGTCCGCGGACATGATCGCTTACGACGAGGCCGAGACCGCGGCCCTGGAGGCGGGTGACCTGGACGACGCCGTACGTATCAACCTGGACATGTGGCTGCGCGGGCCGGTTCGCGGCTGGGGCGACGTGGCCGAAGGGCTGGCCGAGCGGCTCCGCGGTCCATTGAGGAGATCTCTGTCGAACCAGGCCATTGTGGGTCAATACTCCCAGGGTCCTGAGGCCGGCGACCTTGCCGCTGTCTCCGTCCCCACCCTGGTGGGTGTCGGTAAACTCGACGTCGCCGACTTCCAGGACATCGCCCGCCGGTATGCCGCGGAGATCCCGGACGCCACCTTCGTCGAGTTCGCGACCGCAGCCCACCTCGTCGCCATGGACGCGCCCAGCGCGCTCGCTGCGGCGCTCAACCCGTTCCTCGCCCGCTAGGACGTGTGTCGGGAAACACGCCGCCAGGTGTCGCAGGGGGCGGGAGTAGGGAAAACCCTACTTCTCGCCGCGAAGCCGTAAAGACGGCCCGTACGGCACTACGCTGCTGGCAGTGTGCGTCCCGTCTCTCCTCGTGCGCACTTGCCGGGTTTCCGCAACTGGATTTTCATCCGACACGCGTTCGGTATACGGACATGCAAGCCCGATAGGTGTGTAACAAGTCCGTTTCGCAGGGATCTTTCTGCTAACCCTTTGTCCGGATTTTGGAAGATGTTCGCGCGATGTGTGATCGAACCGAGACCTTATGAGTGTGGTTCGGTCATGGCGTATGGCAGATAGTTAGGCGCGTAGAGCCCGGATGTACGGGTCATGCGCTGGGTGGCGCTGACCTGCGGGCACGGGAAGTACACCTCACGGTTTCAGGCGCCGGTGACGGCGAAGTGTCGTGTGCTTCCCTCTGCGGTGAATCAATGGACTCATGAGGAGGAGCCCCATGCGTGGTGCCAAGAGCGCCAAATGGGTTGCGATAGCCGCCGTTGTGGCGCTGGGTGCGACGGCCTGTGGTGGCGGGGGTAGCGACGACACCTCGGGCAAGGGCAAGGGCAATGGCGTCGTGTCGGTGGAGATCGGCGAACCGCAGAACAGCCTGGTTCCCACCAACACGTACGAGACCGAGGGCGGCCAGGTCATCAACGCCCTCTTCACGGGTCTGACCAAGCTTGACGCCGACAACAAGGTCGTCAACGCCATGGCGGAGTCGATCGAGTCCAAGGACAACAAGGTCTGGACGATCAAGCTGAAGTCGGGCTACACGTTCCACAACGGCGAGAAGGTCACCGCCCAGTCCTTCGCCGACGCGTGGAACTACGGCGCCAACCAGACCAACGCCCAGCAGACCAACCCGCTGTTCAGCCACATCCAGGGCTACGGCGACCTGAACCCCGGCGAGGGCAAGAAGCCCAAGACCGACAAGCTGTCCGGTCTGAAGGTCGTCGACGACAGCACCCTCCAGGTCACGCTGAGCGGTCCGTTCTCGGCGTTCCCGTCGCAGCTGTCCTTCACCGCGTTCGTCCCGCTGCCCAAGGCGTTCTTCAAGGACCCCAAGGGCTTCGGCGAGGCCCCGATCGGCAACGGCCCCTTCGAGATGAAGGGCAAGTTCAAGCACAACGAAGAGATCGACGTCACGAAGTACGCCAAGTACCCGGACGCCTCGAAGATCGAGGTCAAGGGCGTCAACTTCAAGATCTACTCGGACCTGGACACCGCCTACAAGGACGTCGTCGCGGGCAACCTCGACACGCTGCTGACGATCCCCACCTCGGGCCTCCCGACGTACCACAAGGACCTCGCGGGCCGTTACATCGACGAGCCCGACTCGGCCGTCGGTTACATCGGTTTCCCGATCAAGTACAACAAGGCCTTCCAGAACGCGGACCTCCGCAAGGCCATCTCCATGTCGATCGACCGCAAGACGATCGCGGACAAGGTCTTCCTCGGTTCCCGTACGCCCGCGGACGACTACATCAGCCCGATCATCGACGGCTACCGCAAGGGCGCCTGCGGCGAGGCGTGCACCTACAACCCGACCAAGGCCAAGGAGCTCTACAAGCAGAGCGGCGGCCTGCCGGGCAACACGCTGGAGATCGGCTACAACGCGGACGGCGGCCACAAGGAGTGGGTCGAGGCCGTCGCGAACCAGATCCAGCAGGCCCTCGGCGTCAAGGTGACGGCCAAGCCGTTCGAGCAGTTCCAGACGATCCTCAACGACCTGGACGCCAAGAAGTACCAGGGCTCGTTCCGGATGGCCTGGAGCATGGACTACCCGGACATGGAGGACTACCTCCGTCCGGTCTTCTCCAAGGACGCCATCGCCAACGGCTCGAACTACTCCGGCTACGTCAACGAGAACTTCGAGAAGCTCCTCGTCCAGGGTGACCAGGCCCCGACGCACGAAGAGGCCGTGAAGAAGTACCAGCAGGCCGACGACGTCCTCCTCAAGGACCTGCCGTACATCCCGGTGTACTTCTACACCCTGAACACCGGCTTCAGCGACAAGATCAAGTCGATGAAGATCGCCGGTCACCAGATCCTGTGGGACACGGTCAAGCTCAACTGACCGGGTTCTGAACAGTTCTGACACAGAGCGGTACGGGGTGAGCAGGGGGAGGAACGACCTTCCCCTGCTCACTCCTGCTGCCGTCTCCCGTCCGACCGTGCCGATCCCCTCCGGTCGCGGTCGGGTCGAGCACCCCCCTCTGGAGTACCCATGGGCCGATACGTCGTGCGCCGCCTCCTGCAGGTGATCCCTGTGGTGATAGGCGTCACGTTCATCATCTTCTGCCTGGTCTTCGCTCTGCCCGGCGACCCGATCCAGGCACTGGCCGGCGACAAGCGCGCCGACCCCAACATCGCGGCGATCCTTCGCGCGCACTACCACCTCAACGAGCCGCTCTACCAGCAGTACTGGCACTACATCAGCGGCGTGTTCACCGGTGACCTCGGTGAGACGTACAACGGACGTGCCATCTCGGACATCGTCTCCCAGCGGTTCCCCGTCACCCTGAAGCTGGGTCTGACGGCGTTCGCCATCGAGGCCGTCATCGGCATCCTGGCGGGCATCTTCTCCGCCCTGAAGCGGGGCAAGTTCATCGACAACGTCGTGCTGATCTCGACGCTCGTCCTGATCTCGATCCCCGTCTTCGTGCTCGGCAGCGTGCTCCAGCTGGAGTTCGGTGTGAACCTCAAGGCCACACCCGTCGCCGGCATCGAGAAGGGCTGGCCGCAGAGCTACATCCTCCCGGCCATCGTGCTCGCCTCGACCTCCATGGCCTACATCGCCCGCCTGGTGCGCACCAGCATGACCGAGTCCAACCGCGCGGACTACGTCCGTACCGCGGTGGCCAAGGGCCTGCCGCGGTGGCGGGTCATCGGCGTGCACTCGCTGCGGAACTCCCTGATCCCGGTGGTCACCTTCCTCGGCTTCGACCTGGGCGCCCTCATGGGCGGTGCCATCATCACCGAGCGCGTGTTCAACCTGCCCGGTATCGGCGGTCAGCTGGCCCAGTCCGTGTATCTGCGGGAACGGCCGGTCGTGGTCGGTCTGGTGACCCTGCTCGTCCTGATCTACCTGGTCGCCAACCTCCTCGTAGACCTGCTGTACGCCGTGCTCGACCCGAGGATTCGCTATGAGTGAGAAGACGATAGAGAGGCCCACCACCGACGAGGCCGCCATCGCCAAGGAGATCGAGGCCGAGGAGAAGGCCGCGGCCCGGCAGGCGAGCCTGCTCAAGGACGGCTGGGCGGACCTGCGCAAGCGGCCCATGTTCCTGGTGACGGCCTTCATCATCGTGTGCCTGCTCGCCCTGGCGATCGCACCCAGCCTGTTCACGGGCCGTTCCCCGTTCTCGGACGGCTTCTGCCAGCTGCAGAACTCCATGAACGGACCGTCCTCCGGGCACCTCTTCGGCTACGACGTCCAGGGCTGCGACATCTACACCCGTACCGTGTACGGCACCCGCAACTCGATCGTCGTCGGTGTGGTCACGACCTTGGTCACCACGCTGATCGGCGGTCTGCTGGGCATGCTGTCCGGTCTGATCGGTGGCTGGGTCGACGCGCTGCTGTCCCGGATCACCGAGGTGTTCTCCGCCCTGCCGCTCATCGTCGGCGGTCTGCTGATCATGTCGATCTGGGGCGGCGGCGACGTGTGGTCGGTGTCGTTCATCATGGCGATCCTCGGCTGGCCGCAGGTCTTCCGGATCATGCGCGGCGAGGTCATCGGCAATAAGTACAACGACTATGTGATGGCCGCCCGGGCGCTGGGCGCGGACTCGGGACGGATCGCCTTCCGGCACATCCTGCCGAACACGCTCGCCCCCGTCATCGTCATCACCACCATGAACCTGGGCGTCTACATCGCCGCCGAGGCCGCCCTGTCCTACCTGGGCATCGGCATCCAGTACCCGAACATCTCCTGGGGCGTCATGATCAGCGACGCCCAGGACCGGTTCCTGACCAGCCCGCACGCGCTGCTGTTCCCGGCAGGTGCGCTGAGCATCACCGTGCTGGCCTTCATCGTGCTCGGCGACGTGGTCCGCGACGCCTTCGACCCCAAGATGCGCTGAGGGAGGCGTACGTGACCATCATCGACCCGACGGACGCCGTCCAGGCACCGCGTCCCGGTGACCCCGAACGGAGCGGTCCGCTGCTCGAAGTGCGCGACCTGCACGTCGAGTTCCAGACCCGCGAGGGAGTCGTCCGCGCCGTCAATGGCGTGAACTACTCCGTGAACTCCGGAGAGACCCTCGCCGTGCTCGGCGAATCCGGCTCCGGCAAGTCCGTGACCGCGCAGGCGATCATGGGCATTCTCGACATGCCGCCCGCCCGCATTCCCAAGGGCGAGATCCGCTTCTACGGCCAGGACATGCTCACCATGTCCGACGAGGCGCGGCGCAAGCTGCGCGGTGCCCGGATCGCGATGATCTTCCAGGACGCCCTCTCCTCGCTGAACCCGGTGCTCTCCGTGGGCTACCAGCTCGGCGAGATGTTCCGCGTCCACCAGGGCATGTCCAAGAAGGACGCCAAGGCCAAGGCGATCGAGCTGATGGACCGGGTGAAGATCCCGGCCGCCGCGGCCCGGGTGAACGACTACCCGCACCAGTTCTCCGGCGGTATGCGCCAGCGCATCATGATCGCGATGGCGCTCGCCCTGGAACCGGACCTGATCATCGCCGACGAGCCGACCACCGCGCTCGACGTGACTGTCCAGGCCCAGGTGATGGACCTGCTCGCGGAGCTGCAGCGCGAGTACCAGATGGGCCTGATCCTCATCACCCACGACCTCGGTGTCGTGGCGGACGTGGCCGACAAGATCGCCGTGATGTACGCGGGCCGGATCGTGGAGACCGCGCCGGTGCACGAGCTGTACAAGCGGCCCGCGCACCCGTACACCCGCGGCCTGCTCGACTCGATCCCGCGCCTGGACCAGAAGGGCCAGGATCTGTACGCGATCAAGGGCTTGCCGCCCAACCTGCTGAAGGTGCCCAGCGGTTGTGCCTTCAACCCGCGCTGCGAGAAGGCGCAGGACATCTGCCGCACCGACCGTCCGCTGCTGGTCCCGGTGACCGAGCCCGACGGCACGGAACTGCCGGGCCGCGCCAGCGCGTGCCACTTCTGGAAGGAGACGATCCATGGCTGAGCCGACCAAGACCGACGGGCCGGCGGACGCGACGCCGAACGTCTCCGACGTGGAGGTCGCGGACGTGCACACCGAGGCAGAGGCGGTCGCCGTCCTCGAGAAGCCGGTGGACCGGGGTGAGCCCATCCTGCAGGTGCGCAACCTCGTCAAGCACTTCCCGCTGACGCAGGGCATCGTCTTCAAGCGGCAGATCGGCGCGGTGAAGGCCGTCGACGGCGTCTCCTTCGACCTGTACCAGGGCGAGACCCTGGGCGTCGTGGGCGAGTCCGGCTGCGGCAAGTCGACCGTCGCCAAGCTCCTGATGAACTTGGAAAAGGCCACGGCCGGCGAGATCTTCTACAAGGGCCAGGACATCACCCGGCTCTCCGGGAAGGCGCTCAAGGCCGTCCGCCGGAACATCCAGATGATCTTCCAGGACCCGTACACCTCGCTCAACCCCCGGATGACGGTCGGCGACATCATCGGCGAGCCCTTCGACATCCACCCCGAGGTGGCTCCTAAGGGCGACCGGCGCAAGCGGGTCAAGGAGTTGCTGGACGTCGTGGGGCTCAACCCCGAGTACATCAACCGGTACCCGCACCAGTTCTCCGGCGGCCAGCGGCAGCGCATCGGCATCGCGCGCGGCCTGGCGCTCAACCCAGAGGTCATCATCTGCGACGAGCCGGTCTCTGCCCTGGACGTCTCCGTCCAGGCCCAGGTCATCAACCTGATGGAGGGTCTGCAGGACGAGTTCAACCTCTCCTACATCTTCATCGCCCACGACCTGTCGATCGTGCGGCACATCTCGGACCGGGTCGGGGTAATGTACCTCGGCAAGATCGCCGAGATCGGCACCGACGAGCAGATCTATGAGCACCCGACGCACCCCTACACCCAGGCGCTGCTGTCGGCGGTGCCGGTGCCCGACCCACAGGACCGCGAGCGGCGCGAGCGGATCATCCTGACCGGCGATGTACCCTCCCCGGCCAACCCGCCGTCCGGCTGCCGGTTCCGTACCCGCTGCTGGAAGGCCGAGGACAGGTGCGCCCAGGAGGTGCCGCTGCTTGCGATCCCGGAGCGGTTCAAGGGCACGGACACCCCCGCGGCCCACGAGTCGGCCTGCCACTTCGCCGAGGAGAAGGACATCGTCCACGCGGCGTGAGACTTCACCGCAGGACAACGGTTCCCGGCACTCCCGACAGGGCGCCGGGAACCGGCGTTTCCAGGAGGCCGCACCGGTGGCCTCCGAAGTGCCGGAAGTCCGGCTCACGCCGTGATGCGGGCGCGGTCCCAGTGACAGGCCACCTGCTGGCCTGCGCCTCCGTCCAGTACCTCCAGGTCGTGGGCGCGGCACTTGTCCGCCACGCCGGCCCGCTCCGCCTCGCCGCTCGCCAGCACCTGGCAGCGGGCGTGGAAGCGGCAGCCGACGGGGATGCGGGAGGGGTCGGGGGGTTCGCCGGTCAGCACCACGGGCTCGCCCGGTGCCTCGGGCAGCACCGACAGCAGCGCCTGGGTGTACGGGTGCCGAGGGGCCGTCAGGACCTGTTCGACGTCGCCAGTCTCCACGATCCGGCCCAGGTACATCACCGCGACCCTGTCGGCGATGTTCCACGCCAGGCCCAGATCGTGCGTGACCACCAGGGCGGACAGGCCCAGTTCGGCGCGCAGGCGCAGCAGCAGTCCGAGGATTTCGCCGCGCACGGAGGCGTCGAGGGAAGCCACCGGTTCGTCGGCGACGATGAGTTCGGGCTCCAGGACCAACGCGCCCGCGATGACAACTCGTTGCCGCTGGCCCCCGGACAGCTCGTACGGATAGCGCAGGAAAAACCGCTCCGCCGGCCGCAGCCCCGCATGCGTGAGCGCAGCGGCGACCGCCGCCCGTTCGTCCCGGGCACCGCCGTGGATCCGCAGCCCCTCGGCCACCGCGTCGTAGACGGTGTGCCGCGGATTCAGCGAGCCCGTGGGGTCCTGCAGTACCAACTGGACGCGCCCGCGATACGCCTTCAGCGCCCGTGAGGAGTACTCCAACGGCTTGCCCGCGAAGGAGATCCGGCCCGCGCTAGGTGTGACCAGACCGAGTAGTGAGCGGGCCAGCGTTGTCTTCCCGCAGCCCGACTCGCCGACCAGCGCCACGATTTCTCCGGTGCGGATGTCGAGATCGACACCGTCCACGGCACGGGCCACGGGCGCGCCGTGCAGGCCGGGGAAGGTCACGTGCAGACCCTGGGCCCTGAGCAACGGAGTCCCGGTCGTCGTCATGTCGTGCTCCTCACGTCCCGCGCCGGACCGGCAGGTGGCGGTACCGCAGCTTCGACGTGTACGCAGGCCGCCTGCCGCCCCGGTCCCGCCGCGCGCAAACGCTGGTCCTCGACCGCGCACTCGTCCAGGGCGGCCGGACAGCGCGGATGGAAGGCACAGCCGGCCGGTAGCGCGGCCGGATCCGGCGGGTCGCCGGCCAGGCCGCTCGGGGCGAACCGCGAGGCCGGGTCGCCGATGCGCGGGAACGCCGCGGACAGTGCTTTCGCGTACGGGTGCCGAGCGTCCTCGTAGACCTCCCGGGCGGCCCCCTCCTCCACCACCCGCCCTGCGTACATCACCGCGAGCCGGTCGCAGGTGTCGGCGAGGACCGCGAGATCGTGACTGATCATGATCAGTGCCAGCCCCTGCTCGCCGACAAGTTGTTCGATCAGACGGAGGATCTGCGCCTGGATCATCACGTCCAGGGCGGTGGTCGGCTCGTCGGCGATGACGAGCCGAGGGTCGCAGGCCAGCGCCATGGCGATCATGACGCGCTGGCGCTGTCCGCCGGACAGCTCGTGCGGATACGCCCGTGCCCGCGCGGCCGGCAGCCCCACCTGTTCCAGAAGCTCGCCGGTGCGCTTCTTCGCGGTCGCCGCGGTCGCCCGGCCGTGCAGCAGGACCGGCTCGGCGATCTGGTCACCGACGCGCTGCACCGGGTTGAGGGAGTGCATGGCGCCCTGGAATACGATCGAGGCGCCTGCCCAGCGCACCGCGCGCACCTGCCCCCACCGCATGGTGAGCACGTCCTCCCCGTCGAGCAGGATCTCCCCGCCGACCCGGGTGCCGGCCGGCAGCAGCCGCAACAGGGAGAGCGCCAGGGTCGACTTGCCGCAGCCGGACTCGCCCGCGATGCCGAGCTTGCGGCCGGTATCCAGAGACAGATTCACACCGCGTACCGCCCCGATCCCACCCGGGTACGTCACGGTCAGACCCCGCACCTCCAGCAGCGTCAACGGTTCACCCCCAGCCTGGGATTGAGCACGGACTCGACGGCTCGCCCGCAGAGCGTGAACGCCAGTGCCACCAGGGCGATCGCGATGCCCGGCGGTACCAGGTACCACCAGTCCCCGGCACTGACCGCCCCCGCCTCGCGCGCGTCCTGGAGCAGACCGCCCCACGAGATCACCGTCGGATCGCCGAGCCCGAGAAAGGCCAGCGTCGCCTCGGCCAGCACCGAGGAGGAGATCATCAGGGTGGTCTGTGTGAGGACCAACGGCATCACATTGGGCAGCACATGCCGGGTCATGACGTGCCAGTGCCCGCCGCCGAGCGCCTTGGCCCGCTCGATGTACGGCCGTGACTCCACCGCCAGCGTCTGGGCGCGCACCAACCGCGCCGTGGTCGGCCAGGAGGTGACGCCGATGGCGAGGATCACCGTGCCCAGGGAGCGGGACATCACGGTGGCCAGCGCAATGGCCAGCACCAGCGTGGGCATGACCAGGAACCAGTCCGTGATCCGCATCAGTACAGTCGCATACCCGCCCTTGAAGTGCCCGGCGGTGATGCCCACCACCGCGCCGATCGCCACCGACAGCGCGGCCGCGAGCAGCCCTACGAGCAGCGAGACGCGTGAGCCCCACACCACCAGGCCCAGCAGATCGCGCCCGAACCGGTCGGTGCCCAGCGGGAAATCACCGCTCGGCGCCGCCAGCGGACTGCCAGGGGCGTCGGTCACGCCGGTCACCCCGGAGCCGACGGTCAGCGGTGCGGTGAGCGCCACCAGGGCGAACAGCGCGAGCGCGGTCAGCCCGACCAGCCCGGCGCGATGGGTGCGGTAGCGCTGCCAGAACCGAAGGACGGAGCGGCGACGGCGTTGCCGGGCCAGCGCGCGCGGGCTGGGGGCGGTGTGGGCGGTCATCGGCCCACCCGGGGGTCCAGCAGCGGATAGAGCAGGTCGGCCAGGGTGTTCATGACGATCACCGCCGAGGCGAAGAAGAGGAACAGTCCCTGTACGAGGGGCAGGTCGGGAACGCTCAGGGCCTGGTAGAAGAGCCCGCCGAGGCCCGGCCAGGAGAAGACCGTCTCGACCAGGATGACGCCCGC
Source organism: Streptomyces sp. NPDC001507 (assembly GCF_042894765.1). Lineage (NCBI taxonomy): Bacteria > Bacillati > Actinomycetota > Actinomycetes > Kitasatosporales > Streptomycetaceae > Streptomyces > Streptomyces sp. NPDC001507. Next base: position 276,920 of record NZ_JBIAVV010000005.1, read on the forward strand.
GACGGTCCGGCCGAGGTTGACGAAGACGAGGGTGACCGTGGGCAGCAGCGCGTTGGGCACGGCGTGCCGGCGGCGTACCAGGTCGTCCCGGAGGCCCTTGGCGCGGGCCGTCGTCAGATAGTCGCTGCCCATCTCGTCCAGCAGTGCCGAGCGGGTGACCAGCAGTGTCTGGCCGTACTCCACTGCGACCAGCGTGAGCACGGGGAGCACGAGGTGATGGGCGACGTCGATGACGTATGAGAAGCCTTCCTTGCCGCCCGACTCCATGCCGCCGGTCGGGAACAGCCCCGGGACCGGGCCGAGGCCCACACCGAAGACGATGACGAGCAGCAGACCGAGCCAGAATGACGGGACGGAGTACAGGGTCAGCGCCAGACCGGTATTCAGCCGGTCGCCGAGCCGGCCGTGGCGCCAGGCCGAGCGGGTGCCGAGGAACATGCCGAGCGCGGTGTAGAGCACGAAAGCGGTGCCAGTCAGCAGCAGGGTGTTCGGCAGTGCCTCAGTGATCTTGTCGATGACCGGCGTGCGGAACTGGTACGACGTGCCGAGGTCACCGGTGAGCGCCTTGCCGCAGTAGTCGGTGAACTGCTCCCACAGCGGTAGGTCGAGCCCGAACTCCTTCCGGTATTCGGCAAGTTGTGCGGCCGAGATCGGGCGGCCGCCCGTCATGGTCTTGACCGGGTCGCCTGGGATCATCCGGAACAGGAAGAACCCGGTGACGAGGACTGCCAGCAGCGAGACCAGGGCACCGCCCAGCTTCCCGGCCACGTACCGCGGGTAGGCTGCGTCGTGGCCGGGCCGTCTCGCCTTGGCGGCCTGTGCGGATACGGCGTCGGAGACCATGAACCCCTACTCGCGGTCGTCGGCGGTGGCGCGGCGGCGCATGGCGACGAAGACCGCGGCCCCGGCGAGGACCACGACTCCCGCGACTGCACCGACGACCACCCCGGTCGAGGAGCCCCCCGAGGAGGCGCCCGCGTCGGCCGGGACCGCAGACCACCAACTCCAGTAGCCGTCCTGGCCGTAGATGTTGCCGGCGGCCCGAGGCATTGTCTCGATCGACTTGATCTGGTCGGTACGGTATGCCTCGACGGCGTTCGGGTACGCCATGACGTTCATGTACCCCAGGTCGTACAGCCGTGACTCCATCTGCTTGACGAGAGTCGCCCGTTTGGCCGAGTCGTACTCGGCGAGCTGCTTGGCGTACAGCTCGTCGTACGTCTTGTCGCAGATGAAGTTGTCGGTCGCGCCGGTGTCCTTCGGGGTGGCGGGCAGGGCCGCGCAGGTGTGGATGGAGAGGACGAAGTCCGGGTCGGGGTTGACCGACCAGCCGTCGAAGGCGAGGTCGTACTTGCCGGCGAGCCAGGGGTCGGTGACGTTGTCCAGGCAGTCAAGCGTCATGCCGATGCCGAGCTTGCCCCACCACTCCTTGAGGTACTGGCCCACGGCCTTGTCGTTCGGGTCGGTGGCGTGGCACAGGACTCGGTAGTTCAGCGGCTTGCCGTCCTTGCCGACCCGCTTGCCGTCGCCGTTCTTCCGGTAGCCGGCCTGGTCGAGTAGCCGTCCTGCCTCGACGGGGTCGTAGGTGAGCTCCTGGCTCGCGGACGGTTTCCAGAAGAACGTCGAGAAGCGTGGCGGGATGTAGCCCTGGCCCTCGACCGCCTGGCCCTGGAAGACCTTGTCGATGAGGGTCTTCCGGTCGACCGCCATGAACAGCGCGCGCCGCACCCGCTCGTCGAGCAGGGACGGGTCGCCGTCGCCGAACTTCCGCCCGTTCCTCGCCCGGGCGCCCGGGTTGGTGGCAAGGGCGTAGAAGCGGCGGCCAGGGCCGTCGTTGACGTGGATGTTCTTCTGATCCTCGAGGGAGGCCGCCTGAGCCGGTGTCAGGGCCGGCTGGCCCGCGACGAAGGAGACCTCGCCCTTGCGCAGGGCGGCCACGGCGGCGTCCTGGTCCTTGTAGTACTTGAAGACCAGCTCGTCGAACTTCGGCGCCCCGCGCCAGAAACTCTTGTTGGCCTTCAGCCGCACATAGCTGTCCGCCTTGAAGTCGGCGAGGACGAACGGCCCGTCGCCGACGACGGGGAAGGTCCTGTCGTTGTTGAACTTCGAGAAGTCCGTGACGTCCTTCCAAATGTGCTCGGGCACGATCGGCACGTCCAGGGCGGTCATCGTCGCCTGCGGCTTCTTCAGCCGGATGACCAGCCGGGTGGCGCTCGGGGCCGTCACCTCGCGGAAGTTGGCGACGAAGCTGCCGTTCGCGGTGGCGGCCGCCTCGTCCGTCATCAGCTTGTTGAAGGTCCACGCCGCGTCCTCGGCCGTCACCTTCTGCCCGTCCGACCACGTGGCGTCCGACCGGATCGTATAGGTCCAGGTGAGTTTGTCGGCGGACGGCTTCCAGTTGGTGGCGAGGCCCGGGACCGGGTGCGCGTCACCGGGGTCGTAGTCGGTGAGGTACTCGTACGTCAGCCGCAGGATGCTGGTGCTGACCAGACGCACCGCCAGGAAAGGGCTCAGCGAGTCGACGCTCTGGGCGACCGCGACGGTGAGCACCTTGCCGTCCTGAGCGGCTTGCGCCTGTTGCGGCGCCGGGTTGAGCGGGGTCGCGAGGCCCGCCGACAAGGTCAGGGCGACGGCGCCGGCGGCAGCCACGAGCCGGGGCACACGGGGGCGGGATCTTCTCGGGTGCGAACGCCTTGCACTGTACCTGGCTTGTGGGCTCATGAATCGTGACCTCGCGTCATCACTCGCACAGGGTTTCGGACTTCAGGGCCGTGTTCTCGCCTGGTGACGCCAGTTGGGCGATGAGTGTGTCTATCAGCGGCGCTCTAGGTGCGTCAACGGCGCGTGGAGCGGGCGTGGCCTGCGGAAAAGACGAGTCGATGTTCGATCCGACCGATATTGGTCCAGACCGGTGAAGAGGGGCTGGTGGAGCACTGAAGCCGACGGCGCCGCTCCCGCACGGGATGTGCTGCAAATGGATGTACCAAATGTGCGCCTTGCTCCATATCGCCCGATATTGTGCGTTGAAGGATCGGCAATCCTGAGGAGGCACTCCATGCGCGGAGCCACGCACGCCCGAGGGGCGGCCTGCGCGGTCGTGGTGGCGCTCGCCGCCACGGCCTGCGGGGGCGGCGGCGGCAGCGGGGGCGGCGGAGGCGAGAGCGGCGTGCTCAGCTCCTCCTGGGGCGACCCGCAGAACCCCCTGGAGCCGTCCAACACCAACGAGGTCCAGGGCGGCAAGGTCCTGGACATGATCTTCCGGGGCCTGAAGAAGTACGACCCGAAGACCGGCAAGGCGACGGACATGCTGGCCCAGAAGATCGACACGAGCGACTCGCAGAACTACACGATCACGCTCAAGGACGGCTGGACCTTCAGCAACGGCGAGAAGGTGACCGCCAAGTCGTTCGTCGACGCCTGGAACTACGGAGCGAGCCTCAAGAACAACCAGAAGAACGCCTACTTCTTCGGCTACATCCAGGGCTACGACAAGGTCCACCCGGCCGGCGGCTCACAGAGCGCCGACACGCTCTCCGGACTGAAGGTCGTCGACGACAGGACCTTCACCGTCGCGCTCAACCAGAAGTTCTCCAGCTTCCCCGACACCCTCGGCTACGCGGCCTTCGCCCCGCTGCCGCAGACCTTCTTCACCGACCACGCCGGCTGGCTGGCCCAACCGGTCGGCGACGGGCCGTACCGCATCGAGTCCTACACCAAGGGCTCGCAGATGTCCCTGAAGAAGTGGGACGGCTATCCCGGCGCCGACAAGGCGCAGAACGGCGGAGTGACCCTCAAGGTCTACACGGACAGCGACACCGCCTACACCGACCTCATCGCCGGCAACCTGGACCTCGTCGACGACGTTCCCGCGTCGCAGCTGAAGAACGTCAAGAACGATCTCGGCGACCGCTACATCAACACTCCGGCCGGCATCATCCAGACGCTCGCCTTCCCCTACTACGACAGCGCCTGGAGCAAGAGCGGAGCGGAGAAGGTCCGCACCGGCATCTCCATGGCCATCAACCGGAAGCAGATCACCGACACCATCTTCCAGAACACCCGCACCCCGGCCACCGACTGGACCTCGCCCGTGCTCGGCGCGGCCGGCGGCTTCAAGGAAGGGCTGTGCGGGAGCGCCTGCGACTACGACCCGGCCCAGGCCAAGAAGCTCATCCAGGAGGGCGGGGGACTGCCCGGCGGCCAGCTCAAGATCACGTACAACGCCGACACCGGCTCGCACAGGATGTGGGTGGACGCCGTGTGCAACTCCATCAACAACGCACTGGGCAACGACAAGGCGTGCGTCGGCAATCCGATCGGCACGTTCGCCGACTTCCGGAACCAGATCGGCCAGCACAAGATGACCGGGCCGTTCCGCGCGGGCTGGCAGATGGACTACCCGCTCATCCAGAACTTCCTCCAGCCGCTCTACTACACCAACGCCTCCTCCAACGACGGCAAGTGGTCCAACAAGGACTTCGACAAGCTCGTCGACCAGGCGAACGCCCAGACCGACACCGCCAAGGCCGTGTCCACCTTCCAGCAGGCAGAAGGTGTCGTCCGCGACAACATGGCCGCCATTCCGCTCTGGTACCAGAACGGCAGCGCCGGCTACTCCGAGCGGCTGTCGAATGTGGCCCTCAACCCGTTCAGCGTCCCCGTCTACAACGAGATCAAGGTCAGCTGAACCGGCATGGGACGCTACGTCGTCCGGCGGCTGCTCCAGATGATCCCGGTGTTCGTCGGGGCCACGCTGCTGATCTTCCTCATGGTCAACGTCATGGGTGACCCGATCGCCGGGCTGTGCGGCGAGCGGGCCTGCGACCCGGCGACCGCCGCCCAGCTGAAGAAGGAGTTCGGACTCGACAAGCCGGTGTGGCAGCAATACCTCACCTACATGGGGAACGTCTTCACCGGCGACTTCGGTACGGCGTTCAACGGGCAGCCGGTCACCGAGCTGATGTCCACCGCGTTCCCCGTCACCATCCGGCTGACGATCGTGGCCATCGTCCTCGAGATCGTCATCGGCATCACGCTGGGCGTGGTCACCGGACTGCGGCGCGGGCGCCCCGTCGACACCGGAGTGCTGCTGGCCACCCTGGTCGTCATCTCCGTACCGACCTTCGTCACCGGTCTGCTGCTCCAGCTGCTGCTGGGCGTGGAGTGGGGCTGGATCAAACCCTCCGTCTCCCCGGATGCCGCCTTCGGCGAGCTGATCGTGCCGGGGCTGGTGCTCGCCTCCGTGTCGCTCGCCTATGTCACCCGGCTGACCCGCACCTCGATCGCCGAGAACAAGCGGAGCGATTACGTCCGTACGGCCGTCGCCAAAGGGCTGCCCCGCCGCCGGGTCGTCACCAGGCACCTGTTGCGCAACTCGCTCATCCCCGTCGTCACCTTCATCGGCACCGACATCGGCGCGCTGATGGGCGGCGCGATCGTCACCGAGCGGATCTTCAACATCCACGGCGTCGGCTACCAGCTCTACCAGGGCATCCTGCGGCAGAACACCCAGACGGTGGTCGGGTTCGTGACCGTGCTGGTCCTGGTGTTCCTGGTGGCGAACCTCCTGGTGGACCTGCTCTACGCCGTGCTCGACCCGAGGATCCGCTATGCCTGAGCAGCCGTTCGAGCAGGACCGGGCCATCGCCGGGACGGGCATGGGCGGGGCGATGGACCTCGCGACGAGCGAGGCGCAGACGCTGGAGCGGACACCGGGCGGCCCGCTCGGCACCGGCCCGGCCGCCAAGCCCCGCTCCCTGTGGTCCGACGCGTGGCGGGACCTGCGGCGCAACCCGGTCTTCATCGTCTCCGCCCTCGTCATCCTCTTCCTCGTCGTCATCTCCCTGTGGCCGTCCCTGATCGCCTCCGGCTCCCCCCTCAAGTGCGACCTCGCCCTGGCCCAGGAGGGCTCCCGGCCGGGCGCCCCCTTCGGCTACGACGGGCAGGGCTGCAACGTCTACACGCGGACCGTGTACGGCGCCCGCACGTCCGTCACGGTGGGCGTCTGCGCCACGCTCGGGGTCGCGCTGTTCGGGTCGGTGCTCGGCGGGCTCGCCGGGTTCTTCGGCGGCGTCTGGGACTCGGTGCTGTCCCGGATCACCGACGTCTTCTTCGCGATCCCGGTCGTCCTCGGCGGTCTCGTCCTCCTCTCCGTGGTGACGAGCAACACGGTCTGGCCGGTGATCGGGTTCATGGTGCTGCTCGGCTGGCCGCAGATCTCCCGGATCGCCCGCGGCTCGGTGATCACCGTCAAACAGAACGACTACGTCCAGGCCGCCCGCGCCCTCGGCGCCTCCAACTCCCGCATCATGCTGCGGCACATCGCACCCAACGCGGTGGCCCCCGTGATCGTCGTCGCGACCATCGCGCTCGGCACCTACATCGCCCTGGAGGCGACCCTGTCCTACCTCGGCGTCGGGCTGAAACCGCCCAGCGTCTCCTGGGGCATCGACATCTCCGCCGCCTCGCCCTACATCCGCAACGCCCCGCACGCGCTGCTGTGGCCCTCCGGGGCCCTCGCCCTCACCGTCCTGGCCTTCATCATGCTCGGCGACGCGGTGCGCGACGCCCTCGACCCGAAGCTGAGGTGAGCGTCGCCGTGCTGCTCGAAGTGCGTGACCTGCACGTGGAGTTCCGGACTCGGGACGGGGTCGCGAAGGCGGTCAACGGCGTCTCGTACGCCGTCGACGAGGGGGAGACGCTGGCCGTGCTGGGCGAGTCCGGGTCCGGGAAGTCGGTGACCGCCCAGGCCGTGATGGGGATCCTGGACGTGCCGCCCGGGCGGATCGGCGGCGGCGAGATCCTCTTCCGGGGCCGCGACCTGCTGAGGCTGAAGGAAGAGGAGAGGCGGAAGGTCCGGGGCGCCGAGATGGCGATGATCTTCCAGGACGCGCTGTCGGCGCTCAACCCGGTGCTGAGCGTCGGCGACCAGCTCGGCGAGATGTTCGTCGTGCACCGGGGGATGTCCCGGAAGGACGCGCGGGCCAGGGCCGTCGAGCTGATGGACCGGGTGCGGATCCCGGCCGCCGCCCAGCGGGTGCGGGACTATCCGCACCAGTTCTCCGGTGGCATGCGCCAGCGCATCATGATCGCCATGGCGCTGGCCCTGGAGCCGGCGCTCATCATCGCCGACGAACCGACCACGGCCCTCGACGTGACCGTCCAGGCCCAGGTCATGGACCTGCTCGCGGAGTTGCAGCGCGAGTACCGGATGGGGCTGATCCTGATCACGCACGACCTGGGCGTGGTCGCCGACGTCGCGGACCGGATCGCCGTGATGTACGCGGGGCGGATCGTCGAGTCGGCGCCCGTGCACGACATCTACAAGGCACCGGCCCACCCCTACACGCGCGGACTGCTCGACTCCGTCCCGCGCCTCGACCAGAAGGGCCAGGAGCTCTACGCCATCAAGGGCCTGCCGCCCAACCTGATGGACATCCCTCCGGGGTGCGCCTTCAACCCGCGCTGCCCGATGGCCCAGGACGTGTGCCGCACCGACGAGCCGCCGCTGTACCAGGTGGATCAACACCGGGGCAGCGCCTGTCACTTCTGGAGGGAGTGCCTCAATGGTTGAGCGGGCGGTTGAGCCGATCCTGGAAGTGAGTGGACTGGTCAAGCACTACCCCTTGACCCAGGGCATCTTGATCAAGAAACAGATCGGTGCCGTCAAGGCCGTTGACGGCGTCGACTTCGTACTCAACAAAGGAGAGACGCTCGGCATCGTCGGTGAGTCCGGCTGCGGCAAGTCGACGGTCGCCAAGATGCTCGTCAACCTTGAGCGGCCGACGGCGGGGTTGATCAAGTACAAGGGCGACGACATCACCAGGTTGAGCGGACGGGCACTGAAGGCCGTCCGCCGCAACATCCAGATGGTCTTCCAGGACCCGTACACCTCCCTCAACCCCAGGATGACCGTCGGCGACATCATCGGGGAGCCGTACGAGATCCACCCGGAGGCGGCCCCCAAGGGCGACCGGCGCACACGGGTCCAGGAACTGCTGGACGTCGTGGGGCTCAACCCCGAGTACATCAACCGCTATCCGCACCAGTTCTCCGGCGGCCAGCGGCAGCGCATCGGCATCGCGCGCGGGCTCGCGCTGCGCCCCGAGGTGATCGTCGCCGACGAACCGGTGTCCGCGCTCGACGTCTCCGTGCAGGCCCAGGTGATCAACCTGCTGGACCGGCTCCAGAACGACTTCGACCTGTCGTACGTCTTCATCGCCCACGACCTGTCGATCGTGCGGCACATCTCGGACCGGGTCGGGGTCATGTACCTCGGGCGGATCGTGGAGATCGGCAAGGACGAGGAGATCTACGACCACCCGACCCACCCCTACACCCAGGCCCTGCTCTCGGCGGTGCCGGTGCCGGACCCGGAGGCGCGGGAGCACCGGGAGCGGATCATTCTGAGCGGGGACGTGCCGTCGCCGACGAACATCCCGTCGGGATGCCGGTTCCGCACGAGGTGCTGGAAGGCCGCGGAGCGGTGCGCGGTGGAGGTGCCGTTGCTCGCGGTGCCCGCCGCCTTCCGGCTCGCGGCGGGGCCGGCGGCCCATGACTCCGCCTGCCACTTCGCGGAGGAGAAGCAGGTCGTGCCGCCGGACGATCTTGGAAACCCGGGTGCGTAACGGGGCGTATGTGCATCAATCGCGTTAACACGCAAGCAACTTCGCCGACCCGGTCTCGATATACGGACGCGGCACTCTTTTCAGCGTACGGCCGTGCGGGTGCCGTAAACGGGCCGGAGCGCGCCATGTCGCTCCGGCCCGTTGCCCCTTTTTGCGCCTGAACCGGCGCCGCTCTCGCGGACCTGGCAGGTGCTTCGTCGGGGTTCCTCGATTATTGGTTGCGGTGCTCTGTGGAGTGCTGCTGCTCAGCCCAGTCCGAGTGCGCGCCGGAGGAAGTCCAGCTGGAGCAGCAGCAGGTTCTCCGCCACCTGTTCCTGCGGGGTCATGTGGGTCACGCCCGACAGGGGCAGGACCTCGTGCGGGCGGCCCGCGGACAGCAGGGCGCTGGACAGGCGCAGGGAGTGGGCCACGACCACGTTGTCGTCGGCCAGGCCGTGGATGATCATCATCGGGCGGTGCGGTTCGGCGGCGTCGACCAGGCCGGTGTCGTCGATCACCGAGTTGCGGCGGTAGACCTCCGGCTGTTCGCCGGGGTGGCCGAGGTAGCGCTCCTGGTAGTGGGTGTCGTACAGGCGCAGGTCGGTCACCGGGGCGCCGACCACCGCGGCGTGGAAGACGTCCGGGCGGCGCAGGGCCGCGAGGGCGGCGAGGTAGCCGCCGAAGGACCAGCCGCGGATCGCCACCCTGGTCAGGTCGAGGGGGAAGTCGGCGGCGAGCGCCTGGAGTGCGTCGACCTGGTCCTGCAGGACGGTCGCCGCGACGTCGTCCTTGATGGACTTCTCCCAGGCGGGGGAGCGGCCCGGGGTGCCGCGGCCGTCGGCGACGACCACCGCGAAGCCCTGGTCGGCGAACCACTGGGAGGTCAGGTGGGCGTTGTGCGCGGCGACCACCCGCTGGCCGTGCGGGCCCCCGTACGGGTCCAGGAGAACCGGAAGGGGAGTGTCCCCGTGGTAGTCCCGTGGCATAAGCACGGCGCACGGAATTCGGCGTGCGCCCCCCTCGGTGAGCGTTACGCGCGGGGACAAACCAGGGTCTTCGGCGTATGACGTGACAGTCGCCAGGTGTTTTCCGTCACGCAGCACCTGGACGCGGGCGCCCGGGGTGTCCAAGGTGGCGGAGACCAGTACGGTCACGCCCCCGGCGCGGACGGCCGTGTGCACGCCGGGTTCCTGCGACACGCGCTCCACGCCGAGCTCGTTCACCCGGTAGACGTGTACCTCGCCGATCTCGGGGGACTCGGCCTCCTCGCCGGCGGACGCGGAGACCAGCACGTCGTCGGCGGTCACGTCGAGAACCGCACGGATGTGCAACTGGGGCCCCGTGAGCGGGCGTTCACCCACCGCGAGCACTCGGGCGCCACCCTCGTCGGCGATCCGGACCAGCTGTCCGGAGGGGCTCCAGCAGGGCGTACCGGCGAACAGTTCAAGCCATGTTGGATCTTCGTCGGCGTGCACCATCCGGGTCGCCCCCGACTCCGGTTCCACGGCCAGGAACAGCTGGCTGCGCTGGTCGCGCGCCTGTACGAGCAGCAGTGGGGCACCCGCCTCTGACCAGTGCACATGCGCCACGTACGGATAGCGCGCCCGGTCCCAGGAGATCTCCGTGCGCGCCCCGTCGAGGCCGTGGACGAACAGGCGTACGTCGGCGTTCTCGGTGCCCGCCGCCGGATAGGCGACATGATGTGGCTCACGCGCCGGGTGGGCGGGGTCTGCGATCCACCACCGCTGCACCGGCGTGTCGTCCACGCGCGCCACGAGCAGCCGGTCGGACCGCGGCGACCACCAGAAGCCGCGCGCACGCCCCATCTCCTCGGCCGCGATGAACTCGGCCAATCCGTAGGTGACCTGTTGCGACTCCGGCTCGGCGAGCGCCCGGTCGCCCTCTCCCTCGGCGCCGACGACGCGCAGGGCGCCCGCCGCGACGTAGGCGACATGACGGCCGTCGGGGGACGGGCGCGGGTCGATCACCGGCCCCGGGACCGCGAGTTCGCGTGCCGTACCGGCCCTGAGCTCGGCCGTGAAAAGCCGTCCTGACAAGGCGAAAGACGCCAACTCCAGGGCCGCGTCGGTGGCGTAGCCGACGATGCCGGCACCGCCCTCCCGGCTGCGTTCGCGACGGGCCCGCTCCTGCGGCGAGAGGTGCTCCTCGGCACCGCCGAGCAGGGTGCGCGGGTCCGCCGCGAGGCGCTCCTCGCCACTCGGTACGTCAAGGATCCAGAGGGAGTTGGCGCGGTCGGTGCCGGAGCCGGAGCGCAGAAACGCCACGCGGGAGCCGTCGGGGGCCACGGTGAACGCGCGCGGCGCGCCGAGCGTGAAACGCTGGGTGCGGGCGTGCCGGCGGGGGAATGAGACAGCCTCGGTCGTCATCCCCCGACCATATTGGCCATGCGCCCCCTTGTGCGGCCGTGCGCCGAGCGATGCGCGAGCACGCATAGTTATGATCACTACCGCTGAGTGGGTATGAACCTGCTGGCGTGCGCATGGAATTGCTGTACCGATCCACAACGTGATCTACAACCCCCATAGTCCGAACCCCCCGCATCCCTGGGATCTTTGGAGGTGAGCCGCCGTGGCACTCTCGATTTCGGCGGTGGTGCTGCTGGCGATCATCGTCTTCTTGTTGATCAAGAAGTCGGGTCTGAAGGGCGGTCATGCCGTGGTGTGCATGCTGCTCGGTTTCTATCTCGCCTCCTCGACCGTCGCACCGACGATCAGCGATCTGACGACGAACGTCGCCAGCATGATCGGCAGCATCAAGTTCTGACCCCGGTCACTTTTCGCACCGGTCGACCCGGGCTGCGCGGCACTGTCGGTGCCGTTTCGTAGGGTGGGCACATGACGGAACTGCCCACCCGGCGTCTGTTGCTCGTGCACGCGCATCCGGACGACGAGTCGATCAACAACGGCGCCACCATGGCCCGCTACGCGGCCCAGGGCGCCCATGTGACGCTGGTCACCTGCACCCTGGGCGAGGGCGGCGAGGTCATCCCGCCCGGGCTGCGGCATCTCACCGGCCCCGCGCTGGGCGAGTACCGGCTCGGCGAGCTGACCGCGGCCATGCGCGAGGTCGGCGTGACCGACGTCCGGCTGCTCGGCGGACCCGGCCGCTACCGCGACTCCGGAATGATGGGCGTGCCCGACAACGACGTGCCCGGCTGCTTCTGGCAGGCCGACGTCGACGAGGCCGCCGGACACCTGGCCGAGATCGTCCTGGAGACCCGCCCCCAGGTCCTCGTCACCTACGACGACAACGGCGGGTACGGCCACCCGGACCACATCCAGGCCCATCGCGTCGCCATGAGAGCCGTCGCGCTGGCCGCCGAGGCCGGCCACCGCATCCCCAAGGTCTACTGGAACCGCGTCCCGCGCACGGTCGCCGACGCCGCGTTCGCCAGGCTCCAGGGCGACCTGCCGGGGCTGCCCTTCGCCAAGTCGGCCGCCGTCGACGACGTACCGGGCGTGGTCGACGACCGCCGGGTCACCACCGAGATCGACGGCACCGCGTACGCCGACGCCAAGGCCGCCGCGATGGCCGCCCACGCCACCCAGATCGAGGTGGCACCGCACGGCGCCCGCTACTTCGCGCTCTCCAACGAGCTGGCCCAGCCCTTGTTCACCACGGAGTTCTACGAGTTGGTGGGCGGGGAGCCGGGCGCGGCGCGCGAGACCGATCTCTTCGCCGGCCTCGGGGAGGCGTCATGAGTTCCGACGGACGCGGTTCGATGCTGGCGCAACCCCTGCGGGCGCCCTCGGCCGGACGGGTCGCGGCCCTCGTCGGGCTGGTCGTGCTCGGGGCCGTGGTCGGCGCCGCGGGCACCCTCGTCCAGGCCGGCTGGTTCCCGGGCGGGCTGCTGCTGGCCCTGGCCGGCGCCGCGGGACTCTTCCTCGGCGGGGCCCGGGCCCTGGCGAGCCGATCCGGAGCCGTCGCACCCGCGTTCGGCTGGGTCGTCGCCGTCATCTTCCTCACCGCCAGCAGGCCGGAGGGGGACTTCCTGTTCGGCGCGGGAGGCGGCTCGTACCTCTTCCTGCTCGGCGGCATGGCGCTGGCTGTGATCTGCGCCACAATGGGTTTGGGGCGGCAACCCGGAGCGGGCGGCGCCCGACTTGGCAAGTGACGTACCACTTCGCCGTGGGGCGCCCGTGCGAGTCCGGTGTGGGTTTCCCCAGCGGTCATGGGATAAGCGTCAGAAGTGGCCAGTATGGTGGTGCGCGCCGCCGAGCCGTCCCAGCGAGGTCGTCACGGGCGGTGGAGCCAACCGGGAGAACCTGCCTTGAGTCGTGAAACTGACACTCCGTCCTCCGGGCCCGACGGGCGCGGTGGATCCGCATACCCCTCGGGCACGCCGCCGTACGGGACCCCCATGGCTTCCGACGACGGTACGGACGCGGCCCGTTCGGCCGCGCGGCCGGAGGAGCGCAAGACCGAGACCACGCTGACGACCCGGATCCGGATCAACATTCCCGGTTCCCGGCCGATTCCGCCCGTGGTCGTCCGTACCCCTGTCGCGGACGTCGAGGGCGGCACGGCCGTCGCGGGCGGCCCGAGCGGCACGGGCGAGGAGACGGGCACGCACGCGCGCCCGGCGGGTGCCGCCACACCCACCGGCAACGCCGAGCCGCCCGCCGCCGAACCGGCGCCCGCGCCCACCACCGACTGGTTTGCGCCACGCAAGTCCGGCCCCGCCAAGGGCGGACAGCGCGCCGGCGCCACCAACGGGGCGGGTGCACCCGGCGGTTCCCCCGCCGCCTCGCCGAACGCTCCGGGTGCGGCGCGTCCGAACGAGGGCGGCGCCCCCCGCTCCGGCGCCGCGAACGGCGGCCGCCCCGGCGGTGTCGTCGGCTCCATGAGCGTGCCGGGCGCGTCCCGGCCCGGCGGGACCAACGGCGCGGGGCTGCCCGCGGGCGCGACCGGCGGCCCGGTGGCCCCCGGCCACGGCGGCGGCACCGGCTCCTTCGACGTGACCGAGGCACTCGCCGCGGGCCCGCTCGGCGGCTCCCGGGGCGGCGCGCCGGGCGGTGACGCCCGCCGCGACGACCTGCCGTACTTCTCCGACAACGGCGGCCAGAACGGCACCCAGGGCGGCCCCGGCGTGCCCGGCGGCGGCCCGGCCGGTCCCGGTGGCCCCAGCGGCTTCAGCGGGCCGGGCGGTCCCGGCGGTCTCGGCGGCCCGCAGGGCCCGGCGGGCCCCACCGGCGGCCCGGTCACCGGCGACGGCCCGTTCGTCCCGCCGGTCAACGGCGGCGAACCCTTCGGCGGCCCGAGCGGCCCCGCGGGCCCCGGCAGCGGTCCCGCGGGCCCCGGCGGGCCGCGCGCCCGCAGCGCCCAGGCCCGGCCCGGCGCGCGCACCGCCCCCGCCGGTCCCGGACTCGCCGTCCCCGGCGGTGGTCTGAGCGACGACACCGCGATCCTCACCCCGCAGAAGCCCGCCCCCGAACCGGGCACGCCCGGCTACGGCACCCCGGCGGGCAACGTCTCCGGACACACCGTCACCAGCGGCATCCCGGTCGTGCCGCCGGGCGCCGACTCCCCCTTCGCGCCGGGCGCCCCCGGCACGGGGCCGCTGCCGCACACGCCCCCGAAGCTGCCCGAGCCGGTCTCGCCGCCCCCGGCCGAGGCGAAGAGCAAGGGCAAGGCGAAGGCCAAGAAGAAGCGCGGCAAGCTGCCGCTGCTCGGTGGTGTCGTGGTGGTGGCCGGCGTGGGCCTCTACGGCGCCGGGTTGCTCATGAACCACTCCGACGTGCCCAAGGGCACCACCGTGCTCGGCGTCGACATCGGCGGCGGCACCCGCGACGACGCCGTCAAGAAGCTCGACGACGTGTTCGGCAAGCGGGTGAACCAGCCGCTGAAGCTGTCCGTCGACGGCAAGACCGTCTCGCTCCCGCCGGACCAGGCGGGCCTCCAGTTCGACATCCAGAACACCGTCGAGGCGGCCGCCAAGAGCGACTACAACCCGGTCTCCGTGATCGGCTCGCTGTTCGGCCAGAAGCGGGTCGTCGACCCCGTCATGCCGGTCGACGAGGAGAAGCTCCAGGCCGCCCTCAAGGACCTCGGCGGCAGCTCCGGCTCGGTCACCGAGGGCACGATCAAGTTCACCTCCGGCAAGGCCGTCGCGGTCTACGGCAAGGCGGGCAAGGGCATCGACGCGGCCGCCTCCACGAAGGCGGTCGAGCAGGCGTACGAGCAGATGGTCGAGACCGGCACCACCTCCGCGGTGACCGTACAGACGACCACGCAGCAGCCGACGGTCACCAACGCCGAGGTCGACCGCGAGATGAAGGCGTTCGCGGAGCCGGCCATGTCGGGGCTGGTCACCGTCAAGACGCAAAGCGGTGTATCCGTGCCGATGAGCCCGCAGAACTCCCTGTGGAAGTTCCTCCGGGTCAAGGCGGTCGAGGGCAAGCTCGTGGACAGCCCCGATCTGAACGCCCTCAAGAACCTCTACGGCAATGCCTTCGACGGCGTCAAGATCACCCGTGCCACCGGTGAGAAGACGGCCGTCACCCCGCAGGACGTATACGTCGCCCTGCGCCAGGCCCTGCTGAGCAAGACGAACCGGGTGGGCGTCATCCAGACGAACCCGAGCTAGTCGAACAACGACGAGAGGGGGCGCCCGGTACTCACCGGGCGCCCCCTCTCGTCCTGTCACGCCCTGCCCATGACATCTGTCATGCGGCTCTCCGGACACCCGGCACTGCCCCCGGTCACCGGCTCGCCGCCAGCATGGAGGCATGACAACGACAGCGGCGACGACCACCACCGGGACCCCGGTGGTGGTCGGGTTCGACCAAGTGAGCAAGACCTACGGGAACGTGCGGGCCGTCGACGGGCTCTCGTTGCGGCTGCACCCGGGGGAGACCGTGGCCCTGCTCGGGCCGAACGGCGCGGGCAAGTCCACCACGCTCGACCTGCTGCTCGGCCTCAAGCAGGCCGACGCCGGCAAGGTCAGCGTCTTCGGCCTGAGCCCCCGGGAGGCCATCGTCGCCGGGCGCGTGGGCGCGATGCTGCAGAGCGGCGGCCTGATGGACGAGGTGACGGTCGCCGAACTCGTCAGGCTCGCCTGCCAGCTGCACCCCAAGCCCTACAAGGTCACCGACGTCCTCGCCCGTGCGGGCATCTCGCAGATCGCCGACCGCAAGGTCAACAAACTCTCCGGCGGTCAGTCCCAGCGCGTCCGCTTCGCCCTGGCGACCGCCGGCGACAGCGACCTGATCGTCCTGGACGAGCCGACCACCGGCATGGACGTCTCCGCCCGCCAGGCGTTCTGGGCCACCATGCGCGAACAGGCCGACCAGGGCCGTACCGTGCTGTTCGCCACCCACTACCTCGAAGAGGCCGACGCCATCGCCGACCGGGTGCTGGTGCTGCACCGGGGACGGCTGCTGGCCGACGGCACAGCCGCCGAGATCAAGGCGAAGGCGGGCGCCCGGCGGATCTCCTTCGACCTGGAGGGCGAGATCGACGAGGCCCCGCTGCGGGCGCTGCCCTTCCTCACCGCCGTCGACGTGAGCGGCCAGACGGTCCGCATGCAGTCGTCCGACGCCGACGCCACCGTCCACGCCCTGTACGGCCTCGGCGTCTACCCCCGCAACCTCGAAGTCGCCGGGCTCGGCCTGGAGCAGGCCTTCGTCGCCATCACGGAGGCCGAAGAGGCCAAGGAGGCCACGCAGTCGTGAACGCCCTGATCAAGCTGGAACTCGCCCGCGCCCTGCGCAACCGCAAGTTCCTGTTCTTCTCCGTGATCTACCCCTCGATCATCTTCCTGCTGGTCGCGAGCCAGGGGGGTACTGGCGACACCGTCGACAACTCCGGCCTGTCCGTCGCCGCCTACGTCATGGTCTCCATGGCCTCCTTCGGCGCCCTGACCGCCGTCCTGATGGGCAACAGCGAGCGCATCGCCAAGGAGCGCGAAAGCGGCTGGGTGCGGCAGCTGCGGCTGACCACGCTGCCCGGCCGCGGCTACGTCCTCGCCAAGACCGCCAGCGCGGCCGTGGTGAGCCTGCCGTCCATCGTGGTCGTCTTCCTGGTCGCCGCCTCGGTGAAGCACGTACGCCTCGACGCCTGGCAGTGGTTCGCGCTCACCGGCGCGATCTGGGCCGGCAGCCTGGTCTTCGCCGCGCTCGGCGTCGCCATCGGGTATCTCGCGAGCGGTGACGCGGTCCGCCCGATCACGATGATCACCTACTTCGGCCTGTCGATCCTCGGCGGCCTGTGGTGGCCGTCCTCCTCCTTCCCGACCTGGCTCCAGGACATCGCGAAGTGGCTGCCCACGCACGCGTACGCTGCACTGGGACGGGCCATCGAGCAGAGCCAGGCCCCGCACGCCCAGGACATCGCCATCCTCGTCGTCTTCTTCGCCCTCTTCGTCGGCGGCGCGGCCTGGCTGTACCGGAAGGACACGCTGAAGGCGTGAGCGCGATGACGGAAGACCTGCGGTCCGAGGACGAGGCCCGGGCGGACCGGCTGGTGCGGATCGGCCAGCCGCCGCGCACCCGGAGCGAGGCGATGCGCAAGCTGGTGTGGGTCCTGCCCTACCTGGTCTTCCTGGCCTCCCCGGCACAGGACCTGGCCTCCGGCCACCACACCACCGCGGTCACGGCGGCCGGCTGGGCGGGCCTGACGGCCTTCGTCGGGATCTACCTGGCCATCGTCTTCCGCTCCATGGGCCGGCCCTTCCGCGGCTGGATCGTCACCGCCGCGATCGTCGTGGAGGGGGCGCTCGCGGTCACCCTGGCCTTCAGCCTCGGCGGCTCCTGGTTCGGCCTGTTCGTGTACGTCTCCGTGATGTGCGGAGTGACCTTCCCGCTGCGGATCGCCTACTGGACGATCCCGCTGACCACCGCCGCCATGGTGCTGGCGGGCTGGTACGTCCACGACATGGACGAGGCGTGGGGCCTGTTCCTGGTGGTGCTGCTGGTCGGCTTTTCCATGACCGGCGTCCGGCAACTGGTCGCCACCACCATCGAGTTGCGCAAGGCCCGCGCCACCGTCGCTCAACTGGCCGCCAACGAGGAGCGGTTGCGCCTCGCCCGCGACCTCCACGACCTGCTGGGCCACTCCCTCTCCCTGATCACCCTGAAGAGCGAGCTGGCCGGCCGGATGCTCCCCGACCACCCCGACAAGGCGGCCCAGCAGGTCTCCGACATCGAACAGGTCAGCCGCCAGGCCCTGGTGGACGTCCGCGAGGCGGTCACCGGCTACCGGCGGCCCCGGCTCGCCGCGGAACTGGCGGGCGCCCAGGTCGCCCTGACCGCCGCCGCCGTCACCGCCGAGATCCCGGCCGACCCCGACCTGGCCGGCGTGCCCGACGAGGGCGAGGCGGCCCTCGCGTGGGCGCTGCGGGAGGCCATCACCAACGTCGTACGGCACAGCGGTGCGAGCGCCTGCACGGTGGAGCTGCTGCGCCGCCAGACCCTGGACGGCCCGGTCCTCGAACTCGCCGTCGAGGACAACGGTTCGGGCGGTTCGGGCAAGGGCCCGGGCAACGGGCTCACCGGGCTCACCGAGCGCCTGGAGAAGGCGGGCGGCACCCTGGAGGCAGGCCGCCTCAAGCGCGGGTTCCGGCTGGTCGCCCGGGTCCCGCTGGGCTCCGGCATGGCCGTAGGATCCGGGGCATGAGCAGCACGATCAAGGTCCTCCTCGCCGAGGACCAGTCGATGGTCCGCGAGGCGCTGGCCGCCCTGCTGGGCCTGGAGGACGACATCGAGGTCGTGGCCCAGGTCGCCCGCGGCGACGAGGTGCTGCCCACGGCCCGGCAGCACGACATCGACGTCGCCCTGCTCGACATCGAGATGCCGGGCTGTACGGGCATCGAGGCGGCGGCCCAGCTCAACAAGGCGCTGCCGGCGGTGAAACTGGTCGTCCTCACCACCTTCGGCCGCCCCGGCTACCTCCGCAGCGCCATGGAGGCGGGCGCCGACGCGTTCCTCGTCAAGGACGCCCCCGCCGCCCAGCTCGCCGAGGCCGTCCGCAAGGTCCTCGCCGGCGAACGCGTCATCGACCCCACCCTGGCGGCAGCGGCCCTCGCCGAGGGCGCCAACCCCCTGACCGACCGCGAGCGCGAGGTCCTCCGCGCCGCCGCCGACGGCTCCACCAACGCGGAACTCGCCGCGACGCTGCACCTCTCCCAGGGGACGGTGCGCAACTACCTCTCGACGGCGATCCAGAAACTGGCGGTACGGAACAGGGCGGAAGCGGTCCGGATCGCGCGGGAGAAGGGCTGGCTGTAGGAGCCTGGCCGTAGGCGCTGGCTCGCGGCGAATCTCAGGTGGGGAGGACAAGGGGACGGTGCCGCATCGGTGCCGGCGGTGCATCCCACCTAGGGGCGCGGGGAACTGCGCGACCAGCCCCCACACGGCCGCAGCCGCCCGTGCACCGAAGCCACTACGGCCAATGGACCCGTAAACCGCCTCAGTTGAGCCGGGCCCGCGCTGCCCGTGCCTCCCCCCGGACCTTCTCCGCCGCCCCCTCGTCGACCACGTCGATCAGCCCCGCGTACTTCTCCAACTCCTCGGCGCCGTCCGTGAACTCGCCCCGTTCCACCAGCAACCGCGCCCGCTCGTACCGCAGTCGCGCCGGATGCGACGGCAGCTGCAGGGACAGATCGACCGCCCACAGGCCCACGTCCGACCGCTCCGGGCGGGCCGCCGCCCACGCCCGTACGTTGTTCAGGATCCGCCGTACGACGTCCAGGGGATCGGCCGGCTCCAGCATCGCCGGCTCCAGCGGCACCCCCGCCGCCCCCACCACCAGCAGTTCCGCGTCCGACCCGGTCAGCACCCGCCCCCCGTCGAACGGATCGGCCAGCACCTGCTCGTCGGCCGCCCCGAACCCGACCACGAAGTGCCCCGGCAGCGCGACCCCGTACACCGGTGCCCCGGCCCGCCGCGTGACCTCCAGCCACACCACGGACAGCAGGATCGGCAGCCCGCGCCGACGCCGCAGCACCTCGTGCAGCAGCGAGGACTCCAGCCGCTGGTAGTCCGCGGCGGTGCCCCGGAAACCGAACCGTTCGCCTAGGACCCGGTGCGCCGCCGTGGCCCACGCGTGCGGCCCGCCCGGCCGGTACGGCAGCTGCCCGGCCAGCCGGTCCAGTTCCATCTGCGCCGCGTCGATCCCGTCCTCGTCCAGCGAACCGTCGGCCGCCGCGCCCGCCAGCAGGCACAGCGCCGCCAGATCGGGCCGCTCGGACCGCGCCTCCTCGGCGAACCGCCGCCGTACCTCGGCGGCCCGCTCCGGCGACGGCGGACGTGGGTGTGGCTGACCGGAAGCCATAGCTGTTTCGTGCCCCTTCGGAATGATCGGTACCACTCGCCTCCCGGATTCAGGAGCCGTCCGCCTCCGGCGCCCGGTAGTGGTGGTACGCGTGGTGCGCCGTGAAGCCCAGCCGCCCGTACAGCGCCCGCGCCCCCTCGTTGTCCGTCTCCACCTGCAGCCAGGCCGCCGACGCGCCCTCCGCCAGCGCCCGGCGGGCCAGCGCCGCCATGACCTCGGTGGCCAGTCCGCGCCGCCGCAGCCCCGGATCCACCTCGACGGCGGCGAACCCGGCCCACCGGCCGTCCACCACCAGCCGCCCGATCGCCGCGGGCGCGCCTCCCCCGGCCCCCGGCACGGTCGCGAACCACACCGACGCCCCGCCCCCCAGCACCTTCAGCGCAACCTCGCTCACACCCTTGCGCTGGTACCGCGCCAGCCAGTCCTCACCGGCCGCCCGGGAGAGCAGCACCCCGGCCCCCTCCGCCCGGTCCGCCACCGGAGCCAGCCCCCCGGTCCACAGCTCGGCGCTCACCTCGCGCAGCCACCCACGCCGCTCCAGCTCCGCGCAGAGCAGCTCCTGGGTGCCCTCGGCGCCGGTCGCGGTCTGCACGTACGCGGGCAGCCCCCGTTCCCCGTACCACCGCCGTACGGCCGCCAGCGCCGCGTCCAGCGGCAGCCCGGGATCACCGAGCGGCAGCACGCTGTTCGCCCGCCGGGTGAATCCCGCGGCGGCCCGCAGCTCCCACTCGCCGAGCCGCTCGCTCTCCACCGGCCGCCACCCGCGCGAGGCGACACGCGCGAGCTCCCCGTACGAGGCGGCGGGCCCGCGGCGGCGCGCCGGAGCGGCCGGCACCACCTTCCCCGCCACCAGCGCGGACTCCGGTATCCGGACGGTTTCCCCGTCCCGCCGTGTGATCGTCAGCATGCCGTCGTCGTCCCATGATGTGAGAACACCCACCGTGTCGGTGAACTTCTCCCCGGCGACACCATTTCCGGCCAAACGGCGCACCGACACCCGTTTACCCACGTCAGCAGCGGTGATACGGACCTCGAAGCGTCCTGCGGCAGAGATTTCCACTGGTCAGTTCACCCCTCCTGTTCGGATCAAGCCCAGGAACGGAGATACTAGGGGCGGGCATCGACGACGCCGCGCTCCCGCGCGCCAGGCGGCGGAGCCTACGGAGGCCCGCCAGCGCCCAATCGAGGAGGAACGACAGCGTGACCTACGTCATCGCGCAGCCTTGTGTCGACGTGAAGGACAAGGCGTGCATCGAGGAGTGCCCGGTCGACTGCATCTACGAGGGCCAGCGGTCCTTGTACATCCATCCGGACGAATGCGTCGACTGCGGAGCCTGTGAGCCGGTCTGCCCGGTCGAGGCGATCTTCTACGAGGACGACACCCCGGAGGAGTGGAAGGACTACTACAAGGCCAACGTCGAGTTCTTCGACGACCTCGGCTCCCCGGGCGGCGCCAGCAAGCTGGGCCTGATCGAGCGCGATCACCCGTTCATCGCCGCGCTGCCCCCGCAGGCCGAGTAGTCCGCACCGGCGGCCCGCCGCAACACCGTGCCGCCTCGGTCCCGTACGGCCTGATCACGTCCGATCGGCGCCGTACGGGGCCGAGGCGTTTGCCGTACCGGTCGTACCGAAGAAAGTGAGCAAGTAACCGTGTCCGCAGTCTCCGACCGTCTGCCCACCTTTCCCTGGGACAAGCTGGAACCGTACAAGAACACGGCAGCGGCGCACCCGGACGGCATCGTCGACCTGTCGGTCGGCACCCCGGTGGACCCGGTCCCGGACCTGATCCAGAAGGCCCTGATCGACGCGGCCGACTCGCCCGGCTACCCCACGGTCTGGGGCACCCCGGCGCTGCGCGACGCGATCACGGGCTGGGTCACCCGCCGCCTCGGCGCCCGGGACGTCACCCACCGCCACGTCCTCCCGATCGTCGGCTCCAAGGAACTCGTCGCCTGGCTCCCCACCCAGCTGGGCCTCGGTCCCGGCGACCGGGTGGCCTACCCGCGCCTCGCGTACCCGACCTACGAGGTCGGCGCCCGCCTCGCCCGCGCCGAGTACGAGGTCTACGACGACCCGCGCGACCTCGACCCGGCGAACCTGAAGCTCCTCTGGCTGAACTCCCCGTCCAACCCGACGGGCAAGGTCCTGTCGCAGCAGGAACTGACGGAGATCGTCGCCTGGGCCCGCACCCACGGGATCCTGCTCTTCTCCGACGAGTGCTACCTCGAACTGGGCTGGGAGGCCGACCCGGTCTCGGTCCTGCACCCCGACGTCAACGGCGGCTCCTACGACGGCATCGTGGCCGTCCACTCCCTCTCCAAGCGCTCCAACCTCGCCGGCTACCGCGCGGCCTTCCTGGCCGGCGACCCGGCGGTCCTCGCGCCCCTCCTGGAGATCCGCAAGCACGGCGGCATGATGACCTCGGCCCCGACGCAGGCGGCGGTCGTCGCGGCCCTCTCCGACGACACCCACGTCCAGGAACAGCGCGAGCGCTACGCGTCCCGCCGCACGGCCCTGCGCGAGGCCCTCCTGGCGCACGGCTTCCGCATCGAACACAGCGAGGCCAGCCTCTACCTGTGGGCGACACGCGACGAGTCCTGCTGGCAGACGGTGGCCCACCTGGCCGAGCGCGGCATCCTGGTGGCACCGGGCGACTTCTACGGCGAGGCCGGCGAGAAGTTCGTAAGGGTGGCCCTGACGGCGACGGACGAGCGCGTGCGAGCGGCCGTGGAGCGGCTGGCGCCCCGTTAGGAGCGCAGGAACTGCGCGAAACCCCTTCGAACGTGCCCGAGCCGTAGCGCCCCTTAAGGGGCGCGGGGAACTGCGCGAACGACCCCCACCGACCGGCAGCCGACACACAACGGAAAGGGGCCCGGGGAAACCCCGGACCCCTTTCCGGCAAGCGGTAGGCCCACTTACCCGAGCGGCAGCCCCTTCACCGGCAGCCCACCCGTCGGCAGCCCACCCTTGGTCGCGGTGGACGCCGCCTCACCCAGCAGCCCCCCGGCGGAGCCTGCCGCGTCGCCCGCGGTGTGCTGCACCACCGGCGCCGCCTTCTTGACGGCCTTGCCGCCGGTCTGGCCGGCGGCGGGCACCGCCGACTCGATCGCCGCGCCACCGGTACGGCCGACGGTCCCGGTGACGGTCTGCGCCGCCGCGTCGGCGGTGTTGCCGACGCTCGCCCCGTCCAGGGCGGTCAGACCGCCGAGGTTCGGGGCGCCGGCCGGCAGACTCGGGGCCGCGCCGGCGGAGCCGGCCGCACCGACCCCGGCAGCCGCTCCCGCTGCGACCAGCAGCGCGGCACGGGCGATCCGGCGGGTCAGAGGCAGGGACATGATGCTCCATTCGACGGGAGGGAACGTGATCGCCGTGACTACCGCTCGAAGCCCGCGAAGGTTGCGGATGCCCAAGGTAAAGAGTTGATAACGCATCGCATTATCGGGTGTGGGGAAAAACGGGCAAACGACACACTGCCGCTGCCCCCGCAGAATCCTTCCGGCCCAACGCTCCCAGGGGGTTTGACGCATGCGCGAGTGACCGTGCGAAAACGTGAGCACACCACGCGTACGGCGTGTCCCGGCTGACCCGCCGGAGGGACCCCCCGAACTACTGCCCGGTCACGATCCGCACCGAGCCCGCGGACTTCTCCGCACCGCCCGTGCTCTGCGAACCGGACACCGGCTGCCATCGGCTGTCCGTGCTCCCGGCGGTCCACTCCCGGCCCGCGTACGACACCCGCTCGATGTGCAGCGCCGACGAGTTGGCCACCGCCCAGTGCGCCAGCTGCCAGCCCCGCTCGCTCTCGGTGCGCCCCGACTTGTCGGTCTTCGTGCCCTCCGGCACCGGCACGGTCACGGTCCGCCCGTGCGCCGTGGCGGTCACGGTCGGAGTGGGGGTCGGCGTGGCCGACTCGCTCACCTCGGCGCCGGCCTCTTCGACCGCGTCCCGTCCGAAGTCCCGCACGAGCGCGGTCCGCACCGCGTCCGGACCCGTCGCCGTCGCCGTCGCGGCCGCCGTCGCCGCGCTGGTGGCCGCCGGGCGCCCGTCGCACGTCAGGGTGGCGGCGGACTGCCCGGTCAGGGCCGCGGCGAGCAGTGTGGCGTCGGTCTCGTGCTTCGCGTACGCCTCCGGGTAGCCGCTGCGCTGCACGCGCTGCGCGGCCACCGTCAGCGGCAGGGTCTCGTAGTCGCGCACCTTGGCCAGGTGGGCGTAGAACATGCCCGCCGCGTACGCCGGGTCCAGGATCTGCTTCTGGGTGCCCCAGCCCTGCGAGGGCCGCTGCTGGAACAGGCCCAGCGAATCCCGGTCGCCGTGCTCGATGTTGAGCAGCCCCGACTCCTGGATCGCGGTCGCCAGGGCGATGGCCACGGCCCGCTCGGGCATGCCGCGGCCGGTGCCGACGGCGGCGATCGTCGCCGCGTTCACCGCCTGCTCGGGCGTGAACTGGTACGACTGGTCGTCGCTTCGGCCCGAGACGACCTTGCAGCCCTCGGCGCCACCGCCGCCGGTGACGTACTGGACGACCAGATAGGCGCCGACGGCGCACAGGATGAGCAGGCCCGACACGAAACGCAGGACACGGCCGCGACGCTTGGGACGGATGGGGGACGGCTCTGGCACGCGTACAACATACTGGAGAGTACGAGCCGCTCACCCCCGGGTCCGCAAGCCTGTGAACCCGCCCGCGGGATCGCGCGCGCTAGGGTCGGGGCCATGGCCGACACCTCGCTTGACCTCACGCTGGACGCCGCCGCGCTCACCGCGCAGCTCGTCGACCTCCCCTCCGAGAGCGGCACCGAGAAGCCGCTCGCGGACGCGATCGAGAGCGCGCTGCGTGCCCTGCCGCACCTGACGGTCGACCGGTACGGCAACAACGTGATCGCCCGGACGAGCCTCGGCCGCTCCGAACGCGTGATCCTGGCCGGCCACATCGACACCGTCCCGATCGCGGAGAACGTGCCCTCCCGGCTCGACGCGGACGGCGTGCTGTGGGGCTGCGGCACCTGCGACATGAAGTCGGGCGTCGCGGTCCAGCTGCGCATCGCGGCCACCGTCCCGGCCCCCAACCGCGACCTGACCTTCGTCTTCTACGACAACGAGGAGGTCGCCGCCGACCTCAACGGGCTCAAGCACGTCGCCGAGGCCCACCCCGAGTGGCTGGCCGGCGACTTCGCGGTGCTGCTCGAGCCCTCGGACGGCGAGGTCGAGGGCGGCTGCCAGGGCACCCTGCGCGTCCTGCTGAAGACCTCGGGCGAGCGGGCCCACTCGGCGCGCTCCTGGATGGGTTCCAACGCGATCCACGCGGCCGCCCCGATCCTGGCCCGCCTGGCCGCCTACGAGCCTCGGTACCCGGTCATCGACGGCCTGGAGTACCGCGAGGGCCTCAACGCGGTCGGCATCTCGGGCGGGGTGGCGGGCAACGTCATCCCCGACGCGTGCGTGGTCACCGTGAACTTCCGGTACGCCCCGGACCGTTCCGAGGCCGAGGCCATCGCCCACGTGCGTGAGGTCTTCGCCGGCTGCGGGGTCGATGAGTTCGTGGTCGACGACCACAGCCCCGGCGCGCTGCCCGGCCTCTCCCACCCGGCCGCGGCCGCCTTCATCGAGGCGGTCGGCGGTACGCCGATGCCCAAGTACGGCTGGACCGACGTCTCCCGCTTCTCGTCCCTCGGCGTCCCCGCGGTCAACTACGGACCCGGCAATCCGCACTTGGCTCACAAGCGGGACGAAAGGGTGGAAACCGCCAAGATCCTGGCGGGCGAGGAGCGTCTGCGCACCTGGCTGACCAGCTGAGCACACGACGGCGCTGGGCGCCCGACATGCCGACGTCCCGCGCCTGTAACCCGCTCGGATCTACGCTGGGGCGGATACACCTGCAAGCGGAGGGAGCGCGCACATGCCTACCGGGAATCCCGAGGGGAAGAAGGTGCCGCCGGACGAGCAGCGCCTGGGACCGGTCCTCCGACGGCGCGGTCAGGTGACCGCGAGCACGACGGACCAGCGGCTGCTGGACGCGGGCGGCCCCTCCGACTGGGTCCACACGGACCCCTGGCGGGTGCTGCGCATCCAGTCGGAGTTCATCGAGGGCTTCGGCACGCTCGCCGAACTGCCGCCCGCGATCAGCGTGTTCGGCTCGGCGCGGACCCCGGTCGACTCGGCGGAGTACGACGCGGGCGTGAAGCTGGGCCGCGGCCTGGTCGAGGCGGGCTGGGCGGTGATCACCGGCGGCGGGCCCGGTGCCATGGAGGCGGCGAACAAGGGTGCCCTCGAAGCGGGGGGCGTCTCGGTCGGCCTCGGCATCGAGCTCCCCTTCGAGCAGGGCCTCAACCCGTACGTCGACATCGGCCTCAACTTCCGCTACTTCTTCGTGCGGAAGATGATGTTCGTGAAGTACGCACAGGGCTTCGTCGTCCTCCCGGGAGGCCTCGGCACCCTCGACGAGCTCTTCGAGGCCCTCACCCTCGTCCAGACCCAGAAGGTCACCCGCTTCCCGATCGTGCTGTTCGGCAGCGCGTACTGGGGCGGCCTGGTCGACTGGCTCACGAACACCCTGATCGCCCAGGGCAAGGCGAGCGAGAAGGACCTGCTGCTCTTCCACGTCACGGACGACGTGGCGGAGGCGGTGGCCCTGGTATCGAAGGAAGCGGGCCGCTAGAACCGACCTCTGCCCACCCACCCACACGACTCGCTCTGCTGAGAAGCCGGGGCCCGAGACTCTCGTCACGCCGCCGACTCACCGAGTCGGTTCGTGTACTTCGTGGTCAACCGAGTCGGTGCGTGCAGTTTTCGGCCCGCCAAGCCGGTGCGTGCACTTCCCGGCCCACCGAGTCGGTTCGTGCACTTCCCGGCCGACCGAGTCGGGTGGTGGGTGGGCGGGGGAAACGGGGGTCTGGGGGCGGAGCCCCCAGGTCTCGGCGCGCGGACGGCGGACTACGCCAGCCCCCGCCGGGCCACCGTCGGAGGGCGGTGGCCGGCGATCGACGCGACCATGTCCAGCACCTGGCGCGTCTCGGCCACCTCGTGCACCCGGTACACCTGCGCCCCCAGCCACGCCGACACCGCCGTCGTCGCCAGCGTCCCGATCAGCCGCCCCTTCAGCGGCCGGTCCAGGGTCTCGCCCACGAAGTCCTTGTTGGACAGGGAGACCAGCACCGGCCACCCCGTCTCCACCAGCTCGCCCAGCCGCCGCGTCGCCTCCAGGCTGTGCCGGGTGTTCTTGCCGAAGTCGTGCCCGGGATCGATCAGCACCGACTCCCGCGGCACCCCCAGCGCGACGGCCCGCTCGGCCAGCCCCAGGGTCACCCGCAGGATGTCGGCGACGACGTCGTCGTACGTCACCCGGTGCGGCCGCGTCCGCGGCTCCGCCCCGCCCGCATGCGTGCACACCAGCCCCACCCGGTACCGCGCCGCGACCTCCGCCAGACGCGGGTCGACCCCGCCCCACGCGTCGTTCAGCAGATCCGCCCCGGCCTCGCAGGCGGCCTCCGCGACCGACGCCCGCCAGGTGTCCACGCTGATCACGACGTCCGGGAAACGGCTGCGCACCTCCGCGACGAACCCGACGACGCGGCGCGCCTCCTCCTCGGCGCCGACCTCCTCGCCCGGCCCGGCCTTCACCCCGCCGACGTCGACGATCGCGGCCCCCTCGGCCACCGCCTGCTCCACGCGCGCGAGGGCCGGCTCGTCACGGAAGGTCGCCCCCTGGTCGTAGAAGGAATCCGGCGTCCGGTTCACGATGGCCATGATCACCGGTTCGTTCGGCCCGAATTCCCGCCTGCCCAGCCTGAGCATCGCCTGTGACCTCCCGTAGTAATTCCCTCGGTGCGACCGCCTGCGACCCTAACTGTCAGACTCGCATGGCACGATCGGACACAGACACATTCGACACCGAGCACGCTGAGCACACTGAGCACCACGAGTGCTGCTGCACCGAGCTTCACCGAGCCTGGGGGCCCACCGCGATGGTTATGTTCCTGTTCCTCGTCGTCGCGCTCGCGGTCGTGGTCGCTGCGGTCACCCTCTCCGTGGTGAGCGGTGGCGAGAGCGGACCGCTGCCCGAGGTGGCGCCCGAGCGGTTGGCGGACCCGCTGCCCCCGGACCGCCCGGTGAACCGCGCGGACGTCGAGAGCATCCGCTTCCCGCTCGTCCCGCGCGGCTACCGCATGGCGGACGTCGACGACGCGCTCAGCCGCCTCGGCGCCGAGCTCGCGGAGCGCGACGCACGGATCGCCGACCTGGAGTCCGCGCTGGCCGGTGCCCAGGCCGGGCCGCGCGGCCCGCACACCTCGCACGGCCCGCACACGTCGCTGGACAAGCCCGAGCCGGAGGACCGGCCATGAGCGAGACGACCGACATGATCGAGGGCGCTGCGGTGCCCGGGCCGGACGGCAGGCTGCGCTGCCCCTGGGCGCTGTCCACCGCGGACTACGTGTCGTACCACGACGACGAGTGGGGCCGCCCGGTCCACGGTGACGACGCCCTCTACGAACGCCTCAGCCTGGAGGCCTTCCAGTCCGGCCTCTCCTGGATCACGATCCTGCGCCGCCGCCCCGGCTTCCGGGCCGCCTTCGCCGACTTCCGCATCGAGAAGGTTGCCGCGTTCACCGACGAGGACCGCGACCGTCTGCTGGCCGACCCCGGCATCATCCGCAACAGATCGAAGATCGACGCGACGATGGCCAACGCGAAGATCCTCGCCGAGTGGGTGCCCGGCGAGCTGGACGCCCTGATCTGGTCGCACGCTCCGGAGCCGGGCGCCTGTCCCGCACCGAAGACCATCGCCGACGTACAGGCGGTGACCCCCGAGTCGACGGCCCTCTCCAAGGCCCTGAAGAAACGCGGCCTGCGCTTCATCGGCCCGACGACGGCGTACGCCCTGATGCAGGCGTGCGGTCTGGTCGACGACCACCTCGAAACCTGCGTGGCCCGGAGAACCCCGTAGGGGACCGCGCCCCGTAAGGGGCGCGGGGAACCGCGCGCCCGGCCCCCACTCAGCCGCAGTTCCCCACGACCGTCACCGCCCCAGGTACTTCGGCTTCTCCTTGTTCACGAACGCCTGCACGGCGATCCCGTGATCCTCGGAGGCCCCGGCCCGAGCCTGCAGCTCGTCCTCCTTGTCCAGCGTCTCGTCGAGGGAGTGCGTGAGCCCGTAGGCGACGGCCTCCTTCAGCGCCGCGTACGCCACAGTCGGCCCTTCGGCCAGCTTCCGGGCCACCTTCTCGGCCTCCGCGCGCAGCTCGGCCGAGGGCACCACCTTGTTCGCGATGCCCAGCTCGTACGCGTCCTGCGCACTGATGCTCCGGGGAAAGAGCAGCAGGTCGGCGGCGCGGCCCGGTCCCACGACCCGCGGCAGCGTCCACGAGACGCCGGAGTCCGCGGTCAGCGCCACCCCCGCGAACGACGTGTTGAAAGCGGCCGTGTCGGCGACCACCCGGTAGTCCGCCGCGAGGGCGAACCCGAAACCGGCGCCGGCGGCCACCCCGTTCACGGCGGCGACGACCGGCTTCGGCGCCGACACCAGCGCCCGCACGATCGGGTTGTAGTGCTCGCGTACCGTCGTCATCGTCTGCCCCGCCCCGGTCTCCCGGTCGGAGGCGAGCAGCGTGATGTGCTCCTTGAGGTCCTGGCCCACGCAGAACGCCCGGTCACCGGCGGCGGTCAGCAGGATCGCCCGGACAGCCGTGTCGGCCGCCGCCTCCTGCGCGGCCTCCCGAAGGGCCACCTTCGTCGCGATGTTCAGCGCGTTCATCGCCTCGGGGCGGTTCAGCGTGATCGTCGCGAGCCCGTCGCCCACCTCGTAGAGCACGGTGTCGGTCATGGTGCGTCCCCTCCGTCGTCTTCGTCCGTCGTCTTCGTCGGTCATCGTTCGCCGGTCATCGTTCGTCCGCGTCGCCGCGGCTGACGTACCGCTCAGTACGTCCGTGTCCGAAGGACAGCATGGCGGAGATCATTGCCGGGGGACCGAAGCGGGCGTGTGACCTGCGTCAAAGAATTCCGGAGCCGACTCGGTCGGCGTAAGGACACGAGGCGGCGAAGTATCGCAGTCACATCGCCGAATTGAGTGGTTTTGCTCGCGCGCGTTGCCCAAGCGATGCCGACTGATGTTGGTCATCGGGTCCTGAGATGCGGGATAATGGCTTGGAAGCAATGTGTTCGATGCCGGAGTCGCGTGTCCCGCCAGAGACCGCGCGTGCCCTCGGGGGCCGTCGGCAGACGATGAGCTGTTTTCAGGAAGGGGAACCAGCATGGCGGCCATGAAGCCGCGGACGGGTGATGGCCCGCTCGAGGTGACCAAGGAGGGGCGGGGCATCGTCATGCGCGTTCCGCTCGAAGGCGGCGGTCGGCTCGTCGTCGAGCTGACCCCTGACGAGGCCGCGGCGCTTGCCGACGCCCTCAAGAACGTCGTCGTCTGAGGCGTCAGCGACCATACCCTTTCGGCCGCCCCGGCATCCTAAGCGGTGCCGGGGCGTCGCCGTTCATGCGGACCCCCCGCGTCGACCCGGACCCGCTCCCGGTCCGCGAGGCCTACCGCTTGACCGCGCACAGCAGCCCGTCGCCCACCGGCAGCAGCGACGGCACCAGCTCCGGGCTCTCCCGGACCGTGCGCAGCAGCTCGCGCAGCCGCAGCACCTCGGTCGGCTGCGGCCCGGAGTCGACGGTGCGGCCGTTGGCGAAGACGCCCTCGAAGACCACCAGGCCGCCCGGACGCAGCAGGCGCAACGATTCAGCGAGATAGTCGGAGTACTCCTGGCGGTCCCCGTCGCAGAAGACGAGGTCGTAGCCGGCGTCCGCGAGACGGGGCAGCACGTCGAGAGCCCGGCCGGGGATGAAGCGGGCCCGGTTGCTGGCGAAACCGCAGGCGCGGAAGGCCTGCCGGGCGAACTGCTGGTGCTCCGGCTCGGGATCCACGGTGGTCAGCACGCCGTCCGGACGCATGCCGTGCAGCAGGTACATCCCGGAGACCCCGCACCCCGTACCGATCTCGGCGACCGCCTTGGCGTCCACGGAGGCGGCGAGCATGCGCAGCGCGGCGCCCGTGCCGGGCGACACCGAGCGCAGCCCTGCCTCGCGGGCCCGGTCACGGGCCCACCGCAGCGCTTCGTCCTCGGCGACAAAGGCGTCGGCGAACGCCCAGCTCGTCTGCCGGTTGCCGGTAATGACCCTCTCCTGTCCCCGTGGTTGCCTGGGCGTGACTGTATCCGTTGGCGTCGGGAACCCGCAGATGGGACCGGGCGTTTAGAGAGGTGGAAGAGAAGGCGGGGGGACACGAATGGATCACGATGACGAGACGGCGGCGGACCACCCGCTGTCGTGGCCGGACGAGCCGTACCAGCACAGATCAAATTCTTGTAAAACCGCTTATCCGGTGCTAACGGGCGAGGTGGCTATGGTAGGGGCTCCACTGGACACCACCAGAGCCGACAGGGGAGGTGCGGCTGCGCCTGGGGATCGGGGAGGAGTGCTGCGGCGCTTTCTCGGATCGGCAGGCAGGCCGAAATCCGTGAACGACACCGCTGCTGACCCCAGCCACGCCGCCGCGCTCGCCACGGGCGAGGACCGGACCGCGACCTTCTCCACCGACGCGGACGGGCAGGCATGGACTCCGCCCACGTGGGAGGAGATCGTCAGCACGCACAGCGGCCGCGTCTACCGCCTGGCCTACCGCCTGACCGGTAACCAGCACGACGCCGAGGACCTCACGCAGGAGGTCTTCGTCCGCGTCTTCCGCTCCCTGTCCACCTACTCCCCGGGCACCTTCGAGGGCTGGCTGCACCGCATCACCACCAACCTGTTCCTCGACATGGTCCGCCGCAAGCAGCGCATCCGCTTCGACGCCCTCGGCGAGGACGCGGCCGAGCGCCTGCCCAGCCGCGAGCCCACCCCCTCGCAGGCCTTCAACGACGCGCACTTCGACGCCGACGTCCAGCAGGCCCTGGACACCCTCGCGCCCGAGTTCCGCGCCGCCGTCGTGCTCTGCGACATCGAGGGCCTGTCGTACGAGGAGATCGCCGCGACCCTCGGCGTCAAGCTCGGCACGGTCCGCTCCCGTATCCACCGCGGCCGCTCCCAGCTGCGCAAGGCTCTCGCGCACCGCTCCCCGGAGGCCCGCAGGGCCGAGCGCCGCTCCTTCGTGCCCCGTGTTCCCGCACTGGGAGGAGGGGGCGCGACCGCGTGAGTGGATCACGACCGAAACCGGCCGAGCGGCAGCTCGCCGAGCAGCATCTGGGAGACCGACTCTCCGCCCTGGTGGACGGAGAGCTCGGTCACGAGACGCGTGAGCGCGTCCTGGCCCACCTGGCGACCTGCGCCCGGTGCAAGGCCGAGGCGGACGCCCAGCGCGCCCTGAAGAACGTCTTCGCGGCGGCCGCCCCGCCTCCGCCCTCCGAGAGCTTCCTCGCCCGCCTCCAGGGGCTGCCCGCGGGCGGCGACCCCGACGGCGGCGGTTCGCCGTTCGGCGGGGCAGACACCTCGGGACGCGGATCCGACGGCGGGGTCTTCGGCCTGAGCCGGGACGACCGCTTCGAGTTCGGCTACGTCCCGGCCCGCCCGCACGACCCGGCCGCGGCCGCCGGCCGAGGCTTCCGCATCCACCCCGTCGGCCGCCCGGACGGCGACCGCTCCGCCTCGCGCGGCATGCGGTTCGCGTTCGTCGCCGCCGGCGCGGTCTCCCTCGCCGCCGTCGCCCTCGGCGGCGTCACCGCGGGCCTTCCCGGCACCCCGGCCGCCGACGCCCGCAGCGGCACCGGCGGCGGCAGCGTCGCCCCGGCCGGCACGGCCGGGTCGGGCACGACCGGGGCCGCCGACTCGCGCCGCCGCCTGCTCACCCCGCTGCTGTCGTCCGGCACCCTGCTCGGTCCCACCGCCGCCGTCCCCACCTCGGTGTCCGCGCCGCTGCTGCCCGGAGTGCCCTCCCCGGCCGCCGCGCAGCAGAAGCTGCGGGAACTGACCGCACCGGTGATGGCCGGCGCGGCCGCGGTCTCCCCGCTGATACGACCGCTGAGCACCAACCCGCCGTTCTCCCTCACCTCGTGGACCGCCGTTCCCGGGGCGACCGGCACCAGCCTGCTCGCCGCACCCGTCCCCGACACCACCTCGGCACCCTCGCCGTCCCCGTCCCGCTCCTCCCGCGCGGTCCGCTGACCGGCCGTCGCCCATCTGCTGAACGGCCCCGCGCGGTCACTCGCGAACCTGGTTGAATCCTGTGACCCGGCCATGCCCGCGGCGCCGCCGCGGACACGGAGCCGAGCTTCCGCGAGCCCGCGAGGAGAACATGGACGACGGGATACCGACGGCACGGCGGCGGTCACGGAGCCGGCGGACGTTCGCCGTGGGGGCACTGCTGCTCTCCGTGCTCTCCGCGGCGGCCGGCGGGCTGATCGGCAGCAGCCTGGAGCGCACCGGCGGCCTGGAGGCCGTACGCCTGTCCCAGCCGGATCCGTTCCAGCCGGATCCGTCCCGGCCAGGTCCGCCCCAGCCCGGCCCGCCGCCGCCCGGACGGTCGCCGGGCAACGCCACCGGGATCGCCGCGCGGGCGCTGCCCAGCGTCGTCATCCTGCACGTCACGGGCACGGGCACGGGCGCCGGCGAGCAGGTCACCGGCACCGGCTTCGTCCTCGACACCCGCGGCCACATCCTCACCAACAACCACGTCGTCGCCCCCGCGGCCGCGGCGGGCGGCCGGATCACCGTGACGTTCGGCAGCGGAGCCACCGCCCGGGCGACCGTCGTCGGCCGGGACACCGGCTACGACCTCGCCGTCGTCCAGGTGCAGGGCGTGCAGGACCTCACCCCGCTGCCGCTCGACGGCCGCCGTGACCGCCCCGGCTCCTCGGACAGGAACTGACAGAAACGTCTCAGGCGGGGCCCCACGCGTGTCGCGACTAGGCAAACAACCCGGAAAACCGGTCGTACACACGCAGTCGGACACCTCGGGCAGTACCGGTCGGACAGGTCCGCCGGGTACCGTGGACCCGGCCCGGACCACGGAACAGCCGCAACAGCGACCGGAGGGCCGAGACCGAGGACATCGCAAGGAGCTTCAGGTGTTCAATGACATAGGACCACTCGAGCTGGTGACGATCATTGTGCTCGCCGTGCTCGTCTTCGGTCCGGACAAGCTCCCGAAGGTCATCCAGGACGTCATGCGGACCATCCGCAAGATCCGGGAGTTCTCGGAGAGCGCCAAGGAAGACATCCGGCAGGAACTCGGCCCGGAGTTCAAGGACTTCGAGCTCGAGGACCTCAACCCCAAGACCTTCATCCGCAAGCACCTGGACAGCGACGAGCTGGGGCTGAAGGAGATCCGCAACGGCTTCGACCTGAAGAAGGAGATGGCCGAGGTCACGGACGCGGTGCACAGCCGCGACACCGACTCCTCGACGTCGTCCGCCGGGAGCGGTGGGTCGGGGAGCGGCCGGCTCGACATGACCAAGAAGCCCGAGGACCCGGGCACGGACGACCGCCCGCCCTACGACGCGGACGCCACCTGAGTCCCGAACACCGACCCGCGCATGAGCGGCGCACGTGACGCGTTTCATACCGCGTGTGCGCCGCTCATACGTCTCTTACGGGCCGAACCAGCCGCCCGCGCGACCCACGCACCGGGCGGTTTCGCGGCTGGTCCCGGCGGTGTCGATATGCTGCCGAGTTGTTGTGCGGACCGGACGAGTGCGCCCGAAGGGGGGCGGGCCGCCCCGGACCGACGAGAGCTAGGAGGCGTCCGGGCAGATGGAGACGACAAGTCGGGTGGACGGACAGGCGCCGGTCGCGGAGGGCGCACAGCAGGCCCCCTCCGCCCGCCGCACGGTCGACGGCTACCTGGAGGCGCCCTTCCCCTGGTACGGCCTCGACGAGGCGTTCACGGGGCCGCGCTGGCTGATGCAGGTGGGTACGGCGGCCGACGGTGCGGTGGAGCACGGGTCGATCGGGCACGGCGACGAGCCCTCGGTGCGCAACGAGCACCTCGCCGCGTCCGTCGGCGAGCCGCGGGAGAAGTTCGCGGTCGTCGTGACCGTCGCGGCGAGTCCGTCCCGGCGCAGCGCCGACGGAACGGGGTTGCTGGAGGCCACGTCGGTGTCGTCCGCCGCGTGGCTGGCCGGGGTCGGGCTGCTGTCCTTCACCTGGCCGGGGCAGATGGACCACAGCCTGCGGGACGACTGGCTGGAGCAGCAGACCGAGACGGCGTGGGAGCTGGCGGACGAGCTGACCGGGCCGGAGTGGTCGACGCTGTCGCTGCCGGTGGACGGGGTGGCGACGCCGTTCCACTACCGGGAGTCGGAGTTCGGATGGGTGCTCGCCGGGTCCACGGAGGAGGGCGTGCACCTCGGGGCGTACGGGCGGGGGATGTCGGCCTATGGGCTGGGGTTCGCGGTGATCAAGGACGTTGCCGCGTACGCATGAGAAAAGCCGCGTACGCATGAGAAAAGGGGCGCCGGTGGGCTTTGGCGCCCCTTCGCCGTAGGGGGGTGCGGTGCGTGTGCGACTGCGGGTGCGTGGTGGCTGGTCGCGCAGTTCCTCCCCCAGCCTTCGGCCGGGGGCACCCCCAGCGCCCCTGACGGGGCGCTGCCCGGTACCCCTCAGAACTTGTTGCGCGGCGTGATGCCCAGGGACATGCCCGAGAGGCCGCGCTGCCTGCCTCCGAGCTTGCCGGCGATGCCGCGGAGGGCCGCGCCGGCCGGCGAGTCCGGGTCGGTCAGGACGACCGGCTTGCCCTCGTCGCCGCCTTCCCGGAGGCGGACGTCGATGGGGATGGAGCCGAGGACGGGGACCGTCGCACCCGTCGTACGGGTCAGGCCGTCCGCGACGGTCTGCCCGCCGCCCGTGCCGAACACGTCGACCATCTCGCCGCAGTGCGGGCAGGGCAGGCCGGACATGTTCTCGACGACGCCGACGATCTTCTGGTGGGTCTGGACCGCGATGGAGCCCGCCCGCTCCGCGACCTCCGCGGCGGCCTGCTGAGGCGTCGTCACGACCAGGATCTCGGCGTTCGGGACCAGCTGGGCGACCGAGATGGCGATGTCGCCGGTGCCGGGCGGGAGGTCGAGGAGGAGGACGTCCAGGTCGCCCCAGTAGACGTCCGCGAGGAACTGCTGCAGGGCGCGGTGCAGCATCGGGCCGCGCCAGACGACCGGGGCGTTGCCCGGGGTGAACATGCCGATCGAGATGACCTTCACCCCGTTGGCCGACGGCGGCATGATCATGTTCTCGACCTGGGTCGGGCGGCCGTCCGCGCCGAGCATGCGCGGCACGGAGTGGCCGTAGATGTCCGCGTCGACCACGCCCACCTTGAGGCCGTCGGCGGCCATCGCGGCGGCCAGGTTGACCGTGACCGACGACTTGCCGACGCCGCCCTTGCCGGAGGCGACCGCGTAGACGCGGGTGAGGCTGCCGGGCTTGGCGAAGGGGACCTCGCGCTCCGCCTGGCCGCCGCGCAGGGCGGAGGCCAACTCCTTGCGCTGCTCGTCGCTCATCACGTCCAGGGTGACGTCGACGCGGGTGACGCCCTCGACGCGGGAGACCGCCTCGGTGACGCGCTGGGTGATGGTGTCCCGCATGGGGCAGCCGGAGACGGTCAGGTACACGGTGACCGCGACCGCGCCGTCCTCCCCGATGGCCACCGATTTGACCATCCCCAGTTCGGTGATGGGTCGGTTGATCTCGGGGTCGTTCACCGTCGCCAGTGCCTCGCGCACCGCGTCTTCGCTAGCCATACCCCCGATGGTACGGCGCGGCGCATGGCCCCTATAACGCCCCTCAGCGGTCGTCTACGTCACGCCTGGCCGACCGTTCTGCCGGGAATACGGCATGTTCGTGATGCCCGTCCCGCCGTTCGTCCATGTCCTTCAGCAGGTCCTGGAGCTCGGAGCGGATCCAGTCCCGGGTCGCCACCTCGCCCAGGCCCATGCGCAGGGCGGCGATCTCCCGGGTGAGGTACTCGGTGTCGGCGATGGACCGCTCGTTCTGCTTGCGGTCCTGTTCGAGGTTGACCCGGTCGCGGTCGTCCTGCCTGTTCTGCGCGAGCAGGATCAGCGGGGCCGCGTAGGAGGCCTGCAGGGACAGGGCCAGGGTCAGGAAGATGAACGGGTACTGGTCGAACCGGAGCTTGCCGGGTGCCGAGACGTTCCACAGCACCCAGAGGATGATCACGAACGTCATCCAGACGATGAACCGCCCGGTGCCCAGGAAGCGGGCGATGCGCTCGGAGAGCCGCCCGAAGGCCTCCGGGTCCCACTCCGGCAGCAGCCTGCGCCGCGGCGCGCGCGGCTGGTCCAGGCGGTGGCCGCGCGACCGGCCGGCCGCGGTGGCGCCGGACGGCGTCCGCTCACGGCTGCTCTCGCGCTCAGGCGCCATGGATCCCCGCCCCCTTCCCCGCCGTCTGCTCCTTCTCCTTCGGGTCCCCCTCGTCCAGGTGGAACTCGGTCTCCCGCCAGTCCTCCGGCAGCATGTGGTCGAGGACGTCGTCCACGGTCACCGCGCCGAGCAGCGACCCCGCCTCGTCCACCACCGGCGCCGCGACCATGTCGTACGTGGCGAAGAACCCGGCGATGACCGGGAGCGTGGCGTCGGGGTCCAGGGGCTGCAGGTCGTCGTCGGAGACCAGCGAACTGACCAGGGTGTACGGGGGATCGCGCAGCAGCCGCTGGAAGTGCACGGTGCCCAGGTACTTGCCGGTCGGGGTCTCGTCGGGCGGCCGGCAGACGTAGACCTGAGCGGCCAGGGCCGGGGAGAGGTCGGGGTTGCGGACCCGAGCGAGGGCGTCGGCCACGGTCGCGTCGGGCCGCAGGACGATCGGCTCGGTGGTCATCAGACCGCCCGCCGTGTGCTCCTCGTACGACATCAGGCGCCGCATCTCGGCCGCGTCGGCCGGTTCCATCAGGCTCAGCAGCCGTTCCTTGTCCGGTTCCGGGAGTTCGGCGAGCAGGTCGGCCGCGTCGTCCGGGTCCATGGCCTCCAGGATGTCCGCGGCCCGCTCCTCCTTCAGCTTGCCGAGGATCTCGATCTGGTCGTCCTCGGGGAGCTCCTCGAGGACGTCGGCCAGACGGTCGTCGTCGAGGGCCGCGGCCACCTCGGCGCGGCGCTTGGCGGAGAGGTGGTGCAGCACGTTGGCGAGGTCGGCGGGGCGCAGCTGCTCGAAGGTGGCGAGCAGGCTCTCGGCGCCCTGGCCGTGCTCCTCCAGGGAGAAACCGGTGACCTGTGACCACTCGACGGTGAGCGTCTCTCCTCTGGCCCGCCGGAAGGCGCCCTTCTTCCCCTTGCGGACGAAGACCCGGTCGATCTCCCAGTCCCGGCGGGCCGGCAGCTGCTGTACGGCCAGGTCGAGGACCGTGACCTCCTCGCCGGTCTCGACCAGCTGGACGCGGCGGTCGAGGAGCTCGCCGAAGACGAGGCGTTCGGTGGGGCGCTGCTCGAAACGGCGGACGTTGACCACGCCGGTGGTGATGACCTGGCCGGACTCGACGCCGGTCACCCGGGTCATGGGCAGGAAGACGCGGCGCCGGGTGGACAGTTCGACGACCAGGCCGAGCAGCCGGGGCGGGCGGCGGCCGACGCGCAGCATGACGACGAGGTCCCGGACGCGGCCCACCTGGTCGCCGGTGGGATCGAAGGCGGGGACACCGGCGAGGTGCGAGACGAAGATGCGGGGAGCGCCGGCTGCCATGGGGTTGCTTCCTTTACCTACCGGAGTACTGCTTGCGTGGTTTTCGGTCCCTTCTGCCCGCTCGGTGGGCTTCAGGCTAGCCCGTACCGATCGGATACGCCCTGGTGGGCGGTCCGGACGGACCGGCTCCGCCGGGCGGGTGGGGCACCGGTACGCTGCGGTACGCCCTGCCGGACCCCTCAGAAAGGTGGCCCTGCCTGTGACCGTCATCGCTCCGGGCCGTACCCGCCACGCCGCACTGGTCACCGCAGTGTGCGCACTGGCCGTCCTCACCGGATGCGGCGGGGATCCGGACGCCGGCACGAACGGGGTGGGCAAGCTGGCGCCGGACGTCATCCAGTCGAAGACGCGGGCGGCGGCCGCGTCGGTGGCGACGGTGCGGATGGCGGGGACGGTGGTCACGAGCGGGCGCACGTACGAGCTGGACATGCGCCTGAACGAGGAGGGCGGGACCGGGTCGGTCACCTCGAAGGGCTCGACGTTCCAGCTCCTCCGGGTGGGCGACACGCTGTATCTGCAGGCCGACTCGGGGTTCTGGAACCACGCCGACGGCAGCGACACGACCGCGGCGAGCAAGCTCGACGGCAAGTACGTCAAGGTGCCGCGGACGGATCCCGCGTACAAGAAGTTCAGCGGCTTCACGGACAAGGACGTCCTCCTTTCGGGCCTGCTGACCCTGCACGGTTCGCTCGCGACGGCCGGTCATCACGAACAGTCGGGTACCCCCACGATCCGCATCACCGGCGACGGCGGCTCCGGCGGCAGCCTCGACGTCTCCCTCGAGGGCAAGCCGTACCCCCTGCGCCTGGAGCGCGGCGGCGGCGCCGGCACCCTCACCTTCTCCGACTGGGGTAAGGACTTCAGCGTGGTCGAACCGGAGAAGGGTGAGACGGTCGACTACGGGAAGCAGCTGCCGGCGTCGTAGGGAGCCATGAGCCCGGCCTCCGTCCTGCCGCGACGGTGATCCGCCGCGACGGATCGCCGCGACGGAGCTGTCCGGCGGTGCCGAACTCGGCCTGGGCTTCGGCTACTTGGACTTGCGGCGTCTCGACAGCAGCCGGGGCAGGCCGGCCGGGACCGGCTGCCGGGTCGTTGCCGGGGACGGGATCGGGGGCGCGGCCAGGTTCTCCGCCGGCAGGGGAGAGGTCGTCCCCGTCGGGGTCAGGCGCAGCACCCTGCACTCCCTCGCCCAGCGCTCGGTCATCGCCTCGCCGTCGGGGGCGTTGAGGCGTTTGCCCTTCAGTTCCGCCACCGCCGCGTCCCACTCGGGGGTGCCGGCGGGCAGCTCCGCGACCGTCGCCGTCCAGATGACCAGGCGGCCGCCCTTGTCCTTGCTGCGGACGGTCACCTCCGCCGGCCCTCCGTCGGCCAGCCCGCCCAGCGGCTGCTCGGCGCCGTCGCCGACCAGGCACATGCCGCCGTCGGCCCACGCGTGCCACACCGCACGTGGCGGCGCCGCCCCGGCGCCCCGCACCCAGACGAGGCCGGACTTCTTCGTGGCCTCCTCGACGAGGGCCTGGTCGAGCAGCTCGCTTGTCATGGCGACCAGCCTAGAGCCAGCCGTTGCGCTTCAGCGTGCGGTGGATGCCGAGACAGATCACCCCGGTGATGGCCATGATCACCGGGTAGCCGTAGCGCCAGTGCAGCTCGGGCATGTGCTTGAAGTTCATGCCGTACACACCGCACACCATCGTCGGTACGGCGATGATCGCGGCCCAGGACGTGATCTTGCGCATGTCCTCGTTCTGCGCGACGGACGCCTGCGCGAGGTTGGCCTGGAGGATCGAGTTGAGGAGCTCGTCGAAGCCGACGACCTGCTCCTGGACGCGGGCGAGGTGGTCGGCGACGTCCCGGAAGTACTTCTGGATGTCGGGGTCGACGAGCCGCATCGGCCGCTCGCTCAGCAGCTGCATGGGGCGCAGCAGGGGCGAGACGGCGCGCTTGAACTCCAGTACCTCGCGCTTGAGTTGGTAGATCCGCGCCGAGTCGACACCGCGGGAGACGCCGCCCCTGCGGCCCGGCGTGAAGACCTCCGTCTCCACCTCGTCGATGTCGTCCTGCACCGCGTCGGCGACCGCGACGTAACCGTCCACGACGTGGTCGGCGATGGCGTGCAGCACGGCCGACGGGCCCTTGACGAGCAGCTCGGGGTCGTCCTGGAGCCGGTGCCGCAGCGCCCGCAGCGAGCCCTGCCCGCCGTGCCGGACGGTGATGAAGAAGTCCCGGCCGGTGAAGCACATGACCTCGCCGGTCTCCACGACCTCGCTGTTGGCGGTGAGCTGGTCGTGCTCGACGTAGTGGATGGTCTTGAAGACGGTGAAGAGGGAGTCGTCGTACCGCTCCAGCTTCGGGCGCTGGTGGGCCTGGACGGCGTCCTCCACGGCCAGCGGGTGGAGCCCGAACTCGCTCGCGATACCGGCGAATTCGGCCTCGGTCGGCTCGTGCAGGCCGATCCAGACGAACCCGCCGTCGCGGCGCACCAGCCGCATCGCCTCGTGCGGTGTCAGCGGCTTGCCGGTCTCCACGCGGGCGCCGTCGCGGTAGACGGCGCAGTCGACGACGGCCGAGGGCGTACCGGGGTCGCGGGTGGTGTCGTACGCGCCGTTGTCCGGCCGCACGCTCTTGCGCAGCGAGGGGCGGGAAGGTCGGACCACGGCTCGGAGGTCGCGGATCATCGACATGGGCAGGCTCCTTCGCGACAGGCAGCGGAAGACCGCCGAGGAACGGGTGGAACTACCCGGAATGGGGACGTCCTGGCTTCGGATGTTTGGCACGTCCACAAAGCGGGGAGCACCGCACCGTTGCGGTGGCGACTTCGCTACTGATTCAGATCAGACGAACGGATCCAGACAGATCCGGAACGGACCGGCCAAAGGGATCAGGCAAGCGAAACGAAGTGCTCTTCCGAACGACAACGCGCACGAAAAGGCGGCAGCCAGCCAGAGAAAGAGATTCAGAGGCAGGAAGAGCGAGTGGTACTGCACGGGTGACTTCGATCCATGACAGCCCCACCTCCTCCAGCCGGTCCCTCGTAAGGGAGTCCTGACGGTGTCGGGGTCTGACCGCGACGCGCTGCGTGCTGCCCCGAACCACCGCGGTCAGAGTAGCAGCAGCCCTCAGTGTCAAGGCGCCGCTTTGCCCGGTGCTGACGAGTTCTATGCTCGCGACATGGCTGAAGTTCTTCCTCTGGTCGAGGCCCGGTTGACCACCGCACTGGGCGAACCGGACGCGCGCGCGGCGGTCACCTTCCTCGGTACGGACCGCATCGAGGTGCTCCGCTTCCACGAGGACCTGCAGGGCGAGAACGTCGTCCGCTACGCCACGCTCGGGATGTCCGTGCACCCGATGACCGACCCCACCGCGATGGTCGCGGACCCCGTCAGGGGACCGCGCGCCGAGCTGATCCTG
Organism: Streptomyces sp. NPDC001507; assembly: GCF_042894765.1. NCBI lineage: Bacteria > Bacillati > Actinomycetota > Actinomycetes > Kitasatosporales > Streptomycetaceae > Streptomyces > Streptomyces sp. NPDC001507. The sequence continues at coordinate 318,884 of NZ_JBIAVV010000005.1, forward strand.
TCGGTCCGCGCCGGGCTCGCCGAGACCGACAAGGTGCTCCGCGCGCTCGCCGTGCTCGCCGCGTCCCCGCAGGTGGAGGGCCTCGTCGTGACTCCGGGCGCGTCGCTGGACGTCGGCGACCCGCTGTGGCCGGGGGCGCCCTTCACCTCCGTCCTGGTCGGCGAGCCGGGCGGTCTCGTCGAGGATCTGGAGCTGGACGAGCCCCTCGACCCCGTACGGTTCCTGCCGCTGCTGCCGATGACGCCGAACGAGGCCGCCTGGAAGCGCGTGCACGGCGCCGGCGCCCTGCAGGAGCGCTGGCTCGCGAACGGGGCCGACCTCCGGGACCCGCACCGGAAATCCGTCCCGCTGGACTGACGCGGGGTGAGCAAGCTCACCAAGGGGCATTCGCCGTCGGCCAGTTGGCAAAGCGCGTGACGCCCGTCACCGGCGGCCTGCCGCAGAAAGGGAGCCGTCCGTCCACGCGGCCGCGTGCGCTGGACGGGTGATCGTCCTTGACGTGGGGGGTCCTGGGTAGGACCGTGGGGCTCTATGAGGGGCGAACCCAGTTGCCCGAAGTGTGGTGGCCGGGTCAGGGCTCCCGGACTCTTCGCCGACACCTGGCAGTGCGATGTCCACGGGACCGTGCATCCGGTACAGCCCGTGATCCCGCCCAGCGTCGAGGCCCTCGGTGTGGTGGTGCACCGCACCCAGGTTCCGGTGTGGATGCCCTGGCCGCTGCCGGTCGGCTGGCTGTTCACGGGTGTGGCGTGTGCCGGTGACGACCGCAGCGGGGGCCGCGCGACCGCCGTCGCCTGCTCCGGACCCGCGCCGCTCGGCGGCATAGGGGAGATGATCCTGGTCGCCGAGGAGCTGGGAGTCGGCCTCGGGGCGCGGTACGCGGGGATCGACGGACCGGACCCCGGGCCTTCGATGGACGTGGAGAAGCCGCCCCAGGCGAAGGTGCTGGCGGCGGGCCGGCCGACGCCGCTGTGGCACGTCTCGGGCGCGCCGGACGACCGGGCCGTCTTCGCGGGCGAGGCGCGCGGGCTGTGGCTGTGGGCCGTGGTGTGGCCCGAGCAGACGGGTCTGCTGATGTACGACGAGCTGGTACTGACCGATCTGCGGGACGCGGGGGCCGAGGTGGACCTGGTGCCGTGCGGGGCGTTGTCGCCGCGGCTGCTGGAGCCCTAGGGGGTGGCCGTACGTGGGCGGCTGCGGCGCCGTCGTGGCTTGTCGCGCAGTTCCTTCCCCCAGCCTTCGGCCCGGGGTACCCCCAGCGGACCTTCGGGGCGCGTCGGCTGTATGGGGCGCTCCTGGCTTTCGGGTGTGACAGGGGCACCCTCCGGCGGCCGTTATCCTTGACGCGTTCCTTCCGTCCCGTCCCGTCCCGCTGGAGTCTGCGTCGTGCGCATCGATCTGCACTGCCACTCCACCGCGTCCGACGGCACGGACACCCCGGCGGAGCTGGTGCGCAACGCCGCCGCTGCCGGTCTCGACGTCGTCGCGCTGACCGACCACGACACCACCCGCGGGTACGCCGAGGCCGTCGCCGCGCTGCCCGCGGGGCTCACGCTGGTCACCGGGGCCGAGCTGTCCTGCCGCCTCGACGGCGTCTCCATGCACCTGCTGGCCTACCTCTTCGACCCCGAGGAGCCCGCGCTGCTCGCCGAGCGCGAGCTGGTCCGGGACGACCGGGTGCCGCGCGCCCGGGGCATGGTCGCCAAGCTGAACGCGCTGGGCGTGCCGGTCACCTGGGAGCAGGTGCGGCGGATCGCCGGGGACGGTTCGGTCGGGCGGCCGCACGTCGCCTCCGCGCTCGTCGAACTCGGTGTCGTACCGACCGTGAGCGACGCCTTCACCGAGGAGTGGCTGGCCGACGGCGGCCGGGCCTTCGTGGAGAAGCACGAGACCGACCCCTTCGAGGCGATCCGGCTGGTCAAGGGCGCCGGCGGCGTCTGCGTGTTCGCGCACCCCGCCGCCGCGAAGCGCGGCCGCACGGTCCCCGAGTCGGCGATCGCCGAAATGGCAGCGGCCGGTCTCGACGGCATCGAGGTCGACCACATGGACCACGACGAGGACACCCGTGCCCGGCTGCGCGGGCTCGCCGGCGAGCTGGGGCTGCTGGCGACGGGCTCGTCCGACTACCACGGCAGCCGCAAGACGGTGACGCTGGGCGAGTACACCACCGACCCCGAGGTGTACGGCGAGATCACCCGCCGGGCCACGGGCGCGTTCCCGGTGCCGGGGACCGGCGGAGCCTGAAGCCCGCCACCGCACGTCCGAGTCCCTCACTCCCGCAAGGCCTGTAGCACAGCCATGTTCGATCTCGCCGTCTTCGGTTCCCTCTTCCTGACCCTCTTCGTCATCATGGATCCCCCGGGGATCACCCCGATCTTCCTCGCCCTCACCGCCGGCCGGCCCGGCAAGGTGCAGAAGCGGATGGCCTTCCAGGCCGTGTGCGTGGCGGGCGGTGTGATCACGGTCTTCGGGCTGCTGGGGCACCAGATCCTGGACTACCTGCACGTCTCCGTGCCCGCGCTGATGATCGCGGGCGGGCTGCTGCTCCTGCTCATCGCCCTGGACCTGCTCACCGGCAAGAACGACGAGCCGAAGCAGACCAAGGACGTCAACGTGGCGCTGGTGCCCCTGGGCATGCCGCTGCTGGCCGGTCCCGGTGCGATCGTCTCGGTCATCCTCGCCGTGCAGAAGGCCGGCAACGTGGCCACGCAGGTGTCCGTATGGTGCGCGATCCTCGCGATCCACGTCGTGCTCTGGCTGGTGATGCGCTACTCGCTGCTGATCATCCGGGTCATCAAGGACGGCGGTGTGGTCCTGGTGACGCGGCTCGCGGGCATGATGCTCTCCGCGATCGCCGTGCAGCAGATCATCAACGGCGTCACCCAGGTGATCAAGGGCGCGTAGCACGCCACGCGGGAGACCGCTGAACGCAGAGCCCCCGCACGGCCTGGGTGCCGTGCGGGGGCTCTGAAGACTGTGCGGTGCTCCGCGCGTCGTCGGTGTGGCTGCTGTCGTCTTCTGTCGTTGTCGCGTCGTGCTGTTACAAGAGCTTGTTACGAAGCCTGGGTCTCGGCCGGTCGGATCCACAGGCGCTGCCCCACGGCGGCGGCCTGCTGAACGATCCTGCTGACGGAGGCGGCGTCCACGACAGTGCTGTCCACGGTGGTGCCGTCGACCTCGTCGAGTCGCATGATTTCGAAGCGCATGGCCTCTCCCTTCGTCGTCCTGTTCCGTAGCAGTCAACGGCTTGCGTGTTACAAACATTCCCTACGCTAAAGAAATTTTTCGAACGTCTAATTACCGACCGGTAAGAGTGTCCACGAGACTGACCGGGACCGGTTGTGTTCGCAGCGTGACCGCCGGGACAATGGAGGTGATGAACGACGACCTCGACGCCCTCCGGGCTCGTATCGACCGCACGAACGAGCTGCTCACCCGCATGCTCGCCGAAGTGGCCAAGACGCCCTCGACGCACGCCATCTTCGTGGACGCGGGCTACCTCTACGCGGCCACGGGCCGGCTCGTCGCCGGGACGGAGGACCGCCGCGCCTTCGACCTCGACGCCGAAGGGCTGATCGAGGCGCTCATCGACAAGGCGCGCCAGATCTTCGCCGACAGCCGGCTGTTGCGCGTCTACTGGTACGACGGCGCCCGCCGCCGCATCCACACCGCCGAGCAGCAGGCCATCGCCGAACTCCCCGACGTCAAGGTCCGCCTCGGCAACCTCAACGCCAACAACCAGCAGAAGGGCGTCGACTCCCTGATCCGCACGGACCTGGAGTCACTGGCCCGGCACCGCGCCATCAGCGACGCGGCCCTGCTCGGCGGCGACGAGGACCTGGTCTCGGCGGTCGAGGCCGCCCAGGGCTACGGCGCCCGGGTCCACCTGTGGGGCATCGAGGCCCCCGAGGGCCGCAACCAGGCCGAGCCGCTGCTCTGGGAGGTCGACAGCCAGCGCACCCTCGACCTCGAGTTCTTCAAGCCGTACGTCTCCCGACGCACCGCCGCCTACGAGGCCGGCGCCACCAGACCCACCCGCGAGGACGTCCGTTTCGTCGGCGCGCAGATCGCGGCGAAGTGGCTCTCCTCGCGCGGCCGCGAGGCGCTCGTCGAACTGCTGCCCGGCCACCCCTACCTGCCGGGCCCCGTCGACCAGGACCTCCTCGTCGAGGCCGAGGGAATGCTCCAGTACTCCCTGCGCGGCCAGGCCGACCTGCGCCGCGCCCTGCGGGACGGCTTCTGGGATCACCTCCAGACGCAGTACTAGCCGCCGTACCGGCCGCGGTACTTGTTCGCAGCGTCAGCCCTGCTCCCGGTCCGCGGGGCCGGTTCCGTCCCAGAAGTCCGCGAGCGCCTCGGCGGTGGCGGCGGGGCGCTCGGTGTTGGGCGAGTGCTCAGCCCCCGCGATCACCGTACGGCGCGCCCGCAGCCGCAGTGCCATGTCGTCCAGCAGCGGTACCGGCCAGGTGTCGTCCCGCGCGCCCGACAGGACATGGAAAGGCAGCGGCAGGGCGGCCAGTTCCGCGACGCGGTCCGGCTCCGTACACAACTGGCGCCCGGTGGCGAGGAGTTGGGCCGGCTTGTTGCCCAGCCAGCGGCGCCGCAGATCCTCGCCGTCCTCCAGGCCCTCCTCCGGCCCGTCCGGTTCCTCCAGCTCCTCCGGTGCCTCCAGGGCCTGCATGGCCTCCCACACCTCGGCCATCGACATCACGGCGAGTGCGTCCCGCAGCAGCTTCACGCGCTGCTGCTGGGAGGAGGAGATCTGCGCCGGGCCCGAGGCCATCAGGGTCAGCGAGCGGAACGGCGTGCGGTCGAGGAGCACGGCAGCGCGGGCGATCTGGCCGCCCAGGGAGTGCCCCAGCAGATGCACCGGGCGGCCCGCGCCGACCGCCGCCGCCTGCGCGAGCACGTCCCGCGCCAGCTCCTCCTGGGCGTACGCCGATTCGTCGTGCGCGGGGCCGTCCGACTCGAACTGCCCGCGCCCGTCCACGGCGACCGTCCGGTACCCGCGCCGGCCCAGCGCCTCGTGCAGCCGGTTGAAGTCCTCCTTGCTCCCGGTGAACCCGGGCAGCAGCAGCGCGACCCCCCTGGGCTCGACCCCGGCGGCCACGGGCGCGTCGACGACGGCGAACTCACCCCGCTCGGTGGCGAGCGCATAGGCACGGGCATCGGCGGGCGGGACGAAGGTACGAGGCCTGCTCATGGGGGAGAGGGTATCCGGAGCGGGGTGACCGACCGGGGGCCGGTGGGTGAACCCCGGTACCGGCACCGGGCACCGCCGGGTGCTGCACAGACGCCGACGGCCCGGACCACACGGGGTGGTCCGGGCCGTCGTCAGGCGTGTGCTCAGGCCTCCGGGGCCGCGGCGGCCGTCTTCCGGGTCCGGCGGGCCTTCGGCTTGGCCTCCGCGTCGGCCGCCTCGACGGATCCGGCGGTCCCGGCGGACTCGGCCGCCTTGCGGGTGGTGCGTCGCCTCGGCTTCGCCTCCGGCTCCTCGGTGGCCTGCGCCGGGATCTCCGCGGAGGCGGCGGCTGCCGTCTTGCGGGTGCGGCGCGGCTTGGCCTCGGCGGCTTCGGCGGTGTCCACCGCGGTTTCGGCGGCCTCGGCCGTCTTGCGGGTGCGGCGCGGCCTGGGCGCCGCCTCCGCCTCGACGGTGTCCGGGGCGGCGGCCGCCGTCTTGCGGGTCCGGCGGGGCTTGACCTCGGCGACCGCCTCGGCCGTCTCGGTCTCGGCGGCGGTCGCCGTCGCCTTGCGGGTGCGACGGGGCTTGGCTTCCGCGCCCTCGGCGGTGTCCACCGCGGTTTCGGCGGCCTCGGCCGTCTTGCGGGTGCGGCGCGGCCTGGGCGCCGCCTCCGCCTCCTCGGCGGCCTCCGGGGCGGCTGCCGCCGTCTTGCGGGTGCGGCGCGGCTTGGCCTCGGCGGCTTCGGCGGTGTCCACGGCAGCCTCGGCCGCCTTCCGCGTCCGGCGCGGCTTGGGCGCGGCCTCGGCCTCCGCCTCGGCGCTCGCCGGCTGCGGCGCGGCCGCCACCGGCTCGGCGGCCTTGCGGGTGCGGCGGCGGGCCGGGGCCACCGGGGCTTCGACGGCTTCCGCCGGAGCCTGCGCGACCTCCACCACGGGCTCGGCGGCCTTGCGGACACGGCGGCGCGGCTTGGCCTCGACAGCCTCGGCGGTGTCCACCGCGGCCTCGGCGGCCGCCGGGGCGGCGGCCGCGGTCTTCCGCGTGCGGCGCGGCTTCGGCTCCGCCGCGGCCTCGACCGCCTCGACGACCGCCGCGACGGCTGCCTCGGGAGGCTCGGCCGTCTTGCGGGTGCGACGGCGCGCGGGGGCAGCCGGTGCCTCTTCGGCCACCGGCGCCTCGGTCACCACCGGCGTCGGCGCCTCGGCCACCGGCGGGGCCTCCGCGGACCTGCGGGTGCGACGGCGGCGCGGCTTCTCCGCCGCGGCCGGCTCCACGACGGACCCGGCCGTCTCGACCGTCTCGGCGACGGCCTCCGGCGTCACGGACACCGGGGCGGCGGCCGCCACCGGTTCCTGCGGCGCCCCGTTGCGGGTACGGCGACGGCGGCGCGGGGTCCGCGCGGCCGCCGGCTCCGACGCGGCGAGGGCCTCGCCGGCGGAGGCGGGCGACGCGGCCTCGGCGGCCGGCGCCGCGGACGTCGTACCGGACGCCTGGTCGAGGGCCGAACCGCCGCGCGTGCGACGGCGGCGGCGCGGGCTGCGGGACGGGCGCTCGCGCTCCTCGGTGCGGGCCTCGACGCGCGCCTCGCCCCGGCCGCCCCGGCCACCGCGACCGCGGCCACCGCGGCCGCCGGTCTCGCCCAGGTCCTCCAGCTCCTCCGCGTCGAGCCCGGCGCGGGTGCGCTCCGAGCGCGGCAGGACACCCTTGGTGCCCGCGGGGATCTTCAGGTCCTCGAAGAAGTGCGGCGAGGTGGAGTACGTCTCCACCGGGTCGGGGAACTTCAGGTCCAGCGCCTTGTTGATGAGCTGCCAGCGCGGGATGTCGTCCCAGTCGACGAAGGTGATCGCCGTACCCGACGCGCCCGCGCGGCCGGTGCGGCCGACCCGGTGCAGGTACGTCTTCTCGTCCTCGGGGGACTGGTAGTTGATGACGTGCGTGACGCCCTCGACGTCGATGCCGCGCGCGGCGACGTCGGTGCAGACCAGGACGTCCACCTTGCCGTTGCGGAACGCGCGCAGCGCCTGCTCGCGGGCGCCCTGGCCGAGGTCGCCGTGGACGGCCCCGGAGGCGAAGCCGCGGCGCTGCAGCTGCTCGGCGATGTCGGCGGCGGTGCGCTTGGTGCGGCAGAAGATCATCGCGAGCCCGCGGCCGTCGGCCTGCAGTATGCGCGCGATCATCTCCGGCTTGTCCATGGAGTGCGCGCGGTAGACGAACTGCGCGATGTTCGCGACGGTCGCGCCCTCGTCGTCCGGCGCGGTGGCGCGGATGTGGGTGGGCTGGCTCATGTACCGGCGCGCGAGGCCGATGACCGCGCCCGGCATGGTCGCCGAGAACAGCATGGTCTGGCGCTTCGCCGGAAGCATGTCGATGATCTTCTCGACGTCCGGAAGGAAGCCCAGGTCGAGCATCTCGTCGGCCTCGTCGAGGACGAGCGACTTGATGTGCTTGAGGTCGAGCTTCTTCTGGCCCGCGAGGTCCAGGAGCCGGCCCGGGGTGCCGACGACCACGTCGACGCCCTTCTTCAGCGCCTCGACCTGCGGCTCGTAGGCACGGCCGCCGTAGATGGCGAGAACGCGTACGTTGCGGACCTTGCCGGCCGTCAGGAGGTCGTTGGTGACCTGGGTGCAGAGCTCGCGCGTGGGGACGACGACGAGCGCCTGCGGCGCGTTGGTGAGGGCCTCGGGGGCGGCGCGGCCGGCCTCCACGTCGGCGGGAACGGTGACGCGCTCAAGGAGCGGGAGGCCGAAACCGAGGGTCTTGCCGGTGCCGGTCTTGGCCTGGCCGATGACGTCGGTGCCGGACAGGGCGACCGGGAGTGTCATCTCCTGGATGGGGAAGGGGTTGATGATGCCGACGGCTTCCAGGGCCTCGGCGGTCTCGGGAAGGATTCCGAGTTCACGAAACGTCGTAGTCAGGGTGCTGCCTCTTCTGTGTGTCGCGGCGCGAGGCGAGCGCGGGGGTCTTTGACGGACCGTGCCGGGGACGTCGGCTGCCTTACGGGCGGGCCGTGGGGCACGCCGTAGTGCACGGGACCTCTACCGACGCTCTAGCGCTCGTACCGCTGAGGGTGTGTCCCTCCGGTCGTCGTACGCACAGTGCCGTACGAGCCGGGAGGGCTGTCGGGTCGGAGCCGATCGGGCCACCGACCGGGCATCCTCATACGTGCGGCCTGTCGAGGTACGGCCAGAATCGACGGCGTACCAGCAGGCGCATTACCACCATACCCCGGAATCGTGCACATGTGATGGCCGATTTGGTCACGTCGTGGTAGTCACAGTGGTTGACCAGGGGCTTCTCCCGGACTTCTCCGGGTACCCCGGAGACTCTCCGGGGCCGGACCGGAGCTTCCCCAGGGCTTCCCGGGAGCCGCGGGCGGGCTATTGTGCGCTTCATGACGAGCTCTGACAAGCCTGAGACCGCCTCCGCCGAACCGACCGGTGTCGCCGCCCAGGACTGGGCGCAGGCGGCCGCCGACCCGCACTATCGTGCCGCGGTCGTGGACCTGCTCGGTGCCCTCGCGTACGGCGAGCTCGCGGCGTTCGAGCGGCTCGCGGAGGACGCCAAGCTGGCACCCTCGCTGGTGGACAAGGCCGAGCTGGCGAAGATGGCGTCGGCCGAGTTCCACCACTTCGAGCGGTTGCGCAACCGGCTGACGGAGATCGGCGAGGATGCCACGCAGGCGATGGAGCCGTTCGTCGCGGCCCTCGACGGCTTCCACCGGCAGACGGCGCCGTCCGACTGGCTGGAGGGCCTGGTCAAGGCGTACGTCGGCGACTCGATCGCCAGTGACTTCTACCGGGAGGTCGCGGCCCGCCTCGACTCGGACACCCGCGAACTGGTGCTGGCCGTCCTCGACGACACCGGGCACGCCGGGTTCGCGGTGGAGAGGGTGCGCGCGGCGATCGACGCCGACCCGCGCGTGGGGGGCCGACTGGCCCTGTGGGCACGGCGGTTGATGGGCGAGGCGCTGTCGCAGTCCCAGCGGGTGGTCGCCGACCGGGACGCGCTGTCGACCATGCTGGTCGGAGGAGTGGCCGACGGATTCGACCTCGCCGAGGTGGGGCGGATGTTCTCGCGGATCACCGAGGCGCACACGAAGCGGATGGCTGCGCTGGGGCTGGCGGCGTAACGCCCTGGGGGAGGTGTTGCGCGGAGTCGCGCGGCCGCGGGTGTGGTTGTGGTTGTGACCGGCCGCGCAGTTCCCCCGCGGCCCCTCGGGGCGCTACGCCGGGATCGATCGTCGGCGCAGGTGGCGGCCCGCCGGACGGAGCAGCAGCGACAGGGACGCCGCCGAGACGATCGCCGCGCCCAGAAGCGTGACCAGGACCGTGCCGGGGCCGAGCGCGCTGTGCGTGACGAAGTCGCCGAAGAGGGCTCCCGCGACGCCGGTGGAGAACACCAGGGGACGGGCCGGGAGCCGGTGGGACAGGCGACTGGTCGCGGCCCACGACAGGGCCAGGCCGAGCAGTGCGGATCCAAGGACTTCCAGGAGCATCACGAGGGGTCCCTCCCACGGCCGGCCGGTGCTTCACGGTCGTAGCCCGTCATACCCGTGACCTGCGGAATGCAATCCTCCTCTGTGGGCGACTTGTGCGCCACATGTGGAAGGCGAACACGACGGAGGGGCCGGGCGGACACACGTCCACCCGGCCCCTCCGTGCTGCTGTGGTCAGACCGCGCTGAAGCCGACCTTGCGCACCGTCGGCTCGCCGAGCTCGATGTACGCCAGGCGGTCCGTCGGAACCAGGACCTTGCGGCCGCGCTCGTCCTCCAGGGACAGCACCTGTGACTTGCCGGCCAGCGCGTCGGCGACGATGCGCTCGACCTCCTCGGCGTTCAGACCGCTCTCCAGAACGATCTCGCGGGGCGCGTGCTGCACGCCGATCTTGACCTCCACGGCTATGTCCCTCCGACGGTCAGTGAAGTGCGCGACCTTCCGCGCCGTACGCAGCACACATTAGCCCGGTGAGGGGACGTACACGCTGCGCACGTGCACGCCAGGAGCGAACACCGAACGGGAATTCCCTCCGGCGGTGCCGTCGGCGGCGAGTCAGTGGCGTGCCAGTGGCGGTGTCAGTGGTGCGCGTCGATGCCGTGCAGCGGGAATCCCGCGATGCCCCGCCAGGCCAGCGAGGTCAGCAGCTGGACCGCCTGGTCGCGCGGGACCGAACGGTCGCTGTGCAGCCAGGAACGGGCCACCACCTGGGCGAGACCGCCGAGGCCGGACGCCAGCAGCATCGACTCGGCACGCGGCAGACCGGTGTCCTCCGCGATGACCTCGCAGATCGCCTCGGCGCACTCGTTGGTGACCTTGTCGACGCGCTCGCGCACCGCCGGCTCGTTCGTCAGGTCGGACTCGAAGACCAGGCGGAAGGCCCCGCCGTCGTCCTCGACGTACGCGAAATAGGCGTCCATGGTCGCCCGGACCCGCTGCTTGTTGTCGGTCGTCGACGCGAGCGCGCCGCGCACCGCCTGGATCAAGGCCTCGCAGTGCTGGTCCAGCAGGGCCAGGTAGAGGTCGAGCTTGCCCGGGAAGTGCTGGTAGAGCACCGGCTTGCTGACGCCGGCGCGTTCGGCGATGTCGTCCATCGCGGCCGCGTGGTACCCCTGCGCGACGAACACCTCCTGGGCGGCGCCCAGCAACTGGTTCCGTCGGGCACGGCGCGGCAGGCGCGTGCCCCGCGGGCGTGCTGCCTCTGTCTGCTCGATGGCTGTCACGCCGCCTCCCAAAGTCGTCCACATGAGTCGTCCACATGCGGATCGCTCCGCGCGGCCATCGTACTTTTCGGTAACCCTGCTGTGCGCGGTGCGAGCGCAGAATTTCACGTACCGGACGACGGTGAAAGCCGCACCGGGACATCCCGGGACATGCGGACGGGCCAGGCGGGTCCGCCGGAGACCGGCCCGAGCTCAGCGGTAGTCGTCCTCGTCGAGCGAGACCACCCGTGCCTGCTCGATGAGATCGGCCTCGTTCGCACGGTCCGGGTCGACACCGGTGAGCGGGTCGTCCTGGGACGGCGTCACGTCCGTGTGCTGCTCGGCCGTGTCGCCCTCGGGGGCCTCGACATCGATCTCCGGGGCCTCATCCGCCTCCAGATCGTCGAGTACCTCGGGGTCGGTGGGGTCATGGGCCATGGTGGGGGCTCCCTTCCTTCGAAGTTCCCTGGCTGCAGCAGGGGTCCACAAACGGGTGCCCTGGTTACGAGCGTAGGAGACAGCGGATGCGGACGCTATGCCATCCAGGGCCGTTCGCTCCGCGTCGCGGCCTTGCCACTCACCCCGGGCCGTACACGGGTCGTACACGGGTTGTATGTGGCCCGTGGGCGGCTCGGCGGGGCGGTTCTGTGACGGCGAACACACCAATCACGGTGTGATCGTCTCGTAACATTGGCCCATGTCTTCGACCGAGCTGCCCTCCGTGCCGCCCACCAGCGTGCTCCCCGAGGCGGCGGCAGTCAGAGTCGCGGCGGGCGAGCGGCTGCGGTCGGTGGGACTGCCCGGCGTCACCCTCTCGGTCCGCTCGCGGCCGCCCGCGCGCGAGGGTCTGCCGCCCGCGCTCTACATCCACGGGCTCGGCGGCTCCTCGCAGAACTGGTCCCAGCTGATGGAGCAGCTCGAAGACGTCGTGGACGGCGAGGCGGTCGACCTGCCGGGCTTCGGCGACTCGCCGCCGCCGGACGACGGCGACTACTCGGTCACCGGGCACGCGCGCGCGGTCATCCGCTATCTCGACGCGGCCGGCCGCGGTCCGGTCCACCTCTTCGGCAACTCACTGGGCGGCGCCGTCGCCACCCGCGTCGCCGCCGTCCGCCCGGACCTCGTCCGCACCCTCACGCTCGTCTCGCCGGCCCTGCCCGAGCTGCGCGTGCAGCGCACCGCCGTACCGACGGTGATCCTCGGCCTCCCGGGCGTCGCGGGGCTCCTCACCCGCACGACCGGCAGGTGGACCGCCGAACAGCGGGTACGGGGCGTGCTGGCCCTCTGCTACGGCGACCCCAGCCGGGTGACGCCCGAGGCGTTCGAGCACGCGGTGGAGGAGCTGGAACGGCGGCTGCGGCTGCCGTACTTCTGGGACGCGATGGGGCGGTCCGCGCGCGGGATCGTCAACGCGTACACGCTGGGCGGCCAGCACGGGCTCTGGCGCCAGGCCGAGCGCGTGCTCGCCCCGACCCTCCTGATCTACGGCGGCCGCGACCAGCTCGTCGGCTACCGCATGGCCCGGAAGGCCGCCCGCAGCTTCCGCCACTCCCGGCTGCTGTCCATGCCGGATGCCGGGCACGTGGCGATGATGGAGTACCCGGGTGCGGTGGCCAGGGCGTTCCGTGAACTCCTCGCCTCCGCCGACAGGCTGGCCGGCGGACCGGCTTCCGGGACCGTCGGCGGCGGTCCGGTCGCGCCGGGCGCGGGGGGCTGAGGGGCGAGTGGGACGTCACAGCCGCCGCGGGTCGGCATCCAAGGACGACACGGCGGACATAGAAGGCACGCGCGCGGCCCGGAAGCAGGGCCCGGCGGACGCCGAGCGCGGCCCGGCGGGACCCGCGGTGCCGCGTCCGGCCGGTCGCGTGCCCGGCTCTGCCGAGGGGACTCCGGCGCACGGTGTCCCGCGCTTCTCCGAGGGGACTCCGGCGCACGGTGTCCCGCGCTTCTCCGAGGGGACTCCGGCGCACGGTGTCCCGCGCCTCCCCGACGGGACTCCGGTCCAGGGTGTCCCGCGAGTGCGTGGCGGCCACCCGCAGCAGCGTGAAGCGGGCGGTGGCTGGGGCCGGTTGGGCGGCGCGGCCGGTGTGTCCTCCGGGCCCGGCGGTGCTCCCTCCGGGCCCGCCGGTACCGCTTCCGGGCCCGCCGTCGCCGCCCTCGGGGCGACCGGTGTGTCGATACCGCGGCAGCGGCAGGGCGGGCCCGGCGGTCCGCGGCAGGACTACGTCGACGCCTTCGAGGAGGACGTCGACGTCTTCGCGCGCCGCCCCGGCATCGGCGCCCAGCGCGCCGAAACGTATCCGCCCGGCTCCGGTACCCACATCTCCCCGCTCCCGTCCGGCGTCGACGGCGGTGCGGGCGACGCCGACGACGCGCCGCCCGCCGGTGAGCCCGCGCAGCCCAGGAGCGGCAAGGGCCGGGCCTTCGCGGGCGTCGCGGCCGCCGCCGTCACCACCGTGCTCGCGGTGATCGTCGCCGGGCAGGTGATCGGCGGCCGCGACGGCGACGCCGCGCGCTCGCAGTCGGCCGCGGACGGTTCGCGGGCCACCGACGGCGCCGCCTCGCGCGGGGACGGCCGTACGGTGCCGTCCGCCTCGGCCTCCGCCTCGCCGGGCGTGCTGACGCTGTCGTACGAGCAGGCGATGGGCGAGAAGTACCCGCTCAGCGCCAAGCTGACCGGGTCCGGGAAGTTCAGCGCCGTGCCCGGGAGCGCGGAGGCGCCGGGCACGGGGCGGAAGTACACCTACCGCGTCGACGTGGAGCAGGGGCTGGGCCTGGACGGGAGGCTGTTCGCCGAGGCCGTGCAGAAGACGCTCAACGACGGGCGCAGCTGGGCCCACGACGGCGCCCGCACCTTCGCGCGCGTGTCCACCGGCAAGCCCGACTTCGTGATCACGCTCGCCAGCCCCGGCACCACCGCCAAGTGGTGCGCCAAGTCCGGTCTCGACACGACCGAGGACAACGTGTCCTGCGACTCGGCGTCCACCGAACGCGTCATGATCAACGCATACAGATGGGCCCAGGGCAGCAAGACGTACGGTGACAAGATCCACGCCTACCGGCAGATGCTGATCAACCACGAGGTCGGCCACCGGCTCGGCTACGGCCATGTGACCTGCGACAAGGACGGCGAGCTCGCGCCGGTCATGCAGCAGCAGACCAAGTTCCTCGACCACGACGGAATCCACTGTCTGCCCAACCCCTGGCCATATCCCAAGAGTTGACGGGTGGCTCATACATCACATTGACATGCGCAGAAAGTTCGTACATATTTCTGGGCATGTCGACCCTTCACGCCTCCGCGCGCGCCGCCATCGAGCTGGCGCTCATCGGCGTGACCGCGCTGTGCGTGGCCGACATCCACTGTCGCTGACGCCCGCCTTCAGGCGTTCGCGTCGCGATTTTTCCCTGCTGCCGTGACCTGGGGCACGGCTCTTTCGACGACCTGACGCCGGGCAGACGTCTGTTCACTTTCGTCTCACTCCTCGTCAATCTGTCTCGCCCATCGAGACTCGCCTTCCGAGAGGTCGTCATTCCGATGCGTCACCCGTCCGTGACCAGCGCCCGTGCGGCGTACGTTTCGCTTGCCCTTGTCGTGGCAGCGGGCGCCGCCGCCTGCGGGCCGAAGGACAACGATGCCAACGGCTCCAGTGGCGACTCCGCGCCGCACAAGGGCGGCACGCTCACCGTCCTGAACTCCGACCCGCAGACGGACTTCGACCCGGCCCGCCTGTACACCTCCGGCGGCGGCAACGTGCCCTCCCTGGTCTTCCGTACGCTCACCACCCGCAACCGCGCGAACGGCGCCGCCGGCACCAAGGTCGTCCCCGACCTGGCCACCGACACCGGGCGCCCCAGCAAGAACGCGACCGTGTGGACGTACACCCTGAAGGCGGGCCTCAAGTACGAGGACGGCACCCCGATCACGTCCGCCGACATCAAGTACGGCATCGAGCGCTCCTTCGCCCCCGAACTCTCCGGTGGTGCGCCCTACCTGCGGGACTGGCTGGTCGGTGCCGCCGACTACCAGGGGCCGTACAAGGACAAGAAGGGGCTCTCGGCGATCGAGACGCCGGACGACCGCACGATCGTCTTCCACCTGAACAAGCCCGAGGGCGAGTTCCCTTTCCTGGCCACGCAGACGCAGTTCACGCCCGTCCCGAAGGCCAAGGACACCGGCACCAAGTACGAGGAGCACCCCGTCTCGTCCGGCCCGTACAAGGTCGTCAAGAACGAGAACGACGGCGAGCACCTGGTCCTGGAGCGCAACACGTACTGGTCCGCGTCCGTCGACGACCAGCGCAAGGCGTACCCCGACAAGATCGACGTGCAGTCCGGGCTCGACTCGTCCGTGATCAACCAGCGGCTGTCGGCGTCCCAGGGGGCGGACGCGGCCGCCGTGACGACGGACACCAACCTCGGTCCGGCCGAACTCGCCAAGGTCACCGGTGACAAGGAACTCGCCGCGCGCGTCGGCACCGGCCACTTCGGCTACACGAACTACATAGCGTTCAACCCGAAGGTCAAGCCGTTCGACAACCCCAAGGTGCGGCAGGCCATCTCGTACGCCGTCGACCGGTCGTCCGTGATCAACGCGGCGGGCGGCAGCGCCCTCGCCGAGTCCGCGACCACCTTCCTGCCTGACCAGAAGTCCTTCGGCTACACGCCGTACGACCTCTTCCCGGCGGGCGCCACCGGCAACGCGGCCAAGGCCAAGGAGCTGCTGAAGGAGGCCGGTTACCCGAACGGGCTCACCGTCACGCTGACCCACGACAACGCCGACAACTTCAAGACGAGCCCCGAGATCGCGACCGCGATCCAGGACGCCCTCAAGAAGGCAGGCATCACGGTCAAGCTGCAGGGCCTGGAGGACAACAACTACTCCGACACGGTCCACAGCGTGAAGACCGAGCCCGGTTTCTTCCTCGCCGCGTGGGGTGCCGACTGGCCCTCCGGCGGTCCCTTCCTCGCCCCGATCTTCGACGGCCGGCAGATCGTCAAGGACGGCGCGAACTTCAACGCCTCCCAGCTCAACGATGCTTCGGTCAACGCCGAGATTGACGCGATCAACAAGTTGACCGATCTTGACGCGGCCGCCAAGCGGTGGGGTGCACTGGACAAGAAGATCGGCGCGCAGGCGCTGACCGTGCCGCTGTTCCACCCGGTCTACAAGCGGCTGGTCGGCAAGGACATCAAGAACGTCGTGATCAGCGACTGGACCGGTGTCCTGGACATCTCCCAGGTCGCGGTGAAGTAGCACCGTGAGCGAGGCTCTTGTCGCCACCCAGGCCCCCGAGGCGTCCGCCTCGGGGGCTTCGGGGGCTCGTCAGTTCTGGCGGCGGCTGCGCACGCAGCGGGCCGCCACGGTCGCGGCGGGCGTCGTCGCGCTGCTCGTCCTGGTCGCGCTCGCCGCGCCGCTGCTCACCGCGCTGGAGGGCCAGGACCCGTTCACCTACCACCCCGCCCTCATCGACTCCGCGCGCGGCGGCGTGCCGGTCGGCTCCCTCGGCGGCGTCTCCGCCGACCACTGGCTGGGCGTCGAGCCGCAGACCGGACGGGACCTGTTCGCACGGCTGGTGTACGGGGCGCGGGTGTCCCTGGGCGTCGCGTTCGCGGCGACCGTGATCCAGGTCCTCCTCGGGCTGCTCGTCGGCGTGGCGGCCGCGCTCGGCGGTGGATGGATTGATCAAGTGTTGAGCCGGATCACCGACATCATCGTCGCACTGCCCCTGATGATCATGTCGCTGGCACTGCTCGCGATCGTGCCGCAGAGCTTCCCCCGGCCCGTCCTGGTCACCCTCGTCATCGGGCTCATCGCCTGGGGCAGCATGGCGAAGATCGTGCGCGCCCAGACACTCACCCTGAAGGGGCTCGACTACGTCGCCGCGGCGCGGCTCAGCGGCTGGGGTGCCTGGCGCATCGCCCGCCGCGAACTGCTGCCCGGGCTGGCCGCACCGGTCATCACGTACGCCTCGATCCTCATCCCGGTCAACATCAGCACCGAGGCGGCCCTGTCCTTCCTCGGCGTCGGGGTGAAGCCGCCGACCCCCTCCTGGGGCCAGATGCTCACCGCGGCCGACGTCTGGTACCAGGCGGCCCCGCAGTACCTGCTCCTGCCGGCCGGCGCGCTGTTCGTGACCGTCCTCGCGCTGACCGTCCTCGGCGACGGCGTCCGCACCGCCCTGGACCCGCGCGCCGCCTCCCGGCTCGGCGTCGGCACCGGCCGCAGGCGCGCGGCCCTGACGGCGGCGAAGACGACGGCGGGGGCGACGGCGAAGACGACGGCGAAGGAGGAATCCGCGTGAACGGCTTCGGCGGCTTCCTGCTGCGCCGCACCATCGGCACCGTGGCGACCCTGCTCGCCATCTCCGTGATCGTCTACGTCGTCTTCTACGTCACCCCCGGCAACGTCGCCCAGATCACCTGCGGCCCGCGCTGCTCCCCGGAGCAGGTGCACCAGGTCGCCCAGCAACTGCACCTCGACGACCCGCTCTACGTGCGCTACTGGCACTTCCTGGAGGGCCTGGTCGTCGGCCAGGACTACTCCACCGGCACCTCCGTGGAGCACTGCTCCGCACCCTGCCTCGGCCTGTCGTACCAGACCGACCAGCAGGTCCTGAGCATCATCCTGACCAGGCTCCCGGTCAGCCTCTCGCTGGTGCTCGGCGCGATGGTGCTGTGGCTGGTCCTGGGCGTCGGCACGGGAGTGCTCTCCGTCTGGCGGCGCGGCCGGCTCACCGAGCGGGTGCTGACCGGTCTCACGCTGGCCGGCTGGGCCACGCCGGTCTTCGTCATCGGCCTGGTCCTGATGATCGTCGTCTGCGGCGAACTGCAACTGCTGCCCTTCCCGCAGTACGTGAAGTTCACCGACGACCCCGAGCAGTGGGCGTGGAACCTGCTGCTGCCCTGGTTCTCCCTCGCCCTCATCGAATCCGCGTCGTTCGCCCGGATGACCCGGGCCTCGATGCTGGAGACCCTGGCCGAGGACCACATCCGCACCTTCCGCGCGTACGGCGTCGGGGAGCGGTCGATCGTCGGCCGGCACGCCCTGCGCGGGGCGCTCGCGCCGGTCATCGCGCTCAACGCCAACAACTTCGGCTCGGCCGTCGGCGGAGCCGTGCTCACGGAGACGCTGTTCGGCCTGCCCGGCCTCGGCCAGGAACTCGTGCACGCCGTCAGCGTGGTCGACCTGCCCGTCGTCGTCGGCATGGTCCTCGTCGTCGGCTTCTTCGTGGTGCTCGCCAACGCCGTCGCGGACGTGCTGTACGCGGTGGCCGACCGACGGGTGGTACTGACGTGAGTCTCGTCCAAGTCACCGATCTGACCGTCGACTTCGGCGACCTGCGGGCCGTGGACGGGCTGTCGTTCACCCTGGAGGGCGGCGCCGCCCTCGCCCTGGTCGGCGAATCAGGGTCCGGCAAGTCCACGGTCGCCGCCGCCCTGCTGGGTCTGCACCACGGCACGGGAGCGCGGCTCGGCGGCTCGATCGAGGTCGCCGGCACCGACGTACAGGCCGCCTCCGACGGCGAACTGCGCAGGCTGCGCGGCGCGAAGGCGGCGATGGTCTTCCAGGACCCGCTCTCGTCCCTCGACCCGTACTACGCGATCGGCGACCAGATCGCCGAGGTGTACCGCGTGCACACACGCGCGTCACGACGGACCGCACGCGCGCGTGCCGTGGAGGTGCTCGACCGGGTCGGCATCCCGGACGCCCGGCGCCGGTCCCGGTCCCGCCCGCACGAGTTCAGCGGCGGCATGCGGCAGCGCGCGCTGATCGCCATGGCGCTCGCCTGCGAGCCCGAGCTGCTCATCGCGGACGAGCCCACCACCGCCCTCGACGTGACCGTCCAGGCCCAGATCCTCGACCTGCTGCACACCCTGCGCGAGGAGACCGGCATGGGCCTGCTGCTGGTCACCCACGACGTGGGCGTGGCCGCGGAGAGCGTCGACCGGGTGCTCGTCATGCGGCACGGGCGCGTGGTCGAGCAGGGGCCGGTCGCCACCGTGCTCGGCGCGCCCGCCGAGCCGTACACCCGGGAACTGCTCTCCGCCGTCCCGCGCGTGGACGCGGTGCGGGCGCCCTCCCGGGCGTCCGAGGAGGTCGTCCTGGAGGCGACCGGCCTGCGCCGCGAGTTCGGGCGCGGCAAGCGGGCGTTCACGGCCGTGGACGACGTGTCGCTGACCGTGCACCGGGGCGAGACCCTCGGAGTCGTGGGCGAGAGCGGCAGCGGCAAGACCACCCTCGGCCGGATGCTGGTCGGGCTGCTCGAGCCGACGGCGGGGGAGGTCCGGCACGACGGCCACGCGCGCGTGGGCGTGGACCCGGCCGTCCAGATGGTGTTCCAGGACCCGGTGTCCTCCCTCAACCCGCGGCGCAGCGTCGGCGAGTCGATCGCCGACCCGCTGCGGGCGCGGGGCGAACGCGACGAGGGGCGCATCCGGGGGCGCGTGATCGAACTGCTGGAGCGCGTGGGACTCGAAGCGGCGCACTACCAGCGCTACCCGCACGAGTTCAGCGGCGGCCAGCGCCAGCGCGTAGGCATCGCGCGGGCGCTCGCGGCCGACCCGCGGGTCATCGTCTGCGACGAGCCGGTCTCCGCGCTGGACGTCACCACCCAGGCCCAGGTCGTCGCCCTGCTCGGCGAGCTCCAGCGCGAACTCGGGCTCGCGCTCGTCTTCGTCGCCCACGACCTCGCCGTCGTGCGCCAGGTCAGTGACCGGGTCGCGGTCATGCGGCGCGGCCGGATCGTCGAGACCGGCCCGGCAGACGAGGTCTACGACAACCCCCGGGACCCGTACACCCGGCAGTTGCTGGCCGCCGTGCCCGCCCTCGACCCCGAGGCCGCGGCCCGGCGGCGGGCGGCGCGCCGGGAACTGGCGTCGGCGTGACGTTCCGCCGTCACATGGTCGCCTAGCGCGACAGAACGCGGCCCGCACGGGAAAGTTACGACCGTTCACCCCTTTTGGTGGCGCGATGGACAACCGTCCGTCGCGCCACCGTCTTGTCCGCATACCTTCGTCCCGCTGCGAGCCACCGAGCCACGGTGGCTCCCCATACGGGAGATCGATCGGGGGTGCACACGTGCGCATCGGACTGCTTACGGAGGGTGGTTATCCGTATGTGAGCGGTGACGCCAGACTCTGGTGCGACCGGCTCGTGCGCGGGCTCGGGCAGCACGAGTTCGACCTCTACGCGCTCAGCCGCACCCGGCGCCAGGAGGACGAGGGCTGGCTCCCGCTGCCGCCGCACGTCAGCCGGGTCCGGACGGCTCCGCTGTGGACCGCCGACGAGGACGGAGTCACGTACGGACGGCGCGCGCGCCGGCGCTTCGCCGAGAGCTACGCCGAGTTCGTGGGGGTGCTGTGCGCCGGCCCGGCTGCCGACGGTCCGCACGGCACGGTCGTCTCTGACGGCGCGGCCGGCCCTGACGGCGCGGCCGGCTCGAACGGGCCGGGCGAGGCGGGCGGCTCCGGCGCCGTGCCCGGTTCTCTGGCGGACCGTTTCGGCAGCGCGCTCCACGGACTCGCCGAACTCGCCCGCGACGAGGGCGGCCTGGCCGCCGCACTCCGCTCCGACACCGCCCTGCGCACTCTGGAGCGCGCCTGTCGCGCACCCGGCGCCCTCGGAACGGCGCGCGAGGCCCGCGTACCCGATCTGCTCGCCGTCGCCGCCCACCTCGAACGCGCCCTGCGCCCCCTCTCCCTGGACTGGTACGGCGACGACGGCCTCGGCGCGGCCGACCTCTGTCACGCCACTGCCGGCGGCCCGGCCGCCCTGGCCGGCCTGCTCGCCCAGCACTTCTCCGGTGTGCCACTGCTGGTCACCGAGTACGGCGTGCAGCTGCGCTCGCACTACCTCGCCACCGGCCCCGACACGGCGACCCCCGCCGTACGCGCGCTGCTCGCCGCCTTCCACGGGCGGCTCGCCGCCGAGGTCTACCGCCGCGCCGCGATCATCACGCCGGGCAACGCGCACACCCGCCGCTGGCAGGAGCGCTGCGGCGCCGACCGTGCCCGCATCCGCACCGTGCATCCCGGCATGGAGGCCGCCCGCTTCACCGAGGTGGGAGAGTCCCCGGACCGCGCGGAACCGGACACGCTCGTGTGGGTCGGCCGGATCGAGCCGGCCAAGGACCTGGTGTCGCTGCTGCATGCCTTCGCCGAGGTCCGCAAGGAGGAGCCCAAGGCGCGGCTGCGGGTCGTCGGCGCCCCGGCGGGGCCGGAGGGCGAGGCCTACCTGGGGCACTGCAGGGCGCTCGCCGCACAACTCTTCCCCGACGAGGCCGACGGCGTGCACGCCGTCGGCGACAACCCGGTCTCCTTCGACGAGATAGGCGGACCCGAGGCACCGACCCTCGCCGACGCCTACGCGTCCGGCGAGATCGTCGTCCTGTCCAGCGTCGTCGAGGGGTTCCCGGCGGGACTCGTCGAGGCGATGTTCTGCGGCCGGGCGACCGTCTCCACGGACGTCGGCGCCGTGGTGGAGGCCATCGGCGGCACCGGGCTCGTCGTGCCCCCGCGCAATCCGCGGGCGCTCGCGGAGGCGTGCGTGACGCTGCTCCGCGACCCCGAGCGCCGCGCGCGCCTCGGAGCCGCCGCACGCGCCCGGGCGCTCGAACTGTTCACCGTCGAGCAGAATATCGCGGCATTTCACAGCATTTACCTGGAGATCGTCTCGCACTGCCCGGTACGCCGGGTCGTTCTCGACCGGTCCGGCGAGCCCCTGCCGTTCGGCTTTCCGGCCGAGGCCCGCGTACCGGGCCGCTGGACCGGCCCCACGGCGCGCGTCGCCCAACCCGCCGTACCGGGCCGGGCCCCGGGCGCCGTCCTGCGGCCCGCCTCGGTACGAGCCACCCCGCTCACGGCCACCGAGGGGGCGCTGTGAACGGCGCCGAGGGCGGCACGGTCAACGGCGGCCCGGGAGAGGTGGACCGGCCCGGACGGCCCGGCGCGGCCGACGCCTGGGACGCGCGGTCGCAAGGGTGGCTCCCGGGAGCCGAGGAGGCCGGCCCGGGACACGCTCTCTCCGCGAGCCCGGCACCGGCGACCGGCAGGATCCGCCCGGGCGGCCCGGCTGCCGCGCAGGACCCCGTCGGCAGCCGCAGAACCACACCCCGCCGAGGCGCCGCCGACCCGGTGAAGGCGCTGATGCACCGGCACCGCGCCCTCTGCGAGCGGGCCGTGGACCCACTGGAGATCGCGGCCGGCCTCGAGGCGCACGGCGTCACCGACCGCACCGCCGCCCGCTTCCGGCACCGTGACGTCTTCTCCCTCGCGGAGGAGCTCTACGCGCGCGTGCCCCGCGACGAGAACCCGCGCCCGTACCCCGGACCGGCGCCCGCGCCCCGCGTGCGCGCCGACCGGGCGCTGCTCACCCTCCTCCCGGGCGCCGTCTGCGCGGCGGCCGTGACCGCCGTGCGGCTCACCGAGGGCCGCCCCCGCCTCCTCGCGGCAGCCGTCGGGGTGCTCGCCGTCGCCCTGGCCGTACGTCCGGTCCTGCGCCGCGGCCCCCTGGCCGCACCGGCCCGGACCCCCGCCTGGCGCACCACCACCGGCACCCGTGCATGGACCTGCTGGCTCCTCGCCTACGCCCTGCTCGGCGACGGCCTGCTGCGGGCCGTCGTGGACGGCGGCCCCGACGGCCTCCCGACCGGCACGGCCGACGGCCCCTGGCCGGTGACCACGGCTCCCGTCCTCGCCCTCACCCTGGCCTGCGCACCGGCTGCCTGGAGCGCCCACCTCCTCACGGCGGGCGCCCGGCGCAGACTCGCGGCCAGCCGGGGCCTGGAGGAGTTCACCGGGGCCGTACAGCCGCTGCTGCTCGGCACGTTCGCCCTCTTCCTCGGCGCCCTCACGGCCCTGCTCGCCCTGTGCGCCGCCGCCCTCGGCGAACCCGCAGGCTACCCGGCGGCCCTCGCCCTCGGCGCCCTCCTCCTGCTCGCCCGCCTCCTCGCCGTCCACCACGTCCCGCAGGGGCCCGCCCTCGCCGCCGCGGCCGCCACCGAAGCGGCGGCCGTGGCCCTCGTCCTGGCCGGCCGGCTGCCCGGCTGCGCCTTCCTGGCCGTCCCCGTCGACCACCTGGTCGGCGCCTGGGGCGCGGGCGGCGTCCCGGCCCTCGCCTGCGGCGCCGCCGCCCTCGCGCTGCTGTGCCGGGCGACCGGCACCCTGACCCGGGCCTCGGCCCACGCGCCGACGGGAGACCCGGAGTGAGCAGAGCCGCCGATCACCTCGCACGCCTCGCCGGGCCGTCCCGGCGGCCGGTGCCCGGCATCCCGCCGCAGGCAACCGCACCACCTCTTGAAGGAGACCACCAGATGACCACCTCCCGACCCGGACCCGGAGCGTCCGGAAGCGCCGGAACCACCGGAGTCGCCGGAGCGCACACCCCGGGAGTCGCGCGATGAGGGTTCTGCTGATCGGAGCCAACGGATACCTCGGCCGCTTCGTCGCCGACCGGCTGCTCGCCGACCCGGCCGTCCAGCTCACCGCGCTCGGCCGCGGTGACGACGCCGACGTCCGCTTCGACCTCGCCACCGGCAGCCCCGGCGCGCTCACCCGCTTCCTCGACGCCGTCCACCCGGGCGTCATCGTGAACTGCGCCGGTGCCACCCGCGGGGGCGCCCGGGACCTCACCCGGCACAACACCGTCGCCGTCGCCACCGTCTGCGAGGCCCTGCGCCGCAGCGGCTGCGGCGCCCGCCTGGTGCAGGTCGGCTGCAGCTCCGAGTACGGCCCGAGCCAGCCCGGCTCCTCCACCGCCGAGGACGCCGTGCCCCGCCCCGGCGGCCCGTACGGCGTCAGCAAGCTCGCCGCCACCGAACTCGTCCTCGGCTCCGGCCTCGACGCCGTCGTCCTGCGCGTCTTCTCACCCGCCGGTCCCGGCACCCCGGCCGGCTCGCCGCTCGGCCGCCTGGCCGAGGCGATGCGCCGTGCCATGCAGTCCGGGGACGGCGAGCTCAAACTCGGCGGCCTCGGCGCCCAGCGCGACTTCGTCGACGTGCGCGACGTCGCCCGCGCGGTCCACGCCGCCTCGCTCTCCGCCGCCCAGGGCGTCATCAACATCGGCTCCGGCCGCGCCGTCCGGCTCCGCGACGCCGCCGCCGTCCTCGCCCGGGTCGCCGGATACGGCGGCGCCCTGCACGAACTGGACGGCCCGCCAGGACCATTGCGCGGCGCCATCGGCCACCCCCGGATGGACGGCGAGCACACGGGCCCGGTCGCGTACCCGTACCCGGACGGCTGCGGCAGCTGGCAGCAGGCCGACGTGCGCTGCGCCCGCGACCGGCTCGGCTGGCGCCCCCGCATCAACCTCGAGGAGTCCCTCGCGGACATCTGGATGGAGGCGGCGTGCCGCATCTGAGCAGCACCAGGGCGGGCGCCGCGACCACCGGCGTCCGCACCGCCGTGGGCGTACCCGGCTACGCCCACCCCCTCCTCGCCCCCGCCCAGTGGGCCGAACTCACCCGCCCGGGCACGCCCCTGCACTGGGTCGTCCTCGACGTGGCGAACGGCCCAGGCAGCCTGCCCGACCCGCACTGCCTGGAGGCGGCCGGCCGGCTCCGCAACGCCGGCGTCCGCGTCCTCGGCCACCTGGACACCGCCTACGGCGCCCGCCCGCACGGCGACCTGCTCACCGACGCCCGCCACTTCCACGACTGGTACCGCGTCGACGGCTTCCTGCTCGACCGCTGCCCCACCGAGCGCTCCGCGCTCCCCGAGACCCGCCGCACGGTCGCGGCGCTCCGCGCGGTGGGTGACGGCCCTCACATAGTCCTCGGGCACGGCACCCACCCCCACCCGGGGTATGCCGAGAACGCCGACCAGCTGGTGACCTTCGCCGGGCCCTGGAGCGACTACCGCTGGTCCCAGGTTGCCGAGTGGACCGCCGACTATCCGCCCGACCGCTTCTGCCACTTCGTGCACGGCGTGCCCCTGGGCCACCTCGACGAGGCGTTGCGCATCGCCCGTTGGCAAGGAGCCGCCACGATCTACTTCACCGACCGGACCGATCGCTGGGGCCGGGCGGATCCCTGGGAGGCCGTGCCCGGTTACTGGGACGAATTCGTCTCGCGGATCGGAACAGGTGTCTCGGAATGAAGAAGCCCGTGGCAGTGTTACAGGGAGAACAAACGTAGTGATCGACCGATCAACGGAGTCCCCGTGTCGCTGCCACCCCTGGTCGAGCCAGCATCTGAGCTCACCGTAGACGAGGTCCGCAGGTACTCCCGCCACCTGATCATCCCCGACGTCGGGATGGACGGGCAGAAGCGGCTGAAGAACGCCAAGGTGCTCTGTGTGGGCGCCGGCGGCCTGGGCTCGCCGGCGCTGATGTACCTGGCCGCCGCAGGCGTCGGCACCCTGGGCATCGTGGAGTTCGACGAGGTCGACGAGTCGAACCTGCAGCGCCAGATCATCCACAGCCAGGCCGACATCGGCCGCTCCAAGGCCGAGTCCGCCCGGGACACGGTCAAGGGCATCAACCCGTACGTGGACGTGATCCTTCACGAAGAGCGGCTCGAGGCCGAGAACGTGATGGACATCTTCAGCCAGTACGACCTGATCGTCGACGGCACCGACAACTTCGCCACCCGCTACCTGGTGAACGACGCCTGCGTGCTGCTGAACAAGCCGTACGTGTGGGGCTCCATCTACCGCTTCGACGGCCAGGCCTCGGTGTTCTGGTCCGAGTACGGCCCCTGCTACCGCTGCCTCTACCCGGAGCCCCCGCCGCCGGGCATGGTCCCCTCCTGCGCCGAGGGCGGCGTCCTGGGCGTGCTGTGCGCGTCCATCGGCTCCATCCAGGTCACCGAGGCCATCAAGGTCCTCACCGGCACCGGTGAGCCCCTGGTCGGCCGCCTGATGATCTACGACGCCCTGGAGATGCAGTACCGCCAGGTCAAGGTCCGCAAGGACCCGAACTGCGCGGTCTGCGGCGAGAACCCCACCGTCACCGAGCTCATCGACTACGAGGCCTTCTGCGGCGTCGTCTCCGAGGAGGCCCAGCAGGCGGCCGCCGGCTCGACGATCACTCCCAAGCAGCTCAAGGAGTGGATCGACGACGGCGAGAACATCGAGATCATCGACGTCCGCGAGCCGAACGAGTACGAGATCGTCTCCATCCCGGGCGCCAAGCTGATCCCGAAGAACGAGTTCCTCCTCGGCACCGCCCTGGAGGGCCTGCCCCAGGACAAGAAGATCGTCCTGCACTGCAAGACGGGTGTCCGCAGTGCGGAGGTCCTCGCCGTCCTGAAGTCCGCGGGCTTCGCGGACGCCGTCCACGTCGGCGGCGGCGTGATCGGCTGGGTCAACCAGATCGAGCCGTCGAAGCCGGTCTACTGAGCACAGGCTTCCCGGAGGGCGGGGGTTTCGGACACCGCAGGTGCCCGAAACCCCCGCCCTCGTCATGAGCAGACCGTGCCGTCCTTCGGGACCGTGCCGTCGACCAGGTAGGCGTTCACCGTCGAGTCCACGCAGTCGCTGCCGCTGCCGTAGGCCCCGTGGCCCTCGCCCTTCCAGGTCAGCTCGACCCCGACTCCCTTGCCCAGCTCGTCGGCCATCCTCCGGGCGCCCTCGTAGGGGGTGGCCGGGTCGCCGGTGTTGCCGACCAGCAGGATCGGTGCCGCGCCCGGTGCGCTCACCTCCGGTGTGTCCCACTGCCCGGCCACCGGCCAGTCGTGGCACCAGCCGGCCGAGTCCCAGCCCAGGAAGTCCCCGAAGACGGGCGAGACCTTCTCGAACTCCGCCAGCCGCTGCTTCGTCTCGGCGAGCGTCGGCCGTTCCTTGTCGTCCAGGCACGATATGACCCGCTGGGAGTGCGTGGTCGTGCCGTAGTGCCCCGAGGAGTCACGCTCGTTGTACTGGTCCGCGAGCGACAGCAGTTCCGAGCCGTCGCCCTCCTCGGCCGCCCTGAGCGCGCTGGTCAGCGTCGGCCAGCTGTCCTTGCTGTACAGCGGCAGCACGATGCCGGTGACCGCGAGGCTCTGGGTCAGCTTCCGCCCGGAGGCAGTGGGCAGCGGCGTGGTGTCCAGCCGCTTCAGCAGACCGGCGATCTTCCGGGAGCCCTGTTCCGGGTCCTGCCCGGTGGACTTGAGGTAGTCGTCCAGGGCCCGCTGGAAGCCGGCGGCCTGGTTCTTCTCCTGGCCGACCGAGTCGGCCGTCGGGTCCACCACCGCGTCCAGGATCAGCCGTCCCACCTTCTTCGGGAACAAGTGCGCGTACACACCGCCCAGTTCGGTGCCGTAGGAGATGCCGAAGTAGTGCATCTTCGCGTCGCCGAGGACCTGGCGCATCAGGTCCATGTCGCGGGCCGTGTCGGTCGTCGAGACATGCGCGATGAGCTTGCCGGCTGCCTTCTCGCAGCCCTTGCCGAAGTCCGCGGCGTCCTGGAAGTACGCGGTCTGCTCCGCCGGGGTGTCCGGGGTGGCGTCGATCGACTCGGCGCGCTGGATGTCCTTGTCGCTGCGGCAGCGGATCCCCTCGCTGGCCCCCACCCCGCGCGGGTCCCAGCTCACCAGGTCGTACCGCTCGCGCAGCGCGGAGACGGTGCCGGCGAAATACGGCATCGTGGCGACGCCGGAGCCGCCCGGGCCGCCGAAGTTGAACAGCAGCGAGCCGATCCGCTTCCCCGAACCCCCGCTCGCCTGCTCCCGGATCAGCGCCAGCCCTATCGTCTCCCCGTCCGGCTTCGCCCAGTCCAAGGGCACCTTGAGCGTCGCACACCGCCAGGCGTCCCCGGGCGCGGCGGAGTCCGAAGTGCCCTTGCAGCGGGCCCAGTCGAGCTTCTGGGAGCTGAGGGAAGCGGGCAGGGCCGTCGAGCCCGTCGCGGTGGCCGTGGCGGCCGACGGCTGCCCGGACGAGGCCTTCCCCTCGTCCTCGCCCCCACCTGACGACCCACCGCTGCACCCGGCCACGAGCAGCCCCGCGGCAACAGCGGCCGCCCACCGTACATATCGCAACATGCGCGCACACCCCCCACACAGGCTCTCCGCAGGTTCGTGCAGGAGAGCGGTCAGGCCATGGTAGGCGCAGCAGCCGAAGGCCGTTGACGCCTGTGGATAACCGCCTGACCTGCGGTTATGCTACGTACAGACCGTTCCCGCCTTCGGCACCGTCCCCTCCAGCAAATAGCCGTTCACGGCACCCTGCACACACTTGTCCTTGCTGTCGTACGCCCCGTGCCCCTGCCCCTTGTACGTCAGCTCGACCCCGACGCCCTTGCCGAGCGCGTCCACCATCTTCTTCGCGCCCTCGTACGGCGTCGCCGGATCCCCCGTGTTGCCCACGACCAGGATCGGCGCCGACCCGGGCGCGCTGACGTCGGGGTGGTCGGCGGCCCCCGGCACCGCCCAGTTCGTGCAGCTGACCATGCCCCAGGCGAGGTAGTCGCCGAACAGCGGGGAGGCGGCGCGGAACTCGGGCAGTTTCTGCTGGACGTAGTCGGCGGTGTACCGGGGCTTCTCGTCGGCGCAGTTGATGGCGATGTTCGCCGCCGTGATGTTGCTGTACTCGCCGTTCTCGCTGCGGCCGTTCATCGCGTCGGACAGCAGCATCAGGATCTTCCCGTCGCCGTCGTACGCCTCTTCGAGCCCCTCGGTGAGGTACTCCCAGAAGTCCTTGGAGTACAGGGACTGTGCGATGCCGTTGGTGGCGGCGGACTGGGTGAGCAGGCGGGGCAGGATGCCCGGGATCGGCTTCTTGTCGAGGTCCGCGAGGAGCGTGGCGACGCGGTCCTTCACGTCCTGCGGGGTGTCGCCGATCGGGCACTCCGTCGTCTTCGAGGTGCAGTCCTCGGCGAAGTTGTCGAGGGCGAGCTGGAAGCCCTTCGCCTGCCCGAGCGAGCTCTGCTCCGGGTCCTGGGTGGGGTCGACGACGCCGTCGAAGACGGCCCGGCCCACGTTCTTCGGGAACAGGTGAGCGTAGACGCCGCCGAGTTCGGTGCCGTAGGAGATGCCGAAGTAGTGCATCTTCGTGTCGCCGAGGACCTGGCGCATCAGGTCCATGTCGCGGGCCGCGTCGGTGGTGCGGACATGCGGCAGGATCGCCTTGGAGTTCTTCTCGCAGGCGGCGTTGAACTGCTTGGTGCGCTCGATCAGCTGGGTGCGCTCGGCGCTGGTGTCAGGTGTCGCGTCCTGCTGGAAGTAGTTGTCGAGCTGGGCGTCGTTCTCGCACTCGACGGGGTCGCTGCGGCCCACCCCGCGCGGGTCGAAGCTGACGAGGTCGTAGCGGGTGCGCAGGACGGCGTAGTCCGTGCCGAACGCGGGGAGCGTGGTGACGCCGCTGCCGCCGGGCCCGCCGAAGTTGAAGATCAGGGAGCCGATCCGCTTGCTCGCGTCGCCGCTGGCCCTGGCCCGGATCAGGGCGAGGCCGATGGTGGCGCCCTTCGGTTTCGACCAGTCCAGGGGCGCCTTCATGGTGGCGCACTCCCAGGTGCCGCCGCTGGGCAGCGGTGACGGCGCCTCGCCGCCGCCCTCGGCCTCGTCGGGCGCCGGGCAGCTCTTCCAGTCCAGTTTCTGCGCCGCCAGATCCCCGTCCTTGGAACCGTCGCCGCACCCGGCCAGTGAGGAGGCCAGCACCAGGGCGGCGGTCAGGGCGGCGACACGGATCCGGAAGGGGTTCGGCATGCTCCCATCCTGAGGTCGCGCACGGCCACGCGCGCGGGGCACGAGCCGTCCGGGGTACGGCCCCTGGAGCGCGCCCTTGCGGGATCCGGGGTACGACCCTGGAGGGCGCCGTCGCGGGCCCGGGGTACGACCCTGGAGCGCGCCGTCGCGGGTCCCGGGTACGACCCTAGAGCGCGCCCTTGCGGGAGAGGTGGTTGAAGGCCAGCCAGCCCGGCAGGACCGGCAGCCACAGGGTCAGCAGCCGGTACAGCAGGACGGCGGGCGCGGCGACCTCCTTGGGCAGGCCGACGGCGATCAGGCCGACGGTCAGGGTCGCCTCGACCGCGCCGACACCGCCCGGGGTCGGCGCCGCGGAGCCGAGCGCGTTGCCGGCGAGGAAGACCACCGCGACGCTGGCGATGCTCAGGGAGGTCGACGCGTCGCCGAACGCGCGGATGGAGGCGTCCAGGCACATCACGAAGCAGGCGGTCAGCAGCAGCATGCCGCCGATGCCGGTGACGAGCTTCTGCGGGCGCTGGAGCACGTCCAGCATGCGCGGCACGACACCCGCGAAGAGCGACCGCACGCGCGTGCTGACGAACTTCCGCAGGAACGGCACCGACGTCACCACGAGGACCAGCACCGCGACGGTCAGCAGGCCCGCGATGACCGTGCGGGACGGGGACAGCGAAGGGGTCTTCTCGGTGCCGGTCAGATAGCCGAAGGACAGCAGCATCAGGATGTGGCAGCCGAGCGAGAACAGCTGCGAGGCGCCCACGCTCGCGACCGCGAGCCCGGGGCGCACGCCCGCACGCTGCAGGAAGCGCGTGTTGAGGGCGACACCGCCGACCGCGGCCGGCGCGACGATCTTCACGAACGACCCGGCGAGCTGTGCCGCCACGGTCCGCACGAACGGCACCCGCTCCGGCACGAAGCCGAGCAGCGACATCGCGGCGGCGACGTAGCTGATCGCAGAGAACAGCACCGCGGCGATCACCCAGCCCCACTGGGCGTTCGCGACCAGGGGGCCGAACTCGATGTGGGTGAGCTGGGTCAGCAGGTAGTACCCGCCGATCGCGCCGGCGATGACGCTGATCAGCGTGCGCGGCCGCACCCGCTCCAGACGGGCCGGCTCCACGGGCGCCTGCGGCCTGATCTTCAGCACCTGGTGCCGGATCTGGGTGAGCAGATCCTCCTCGCGGGCCTCTTCCAGCGCGTCGTCCAGCGCCCGCTTCTCGGCCCGCTGCTCCGCGCGCACCGTCTTCTTGTCGGGCGTCCCGGCCTCCTCGGCGCGGGCCTGCTTGGCCTGCCTGGACGCCTCCAGGACCGCGTCCCGCTCGCGCTGGGCGCGCTCCCTGGCCAGTCTGCGCAGCGTCGCGCGCGTGGAGCGCGTGAGCGCGATCGGCTGGAGCATCGGCAGGCAGTCGGCGACGGCGTCGGGGCCGAGCACGCCGACCGCCGAGGCCACCGCGCGCTCGGCACCCACCCTGAGCCCGAGCGTGGTGACCAGCTGGGCGACGTCCATGCGCAGCAGCAGTTCACCGGCCGCGATCTCGCCGCCGCGCAGGTCGGTGAGGATCACGGTGCCGGAACGATCCACCAGGATGGCGTCGCCCGCGAGCCTGCGGTGCGCGATCCGGCGCGACTGCAACGCCTGTACCTGGTGCCAGGTGTGGCGCAGCAGTTCGTCGGTGATCTCCTCGTCGGCCAGCGAGTCGAGGGTGCGGCCGCCGGTGTGCTCGTAGACGAGCATCACGGCGTCGGGGCCCAGCTCGGAGGTGGCGATCAGCTTGGGCGCGTTCGCGCCGGCCGCGATCGCCGCGTATGCCAGCAGGGCCTCCTGCTCCAGGGCCTGGCGCAGGGACTGCAGGCTGGAACGGGTGGCGAAGCCGCGCAGCGTCAGGTTGCGCCACGCGCGGTAGAAGAAGCCCTGGGCCTGCTGTTCCCGGTCGACGACCGTGACGTCCAGCGGCGGGCCGTCCTCCAGGGTGACGAAGTAGCGCCGGCCCCGGTCGCCGTTCTCGGAGTCCAGGGCCTCCTCGCGGGCCGCGCCGACCGGGTGGAAGCCGACGTGCCTGAGGCCCGCCAGCAGGGTCCGGCCGGTGGGGCGGACGTTGGGCGAGCCGACCGCGTACAGCGTGCCGTAGGCGACGGTCCAGCCGATCAGCACCGTGAGGATGATCGAGAACGGTGTCGTGTAGCCGGTGACGAGCATGGAGAACGCGTCGAGGAGCAGCACGATCCACAGCACCGAGCGCCATCTCGGGCGCCGGGACATGCCGACGGCCGTCATGTAGGCGATGACGGGCGCGAGGTAGCCGTGCACCGGGTCGGTGAGGGCGTGGATGTCGCCGGGGGAGGGCTGGGTGAGCGCCTCCTGGATCGAGCCCGGGGCGGCCCGCGCTACCCACAGGTCGGTGGCGAGGGTCACACCGTGCGCGAGGACGGCGGCGAGCACACCGTCGGCGATGCGCAGCCCGTCCCGCTTGATCAGCCGCTCGATCGCGAACGCGACCGGCACCAGCAGGATCGCGATGCTGGAAGCCAGCCCCGCGAACCTGATCAGCAGGTCGGGGGCCTGCCCGGTGCCCTTGTTGATGTCCTGTTCGAGCCCGGAGGTGGTGCCGTGCGCGAACGCGGCGATGCCGAGCAGGACGGCGACGGCCAGCACGCCGACCAGGAGCCGCATGAGGTCGGAGGGGCGGTGCACGCGCGCGGGGAGCAGCGGTTCGTCGCCCTCCACCTCGTCGGCGTGCGCCTCGTCGCACCCGTGTTCCGCCTCGGCCTCCGTTGCTGCGGCGTCGGGGTCCACGGCGTCCGGCCGCGCGGTGTCCGGGTGCGCGGTGTCGGAGCCGGGCGCGTCCGGGCGTGCGCCGGCGTCAGAGGTGCCCGCCCCGCCCTCGGGGTGCACGCCCTGCTGCTCGGTCGTCTCTTCTTGATCTCGTATCACCAGTCACCGCCCGCACGATGGTGGCATGCTCCACCGACACCGGGGGGCATCAGGGTGCAGATGCGGGGGCGCACAGTCTGCCCCAAGCGCCGCGAGAGGGCGAGGCGGCGGCCCGCCGCGGACCGGGCCGGTTGTCGGTGGGGTGCGGCAGGATGGGGCGAATGAGCGAGCAGAGCCTTCCCGAGGACACCCGAGAGGGGTACGCGGACGAGCTGCCCGAGTACGCCGAGCGGGTCCTGGAGGTCGCCGAGCGGATCCCGCCCGGGCGCGTGATGACGTACGGCGACGTCGCGGAGTGGCTGGAGGAGGGAGGGCCGCGCCAGGTCGGGCGGGTGATGTCCCTCTACGGTGGTGCCGTCCCCTGGTGGCGGGTGGTGCGCGCCGACGGGGTCCTGCTCCCGGGCCACGAGCTGGGCGCGCTGGACCACTACCGTGCCGAGGGGACCCCACTGAAGGAGGCGAACAGGGCCGCGGAGGGTCATCTGCCGCGGCTCGACATGAAGCGGGCGCGGTGGGACGGCGGCGCGGACGCGGGGGCTCACACCTGACAGCTTCCGCCATCGAAGGCCCTCGGCGGGAGTCTGTGGCCCGTACGAGGGACACCGGGGACGTCCGTGGCATGACGTACGTTCGTGAGATGTGCGGCGCGCGAGCCGCGAGTGGCTGCGGAGGCTGACGGGAAGAAGCGGAAGCGCTGCTTCCGTCCGGTTCGTCGGCGTAGCGTCGGCTGCGCGTGTCCCGCTCACCCCGCGGCCACCTCCGCGCCCGCGCGACCGCGCACCGACCAGCACACCCACCAGGACCGGCGAACCACGTGAGCTCCTCTTCCTCCACCAGGCACCTGCCGCACCTCCAGGTGCGGCAGGGGAACCGTGGCGCTTACCGACTGGTCCGTACCCCGCCGGCCGACGTGGATCCCCCTCGTCTGGACGCCGCGCAGCGCGCCGTGGTTGACCACGCGTCCGGCCCGCTGCTCGTCCTCGCGGGTCCCGGCACCGGCAAGACCACCACCCTGGTGGAGTCCGTGGCCGCCCGGATCGCCCGGGGCGCGGATCCCGAGCGGATCCTGGTGCTGACCTTCAGCCGGAAGGCCGCCGTCGAGCTGCGCGACCGCATGGCCCTGCGGGTGGGCGCGGCCCGCGCGCCCCGGGCGACCACCTTCCACTCGTACTGCTACGCCCTGGTCCGCGCCCACCAGGACAGCGGTCTGTTCGCCGAACCGCTGCGGCTGCTGTCCGGCCCCGAGCAGGACGTCGCCGTCCGCGAGCTGCTGGCCGGCCAGCCCGACCTGGAGCGGCTCGGGCTCGAC
The DNA here is from genome assembly GCF_042894765.1 of Streptomyces sp. NPDC001507. NCBI lineage: Bacteria > Bacillati > Actinomycetota > Actinomycetes > Kitasatosporales > Streptomycetaceae > Streptomyces > Streptomyces sp. NPDC001507. Next base: position 352,618 of record NZ_JBIAVV010000005.1, read on the forward strand.
CACGTGCGCTGGCCCGACGAACTGCGCGCCTGCCTCACCACCCGGGGCTTCGCCGACGAGGTCCGCGCGGTCCTCGCCCGCAGCCGCGAGCTGGGCCTGGACCCGGCCGCCCTGGACGCCTTCGCCCGGCGCATCGGCCGCCCCGACTGGCGGGCCGCGGCCGCCTTCCTCGCCGAGTACCTCGACGTCCTCGACCTCCAGGGCGTCCTCGACTACGCCGAACTCGTCCACCGCGCGGTGCTGCTCGCCCACCGCCCCGAGGTCGCCCTGGACCTCGCGGGCCGCTACGACGCCGTGTACGTCGACGAGTACCAGGACACCGATCCGGCCCAGGTACGCCTGCTGCACGCCCTGGCCGGCGGCGGCCGCACCCTGGTCGCGTTCGGCGACCCGGACCAGTCGATCTACACGTTCCGCGGCGCCGACGTGAACGGCATCCTGGACTTCCCGTCCGCCTTCGGGCGCATGGACGGCCGTCCCGCCCCGGTGCAGGTGCTGCGCACGTCCCGCCGGTCCGGGGCCGGCCTGCTGGCCGCGACCCGGCTGCTGACCCAGCGGATGCCGCTGACCCGGCTGCCCGCCGACAAGGTGCGCGCGCACCGCGAGCTGACCGCCGCACGGGACGGCGGCCGCGTCGAGGTCTACACGTACCCGACGTCCGGCACCGAGCTGGACAACATCGCCGACATCCTGCGCCGCGCGCACCTGGAGGACGGCGTCCGCTGGAGCGACATGGCCGTCCTGGTGCGCGCCGGGGCCCACACCATCCCCACGGTCCGCCGCGCCCTCACCGCGGCCGGCGTCCCCCTGGACATCGACGGCGACGACGTACCGCTGCGCCACGAACCAGCGGTGGCGCCCCTGCTGACGGCACTGCGGGCGGTGGCTGAGGCCGAAGCGGCGCCCGATGCGGAGGAGGGCGGCTTCCGGCTCGACACCGGGACCGCGCTCACCCTGCTCACCTCCCCCCTCGCCGGCATGGACGCGGCCGACCTGCGGCGCCTCGGCCGAGCCCTGCGCGACGAGGAGCGCGCCGCAGGCAACGCCTTCCCTCCCCCCTCGGACCAACTGCTCGCGCGGGCGCTCGCCGAGCCCGAGCGGCTCGCCGTGCACGACCCCGGGTACGCCCGCGGGGCGCAGCGCCTCGGCGCGCTGCTCGGCAAGGCCCGGGAACGCCTTGCGGGCGGAGGTACGGCCGAGGAAGCGCTGTGGGTGCTGTGGAACGGCACGCCGTGGCCCTCCCGGCTGGAGCGCTCCGCCCGGCGCGGCGGCGCGGCCGGCCGCAACGCCGACCGTGACCTGGACGCCGTGTGCGCCCTGTTCGCCACGGCCGCCCGCGCGGAGGAGCGCAGCGGCGGCCGCGGCGCGCTGAACTTCCTCGCGGAGATCGAGGCCGAGGACATCGCCGCCGACACTCTCGCCGGCCGCGCGGTACGCCCCGACGCCGTACGCCTGATGACCGCGCACCGCGCCAAGGGCCTGGAGTGGCGCCTGGTCGTGGTGGCCGGCGTCCAGGAGGGACTCTGGCCCGACCTGCGCCGCCGCGGCTCACTCCTGGAGGCGGACCGCATCGGCCGCGACGGGCTCGCCGAACCACTCACCCCGGGCGCGCTGCTCGCCGAGGAGCGCCGCCTGTTCTACGTCGCCGCCACGCGCGCGTGTGAACGCCTCGTCGTCACCGCCGTGAAGGCCCCCGCGGACGACGGCGACCAGCCCTCCCGGTTCCTCACCGAACTGGGCGTCGAACCCCAGGACGTCACCGGACGCCCCCGCCGCCCGCTCGCGGTGGCCGCCCTGGTCGCCGAGTTGCGCGCGACCACCGTCGATCCGCGCGTGTCCGACGTCCTGCGGGAGGCCGCCGCCCGCCGCCTGGCCCGGCTGGCAGCGCTCGCCGACGAGGACGGCCGCCCCTTGGTGCCGTCCGCCCACCCCTACCGCTGGTGGGGCATGTTCGAGCCGACCGAGAGCAAGGTGCCGCTGCGCGACCGCGACCAGCCCGTGGTGCTCTCCGGCAGCGCCCTCGACCAGCTCGCCAACACCTGCAGCCTGCAGTGGTTCCTGGGCCGCGAGGTGAAGGCCGACGCGCCCGCCACCACCGCGCAGGGCTTCGGGAACGTGGTGCACGTCCTCGCCGACGAGGTCGCCTCCGGACGCACCCCCGCCGACCTCGCCGTCCTCATGGAGCGACTGGACTCGGTGTGGAACGCGCTCGCCTTCGACGCGCCCTGGAAGTCGGCGCAGGAGAAGGACAACGCGCGCGTGGCGCTCGAACGCTTCCTGAAGTGGCACGTCCTGGACCGCACCGCACGCACCCCGGTCGCCAGCGAGCAGGACTTCGACGTCACCCTCGAAGCGGGCGACTACGAGGTGCGCATCCGCGGCCAGATGGACCGGGTGGAGGCGGACGGCGAGGGACGCGCGTACGTCGTCGACTTCAAGACCGGCAAACAGGCGCCCAGCGCGGCCGAGGTGGCCCGGCACCCGCAGCTCGCCGTCTACCAGCTGGCGGTCCGCGAGGGCGCCGTCGACGAGGCCTTCGACGGGGTACGGCCCGAGCCGGGCGGTGCCGAACTGGTCCACCTCAGGCAGGGCGCCGCCCAGCGCGACGGCGGCGAGACCCTGCCCAAGGTGCAGGCACAGGAGCCGCTGGAGGGGGAGTGGGTCGGCGAGCTGCTGGCCTCCGCCGCCGGCAAGGTCCTCGACGAACGGTTCGCCCCGACCACCGGCCAGCACTGCACCCACTGCGCCTTCCGCGCCTCGTGCAGCGCGCGGCCGGAGGGGCGGCACGTGGTGGAGTGAGCGGCGTGCCGCGGAGTGCGCTGCGTCGTGGAGTGAGCGCCGTGCTGCGGAGTGCGCTGCGTCGTGGAGTGAGCGCCGTGCTGCGGAGTGCGCTGCGTCGTGGAGTGAGCGCCGTGCCCGTGGAGTGAGCGCTGTGCCGTCGAGTGCGCTGTTTTATCGATTGTCAGTCCCCGCCGCTAGCCTCTGTCCTCATGCCCGCCCGTATCACCGACCCCGAGCAGCTCAAGGAGCTCCTCGGCATCCCGTTCACCCCGGAGCAGACGGCCTGCATCACCGCGCCGCCCGCCCCTCAGGTGATCGTGGCCGGGGCCGGGTCGGGCAAGACGACGGTGATGGCGGCCCGCGTGGTCTGGCTGGTCGGCACCGGGCAGGTGGCCCCGGAGCAGGTCCTCGGCCTGACCTTCACCAACAAGGCGGCCGGTGAGCTCGCCGAACGCGTCCGCAAGGCGCTCGTCAGGGCCGGCGTCACCGACCCCGACGTCATCGACCCGGACAACCCGCCCGGCGAGCCCGTCATCTCCACGTACCACGCCTTCGCGGGCCGGCTGCTGACCGACCACGGTCTGCGCATCGGCCTGGAGCCGACCTCCCGGCTGCTCGCCGACGCCACCCGCTACCAGCTCGCCGCGCGCGTGCTGCGCGAGGCCCCCGGCCCCTACCCGGCCCTCACCCGCTCCTTCGCCGACCTGGTCAGCGACCTGCTCACCCTCGACTCCGAGCTCGCCGAACACCTGGTACGCCCCGAGGATCTGCGGGCCTGGGACGCCGGTCTGCTGAACACCCTGGCCGGCGTGAAGCTCGGCAACGCCGACCTGCGCAAGGTCCCCGAGGCGGCAGCCGCACGCCGCGAACTGGCCGAACTTGTCGTCCGCTACCGGGCCGCCAAGCGGGAGCGGGACCTGCTCGACTTCGGCGACCAGATCGCGCTGTCCGCGGCGCTGGCCGGCGTCGCCGAGGTGGGCAGGCTGCTGCGCGACGAGTTCCGGGTCGTGCTCCTCGACGAGTACCAGGACACCTCGGTCGCCCAACGCGTGCTCCTGGCGGGCCTGTTCGGCGCCGGCACCGGCCACCCCGTGACCGCGGTCGGCGATCCCTGCCAGGCCATCTACGGCTGGCGCGGCGCCTCCGTCGCCAACCTGGACGACTTCCCCGAGCACTTCGCGCACGCCGACGGCCGCCCCGCCACCCGCCAGGCGCTCAGCGAGAACCGCCGCAGCGGCGGCCGCCTCCTCGACCTCGCCAACGGCCTCGCCGAGCCGCTGCGCGCCCTGCACGCGGGCGTGCAGGCGCTGCGCCCCGCCCCGGGTGCCGAGCGGGACGGCAGGGTCCGCTGTGCACTGCTGCGCACCCACGCCGAGGAGATGGACTGGATCGCCGACTCGGTGGCCCACCTCGTCCGCACCGGCACGGCACCCGGCGAGATCGCGGTCCTGTGCCGTACGGCGACGGACTTCGCGGAGATCCAGGGCGCCCTCGTCGCCCGCGACGTCCCCGTCGAGGTCGTCGGCCTCTCCGGGCTCCTGCACCTGCCCGAGGTCGCCGACCTGGTCGCCGTCTGCGAGGTGCTCCAGGACCCCGGCGCCAACGCCTCCTTGGTCCGGCTGCTGACCGGCCCGCGCTGGCGCATCGGCCCCCGCGACCTCGCCCTCCTCGGCCGCCGCGCCCGGCTGCTGGTGTCCCACGCGCGCGTGGGCGACGCCGACGACCCGGACCGCAGGCTCGCCGAGGCCGTCGAGGGGGTCGACCCGGCCGAGGTGATATCCCTCGCGGACGCCCTGGACACGTTCCTGGAGCTGCCGTTCGACGGCGACCGGCCCGGCCAGGGGGACGACGGGCTGCCGTTCTCACCGGACGCGCGCGTGCGCTTCGCCCGCCTCGCCACCGAACTGCGCGAGCTGCGCCGCTCCCTGTCCGACCCGCTGATGGACGTCCTGCACCGCGTCCTCGCCGTCACCGGCCTGGAGGTGGAGCTCTCCGCGTCCCCGCACGCGCTGGCCGCCCGCCGCCGCGAGACGCTCTCCAACTTCCTCGACGTCGCCGCCTCCTTCGCGGCCGGCGACCAGGAGGCGACCTTGCTCGCCTTCCTCGGCTTCCTGCGCACCGCCGCCCAGTACGAGAAGGGCCTCGACAACGCCCTCCCCGGCGGCGAGAACACCGTCAAGGTGCTCACCGCGCACAAGTCCAAGGGCCTGGAATGGGACGTCGTCGCCGTCCCCGGACTGGTCAAGGGCACCTTCCCGAGCAGCCAGGGCCGCGAGAAGTGGACCGCGCAGGCCAAGGTGCTCCCGCACGCCCTGCGCGGCGACAGCGCCACCCTGCCCGACGTCGAGGCCTGGGACTCGCGGGGCATGAAGGCCTTCCACGAGGCCATGAAGGACCACCAGCACACCGAGGAACTCCGCCTCGGCTACGTCACCTTCACCCGCCCCCGCTCCCTGCTCCTCGGCTCCGGCCACTGGTGGGGCCCCAGCCAGAAGAAACCCCGCGGCCCCTCCGACTTCCTCCGGGCCCTGTACGACCACTGCGCCGCCGGGCACGGCGAGATCGAGGCCTGGGCCGACGAACCGGAGGAGGACGAGGAGAACCCGGCCCTGCACACGGCGGGCGCCGACCAGGTCTGGCCGCTGCCGCTGGACACGGCCGCCCTGGCCCGCCGCCGCGCGGCCGCCGAGACCGTCCTCGCCCACCTGGAGGCCCTCACGGCCGGAACCGGCGCAGGCGCTCCCGCCGGCCACGACGCTCCCGCCGCCGAGGACCCGGACTGGCCCCCGCCGCCCGAGGACGAGGAACCGGACCCCTACGAGGACGACCTCCCGGCCCCGGACTCCGCCGACTGGGACTCCTGGAGCACCGACCGCCCCGTGGTCCCGCACCAGGCCACGCGCGCGGCCGGGCCCGCCGGGCGCACGCCCCCACGCACGCCGGAGCACGACAGTGCCCGGGAACGGGAACCCGAGCGCATCCTCCCCACCCCCGAAGATTCCCTCCTCACCCCCGAGGAGGCCCGCACCGTCGCCTCCTGGGACCGCGACCTCGACGCGCTCACCGGAGAGCTGCTGCGCGCCCGCCGGACCGTCACCGACGTCCCCCTCCCCGCCACGCTCTCCGCGACCCAGCTGATGCGGCTGGCCGAGGACCCGGACGGGCTCGCACAGGAACTCGCGCGCCCCATGCCACGCCCCCCGCAGCCGGCCGCACGCCGGGGCACCCGGTTCCACGCCTGGGTCGAGGCACGCTTCGAGGAGCTCACGCTGCCCATGCTGGAGCCCGACGAGCTGCCCGGCAGCGACGCCGAGATCGCCGACGAACGCGACCTCGAAGCCCTCAAGGAGGCCTTCGAACGCACCGAGTACGCGCACCGCACGCCGTACCGCGTCGAGGCCCCCTTCCAGCTCGCCCTCGCCGGCCGGGTCGTCCGGGGACGTATCGACGCCGTCTACCGGACGGACCACGGCGACGGGGCGACGTACCGGACGACGTACGAGATCGTCGACTGGAAGACCAGCCGTGTCCGCCCCGCCGACCCGCTCCAGCTGGCGATCTACCGGATCGGCTGGGCCGAGCAGCAGGGCGTGCCACCCGAGTCGGTCACGGCCGCGTTCGTGCACGTGCGCACCGGCGAGGTCGAACGACCGGACGGCCTGCCGGACCGGGCCGCCCTGGAAAGACTGATCGTCGGACAAGTTGCCGGAGAAGCGGCCGGGCGAGCTGTCGCACAAGCCGAGTGTGACGAACCGCCCGCCGAGGATGTCGGTCCGGGCCGATAGGCTCGTGACCATGAGCCAGACCCCGGACAGCGCTGTCCGTACGTACATCGAGCAGCACCGCGCCGCCTTCCTCGCCGACCTCGCCGAATGGCTGCGCATCCCCTCCGTGTCGGCCCGGCCCGACCACGCCCCCGATGTACGCCGCAGCGCCGACTGGCTCGCCGCCAGACTGACCGAGACCGGCTTCCCGACCGCCGAGGTCTGGGAGACACCGGGCGCCCCGGCCGTCTTCGCCGAGTGGCCCGCGGGTGACCCGGACGCGCCCACGGTCCTGGTCTACGGCCATCACGACGTCCAGCCCGCCGCCCGTGAGGACGGCTGGGACAGCGACCCCTTCGAACCCGTCGTCCGGGACGGCCGGCTGTACGCGCGCGGGGCGGCCGACGACAAGGGCCAGGTGTTCTTCCACACACTCGGCGTCCGCGCCCACCTCGCCGCCACCGGCCGCACCGCACCCGCCGTCAACCTCAAGCTGCTGGTCGAGGGCGAGGAGGAGTCGGGCTCGCCGCACTTCCGGGCGCTCGTCGAGCAGCACGCCGGGCGGCTCGCCGCCGACGCCGTGATCGTCTCCGACACCGGCATGTGGTCCGAGGACACCCCCACCGTGTGCACGGGCATGCGCGGGCTCGCCGAGTGCCAGATCGTCCTGCACGGCCCCGACCAGGACATCCACTCCGGCGCCTTCGGCGGTGCCGTCCCCAACCCCGCCACCGTCGCGGCCCGCCTGGTCGCCGCCCTGCACGACGAGCACGCGCGCGTGGCGATCCCCGGCTTCTACGACGGCATCGTCGAGCTCAGCGACCGCGAGCGGCAACTCTGGGCCGAGCTGCCGTTCGACGAGGAGAGCTGGCTGCGCGAAGCGCATTCGTACGCCACCGAGGGCGAGGCCGGGCACACCACCCTGGAGCGGGTCTGGGCCCGCCCCACCGCCGAGGTCAACGGCATCGGCGGCGGCTACCAGGGTCCCGGCAGCAAGACGATCATCCCGTCCTCGGCCCTGCTGAAGCTGTCGTTCCGGCTGGTCGCCGGGCAGGAACCCGAGTACATCGAGAAGATCGTCCGAGCCTGGGCCACCGAGCGGATCCCCGCCGGGATCCGCGCCGAGATCACCTTCCTGCCGGCCACGCGCCCGTGCCTCACCCCGCTCGACCACCCCGGCCTCCAGTCGCTCGCCCGCGCCATGGGCCGGGCCTTCGAGCAACCGATCCGGTTCACCCGATCGGGTGGCTCGGGACCCGCCGCCGACCTCCAGGACGTCCTCGGCGCACCCGTCCTCTTCCTGGGCATCTCCGTCCCCTCCGACGGCTGGCACGCCCCGAACGAGAAGGTCGAGCTGGACCTCCTCCTCAAGGGCGTCGAGACCAGCGCCTACCTGTGGGGCGACCTCGCCGAGAACTGGCGCGATGTCCCCTGAGCCCTTCACGCCGTCCGGAGCGGCACCACGGGCGGGGCACACTGGAAGGGCCGCCCCACCGGCCCCGCCCCCGCCCCACCCGTTCTCCTCCCGCCCTTCGTCCCGCTGAACCGCCCGCTGAAACATCCGTTGCACTGGGGGAGTTGGAAGCACCCGTGACCACCTGGACCGACCACACCGCCGACCGACCCATCTCGCTCACCGCCCCGAGCGGCATCGACCGCGCCGCCCACCACCGGCTCGACGAAGCCTGGCTCGCCGCTGCGTGGAGCCACCCCGACACCCGCTGTTTCGTGGTCTCCGGCGGCCAGGTCCTCATCGACGAGACGCCCGAGGGCCGCACCGAACTCGTCATGACGCCCTCCTTCGAGGCCCCCCTCACCGAGGCGCACCGCTACTTCCTGGGCACCGACGAGGACGGCGTCAGCTACTTCGCCCTCCAGAAGGACGCCCTGCCCGGCCGCATCGACCAGTCCGCACGCCCGGCCGGCCTGCGCGAGGCCGGACTGCTGCTGTCCCCCCGGGACACCGGCCTGATGGTGCACGCGGTCGGCCTGGAGAACTGGCAGCGCACCCACCGCTTCTGCTCCCGTTGCGGCGAGCGCACGGTCATCGCGGCCGCCGGCCACATCCGCCGCTGCCCCGCCTGCGGCGCCGAGCACTACCCGCGCACCGACCCCGCCGTGATCATGGCCGTCACCGACGAGGACGACCGCATCCTGCTCGGCCGCCAGGTCCACTGGCCCGAGGGCCGCTTCTCCACGCTCGCCGGCTTCGTGGAGCCCGGCGAGTCCATCGAGCAGGCGGTCCGCCGCGAGGTCTTCGAGGAGGCCGGCATCACCGTCGGCCCCGTCGAGTACGTCGCGAGCCAGCCCTGGCCGTTCCCCTCCAGCCTGATGCTCGGCTTCATGGCCCGCGCGACCTCGACCGACATCAACGTCGACGGCGACGAGATCCACGAGGCCCGCTGGTTCTCCCGCGACGAACTGCGCGCGGCCTTCGACTCCGGCGACGTCCTGCCGCCGTACGGCATCTCCATCGCGGCCCGCCTGATCGAGATGTGGTACGGCAAGCCGCTGCCGACGAGGAGCTTCGTCTGAGACGGCCGTCATGACCGCGGAGGAGTACTGGAACCACAACGTCCACTACCACCCCGTGGTCCTGGACGCGGTCCCGGACGGCTGCCGCGCCGCCCTGGACGTCGGCTGCGGCGACGGCCTGCTCGCCGCCAAACTCGCGACCAGGGCGGAGTCGGTGACCGGCGTGGACCGGTCGGCGGAGATGATCCGGCTGGCGCAGAAGCGGGACGCCGGGAACGTCACCTTCGTCGAGGGCGACTACCTCGACGGGGCCGCCCTCGACGAGGAGGGCTACGACTTCGTCAGCGCGGTCGCCGTCATCCACCACGCCCCCTTCGACGACGCGATCGACCGGCTGGTGGGGCTGCTCGCGCCAGGCGGCCGGCTGGTCATCGTCGGCATGGCGTACAACCACACCCCTCTGGACTGGGTGATCAGCGGCTGCGGAGTCCCCGTGAGCCGGTGGAATGCGCGTCTGCGGGGCGGCAAGCGGGCCCCGGAGGGGATGCCCGTCGAGGATTCCCCCATGCACTGGGGAGAGGTCCGGCAGTCCACCGCGCACCGGCTCCCCGGCCGCCGGTACCGGCGCCGCCTGCTGTGGCGCTACACGCTGGTGTGGGACAAACCGGCCTGAACATGCGAAGGCGGCCCCTGGCGTGAGCCAGGGACCGCCATGCGCTGGGAAACCTACGCGCCGACCTTCTGCTTCACCTGGGCCAGCGACGGGTTCGTCAGCGTCGAGCCGTCGGCGAAGAGCACCGTGGGGACAGTCTGGTTTCCGCCATTCGCCTTCTCGACGAACGCGGCCGACTCCGGGTCCTGCTCGATGTTGATCTCGGTGTACGCGATGCCCTCGCGGTCCAGCTGGCTCTTCAGCCGGCGGCAGTAGCCGCACCACGTGGTGCTGTACATCGTCACAGTGCCCTGCATCTCGCTCGCACTCCTTCGGCAGGTCGGGGAAGGTCGTCCACGAGAGGAACGTACGCGGCCTGTCCGCCATTCCCGCAGCACGAGCCTTGGGCGTTCCCGCGGCACGGGCCGAGGGTGACGCCTGCCGCATTAGTACGACCGCGTGGGGTTGCCTGTGGACAACCGGCACAGCCGTCTCCGGCGACCTGGCAGCATGGCCATGTGACAGCAGCAACGCACTCCTCCCTCTTCCCGCCGGTACCGGACTCTGCCGACGCGGTGCTCGAAGGGCTCGACCCCGAGCAGCGCGCGGTGGCGACCGCCCTGCACGGCCCGGTGTGCGTGCTGGCCGGGGCCGGTACCGGCAAGACCCGGGCGATCACCCATCGGATCGCTTACGGGGTGCGGGCCGGCATCCTCCAGCCGTCCAGCGTGCTCGCCGTCACCTTCACCAACCGCGCCGCCGGGGAGATGCGCGGCCGGCTGCGCCAGCTCGGTGCCCAGGGGGTGCAGGCCCGTACCTTCCACTCGGCCGCGCTGCGCCAGCTCCAGTTCTTCTGGCCGAAAGCGATCGGTGGCTCCCTGCCCCGGCTCGTCGACCGCAAGATCCAGCTCGTCGCCGACGCTGCCGCAGCCTGCCGTATCCGCCTCGACCGGGGCGAGCTGCGGGACGTCACCGCCGAGATCGAGTGGTCCAAGGTCACCCAGACCGTCCCCGCCGACTACCCCCTTGCGGCTGTGAAGACCGGTCGGGAGGCTCCCCGCGACCCCGCCGAGATCGCCCAGATCTACTCGGTCTACGAGGACCTCAAGCGGGACCGCACGGTCATCGACTTCGAGGACGTCCTGCTGCTGACCGTCGGCATCCTGCAGGACCGGCACGACATCGCCGACCAGGTACGCGCCCAGTACCAGCACTTCGTCGTCGACGAGTACCAGGACGTCAGCCCGCTCCAGCAGCGGCTGCTGGAACTGTGGCTCGGCGACCGCGACAGCCTGTGCGTCGTGGGCGACGCCAGCCAGACCATCTACTCGTTCACGGGAGCAACCCCGGACCACCTGCTCGACTTCCGCACCCGCCACCCCGGGGCCACCGTGGTCAAGCTGGTCCGCGACTACCGCTCCACACCCCAGGTCGTCCACCTGGCCAACGGCCTGCTGGCCCAGGCCCGCGGCCGGGCCGCCGACCACCGCCTGGAGCTGATCTCCCAGCGACCCGCCGGACCCGAGCCCGTCTACACCGAGTACACCGACGAGCCCGCCGAGGCCGAGGGCGCCGCCCGCCGCATCCGGGAACTCTTCGACGCCGGGGTCCCGGCCGCGGAGATCGCCATCCTCTTCCGGACCAACTCCCAGTCCGAGACCTACGAGCAGGCCCTCGCCGACGCGGGGGTGCCCTACCAGCTGCGCGGCGCCGAGCGGTTCTTCGACCGGCCCGAGGTGCGCAAGGCGGGCGTGGCCCTGCGCGCCGCGGCCCGCTTCGGCGGCAACGACGCGCTGCTGGACGACACCGTTGACCTGCCCTCCCAGGTGCGCGCCGTCCTCTCCGGAGAAGGCTGGACCACCGAGCCCCCGGCCGGCTCCGGCGCGGTCCGGGAGCGCTGGGAGTCGCTGGCGGCTCTGGTCAACCTCGCCCACGACGTCGCCGCCGCCCGGCCGGCAGCCACCCTCGCCGACTTCGTCGCCGAACTCGACGAGCGGGCGAACGCCCAGCACGCCCCGACCGTCCAGGGCGTCACCCTCGCCTCCCTGCACTCGGCGAAGGGCCTGGAGTGGGACGTGGTCTTCCTGGTGGGTGTCGCCGAGGGCATGATGCCGATCACCTACGCGAAGACCGACGAACAGATCGAGGAGGAACGCCGACTCCTCTACGTCGGCGTTACCCGCGCCAGGGAACGGCTGCACGTCTCCTGGTCGCTCTCCCGCACCCCCGGCGGCAGACCCGGCCGCAGGCCCAGCCACTTCCTGGACGGGCTGCGCCCCGGCTCCACCGGCACCGTCGGCCGCGGTGGCGGTGCGGGCGGCGGAGGCGTCGAACGGGGCTTCACCGGCGGCCCCGCGGCCGCGCCCCGGCGCACCCAGCGCAGCCCCGCCCGCTGCCGGGTCTGCGGACGCACGCTGACCGACGCCGGCGAGATGAAGCTGATGCGCTGCGACGGCTGCCCGTCCGACATGGACGAGGGCCTCTACGAGCGGCTGCGCGAATGGCGTGCCGACCAGGCCCGGCTCAGCGGCCAGCCCGCCTTCTGCGTCTTCACCGACAGGACGCTGATGGCCATCGCCGAGAGTGCTCCGGACGACGACCGCGAGCTGGCCCGCATCCCCGGTGTCGGCATGCGCAAACTCAACCGTTACGGGGCCGATGTCCTGGCCATCTGCGCAGGCCGGGAGCCCGGGGGAGAAGAAGCGGGGGACTGATGCGAACTCGTCGAAAAAATAGTTTGCGCATGCCCCGGCAATCCCCATAGGTTCTAGGCACGGAAGCGGCGGCCTTCTCGAAGGCCCTGTTCCGTGTTGTACTTGCATATCCGAGCGGATCGGCTCAACACCGGTCCCCTAGACGCCGAGAGGAGGCGAGTCCAGTGATCAGCATCGAGACCAACATCAGCGCGGCCAAAATGACCGATCTCTCGGCCGTCTCCGTGTGCATGCTCGGCGTCTCCAACCTGGGCACCGGTGTGTCCGGCATTCCTGCCGTGCGTCCGGCGTCCTCCGTTTCTCTCGCGGGTCTTCCCGTCCGTGAGCGCAATGAGCGACCGACGAAGGCACTGGAAGCAGTAGCGGCACAGGCGCAGGCCTATGCCTTTACGGCAGCCGGTGCCGGAAGCCGGAAGCAGACGACGCAGCACCACCTGATGTGGGCCTTCCGTGGGCCAGAACCCTGGAGTGATCCAGCCTGATCGATCAGGCCGGCGCCTTCAGGGCCGCGGAACCCCATCCGGGATCCGCGGCCCTTCTGTTTTCCCCGAACGGGGAGAGCGGAGCGAAGGGGCCTCGGGACAAGAGCAGAACCCGGTACCAGCCGCCAACCGGTCCAACCCGACCGGAACGACCAGACGAGGAAGAACACCCGTGCAACTCGAAGCGCACGCCCCGTCCGTACCGCCTTCCGAAACGATCCCCCCGCCCGGCCTCACGGAGGACTCCACCTTGATCCCGCTCACCGCGCTCACCGCGCTCGACGACGCCATCGAGAACCTCGGCGTACCCGTCCCCTGCCGCTCCTACGACCCGGAGGTCTTCTTCGCCGAGTCGCCGGCGGACGTCGAGTACGCCAAGTCCCTCTGCCGCACCTGCCCGCTGATCGAGGCCTGCCTCGCGGGGGCCAAGGAGCGGCGTGAGCCCTGGGGCGTCTGGGGTGGCGAGCTGTTCGTCCAGGGCGTCGTCGTCGCCCGGAAGCGGCCGCGTGGCCGCCCGCGCAAGAACCCGGTCACGGCATGAACATCCACGGAACGATCGACCGCCCCCTCACGCACGATCCCAAGAAGCAGGCCCCGATGAAGCCGTCCACCAGCGAGCCCGCAGGCTCCGCGATCCCAGACTTCACCACCGCCGGTACCGACACCGGCTCGCGTCAGAACAGGACCCGAGAGATGCAACTCATCCCAGAAGCCCTGGCTCGTGCGCATATGCACGAGCGACTGCACGAGGCCGAGCGGGAACGCCGGGCCGTGCGCCTGGCGACCGCTCGCCGGATGCAGCGCCGGGCCGAGCGCGCCTCGATGCGCGCCCGCCGTGCGCTCGCCATGGCCGTGATGCAGTAACCCAGTACACCTGAAGCGGTGGCCTCCCGATCCCGGGAGGCGAAAGCTCCCCGCGGGGGCCGGTCCGGCCGAACGGACCGGCCCCCGCGGTGCGTTGTGCCCGCTGATCCACCCGCGGCGGAGTTATCGTCACCGGGTGACGAGTCTTCCCGGAGGCAGTGATCACGGCGGCTCCGCCACGGAGCCCCACCCGCTCGTGTGCGCCCGCTGCGGCACCCCGGCCGACGGCCCCCCGCCCGTCACCTGGACCTGCTCCGTGGAGAACGGCGTCCGCCAGTTCTTCTGCGAGGCCTGCTCCAGGGACAACCTCCGGGCGATCGAGGGCCGGCTCGACTCGTCCTGGTGGTGAACACCGCCCCCTACTGCGCCTCCACGGCCGCCCCGGCCTCCGCCGCTTCGCCGGCTTCCCCGCCCGCTACGACCTCTGTGACCCCGCCGACCTCGCCGAGCTCCTCGCGTTCTTCGCGCTCATCGAGTTCTTCGAGTTCTTCGAACTCCTCGGCCACGAACCCGGGCAGCCAGGACTCCAGTTCCTCCCGCAGCCGCACCGTCGCGCCCAGCTGGCACAGCACGCCGATGGTGCTCAGGGTCACCCGGTGTATCAGGAGGTAGGCCGGCGGCAGGTTGAGCTGCTTGCCCAGCTGATGGGCGGGGTTGCGGGGGTCGGCGATGCGGGCCGCCTGGCTGCGCATCCAGTTGCGGGTGAAGGTGAACTCGTCGACCTGGGCCGGTTCGATGATCGGCAGCAGGTAGTCCAGGACGGCGTCGGGGTCCAGCTCTATGGACTCCTTGACGAACCCTTCCGCGCACAGCAGCTCGTAGACCGCCTCGGCGTCGCCGTCCAGCGTCATCCGCAGCGAGTCGCCGATCGGGCTGGGCAGTCCGCCGGAGAGCCGGTCGACGGTGCCGAAGTCCAGTACGCCGAGCCGCCACTCCTCCTCGTCCTCCGGCCCACCGGGCAGCAGGCGGAAATTGCCGGGGTGCGGGTCGGCGTGCAGCAGGCCGGTGCGTGCCGGGCCCGAGAACAGGAAGCGGGCGAGGAGCTGACCCGCCCGGTCGCGCTGCTCCTGGGTACCCTCCGAGATGATCTCGGAGAGCGGTATTCCGTCGATCCACTCCGTGACCAGCACCTGGTCACACTGGTGCACCACTCCCGGCACCACCACGTCGGGGTCGCCCGCGAACTCCTCCGCGTGCGCCGCCTGGGCCCTCGCTTCCAGCGAGTAGTCCAGTTCCTCGGAGACCCGGTCACGCAGCTCCGCGATCAGCGGCTTGATGTCCATGCCCGGGATCAGCGGACCCAACAGGCGAGCGAAGCGGCTCAGTTGTCCCAGGTCGGAGAGGAGGGCCTCGCCGGCACCCGGGTACTGCACCTTGACCGCCACCACCCGGCCGTCCCGCCACACGGCCCGGTGCACCTGCCCGATCGAGGCCGCCGCCGAAGGCTTGTCCTCGAACTCGAGGAACAGCTCCCGCCAGTCCTCCCCGAGGCGCTCGGTGAGCACCGCGTGCACGGTGCGGGTCGGCATCGGCGGGGCGGCGTCCTGGAGTTTGGTGAGGGCTGCCCGGTAGGGACCGGCGACCTCCTCCGGGAGGGCCGACTCGAAGACGGACAGCGCCTGCCCGAACTTCATCGCCCCTCCCTTCAACTCGCCCAGGACCTTGAACAGCTGCTCCGCCGTGCGCTGCTGGAGCTCCCGGCCGACGATCTCCGCGGACTCGCCCACGATGCGCTTGCCCAGACCCCAGGTCGCCCGGCCTGCGAAGCCGAGCGGGAGCGCGGCGAGCTTGGCGGTCCGGGTGACCGCCTTCCGGGGAAGATCAGACATGCGCCCTCCAAGTCCCAGTCGGCCGCTCCGCGTCCGCGTGCTCTCGTCGCTCTGCCGACGGCCGTTGCCCCACCATTGTCGCGTGTGGATCCCCGTTGGTTGAGGAGTGTTCCCCCTTTGCTTTCTCCGCAGCTCCGCACGGGCATGCGGGATGCGGCCAGACCGGTCGCGCGTGCCAGTGCAGAACCGGTACGGACGCCTCCCAGCGTGCCCCCTCGGTGGCCGGCGACTCGCCGTCGAGGAAGGCCAGGGCGTGCGCGGCGGCCAGCCCCGCCACGGCCCCCGCCAGCGTCTGATCGCAGGCGCCCACCCGGCGGGCCTGCCCGGACCGCCACTGGGCGACCAGGCGCGGCCAGGCCGGGTCCCGGTCCGTGCGGTGCTCGTGCAGACAGCGGGCGCAGCCCGTCCCACCGGGCAGGACGAGGGGGCCGACCACGCCGGTGCCCTCCACGACACCCGTGTAGAGGTGCGGGGTTCCCGCGGCCATGAGCGGCTCGGCGGCGCGCGCGTCCGGGGCGTGCACCAGGACGTCGTCGCGCGGGGCGATGATCACCAGTGCCAGGCCGGGCTCCGCCGCGGCCGGGTCCGGGCGGCGGGGCGGGCGGTCCGGGGCCGCCCGGCGGACGACTCTGCCCGCGGCCTCGGTACGGCGCTCGCCGATCGCCTCCGCCGGCAGCCCGCCCGGCGCCACGTCCCACGGCTGGACCCGGCCCACGTCCCGTACGTCGACCTCGCCGACGCCCGCGCCCGAGAGCAGCGCGGCCAGCGTGACACCGACCCGGCCGGCGCCCTGCACCTGCACCCGCAGTGCCCGGCGGGCCGCCAGCCGGTCGATCGCGCCGCCCGGCTCCGGAGTGATCAGGGAGAGCGAGGCGAGATCGGGGCGCAGCCGCTCCAGCGCCTCCTGCTTCCCCCGCAACGCCTGCGCCGCGGGCCCGCCGCCCTGTGCGTCGTCGACGAGCCCGGCCCGGGACAGGCGTTCCACCAGCGCGTCGACATGGCCGTCCGGCAGGTCCATGCGCCGTCCCTCCTCCCGTAGCAGCCCAAGTCCACGGGCGCCGTCGAGCAGGTCGAGGAAGCTTCCGGTCGCGGTGTCCATCGGCCCCAGGGTCATCGCGTGCGCGGGAGTCATCCCGAACTGCACGGTGTTGAGGTCGCGCCAGCCGCGCCGCAGCGCGGGCTTCACCAACGGATGCATGTCAGGCCCCCGTAGCCGTCGAAAGGTCACAGAACGTCCCCGTGCGCCGGTGGAGCCGGTCCTGCTCCGCCGACGAGTGCCAGCATGCCCGGGACGCCGGGCGGGCGCCGAAAGTTGTCCACAGGCGGTGGGTATTCGTCGTACAAATCAGACGCATGGTGGGGGATCGGCACCGAACCGTTCCGGACCCGGGACTTCCCCCGTGTGCAGCGGGTAACGTCGGGGCGTGCCCGCCGACCCACTGCATCGCGCCGGAAAACCACAGCGCAGCACGACGAGCCAGCCGCCCAGCGGCTTGGGGGCGAGCGCGATCGAGGTTCGCAGGAGTGCCCGGCGCCGCCGGACCGTTTCCGCGTACCGCGAGGGCGATCGCACCGTCGTGCTGATCCCCGCCCGGATGTCCGAGGCGGAGGAGAAACGCTGGGTGACCGTCATGCTCAACAAACTCGCCGCCCAGGAGAGCAAGCGAGTGCTGGGCGACGCCGAACTGGCCGAGCGCGCCGACTGGCTGTCGGCCCAGTACTTCGGCGGCCGGGCCCGCCCCGCCTCCGTGCGGTGGGTCACCAACCAGAACACCCGCTGGGGCTCGTGCACCCCCGCCGAGGGCAGCATCCGGCTCTCGCACCGGCTCCAGGGCATGCCCGAGTACGTCGTCGACTACGTCCTCTGTCATGAACTGGCGCATCTGCTGGTACCGGGGCACGGGCCCCGGTTCTGGCGGCTGCTGGAGGCGTATCCGCGGACCGAGCGCGCCCGCGGCTACCTCGAAGGGGTGGTCGCGGCGGGCCGGCTGCCCCACGTGCCCGGCGCGCGCGATGAGTGACACACCCCGGGAACGCTCCCTCAGGGGCCGTTGAGCGCGGTTGTGTACCGGGTCTGTACCGACTTCATCCGATGTCCGAGTTAGCCGTTAGCCTGGCGCGACGCACTCACATTCGGGATGGGGGACGGTCGTAACGCATGGCCAGGGAATTCCAACGCGGCCACAAGGCCAGGATCAGTGACCTCACGGCCGGTACCGATCTGTACGTAGGTGTGCAGATCTCCGGTCCCGGGCTGACCTTCGACATCAGCTGCTTCGGCCTCGACGCCGACGAACGACTGTCGGACGACCGCTACTTCGTCTTCTTCAACCAGCCGAAGTCGCCCGAGGAGTCCATCCAGCTGCTGGGTACGCAGGCGGGCGACACGGAGTCCTTCCGGGTCACGCTGGACCGGATCCCGCCGCAGATCCAGAAGCTGGCGTTCACGGCGACCATCGACGGCGCCGGGCAGATGTCGCAGGTCGCGCCCGGATACATCCGGATCGTCGCGGGCGGCGAGGAGGTGGCCCGGTACTCCTTCAACGGCTCGGAGTTCTCCACCGAGCGCGCCGTGATGCTCGGCGACTTCTACCTGAAGGACGTGTGGCGCTTCGCCGCCGTCGGCCAGGGCTTCGACGGCGGTCTGGAGGCGCTGCTGAAGAACTTCGGCGGCGAGGTGCTGGAGGAGGAGGCGCCCGCCGCGCCGGAACCGCAACAGCCGCAGACCGGGGCCGCGCCCGGCTTCGCGCCGCCCGCGTTCGGCGTTCCGTCCGCGCCCGCGCCGGCTCCCACGCCGACCCCGCCGCCCGCACCCGCCCCCCAGGGCTTCACCCCGCCGCCTGCGCCCGGTCCGGCGCCGGCTTCGAATGTGCACCATGCGCCCACCGTCATCGCGCCGTTGACCCCGCAGGCGCCCGGCATGGTGCCGCCCCCGTCCCCGGCGCCCGCGCCCTACGGTCAGCCGCCCGCCCCGCCCGGTTACGGCCAGCCCCCGGCGCCCCCGCAGACCCCGGGCCCGCCGCCCGGATACCCGCAGCCGCCCCAGGCCCCGACCCCGCCTCCGGGCTACGGGCAGCAGCCGCCGTTCGGGCAGGTCCCCGGGCAGCAGAGCTACGCGGTCCCGCAGGGCGCTCCCCAGGGCGGTGCCGGTGTAGGTGCCGCGCTCCAGAAGTTCAAGGAGACGCCCACCGGGCAGCGCTGGACCCTGCAGAACAGCAAGCTCGTCCGCGTCGACCTCGGGATGGGCGGGCAGCCGGTGCTGGCCCGGCAGGGCAGCATGGTGCTCTACCAGGGCAAGGTCGACTTCAGCTACAAGGGCGCCGGGTTCGCCGGCCGGATCGTGGGCAACGCCACCGGCCAGGAGATGCAGCTGATGCGCTGCACCGGCCACGGTCAGGTCTTCCTCGCCGAGAACTCCGCCCACCTGCACCCCGTCGAGCTCCAGGGCGACGCGATCTGCGTCTCCGCCGAGAGCGTCCTCGCCTTCGACGAGAGCCTCCAGTACGAGGTCCGCCGGATCGAGGGGCACGGCATCCCCGGCGGCGCGCTGTTCACGATGCAGTTCCAGGGCACCGGCACCATCGTCGTCAAGACGCACGGCACGCCCGTCGTGCTGCCCGTGACGCCGACGACGTTCGCCGACTGCAACGCCGTGGTCGCCTGGTCGGCGGCCTCCCAGGTGATCGTCTCCAGCCAGGTGCGGATGCGCCGCAACGCCTACCCGGGCGACACCGGCGAGAGCGTCAACCTGCAGTTCCGGGGTGCGCCCGGCAACTTCATCGTCGTCCAGCCGTACGAGGTCTGAGGGAGCCCGTCATGAACCAGCCGCTCGCGGGCTACGCCCCCGCACCCGTCACCGCCCGCATGGAGAACCACGGCGACCACATGCTGAAGGTCGCCATGCAGACCGGGAACGACCTCCTCGCGCGCGTGGGCTCGATGGTCGCCTACGAGGGCTTCGTCCAGTACGAGCCCAACCCGCCGGCCGTCCGCCAGATCGCCCGGGACTGGATGACCGGAGAAGGCGCGCCCCTGATGAAGTGCTCCGGCGACGGCCTGCTCTACCTCGCCGACTACGGGGCGAACGTCGTCGTCATCAACCTCAACGGCGACGGCATCTCCGTCAACGCCACCAACCTGCTCGCCTTCGACGCCCATCTGACGTGGGGCGTGGAGCGGGTCAAGGGCCTGGCGAAGTTCGCCGGCCAGGGCCTGTGGAACACCAGGATCTCCGGGCAGGGCTGGGTCGCGCTGACCTCCCGGGGCAAGCCGATCGTCGTCGACTGCGGCGGCGGTGAGGACGAGACGTACGTCGACCCGGACGCGCTGGTCGCCTGGTCCCCGAACCTCAAGGTGAAGGGCAAGCGCAGCTTCAAGGCGCAGTCGCTGATCGGCCGGGGCAGTGGTGAGGCCTTCCAGATGGCCTTCTCCGGGCAGGGCATCGTCGTCGTCCAGCCCAGCGAGGACAGCACCGACCGCCTCCGGTTCCGGGGCTGAGGGGGAGTCAGGAAATCATGCAGAGCCCGCTTTTCGCCTTCAACGACTCCCAGGTCCGGGACCGCTACAGCCTGCAGAACAAGCAGATGCTGCGGGTCGTCCTGGAGGGCCACGACGACGTCCTCGCCCGCAAGGGCACCATGGTCGCCTACCAGGGGCTCGTCGAGTTCGACGCCGAGTACCAGGGTCACGGCCAGGCACGCGCGCGTGCGTACACCGGCGAGGGCCTGGACCTGATGCGCTGCCACGGGCAGGGCACGGTCTACTTCGCCAACCTCGCCCAGCACATCCACGTCCTGGACGTCGAGCAGGACGGCCTGACCGTGGACAGCGGCTACGTCCTCGCCATGGACTCCTCGCTGCACTACGAGGTCGTCGCCGTCGACAGCCTCTACGGGATCTCCGGATCCGGGAAGTACCAGCTCAACATCACCGGACGCGGCCAGGTCGCCCTGATGACCTCGGGCGCGCCGCTGCTGATGCAGGTCACGCCCGACAAGTACGTGAACTGCGACGCCGACGCGATCGTCGCCTGGTCCACCGGGCTGCGCGTCCAGATGCAGGCGCAGACGCATTCCTCGGGCGTGTGGCGGCGCCGTGGCAGCACCGGGGAGGGCTGGGAGCTGAGCTTCATGGGAAGTGGCTTCGCGTTGGTCCAGCCGAGTGAACTGCTGCCGCCGCAGCACGCCCAGATCGGCCAGGGCATCGCCGCCCAGTTCGGTATGGGCCAGCAGGGAGCGCGCGGGGCGAACCAGGGCAACGTCTGGAGCTGAGAGCCCATGGGTGAGGGGCGCCCGCAGCGGCGGGCGCCCCTCACCCATGCGCCGACATGCGCCGACAGCTCCCGAAGCCCCAGGTCAGAGCCGCGCGCGAGTGCCTTCCAGTAGCTGTACGACCGAGTCGTCGGCGACCTCCGGCACCTCGTCGTAGGCGAACCAGCGCAGGTCGAGGGACTCGTCGCTGATCGCGTGGGCTACGCCCCGCGGGGCGAGGGCCGCGTACTGGACGTCGAAGTGCCAGTGGCACGGCGCCGGGATCGAGTGCCGGTTCAGGCGCACCGGGCCGCCCGGCAGCAGCGTCAGGCCGGGAATGCCGGACTCCTCGGTCGCCTCCCGCAGCGCCGCGGCCGCCAGCGTGGCGTCGCCCGGCTCGCAGTGGCCGCCCATCTGCAGCCACATCCGCAGCTTCCTGTGCAGGGTCAGCAGCACCCGCCCGTCCTCGGGGTCGACGACCAGCGCGCTCGCCGTGGCATGACCGGCATGACAGGCCTTCCACATGCCGTCCGGGTGTGCCGCGAGGTGGTCGAGGTAGGTCTGGCGCAGCTCGTCCTGGTCCTCGTACCCCTTGAGGACGAGGACCGCGTCGTCGTAAAGGCTCACTCGGTGTCGTCGCCCTTGTCCTGCTCGCCCCTGTCCTGCTCGCCCTCGTCCTGGGCGTCCTTCTTGCGCAGGTCGGGCTTCTGCGCGGCCTCGCCGAGCATCTTGTCCAGCTCGGAGAAGTCCAGCTGCTCGCGGTGCACGAAGCCGTCCGGGTCGTCCAGGTCGGACGCCGTCGGCAGCATGTCCGGGTGCGCCCACAGGGCGTCCCGGCCGTCGACACCGCGCGCGTCGGTGAGCGAGGCCCACAGGCGGGAGGCGTCGCGCAGCCGGCGCGGGCGCAGCTCCAGGCCGATCAGGGTGGCGAAGGTCTGCTCCGCGGGGCCGCCCGTGGCCCGGCGGCGGCGCAGGGTCTCGCGCATCGCGTCGGCGGACGACAGACGCGGCTTCGCGGCCGCGTGGACCACCGCGTCGACCCAGCCCTCGACGAGCGCCAGAGCCGTCTCCAGACGGGCCAGGGCGGCCTTCTGCTCGGGGGTGTCCTCCGGCTGGAACATGCCCTGCTGGAGCGCGTCCTGCAGCTGCTCGGGGTTCTGCGGGTCGAACTGCCCGACCACGTCCTCCAGCTTGGCGGTGTCGACCTTGATGCCGCGGGCGTACCCGTCGACCGCGCCGAACAGGTGCGAGCGCAGCCACGGCACGTGCGCGAACAGGCGCTGGTGGGCCGCCTCACGCAGCGCGAGGTACAGCCGCACCTCCTCCTTGGGCACGCCGAGGTCCTTGCCGAACGCCTCGATGTTCACCGGGAGCAGCGCGGCCTTGCCGGCCGGGGTCAGCGGCAGCCCGATGTCGGTCGAACCGACGACCTCGCCCGCGAGCACGCCCACCGCCTGCCCGATCTGGGTGCCGAACATGGCGCCGCCCATCGAGCGCATCATCCCGATCAGCGGGCCGGCCATGGCCTGCATCTCCTCCGGCAGGACGTCGCCCATCGCGGCGCCGACCCGCTCGGCGACCGGGTCGACCAGCTCCTGCCAGGCGGGCAGCGTCGCCTCGACCCACTCCGCGCGCGACCACGCCACGGCCGAACCGGAACCCGACGGCAGCGACGTCGCGTCGTCCAGCCACAGGTCGGCGAGCCGGACGGCCTCCTGGACCGCGGTGCGCTCGGCGGAACCCACGCTGGCGTCCTTTACGCCGTCCGAGGTGCCCTGGGAGACCGTCTGGCGGGCGATCTGCTTGGCCATGTCCCAGTTCACCGGGCCGCCCTCGTACGAGAGCATCTGGCCCAGCTGCTGGAAGGCCGCGCCCAGGTCGGTGGGGTTCAGCGAACCGAACATGGCAGCGAACGGATTGTCGGCGCCGGGACCGCCGAAGCCGCCGGCTCCGGGGGTGCCGAAGCCGAACGGGTTGGCCGGTCCCTGCCCACCACCGCTCTGCTGGTCCTTCTTCTTGCCCTCGTCGCCGTCTTCCGGCTCCTCCGGCGGAAGGCCGAAACCGAATGGGGTGTCACTCACGGGAATCCTCGGCTGGTAAGGCCACCGGTTCTCTCCGGCGGCGCGGCTGCCCGACAACACCACCCAGCGTAGACACCCCGACCCGATCGGGCCTCGGTGCTTCGCCGACAGTCGGCCTGCGGCAGGATGGATGCCACCTGGTACGTACGCGTCACTCACGCTCGTACTGAAGACAACCGCTGGAGACGCCCGGTGAGTTCCCCAGATCCGCAGGTTCGCGCAGCGCGAAACCACTCAACCCCTCCCGCCGTGCGCGGGCCCGTCGTCGCCGTCACCGGCGCCGCGACCGGGGTCGGCGCGCTGCTCACCGAGCGGCTGGCCGCGTCCGAGGAGGTCAGGCAGGTCATCGCCATCGACGAGCGGCGCGGGGAGTGCGCGGCCGCCCAGTGGCACATCCTCGACGTACGGGATCCGGCCATCGCGGACAAGCTGCGCGGGGCCGACGTGGTGGTGCACCTCGCGCTCGACCTGGACCTGGAGACCGACCCGGCGGCTCGTACGGCCTACAACGTGCGCGGGACGCAGACCGTGCTGACCGCGGCGGCCGCGGCCGGGGTGCACCGCGTGGTGCTGTGCACCTCCGCGATGGTGTACGGCGCGCTGCCGGACAACGAGCTGCCGCTGTCGGAGGACGCGGAGTTGCGCGCCACCGCCGAGGCCACCGGGGTCGGCGACCTCCTGGAGATCGAGCGGCTCGCGCGCCGGGCGCCCCGCGCGCATCCGGGGCTCAATGTCACCGTCGTGCGCCCCGCGGTGCTGGTCGGGGGCACCGACACCGCTCTGACCCGGTATTTCGAGTCGCCCCGGCTGCTCGTCGTCGCCGGGTCGCGGCCCGCCTGGCAGTTCTGCCATGTCGAGGACCTGTGCAGCGCGCTGGAGTACGCGGTCCTGGAGAAGGTCGACGGGGAGCTCGCGGTGGGGTGCGACGGGTGGCTGGAGCAGGAGGAGGTCGAGGAGCTCAGCGGGACCCGGCGGATGGAACTGCCGTCGGCGGTGGCGCTGGGGGCGGCGGCCCGGCTGCACCGGATCGGTCTGACGCCGTCGCCGGCCGGGGACCTCGCGTACACGATGTATCCGTGGGTGGTGAGCGGGAGCCGGCTGCACGACGCCGGGTGGCGGCCGGGGTGGACGAACGAGGAGGTGCTGGCCGAGTTGCTCGAGGAGGTGGCCGGGCGGCACACGGTGGTGGGGCGGCGGCTGGGGCGCAAGGACGCGACGGCGGCGGGGGCGGCGGGAGCGACGGTGGCGTTGCTGGGGGCGGCGGCTGTGGTGCGGCGGGCGCGGAAGGCTCGGCGGCGGATCTGACGGGGGCGTGGTTTTCTCGCCCCCGCCGCCCCTACCCGTCCCGTCCTTCCAGGGGGTGGGCCCCCTGCGACCGCCCGTTTCGGGGGCTGCCGCCCCCGGACCCCCGCATCGGCCTGCGGCCTCGTCCTCAAACGCCGGACGGGCTGTGACGTGGTGCCGGCCGGCCGTCGTCCGCAGACGCCCGACGGGCTGGGGGGTGGGGGCGCGGGTCGGTCGTCGTCCGCAGACGCCCGACGGGCTGGGGGGCGCGGGTCGGTCGTCGTCCTCGGACGGCGGGTGGGCTGGAGAGTGGGAACCGTCGCTGTAGGAGTCTCCGAACCCGTGCGCGCGTGTGACTGGTGTTGGTCGTATTCCGCGTGGTCGGGGGAGTGCGGCACGATGGGGGTATGGCTGCTGTGAGTGATCATCCTGGGGAGCGGGGCGCTGCGGATCCCGTGAAGCTGATCGGGATCCGGGAGAGTGCGCTCTCCGTGGACGAGGTCTTCGCGGCCGTGGGGGACGACGCGGCCGGTGGGATCGCGCTGTTCGTGGGGACGGTGCGGAACCATGACGGGGGCGCCGACGTGGACGCGCTCGGGTATTCGTGTCACCCCAGTGCCGAGGACGAGATGCGGCGGATCGCCGAGAAGGTCGTCGCCGAGTACCCGGTGCGGGCGCTGGCCGCCGTGCATCGGGTGGGGGACCTGCGGGTGGGTGATCTCGCCGTGGTCGTCGGTGTGTCGTGCCCGCATCGGGGGGACGCCTTCGAAGCTTGTCGAAAGCTGATCGACGACCTCAAGCACGAGGTGCCCATCTGGAAGCACCAGAAGTTCTCGGATGGGACGGAGGAGTGGGTGGGGGCCTGCTGAAGGGCCTCGGCCGGGCCTCCGCTTGCGTAACCGTACCCCTCGCGTGAGCGTTGTCAGTGCTGGTGACTAATCTGCTGATCAGTCAGTCGCAGACGCTCATGGGGTTGGGAGGTCGGCATGGCGGCGCTCGTCTGGTTGCTGATTCCGCTGGTGGCGGCGGTTGGTGCCGGTGTGTGGGGCAGCTGGGCCAACCGGACCAGGAGGGTGCGCAGCGACGGGCCGGAACTCGACGGGTACGCACGCTTCCGGGAGGCCATGGAGAAGTCCCGCTCCGGCAGCTGAGGGCGGCCGGGGCGCATGCGACGGGTGGCCCTGACGGTGCGCTGACAGACCCGTCCCGTACTGTCTTGGCATGCCACGCCGCACCGCGACGATGCTCGCCTCCACCCTGATGCTGATCGCGCTCCTGTGCGCCGGAGTGCTCATCAACGTGCCGTACTCGGAGATGTCTCCCGGCCCGACCGTGAACACGCTCGGGGACCACGACGGCGAGCCGGTGCTGCAGATCTCCGGCCACAAGACCTACGCGACCTCCGGGCACCTGAACATGACCACGGTGCGGGTCACCAGCGCCGACTACAAGATGAACCTCGTCGAGGCCGTCTACGGGTGGCTCTCGCACGACAACAAGGTCGTGCCGCACGACACGCTCTACCCGGACGGCAAGACGGAGCAGCAGTCCACGCAGGAGAACGCCGAGGAGTTCAGCCAGTCCCAGGAGAGCGCCAAGGTCGCCGCGCTGAAGGAGCTGGGCGTCCCGGTGAGGTCCTGGGTGATCGTCTCCACGGTCCTCAAGGACTCGCCCGCCGAGGGCAGGCTGCACGCCGGCGACGTGATCAAGGCCGTCGACGGCACGGTGGTCAAGCAGCCGACCGACGTCGCCACGCTGGTGACCAAGCACAAGCCCGGCCAGGACGTGGTCTTCACCGTCGTGCCTGCCAAGGAGCAGGCCGCCGCCGAGAAGGCGAACAAGACGGCCACGAAGACCGAGAATGTCACGGTCACCACGACCACCTCCGACGACAGCGGGGCGAAGCGCGCCATCGTGGGGATCTCCGCCGGGACCGATCACACGTTCCCGTTCTCCATCGACATCAAGCTCGCCGATGTCGGCGGACCGAGCGCGGGGCTGATGTTCTCGCTCGGGATCTACGACAAGCTCACCCCGGGCAGCCTCACCGGCGGGAAGTTCGTCGCCGGCACCGGCACGATCGACGACGACGGCACGGTCGGCCCGATCGGCGGCATCTCGATGAAGACCATCGGCGCGCGCAGCAAGGGCGCCCAGTACTTCCTGACCCCGGCCGACAACTGCGCCGAGGCCGCCAAGGGCACCCCGAGCGGGCTCACCCTCGTCAAGGTGAAGACCATCGGCGACGCCCTCGGCGCCCTCAAGGACATCCGCAGCGGGGACACCGGCGCCCTGCCGAAGTGCACCGCCAAGGGCTGAGCAGGCGTACCACAGCCGTACGGGCAGCCGCGTACACGCAGCCGGGGGCGCCCTTCCTGACGAGGGGCGCCCCCGGCTGCCGTCCGGTGGCGGGCTCAGTCCTCGAAGGTCGCCTTCAGCGCGTCCGCCAGACCCGGCACCAGGTCGGGACCGGTGAGCACCTCCGTCGGCGAGTCCTTCTCGCGCAGCCGTACCGCAGAGTCGCGGCCGCCGTCGCGCAGCACCGCGACCGTCATCCGGACCTCCTGGCGCTCGGGGTGTCCCGCCACCCACTTGGCCAGCTTCGCCTCGCTCAGCCCCTCGGGGACCTGGGACTCGGCGGACGGCGGCAGCATCAGCCGCTCCACCGTGAGCGCGCACCCGACCACCGCGTCCGGCCAGGCGATGGTGCCGAGGAACTCGTCCAGCGCCTTGTCCGTCGGCACTTCCTCCTGCTCGATCGGGGTGAGACCGGTGGTCGCGGACTCGTCCTCCAGACCGAGCTGGGCGGCGAGGGCCGGTTCCTGGGTGCGCAGCCGCGCGGTGTCGACGAGGGCGAAGAGACGAGCGGGCTGGTCCCAGCCGAGGCCGGAGGCGTACTCGTCGATCTCTAGAACGGCCCGGGTGAGCGGGTTCGCTGCCATGGGAGTGTTGGACATGGTCACAATCCTGCCTCGTTCATGGCCGGAATCGGGAACCGAGTAAGCGGTGAGTAAGTTGCATAGGTGTGGCCCCGCGATCACGGGGGGACACGTCCGGCCCGCGAACAAGCGGGCCTGACGCAACAACAGCGGATCAACAGCGGATCAAACAGCGAACTTCGAGGTGCGCACCTTGGCTTTCCAGATGCCGGACCGCGGCGGAGGCCCGACGGGGCCACGGATCAGAGCGACCGGACGTCCGTCCCGGCGGGTGCGGACCCTGCTCCTGACACTGGGCGTCCTTGCCGCGCTCGGCATGGCGTTCACCATGTTCGCGGGCTTCTGGACGGACTGGCTCTGGTACCGGTCGGTGCACTACTCCTCGGTGTTCACCACCACCCTGTGGACCAAGATCGGGCTGTTCGCCGTCTTCGGTCTGCTGATGGCGGCCGCGGTGGGCTTCAACGTCTGGCTGGCGCACCGGCTGCGGCCCCCGCTGAGCGCCATGTCCATGGAGCAGCAGAGCCTCGACCGCTACCGGATGGGCATCGCGCCGTACAAGAAGTGGCTGCTGCTCGCGGTCACCGCGCTCGTCGGGCTGATCGCCGGTGCTTCCGCGGCCGGCCAGTGGCGTACCTGGCTGATGTGGGTCAACGGCGTGCCCTTCCACCAGAAGGACCCGCAGTTCCACCTCGACGTCTCCTTCTACGCCTTCGAGCTGCCCTGGTACCGCTTCCTGCTGGGATTCGGCTTCGCCACCGCGATCCTCTCCCTGATCGCCGCCGCGCTCACCCACTACCTGTACGGCGGGCTGCGCGTCACCAGCCCCGGCGCGCGCGCCACGGGTGCCGCGACCGGCCACCTCTCCGTGCTGCTCGGCTTCTTCGTCGCCCTGAAGGCGGTCGCCTACTGGCTCGACCGCTACGGACTGGCGGTGAAGTCCAGCGACTTCAAGGCCACCGGCAACTGGACGGGCCTGAGGTACGTCGACGCGAACGCCTATCTGCCGGCCAAGACGATCCTGTTCTGCATCGCCGTCATCTGCGCGCTGCTGTTCTTCGCCACCCTGTGGCGGCGCACCTGGCAGCTGCCCGTCATCGGCTTCGGCCTGATGGTTCTCTCGGCGATCCTCATCGGCGGCCTCTACCCGGCGATCGTCCAGAAGTTCCAGGTCCAGCCCAACGAGCAGGCCAAGGAAGCCCCGTACGTCCAGAAGAACCTCAAGGCGACCCGCGAGGCCTACGGCATCGACGACACCCAGGTCACCGAGTACAAGGGCACGAGCACGACCACGGACAAGACCAAGCTCCGGGGCGACGTCGACGCCACGGCGAGCATCCGGATCATGGACCCGAACATCGTGTCGCCCACGTTCCAGCAGTTGCAGCAGATGCGGAACTACTACGCGTTCCCGACCAATCTGGACGTGGATCGCTACACCAAGGACGGCAAGGTCCAGGACACCGTCATCGGCCTGCGCGAGCTGAACCTCGCCGGCATCCCGAAGAACAACTGGATCAACGACCACTTCCGCTACACCCACGGCTACGGCGTGGTCGCCGCCAAGGGCACCGAGGCCGACGACCAGGGCCAGCCCGTCTTCACCGAGTCCGACCTGCCGTCCACGGGCGACCTGGGCACGTACCAGCAGCGCGTCTACTACGGCGAGAAGACCAACACGTACTCGATCGTCGGCGGTCCCCAGAAGGAGATCGACTACTCCGACGACAACGGTGAGAAGCTCACCAGCTACGCGGGCAAGAGCGGGGTCAGCCTCTCCAGCCCGATCAACCGCGCCGCGTACGCGGTGGCGTTCAACGAGCCGCAGATCCTTTACTCGGGCGCGATCGGCAAGGGCTCGCGGATCCTCTACAACCGCACGCCCAAGGAGCGCGTCGAGGCGGTCGCCCCCTGGCTGACCATCGACGGCGACGCGTACCCGGCGGTCGTGGACGGCCGTATCCAGTGGATCGTCGACGCCTACACCACGTCGAACGGCTATCCATACGCCTCCCGTACGACCCTCGGCGACACCACCGCCGACTCGCTGACCGCGACGAACAACTCGCGCGCGGTGGTGGCGCAGCAGAACCAGGTCAACTACATCCGCAACTCGGTGAAGGCGACCGTCGACGCGTACACCGGCGAGGTCAAGCTCTACCAGTGGGACACCGAGGACCCGGTGCTGAAGACCTGGATGAAGGCCTTCCCGGGCACGGTGCAGCCCAAGAGCGCCATCTCGCAGGACCTGATGGACCATCTCCGGTACCCGCAGGACCTGTTCAAGGTGCAGCGCGAACTGCTCACCCGCTACCACGTGACGGACGCCCAGACGTTCCTGACCGGCAGCGAGGTGTGGCAGGTGCCCGACGACCCGACCAACAAGTCAGGCGACGCGGTGCCGCCGTACTACCTGAGCATGAAGATGCCGGACCAGAGTGCGCAGACGTTCTCGCTGTCGACGACGTTCACGCCCAACGGGCGGGACAACCTCAGCGCGTTCATGTCGGTCGACTCCGAGGCCGGTTCGAAGGACTACGGCAAGATCAGAATCCTGAAACTGCCGACCAGTACGACCGTCGACGGGCCCAAACAGGTCCAGAGCAAGTTCAACTCCGAACAGGAGATCGCGGCCGCCATCAAACTCCTCAAGGGCGGCGACTCGGAGGTCGAGTACGGCAATCTGCTGACCGTGCCACTGGACGGGGGCCTGCTGTACGCGGAGCCGGTCTACGTCCGCGGTGCGGGGGTCAAGTACCCACTGCTGCGCAAGGTGTTGGTCACCTACGAGGGCAAGACCGTCTTCGAGAACACCCTCGGCGAGGCGCTCGACAAGGTCTTCGGCACCAACGGTTCCGATACGGGCTCCTCGGACACCGGGACGACCTCGCCGCCGACGTCGTCCGGCAACCCCACCGTCCAAGCGGCGCTGGACGACGCCCAGAAGGCCTTCGCGGCCGGACAGGAAGCCCTGAAGAAGGGCGACTGGACGGCGTACGGCAAGGCGCAGGACGAACTGCGGGACGCGCTCGCGCGGGCCGAGGAGGCGCAGTCCAAGGCCGACAAGACCAGTGGCGGTGGCACGACGGCGAGCAGCAGCCCGAGTCCGGGCGCGACGAGTCCGGGCGCGACGGCGAGTCCGAGCGCCGGCAGCAGTCCGAGTCCCAGCGGGAGTTCCAGCCCGAGCGGATGATCCCCCGCGGATGACCAGGAGCTCTGACCAAGAGCCGGTGGTCGAGAGCTGGTGATCAAGCCCGGCCCGCGCCGTGATACGGTTTCTACACAACGGCGCGGGGTGGAGCAGCTCGGTAGCTCGCTGGGCTCATAACCCAGAGGTCGCAGGTTCAAATCCTGTCCCCGCTACTGAAGTCGAAGGCCCGGATCCTCTTGGGATCCGGGCCTTCGCGCGTGCGCGTGGGCGGGCCGCCGAACCGCCCGCGGTGTCCGGCCGGGCGGCACCCGGTGTCCGGACGGGCGGCGAACGCATGTACCGGTGGACCGGGTCGCCGCGCCGCTGGGGGGAGTTGAGGGAGATGTGTTTGACTTGTCGTTCTGTGGGCATGTCGACAAAACGCTGAAGTGACCTCACGGTCTGCGGTATACGTGGTGTACCCAGGTTGCAGGTGGTGCGACGATGGACGTTATGGGGGACAAGGCAACTCTGTTCGAGACAGGGCGATTTGTGCAGCCTTCGGGCGAGGAGCCGACCCGCGACGAGGCCGCCGAGGCCGCTGAGGAGGCACGTCACCGGATCCAGGCCGAGGCCGGTGACGTCGAGTCGATGAGTGTGCTCGGCGCCATGCTGCTGCGCCGCGGCGACCTCGACGGAGCCGAGCCGCAGCTGCGCGCGGCCACCGCCGCCGGCGACCGGGCCGCCGCCAACAACCTCGGAGTCCTGCTGCACCAGCGCGGCTACCCCGAGGAGGCGGCCGGCTGGTGGCGGATCGCCGCCGTCGCCGGATCCGCGGCCGCCGCCCACGCGCTGGGCCGCCACCACCGCGAACGCGGCGACGAACCCGCTGCCGAGTACTGGCTGCGCCAGTCCGCCGAACAGGGCCACGCGCTCGGCGCCTACGCGCTGGCCGACCTGCTGGAGCACCGGGGGGACGCGGACGCCGGACAGTGGATGCGGGCCGCCGCCGAGCGGGGGCACCGGGAGGCGGCCTACCGGCTGGCGCGCGCGCTCGACCGCAGGGCGGCCGCACGCGAGGACGGAACCGGGACGGACGACGGTGCCGGCGCCGAGGCCGCTGCGGCGGACACGGAGGCCGCCGAGGCCGAGCAGTGGTACCGGCAGGCCGCCGCCCGCGGCCACCGGCGGGCCGCGCTGCACCTCGGCGCGATCCTGGAGAAGCGCGGCGAGCTCAAGGAGGCCGGGCGCTGGTACCTGACCTCCGCCAAGGACGGCGAGGCCCGGGCCGCCTGCGCGCTCGGCTTCCTGCTGCGCGACGCCGGGGACGTCGAGAGCGCCGCCGTGTGGTGGCTGCGGGCCGCCCAGGACGGCGACGGCAACGCGGCGAACGCGCTCGGTGCGCTGCACGCCGAGCGCGGCGAGACGCAGACCGCCGAGCGCTGGTACCGGGCGGCGATGGACGCCGGCGACGACAACGGGGCGTACAACCTCGCGCTGCTCTGCGCCGAGCAGGGGCGGACCGCGCAGGCCGAGCAGTGGTACCGGCGGGCCGCGTACGCCGGGCACCGCGAGGCCGCGAACGCGCTCGCCGTCCTGCTGCTCCAGGTCGGCGACACGAGCGGCGCCGAGCCGTGGTTCTCCAAGGCCGCGGAGGCGGGGAGCGTGGACGCCGCGTTCAACCTCGGGATCCTCTACGCCGGGCGCGGCGAGGACCGGGTCGCGCTGCACTGCTACGAGCGGGCGGCAGCCGCCGGCCACACGGAGGCCGCCCTCCAGGTCGGCATCGCCCGGCTCCGTGAGGGCGACGAGGCGGCCGCCGAGCGCCATCTGCGGTGCGCGGCGGGCGGCGGCAGCGCCGAGGCCGCCTACCGGCTCGCCGCCGTCCTCGACGCACGCCGGCCGCCGGTGTCCGAGCACGAGCTCGGCGAGTCGTCCCTGAACGTGAAGACCGAGTGCGAGGAGTGGTACGAGCGGGCCGCCACGCAGGGGCACCGGCGGGCCCAGGTGCGGGTCGGGATGCTGGCCGCCGCGCGCGGTGACGTGGTGGAGGCGGCGCGCTGGTACCGGACGGCGGCCGAGGCCGGGTCGCGCAACGGCGCGTTCAACCTCGGGCTGCTGCTGGCCAGGGAGGGCAGCGAGCCGGAGGCGGCCGTGTGGTGGGAGCGGGCCGCCGACGCGGGGCACGGGCGGGCGGCGTTGCGGCTCGCCCTGGTCTACGCGCGTCGTGGCGAGCTCGCGGTCGGGCAGCAGTGGGCCGACCGGGCGGTGGCGCTGGGGCCGGCCGAGGTGACCGAGCGGGCGGGGCGGCTCCGGGACGCCCTGCGGGAGGAGCTGTCGGCGTAGGCCGGTGTTCCCGCAGGTCAGGTGGGGTCACCGGTATTGATTTGCTTCTGTCCGCTCCCCTCACGTAGTGTTCAGTTCATCGACGCGGGGTGGAGCAGCTCGGTAGCTCGCTGGGCTCATAACCCAGAGGTCGCAGGTTCAAATCCTGTCCCCGCTACTGAAGGCCGAGGGCCGGAATCCGGAAACGGATTCCGGCCCTCGGTGTTTCCGCCCGGGTGAGCCCGAGCCCGAGTGCGTCCGAGCATGACGAAGGCCCCGGCGCTCGTCATGAGCGCCGGGGCCTTCGGGAACGCTCGTTCGTCAGACGGCCGCCGCGCAGTCCGGGCACAGGCCGCGGTACGTCACCTCGACGTCGGAGACCGTGAAGCCGAACCGCTCCGAGGCGGGGAGGTCGGCCATCGGGTTGCCGGTCGGGTGGACGTCACGGATCGAACCGCAGCGGGCGCAGACCAGGTGGTGGTGCGGCCGGTGCGCGTTCGGGTCGTACCGCTTGGCGCGCTTGTCCGTCGACACCTCGACGACCTCGCCGAGCGAGACCAGCTCACCCAGCGTGTTGTAGACGGTCGCCCGGGAGATCTCGGGGAGCTTGACCACGGCCCTGGCGTGGACCTCGTCGGCCGTCAGATGGACGTGCTCGCCGTCGAGTACCTCGGCCACGACGCGTCGCTGCGCGGTCATCCGCCATCCGCGTCCACGCAGCCGTTCCAGAAGGTCACTCATGGCATTCAGCCTAACAGCAGGGCCTCCTTTTTCCGAACAGGTGTGACTTTGGAACCTTGCTTGACTTGGACTAAGTCCAATGTAGGATCGAGTTCGGGATCGCCAAAGTGACAGGAATGGTGCGAAATGGCACAGGAGACGCAGGGCGCAGGACGGGACGCGGGTGTGCCGCAGGGGCAGCTGACCACGGAGGCCGGGGCGCCGGTGGCGGACAACCAGAACAGCGAGACCGCGGGCGTCGGTGGCCCGGTCCTGGTCCAGGACCAGCTCCTGCTGGAGAAGCTCGCCCACTTCAACCGCGAGCGCATCCCGGAGCGGGTGGTGCACGCGCGCGGTGCCGGCGCCTACGGCACCTTCACGGTGACCGCGGACGTCACGCCGTACACGCGCGCCGCCTTCCTCTCCGAGGTCGGCAAGGAGACCGAGACCTTCCTGCGCTTCTCGACCGTGGCCGGCAATCTCGGGTCCGCCGACGCGGTGCGCGACCCGCGCGGCTGGGCGCTGAAGTTCTACACCGAGGAGGGCAACTACGACCTCGTCGGCAACAACACCCCGGTGTTCTTCATCAAGGACGCCATCAAGTTCCCCGACTTCATCCACACCCAGAAGCGCGACCCCTACACGGGCAGCCAGGAGGCGGACAACGTCTGGGACTTCTGGGGGCTCAGCCCCGAGTCCACGCACCAGGTGACCTGGCTCTTCGGCGACCGCGGCATCCCGGCGTCGTACCGCCACATGAACGGCTACGGCTCGCACACCTACCAGTGGAACAACGCGGCCGGCGAGGTCTTCTGGGTCAAGTACCACTTCAAGACCGACCAGGGGATCAGGAACCTCACGCAGGCGGAGGCGAACCTGCTCGCCGGCGCGGACCCGGACTCGCACCAGCGCGACCTGCGTGAGGCGATCGAGCGCGGGGAGTTCCCGACCTGGACCGTGCAGGTGCAGATCATGCCGGCGGCGGACGCGGCGACCTACCGGTTCAACCCGTTCGACCTCACCAAGGTGTGGCCGCACGCGGACTACCCGCCGATCGAGATCGGCCGGCTGGAGCTGAACCGCAACCCGCAGAACGTCTTCGCCGAGGTCGAGCAGTCGATCTTCTCCCCGGCGCACTTCGTGCCCGGCATCGGCCCGTCCCCCGACAAGATGCTCCAGGGCCGCCTCTTCGCCTACGGCGACGCGCACCGCTACCGCGTCGGCACCAACGCCGACCACCTGCCGGTCAACCGCCCGCACGCCGCCGAGGCGCGCACCTACTCCCGCGACGGCTCCCTGTACGACGGCCGGCACGGCGGCGCCAGGAACTACGAGCCGAACAGCTTCGGCGGACCGGCGCAGACGGACCGCCCGCTGTGGCAGGCGTACGACGGCTTCGCGGGCGGCACCGGCAACCACCCCGCCCCCGTGCACGCCGAGGACGACGACTTCGTGCAGTCCGGCAACCTCTACCGCCTGATGTCCGCGGACGAGCAGGAGCGGCTGGTCGAGAACCTGGCCGGCTTCATCGCCAAGGTGTCGCGCGACGACATCGCCGAGCGCGCCATCGGCAACTTCCGCCGGGCCGACGAGGACTTCGGCAAGCGACTGGAAGCCGCGGTGCAGGCCCTGCGCCCCCTTCGCGCCTGAACGGATGGTTGCGGTTCGGGGCGGCACCTGTGCGGGCGGTGCCCGTGAGGCGCCGCCTCGATCATGCGGAGACGGGCTCCCGGGCCGGAGCCCAGCAGCGGATGATGTCGCGGACCGAGACGATGCCGGCCGGTTCGCCGCCGTCCAGGACGATCAGATGGCGGAAGCCGCCGTGGGCCATCGCCCGGGCCGCCTCCTCCAGCGTCCAGGTCGGGGTGGCGAACACGACGTCGTTGGTGGTGTGGGCGTGGATGGGCTCGGTGTCGGGGTTCTGGCCGAGGCCCACGGAGTTGAGGACGTCGCGTTCGGTGATGATCCCGATACCGCCTGCGTCCGGGTCGTGGACGATCGCCGCGCCCACGCGGCGCGCGGACATCAGGGCGGCTGCCTGGCGGAGGGTGTGGGCGGGGCCGACGGTGAGAACCACGGTGCTCATGGCGTCACGGACGAGCATGAAAGGTGCCACCTCCTAGGGAAATCGCCGGGATAGTTCAGCGATTCACAAATGCACAAGTGAGGGTTCTCTCAGGGTGGCAGGTAAAGCACGGGTCAACAAGGGGGTGCGTGCAGCCAATTGAGGGCGCACGCGCTCATATGTGATGGTGGCAGTGAGCCGGATTGGGCCCGTTGTGCCTCACAAGACCGTTTCAGTAACGCTGGGTGAGGTACGACAGCAGCTCGTCGTGGAGCAGGCCGTTGGACGCGGCCGCGTTGCCGCTGTGCGGGCCCGGCCGGCCGTCGAGGCCGGTGAAGGTGCCCCCGGCCTCCGTCACGACGATCGCGTTGGCGGCCATGTCCCACAGGGACAGCTCCGGCTCGGCGCAGATGTCCACGGACCCCTCGGCCACCATCATGTACGGCCAGAAGTCGCCGTACGCGCGCGTGCGCCACACCTCGCGGGTGAGGTCCAGGAAGCCGTTCAGCTGCCCGCGCTCCTCCCAGCCGCCGAGCGAGGAGTACGCGAAGGAGGCGTCGGTCAGCTTGGAGACTCGGGAGACGCGCAGGCGGGTCGCCGAGGACAGGCTGCGGCCGGTGAAGGCGCCGTGGCCCTTCGCGGCCCACCAGCGGCGGCCGAGCGCGGGGGCGGAGACCAGGCCGACGACCGGCTGGTAGCCGCCCTCGCCCGCCTCCGTCAGGGAGATCAGGGTCGCCCAGACCGGGACGCCGCGAACGTAGTTCTTCGTGCCGTCGATCGGGTCGACCACCCAGCGGCGCGGGCCGGTGCCCTCGATGCCGTACTCCTCGCCGAGGATCGCGTCCCGCGGCCGGGCGCGCTGCAACTGGCCGCGGATCAGTTCCTCGGCGGCCTTGTCCGCCTCGCTCACCGGGGTCATGTCCGGCTTGGTCTCGACCTTGAGGTCGAGCGCCTTGAAGCGGTCCATGGTCACGGCGTCGGCCGCGTCCGCGAGCACGTGGGCGAGGCGCAGGTCATCGAGGTAGTCCGGCATGTGACGAACGGTATCTGCCGGGATGGGCGCGGGGCTACCAGGGGAGGTCCGGTGATGCGGGCAAGTGATCGGGTGGTGACCTGCGTTGGCCTCCGGCACGCCTGCGGCGCGCCCGCGCGTGTTGGCCGAAGGGCGCCCCCCGGTGCCGTCGCGAACCCTTGACAGTCGATTCGTGCGCGTCAAATCTGGGCGCAGAGTCGCTCGCCCCAGGGAGGCGATGATGCCTGCAGCCCGGGAATCCCTTCTGGACGCCGCGTACGCCGCGCTCGCGCGCCGGCCGTGGGCTGCCGTGCGGATGGTCGACGTGGCGGCGGCGGCCGGGGTGTCCCGGCAGACGCTGTACAACGAGTTCGGCAGCAAGGAAGGCCTGGCGCGGGCGCTGGTGCGCAGGGAGGCCGACGGGTATCTCGCCGGTGTGGAACGGGCGTTGGGGAGCCACGCCGAGGCGCGGGAACGCCTGACGGCGACGGCCGAGTGGATGGCGGTGGCGGCTCGGGAGAACGTGCTGGTACGGGCGATGCTCACGGGGTGCTGGAGCGAGCGGTTGCCGTCGCCGACGCTGACCGCGGTGCCGTCGTCGTCGGCGGTGCCGGCGCAGCGGCGGGCGGACGGGCCGTTGCCCTCTCCCGGGGACTTCGTGCAGATCGTGCGGGACCGGGCGGTGACGGTGCTGGCGGGGGCGGGGGCCGGGCAGGGGAACGGCGAGCTGGCCCGGTCGTGCGAGCTGGTGGTGCGGCTGGCGTTGTCGTGTGTCGCGGCGCCACCAGGGGAGGGCGGGGTGGCGGAGCTGGTGCGCGGGGCGCTGCACCGACAGCCGGTGTGAAAGAGACAAGGGGTGGTGCGGGTCGTCGGGATCCGCGGATGGGAGGGGGCTGGTCGCGCAGTTCCCCGCGCCCCTTGGGCGGGCTGTTGTGCTGTGGGCTGTGAAGTGCGGGTCGTCGGGATCCGCGGCTGGGTGGGGCTGGTCGCGCAGTTCCCGGCGCCCCTTGGGTGGGCTGTCGTGCTGTGGGCTGTGAAGTCGCTTGTCGGATGCGGTCCCGCGCCCCTGACGGGGCGCTTCAGTGGGCGGAGCCGGAGAGCTGGAGGCCGATTACTCCCGCGATCACCAGGCTGATGGAGATGATCTTCAGGGTGGAGACGAGGTCGCCGAGGAAGACCATGCCGTAGATGGCGGTGCCCGCCGCGCCGATGCCGGTCCAGACCGCGTAGGCCGGGCCGACGTCCAGCTTCTTCAGGGACAGGGTCAGCAGGCCGAAGCTGCCCAGGGCGAAGGAGGCGAAGGCTATCGTCGGCCATAGTCGGGTGAAGCCGTGGGAGAGCTTGAGGCACACGGCGAAGCCGGTCTCCAGGATCCCGGCCACGATCACCAGCAGCCACGCCATGTGCTGTCCTCCCGTATGTCCAGCTCGGTGCGATTATGCACTTACCGAACTCCGGTCATGACAAACACCCCGGTGGTCAGTCGCCTTCCTTGCGGTCCCGGGTCGCCAGCAGCCGCCGCAGCGAGTACAGGCGGGCCGGGTCCGCGTGGCCTTCCGCGACCCACTCGTCCAGCGCGCAGTCCGGCTCGTCGTGGCTGCACGCGCGCGGGCAGTTCACGGTCCCGGGCTCCAGGTCCGGGAAGGCGTGGATCACGCGGGACGGGTCGATGTGGGCCAGGCCGAAGGAGCGGACGCCCGGGGTGTCGACGACCCAGCCCCCGTCGTCGGAGAGCGGGAGGGCCAGGGCCGACGTGGTGGTGTGGCGGCCGCGGCCGGTCACCGCGTTGACGTGACCGGTCGTACGGCGGCGGTCCTCCGGGACCAGCGCGTTCACCAGCGTGGTCTTGCCGACGCCCGAGTGGCCGACGAACGCCGTGATCTTGCCGTCGAGATGGTCCCGGACCCGGCGGGCGGCCTCCCCCTCCGCCAGCTCCTCGCGGCTCGTGACCACGTAGGGGATCTCCAGGTCGCCGTACAGCTCCAGGAGCTTGTCCGGCGGGGCCAGGTCCGACTTGGTCATGACCAGCAGGGGGGTGAGACCGCCGTCGTAGGCCGCCACCAGGCAGCGGTCGATCAGGCGCGGGCGGGGCTCGGGGTCGGCCAGGGCGGTGACGATCGCCAGCTGGTCGGCGTTGGCGACGACCACGCGCTCGAACGGGTCGTCGTCGTCGGCGGTGCGGCGCAGCACGGACGAGCGTTCCTCGATGCGCACGATCCGGGCGAGGGTGTCCTTCTTGCCGGACAGGTCGCCGACCAGGGCCACCCGGTCGCCGACCACCGCGGCCTTGCGGCCCAGCTCACGGGCCTTCATCGCGAGGATCGTCCGGTCCCCGACCAGGCAGGTCAGCCGCCCCCGGTCGACGGTGAGGACCATCCCCTCGGCCGCGTCCTCGTGCTTGGGGCGGATGTTGGTCCGCGGCCGGTTGCCCTTGCGGTTGGGGCGGGCGCGGATGTCGTCCTCGTCGGTGTGCTTGCCGTAGCGGCGCATGTCGTACGCCCCTACGCCCCGTCGCTCCCGAGCATCCCGGTCCACAGGTCGGGGAAGTCCGGCAGGGTCTTCGCCGTCGTCGCCACGTTCTCGATCTGTACGTCGGCCACAGTCAGGCCGATGATCGCACCGGCCGTCGCCATGCGGTGGTCGTCGTACGTGTGGAAGACGCCGCCGTGCAGCGGGCGCGGGCGGATGCGCAGGCCGTCGGCGGTCTCGGTGACGTCGCCGCCGAGCTCGTTGATCTCCTTGGTCAGCGCGGCCAGCCGGTCCGTCTCGTGCAGCCGCAGATGGGCGACGCCGCGCAGGGTGGAGGGGGTGTCCGCGAGGGCGGCGACCGCCGCGATGCCGGGGGTCAGCTCGCCGACGTCGCCCAGGTCGACGTCGATGCCGTGGATCCGGCCCGAGCCGGTGAACTCCAGGCCGTACTCGGTCAGTTCGCAGGAACCGCCCATCTCGGTGAAGATCTCGCGCAGCCGGTCGCCCGGCTGGGTGGTCCGGGACGGCCAGTCCGGGATCACGACCCGGCCGCCCGTCACCAGGGCCGCGGCGAGGAAGGGCTGGGCGTTCGACAGGTCCGGCTCGACGGTCAGGTCACGGCCCAGCAGGGCGCCGGGCGTGACCCGCCAGACGTTCGGCTCGCCGCCCGACTCGGGGGTGTCCACCTGGGCGCCGACCGCGCGCAGCATGTCGACGGTCATCCGGATGTGCGGGAGGGAGGGGAGGCTCCGGCCGGTGTGGCGGACCTCCACGCCCTGGTTGAAGCGCGGGCCGGAGAGCAGGAGGGCCGACACGAACTGGGAGGAGGACGAGGCGTCGATGGAGACCGTGCCGCCGTCCAGGGCGCCGCTGCCGTGGACGGTGAGGGGGAGCGCGCCGCGGCCGTCGTCGTCGATCCGGGCGCCGAGGACGCGCAGGGCGTCGATCACGCCGTGCAGCGGGCGCTCGTACGAACGGGGGTCGCCGTCGAAACGGATGCCGCCTGCGGCGAGGGTGGCGACGGGGGGTAGGAAGCGCATCACCGTGCCGGCGTTGCCGACGTCGACGGTGGCGGGGCCGCGCAGGCCCGCGGGGAGCACCCGCCAGGCCTCGCCGGAGCCGTCGGGGCCGACGCCCTCGTCGATGCCGACGCCCATCGCGCGCAGGGCGCCGGCCATCAGCAGGGTGTCGCGGGAGCGGAGGGGGCGGCGCAGCCAGCCGGGTTCGGAGGCGAGGGCGGCGAGGACGAGGGCGCGGTTGGTGACCGACTTGGACCCCGGCACGTGAACCGTGGCGTCGACGGCTCCGCGCGCGGTGGGGGCGGGCCAGAGGGCGGTTGGTGCGGTGGGGTTTGCGGCCATGGGGTCACTTTAGTGGCAGGGGGCGGTGTGAGCTGGTGGGCGGCCGGCGCCGCTCCGCGGGGAGGCCGGTGGTCGGGTGCGGCGCCGCTCCGCGGGGAGGCCGGTGGTCGGGTGCGGCGCCGCTCCGCGGGGAGGCCGGTGGTCGGGTGCGGCGCCGCTTCGGGAGGGCCGGTGGTCGGGGCGGGGCGCCGTGGGGGCTGGTCGCGCAGTTCCCCGCGCCCCTGTGATGCTGCCCCTTCGGGGCGGGCATCACATGCCGAGCAGCCAGCGCCCCCCGCCGATCAGCGAGCACAGGGACACCGTGTGGAAGAGGAACAGCCATACGCCCGCCGGGAGATGGGTCAGTCTCGACAGCTGGTCCGCGTCCGAGTCGCCCGCGCCGCCGCGGGAGCGCTTCGCCTGGAGTTCGAAGGCCGGGCGGACTCCGCCCAGCAGCAGGAACCACACCACGGCGTACGCGAACGCCGCCTGCACCTGCGGTCCGGCCAGCCAGGACACCAGCAGGAAGGTGCCGCCCGTGAGGAAGACCGTCAGGACGCCGTACGCGTTGCGGATCATCACCAGCATCACGATCAGCAGGGCCGTGGCGAGCCAGAGCAGCAGGGTGATGCGGCCGGCGCCGAGCAGGGCCGCGCCGCCGAGGCCGAGCAGCGGGGGAGCGGTGTAGCCGGCCGCGGCCGTGAGGATCATGCCGATGCCGTGCGGCTTGCCCCGGCTGAGCGTGAGGCCGCTGGTGTCGGAGTGCAGCCGGATGCCGGTGAGCTGGCGGCCCGTGAGCAGGGCGGTCAGGCCGTGGCCGCCCTCGTGGGCGATCGTGATGGCGTTGCGGGATATTCGCCACAGGTTGTGCGGGACGACCACCGCGACCGCGGCGGCCAGGGTCGCGAGCACCACCCACAGGTCGGGATCGGACTGGGTACCCGTCAGCCGGTCCCAGAGGTCGGGCAGCGCGAGGGCGGCGGTGCTCTCCATGGTGCGGTGATTACTCCCTCTGGTCAGTCCGAAAGGTGTCGGCGCGTAGCGCCGTCTTTGGGGGGTGGTGGTCGGGCGACGGGCGGGCCTGGCAGTGTTGCACGTATGTGCGGACGGTATGCATCCAGTCGTGGGCCCGAGGATCTCGCAGGAATCTTTGAAGTGGAGAAGTGGGAGCCCGAGGAGACCCTGGAGCCCGACTACAACGTGGCTCCGACCAAGGAGGTCTACGCCGTCCTCGACCGTCCGGTGAAAGACGCCGACGACTCCCGTCCGGTTCGCCAGCTGCGCAAGCTGAAGTGGGGGCTCGTGCCGTCCTGGGCCAAGACGCCCGAGGGCGGTGCCCGGATGATCAACGCGCGCGCGGAGACCGTGCACGAGAAGCCGTCGTACCGCCGCGCCTTCGCCACCCGCCGCTGCATCCTGCCCGCCGACGGCTACTACGAGTGGGTCACCGCCCCACAGGAGCGGGACCTGGAGGTCGAGGGGAAGAAGAAGCGGCCGCGCAAGCAGCCGTACTTCGTGCTCCCCGCCGACGGCTCGGTGTTCGCGATGGCCGGGCTGTACGAGTTCTGGCGGGACCGGACGCTGCCCGACGAGCACCCGCTGGCCTGGTGGGTGACGTGCTCGGTGATCACCACGGAGGCGGAGACCTCGCCGCTGGCCGTGGCGCCCGCCGAGGGGCCGCGGTCGCTGCACGACATCCACCCCCGGATGCCGCTGATGCTGACTCCGGACCGCTGGGACGCCTGGCTCGACCCGGCCCGCACGGACGTCGAGGACCTGCGGTCGCTGCTCGCCCCGCCGCCGGAGGGCCTGATGCGGGCCTACCCGGTCTCCACGGCGGTCAGCAACGTCCGCAACAACAGCCCGGAGCTGCTGAAGGAGCTGGAGGGGCCCGAGGAGGGCACGCTCTTCTAGCCTTCTCACGTGACCACAGCGAAGATCGTCGGTACGGAGGCGGGGGACGCCCGCATCACCTGGCACGAGGCGGAGAAGGCGTGGCTGGTGCTCGCCGTCAGCCACGGGGCGGGCGGCGGCATCGAGGCGCGGGATCTCCAGGGGATCGCAGCGGTCCTGCCGGAGCACGGCGTGACCGTCGCGCTCGTCGAGCAGCCCTGGCGGGTCGCCGGGAGGAAGCTCGCGCCCGCGCCGAAGACGCTCGACGTCGGCTGGTGCGGGGTGTGGCCCGCGCTCGCCGCGCCGGGGCTGCCGGTGGTGTCCGGCGGCCGCAGCGCCGGGGCCCGGGTCGCCTGCCGCACGGCGACCGAGCTGGGGGCGGTCGGCGTCCTCGCCCTGAGCTTTCCGCTGCACCCGCCGGGCAGGCCGGAGAAGTCGCGGGCCGGGGAGCTGCTCGGGGCCGGGGTGCCGACGCTCGTCGTGCAGGGCGGGAACGATCCGTTCGGGAAGCCGGCCGAGTTCCCGGCGGGGGCGTACGAACTCGTCGAGGTGCCGTACGGGGATCACGGTTTCGCGGTGCCCAAAAAGGCGGAGATGAGGCCGGAACAGGCAGTGACCATCATCACGGACGCGGTCGTCGCATGGACCGCGTCCCTCGGGTGACACCCGGGAATGTTGCGCGGCGGACCACTGTTGAGGCGGGCAGAAGTGCTGGGACACCAGTGCCGACGCCGAACGAGAGGAAGTCCGCCGCATGGGTTCGACCATCTGCCCGAGCCGTAGCAGCAGCGCTGACCTGGACTGGACGGTGCTGCACGCGGCCAAGACCGCTCCTATTCGAGCGGCGGCAGGCACGGGTCGTGTTCTATCCTCCGAGACGAGTGGGATCGGCTTCGGTCCTGCCCGGGATCTTGAGGAGGTGGGTCCGGTCACCGGTACCGACGCAGGGACCGACAACGGCCAGGCGGAGCTGCCCGAGGGCCAGGGCGTCAGCGCGGAGTCGACGTCGGAGCGCACCGCGCGCTTCGAGCGGGACGCGCTCGAATTCCTCGACCAGATGTACTCGGCGGCGCTGCGCATGACGCGCAACCCGGCCGACGCCGAGGACCTGGTGCAGGAGACCTACGCCAAGGCGTACGCGTCCTTCCACCAGTTCCGTGAGGGCACCAACCTCAAGGCCTGGCTGTACCGCATTCTCACCAACACCTTCATCAACTCGTACCGCAAGAAGCAGCGCGAGCCCCAGCGCTCCGCGGCCGAGGAGATCGAGGACTGGCAGCTCGCCCGTG
This sequence comes from Streptomyces sp. NPDC001507, assembly GCF_042894765.1. Classification (NCBI taxonomy): domain Bacteria; kingdom Bacillati; phylum Actinomycetota; class Actinomycetes; order Kitasatosporales; family Streptomycetaceae; genus Streptomyces; species Streptomyces sp. NPDC001507. The sequence continues at coordinate 395,975 of NZ_JBIAVV010000005.1, forward strand.
CCGAGTCGCACATGTCGACGGGTCTGCGCTCCGCCGAGTCGCAGGCGCTCGACCACCTGCCGGACTCGGACGTGAAGGAAGCGCTGCAGGCGATCCCCGAGGAATTCCGCATCGCCGTCTACCTCGCCGACGTAGAGGGCTTTGCCTACAAGGAGATCGCGGACATCATGGGGACACCCATCGGTACGGTGATGTCCCGGCTGCACCGGGGCCGCCGCCAACTGCGCGGCATGCTGGAGGACTACGCGCGTGAGCGCGGGCTCGTCCCGGCCGGTGCCGGAGAGTCGGACGAAGCGAAAGGCTCGGGCTCATGAGCTGCGGAGAGCCGCACGAGACGGACTGCAGTGAGGTACTCGACCATCTCTACGAGTTCCTCGACAGTGAGATGCCGGACGTCGATCGCGTCAAGTTCAAGCAGCACTTCGACGAGTGCTCCCCCTGCCTGGAGAAGTACGGGCTGGAGGAGGCCGTGAAGAAGCTGGTCAAGCGGTGCTGCGGGCATGACGACGTGCCCATCGACCTGCGGGCCAAGGTGCTGGGGCGGCTGGACCTGATCCGCTCGGGTCAGGCCGTCCCGGAACACGACGTGACGGCCGCCCGGACCGCCGAGCCCGCACCGGCCACGCCGGAGAGCTGACCGGCCGCCGGCCGCGGCAGCGGTGCCCGGTCGGCACCGCCGAGCGGTTCCCGCCCCGGTGTCCCATCACCCGAACGTGCTAATCCTCCGGTCATAAGCCCCCGGACCCGCCGGCTCCCGCCCTAGGCTCCGGAGCCTGGACAGGCATGGTCGGGGGAGGGGCGAGATGGAGGCGGTCCCGGTACGGGTGCGCGCGTACGTGACCTGCGTCGCCCTCGCCGCCCTGCTCTGTCTGCTGCCGCTGCCCGGTCTGCGTACGCCCTGGTGGGCGGTCGCCCTCCTCGCCGCGCTCTATGCGGCCTGCGAGCACGTCGTACGGCGCCGTCTCGGCGGCACCTTCTACCCGGTCCTGCTCGCCGGTGCCTTCCTCCTGTCACCGCCGGCCGCCGCGCTCGTCCCACTGCCCGGTGCGCTGCTCTCCCGTGCCGAGCAACGGCCGCAGGCACTGCGCCGGACCTGGCGGGCCGCCGAGCTCGCGCTCGCCGTGTGGGGCGCGGGGCGCGTGCACTGGGCGCTGGGCGGCCGGGACTCGGTGGTGGGCTGCGACTTCCCGTACGCGCTGCTGCCCTGCGCCGCGGCCGTACTGGCCTTCTGCGCCGTGCTCGCACTGCTGGACGGCGGGATCCTCGCGGTCGCCGAGAGAGTCCCGGTCCGCCGGGCCTGGCGCGGTCTGCTCTCCCGCTCCCTCGCCCCGGTCGGGGTGCACGGGCTGGCCGGGCTGATGATGGCCGTGCTCTGGCGCAGCCCCTACGGCCCCGTCGCGGCCCTGCTCGTCCTGCTGCCGATGTGCGTCTCCTGGTGGGTGTTCGCCCAGTACCACCGGGAGCGCGCCGCCCACCAGGCCACCATCCGCGCGCTCGTCCAGGCCGTCGACATCAAGGACGGGTACACCCGCGGGCACAGCGAGCGGGTCGGACAGGCCTCCGTGATGATCGCGCGCGAACTGGGCATGGCCGACGACCGGGTGGAGGTGCTCCGCTTCGCCGGCATCCTCCACGACGTCGGGAAGCTGGGCGTCCCCACCCGGCTGCTCCGCAAGAACGGGCCGCTCACCCCGGAGGAGCGGCGGATCATCGAACTGCACCCCGAGTACGGCCACGAGATGGTGCGCGGGATCTCCTTCCTCGGCGAGGCCCGCGCGGCGATCCTCCACCACCACGAGCGCATCGACGGCAGCGGCTACCCCTACGGACTCGCGGGCGGCCAGATCCCGGAGTCCGCGCGCGTGGTGGCCGTCGCCGACGCCTTCGACGCGATGACGTCGACGCGCTCCTACAGCAGGGCCCGGCCGGTGGCGGCCGCCGTGGCGGAGCTACGGCGGTGCGCGGGACGGCACTTCGACGCGGGGATCGTCGACGCCCTGGCGCGAGCGCTGGCCAGACACGGCTGGCACCCGGCGGTCACCGCCGACGTACAGGCACCGGACCCGGCGGACCCGCCCGGCCCGGCCCTCTCCGGTCCGCCGAACGGTGACCGTGCGGGCGCCGGGAGAGGTGCCCCGTGACGTCCGGCGCCCCGGCGTTCGCCCCGGGACCGGCGGGCGGCGCCAGTGGCCGTGGCGGCGCTCTCGCCGGTCCGGCCGAGGCCCTTCGCTCCGGCCGTCCCGCCGCGCTCGGGTCCATCCGGCTCGCCGCCCTGCTCCTCGCCCTCGGCTGTCTCACCGGCACCCTCTGGGAAGGCCTCGACGACCGCGGCATCGCCCTCGCCTTCGGTGTGCTCGTCGGCATCGGGGAGTGGGCCCGCTGGACCGGCGCCGAGGTACGGGAGGCCGCCCCGCTCGGCGCCGCCGGCGGGCTCGCCTACGCCCTGCTCGGCGCCGACGCCGGGGCCGCCACTCACGACGGGGCCTTCCAGGTCGTCACCGTCGTCTGCGCGGCCTCGCTGCTCGGCAACGTCCCGCACATAGCCGACGGGCGGCGCCCCACCCTCGACCACCTCACCCGCCGCGTCCTCACCGTCGGCTTCGCCGCCGTCTGCTGCCAACCCCTCTACAGCAGGGGCGCGTTGGAGCACACGGGCGGACCGGCGTACGCCCTGCTGCTCGTCGCGCTCCTGGTGCTCACCGCGCTGTGCGACGCGGTGCTCGCCGCCGCGCAGGCCCACGCGCGGACGGGATGGCCGTTCGGGCCGCTGCTGCGGGACGAACTGCGCGGGCTGCTCGGCATCGGGTCCGCGGTCTGCGCCACCGGGGCCGTGATGGCACTGGCCGTCGCCGTCGTCGGGCTGTGGGCGCTGCCCGTGTTCTGCCTGCCCCTTCTCCTCACCCAGCTCTCCCTGCGCCGGTACGCGGCCGTCCGGGTCACCTACCGGCAGACCATCGCCTCCCTCGCCCGCGCCACCGAGATAGCCGGGTACACCCCGGCCGGGCACGCCCGCCGGGTCGCCACGCTGAGCCAGGCCGTCGGGCGGGACCTGGGGCTGTCCGCAGCGGAGCTCACCGTGCTGGAGTACGCGGCGCTCATGCACGACATCGGCCAGCTCAGCCTCGTCGACCCGGTGCCCGCCGGGGCCACCGCGGGGCTGCCGGCGGCGGAGCAGCGGCGGATAGCCCTGCTCGGCGGCGCCGTCGTACGGCAGACCGGGGTGGCCGCGGCGGTCGCGGTGGTCGTGGAGCGGCAGGCCGACCCCTACCGGGAGCAGCCGGTCGCCGCGCGGATCGTGCGGGCCGTCAACGCGTACGAGGAGAAGGCCCGGGATTCCGGGCCCGGCGGTCCGCTGACGGCACTGGAGGAGTTACGGCTGGCGACCGCCGGGGACTACGCTCCGGAGGTTGTGGAGTCCCTGGCCCGCGTGCTCTCCAGAGACTGTCTGACCTTGCGCGCGGCTGGGTAACCCATGGGTAATGAGCGGCCCTCCCGTCGTACGTGGTTGGATGCGAGGAGAGGGTGATGTCCGGGGGCACAAGCCAGCCCACTGTGCGGAACTGGAACTGGCAGGCGGGAATCGTGAGGATCTTCGGCAAGGGACGGCACCGGCCCTCCGCCTCCTGGCGGCAGGCCACCGACCGCGCGTTCACGCTGATCGGCGACGGCCGGTACGAGGACGCGGGCGAGCTGCTGACGCGCGCCGCCGACCTGGAGCCCTGGCTGTCGGAGTCCTGGTTCAACCTCGCCCTGCTGCACAAGTTCCGGCACGACTGGGAGCAGGCACGGGCCGCCGGGCTGCGTGCGGTGGCCCTCCTCGACCGGGAGAACGGGGCGCCCGACTGGTGGAACGTGGGCATCGCGGCGACCGCGCTGCAGGACTGGCCGCTGGCGCGGCGAGCCTGGCAGGCGTACGGGCTGCGGGTGCCGGGAGGCGCCACCGCGTCCGGCGAGCCGGACGGCATGGACCTGGGGAGTGCCGCCGTACGGCTGTCCCCGGAGGGGGAGGCCGAGGTGGTGTGGGGGCGGCGCCTCGACCCCGCCCGTATCGAGGTGCAGTCCATCCCGCTTCCCTCGTCCGGGCGGCGCTGGGGCGAGGTCGTCCTGCACGACGGGGTGCCGCACGGCGAGCGGACCACGGCGACCGGGCACGCGTACCCGGTCTTCGACGAGATCGAGCTGTGGGCGCCGTCACCGGTGCCGACGTGGGTGGTACTGCTGGAGGCGGCGACGGAGGCGGACCGGGACGCGCTGGAGCAGCTGGCGGGGGACGCGGGGTTCGCGGCGGAGGACTGGTCGTCCTCGGTGCGGCTGCTGTGCCGGATGTGCTCGGAGTCACGGATGCCGTCGGACGAGGGTGACGGGGTGCATCTCGATCCCCACGACCACAGTGAGCCGGGGCATCCGGGGCCGCTGGGGCACCGGACCGACGGCCAGCTGTGGGTGCCGGAGCGGGAGTGCGGGATCGCTGCGCCGGCCTCGCTGGTGCGGGGGTTGCTGGACGGGTGGGTTGCGGACAGCCCTGATTCCCGGGACTGGCGGGATCTGGAAGAGGTCTGCTGAGCGTCGCTCGTCGGCTGCGGGCCGGTGATGGCTGGTCGCGCAGTTCCCCGCGCCCCTGACGGGGCGCTCCCCGTACCCTGTATCAGCAACATCACCCCTGTTTTACCTAGGAAGGCTTACGTCGGTCATGGCGCAGCAGGACACCGATCAGCAGCACGCGGGCGTGCTCCCCGTGGATGACGAGGGGTTCGTCGTCGACACCGAGGGGACCGAGGAGCGCGAGAACGCCTGGCGTGAGCGAGGGACGTCGCGGCCCATCACCGTGGTCGGGAACCCGGTGCTGCACAAGGAGTGCAAGGACGTCACCGAGTTCGGGGCGGAGCTGGACCAGCTCGTCGCCGACATGTTCGCCAGCCAGCGGACCGCCGAGGGCGTCGGCCTCGCCGCCAACCAGATCGGCGTCGACCTGAAGGTCTTCGTCTACGACTGCCAGGACGACGAGGGCGCCCGGCACGTCGGCGTGGTGTGCAACCCGAAGCTGGTCGACCTGCCCGCCGACAAGCGGCGGCTGGATGACAGCAACGAGGGGTGCCTGTCGGTGCCCACCGCCTACGCCCCGCTCGCCCGGCCCGACTATGCCGAGGTCACCGGGCAGGACGAGAAGGGCAACCCGATCAAGGTGCGCGGCACCGGCTACTTCGCTCGGTGTTTGCAGCACGAGACCGACCACCTGTACGGCTACCTGTACATCGACCGGCTCTCCAAGCGCGAGCGCAAGGACGCGCTGCGGCAGATGGCCGAGAACGAGCCCCGCTACCCCGTGGTCGCCAACGACTGAGACCCAGGGAACGCGGAAGGACAGTTGTGACGCCTGGTCGGCCTGCTCCGACCAGGCGTTCGTCATGTTCGGTCAGGCTCGCTCGTCCGTGCGTCGTACATTCGATCCTTTGTGCACCCCTAGCGAACCTTAATCAGTCACACAAGGGGAGATTCTCGGCACTGTGGGGTAGTGAGTGAAGCAAATCCGTTCCCAGACCGGTCAGTTGTGGTGCTGAATAGTAACTGCGGGGATACGCAACGGCGCACGCCCGGCACAGCGGGAGGGGCGTGCGCACCTGGCTCGGCTGAGAGGGGTTTGTTCGTGCATGCTTTCTCACACAGCACCACATCGACGCCGACGGCGGTCGCGGTTCCACCACAACTCGCCCTCCCGGTGATCGAGGCCGAGTTTCCCCGGCAACTGCATCCGTTTTGGCCACGGCTACAGGAGAAGACCCGCCTCTGGCTGCTGGAAAAGCGGCTGATGCCGGCGGACAAGGTGCGGGAATATGCCGATGGTCTTTGCTACACCGACCTCATGGCGGGGTACTACCTGGGCGCGTCCGACGAGGTCATCCAGGCGATATGCGACTACAGCGCCTGGTTCTTCGTCTGGGACGACCGGCACGACCGGGACGTCGTGCACGGCAGGTCGGCCGACTGGCGGCGGTTGCGGTTCCGGCTGCACACGGCCCTCGACGCGCCCCTGCACCATCTGCACCACCCGGACACCCTGGTCGCCGGTTTCGCCGACAGCATCGCGCGGTTGTACACGTTCCTGCCCGGGACCTGGAACCGGCGGTTCGCCCGGCACTTCCACGAGGTGATCGAGGCCTACGACCGCGAGTACCGCAACCGCACCTCGGGATACGTTCCCGAGGTCGAGGAATACCTGGCCCTGCGGCGCCTCACCTTCGCCCACTGGATATGGACGGACCTGCTGGAGCCGAGCGCCGGGACCGAACTCCCGGACGCCGTACGGAAAAACCCCGCGTACCGTCGGCCGGCGCTGCTGAGCCAGGAATTCGCCGCCTGGTACAACGACCTCTGCTCGCTGCCCAAGGAAATAGCGGGCGACGAGGTGCACAACCTCGGAATCAGTCTCGTCACCCATGAGGGAATGAGCCTGGAACAGGCGGTCGAGGAAGTCAGGCGACGCGTCGAGGAATGCATAAGCGAATTCCTGGTCGCCGAGCGGGCCGCACTGCGGTTCGCCGAGGAACTCGACGACGGCACCGTGCAGGGAAAGGAAATCGGCGCCGCCGTCACGGCCTGCGTCGGCAACATGCGGAACTGGTTCAGTTCCGTCTACTGGTTCCACCACGAATCCGGCCGTTACATGGTCGACAGCTGGGACGACCGGTCCACGCCCCCGTACGTCAACAACGAAGCGGCAGGTGAGAAATGACCGTCGAGTCCGTGAAGCCCGCGACCGCGGAGGCTTCCGCACACGGTGAACTGCGCGAACCGCCCCTGGCCGGCGGCGGTGTGCCGGTCCTCGGGCACGGCTGGCGGCTGGCCCGCGACCCGCTGGCCTTCATGACCCGGCTGCGCGCCCACGGCGACATGGTGCGCCTCAGGCTCGGCCCCAAGGAGGTCTACGCCGTCACCACCCCGGAACTCACCGGCGCCCTCGCCCTGAACCCCGACTTCATCATCGCGGGCCCGCTGTGGGAGTCCCTGGAGGGACTGCTCGGCAAGGAGGGCGTCGCCACCGCCAACGGCCCCCGGCACCGGCGCCAGCGCCGCACCATCCAGCCCGCGTTCAACCTCTCCGCGATCCCCGCGTACGGGCCGGTCATGGAGGAGGAGGCGCACGCGCTGACCGAACGCTGGCAGCCCGGCGCCACCGTCGACTGCACCTCGGAGTCCTTCCGGGTCGCCGTCCGCATCGCCGCCCGCTGCCTGCTGCGCGGCGAGTACATGGACGAGCGCGCCGAGCGGCTCAGCGTCGACCTCGCGAGCGTCTTCCGCGGTATGTACCGGCGGATGGTCGTACCACTCGGCCCGCTGTACAAGCTGCCGTTGCCGGCCAACCGTGAATTCAACCGCGCGCTGGCCGATTTGCATCTCCTCGTCGACGAGATCGTCGCCGAGCGCCGGGCATCTGGTCAAAAGCCGGACGATTTGCTGACGGCATTGCTCGCGGCGAAGGACGAGAATGGCGACCCCATCGGGGAACAGGAGATCCACGACCAGGTGGTCGCGATACTCACCCCCGGCAGCGAAACAGTCGCCTCCACGATCATGTGGCTGCTCCAGGTCCTCGCCGAACACCCCGAACAAGCCGCGAAGGTTCGGACCGAGGTCGAATCCGTGACGGGCGGTCAGCCGGTTGGTTTTGAGCACGTTCGCCGGCTCACGCACACCAACAATGTCGTCGTCGAGGCGATGCGTTTGCGGCCGGCCGTATGGATATTGACCCGGCGGGCCAAGGCCGACACCGAGCTGGGTGGCTATCGCATTCCGGCCGGGGCCGACATCGTCTACAGCCCCTACGCCGTCCAGCGCGACCCGCACTCCTACCCCGGGCACCTCGACTTCGACCCGGACCGCTGGCTGCCGGAGCGGGCGGGGGACGTACCCAAGTACGCCATGAGCCCCTTCAGCGTCGGCAACCGCAAGTGCCCCAGCGACCACTTCTCCATGACCCAGCTCAGCCTGATCACGGCGGCGCTGTGCGCCAAGTACCGCTTCGAACAGGTCGCCGGGTCGAACGACACCACCCGGGTGGGCATCACCCTGCGCCCGCACCGGCTGCTGCTCGCACCCGTGCCCTGGTGACCCGGCGACCGGTGGATCACGCCTGATACCGGCGCGCGCTCAGGCGGCCTCAGGGCCCCGGAACGCGCGCCGGTAGGCGTTCGGCGTGGTGCCCAGCGACTTCACGAACTGGTGCCGCAGCGCGGCGGCCGTCCCGAAACCGGTCCGGCCCGCGATGGCGTCCATCGTCTCGTCCGTCCCCTCCAGCAACTCCTGTGCCAGCAGTACCCGTTGCCGCAGGATCCAGCGGTAGGGCGTGGTGCCGGTCTCCTGCTGGAAGCGGCGGGCGAAGGTGCGCGGAGCCATCAGGGCGCGGGCGGCCAGCTGCTCGACGGTGACCTCCTCGTCGAGGTGCTCCGTCATCCAGGCCAGCACCCCGCCGACCGTGTCGCAGGGGCCCTCCGGCAGCGGGCGCTCGATGTACTGGGCCTGGCCGCCGTCCCGGTGCGGGGGCACCACCATCCGCCGGGCGATCTTCGTGGCGACCTCCGGGCCCTGCTCCTTGCGGACGATGTGCAGACAGGCGTCGATACCGGCCGAGGTGCCCGCCGAGGTGAACACCGGGTCCTCGTCGACGTACAGCACGTCCGGCTCGACCCGGGTGCGGGGGAAGCGGCGGGCCAGCAGGTCCGCGTGCCGCCAGTGCACGGCGCACCGGCGCCCGTCCAGCAGCCCGGCCGCGCCGAGCACGAAGACACCCGAGCAGACGCTGAGCACCCTGGCGCCCCGGTCCACCGCCCGGCGGAGGGCGGCGAGCAACTCAGGGGGATACTCGCGGGCGACGTTGGAGTCCGAGGCCGGCACCGCGATCAGATCCGCCTCGTCGAGGCGGTCGATGCCGTACGGCGTGGAGACGGTGAGGCCCGGCACGTGGGTGCCGAGTGCCGGTCCCTCCGCCGAGACCACCGCGAAGTCGTACACCGGCAGCCCCTCGTCGGAGCGGTCGAGTCCGAAGACCTCGCAGACCACCCCGAGCTCGAAGGGGTGCACACCGTCGAGGAGCACCGTGGCCACGTTCTTCAGCATGCTGCCAGTGTGCCTCGCCGCTGGCAGTAATTCGAGGGTGTGTGGCAGTGCTGCCACTCACGGTAAGGAGCATCCGGCGCGAGAGTGGTGTCCATGAACGGAAACCAGATCGAAGGTCTCGTCGGAATGGTCCTGGTCCTCGGCATCCTGGTCCTCATGGCCCTCCCGTCCGTGCTCGGCGTCCTGCGCGACAGGCGCATCGACCGGCAGATCAGGGAGGCCCACGAGGACCGTGGGGAGCGGCTGGCTCAGAAGTCCTCGTCCAGGTCGACAGTGCCCTCCACCGCCACCTGGTACGCGGACGGACGGCGCTCGAAGAAGTTCGTCAGCTCCTGAACGCCCTGCAGCTCCATGAAGGAGAACGGGTTCTCCGAGCCGTACACCGGGGCGAAGCCGAGGCGGCCGAGCCGCTGGTCGGCGACGCACTCCAGGTACTGGCGCATCGAGTCCGTGTTCATGCCGGGCAGGCCGTCGCCGCACAGGTCACGGGCGAACTGCAGCTCGGCCTCGACGGCCTCCCGGAGCATGTCGGTGACCTGCTGCCGCAGTTCGTCGTCGAAGAGCTCCGGCTCCTCCTTGCGGACCGTGTCCACCACGTCGAACGCGAAGCTCATGTGCATCGTCTCGTCACGGAACACCCAGTTGGTGCCCGTGGCGAGACCGTGCAGCAGGCCCCGGCTGCGGAACCAGTAGACGTACGCGAAGGCGCCGTAGAAGAACAGGCCCTCGATGCACGCGGCGAAGCAGATGAGGTTGAGCAGGAAGCGGCGGCGGTCGGCCTTGGACTCCAGGCGGTCCAGGTTCTCCACCGAGTCCATCCACTTGAAGCAGAACTCGGCCTTCTCGCGGATGGAGGGGATGTTCTCGACCGCCGCGAAGGCGGCCGCGCGGTCCTCCGGGTCGGGCAGGTAGGTGTCCAGGAGCGTCAGGTAGAACTGGACGTGCACGGCCTCCTCGAACAGCTGCCGGCTCAGGTAGAGCCGCGCCTCGGGGGAGTTGATGTGCTTGTACAGCGTGAGCACCAGGTTGTTCGCGACGATCGAGTCGCCGGTGGCGAAGAACGCGACCAGCCGGCCGATCAGGTGCTGTTCCATCGGGGACAGCTTCGCGAGGTCGGCGACGTCGGAGTGGAGGTCGACCTCCTCCACGGTCCAGGTGTTCTTGATGGCGTCCCGGTAGCGCTCGTAGAAGTCGGGGTAGCGCATCGGGCGGAGCGTGAGCTCGAAGCCGGGGTCGAGAAGGTTCTTGCTGGACATCACTGGCAGGCCTCGCAGGACTCGGGGTTTTCCAGGGAGCAGGCGACGGCGTCTTCGGGGGCCGCCTGCTGGACGGGGATGGTGGCCTGGGCCCGGGCGGCGCGGGCGATCCGGGTCGCCGGGCGCGAGCGCAGGTAGTACGTCGTCTTCAGGCCCGACTTCCAGGCGTACGCGTACATCGAGGAGAGCTTGCCGATGGTCGGCGTCTCCAGGAAGAGGTTCAGGGACTGGGCCTGGTCCAGGTACGGGGTGCGGGCGGCGGCCATGTCGATCAGGCCGCGCTGCGGGATCTCCCATGCCGTCCGGTAGAGGTCGCGCACGTCCTCGGGGATCCAGACGAAGTCCTGCACCGAGCCGTTGGCCTCGCGCAGCGCCTCGCGGGTGCGGGCGTCCCAGACGCCGAGGTCCTTGAGCTCCTGCACCAGGTAGGAGTTGACCTGGAGGAACTCACCGGACAGCGTCTCGCGCTTGAAGAGGTTCGAGACCTGCGGCTCGATGCACTCGTACACGCCCGCGATCGAGGCGATGGTGGCGGTGGGGGCGATGGCGAGCAGCAGGCTGTTGCGCAGGCCGGTCGTCGCGATCCGCGCGCGCAGCGCCGCCCAGCGCTCCGGCCAGGTGAACTCGACGCCGTAGTGGTCGGGGTGCAGCACCCCCTGCGCGGTGCGGGTCTTCTCCCAGGCCGGCAGCGGGCCGCTGCGCTCGGCGAGGTCGGCGGAGGCCTCGTACGCGGCGAGCATGATCCGCTCGGCGATCCGGGTGGACAGCGCCTTCGCCTCGGCGGAGTCGAACGGCAGCCGCAGCTTGAAGAAGACGTCCTGGAGGCCCATGGCGCCGAGGCCGACCGGCCGCCACCTGGCGTTGGACCGGCCCGCCTGCTCGGTCGGGTAGAAGTTGATGTCGACGACCCGGTCGAGGAAGGTGACGGCGGTGCGGACGGTGTCGTCGAGCCGCTCCCAGTCGATGTCACCGGTCGCCGTGTCGACGAAGGCGCCGAGGTTCACCGACCCCAGGTTGCACACGGCCGTCTCGCCGTCGTCCGTGACCTCCAGGATCTCCGTGCAGAGGTTGGAGGAGTGGATGACGTGGCCGGGGGTGGCCGTCTGGTTGGCGGTCCGGTTGGCCGCGTCCTTGAACGTCATCCAGCCGTTGCCGGTCTGCGCCAGGGTCCGCATCATCCGGCCGTACAGGTCACGGGCCGGGACGGTCTTGCGGGCCAGCCCCGCGGCCTCGGCCCGGCGGTAGGCCGCGTCGAACTCGTCGCCCCACAGGTCCACGAGTTCCGGCACGTCGGCGGGGGAGAACAGCGACCACGGCTCGTCCGCGTTCACCCGGCGCATGAACTCGTCCGGGACCCAGTGCGCGAGGTTGAGGTTGTGGGTACGGCGGGCGTCCTCACCGGTGTTGTCGCGCAGCTCCAGGAACTCCTCGATGTCGGAGTGCCAGGTCTCCAGGTAGACCGCTGCCGCGCCCTTGCGCCGGCCGCCCTGGTTCACGGCGGCGACCGAGGCGTCCAGCGTCTTCAGGAACGGCACGATGCCGTTGGAGTGCCCGTTGGTGCCGCGGATGAGCGACCCGCGGGACCGGATGCGGCTGTACGACAGACCGATGCCGCCGGCGTGCTTGGAGAGCCGGGCGACCTGGTGGTAGCGGTCGTAGATCGAGTCCAGTTCGTCCTTCGGGGAGTCGAGGAGGTAGCAGGACGACATCTGGGGGTGCCGGGTGCCGGAGTTGAAGAGGGTCGGGGAGGACGGGAGGTAGTCGAGGCGGCTCATGAGCCCGTAGAGCGCGGCCACCTCGTCCACCGACCTGACGGTGTCGTCCTCGGCGAGGCCGGCGGCGACCCGGAGCATGAAGTGCTGGGGCGTCTCGATCACGCGGCGGGTGATCGGGTGCCGGAGCAGGTACCTGCTGTGCAGCGTGCGCAGGCCGAAGTAGCCGAAGCGGTCGTCGGCGGCCGGGTCGACGAGCGCGTCGAGGCGGGCCGTGTGCAGCCGGACGAACTCGGCGGTCCGGTCGGCGATGAGGCCCTCGCGGTGCCCCACCGCGACGGACTCGGTGAAGGACGTCACGCCCTGCGAGGCGGCCTCGGCGCGGATGGAGACGGTGAGCAGACGCGCGGCCAGCCGCGAGTAGGCGGGGTCCTCCGAGATCAGACCGGCGGCGGCCTCGGTGGCCAGCTCGCGCAGTTCCGCCTCGTCGGCCCGCGCCGACCGGCCGCGCAACGCGGCGGCGGCGACCCGGCCGGGGTCGGCGTCGGGGAGGTCGGCGGTCAGCTCGGTCAGGGTCCGCAGCAACGCGGTACCGGGACCGTCCCCTTCCACGGGTGCCGCGGATGCCGCGGAATCCACGGAGATGGCCGCTGAAGCCGGGTCGGCTGGCGCGATGGTCACGTGGGGCTCTCCCTCGCTGGGCGCGGGGCCTGGCGGAGGGCAGGGGGCAGCACGAGCGCGGGGGCACGCGTCGAGACCCTGGCCCACTCCACGAGGCCCGGACGTCAGAACGCCCTGACCGGGTGGCCGGGCGTGCTGTCGGCAGGTCCTCGGACTGACTCCTGTGCACGAACATGCACAAGTACACCGTTGCGGGACAGTTCCGGATTCGCACCGGATTCCCCTGCGGCGACAGCGAGCATGAGCATACATCTAGTGCCGGGCTGTCACGTCACCCCCAGATGTTGTGTCGCGGCGGTGTCAGAGCGTCAACTGGTAGGTGAGGAGAGTGAGGTCGTCCAGGTGCGGCACGGGATTCCAGTCCCGCTCCGGTGTGCGAACGAAGCCCAGGCGTTCGTAGATGCGGTGGGCGGTGTGCATGCTGCGCTGGCTCGACAGGACGACGGCCGTGCACCCCTCGGTGGCCCGCGCGCGGTCGAGACAGGCCCGCACAAGGGCCTCGCCGGCACCCCGGCCGCGGGCCTCGTGTGCGACCGCGAGCGCCCTGATCTCGGCCTCTCCGGGGCGCGCGATGTCGGCGACCGGGCCGGGGCCGGCGACGAAGGTGACGCCGCCGAGGAGTCTTTCGCCGTCCACGGCCACGAGCACCTCGGCGGCGGCCGCCCGGCTCGCCACGTCCTTCAGCACGGGCAGGTACTCGTCGCCCTCGCCGTAGTCGAGGAGACCGTCCCGGAGGTAGGCCTGGGCGGTGAGCTCGCCGAGGTCCTCGTATTCGGCGGGGTCCGCGGGCCGGATCGAGATGTCCATGCTGCCGAGTCTGCCGGAGGGCCCTGACAGCGTGCTCCCGAATTTCCAGGCTGCCACCTCCCCGTCCGGGCGGTGCGCGCAGTCGAGTCGCGTGGCCGGAAGGGAGTGCTTCCACGGAGTCAGGTGCCCCGCGGGTCCTGCGTGCCGAGAGCCGGTCGCGGAAGGAGAGGCACCATGTCGAGAATCGTCCGTCACCCGCCGGGCAAGGTCCGGCCGCGCAGTGCGCCGATGGCGACGCCGGACCTGCGACGCGCGGGCAGCCGGGTCGGATCCGGTCTCGTGGGCCGCTGGCACGCCCTGACGACCCGTCTGGAGGCCTGTCGCGGCGCCACCCGGCCCAGGAAGTGGCACCGGTGGGTCTCCTACGCCAACGTCACGAGGGCCGTCTGGACGAGATGGCCCTGCGGACGAGGGAGTAGCGGCGGAGGGGGGAAGCCGAAAGCGGGCCGCCGAGGGGGTTCTCCCGGTGGCCCGCTGCGGGTTGTGGGTGGCTGGTCGCGCCCGCGCGGCGGAGCCGCGCGTCGATACAGCCCCGCGCCCCTGACGGGGGGCTGTCAGTGAGTGCTTCCCGCCACGGCCGGCGGGAGTTCCACCTGCACGTCCGGGTCGCCCGCGTCCGCCGTGTAGTCCTCGGGGCTGGTCTCGTCGATGCCCTCGGGGGCCTTGAAGGCCTTCAGGGCGAAGGTCAGGACCACCGTGACGACCACGTTCATCACGAACGCCGTCAGGCCGATGTAGCCGATCTGGCCGAGGCCGGGGATGTCCTTGGACGAGCCGCCGAAGTGCGCCTGGGTCGGGGAGGCCACGCCGTACGCGGCGACCGTGCCGTAGACCATGCCGACCGCCCAGCCCGCCAGCAGGGCCCAGCGGTGGAACCAGCGCGTGAACAGGCCGCCGACCAGGGCCGGGAAGGTCTGCAGGATCCAGATGCCGCCGAGCAGCTGGAAGTTGATGGCGACCGTCTTGTCCATGGTGAGGACGAAGATCAGCGCGCCCACCTTCACCAGCAGCGACACCAGCTTGGAGACCTGGGCCTCCTGCTTCGGCGTGGCGTCCGGCTTGATGAAGTCACGGTAGATGTTGCGGGTGAAGAGGTTCGCGGCCGCGATGGACATGATGGCCGCGGGGACCAGGGCGCCGATGCCGATCGCCGCGAAGGCCACGCCCGCGAACCAGTCCGGGAACATGTTCTCGAACAGCTGGGGGATGGCCAGCTGGCCGTTGGTGACCTTGACGCCGGCCGCGATGGCCATGAAGCCCAGCAGGGCGAGCAGGCCCAGCATCAGGGAGTACAGCGGCAGGATCGTGGTGTTGCGGCGGATCACGTCACGGCTCCTGGAGGAGAGCGTCGCGGTGATCGAGTGCGGATACATGAACAGGGCCAGCGCGGAGCCCAGCGCCAGGGTGGCGTACGTCCACTGGCCGGCCGCGGGCGGGACGAGGCCGCCCGCTCCCGCCGCCGTGAACTTGTCGCCCGCCTTGGCGAAGATGTCGTCGAAGCCGCCCAGCTTGATCGGGATGTAGATGATCGCCACCGCGATGACGATGTAGATCAGCGCGTCCTTCACGAACGCGATCAGGGCGGGGGCGCGCAGGCCCGAGGAGTAGGTGTAGGCCGCGAGCACCCCGAAGGCGATGAGGAGCGGGAGGTCCTTCACGAACCAGTTGGTGCCGTCGCTGCCGCCGACGCCCATCACGTCCAGCACCGCCTGGATGCCGACGAGCTGCAGTGCGATGTACGGCATCGTCGCCAGGATGCCGGTCAGCGCGACGGCGAGCGAGAGGCCCTTGGAGCCGAAGCGGCCGCGCACGAAGTCCGAGGTCGTCACGTAGCCGTGCCGGTGCGAGACCGACCACAGACGCGGCAGGAACGTGAAGATCAGCGGATAGACCAGGATCGTGTACGGCACCGCGAAGAAGCCGGCCGCGCCCGCCGCGTAGATCGCCGCCGGTACGGCGACGAACGTGTACGCCGTGTACAGGTCGCCGCCGAGCAGGAACCAGGTGACCCAGGTGCCGAACGACCGGCCGCCGAGCCCCCATTCGTCGAGGGAGTGCTCGTTCTCGGCCTTGCGCCAGCGCGCGGCCAGGAAACCCATGACCGTGACGGCCAGGAAGAAGAAGACGAAGACGCCGAGCGCGACGCCGTTCACACCGTCCTTCACTGCTGCGCACCCCCGTCCGTGCTCGTCGCGGCCTCGGCCTTGCGGGCGCGCTGGTCGCGCTGCCACAGCTGGTACGCGGTCATGGTGAGCGCGGTGGAGAGCAGCACCCACAGCATCTGGTACCAGTAGAAGAACGGGATCCCGATGAACACCGGGTCCGTCTTGGCGTACGAGCCCACCCAGAGCATCGCCACGAAGGGCGCTATCAGACAGACGGCGATGGCGACGCGTATGGGCGTCACCACCGCCGCTTTGGTCACATCGGAGGCATCTGACATCTCGCGGCTCCGTCCCCTCACTGACCGCACGGCGATCACCGTTGTTCACCTGTGTAATGCGCAGGCAATCATGGCGAACGCGAAAGGTCAGCGGAAGACCTCATCCGCATATCGGTATGTCGATTCGGTGGAGAAGGGTGACGTGCCGTCAGGGGGCCGCGGTGCGAACGGGGTCAGTCCTGGGGCCGCTTGAGCCGCGCGACGAACTTGTAGCGGTCGCCGCGGTACACCGAGCGCACCCATTCCACCGGCTGGCCGTCGCGGTCCAGGGAGTGGCGGGAGAGCATCAGCATCGGCAGGCCCACGTCGGTGCCGAGCAGGCCGGCCTCGCGCGGGGTCGCCAGCGAGGTCTCGATGGTCTCCTCGGCCTCGGCGAGATGGACGTCGTACACCTCGGCGAGGGCGGTGTACAGGGACGTGTACTTGACGAGGGAGCGGCGCAGGGCGGGGAAGCGCTTCGCGCTCAGGTGCGTGGTCTCGATCGCCATCGGCTCGCCGTTGGCCATGCGCAGCCGCTCGATGCGCAGCACGCGCCCGCCTGCCGTTATGTCGAGAAGTCCGGCGAGCCGGTCGTCGGCGGTGATGTAGCCGATGTCCAGCAGCTGCGAGGTCGGTTCCAGGCCCTGGGCCCGCATGTCCTCCGTGTACGAGGTGAGCTGGAGCGCCTGGGAGACCTTGGGCTTGGCGACGAAGGTGCCCTTGCCCTGGATGCGCTCCAGCCGGCCCTCGACGACGAGCTCCTGGAGGGCCTGGCGGACGGTGGTGCGGGAGGTGTCGAACTCGGCGGCCAGGGTGCGCTCGGGCGGGACCGGGGTGCCGGGGGCCTGTGTCTCGGTCATTTCGAGCAGGTGCTTCTTCAGGCGGTAGTACTTGGGCACGCGCGCGGTACGGACGGCTGTCCCGCTCTCGTTCTCCGCACTGCTGACGTCGGTGCTCATGCTCCGCCTTCCCGGCTTATTGACGCGGCTCGCCTCGTGGCACGGCAGCGTACGGGATTCGCCCTGCACGCTGCGTGATCCCCTCTGTATACCGTCGCGGACGCTGTTGGTCTAGTCCACCGAGCGAGTGGTCTACCGGAATTGTCTCGTCCGCGCCTCGGGTTTTCGAGGGGTTCTTACTTAAAGGTTCCTGCATATGTAGGTCGCATAACGGCTGGTCGGAGCCTATTCGGCCACCCTTGACAGGCCTGGTGGTCTGGGCCAAGCTTCCCGCACTGGTCTACACCATTGGTCCAGGTCCCGGCCCAACGCTCGTGCGGGGAGGCAGGGGGGTTTGTGGCATCCCTGAGGAGGGTGGCGTGAAGCGCAAGCTGATAGCCGCGATTGGTATCGCGGGCATGGTCTTCTCGGTCGCGGCGTGTGGCAGTGACAACAAGGACGACAACAAGTCCCAGGGCTCGGACGCCAAGGCGCTGACCGTGTGGCTCACGGTGGACGCGCAGAACAACTGGCCCGACCTGGTCAAGGCCGCCGACGCCGCCGTGCAGAAGAAGCACCCCGGCATCAAGATCAACCACGAGTACTACGGCTGGCCGGACAAGAACACCAAGCTGGACGCCGTCCTCGCCACGGACAAGGCCCCCGACGTGGTCGAGATGGGCAACACCGAGATGCTCAGCTACATGGTCAAGGGCGCCTTCGCCCCCGTGGACGCCTCCCAGTTCACCAGCTCGGACCAGTGGCTCGACGGCCTCAAGGCCTCCGTCACCTACCAGGGCAAGACCTACGGCGTGCCGTACTACGCCGGTGGCCGCGTCGCCAACTGGCGCAAGGACATCGCCGCCTCGGCCGGCATCAAGACCACGCCGAAGACCTACACCGAGCTGACCGCCGACCTGGACAAGATCCAGAAGAAGGAAGGCGACAAGTTCAGCGCCTGGTACCAGCCCACCCGTGACTGGTACGCGGCCATGTCCTTCGTCTACGACGCGGGTGGCTCCATCGCCGTCGAGAACGGCGGCAAGTGGCAGGGCAACCTCTCCTCGGCCGAGTCCGTCAAGGGCCTGACCGAGTTCAAGAACGTCATCGACAAGTACATGCACGGTGACAAGACCAAGGACGAGTCCGACCGCTACATCGTCTACGGCCAGGGCAAGTCGGCCATGATCTTCGGTGCCGCCTGGGAGGGCGCGACCGCGGCCGACCCGAAGAACGACAAGACCGGCGGCAAGCTGAAGGACAACCTCGTCAACTTCGTGATGCCCGGCCCGTCCGGCAAGAACATGCCGGTCTTCCTGGGCGGCTCCGACCTCGCCATCCCGGTGAAGTCGAAGGCGCAGGGCGTCGCCGCCGAGTGGATCAACGCGTTCACCGGTCCCTCCGGCCAGAAGGGCCTGATGGCCAAGGGCAACCTGCCGAACAACAAGACCGACCTCGCCACGCTGAAGAACGACCCGGCGACCGCGGTGCCGGCCGAGGCGGCCGAGTCCAACTGGTTCGTGCCGATGGCGCCGGGCTGGGGCCAGGTCGAGAAGGCCCAGGTGCTCCAGACGATGCTGCAGAACATCGGCACCGGCAAGGAGAGCGTCGAGGCGGCGGCCAAGGAGGCCGACGCGGCGATCGACAAGGTCATCAACACCCCGTAACGGTCCGCGGCCGGGCCTGACCGACGGGGGGTCGGGTCCGGCCGGTGGGTTTCAAAAGAGGATGCCGCGTTGGGTTGTGGGGCCACTGCGGGTGCGTTGTGGCTGGTCGCGCAGTTCCTCCCCCAGCCTTCGGCCGGGGGTGCCCCCAGCGCTCCTTCGGGGGCGCGGCACCTGACGTTTCTTGAATTGCTTAGGAGCGCACGATGAGTGCCGTTGATACGACCACACCCGCCAAGGTGCCAGCACCTCCACCGGACTCCCCGCAAAGACCACGTGCGAACCGGCGTTCGGGGGGCCCCGCCGTTCCCTGGCTGCTGCTCGCCCCCTGCCTGCTGATCCTGGCGCTCGTCCTCGGCTACCCCCTCTACCGGCTGGTCACCCTCTCCTTCCAGGATTTCGGGCAGTCTCAGCTGTGGGGGTTCAAGCCGGCCGAGTGGGTCGGGTTCGGCAACTTCTCCGAGGTGCTCGGCGACAGCGAGTTCTGGCAGGTCGTGCTGCGCACGATCGTCTTCGCGGGCGGCTCCGTCGTCTTCACCATGGTCGTCGGGATGCTCATCGCGCTGCTGCTGCAACGCGTCTCCGGCTGGGTGAAGACGCTGGTCAACATCGCGCTGGTGGCCAGCTGGGGCATGCCGGTCATCGTCGCCACCACGGTCTTCAAGTGGCTCTTCGACTCCGACTACGGCATCCTCAACGCCCTGCTCAGCAAGCTCCCCGGGGTCGACATGGTCGGCCACAACTGGTTCGCCAGCGGACCCGAGGGGCTCGCGGTGATCATGCTCCTGGTGGTCTGGGGAGCGGTCCCCTTCGTGGTCATCACGCTCAGTGCCGGACTCACCCAGGTCCCCAAGGAGCTGGAGGAGGCCGCCCGCCTCGACGGCGCCGGCCCCTGGGGCGTCTTCCGCTACGTCACGCTGCCCATCCTCAAGCCGGTGATCGTGATGCTCACGACGCTCTCGGTGATCTGGGACATGGGCGTCTTCCCGCAGGTCTTCGTGATGCGCGGCGGCCACCCCGAGGCCGAGTTCCAGCTGCTCACCACCTGGTCCTACGACCGCGCCTTCGTCGTCAACGACTACGGGCAGGGCTCCGCGATCGCCCTGCTCACCGTGGTCCTCCTGCTCGGCGTCGTCGCCGTGTACATGCGCCAGATGCTGCAGATCGGAGAGGTCGAATGAGCACCGTAGCCACCCCGGGCCGCAGGAGGGCGAAGGCCGGCTGGAACCTCCTCGGCCTCCTCGTCTTCGTCGTCGCGGGCTTCCCCGTCTACTGGATGCTGAACACGGCGTTCAAGCCGGCGAAGGACGCCATCGACCCGGACCCGAGCCTGCTGCCCACCGGCGTCACCCTGTCCAACTTCCGCCGCGCGCTGGACATCGCCGACTTCTGGGGCCCGGTCGGCCGCAGCCTGATCGTGTCCCTCTCCGTCGTGGTGATCGGCATGGCCATCGGACTGCTGGCCGCCCTGGCCATCTCCCGGTTCGCCTTCCGCGGCCGCAAGGTCGTGATCGTCGGCATCCTCGCGGTCCAGATGATCCCGCTGGTCGCCATGATCATCCCGGTCTTCCTGCTCCTCAACGACCTGGACCAGTACGACAAGCTCAGCGGCCTGATCATCACCTACCTGACCTTCATCCTGCCGTTCACGGTGTGGACCCTGCGCGGCTTCATCGTCAACATCCCGAAGGAGCTGGAGGAGGCCGCCATGGTCGACGGCTGCTCCCGCACCGGCGCCTTCGTCCGCGTGGTCTTCCCGCTGCTCGCCCCCGGCCTGGTCGCCACCTCGGTCTACGGCTTCATCCAGGCCTGGAACGAGTACCTCTACGCCCTGATGCTGCTCAGCCAGGAGCACCAGACGGCGACCGTCTGGCTCGCCAACTTCACCACGAAGCACGGCACCGAATACGCCCCGATGATGGCCGGCGCCACCATGCTCGCCGTGCCGATCGTCGTCCTGTTCCTCCTCGTCCAGCGCAAGATGGCCGCGGGCCTCACCGCGGGCGCCGTGAAGGGATAACCCCATCCGATGACGACATTCGCCAGCGGTACGGACACACTCACGCGCGACGCGCTGACGGTCCTCCAGCCGGGCTTCACCGGCACCACCGCCCCCGACTGGGTACTGCGCCGACTCGGCGAGGGCCTCGCCTCGGTGGGCGTGTTCGGCCGCAACATCATCTCGGCCGAGCAGCTCTCGGCCCTCACCGCCCAGCTGCGCGCCGAGCGGGACGACGTCCTGGTGGCGATCGACGAGGAGGGCGGTGACGTCACCCGCCTGGAGGTGCGCACCGGCTCCTCCTTCCCCGGCAACCACGCCCTCGGCGCCGTCGACGACCCGGAGCTCACCCGGCAGGTCGCCCTCGAACTGGGCCGCCGCCTGGCCGCCTGCGGGGTCAACTTCAGCTGGGCCCCGGTCGCCGACGTGAACTCCAACTCCGCCAACCCGGTCATCGGCGTCCGCTCCTTCGGCGCCGACCAGGACCTGGTGGCCCGGCACACGGCGGCGTACGTCACCGGCCTCCAGGCGGCCGGGGTGGCGGCCTGCACCAAGCACTTCCCGGGCCACGGCGACACCGCCGTCGACTCCCACCTCGCCATGCCCCGCATCGACGTGGGCGCCGAGGTCCTGGGCGCCCGCGAACTGGTGCCCTTCCGCGCCGCCATCGCCGCCGGCAGCCGCGCCGTGATGAGCGCGCACATCCTGGTCCCCGCCCTGGACCCGGCCCGGCCCGGCACGCTGTCCCACCGCGTCCTGACCGAGCTCCTGCGCGGCGAACTCGGCTACGACGGCCTGATCGTCACCGACGGCATCGAGATGCAGGCCATCGCCGGGACCTACGGCATCGAACACGGCACCGTCCTGGCCCTCGCCGCCGGCGCCGACGCGATCTGCGTGGGCGGCGGCCTCTCGGACGAGGAGACGGTACGGCGGCTGCGCGACGCCCTGGTCGCGGCGGTCCGCTCCGGCGAACTCCCCGAGGAACGCCTGGCGGACGCGGCGCGGCGGGTGCGGGCACTGGCGACCTGGACGGCCACGACGGAGGTGGCCCAGCCGGACCCGGCCCTCACGGACATCGGCCTCGTCGCCGCCCGCCGCGCGCTCCATGTGACGCGCGTCGACCCCTACACGCCGCCGGCCGAGCCGCTCTTCGTCGCCTCCCTCACGCCCGAGACCAACATCGCCGTGGGCACGGAGACACCGTGGGGCGTCTCCGGCGAACTGACCCGGCTCGTGCCCGGCACCGAGACCGGCAGCTTCGCCGGCGAGGACGCGGGCCACGCGGCGATCGTCGCGGCGGGGGACCGCCGGATCGTCGCCGTGGTCCGGGACGAACACCGGCACCCCTGGATGACCGCGGCCCTGGACACCCTGCTCAAGGCCCGCCCCGACACCGTCGTGGTGGAGATGGGCGTACCGCAGGCCACACCCCGGGGCGCCCTGTACATCGCGACGCACGGCGCGGCCCGGGTCTGCGGAGTGGCGGCGGCCGAGGTCATCGCGGGCGTGACCGCGTAGCGGATCCCGGCGGGGGGGGGGGGGGGGGGGCGGCGCGGCCCGCCCCCCCCCCCCCCCCCCCCCCCCCCCCCCCCCCCCCCCCCCCCCCCCCGACCCGCGGGCGGGGGCGGCGCGGCGCCGC
>NZ_JBIAVV010000005.1:418216-637786 GCF_042894765.1 Streptomyces sp. NPDC001507
CCCCGGGGGGCGCCTTTTCCGGGGCGCGGCCGGGGGGGGCCGGGGTGGGGGGTGGGGGGGGGGGCGTGTTCGGGGGGGGGGGGCGGGGTGCGGGGGGCGGGGGGGGGGGGGGGCCCCCCCGGGGCCCCCCCACCCCGAACCACTGCTCGGCGCCGTACGCCTCGAACCGCTCCAGCTCGGTGAAGCCGAGCTTGGCCGCGAGACGCATCGAGCGGACGTTGGCGGTCTGGGTGTAGAGCACCACCGGCTCACCGGGCCGTACGCCGGGGAACCAGTCGAGAGCCGCCGCGCACGCCTCGAAGGCGTACCCGTGTCCCCACGCCTCGGGCAGGAACAGGTAGCCGAGGTCGGTCCGGCCGGCCGCCCGACGGTGTTCGCTGCCCGGCGCCTCGGGGGCGTGCGGTTCGAGCTGAACGGTGCCGATCATCGCTCCGTCGAGCTCGACCACGAACCAGCCGGGGCGCCGACCGGGGACCTCGGGGACCACGCGTTCGAGCTCGGCACGCGGCCGATGACCGCCGCACGGTCCCGCGCCTCCGCCTCACGGAGCACGAGCCGATCGCCCCGCAAGGGGCGCGGGGAACTGCGCGAGCAACCCACCACCCGCCGCAAGTCCGCATCGCACCGAACCCGGCAGACGGAACCGTCAGATCCCCTGCCACTCCGGCTTGTTGGCAAAGGTGTACCGGAAGTAGTCCGCCAGCTTCAGCTTGGACGCGGCGGCCTCGTCGACGACGACCGTGGCGTGCCGGTGCAGCTGCAGCGCCGACGCCGGGCACACCGCGGCGACCGGTCCCTCCACCGTCGCCGCGACCGCGTCGGCCTTCCCCTCGCCCGTGGCCAGCAGCACCAGGTGCCGTGCCTCCAGGATCGTCCCGATCCCCTGGGTGATGACGTGGTGCGGCACCTGCGTGATGTCCCCGTCGAAGAACCGCGCGTTGTCGATGCGCGTCTGCTCGGTCAGCGTCTTGATCCGGGTCCGTGAGGCCAGCGACGAGCAGGGCTCGTTGAACCCGATGTGCCCGTCGGTCCCGATCCCGAGCAACTGCAGGTCCACGCCGCCCGCCATCGCCAGCTCCGCGTCGTACGCCTCGCAGGCGGCCTGCACGTCCTCGGCCGCACCGTCGGGGCCGAGGAAGGCGTCCATCCCGATCCCGAGCGGCTCCAGCACCTCGCGCCGCAGCACCGACCGGTAGGACTCCGGGTGGTCGGCCGGCAGCCCCACGTACTCGTCGAGCTGGGCTATGCGCGCCCGTGAGGCGTCCACCGCCCCGTCCCGGACCTTGGCGGTGAGCGCCTGGTAGATGGGGAGCGGGGTCGAGCCCGTGGCCACCCCGAGCAGCGCGGCCGGCTTGTGCCGGAGCAGCTGAGCCATGGCCTCCGCGATCAGCTCGCCACCCGCGGCGGCGTCCGGAACGATGACAACTTCCACGCTGGGCCTGCCGTTCTGAAGAGGGCTGGAGGGTCTGGAAGGTCTATGTGGTTTAGACCAATCTGATGGGACCAATCTAACAGAACCGACCCCTGTCGCCGGAGGTCGGGCGCAGAGAAAGGGGACAAGTGCGAGGTTACGTGAATACGTCAGATGGGGTGAATTGAGGAAAATTTCCGCAACGGGAGGCCGTGTCTCGCCCGGGCCGCCGAAAATTGCCCCGGACATCCGCCCCCACGGCCGCCCCCGGCGGGCTACGCTGCGATCGCATCAACTGTGAACAGTCTCCAACGCATGGACACACACCGTGGTCTAGTCCACAATTGCGTACGAGGGCTGAACGAGTACGGCATCAGCCGTACGGCACAGTCACACTCTTCCGTCTTCCCCGCACAGGAAGGCGGACCGAGGAACCGGAGCTCTCTGCCCTGACTGCCCCGGCTCCTCACCTTCGGCCGACCGGGACCGCACACCCCGCGGCCGTTGCTGCTCCGGGCTGCGGTGCCGGGAGGGTTGAGGGTCCCTCTCAGGCGCCGCGGCCCGCGGGTGTTTCCGGGCCTGCCCTTCCCGCCGTACTCGCCGGTTTTCGGCCATCCACATACCCCCAGGTACGCTCACAGACGTGCCCTCCATGAACGAACTGGTCCGCCAGCACACCGCCCTCGACGACTCCGACCTCGAGTGGCTCCATCTGCTGGTCTCGGAGTGGCAGCTGCTCTCCGACCTCTCCTTCGCCGACCTGGTTCTGTGGGTCCCCACCCGGGACGGCACCCGGTACGTCTCGGTGGCGCAGATGCGCCCCAACACCGGCCCCACCTCCTACCAGGACGACATGGTCGGCCACCTGGTCCCGCGCGGGCGCCGGCCCATGCTGGACATCGCCCTGGACGAGGGCCGGATCGTCCGCGAGGGCGACCCGGAGTGGCGCGAAGAGGTCCCCGTACGGGTCGAGTCCATCCCGGTACGGCGCGAGGGCCGGGTCCTCGGGGTCATCGCCCGCAACACCAACCTGCTCACCGTGCGCACTCCGAGCCGCCTGGAGCTCACCTACCTGCAGAGCGCTTCCGACCTGGCGCAGATGATCGCTGCCGGATCGTTTCCCTTCCCGAACCAGCAGGTCGACATGGACGCCTCGCCACGCGTCGGCGACGGCCTGATCCGGGTGGACGGCGACGGCATCGTCCAGTACGCCTCCCCGAACGCCCTCTCCGCCTACCACCGCCTCGGCCTCGCCGCCGACCTGCTCGGGCACCACCTGGGCCAGACCACGGCCGAACTCGCCCCGACCATGGGGCCGGTGGACGAGGCGCTCGCCAAACTCGCCAGCGGCTGGGCGCCGCGCGAGTTCGAGATCGAGTCCGAGGACGGCGTCATCCAGTTCCGGGCGATCCCGCTCAAGCCCAAGGGCACCCGCATCGGTTCCCTGGTGCTGCTCCGGGACGTCACCGAACTGCGGCGCCGCGAGCGTGAGTTGATCACCAAGGACGCGACCATCCGGGAGATCCACCACCGGGTGAAGAACAACCTGCAGACGGTCGCCGCGCTGCTGCGCCTGCAGGCCCGGCGCATCGACTCGGAACGCGGCCGGGAGGCCCTGGAGGAGGCCGTACGGCGGGTCGGCTCGATCGCCATCGTGCATGAGACGCTGTCCCAGAACCTGGACGAGCGCGTCGAGTTCGACGAGATCGCGGACCGGGTGCTCGCGATGGTCGCCGAGATCTCGCCGGGCAAGGTCACGGGCCGGCGCACCGGCCGCTTCGGGATACTCGACGCCGAGGTCGCCACCCCGCTGTCGATGGTGCTCACCGAAGTCCTGCAGAACGCCCTCGAACACGGCTTCCGTGAGGGCGACACCGGAACCGTCGAGGTCTCGGCGGTCCGCGGCGGCACCACGAAGGAGGCCCGGCTCCTCGTCACCGTCCAGGACGACGGCGTCGGCCTGCCCGAGGGCTTCGACCCGCACCGCTCAGGCAACCTCGGCCTGCAGATCGTACGAACGCTGGTGGAGGGCGAGTTGGGCGGCACCTTCGACATGGTGCCCGCCCCCGGGCGCGGGACCCGGGTGATCCTGGACGTGCCGGTGCGCCCGCAGAAGTGAGCCTCACGGGGCGGCTCCCGGGCAGCAAAGAGCCCCGGACCTGGTGGGTCCGGGGCTGCTCGCTCGTTGCTGCTCTTACTGCTAAGCGCATCGGGGGTACTGCGCGCTGCGGCTCGGGGGCGGGAGATGCGTACTCGCTGTACGCGCCGCCAAGCTCAGGCTGTCATCAGGGGTGGGACTGTCAGGCGGTGGCCTGACGGGCCCGGTTGCGGGCGGCACGGCGCTTCATCGCGCGACGCTCGTCCTCGCTGAGACCACCCCAGACGCCGGAGTCCTGACCGGACTCGAGCGCCCACTGCAGACACTGATCCATAACGGGGCAGCGCCGGCAGACGGCCTTGGCTTCCTCGATCTGCAGCAGCGCAGGACCGGTGTTGCCGATGGGGAAGAAGAGCTCGGGGTCTTCCTCGCGGCAAACGGCGTTGTGACGCCAGTCCATGGCTGCTACCTCTCCTTGGTATTACATGCACGTTGCTTGTGAATGTGAACGCTTTCACGAATCCCTCAACAAGTGAAGGGCCGACCGCCAGGTTCCCTGGCAGGGGTCCTGTGAGTTGAAGGGGGATTCCGGTGATCAGCGGACGCCGGTGTTGCGGGCTGTCCCGACCGCCACGTAGAGACTCGCAAACCTCAGCGACGGATACAACCCCTTCCGGAAAGTTTTTTTTGATTCCTCGGTGTCGACTGGGTCACAGCCGTACTTCCATGGGGTGGATCCTGGCCTAAACGTTCGAGTGAAAGGACTTTAGCCGGTTCCGCTCACACAATCACACGCAGTGCGCGGCGTACGCCTGTGAACGTCACGCTCGTACGCAGTCCTAGGTGGTCGCCGTCCATCTGGAGGGGGAGGGGCACCTTCGAATGCAAGGTGAACTGGTCCAGATCGTGCAGGGACACGGCGTGCTTGCCGTGGGGTCCCTTCTCGGGGGACGAAGTGAGCAACTGCGTGCCATACCGGGCAGCCGCGGCCGTCGACAGGCGGCTGAGACCGAGTACGTCGATGCCCTTATCGAACGAGGCCTTAGGTGACGTGTACATCGGACGATTGCCGAGATACGTCCAGGGCGAGGTGTTGCAGACTATCGCCACGACAAGATCCGTGACCGGGTCGGCGCCGGCCCGCTCCAGTGTGATCGATCCGTGCCGGCGGTGCTGCTCGCCGAGGAATTGCCGGACGACCTGACGAACGTACAGCGCGTGTGTGGATTTCTTACCGAGTTCGCGCTGCTGCTCGACCCGGCCGACGACGCCCGCGTCGAAGCCGAGTCCCGCGTTGAAGGTGAACCAGCGGGCCGGGACCGCCTCGTCCTCGGTGCCGGGCGTGCCGGCGGTCAGGCCGAGGCCGACGAGGCGCTCGCGTTTCTCGCGCAGCGCGTCCAGCAGGTCGCCGGTGGCCTCGACCGGGTCGTTGGGCAGGCCCAGGGCGCGGGCGAAGACGTTGGTGGAGCCGCCTGGGACCACAGCGAGGCCGGGCAGCCGGTCCGGGGCGGGTCCGTTGTGGAGGAGTCCGTTGACCACCTCGTTGACCGTGCCGTCGCCGCCGAGTGCCACGACGAGGTCGATGTCGTCGCTCTCGGCCGCGAGCCGCGCCAGGTCGCGGGCGTGGCCGCGGTACTCGGTGGTGACCGCCTCCAGCTTCACTTCGCTCGCGAGCGCGTGGATGAGGACGTCGCGCCTACGTGCGCTTGTGGTGGTTGCCGCCGGATTGACCACGAGAAGTGCACGCATGGATTGCAGCGTACCTACTGGAAAGTACCGATCCCAGACCGAGTTAGGGATCCGGTAAGAGACAGGGGCGTGAGCCTCGACACTTACGGGTGGCGGCCGAGGGCTACCCTTCTGGGGTGAGTGAAGCACCTACGGCTGAGAAGACCGGCGGAATCGAGGAGTCCCGTCCGCGGCGGCTGACGTACGCCGCCGCGCTGGTCGGGCTGGAAGGGCTCGCCCTGCTGGCCGGCGGGGTGTGGCTGGCCGTGCTCGGGGTAACCGGCAGTCCGGACGACCGGGGACAGGCGATCACCGGAGGAATCACCGTCGTCGTGCTGGCGCTGCTGCCGCTGCTCGCCGCACGCGGGCTGCTGCTGCGCAAGAGCTGGAGCCGGGGGCCGGCGGTGATCACGCAGATCATGGCGCTGCCGGTGGCGTACAACCTGCTGCAGGCCGACAGCGTGGCGATTCCGGTGGGCATCGTGCTCGCGGTGGTGGCGATCGCCTCGCTGGTGTTGCTGGTGAACTCCGCCACCACCCAGGCCCTCGGGATCAAGGGACCCGGGCGTAGTAGCTGACCTGCGGGGCGCCCTACTCCTCCACCAGCAGCTTCTCCCGCAGCTGAGCCAGGGTCCTCGCCAGCAGGCGTGAGACGTGCATCTGGCTGATGCCGACCTCCTGGGCGATCTGGGACTGGGTCATGTTGCCGAAGAAGCGCAGGAGAAGGATGCGCTTCTCGCGGGGCGGGAGGTCTTCCAGGAGGGGCTTGAGGGACTCGCGGTACTCGACGCCCTCCAGGGCCTCGTCCTCCGCGCCCAGGGTGTCGGCGACCGCGGGCGACTCGTCGTCGGTGTCGGGGACGTCCAGGGACAGCGTGGAGTAGGCGTTGGCCGACTCCAGGCCCTCCAGTACCTCCTCCTCCGAGATCGCGAGCTTCTCGGCCAGCTCGTGCACCGTGGGGGAGCGGCCGTGCTGCTGGGACAGCTCCGCCGTGGCGGTGGTGAGCGCGAGGCGCAGCTCCTGCAGACGGCGTGGAACGCGGACGGCCCAGCCCTTGTCGCGGAAGTGGCGCTTGATCTCGCCGACCACGGTCGGGGTGGCGTACGTCGAGAACTCCACGCCCCGGTCCGGGTCGAACCGGTCGACGGACTTGATCAGGCCGATGGTGGCGACCTGGGTCAGGTCGTCCAGCGGCTCGCCGCGGTTCCGGAACCGGCGAGCGAGGTGCTCCACGAGCGGCAGATGCATGCGGACCAGCCGATTGCGCAGCTCCGCGTACTCGGCGCTGCCCTCCTTCAGCCCGCGCAGCTCGACGAACAGGGCGCGCGCGCCGCTGCGGTCCTGAGGTTCGGCGCGGTCCTGAGGTTCGTGCTGGGTCGCCTGCACCACCTCCGCGGCCAGCGCCTCGTCCTCGGCGTATCGCTCGTGCTCGCTCATCGTCCCGCCCGTCGCCCTTCCGCGAGCCTTCGCCCCGGCTCGGTGCGGGGCCGCGACCCCGTTCCGCCCTTCCGGGGGCGCGCTCTGCACGGCACCCTCCAGACCGGCCCGCGCGGAGGGGTCCTCCGGGTGCGGCCTGGCCTGCTCCGGGATGCCGTCGATGCCGTCAGCCATGCGGCGGGAGCCGGCCCCGGGGTCTTCGCCCCCGGCCGGCAGCTCCCGTGTGCCGCGCTCTTCGTCCCGCACCGGCCCGTCCCCGTTCCTCACGCCGGCCCGGGTCCCGCGCCGCGCTGTTTGTAGAGGCTGATCGACACGGTCTTGTCCTCGTCGACGGCCGACGAGACCTTGCCCGCCAGGGCCGAGAGCACGGTCCAGGCGAAAGTGTCGCGCGAGGGGGCGTGGCCGTCCGTGGTCGGAGCGGAGACCGTGACCTCCAGCGAGTCGTCGACGAGGCGGAAGACACAGCTGAGCACCGAGCCGGGAACGGCCTGCTGGAGCAGGATCGCGCAGGCCTCGTCGACCGCGATGCGCAGATCCTCGATCTCGTCCAGGGTGAAGTCCAAGCGGGCGGCGAGACCGGCCGTGGCCGTGCGCAGCACCGACAGGTAGGCACCCGCAGCCGGCAGCCGGACTTCCACGAAGTCCTGGGTCGCGGGCTCGCCTGCGATCTGGGACACCCTCACCTCCATGGTGGTACAAGCTTTTCGGGGCCGAGGGTCGCCCCCCGGGGTAACGCACTACGTGGTTCAGCGGTGACGCTACCGCGCTCCGAACTTCTCTGTCCCCGGGACCCCAACCCCCTGGCGTCACTCACAGTAAACCTGTGGATACGCTCCGTGTCTAGAGGTCTGCCTTGCTCAATTGGGAAGAGCGCGCGCCGGGTTGACGTACCCCGGCGCCGAACCGTCGAACCGTCGCCGCTGTCGTCTTCAGCAGCCGTAGTGCAGTGTCACACGAGGACGTGGTCGACGAAGCACCAGCGCCAGTCCTCGCCGGGCTCGAACGTCCGCATTATCGGGTGACCGGACGATTCGTGGTGGCCTGTCGCGTGTCTTCCGGGCGACGAGTCGCAGCAGGCGACGTGGCCACAGGTCAGGCAGAGCCGCAGCTGCACCGGGTGCCAGCCCTTGGCGAGACACTCCGGGCAGGTCTCGTTCAGTGGCTCGGGTTCCGGGAGCGGCAGCGCGTCGCGGTGCGTGCACTGTTTCATGATTGCCAGATTACGACGGGTGTGCGGGTGGCCGCGCGGAAAAAGAGGGCGGGCGAGGACGATGGACGTGATGCCACTGCTGTTGCTGGTGGCGGGGAGCGCGGCGATCGCCGGAGCGGCCCGGCGCACTCCGGTGCCCGCGCCGCTGCTGCTGGTCGCGGTCGGCCTGCTGGTCTCGTACGTGCCCGGGGTGCCCGGCTACACCCTCGATCCGGACATCGTCCTGCCTCTGGTGCTGCCCCCACTGCTGTACAAGGAGGGCACCGAGAGCTCGTATCTCGACCTGCGGGCGAACATGCGGCCGGTGGCCCTGCTCTCGGTCGGATACGTGCTCTTCGCGACGTTCGTCGTCGGCTGGGCCGCCTACGCGATCGTGCCCGGGCTGCCGCTGCCCGCGGCGCTCGCGCTGGGCGCCGTCGTCGCGCCCACGGACGCTGTCGCGGCCGCCGCGATCGCCCGCCGGGTGGGGCTGCCGTCCCGGCTCACCACGATCCTGCAGGGCGAGTCCCTGCTGAACGACGCCACGGCGATCACCGCGTACCGGGTGGCCGTCGCGGCCGCCGTCGGCGAGGGTGCCTCCTGGGCCGCCGGCATCGGGGAGTTCCTGCTGGCCGCCGTCGGCGGTGTGCTCGTCGGCGTGGTGCTGATGGTGCCGATCCACTGGCTGCGCCTGCATCTCAAGGAGCCGCTGCTGCAGAACACGCTGTCGCTGCTGATCCCGTTCGTCGCCTACAGCGTCGCCGAGCAGTTCCACGCCTCCGGCGTGCTGGCGGTCGTCGTGGTCGCCCTCTACCTCGGCCACCGCGCCTGGGAGGTCGACTTCGCCACCCGCCTCCAGGAGGAGGCCGTCTGGCGGATGGTGGCGTTCGTGCTGGAGTC
The DNA here is from genome assembly GCF_042894765.1 of Streptomyces sp. NPDC001507. Taxonomy (NCBI): domain Bacteria; kingdom Bacillati; phylum Actinomycetota; class Actinomycetes; order Kitasatosporales; family Streptomycetaceae; genus Streptomyces; species Streptomyces sp. NPDC001507. The sequence continues at coordinate 426,980 of NZ_JBIAVV010000005.1, forward strand.
GGCGGTCTTCGCGCTGATCGGGCTGCAGCTGCCGGTCGTCCTCAAGGGCCTCGGCGCGTACGAGGGCCTCGACGCCGCCTGGTACGCGTTCGCCCTCTTCCTGGTCGTGGTGGCGGCCAGGTTCGTGTGGATATACCCGGCGGCCTTCCTGCCGCGCATCCTGTCGCGGCGGATCCGTGAGCGGGAGGACAACCCCACCTGGCGCAGCCCGGCGGTCGCCGGCTGGGCGGCCATGCGGGGCGTGGTCTCGCTGGCCATCGCTTTCTCGATCCCGCTCACCGTGCACGGCGGCGGCCCCTTCCCGCAGCGCAACCTGATCCTGTTCCTGACCTTCACGACGGTCATCGGCACCCTGGTGGTGCAGGGCCTCAGCCTGGCCCCGCTGATCCGCCTGATGAAATTCCCGCCCCGGGACGCCCAGGCCGAGACCCTCGCCGAGGCGAACGCCCAGGCCCAGGCCTCGCGCGCGGCCGAGGCCCGCCTCGACGAGCTCCTCACCGACGACCGCAACGATCTGCCCCCGCCGCTCGCCGACCGCCTCCGCACGGTCCTGGAGCGGCGCCGCAACGCCGTCTGGGAGCGCCTGGGCCAGACCAACCCGGTCACCGGCGAGTCGGTCGACGAGACCTACCGCCGCCTCTCCCGCGAGATGATCAGCGCCGAGCGCACGGTCTTCGTCCGGCTCCGCGACCACCGCTACATCGACGACGAGATGCTGCGCACCCTGCTGCGCCGGCTGGACCTGGAGGAGGCGGCGGCGTACCGGGAGGCCGAGTGAGCAGCGGAAACGAGAGGGCGTAAGACGGACGCGGTCCGCGTGCCCGCCCGCCGGTCAGGCCGTCAGCACCGCCGCCACGGACACGTCCCGCCCCAGGCCGCCCTCCCGCGCCAGCTCGACAAGTCCGTACAGCAACTTGGCGACATACAGCCGCTCCACCCGCACTCCGTGCCGCTCCTCGAAGTCGTCCGCGAAGGAGTCGAGTTCGGGCGTCGTGCGCCCGTAGCCGCCGAAGTGGAACCGTTCGTCGAGCGACCACTGCCCGCGCCGCCCCCCGAACGCCTCCGCCTGCAGCCGCCGTATCTCGCCCGCCAGGAACCCGCCCCGCAGCACCGGAACCCCCAATGCCCGCTGCGCCGGACCCAGTCCGGCGGCCAGTCCGGCGAGCGTGCCCCCGGTGCCGCAGGCGATCGCCACCACGTCGGCCCGTCCGCGCAGCTCCGCGCCGAGGGCCCGGCAGCCGCGTACCGCGGCCGCGTTGCTGCCGCCCTCCGGCACCACGTAGGCGTCCTCGGCCGCCGCGGCCCGCAGCAGGCCGGCCAGTACCTCCGGCTCGGACTTGCGCCGGTACGCCGACCTGTCGACGAAGTGCAGCCGCATCCCGTCGGCCGCGCACCGCTCCAGTGACGGGTTCAGCGGCCGGGCGGCCAGCTCCTCGCCCCGCACCACCCCCACCGTCGGAAAGCCCAGCAGGCGGCCCGCGGCGGCCGTCGCGCGCAGGTGGTTGGAGTACGCGCCACCGAAGGTGAGGACCGGACGGCCGGCCGCCGCCTCGATGTTCGGGACCAGCTTGCGCCACTTGTTGCCGATCAGCTCCGGGTGGATCAGGTCGTCCCGTTTGAGGAGGAGACGGACGCCGTGCCGGGCGAAACGGTCGTCGGCCACCGCCTCGAGCGGGGAGGGAAGCCGGGGGGCGAGTATGTCGGCGCTGGTCACGTCGTCATTGTCGCCCGGGGCGCCGGTGCGGGCTCACTTCAGCCGCTCCCCGACGCGGTCACGCAGCCAGGCCATCGAGAAGCCGCGCGGGTCCGCCTTTCCCGGCTGCCACTCCAGGTGCCCGATCACCGACCGCTCCGACCAGCCGTGCCGCCGGCACACCGCCGCGGCCACCCGCTCGATCGCCTCCAGCTGGGCCTCGGGCCAGGGGTCCTCGCCGTCGCCCAGGTTCTCGCACTCGAAGCCGTAGAAGTGCCGGTTGCCGTCGGTGTTCGCCTCGTTGTCGGGGGGCAGGGCCTTCTCGGCGATCACCGCGCGCAGCACGTCGTCGTCGCCCGGGCCCGCGTGGTTGGCGCGGCCGTGGCCGACCAGGTGGACCGTGCCGTCCTTGGTGATGACCCCGTGGCACAACGGGCCGGGGAGGTCGGGGTGGCCGTCGCGGCAGATCCGGACCGTGGTCCCGGCGCCCTGGGTCACCGTGTGGTGGATCATCACGCCGTGGACGGGGCCCCAGGGGCCCTTGTGGTTCCGGTTGTGGTCCCTCCAGTCGCCGACCTCGACGACCGTGACGCCCTCGTCCCGCAGCGCGTCGAGGAAAGCGTCCGCGGACATGGGTGGGGCCATGACCGCCTCCTTCGCATCTGAACTATCCGGATCTTCCAGATCTTCTGGGCTTTCTACAGAAGTCGGGCTTACCGGGCCAGCCTCGTTCGAGCTGTTCGGATCCTGTGCGAGTCGATCGGGACAAGTCGCCTGTCGAGGGGTGGGGGATGAGGTGATATGTCGGCATGCCCAGTAGTGCGATGATCTATTCCCGCTCTTTCGGGTAATGGTCCCGGCACACTCCGTGATGACAGGGTGGCCCGTGAGACCGATGCGTGGGCAGTTCGGCGCCCGCGCAGGTATGGGAGGGCATTTCCTTATGTCGGTAGGCGAAGAGGTCCGCACGGATCAGGGCAAGCCGCAGCAGTCTCTGGACACGGCGGCAGCGCGGAACCTGGCCACCACTACCAAGTCCGCGCCCCAGATGCAGGAGATCAGCTCCCGCTGGCTGCTGCGCACACTGCCCTGGGTGGACGTCCAGGGCGGGACGTACCGGGTGAACCGACGGCTCACCTACACGGTCGGCGACGGCCGCATCACGTTCCTGAAGACCGGCGACCGTGTCGAGGTCATCCCCGCGGAGCTGGGCGAGCTGCCCATCCTGCGGTCGTACGACGACGAGGAGGTGCTGGCCGAGCTGGCCCAGCGCTGCCGGCAGCGCGACTTCGCCGCGGGCGAGATCATCGCCTCGTTCGGCAACGGGACGGACGAGGTCCACCTGCTGGCCCACGGCCGCGTCGAGAAGATCGGCACCGGCCCCTACGGCGACGACGCGGTCCTCGGCGTCCTCGGTGACGGCTCGTACTTCGGCGAGCAGGGCCTGATCGACCCGGACGCCATCTGGGAGTACACCGCCCGCGCGGCCACGGCCTGCACCGTGCTGACCCTGTCCCGGCAGGACTTCGAGCAGGTCGCCGAGCGGGCCGACTCGCTGCGCGAGCACCTTCAGCAGCTGCGCGCGATCCCCGAGCAGCGCACCAACAAGTACGGCGAGAAGGAGGTCGCCCTCGCGGCCGGCCACAGCGGCGAGCCCGACATCCCGCACACCTTCGTCGACTACGAGGCCCGGCCGCGTGAGTACGAGCTGAGCATCGCCCAGACCGTGCTGCGTATCCACACCCGCGTGGCCGACCTCTACAACCAGCCGATGAACCAGACCGAGCACCAGTTGCGGCTCACCGTCGAGGCGTTGAAGGAGCGCCAGGAGCACGAGCTCGTCAACAACCGGGAGTTCGGCCTGCTCAGCAACTGCCAGTACGACCAGCGGCTGCAGCCGCACGACGGCGTGCCCAGCCCGGACGACATGGACGAGCTGCTCAGCCGCCGGCGCGGCACCAAGCTCTTCCTCGCCCACCCGCGCGCGATCGCCGCCTTCGGCCGGGAGCTCAACAAGCGCGGACTGGTCCCGGAGACCGTCGAGATCGCCGGCAACCGCATCCCGACCTGGCGCGGGGTCCCGATCTACCCCTGCAACAAGATCCCGGTCACCGAGGCCCGGACCACCTCGATCATCGCCATGCGTACCGGCGAGGACAACCAGGGCGTCGTCGGACTTCGGCAGTCCGGTCTCCCCGACGAGATCGAGCCGAGCCTCTCGGTGCGCTTCATGGGCATCAACGAGCAGGCGATCATCAGTTACCTGGTCACGGCCTACTACTCGGCCGCCGTACTGGTCCCGGACGCCCTCGGTGTGCTGGAGAACGTCGAGATCGGCCGCTGGAGGTGACGTTTCCGCACTTGGTGGCCGTGTCCCCGCCCTCCGGGGCGGGTACATCCTCGGGGTACGTGCCGAGGCGGGGCGGAGACGCCACCGTCCGCGTGCTCCGCGAGGGGGAGGCCATGGCCGAGTTCGTGACGGAACGGCAGCAGCGTGCCACGCAGCTGCCGCAGGGGAGGCCGGAGCCGCTCGACGGGGCCGAGGCGGCGGTGATCCTGGAGCGGGTCCGGGCGTCCGTCGACCCCGAACTGCGCACCGCCGTGGCATCGTTGCCCGGCTCGATGCGGCGCATCGCGCGCTACCACTTCGGCTGGGAGCACGCGGACGGCACCCCGGCGGACGGCAACGCGGGCAAGGCCATCCGGCCCGCGCTGGTCCTCGCCGCCGCCGACGCGCTCGGCGGCCCGGCGGCCCGCGCGGCCGCCGTACGGGCCGCGGCCGCCGTGGAGCTGGTGCACAACTTCACCCTGCTGCACGACGACGTCATGGACCGGGACACCTCCCGCAGGCACCGGCCCACCGCGTGGACCGTGTTCGGCGACGCGGACGCGATCCTCGCCGGCGACGCCCTCCAGGCGCTGGCCCTCAGGCTGCTCGCCGAGGACCCGCACCCGGCGGCCGCGGCCGCCGCCGTCCGGCTCGCGGACTGCGTCCTCGAACTGTGCGCGGGACAACACGCGGACACCGCCATGGAGGACCGGGCGCCCGACGAGGTCACCCTCGACGAGGTGCTTGCCATGGCCGAGGCCAAGACCGGGGCGCTGCTCGGCTGCGCCTGCGCCCTGGGCGCGCTGTACGCGGGGGCGGGAGCGGCGGAGGTGGCGGCGCTCGACGGCTTCGGCCGCCAGGCCGGGCTCGCCTTCCAGCTGATCGACGACGTCATCGGGATATGGGGCGATCCCGGGCGCACCGGCAAGCCGGCCGGTGCGGACCTGGCGGCCCGCAAGAAGTCCCTGCCGGTCGTCGCGGCCCTCACCTCCGGCACCGCGGCTGCCGCCGACCTCGCCGAGCTGTACGCCAAGCCGCACGTGCGGTCCGACGCCGACGAGATCGCGCGGACCGCACAGGCCGTGGAGCGGGCGGGCGGCCGGGACTGGGCGCAGTCCGAGGCGGCCGACCGGATGGCCCGGGCGCTGCAGGAACTCGCCCGCGCCGTGCCCGGCCCGGAGGCGGCGGGCGGTTTGCTCGCGCTCGCCGAGTTCGTGACCCGGCGCAGCAGGTGAAGACCCCGGAGCCCCCGGGACCGTGCGGCTCCTGACCCCGCACGGTTCTCCGGGGGCTCCGGCCCGACGGGTCCCGCGCATCCCCACGGTGTGCGGGGCCCGCCGACTACCGCCGGGACGCCTCCCGTCGCGGCGGGCGCGGCTGCCGGGCCCGGCCTACGCTGGGTGCATGGACAGCCAGGACCAGGTCTGTCCGGCCTGCGGACAGTCCGTCGAGCGTGTGGTGCGGCGGCACAAGACGCTGGGTGCCTGGGTTCCGGTCTGGGGACCCGGTCCCTGCCGCAATCCCGACTGCGCCCGGTACCCGGGACCGTCCCGCACGCGGGAGGCGCCCCCGCCGGCGCCCTCCCCGCCCGAATCCGCCGGCCGGCCCACGCCGTAGCGTGTCCGCATGACCGGACTCCCGAACATCCTGCACATCACCGAACGCGCCCTGTGGGAGGAGGCCCGCGCCCGGGGCGGCTACGAGATGTCCACCCGCGGCCGCACGCTCCAGGAGGAGGGCTTCATCCACTGCTCCACCCGCGACCAGCTCCCGCGCATCGCGGCCTTCCTGTACGGCGCCTACGAGGGCCCGGACGAACTGGTGGTGCTGGTCGTGGACCCGGCCCGGATCGGCGCCCCGGTGAAGTGGGAGGCGCCGGAGCCGGGCGGTGAGGAGTTCCCGCACGTGTACGGACCGATACCGGTCACGGCCGTGGTGGACGTGGAGCCCTGGCCCCCGCGCCCGGCCGGCTAGTTCCCGGCCCCCGGCACCTGATCCGGGCTCGGCAGGCCGCCGGTCTGCGGGTCGCGGCCGGTGAGGCAGTAGACGCCGCCCGCCGGGTCGCGCATCACCGTCCAGTGGCGGCCGTCGGCCACGTGCACGGCGCCGAGTTCCTCGTGCCGGGCGCGGGTCGCCGGGATGTCCGCGCAGGCCAGGTCGAGGTGGGCGGCGGCGGGCTGCTCGTCGTCCAGCCGCTGGAGCAGGATCCGCACCGGCAGCCCGGCCGGCGGCCTGAGCACCCGGAACTCCGGCAGCGAGCCGGTCAGCAGCTCCCAGCCGGTCAGCTCCGCCCAGAACGCGGTCTCCGGCTCGTACACGGACGGCGGGATGTCCAGGCTGACCTGGTCGAGCCTGCTGCCCGCCACGACCGGCGGCCGCACCGACTCCCCGTGCCACGGCGCCGCGCACCACAACTGCCCGCCGGGCGACCGCAGCACGGCCCACCCGTCGTGCTCGGTGACGGTCTCGGCGCCGAGTTCCCGGGCCCGCTTCACCAGGCCCGGCACGTCCTCGACGCAGAGGTCCAGGTGGGCCCCGCCGGGGCCGGACCAGACCCCCTGGAGCTTGACGCAGGCGTCGACGCCGGAGGCCGGCAGCAGCGTCACGAACTCGTCGTCCTCGCCACGGGGCGTGGACAGGAAGGTGCCGGTGACAGCGGTCCAGAACGCCTGGGCGGAGGCGAGATGCGCGGCGGGCCGGTCGGCGAAGGCGTACGTCCAGCGGATGCTCATACGGTGATCGTAAGTGCGCTAATCGGCCTCCCGGCGCTCCGTGAAGCGCAGCAGGTTCCCCGCCGGGTCCCGGAACGCGCAGTCCCGCACGCCCCAGTGCTGGTCCGTGGGCTCCTGGATCACGTCACCGCCGTGCTCCCGCACCCGCTCGTACAGCGCGTCGCAGTCGGTGGTGGAGAAGATCACCCCGCGCAGCATGCCCTTGGCGAGCAGTTCGGCCATGGCCTGCCGGTCGGCGGGCGAGGCGTCCGGGTTGGCGCCCGGCGGCTCCAGCACGATCTCCACACCCGGCTGCTGCGGCGACCCGACGGTCACCCACCGCATCCCCTCGAACTCCACGTCGTTGTGGACCTCCAGGCCCAGAACGTCCCGGTAGAAGGCCAGCGCCTTGTCGTGGTCGTCGACGGCGATGAAACACTGCGCGAGTTTTACGTCCATGGGGTCAGGCTAGGAGGAAACGCCCGGCCGTGCGTGCGGTCGGGCGTCTGCGGAGCGGCCGGGCGTCTGCGGGGCCGTCGCGTGCCGTCAGTACGGCCGGCGGCGCGGCCGGGTGAACGTACGGGCCACGCAGGACGGGACGACCGTGCTCTCCTCGTGGTCCCGCGCCCGGTACGCGCTCGGCGTCTCCCCGACCAGCTCGGTGAACCGCGAACTGAAGGACCCCAGCGACGTACAGCCGACGGCCATGCACACCTCGGTCACCGTGAGGTCGCCGCGGCGCAGCAGCGCCTTGGCCCGCTCGACCCGCCGGGTCATGAGGTAGCTGTACGGCGTCTCCCCGAAGGCCTTGCGGAAGCTGCGCTGGAAATGGCCCGGGGACATCAGCGCGGTACGGGCGAGCTCGGCCATGTCGAGCGGCTCCGCGTACTCGCGGTCCATGCGGTCGCGCGCCCGGCGCAGCCGCCTCAGGTCCTCCAGGGGGGTCACCCGCCCAGCATGGCATGCACATCGCACACACGACGGGGGTTTGTTTTTGGACGTGCGTTTGCCTCCGGTTCTCGCGTAATTGGCCCGCCCTTGTTTGCATAAAGGAATGGACCACATCACGTTCCTCGTGGCGGTCGTGATCGTCACTGCACTTGCGTTCGACTTCACCAACGGGTTTCACGACACGGCGAACGCGATGGCCACGTCCATCGCGACCGGCGCGCTCAAACCGAAGACCGCGGTTCTGATCAGCGGCGTGCTGAACCTGGTCGGAGCCTTCCTCTCCACGGAGGTCGCCAAGACGATCTCCGGCGGCATCGTGAACGACGCCAAGGTGACCCCAGCGATGATCTTCGCCGGCCTCGTGGGTGCGATCCTGTGGAATCTGATGACCTGGCTGGTCGGCTTGCCGTCCAGTTCCTCGCACGCGCTGTTCGGCGGGCTGATCGGAGCCGTGTGGGTCGGCGCGGGCTCCGGCGCGGTCAACTTCGGCAAGGTTGTCGAGAAGATCATCATCCCGGCGTTCGCCTCGCCGGTGGTGGCCGGTGTCGCGGCGCTGATCGCGACGTACTGCGCCTACAAGCTCACCGCCCGCGGCCGCGAGGGCTCCGTGACCAAGGGCTTCAGGCTCGGGCAGATCGGCTCGGCCTCGCTGGTCTCGCTCGCGCACGGCACCAACGACGCCCAGAAGACCATGGGCATCATCACCCTGACCCTGATCTCCGTCGGCGCCCTCCCGGGCGACGCCGGCCCGCCGGTCTGGGTGATCTTCAGCGCCGGTCTCGCCATCGCCCTCGGCACCTACATCGGCGGCTGGCGGATCATCCGCACCATGGGCAAGGGCCTGACCGAGATCCAGTCCCCGCAGGGCTTCGCGGCGGAGACCGCCTCCACGGCCGTCATCCTGACCTCCGCCCACATGGGCTTCGCGCTGTCCACCACGCAGGTCGCCTCCGGTTCCATCCTCGGCGCGGGCATCGGCCGGCGGCTCGCGGAGGTCCGCTGGGGCGTCGCCGGCCGCATGGTGGCCGCCTGGGTGATCACGCTGCCCTGTGCCGCGCTGGTCGGCGGCATCTCCGCGTACGCGGTCAAGCACGGCGGCAACTTCGGCACGGTCGTGGTCGCGCTGGTCGGCGCCGCGCTCGCGGCCGGCATCGTCATGCTGTCGCGCCGCAACCCGATCGACGCGAAGAACGTCAACGACGGCCACGAGGTCGCCATCCGCAGCACGCCGCCGTCCAGCGTCGGCACCGCCGCCTGACCGAGGGAGTTCCCATGACCATCGACTGGACCGCACTGGGCCAGGTCACCGCGGTGAGCATCGGAGTTACATTCGCTGTGGTGGTCGTCTTCGCCTTCGGCGTCCTCGGGCTCGCCCGCTACGAGGGAGCCAAGGAGCAGGGCGGCACCAGCGCAACCGGCGTCGCCCAGGCAGGGCTGTGCTTCCTCGCCTGCGTGGCAGTGGTGGCGTACGGCATCTACCTGATCGTGCCGCAGTTCCACTGAGACACACCGAGCCGCTGAGGAGGACTGGATGACGACGCCGGACCTGCTGTCCGACCTGGCCGACCTGGCCCATCTGAAGGTCGACTACAGCGACCCCGACGACCCCGTGCTCATCCGCCCGGACGGATCCCCGATCGACACCTGGCGGGAGAACTACCCGTACGCGCAGCGCATGGAGCGCAAGGAGTACGAGTGGCACAAGCGGCTGCAGCAGATCGAGCTGCTGAAGCTGCAGACCTGGGTCAAGGAGACGGGACGCCGGATAGTCATCGTCTTCGAGGGCCGGGACGCGGCCGGAAAGGGCGGCACCATCAAGCGCTTCACGGAGCACCTGAACCCCCGTGGCGCGCGCGTGGTGGCCCTGGAGAAGCCCACCGAGCGCGAGAGCGGTCAGTGGTACTTCCAGCGCTACGTCGAACACCTGCCGACCGCCGGAGAGATCGTGATGTTCGACCGCTCCTGGTACAACCGGGCCGGCGTCGAGCGGGTCATGGGCTTCTGCTCGGACGACCAGTACCGCCGCTTCATGCGCCAGGCCCCGCTCTTCGAGCGGATGCTGGTGGACGACGGGGTGGACCTGGTGAAGTTCTGGTTCTCGGTCTCGCAGGGCGAGCAGCGGACCCGCTTCACCATCCGCCAGGTCGACCCGGTACGGCAGTGGAAGCTGAGCCCGATGGACGTGGCCTCGCTGGACCGCTGGGACGACTACACGGCCGCGAAGGTCGCGATGTTCCGCGAGACGGACACCGAGTACGCGCCCTGGACCGTGGTGAAGAGCAACGACAAGAAGCGGGCCCGGGTCGAGGCCATGCGCAGCGTGCTGGCCCGCTTCGACTACGCCGACAAGGACGAGGAGGTCGTCGGCAGCCCGGACCCGCGGGTCGTGGGTGCGGCGGCCGGCCTGCTGGAGGCGGGCGAGGACGACCACGGCGGGCAGTAGCGCCCGTCACCCGACAGGGGCCGGCCGGACATCCGGCCGGCCCCTCCTCGTGCCTCGCCCGCCCGAGGCGGACCTCGTGATCGGGATTGCGCTCGTGAACGACCGCGCAGGGCCCCGCGCCGTGGGCCGGGGGGACCGGATGGACAGGGTTCGGCCCGGTGACCGATGATCCCTTGCATGATCCGCGCCGCCACCGAGAACGACGTCCCCGAGATCCGCGCCATGATCCGCGAACTCGCCGCCTTCGAACGGGCCGAGGAGCAGGCCCGGGCCACCGATGAGCAGCTCCGCGCGGCGCTGTTCGGCCCGCACCCGGCGGCTGGCGCGCTGGTCGCCGAGGACGAGACCACGGGCGAACTCGCGGGCTACGCCCTGTGGTTCCCCACCTTCTCGACCTGGACCGGAACCCGGGGCATGCACCTGGAGGACCTCTACGTACGACCGCACGCCCGCGGCGGCGGCCACGGCCGGGCCCTGCTCGCCGCCCTCGCCGCGTTCTGCCTGCGCAGCGGCTTCGAGCGTTTCGAGTGGTGGGTGCTGGCCTGGAACGAACCTGCGATCGGCCTCTACCGGTCGCTCGGCGCGGAGTTCCTGGACGAGTGGCGCATCTGCCGGCTGACCGGCGATCCGCTCAAGGAACTGGCCGCCGCGTCCTAGGCCTTCGTCCGCGGAAAGCGGCCCGCACCCGGAAAAAGGACCGCACCCGAACCCTCCGGAACCACCGTGAACGGCGGTCCGTCGGGCCGGGTGCGGTCCGTTGAGGCCTTGGCAACCGGTGCGGGTGCGGGTCAGGCCTTCTTGGTCTCCCAGAAGATCTTGTCGATCTCGGCGATGAGCTCCAGGGCCTTCTCACCGGTCTTCGGGTCCGTGGACGCCTTGGCGGCGGACAGGGCCTTCAGGGTGTCGTTGACCAGCTGGTGCAGCTGGGGGTACTTCTCGAAGTGCGGGGGCTTGAAGTAGTCGCTCCAGAGCACCGAGACGTGGTGCTTCGCGAGCTCGGCACGCTGTTCCTTGATGACGGTGGCGCGCGCCTGGAAGTGCGGGTCGTCGTTGGCGGCCATCTTCTCCTGCACGGCCTTCACCGACTCCGCCTCGATGCGGGCCTGGGCCGGGTCGTACACACCGCAGGGCAGGTCGCAGTGCGCGCTGACCTTGACCTTGGGGGCAAACAGGCGGGAAAGCATGGAGCATTCCTTCCTCGTGATCGTCTTCTCAGGTGGGACATTACTCCCTGGGAAGCCTGATTTCGCGAGTGCCCCCATGGGCTTAGGACAAAAGTCCAGGGTCAGACTGAGACTGGTGGAGGAACGGACCGGGGAGGTGCCGGGGATGCCGGAGCTGTCGCAGGAGACCGAGCGGGGGAGGGGCGCCGCGCTCTTCGGACTGGCCGAGGTGACCGGCCCGTCCATGGTGCCCACGCTGTACCAGGGGGATCAGCTCCTGGTGTGGTACGGGGCCCGGGTACGGGCCGGAGACGTCGTCGTCCTGCGTCATCCGTTCCAGCAGGACCTGCTGGTCGTCAAGCGGGCCGCGGAGCCGCGCGAGGGCGGCTGGTGGGTGCTCGGGGACAACGCGTACGCGGGCGGGGACAGCACGGACTACGGGACCGTGCCGGCGGAGCTGATCCTCGGCCGGGCCCTGTTCCGCTGGCGGCCGCGCAAGGCGGGTCAGCGTTCGCCGCTGGCGCTGGTGCGCTGGGCCGTCTCGGCCGCCAGGCCGGTGCTGCCCGAGCGCACCGGCCGGTCGGGGCGCTCCGCCTCCAGGCGTTTGCGGGCCCGGTAGGCGGCCACGTTGGCGCGGGTCGCGCAGCGGTCCGAGCAGTAGCGCCGGGAGCGGTTGGTCGAGGTGTCGAGGTAGGCGTTGCGGCACGGCACGGCCTCGCACAGGCCGAGCCGGTCGACGCCGTACTCGGTGAGGTGGAAGGCCAGGCCCATCGCCGCGATCGCGGTGTAGCCCGCGGTGGCGTTGGAGGGGTGGTCGGCCAGGTGCATGTGCCACAGCGGACGGCCGTCCTCGTCCCGGAAGTCGTGCCCGGAGATCTGCGGGCTGACCGGGAACTCCAGCAGGAGTGAGTTCAGCAGGTCCACCGCGAGGGTCTCCTCGCCCTTGTCGGCCGCCTCGAAGACCGCGCGCAGCCGGGCCCGGACCGAGCGGAAGCGGGTGAGGTCGGCCTCGGTGGCACGCCGGGCCGCCTGCTGGTTGCCGCCGAACAGGTCGCGGACGGCCTCGACCGAGGTCAGGGAGTCCTTGCCCCGGGCCGGTTCCTCGCTGTTGACGAGCCGGACGGCGTAATCCGAGTAATAGGCCAGTTCCACTTGTAGTCCTTACGCGGGCACTCTAGGGTCGGTCGTGCGGTCGGGTAACAGCCGGTCGTGCTTCCAGGGTATTACGGGACTTGTGCGGTGGAGGGTTGCCATGACGGACGCGCCGACGACCACGGCTACGGGCACGACCGGGGCCGACTGGGGTGCCTGGCAGGAGAGCTGGGACCGGCAGCAGGAGTGGTACATGCCGGACCGCGAGGAGCGGTTCCGGATCATGCTCGACATGGTGGAGGCCCTGGTCGGTACGGCACCCCGGGTCCTCGACCTGGCGTGCGGCACCGGCAGCATCACCGCCCGGCTGCTCGCCCGCTTCCCGGACGCGGTGAGCACCGGGGTCGACCTCGACCCGGCCCTCCTCGCCATCGCCGAGGGCACCTTCGCGGGCGACGACCGGGTCACGCTCGTCACCGCCGACCTCAAGGACCCGGAGTGGACCGCGCGGCTGCCGTACGACTCGTACGACGCCGTCCTGACCGCCACGGCCCTGCACTGGCTGCACAGCGAACCCCTCGCGGCCCTCTACGGTCAGGTTGCGGAGCTCGTCCGCGACGGCGGTGTCTTCATGAACGCGGACCACATGATCGACGACAGCACGCCCCGGATCAACGCCGCGGAACGGGCGCGGCGGCACCGGGGTATGGATCAGGCCAAGGCGGCGGGGGCGCTGGACTGGGCCGACTGGTGGCAGCTGGCGGCGCAGGACCCGGTGCTCGCCGGGCCCACCGCCAGGCGGTTCGAGATCTACGGGGAGCACGCGGAGGGCGACATGCCCTCGGCCGCCTGGCACGCGCGCGTGCTGCGCGAGAAGGGGTTCGGCGAGGCGCGGGCGGTCTGGTGCTCGCCCTCGGACACGCTGCTGCTCGCCCTCAAGTAGCCCTGGGCAGACGGACCGAAGGGGCGGTACGAGCAACCTCGTACCGCCCCTTCGGGTCGTACCGCTACAGCACCTTGGACAGGAACGACTTCGTCCGGTCGTGCTGGGGGTTGGTCAGGACGTCGCGCGGGTGGCCGGACTCGACCACCACGCCGTCGTCCATGAAGACCAGGCTGTCGCCGACCTCGCGGGCGAAGCCCATCTCGTGCGTGACGACGATCATCGTCATGCCGTCCTCGGCCAGGTCCCGCATCACGTCCAGGACCTCGCCGACCAGCTCCGGGTCGAGCGCGGAGGTCGGCTCGTCGAACAGCATCAGCTTCGGCTGCATGGCGAGCGCGCGGGCGATCGCGACGCGCTGCTGCTGGCCGCCGGAGAGCTGCGCCGGGTAGTGCCCGGTGCGGTCGCCGAGGCCGACCCGGTCGAGCAGGCGCCGGGCCCGCTCCCGGGCCGACGCCTTCGACTCGCGCTTGACCTGGACCGGCGCCTCCATGACGTTCTCCAGCGCCGTCATGTGCGGGAAGAGGTTGAAGCGCTGGAACACCATGCCGATGTCCCGTCGCTGCGCCGCGACCTCCTTCTCCTTCAGCTCGTAGAGCTTGTCGCCGTGCTGGCGGTAGCCGACCAGGCTGCCGTCGACGTAGAGGCGGCCGGCGCTGATCTTCTCAAGATGGTTGATGCACCGGAGAAACGTGCTCTTGCCGGAACCGGACGGGCCGATCAGGCAGAACACCTCGCGCGGCAGCACCTCCAGGTCGATGCCCTTGAGGATGTGCGACAGCCCGAACGACTTGTGCACGCCCTCGGCCTTGACCATCGGGGCGCCGCTGCTCGGCGGGGTGATGTCCTTGGCGAGAGAGCTCATCGGGCCACCTCCGGGCGACGGAACGAACCCCACTGGGCCAGATTCTTCCGCAGCCGCTGCAGCGGGGTGGGCGGGAGGTTGCGCGAGGAGCCGCGGGCGTAACGGCGTTCGATGTAGTACTGGACGATGCTGAAGATCGTGGTCAGGAACAGGTACCAGATGCAGGCGACGAAGTACATCTCGACGACCGCGAGCGAGGTGCTGGAGATGTCCGTGGCCTTCTTGATCAGCTCGGGGAGCTGGACCGCGTAGGCCAGCGACGAGGTCTTCAGCATGTTGATGAACTCGTTGCCGGTCGGCGGGATGATGACCCGCATGGCCTGCGGGAGGATCACCCGGCGCAGCGTCTGGCCCTGGGTCATGCCCAGTGCGTGCGAGGCCTCGGTCTGGCCTTCGTCGACCGACTGGATGCCGGCGCGGACGATCTCCGACATGTACGCGGCCTCGTTCAGGCCGAGCCCCAGCAGCGCGGTGAGGACGGGCGTCATCACCTGGTTCATCTCGTCCTTGTAGAACCCCAGGTTCAGGATGGGGAAGACGAGCGCGATGTTGTACCAGAGCAACAGCTGGACCAGGACCGGGGTGCCGCGGAAGAACCAGATGTAGAACCAGGACACCGTGCTGGTGACCGGGTTCGACGACAGCCGCATCACGGCCAGGATCACACCGAGCGCGACGCCGAGCACCATGGCCAGCACCGAGATGTAGAGCGTGGTCCAGGCGCCGGAGACGATGCCCTGGTCGAAGAGGTAGTCGGGGATGACGCTGTAGTTGATCTTCGCGTTGGAGAAGGCGATCCCGATCAGCACCAGGAGGGCGATGACCACGACGCCGGACACCCAGCGCCCGTAGTGGCGCACCGGGATGGCCTTGATCTGCTCCGGCGGCACGGACGGCGCCGGAGTCTTGTCGACCGTGTCAGTCACAGTGACGGCCCTTCAGTCGTGCCCGGCGTTTCAGGAGCCGCCGTTGATCTTGGCCTCGGTCACCGCGCCCTGCGTGACGTTCCACTTCTCCAGGATCTTCTGGTAGTCGCCGCTCTTGATGATGGCGGCCATCGCGGCCTGCAGCGCGTCGCGCAGCTGGGTGTTCTGCTTGCTGACCGCTATGCCGTACGGGCCGGCCTCGATCTGCTCGCCGACGACCTCGAAGTCCTTGCCGCCGCCCGACGTCTTGGCGTTGTACGCGGCCACCGGGAAGTCGTTCAGGTCGGCGACGGAGGCGCCCTGCTTCAGCCGGAGCAGCGCCTCGGGGTCGGTGTCGAAGGTCTGGAGGTCGATGGCCTTGTTGCCGTCCTTCGTACACTTCTCGCTCTGCGCCTTGGCGATGCCCTCGGACGTGGTGCCCTTCTGCAGGGCCACGACCTTGCCGCACAGGTCGTCCAGGGACTTGATGCCCTTCGGGTTGCCCTTCTGGACCAGGATCGAGGTGCCGGCGGTGAAGTAGTCGACGAAGTCGACGCCGCTGCCGACCTTCTTGCCGGTGTCGGAGTCGATGCCGTTCTGGCGGTCCTTGGTGTCGTTCATCGCCGACATGATCACGTTGAAGCGGTTGGCCTGGAGGCCCACGATCAGGTTGTCGAACTTGCCGTTCTGGAACTCGAACTTCACGCCCAGCTGCTTGCCCAGCGCGTCCGCGATGTCCGGGTCGACACCGACGGCCTTGCCGTTCTCCATGTACTCGACCGGCGGATAGGCGATGTCCGAGCCCACCTTGATCACGCCGACCTTGCGGATGTCGGCCGGCAGCTTGCTCGCCAGCGGGGCCGAGGACGTGGAGGAGGAGCCGTTGTCGCCGCCCTTGTCCGTCTGGTCACCGCAGCCGGTGAGGATCAGGGCGCCTGCGACCGCGATCGCACCGAACGCGGCAATCTGGGAGCGCGAGGCGGTGGTACGACGGGTGAAGCCTGCGGTCATGGTGGGTTCCTCCGGCAGTGGGTAGGACAAGCCGATATACCGATGCGTCTGATATGTCGATATGCCGATGGGTCGACGGAAACACACACCTTCGGGTGTCGCGACCTCGTGGGTTTACGGCATCCTGCCATTGGGATTGCTCCAAGCAGACGTGTCACCATGTCAAAATCGGATAACGGGTGACCCCCGTGACACGTCGGGCCGGTCCCTCCCCGACCCGCCGCCCCGCACATCTGCGGGAATCCGACCTTCTGGCCGGAAGATCTTCGGTTCACCGCCGGTTCACCTCGGGCTGCACCCCGTGATCTTCTGCCGGTCGCCGGGCCGCTCATCTGTCGGCTCTCCACGACATCCGTGATGTGACCTTGCGCCTATTCGACTCGTCGTGAGCGCTGTCCGTCCGGTAAGAAGGTTCTTTACACCCCTCATCCGGGGCTCAGGGCGCGTGTGCGGCGCGCCCGTCGCGCAGGTGCTCGTACGTGCCACTCGTACGTATCAGTGATCGGGCCCTGCGCGGTGCCCGCCCGTTCCCTCACCGGGAGCGGCCGACCCTCAAAACCATGCATACCTAAGGGGTAAGACAAGTGGCAGCGGAGATCGTCAATCCTCGCAGCGACAGCGCGCCGGGCAGTTCGGACCAGGACGGCGGGGCCGAGCCCCTCGATTCCTTCGATCCTGCGTTCGCGCTGCACCGCGGCGGCAAGATGGCCGTGCAGGCCACCGTGCCGCTCCGTGACAAGGACGACCTTTCCCTCGCGTACACGCCCGGAGTCGCGCGCGTGTGCACCGCGATCGCGGAACAGCCCGAGCTGGTCAACGACTACACGTGGAAGTCGTCCGTCGTCGCCGTCGTCACCGACGGCACGGCCGTGCTCGGCCTCGGGGACATCGGTCCCGAGGCATCCCTCCCCGTGATGGAGGGCAAGGCGATCCTCTTCAAGCAGTTCGGCGGCGTGGACGCGGTCCCCATCGCCCTGGCCTGCACCGACGTCGACGAGATCGTGGAGACCGTCGTCCGGCTCGCCCCGTCCTTCGGCGGGATCAACCTGGAGGACATCTCGGCACCGCGGTGCTTCGAGATCGAGCGCAAGCTCCAGGAGCGGGTCGACATCCCGGTCTTCCACGACGACCAGCACGGCACCGCCGTCGTCACCCTGGCGGCCCTGCGGAACGCCGCGCGGCTCAGCCGGCGGGAGATCGGACAGCTCCGCGCGGTCATCTCGGGCGCCGGCGCGGCCGGGGTCGCCATCGCCAAGATGCTGGTCGAGGCCGGCATCGGGGACGTCGCCCTCGCCGACCGCAAGGGCATCATCTCGGCCGACCGCGACGACCTCACCGCCGTCAAGCGCGAGGTCGCGGGCTTCACCAACAAGGCCGGGCTCAAGGGCACCCTGGAGGACGCGCTGGCCGGCGCCGACGTCTTCATCGGCGTCTCCGGCGGTACAGTCCCGGAGGAGGCCGTCGCCTCGATGGCCGAGGGCTCGTTCGTCTTCGCCATGGCCAACCCGAACCCCGAGGTGCACCCCGACGTCGCCCACAAGTACGCGGCGGTCGTGGCGACCGGGCGGTCGGACTTCCCGAACCAGATCAACAACGTGCTGGCGTTCCCCGGCATCTTCGCGGGCGCGCTGCAGGTGCGGGCCTCCCGGATCACCGAGGGGATGAAGATCGCGGCGGCCGAGGCGCTGGCGGCGGTCGTCGGCGACGATCTTGCCGCCGACTACGTCATTCCGTCTCCCTTCGACGAGCGGGTCGCTCCCGCGGTGACCGCGGCGGTTGCCGCTGCCGCGCGGGCCGAAGGGGTCGCCCGGCGGTGACCCGAATGGCCTCGCTCTTTTTGGGCGGGGCCATTTGCTTTTCCCGCCCGCCCATCCGTTCGGGTGGCTACTGAGGTGTCCGCCGTTCTGGGGGCTGCCGCCCCCAGGCCCCCGCGAGCGGGGCGGCCGGTGTTGTGGGTGGGTGCCAGGGGGTGGGGGCTGGGCGCGCAGTTCCCCGCGCCCCTTGCGGGGCGCGGTTCGCGGTGCGCAAGAGGGTATGTGTCACAGCGGCCCCCGGTTTCGCCCGCGGCCCAGGGAACCTATCGTCGGCCCTATGTTCGCCGTCTACGCCGCCCGAATCGACCGCGACCAGCCGCTCTCCGGCCTTGAGTTGGGGGAGCGCCCCGCCCCCGTGGCCCGGCCCGGCTGGAGCACCGTCGACGTTCGGGCCGCCTCCCTCAACCATCACGATCTCTGGTCCCTGCGCGGCGTCGGTCTTCCCGAGGACCGGCTGCCGATGATCCTCGGCTGTGACGCCGCCGGCGTCGACGAGGACGGCAACGAGGTCGTCCTGCACTCCGTGATCGGGCAGAGCGGCCACGGGGTCGGACCCCACGAGCCCCGGTCCATCCTCACCGAGCGCTACCAGGGCACCTTCGCCGAGCAGGTCGCCGTGCCCACCTGGAACATCCTGCCCAAGCCCAGGGAACTGTCGTTCGCCGAGGCCGCCTGCCTGCCGACCTCCTGGCTGACGGCATACCGGATGCTCTTCACCAACGCGGGCGTACGGCCCGGCGACTCGGTCCTCGTCCAGGGCGCGGGCGGCGGTGTCGCCACGGCCGCGATCGTGCTCGGCAAGGCCGCCGGGCTGCGGGTCTTCGCCACCAGCCGCGACGAGGCCAAGCGGAAGCGGGCCCTGGAGCTCGGTGCCGTCGAGGCGGTCGAGCCCGGGTCCCGGCTGCCGCAGCGCGTGGACGCCGTCATCGAGACCGTCGGCGCGGCCACCTGGTCCCACTCGGTGAAGTCGCTGCGCCCCGGCGGCACCATCGTCATCTCCGGTGCCACCAGCGGTGACCGTCCCTCGCACGCCGAGCTGACCCGGATCTTCTTCCTGGAGCTGAAGGTCGTGGGCTCGACCATGGGCACCAAGGACGAACTGGAGGACCTGCTCGCCTTCTGCGCCGCCACCGGGGTACGTCCCGTCATCGACGAACTCCTCCCGCTCGACCGCGCCCGCGAGGGATTCGAACGGCTGGAGTCCGGCGACCAGTTCGGGAAGATCGTGCTGACCAATTCCTGAGGGGCCCGACTCGTACGGACCGTCCTCAGGGCTTCGGGGCGCGCAGCAGCGCTCCTATGTGGGCCGCCGCCGTCGAGAGGTGGCGGCGGGCCTCGCGGAGCTGGTCCGTGGTGACCCCGTGGTCGCGGGCCGCGTCGCGGATGTCGTCGCGGAAACGGTCCAGGAGCCGGTCGAGGTCGCGGGCCGCGTCGCCGGTGCCGGTCTCCTCGTCGTGCGCCCACGCGGGGACGTACTGTGCCGGGAAGTCCTCCGGGGTCTGCGCGTACTCCGGGCCCGGTGCGGACGGCGGTGCCGGCTTGCGCAGGTTCGGGCCGGTGCCGGGGTCCGGGTCGGTGCGGGCGCCGAAGTTCCTGCCGAACTCCTTGCCGTAGTCCTTTCCGAAGTCGCCGAACTCCTTGGCGAGTTCGGTGATGCCCTCGCGGACGCCCGTCGGCCAGTCGCCGCGCGCGAAGTGGTCCTGGACGTGCTCCTGCACCCGGCGGGCGATGCGCTGCATCTCCTCCTGGGCCTGGGCACGCGCCCGGGCCTGTGCCTCCTGGGCCTGCCGGCGGGCCCGCTGGGCCTCGTCCCGGGCGCGGCGGCTCTCGTCCTTGGCGCGGCGGGCCTGCTCCTTCCACTCCTGCTTGACCCGGCGCATCTCCTCCTTGGCGGCCCGCCACGACTCCTTGTCGCCGAGGTCGCCGAGGTCGCCGTGCTCCCCGGCCCCCGTGCCGGCGCCGCGCCGGGCCTCGGAGGCGGCCTCGCGCACCTCGCGGCGCAGGTCACCGGCGGCTCCGCGCACGTCGGCCCTTATCTCGGCGGCCAGTTCGGCCACCGACTCCCGGATCTCCAGCTCCAGATCGGCCAGCTCGCCACTGCGGTCGGCCAGTTCGGCGCGGCCGGCGTCCGTGATGGCGTAGACCTTGCGGCCGCCCTCGGTGGTGTGCGTGACCAGCCCCTCGGCCTCCAGCTTGGCGAGGCGGGGGTAGACGGTGCCCGCCGACGGGGCGTAGAGGCCCTGGAAGCGCTCTTCCAGCAGCCGGATCACCTCGTAGCCGTGGCGCGGGGCCTCGTCCAGCAGCTTGAGGAGGTAGAGACGGAGACGGCCGTGGGCGAAGACGGGAGGCATGTCAGAGCACCTTCTTGTCGGTCGGGCCGTCGGCCGGGCCCTGGGGCGTGCCTTCGGCCGGGGCGGCGGCCGGTTCCGCCGGACCCCTGGGTGGCTCGGCCGCCCAGGCCGCCCGCTCGTCGTCGTCCTCCTTGGGCGGGCGGCGCAGCAGGGCGATGGAACCGGAGACCGTGGTGGCGCGGAGCTTGCCGGTGCCGGCGCCGAGGCGGCCGGTGATCTTGTGGGCGCCCCACTGCCCGTGCACCCGCAGCCCGTCGAAGGCGTTGGAGATCGTGCCGCTCGCGGTGTTGGCCTCGACCTCGGCGTCGGCCGGGTGTGGCAGCCGGATGGCGATCTCGCCGGAGACGCTGGTCAGCCGGACGTCGGTCGGACCGTCCGGGTCCAGGTCGATGATCATGGAGCCGCTGACCGAGTCGGCGCGCACGGCCGAGCCCGAGCCCTCGACGACGGTCAGGTCGCCGGAGACGGAGTTGAACCGCAGGTTGCCGGTGACGGCCTGGGCCTCCAGGTTCCCCGACACCGTGTCCGCGCGGACCTCGCCGGAGAGGCCGACCAGGGTGGTGTCGCCGGTGACACCCTTGACCACCGAGGTGCCGGTGATCCCGGAGACGACGGCCGCCGCGCCCACCACGCCCACCTCCACGCGGGTGTCCGCCGGGACGGCGAGGGAGACGACCGCGCTGCGCCGCCAGCCCTTGCGGTCGAGCCACTTGAGGAAGCCCTTCCACGGCAGGTCCTCGTAGGCCACCGTGAGGGTGCCGCCCTCCTGCGTGACGACCAGGGGCGGGCCCTCGATCTGGGAGATCTCCAGGCGGGTGGAACCCTCGTCGGTGCCCACGACGTTGACTGTTCCGTTGACGATGCGGACGTGCAGGTCGCTGACGGGGGTGTCGAAGTCGAGCTTCTCGGGCTCGGCGACGGACCACTCGGACTTGGGCATGGTGCGGACCTCCTCGGGCCGGACACGACGGCTGGACGCGGCCGGTGGGTGCGGCCGATGGACGCGAACGCGATGCACGGCTCGCGCCATATCGCGTCTTCCATGAAACACGATATATCGCGGGCGCGGGAAGTCAAGACACCCGTGGGTGTGGCCGGTTGGGTGCGGTGTTGACCGTCGACGGGGTCCGAGTGAGTGGCATATCGGGCGATAAGTGGACGAATTGCTTACCTTGTGTGCATGTCGACGGATGAATCCAGGGCCGTCTCCCGGCCCCCGCAGGCTGAGGCGCAGAGCGCGGAGTGCGTGCCGCGGGCCCACCGGCTGGCCCTGGCCGAGGTGGCGGTGGGGCTGCCGGCCGCCGCGTGGGGGATGCGGCGGCGCAGCGTGGGGTGGGCGGCCGTGGGGGCGGTGCTGATGGTGCACGGGGTGCTGGAGCTGTCGTACGAGACGGTGTTTCCCAGGGACTGACTGACAGTTTCAGGGCGCGGGCCGGTGGGGGCTGGTCGCGCAGTTCCTCCCCCAGCCTTCGGCCGGGGGTACCCCCAGCGCCCCTGACGGGGCAACCCCCAGGGCAGGTCGCCTCCGGGGGCCGCGCCTCCGAGGGGCGCCTACTCCTCGTCCTCGTCGTCCAGCCGGGCCAGCCAGGTGGCCAGGCGCTCCACCGGGACCTCGAAGTCGGGGTTCAGGTCGACGAAGGTGCGGAGCTGTTCCGCGAGCCACTCGAAGGTGACCTCTTCCTCTCCGCGCCGCTTCTCCAGTTCCTCGATGCCCCGGTCGGTGAAGTACATGGGTCGCTCTCCTGCTGCCTGCCTGTGTGGATGCCCGGTGGTGGGCGTCTACCAGCCTAGGCGGACGCCGAAGGGCCCGGCCCCCGAGGCGGGAACCGGGCCCTTCGGCGTACTGGTGAGGCTTACGCCTCGAAGACCTCACGCACCAGCTGCTCCTGCTCGGCCTGGTGGCGCTTGGCCGAACCCACCGCCGGGGACGAAGAGTGCGGGCGGGAGATGCGGCGCAGGCGCTCGCCGGCCGGGACGTCCGCGCCCACCGCCAGGTCCAGGTGGTCGATCAGGTTGAGCGCGATGAACGGCCAGGCACCCTGGTTCGCCGGCTCCTCCTGGGTCCACAGGTACTTCTCGGCGTTCGGGTACTTGTTGACCTCGGCCTGGAGCTCCGCACCCGGCAGCGGGTACAGGCGCTCGAGGCGGATGATCGCGGTGTCCGTGACGCCGCGCTTCTGCCGCTCGGCCTCCAGGTCGTAGTAGACCTTGCCAGTGCAGAAGACGACCTTGCGGACCGCGGCCGGGTCGACCGAGGCGTCGCCGATGACGGGGCGGAACTGCCCGCTCGTGAACTCCTCCGCCTTCGAGGCCGCCGCCTTGAGGCGCAGCATCGACTTCGGCGTGAAGACGACCAGCGGCTTGTGGTGCGGGTTGTGCACCTGCCACCGCAGGAGGTGGAAGTAGTTCGACGGGAGGGTCGGCATCGCGACCGTCATGTTGTTCTGCGCGCACAGCTGGAGGAAGCGCTCGATGCGGGCCGAGGAGTGGTCCGGGCCCTGGCCCTCGTAGCCGTGCGGGAGCAGGAGCGTGACGCCGGAGGTCTGGCCCCACTTCTGCTCGGCCGCCGAGATGTACTCGTCGATGACCGACTGGGCACCGTTGGTGAAGTCACCGAACTGCGCCTCCCACATCACCAGCGCGTCCGGACGGGCGAGCGAGTAGCCGTACTCGAAGCCCATCACCGCGTATTCGGAGAGCAGCGAGTTGTAGACGTTGTAGCGGGCCTGGTCCTCGGACAGGTAGAGGAGCGGGGTGTAGTCCGCGCCCGTCTCCCGGTCGATGAGGACCGCGTGGCGCTGGCCGAAGGTGCCGCGCTGGGAGTCCTGGCCGGACAGCCGGACCGGCGTGCCCTCCATCAGCAGCGAGCCGATGGCCAGGGTCTCGCCCATGCCCCAGTCGATCGTGCCGTCCTCGATCATCGCCGCCCGGCGCTGCAGCTGCGGCAGCAGCCGCGGGTGGACGGTGAAGTAGTCCGGGATGTTGACCTGGGACTCGGCGATGCGCTTGACGACCTCCGTGGAGATCGCGGTCGGCACGGCGACCGGGAAGCCGTCCTGCGGCTCCTGGGCGGGGGCGGCGGCCGGCTGGGCGGTGGCCTCGCGGACCTCCGTGAAGACCTTCTCCAGCTGGCCCTGGTAGTCCTGCAGGGCCTGCTCGGCCTCTTCCAGGGTGATGTCGCCGCGACCGATCAGGGACTCGGTGTAGAGCTTGCGCACCGAGCGCTTCTTGTCGATCAGGTCGTACATCAGCGGCTGGGTGAAGGCCGGGTTGTCCGACTCGTTGTGACCGCGGCGGCGGTAGCAGATGAGGTCGATCACCACGTCCTTGTTGAACGCCTGGCGGAACTCGAAGGCCAGGCGCGCGACGCGCACGACCGCCTCCGGGTCGTCGCCGTTCACGTGGAAGATCGGGGCCTCGATCATGCGGGCCACGTCCGTCGCGTACATCGAGGAGCGCGAGGACTCCGGGGCGGCGGTGAAGCCCACCTGGTTGTTGATGACGATGTGGACCGTGCCGCCGGTGCGGTAGCCGCGCAGCTGCGACATGTTCAGGGTCTCGGCCACCACGCCCTGGCCCGCGAAGGCCGCGTCGCCGTGCAGCGCGACCGGCAGGACCGTGAAGTCCGTGCCGCCCTTGTTGATGATGTCCTGCTTGGCGCGGGCGATGCCCTCGATGACCGGGTCGACCGTCTCCAGGTGGGACGGGTTGGCGGCCAGCGAGACCTTGATCTGCTCGCCGTCCAGGCCGGTGAAGGTGCCCTCGGCGCCCAGGTGGTACTTCACGTCGCCGGAGCCGTGCATCGACTTCGGGTCGAGGTTGCCCTCGAACTCGCGGAAGATCTGCGCGTACGACTTGCCGACGATGTTGGCGAGGACGTTCAGGCGGCCGCGGTGGGCCATGCCGATGACGACCTCGTCCAGGCGGGACTCGGCGGCCGAGTCCAGGACGGCGTCGAGCAGCGGGATGACGGACTCGCCGCCCTCCAGGGAGAAGCGCTTCTGGCCGACGTACTTCGTCTGCAGGAAGGTCTCGAAGGCCTCCGCCGCGTTCAGCCGGCGCAGGATCCGCAGCTGCTCCTCGCGCTCCATCTTGGAGTGCGGGCGCTCCACGCGGTCCTGGATCCACTTGCGCTGCTTGGGGTCTTGGATGTGCATGAACTCGATGCCGGTGGTGCGGCAGTACGAGTCGCGCAGCACGCCGAGGATGTCGCGCAGCTTCATCATCGACTTGCCGGCGAAGCCGCCGACCGCGAAGTCGCGCTCCAGGTCCCACAGGGTGAGGCCGTGCTCGGTGATGTCCAGGTCGGGGTGCTTGCGCTGCTTGTACTCCAGCGGGTCGGTGTCGGCCATGACGTGGCCGCGGACCCGGTAGGAGTGGATCAGCTCGAAGACGCGGGCGGCCTTGGTGACGTCGTCGTCGTGCGAGGCGTCGATGTCCCTCAGCCAGCGGACCGGCTCGTAGGGGATGCGCAGGGCCTCGAAGATGTCGTCGTAGAAGCCGTTCTCGCCGAGGAGCAGGTTGGCGACCTGGCGCAGGAACTCGCCGGAGGCGGCGCCCTGGATGACCCGGTGGTCGTAGGTCGACGTGAGCGTCATGACCTTCGAGATGCCGAGCTTGTTCAGGGTGTCCTGGCTGGTGCCCTGGAACTCCGCCGGGTAGTCCATGGAGCCGACGCCCATGATGACCGACTGGCCGGGCATCAGACGCGGGACCGAGTGGACGGTGCCGAGGCCGCCGGGGTTGGTCAGGGAGACCGTGACGCCGGTGAAGTCGTCCATCGTCAGCTTGTTGTCGCGGGCGCGACGGACGATGTCCTCGTAGGCCTGCCAGAACTCGAAGAAGTTCAGCGTCTCGGCCTTCTTGATGGCCGCGACGACCAGCTGGCGGTCGCCGTTGGGCTTCACCAGGTCGATGGCCAGGCCCAGGTTGACGTGGGCCGGCTTGACCAGGGTCGGCTTGCCGTCCTTCTCGCCGAACGACCAGTTCATCGACGGCATGGCCTTGATCGCCTGGACCATCGCGAAGCCGATCAGGTGCGTGAAGGAGATCTTCCCGCCCCGGGCGCGCTTCAGGTGGTTGTTGATGACGATCCGGTTGTCGAAGAGCAGCTTCACCGGGACCGCGCGGACCGAGGTGGCGGTCGGCAGCTCCAGCGAGGCGTTCATGTTCTTCGCGACGGCCGCGGCGGGACCACGCAGCGTGACCAGCTCGGGACCCTCCGGGGCCTGGCCGGCGGGCGCGGCGGCCTTGGCGGCGGCGGCCGGCTTCGCGGCGGCCGGGGCCGGCGCGGCGGCGGGCTTCGCGGGCGCCGGGGCGGGCGCCGCGGCCTTCGGAGCGGCAGGCGCGGCCGGAGCGGGCGCGGCGGGCGTCTGGGCGGCCGGGGCGGCCGCGGCGGGCGCCGGAGCCGCCGGCTGGGCCGGCGCGGGCGTGGAGGTGGTGCCCGCGGCCCCCGCGGCCGCGGTACCCGCCGGAGCCGAGGCGGCGGGCGCTCCCGGCTTGTAGTCGGCAAAGAAGTCCCACCAGGCTCGGTCTACCGAATTCGGGTCCTGGAGGTACTGCTGATAGATCTCGTCGACGAGCCACTCGTTCGGTCCGAACGCGGCTGCGGGGTTCTTGCCCGCTTGGTCTGCGTCGGTCGAGATGCTCGAGTTACTGGGGGACTGTGGCGACACGGCGGCAACCGCCCTCTTCCGCTTCACAAGGTTATGGACAGCGGGAATAAAGGCTACGCCTCCAAGACCGCGAAGGTCAGGTCGGGCCGGTTCATCGTCGCGTAAGTCACATCGAAAACTGTGTTTCAGGGCTTGATATGGCGGGAAACAAGCGTGGTTGCGTTACGCAGGGACTGAACCGGGCATGGCTCCGCCGGACCGGCGACCGCCTCACGCCGAACCCCCGCGCGACATGCGCGGGGGCCGCACCTGATCACACGTGTCCGGCTGCGCGGACGGCCGTGCCGAGCGCAGATGGATCTTGAGGCTCCGGTTCGAACTTTACGTCAACTTGGAATGGATGAAAGCCCCGGGAGGGTGACGATAATCCTGCAGCCCCGGTCGGATTCGGCCACGCCGATCCGGCCGCCGTGCAGATCCACCGCCCACCGGGCGATCGCCAGGCCCAGCCCGGTGCCGCCGTCGCTGCCCGGACCGTGCGGTCGCCGTACCGCGCCGCGGTTGAAGCGCTCGAAGACGCGGTGCCACTCCGAGCGCGGAATGCCGGGGCCCTCGTCCAGGACCTCCAGCTCGAGCGACTCCGGCTGCGGCCCGCGCCGCGCCCGCACGGTCACCCGGCCGTGCGCCGGGCTGTGCTTGACCGCGTTGTCGATGAGGTTCGCCACAACCTGGTGGATGCGCTCCGGATCGGCGTGCGCGGTCAGCTCGGGCGGCGAGACGTCGAGGTGCAGATGGACGTCCTTGCGCGTGTGGTTCCCCGAGCCCGAGGCCATGCCCCCGCGCGCCCCGGCGACCATGTTGGCCTCCTTGAGCACGCCCGAGAGGTACGGCCACACCTCGAAGCGGCGCTGGCGCAGGGGGACCACGCCGTTGTCGAGCCGGGACAGGTCGAGGAGGGTCTCCACGAGCCGGCCGAGGCGCTCGGTCTGCTTCAGGGCCGTGCGCATGGTCTCGGTGTCCGGCTCGGCGATCCCGTCGACGACGTTCTCCAGGACGGCCCGCAGTCCCGCGATGGGCGTGCGCAGCTCGTGCGAGACGTTCGCGACCAGCTCCTTGCGGTGGCGGTCCTGGGCCTCCAGCTCGTCGGCCATGACGTTGATCGTCTCGGCCAGGTCGCCCAGCTCGTCCCGGCGGTTCTCGCGCACCCGGCGCGTGTAGTCGCCCTGCGATATCGACCGGGCCACCGCGTTCATGTCGTCCAGCGGCGCGGTGAGCGAATGCGCCACGAACTGCGTTATCAGCAGTGTGGCGATCATCGAGAAGACCGTGATGAAGCGCAGCTCCGTCTTGGTGTGCACCGCGACGATCGACAGACCGGTGGTGATCAGGACCGAGACGACGACCAGCGCGCCCAGCTTGGTCTTGATCGAGAACGGACGTACACCGCCCCAGGGCTCCTCCCCGGAGCCCCCCGGGCCCCCGGGACCCCCGGGGCCTCTTGGTCCGGCCGGCCCGGCGCTCATGGCGTCGGGGTCTCCAGCGCGTAGCCCACACCGTGCACGGTGCGGATCCGCTCGGCGCCGATCTTCCGGCGCAGCGCCTTGATGTGGCTGTCGACCGTGCGGGTGCCGGAGGCGTCCGCCCAGTCCCACACCTCGGCGAGCAGCTGCTCACGTGAGAGCACCGCGCGCGGGGTGTTGGCCAGGCACACCAGGAGGTCGAACTCAGTGGGGGTCAGGTGCACGTCCTCGCTGCGCACCCGGACCCGGCGCTGTGCGTGGTCGATCTCCAGCTCGCCGAGGCGCAGGATGCCGGAGCGGGGCGTGGAGGCCGCGATGGCCGCCCGCTCCACCCGCCGCAGCAGCACGTGCACGCGTGCCGCCAGTTCCCGCATGGAGAACGGCTTGGTCATGTAGTCGTCGGCGCCGACCCCGAGGCCGACCAGCATGTCGGTCTCGTCGTCCCGCGCGGTGAGCATGAGCACCGGCACCGGGCGGGCGGCCTGCACGCGCCGGCAGACCTCCAGACCGTCGAAGCCGGGCAGCATGATGTCGAGGATCAGCAGGTCGGGCTGCCAGGCCTCGGCGGTGTCGACGGCCGCCGGACCGTCGCCCGCTGTTTGCACGAGGAACCCCTCGGCGCGCAGACGGGCCGCGATGGCGTCGACGATCGTGGGATCGTCCTCGACGACCAGAACCCGGCGCTGGGCGCCCTGAGTGGCCGTCGCCGTGCCGTTGTGGGAGGTGTGTGTCTGCTCCATCGCCCGCCCCTGTGTGCTTTCCGGAACCAGTGGGGTGATCCCATGACTGCGATTGACGCTTGAATGATCCGCGTCAGGGATGCACATTACGGGGACAGGAGGCGCACTCGCTATCCAGGGCGGACGGCAAGGTGAACGACGTCCGGAACGCCCCGGGCAACCGGGATCTCTTCGGTACGCACCCGTTGGAAACCGGCATTCCGCAAGGTTCCCTCGAATTCCGCAGAGGGCTGCGCCGACCATACGGCAAGTACCCCGCCGGGCCTCAACACCCTTGCGCAGCCTGCGAGTCCGGCCGGTGAGTAGAGCCCTTCGTTGCCCTCGTCGACGGTCCAGCCGGGGCCGTTGTCGATGTCCAGGCACAGGGCGTCGAACGTGTCCGATGTCTCATTGACGTAAGTGACGAGATCGCTCTCGACGATCACCGTGCGCGGATCGGCGAACGCGCGGCCGGAGACCGCGGCGAGCGGACCGTCCCGGTGCCAGCCGACGACCGCCGTCTCCCGCTCGACGACCGTGATCCGTCCCCAGCGGGGCTCCTGCGCGGCACGGGCGAGCGAGAACCCGACGCCCAGCCCGCCGATCAGCACCGCCGGCTCGCTCCGTCCGTCCAGCGCCCGGAACGCGGCGTCCACCAGCAACCGTTCCGAGCGTCCGTCGGAGGTGTCCATCAGGAAGCAGCCGTTGGCGATGATCTGCAGGTGTCCGCCGTGCCGGCGCAGCACCACCTCGCCGTACGGTCCGTCGCGCCGGTCCAGGACCACCGGGCGGCTGTCGGGTGCGGAGGCCGAGGTCGTCATGGCGGCCATCCTGCCCCAACAGGGCTTTGCGGCCACCCGAATTACGGGTGCCGGGCAGCCGCCCGGGTGTCACCCGTTCGAGGGGCCGCCCGGCGCTTCGCGCCCGCGGATGACGGGAAGCGGCTCGTATGGTTCCTCCTGACCCCTCTTGGTTCTTCAGAAAATCCTTTGAATCGTTCCGTGGGTGGCCTCGGTCATAGACAGCGGTTCGTGGGACCACGAAAGGTGGGGTGAAACGGAAGGAGCGCCTCACCGTGGAACGGACCGCGAGGGTCGCATCGACGCCCACGCCCGAGCCCCTTCCTGCCGGGGACGTCGCCGCACTCCTCGACGGCGTGCCCCGCCAGCGGGGCCCGGCCGCGGCGCCGGCCCCGGGGCTCCCGCGCACCGCCCTCCCCGCGCACCAGTGGCGCGTGCTGCCCTGGCGGCTCCTCCCCAGCCCCACCGGCACCCCCGTCACCTTCGCCTACACGGCGGTCCTGGCCCTCACCTCGCTCTTCGCGAGCTGGGCAAGCCCCGGTCTGCTGTACGCGGTCTACCAGGACTCCAGCACCGACGTCGCCCACCTGCTGCGCACCCCGGTCTTCGTCCTGCTGGCCAGCGCGCTGTGGATCGCGGGCGGGCTGCTGTCGCCGTACGCGTTTGCCTTCGTGCTCGTCCTGACCGCACTGGAGCGGCGGATAGGCGGTGCCCGCGCGATTTTCGTCTTCCTGGCCGGCCATGTCCTCGCCACCCTCGCGACCGAGGTCCCGGTCGGCCTCGCGGTCCTGGCCGGCCACCTTCCCGACACCTCGCTGCACCGCCTCGACTACGGCATCAGCTTCGGCGTGGCCGCCAGCATCGGCGCGCTCTCCGGCCTCCTCGCCCCCTGGGTGCGCTGGCCGCTGCTCGCCCTGGTCGGCTACAGCCTCGTCACCGACCTCATCGCCTTCCAGGACCCGATGACCAACTGGGGGCACCTGATCTCGCTGGGCATCGGCACCGGGCTCTGGCCGTTGGTCCGGCGCTGGCGGCGGGAGCGGGTCCAGGCCCTGGCCCTGGCCGGCGCCGTCCCCATGGCCCCCTAAGCGCTCAGCCGCGCCGCGACGACGGCGGCGCCGGTCACCACGGCACGCCGTGCCGTGGTGCTTGGCCGCCGGCTCCTTCTCGTCCATGTGTCCCCCGAGCCGCGTTGTGTACTGCCTTGTCCTGCCCGTCCGGCGGCAGTTTCGGGTCTTTTCCTGTGAGTTGTGTGGCGGTGGTGGGGCGGTGCCGCAATCTCTTTCCGCCGCAACGGCGCTCAGCCCCGACGTCGTTGTTCGGCGGTGCCGGACCGGCGGGGGCTGCGCCGTTGTGGCAGGCCGTCAGGAAGCCGGGTGCCGGTGCGTCGTGGCTGGTCGCGCAGTTCCCCGCGCCCCTTGCGGGGCGCTTGAGTTGGCTGGGGGTTCAACGTCGGGGAGGGGCGGTCGGGAAGTCGGGTGCCGGTGCGTTGTGGCTGGTCGCGCAGTTCCCCGCGCCCCTTACGGGGCGCTTCAGCGGGCCGGGGTCCAGACGTACGGGGTCGTTGTGGTGAGGGTCCTGAAGCCCAGCCGTTGGAGGATCGGGGCGCTGTCGGACGAGGCCTCCACGAGGAGGTAGGGGGCGTTCCTGGCTGCCGCTCGGGTCGCTCGCAGGGCGACCAGTGCGCGGTAGATGCCCTTGCCGCGCCACTCGGCCAGGGTGGAGCCGCCCAGCAGCATGGCGAAGTCCGTGCCGGGGCGGAAGGCCACCCAGGCGGCCGAGACGACCTCCCCGGCGGCCTCGGCCACGAACACCTCGTTCTCGTCGGGGGCGACCGTGAGCCGGCCCCTCAGGTAGCCGGCGAGCCACGACATGTCCTCGCCCCACACCGCGGTCTCCAGCGCGGCGATCCGGTCCAGGTCCGCGTCGGCGGTGACCCGGCGCAGGGTGACGCCCGGCGGCAGGGCGGGCGCGGCCACGGCCAGCTCCTCGACCAGGGCGGTCACGACCGTCTCCCGCGGCCTGGGCACGAAGCCCGCCGCGCGCAGCCGGTCGGGGAGATCCGCCGGGTCGTCGTGCCCGCGCGTCTTCCACTCCACGGCCTCGCCGCGCGCCGCGAAGAAGTCCCGCTGCCGGGCGATCAGCGCGTCCAGTTCGGGGCCGCGCACCCCGCCCCAGTCGCGCGGCCCGGTCACGAAGCCGCGGTGCTGGCCCACCACCCGCAGGACGGGACCGTCGTGCTCGTAGGTGATGCCGGGCGCGGGGACGGGCTGGACGGCGCGCATCTGGGCGTCGTAGGCGGCGAGCAGGGCCGCGTCGAGGTCGGTGTCGGTCACCGGCCGACCGTACGGGGAATGAGCCCGCGCGGAGCAACTGTTTTCACGGGCGCGGGACCGTGTTCGGCCAGGTCGGCACTCGATCGCTCAGAGCGAACATATGCATGGGAACATTTCTGGGCTCCTAAACATTGAGTCGGCATAGCTCAAGTTGACTGCCGAAGGGGAGATCATGGCTTCGACGTCCGCATCACTCACCCTCCCTGTGCTGCCTCTCGACGGCGAGGTCGTGCTGCCCGGGATGGTGGTCCCGCTGGACCTGAAGGACCCTGATGTACGCGCCGCCGTGGAGGCCGCGCAGGCCGCCGCCCGCACCGAGCCGGGCAAGCCCAGGGTGCTGCTGGTGCCGCGGGTGGACGGGACCTACCCGGGCACCGGTGTGCTCGGCACTGTGGAGCAGGTCGGCCGCCTGGCCGACGGCGACCCGGGCGCGCTGATCCGCGGCCGTTACCGGGTGCGCATCGGCGCCGGTACCACCGGCCCGGGTGCCGCCCTGTGGGTCGAGGGCACCCGCGTCGACGAGAACGTCCCGGACCCGGTGCCCGGTCATGTCACCGAACTGGTCAAGGAGTACAAGGCCCTCGCCACCGCCTGGCTGCGCAAGCGCGGCGCCTGGCAGGTCGTGGACCGGGTGCAGGCCATCGACGACGTCTCCCAGCTCGCCGACAACTCCGGTTACTCGCCCTTCCTGACCACCGAGCAGAAGATCGAGCTGCTGGAGACCGTGGACGCGGTCGCCCGCCTGAAGCTGGCCACCCAGCACCTGCGCGACCACCTCGCCGAGCAGGACGTGGCGGAGACCATCGCCAAGGACGTCCAGGAGGGCGTCGACAAGCAGCAGCGCGAGTTCCTGCTCCGCCGCCAGCTGGAGGCGGTCCGCAAGGAGCTGCGCGAGCTGAACGGCGACGCCGCCAAGGACGGCGAGGAGTCCGACGACTACCGCGCCCGCGTGGAGGCCGCCGACCTGCCGGAGAAGGTCCGCGAGGCCGCCCTCAAGGAGGTCGACAAGCTGGAGCGGTCCAGCGACCAGTCGCCCGAGGGCTCGTGGATCCGCACCTGGCTGGACACCGTCCTCGAACTGCCGTGGAACGAGCGGACCGAGGACGCGTACGACATCCAGGGCGCCAAGGCGATCCTGGACGCCGAGCACGCGGGCCTGGAGGACGTGAAGGAGCGGATCACCGAGTACCTGGCGGTGCGCAAGCGCCGCAGCGACCGCGGACTCGGGGTCATCGGCGGTCGTCGCGGCGGTGCCGTGCTGGCGCTCGTCGGCCCGCCCGGTGTCGGCAAGACCTCGCTCGGTGAGTCGGTCGCCCATGCGATGGGCCGCAAGTTCGTCCGGGTCGCCCTCGGCGGCGTCCGGGACGAGGCCGAGATCCGCGGCCACCGCCGTACGTACGTCGGTGCGCTGCCCGGCCGGATCGTCCGGGCCATCAAGGAGGCCGGTTCGATGAACCCGGTCGTCCTGCTCGACGAGATCGACAAGGTGGGCTCCGACTTCCGCGGCGACCCGGCCGCGGCCCTGCTCGAAGTCCTCGACCCGGCGCAGAACCACACCTTCCGCGACCACTACCTGGAGGTCGAGCTCGACCTGTCCGACGTCGTCTTCCTCGCCACCGCCAACGTCCTGGAGGCCATCCCGGAGGCCCTGCTCGACCGTATGGAGCTGGTCCGCCTCGACGGCTACACCGAGGACGAGAAGGTCGTCATCGCCCGTGACCACCTGCTCCCGCGCCAGCTGGAGCGGGCGGGGCTCGCCGAGGACGAGGTGACCCTCGACGAGAGCGCGCTGCGCAAGCTCGCCGGCGAGTACACCCGCGAGGCGGGCGTCCGCACCCTGGAGCGGTCGATCGCCCGGCTGCTGCGCAAGGTCGCGGCCCAGCACGAACTGGGCGAGCGGGAGCTGCCGTTCACCATCAGGGACGAGGACCTGCGGGCCCTGATCGGCCGGCCGCACCACGTGCCCGAGTCCGCCCAGGACCCGGCCGAGCGCCGCACCGCGGTCCCGGGTGTGGCGACGGGCCTCGCGGTCACGGGAGCGGGCGGTGACGTCCTGTTCGTCGAGGCGTCCCTCGCCGACCCGGAGACGGGCGCGGCGGGTCTGACCCTCACCGGCCAGCTGGGTGACGTCATGAAGGAGAGCGCGCAGATCGCCCTGTCCTTCCTCCGCTCGCACGGCGCCGAACTGGAACTCCCGGTCGGTGACCTGAAGGACCGGGGCGTGCACATCCACTTCCCGGCGGGCGCGGTGCCGAAGGACGGCCCGAGCGCCGGCGTCACGATGACGACGGCCCTCGCGTCGCTGCTCTCCGGGCGGCTGGTCCGCACGGACGTGGCGATGACCGGCGAGGTCTCGCTGACCGGCCGGGTGCTGCCCATCGGCGGCGTGAAGCAGAAGCTGCTCGCCGCCCAGCGCGCCGGGGTGACGACCGTCATCATCCCGAAGCGCAACGAGGCCGACCTGGACGACGTCCCGGCCGAGGTGCTGGACAAGCTCGACGTCCACGCCGTGACCGACGTCCGCCAGGTCCTGGAGCTGGCGCTCGCGCCCGCCGTGAACGGCGCGGCGCCGGAGGTTCCGGTAGCGGCGTGACGGACGCTGCCGGATGCAGAAGAAGGCCCGGGTCCCCGCGAGGGGGCCCGGGCCTTCGTGCCGTGCGCCGTTATTCGTCCGCGGCGCCGTCGTGGCTGGTCGCGCAGTTCGTCCTGCAGCCTTCGGCCGGGGGTACCCCCAGCGCCCCGTCGGGGGCGCTGCAGAACCGCCTAGCCGTTGGCCAGCGCCACCACCCGGTCGAGGGCCCCGTTGAACTTGTCGTGGTCCCCGACCGTCGGCCCGGTCGACGTGTACTGCCACATCGTGTACGTCGACCAGCCGGCCGGCAGCGTGCCGACCTCCGAGGCGTAGCGGGCGATCCAGAGCGGGTTGGCGGAGGCGAACCCGCCGTAGTTGCCGGTGCAGTCGGTCCACCAGCTGGTCGCCGTGTAGATGACGGCGGCCCGGCCGGTGCGGGCCTTGTACCGGTTCAGGAAGTCGGTGATCCAGGTGACCATCCCGCTCTTGGACTTGCCGTAGCAGGCGGCGCCGTACGGGTTCCACTCGATGTCGAGGACGCCGGGAAGGGTCCGGCCGTCCTTCGACCAGCCGCCGCCGTGGTCGACGAAGTAGTCGGCCTGGGCGGCGCCGCCCGCGGTGTCCGGGGTCGCGAAGTGGTAGGCGCCGCGGATCATGCCGACGTCGTAGGAGCCGTTGTACTGCTGGGCGAAGGACGGGTTCGTGTAGTACGTGCCTTCCGTCGCCTTGGAGTACGCCCATCTGACCCCGCTGCCGAGCAGGGTCGACCAGTTGACGTCGCCCTGGTAGCTGGCGACGTCGACGCCTTCGGTCTGGGTGGCGAGGCCGGTCCTGGGCGTGCCGTTCTGGCCGTCGTGGGCCAGGACGCCGATGCCCATGTACGCCGAGCCGCGGGCCGGGCCGGACGCGTCGGCGTGGGCGGGGGCCGGGCAGAGCGCCGCGAGCAGCAGCGCCAGCAGGCCGGTCAGGAGTGTGGGGGCGGGTCTGTGTACGGGCATGACGTGCCTCCGTGGGGTGAGGTGGGGTCCCAGATATGCCAGAGGCGGTCGGTCAGCGCGGCGCGACACGACGCAGTGTCACACGGCACGACGCCACCGAATGGCGTGGGCATGCCAGCAATTGCCTGGATCCAGACGCTACGCACCGGCCGGACCCCCGGGGAAGGGGGTCCGGAGGCTGTCGTTGGTCTACGCCTGCGGAATACTTGGCGAGCTGCGGCGATGACGGGGTTTGACGGAAACTTTCAGGACTGCGAAACCGATCAGGGGTGCTGACGTGCACGAGGACGAAGAAGGCGTCGAACGGCGCGCCGCCACCGGGTTGACGCCGAGCGGCGCGGACCAGGAGTTCCTGGCCCTGGAGCGCGAGTTGACGGTGCTGCTGCGCCGCGCCCGGGCCAGCCAGGGCGAGATGGCCCGTGAGGTCCACCCCGACCTGGAGTCCGCCGCGTACGGACTGCTCGTACGGCTCGACGAGTGCGGCGGCCAGCGCGCCACCGAACTGGCCGCCTACGTCGGCGTCGGCAAGGCCACCATGTCCCGCCAGCTGCGCGCCCTGGAGGAGCTCGGCCTGATCGCCCGGGAGCCCGACCCGGCCGACGGGCGGGCCTGGCTGGTCGCCCTCACCGACGAGGGCCGGCGCCGCGTCGGCACGGTCCGCGAGGCTCGCCGTGGCCGCTACGTCCGTCAGCTCGCCCACTGGGACCGCACCGAGGTCGCGGAACTGGCCCGACTGCTGAGCCAGTTGAACGGCGTCATGGAGAAGTAGCGCCCCTCCAGGCCTCCGGGCTCCCCGGGCCTCCGGGACCCTGGCCTGCGGGCTCCACGGGCTCCCGGGCCTCTGGGCTCCCCGGGCCTCCGGGACCCTGGCCTCCGGCCTCCGGCCTGCGGGCTCCACGGGCTCCGGGGCTCCACGGGCTCCCGGGCTCCCCGGGCCCCCCGAGCCGCGACCGAGCCGCCACCGGGCCGCCCGTCCGGGGGGCCATGGGGGCCCTGGGGCCGCCCGGTGCCTCACAGCTCGACGTACACCACCGTCGCGTCGTCGTGCGTCTTGCTCCGCCGCAGGAACACCCGCTCCTCCCGGTCGGCCGCCTCCAGCTCCCGCACCCGGCCGACCAGCGCCTGCGCGCCCTCCTTGCGCACGACGTCGAGGAGGGCCGTCCAGTCGCCCTCCCGGAACTTCTCCGTCCAGCGGGTCGCCCCGTCCGTGAGCGCGGCCAGCGCCCGGACCTCGGCGCGGGGCACCGTCCCGGTGACCGCGCGGGCGGCCACCGAGGGATCGGCGGCGGCCGTGAAGAAGCCGCCCTCCTTGTTGCGGACCGTGGCGTCGGCGATCGCGTCCGAGGCCAGCGAGGCGCGCGGCACCCGGTCGAGCCGGTCGTCCAGGACCGGGGTGACCGTGCCGTCGGGCGACCTCAGGAGCAGCGCCGAGTCGGACAGGACGAGGAACTCCACGGTCTCCGCGGACCAGCGGGTCAGTACGACCGTCGCCTGAGGGGTGCGCGGGTGAGAAAGGTCACAGGTGCCACCATGTGCGGCGGCTGTGCGTGCGATCGCCTGTTCGAGGATCTCCCGCAGCGTCAGATCTCCTCGCGAAACGGTCAGTTCGGTCAGGGCCCCGCCCAGCCGTGCGGTGAACCAGTGGACGGAATGCAGACACCCGGTGCCGTCCCGCGGTGGGGTGACCCCGTCCAGGACGATCACGCAACCCCCCTGCCCCGAGGCGGGGAGTCCGACACCGGCGAAGTCCTCGTTGGGGCGGTCGCGGGCGCCGGGTTCCGAAACGACTTCAGTACGCATTCGGCCAGTCTGCACGACCCCTCCACAGGCTTCACCAAAGGCTGGCAACCACCCCGGAATTGGCGCGGCACCGCAGGTCAGCCGCCTGTTTTGGGGTGGAATGACGTACTCCCGGAAGCTGCGGTGGCGAATCCTGTCAAAGCCTGCCGTCCGCGTCCAACCGGCCAGCCGGAAAAGGGTCCCGCACAGTCCGCCGGAACTTGCCCGCCAACTCCCCTCCGATGTTCACTCCTTCGGGTGGCGGGTGGAGTGATGTGAGACCACCGCCCATCGGCGCTGGGAGGGTCGGGGACCGTACAAGACGGGTGCACGCACCACTTGGCACCGAATGCCGGGGATATGACGGGGTGCCACCCAACCCCTTGGGTACACGAGTTCAGGAATGCGAGCACCGGTGCAGAAGACGCGGCCTCGGCGCACAGGCAAGAAGACGGCCTCCGAAACGGGCGCCGCGGCTCCCATGGGCACCGGCCGCCCCAAGCACGTCCGCACCCGGCTGATCGTGGCCGTGGCCGTGGTCGCCGCGGCGATCGCGGGCGCCGGAGCACCCGCCCTGCTCACCGCCTCGGGGCAGCTGAGCGACTCCCAGGACCTGGTGACCCTGTCCGGCCGCACCCAGGACGCGCTGGCCCTCGCCAACTCGCTCGCCGACGAGCGCGACGAGGTCACCTCCTACATCGCGGCCGGCCGCCCCGAGTCCAAGGCGCCCTCCGAGGACCGCAGCGCCCGCGTCGACCGCCAGGTCGAGGACCTCCGCGCGGACACCGACGTCCCCGGCTGGCTCCGCACCGACCTCGACGGCATCGCCGCCGTCCGCCGCTCCGCCCTCACCGGCAAGAGCACCGCCCTCGCAGCGCACCAGGCGTACTCGGCGACCATCACCGAACTGCACCGGCTCGCCGAACAACTGGCCGAGCAGATGCCCCCCAGGGCCGGCTCCGGCGCCTACGCGCTCGCCGAACTCGACTCCGCCGTCCAGCAGTCCGCCGCGGCCAGGGGCCTCCTGCTGGCCGCCCTGAACATCCCCAGCACCACCCAGACCACGATCAGCCCCCTCACCGGTCTGCCCGTCACCAGCACCACCACCTCCGGCGCCGACAGGAAGCAGCGCGACGCGCTCAGCGCCGCCGCCCAGCAGGCCAGGCTGCGCGCCGACGCGGCCCTCGCCGACTTCCGCGACACCGCGCCCAAGGCCGCGGTCGACTCGTACGACTCCACGGTCACCGGCGGTGACGTCAACGACGCCGACAAGTACCTGGCCGCCCTCACCGACCAGCCGACCTTCTCCGACGGCGACCTCGCCACCGGCACCAAGAAGCTGGACACGGCGCTGTCCGCCCGGGTCGACCTGATGAGGGGCGTGGAGTCGGCCCTCTACGACCACCGCACCAAGGACCTCGCGGCGCTCCGCGACGACGACGTCAACGCGCTGGAGATCCGCATCGCGGTGCTCGGCGCCCTGATGCTGGTCGCCGTCGGCATCGCGACGGCCATGGCCCGCTCCCTCACGCGCCCCCTCTCGGTGCTCCGCCGGGGCTCGGCCCGCCTCGCCGGGGCCGAGGACCCGCGCACCGAGGAACCGATCACCTTCACCGGCCGCAACGACGAGTTCGCCCAGGTCGTCCGTTCCGTCAACGCCCTGCACGCGCACGCCGCCGCACTCTACGACCGCATCGCCACCCTGGAGACCGACCGCAAGCACCTGGTCGGCCAGCGCCAGAAGATGGCCGACGCCCGCGAGGAGCTGCGCGCCGAGGTCACCGACGCCGCCGCCCAGCTGGAGCGGCTGCGCTCCAGCATCGGCGGCACGTTCGTCAACCTGGCGCTGCGCACGCTCGGCCTGGTGGAGCGTCAGCTCGCCGTGATCGAGACCCTGGAGGAGCGCGAGCAGGACCCCGAACGCCTGTCGACCCTCTTCAAGCTCGACCACTTCGCCACGGTCATGCGCCGCCACAGCGAGAACCTCCTGGTCCTCGCCGGCACCGAACACGTCCAGCAGCACGCGGGCCCGATCCCGCTGGTGGACGTCGTCCGGGCCGCGGTCAGCGAGATCGAGCGCTACGAGCGGGTCCGGATCGCCGCCCTGCCCCCGCACGCGCACGTGGCCGGTTTCGCGGCCGACGACCTCTCCCACCTCCTGGCCGAGCTCATGGAGAACGCCACCGCGTCCTCCCCGCCCGACGTCCCCGTCGAGATCTCCGGCTGGCTGCTGGAGAGCGGCGAGGTCATGCTCTCCGTCCAGGACGAGGGCATCGGCATGACCGCCGACCGCATGGTCCGCCTCAACGGCCGCCTCGCCGAGTTCGACCCCGAGTCGCCCTACGACCAGGAGGGCGAGGGCGGTCTCGGTCTCGGCCTCTACGTGGTGGCCCGCCTCGCCCACCGGCACGGCGTCCGCGTCCAGCTGCGCGAGCAGAAGCAGGGCGGGGTGGCGGCGGTCGTGGTCCTGCCCCAGCCGCTGCTGGCCCAGGCCCCGCGGACCGCGGTCCCCTCACCCGCGACGGCCTCGGGCGGCGCCCACGCCTACTCCCTCCCCGGCGCGGACGCCGAGGTCAACTCCAACGTCCTGTACGGCCGCTCGGCGTCCGGCGACCCGCTGGTGACGCTGGCGGAGAACGCGGTACGGCGGGCCGACGAGCAGCCCGCCCACGAGCAGGCGCCGGCGCCGAAGGCCCAGGACGCCGAGCCGACGGCGCGGCCGAAGGCACCGGCGGAGACGCTCGCCGAGACCACGATGGAACTGCTGGTCCCGCTCACGGAACAAGGTCCCCAGCCGACCGAGGAGACCCAGCCGCAGCCACGGACCGTTCCCGGCGAGGAGCGGACGCAGGCCGGTGCCGCCGAGGAGCGGACGCACCCCGCCGACGCCGGGATCCGGCCGCGGCGCCGGCGGGTCGAGGGTGACGACTGGCCCGGGTCGCCGGGTGCCGAGGACGAGGACCGGCCGCGGCGCCGACGGGGCGAGGACGACGACTGGCCCAGGCCGCAGTCCGTGGACGCCGAGCAGCACGCGCGTCCGCAACCCGCGGCCGCCGACGGCGAGTACGCCCCACCGGGGCCACCCGCACCCGACCTGGCTGCCCGCACGGGTGGTACGGGTGGGAACGACTTCGGCATAGCCGAAGAGCTCTCCCGCCCGCTGCCCCTGCCCACGACCGCCGAGGCCGAAGACGACGGTGACGCCGAGGACGAGGTCACCAGCAAGGGCCTCCCCAAGCGCACCCCCAGGATCACCGCCCCCGCCCCGGCACCCCGCCAGCGCAGCACCGGCGTCGACGCGGACGCCCTCCGCCGCAGGCTCGGCGGCTTCCGCCGGGGAGCCGACGCCGGACGGCGTGACGTCGAGGCGGAGATCGCCGAGCAGACCGGCCAGAACCAGGTGCCGAGCACCGTACGGGCCGTACCCGGAACAGCCGTATCCGAAGAAGCCACGGGGGGCACATCCGAGGAGGCAAGCAGTTGACCGCGCCCAGTACCTTCGGACTGAGCAGTGAGGCCCGCAACCTGCACTGGCTGCTGAGCAACCTCGTCGAGGAGGTGCCCGGGATCCAGTCCGTCGCCGTGGTCTCCTCCGACGGACTGCTCCTGCTCTCCTCGGACACCAGCCGGAACCAGGAGGCCCGCGAGACACGGGGCGAGAAGCGCAAGGGCCCCCGCGGCTCCTCGGCCGACCTCGCCACCGTCGTCTCCGGCATCGGCAGCCTGACCGTCGGTGCCGCCCGGCTGATGGACTTCGGCCCGGTCAAGCACACGATGGTCGCGATGGACGAGGGCAGCCTCTTCGTGATGTCGATCAGCGACGGCTCACTGCTGGGCGTGCACGGCAGCGCGGAGTGCGACATGAGCGTGGTGGCATATCACATGGCACTGTTCGTGGGCCGCGCCGGCCACGTCCTCACCCCCGAACTGCGCACCGAGCTGCGCAAGTCCCTTGAGGCCGACGCGACGAGGAGCGGCCGATGAGCAGCGCGCCGAAGAACCGCGGGCAGAACCTCCCGGTACGCGGCGGCGACCGAAAACCCGCCCGCGTCCGCCCCTACTCCCTCACCGGCGGCCGTACCCGTTTCGGCCACGTCCTGCTGGTGGAGACCTTCGTGGCCGCCCTTGAGGCCCCGGAGGAGCGCAAGGAACTGACGAATGGTTCCCTCAGCACCCGGGTGATGCCCGAGATGCAGGCCATCGTCGAACTGTGCCGCCGTATGCGGACGGTGGCCGAGATCGCCGCGCTGCTGAAGATGCCGCTCGGCGTGGTCCGGGTCCTGCTCAGCGACCTCGCGGACCAGGGAAAGATCCGTGTGTACGGAACCGGTACCGGGCACGGCGTCGGCCGCCCGGACCGCGCTCTGCTGGAAAGGGTGCTGAGTGGACTACGCCGTCTCTGACGCCACCGGCGTCAACCCGCTCCTCGAAGAGGAGGAGCAGCCGCGGTCCTGGCAGACGGACCGCAGCCGGGCCCCCATCGCGACGAAGATAGTCG
The DNA here is from genome assembly GCF_042894765.1 of Streptomyces sp. NPDC001507. Taxonomy (NCBI): domain Bacteria; kingdom Bacillati; phylum Actinomycetota; class Actinomycetes; order Kitasatosporales; family Streptomycetaceae; genus Streptomyces; species Streptomyces sp. NPDC001507. The sequence goes on from NZ_JBIAVV010000005.1 coordinate 468,088, forward strand.
TGGCGGGCGGTTTCGGCGTCGGCAAGACCACGCTGGTCACCGCCGTCTCGGAGATCACGCCCCTGCAGACCGAGGCGCTGATGACCGAGGCGAGCGAGGAGACCGACGACCTCACCGCCACGCCCGGCAAGCTGACCACCACCGTGGCCATGGACTTCGGCCGCATCACGCTCGACGACGACCTGGTGCTCTACCTGTTCGGCACGCCGGGCCAGCAGCGGTTCTGGTTCATGTGGGACGACCTGGTGCGCGGCGCGATCGGTGCCGTCGTCCTCGCGGACACCCGGCGCCTGAAGGACTGCTTCCCGGCGCTGGACTACTTCGAGAGCTGCGGGCTGCCGTACGTCGTCGCGGTCAACCACTTCGACGGCAGCGAGCGCTTCGAGCCCGAGGACGTGCGGGAGGCGTTGACGATCCCGCCGCGCATACCTGTAATGATCATGGACGCCCGCCGTCGGATCTCGGCCATCGAGACGCTGCTGTCCCTGGTCGCCCACGCGCTGGACGAAACTCCCGAGTAGCACCGGGTAGATCTTCTGAACCCTTAGGAGCCACCACCGCATGCGGAAGATACTCGTCGTGGGGGCCGGCCAGGCCGGTCTCCAGCTCGCCCTCGGCCTCCAGTCGCACGGCTACGAGGTCACCCTGATGTCGAACCGGACCGCGGACGAGATCCGCTCCGGCCGGGTCATGTCGACGCAGTGCATGTTCCACACGGCACTGCAGCACGAGCGCGATCTCCAGCTGAACTTCTGGGAGTCCCAGGCCCCGAAGATCGAAGGACTCGGCGTCTCGGTCGCGGCCCCCGGCTCCTGGGGCGAGGGCCCCGCGGCCCGCGCCATCGACTGGGTGGGCAGGCTCGACGGGTACGCGCAGTCGGTCGACCAGCGGGTGAAGATGGCCGGCTGGATGGAGACGTTCGCGCAGCGCGGCGGCCAGCTGGTCATCCACGGCGCGGCGGTCGGCGACCTCGACTACTTCGCCCGCACCTACGACCTGGTGCTGGTCTCGGCCGGCAAGGGTGAGCTGGTCCAGATGTTCGGCCGCGAGGCCTCCCGCTCGCCGTACAGCGAGCCGCAGCGGGCGCTGGCCGTCTCCTACGTCCACGGGCTCGGCCCCCGCCCCGAGCACCCGGACTTCTACGCGGTCCGCTGCAACCTGGTCCCGGGCGTCGGCGAACTCTTCGTCATGCCGACCCTGACGACCTCCGGCCCCGCCGACATCCTCTTCTGGGAGGGCATACCCGGCGGCCCGCTGGACGTCTTCAACGGCGTCAAGGATCCCTCGGAGCACCTCTCCCTGACCCTGGAACTCATGGAGCGGTACACGCCCTGGGAGCACGCGCGGGCCACCAAGGCCGAACTGACCGACGCCGGCGGCACCCTCGCCGGCCGCTACGCCCCCACCGTCCGCAACCCGATCGGCCGCCTCCCCGGCGGCGGCCTGGTCCTCGGCGTCGCGGACGTCGTCGTCGCCAACGACCCGATCACCGGCCAGGGCTCCAACTCCGCCTCCAAGTGCGCCGCCTCCTACCTCGCCTCGATCCTCGAACAGGGCGAGAAGGAGTTCGACGAGACCTGGATGCAGGAGACGTTCGACCGTTACTGGAACACGGCCCAGCACGTCACCAAGTGGACGAACGCCATGCTGGCGCCCCCGCCGGAGCACATCCTCAACCTCATCGGCGCGGCAGGCCAGCTCCAGCCGGTCGCCGACCGCTTCGCCAACGCCTTCAACGACCCGGCCGACTTCGAGAACTTCTTCTACGAGCCGGAGAAGACCGAGGCCTACCTGGCGTCGGTGACCGCAGGCGCCTGACCGGTTCTCGGCCGCGGGTGCGCGGTGGTCGCTCGCGCAGTTCCCCGCGCCCCTGAAAGCAGGGGGCTCCACAGCGCCCCTGAAGGGGCGCGGGGAACTGCGCGACCAGCCACGACGGCGCCGCACCCGACCACCGGCCGGTGCCCGTCGCGGCGCCCCCGCCCCACCGCATACGCTGATCGCATGACCCCGCAGGCCGCCACCCCCGCCTACCGCAGGCTCTCCGTCGAGGAGCGGCGCAGCCAGCTCCTCGACGCGGCCCTCACCCTCTTCGCGCACCGCGCGCCGGAGGAGGTGTCGCTCGACGACGTGGCGGAGGCGGCCGGGGTCTCGCGTCCCCTGGTGTACCGCTACTTCCCGGGCGGCAAGCAGCAGCTCTACGAGGCCGCCCTCAGGTCGGCCGCCGAGGAACTCGAACACTGCTTCGACGAGCCTCGTGAGGGCCCCCTCCTGCCCCGGCTCGCCCGCGCCCTCGACCGCTACCTCGCCTTCGTCGACCAGCACGACGCCGGCTTCAGCGCCCTGCTCCAGGGCGGCAGCGTGGTGGAGACCTCGCGGACCACGGCGATCGTGGACGGCGTACGCCGGGCCGCCGCGCAGCACATTCTCAGCCACCTGGGCGTCGCCGCCCCGGGCCCCCGGCTGCGGATGACCGTCCGGATGTGGATCACCGCCGTCGAGGCGGCCTCGCTCATCTGGCTCGACGAGGACAAGCAGCCGCCGCTCGAGGAGTTGCGGGACTGGCTGGTGGACCAGTTCGTCGCCGTGCTCAGCGTGACCGCGCGCCGCGACCCGCAGACCGCGGCCCTCGTCGACGCCCTCGCGGCGGATGGCTGAAACTGGTGCCGTGAAGAGTCAGGACACCCCCTTCGAGGGCGGCCCCATGGACGGACGGGTGCTGCCCGTGCTGCTGGGCATGACCGGCCACCCGCCGAAGACGTACCGCATCCCGGTCCCGGACCCGGCGGGCGGCCCGCCCACCGTCCTGGTCTACCGCCGCGTGCCCCGGGGGCAGAGCAGGCGCCTCGGTCTGTCCCAGGGCTGGAAGTACGCGTACGACCCGACGGGCAAGGGGGCCGGCGGCGGGCCGAAGTGGCCGTGGTCGAAGCAGGACCCGGCGCGGAGGCCCGACGACACCGACGGGTGACATGACTGCGCCGGACGGCGCACACGTGCCGCGCGGACCACGCATACACGTCTGATAATCACGTGATCATCGCGATGTGGAACGGAGAGGCCGTCCCGCATCGGAGGTGATGACGTGTCAGGAAGGTTCCTGCGTCTGGCCTGTACGGCCGCGGTGGCGGCCCAGGCCGTCCTCGCGCCGTCGCCCGCGCTCGCCGCACCCACCGCCCCCGCGCAATCGGTCGCCGACCTGCTGACGGATCTCCAGCAGGCGTACCGGCAGGCCGAACAGGCCACCGAGACCTACAACGCCACGGCGGAACGGCTGCAGCGGCAGCGTGCCGAGGTGACCCGCCTGGACGACGAGCTGGCCATCGCCCGGCGCTCCCTGCACGCCAGCCGCACCGAGGCGGGCCGGCTGGCCCGGCAGCAGTACCAGAACGCCGGCTCGCTCTCTCCGTACCTGCGGCTGCTGCTCGCCCGTGACCCGCAGCACGCGCTCGACGAGGGCCATGTCATCGGCGAGCTGGCCCGCGAGCGGGCGAAGACGGTGGGCCGCCTGGCCGACGACGAGCGCAACCAGGCCGACCTGGCCCGCCGGGCCCGCGCGGCGCTCGACACCCGGCTCGCCCTCGCTGAGAAGCAGCGGAAGCAGCGCGACGAGGTCCGCACGCGCCTCTCCGAGGTGGAGCGCATGCTGGTGTCCCTCACCCCCGACCAGCTCACCGCGATCGCCGGCCTGGAGAAGACGAAGACGGCGGACGCCCAGCGGAAACTCACCACGTCCGGCGCCCTGAGCAGCACCACGACGCCTCCGTCCCCGGCAGGGGACCGCGCGGTGCGCTACGCGGTGCAGCAGCTGGGCAAGCCGTACCAGTGGGGCGCGGCGGGCCCGGTGTCGTACGACTGCTCGGGCCTGACCTCACAGGCCTGGGACCACGCCGGCACCCCCATCCCGCGCACCAGCCAGGAGCAGTGGGCCCACCTGCCCCACGTCCCCCTGAACCACCTGCGCCCCGGCGACCTGGTCGTGTACTTCCCCGAGGCCACCCACGTCGCCCTCTACCTGGGCGACGGCAAGGTCGTCCAGGCCCCCCGCCCCGGCGCGAAGATCAAGGTCTCCCCGATCGCGGCCAACCCGATCCTGGGCGCGGTACGCCCCGATCCGAAGGCCGGCTCCCTGCCCCACTACACGCCCCCGACGATCCCGCAGACGGCGGCGGAGGGCTCGGACGAAGCTTTCGGCACGGGACAGCCGACAGCCCCGACACCCACCTAAGGGGCGCTGGGGGAGGAACTGCGCGACAAGCCCCCACTCACCCGCACCCAACACTCAAGCCAGCAGCCCCGAGCTCTTCCACAGCCGCCGCCCGGCCCCCCGAAGAACGCCGATGTCGTCCAGGAAGTCGGTCAGCCGCTTCGCGCCCGTCTGCATGACCTCCCGCCGATGCCCGCTCGCCCGCACCTGTGCCACCGCCTCCCGCCGGTCAAGGCCCACGTTCGTGTACACCTCCGGATTGACGAACGCGACCGAGAACACCCGCGCGAACTCACCGGAGGTGACCCGCGTGAACTCCTGCGACCACCGCGGCGCCGTCACCATCTGCCGGCGCAGCTCCTCGCGGGCGTACCGCACGTGCCGGGCCTCCTCGACCACGTGGATCCGCGTGACCCCGCGCACCAGCGGCTGGACCCGCTCGTCCGGGAAGGTCAGCCGCTGCATCCAGTCGAGGACCTCCTCGCCGAGCAGGGTGGCGGTGAAGGATCCCGGTGTCGTGGAGATCGTCTTGAAGAGGCGGCCGAGGTTCTGGTGGGCCCGGCTCACCGGGTACCAGGGCGCGTCACCGCGCGCTATCAGCCGCGCGAACATCTTCGAGTGCCGGCACTCGTCCTCGATCTCGGTCAGCGCGTAGCGCACGTGCGCGGTCGTCGCCGCCTTGTCGTAGATGTGCCGGACCAGCAGCTGCATCAGGATCAGCTCGAACCAGATGCCCAGCGAGGCGAGCGCGGCGGCCTCGTGCTGGGAGAGCAGGATCCGCTGCTCCTCGCTCATCCGCTGCCACATCGGCGTGCCGTACAGCGACACCAGCTCCGGCGGCCAGAACCACTTGCCCTCCTCGAAGGGTGCGTCCCAGTCCAGCTCCTTGTCCGGGTCGAAGGAGTGCTTCGCGGAGGAGACCAGCAGCCGTTCGGCCACCTGTTCGCGGTCCTTGAGCAGGCCGAGCGCGTCCCGCAGTCCGTCGACCGCGTCGGCTTCCGTCAGGGTCGTCATGGCTCCCTCACCTCGTTACCCGGGGGTACGTCATCGTCCACCCTTATGAGACCGCGTGTCAGCAAGACGGTCAATCCCCCGCGCACGACTTGCTGACTCCGCGTCTCAGAACCCGAGCACCGCCCGCATCACCGACCGGGCGATCGGCGCCGCGTCCCCGCCGCCGCTGATCTCCCCGCGGTCGGCCGCCGCGTCCTCGACCACCACCGCCACCGCGACCTTCGGCTCCGGGTCGTCGTCCGCCTGCGCCCAGGACACGAACCAGGCGTACGGCACCCCGGAGTTGCCGACGCCGTGCTGTGCGGTGCCGGTCTTGCCGCCGACCGTGGCGCCACGGATCGCCGCGTTCGTGCCGGTGCCCTCCTCGACCACGTCCACCATGAGTTCCTTCACGCGCATCGCCGTCGCGGCACTCATCACCTGCCGCACCGGCCCCGCACCGCCCGTGCGGACCGTCTCGCCGGTCCGCCGCAGGGTCCGCTCCACCAGGTACGGCGGCCGCACCAGCCCCCCGTCCGCCACCGCCGCCGCGACCATCGCCATCTGCAGCGGCGTGGCCCGGGTGTTGTACTGCCCGATCGACGACAGGGCCAGCTGTGCCTTGTCCACGCTCGTGTCGAAGGTGCTGGTTGCGGCGGTGAACGGGATCCGCAGCCGGGTGTCGTTGAAGCCGAACGCCTGTGCCGTCGCCGTCATCTGCGCCGCCCCCACGTCCACGCCCAGCTTGGCGAAGACCGTGTTGCAGGACCACTCGAAGGCCGCCCGCAGCGAGGCGTCCGCACAGCCGTCGCCCTCGTTGGTCAGCCGGGTCGTGGTGCCCGGCAGCCGGTAGGGGTCGGGCGAGTCGGTCGGTGCGTCCAGGTCGGTGACCACGCCCGCGTCCAGGGCGGCGGCCGCCGTGACCACCTTGAAGGTCGAGCCCGGCGGATAGGTCTGCCGTACCGCCCGGTTGAGCATCGGCTTCTCCGGGTCGTCGTTCAGCCGCGCCCAGGCCGAGGTCACCGCCTCGCCGTTGCCGGACAGTTCGGAGGGGTCGTACGACGGGGTGGAGACCAGGGCGAGGATCCGGCCGGTCGCCGGTTCGATCGCGGCGACCGCGCCCTTGCGCGAGCCGAGTCCCCGGAAGGCGGCCTCCTGGGCGTACCGGTTCAGGGTGGTGACGACGTTCCCGCCCGGGTTCACCGCCCGGCCGGTGTCGTTCCACAGCGGAAGCGGCGACAGCAGCGGATCGGTCCCGGAGAGCACCCCGTCCTCCGCGTGCTCCAGGAACGTGGTGCCGTACAGCTGGGAGGCGAAGCCGGTGACAGGGGCGTACAACGGGCCCTGCGGGTAGGTGCGTTCGTAGCGCAGCTGCTCCCCGCTGTCCCGGGAGCCGGTGACCGGTGCGCCGCCGACCAGGATGTCGCCGCGGGGCAGGCCGTAACGGGCGATCGAGTTGCGGCGGTTGGCTGGGTTGTCGTCGTACTGCCGGGCCAGGACGACCTGGACGCGGGCGGCGTTGACGAGGAGGGCGAACAGCAGCAGGGCGCACAGGGCGCGGGCCCGCCGGACGTACCCGGCCGTGCCGGCCCGCCGGCGGCCGTCGCCGGCGCTCATGGGGCCACCTGTCCGTCGTAGTGGCGGCGGGCCGAGTCGCTCACCCGGATCAGCAGGGCGACGATCGCCCAGTTGGTGACGACCGAGGAGCCGCCCTGGGCGAGGAACGGCATCGCCATGCCGGTCAGCGGGATCAGCCCGGTCACCCCGCCCGCGATCACGAACACCTGGAGCGCGATGATCGAGGCGAGCCCGACCGCGAGGAGCCGGCCGAAGGGGTCGCGCAGGGCGAGCCCGGCCCGGTAGCCGCGCTCGACCAGCAGACCGTAGAGGAGGAAGACCGCCGACAGTCCGGCGAGACCGAGTTCCTCGCCTGCCGTGGCCAGGATGAAGTCCGACTTGGCGGCGAAGCCGATGAGGATGGAGTGGCCGAGGCCGAGGCCGGTGCCGAGGATCCCGCCGGCCGCGAACGCGAAGAGGGACTGGGCGAGTTGGTTCGGCCCCCGGCCCGCTTCGATCGTGGCGAACGGGTGCAGCCAGTCCTCGATACGGCCGTGCACGTGCGGTTCCAGCCGGCCGACGGCCATCGCGCCGAACACGGCGAGCAGCAGGCCGACGGCGATCCAGCCGGTGCGCCCGGTCGCCACGTACAGCATGACGACGAACAGGCCGAAGAAGAGCAGCGAGGTGCCCAGGTCGCGTTCGAGGATCAGCACGCCGACGCTCACCAGCCAGATGGTGACGATCGGGCCGAGCACCCGCCCGGTCGGGAACTGCATGAACCACAGCCGGCGGCCCGCGTACGCGAGCGCGCTGCGGTTGGCCGCCAGGTACGCGGCGAAGAACACGGCGAGCAGTACCTTCGCGAACTCGCTGGGCTGGATGGAGAATCCGGCGACCCGGATCCAGATCCGGGCCCCGTTGACCGCAGGGAAGAGGATCGGCAGGAGCAGCAGGACGAGCGCCGCGGCGACGCAGACGTACGCGTAGCGCTGGAGCACCCGGTGGTCGCGGAGCATCAGCACGACCATGATGAACAGGCCGACGCCCAGGGTGGACCAGACGAGCTGGGCGGGGGCCGCGCGGTCGCCGGGGGTCTGCAGGTCCAGCCGGTAGATCAGGACCAGGCCGAGTCCGTTGAGCAGCACGGCGATCGGCAGCGGCAGCGGGTCGGCGTACGGGGCGCGAAAGCGGACGGCGAGATGGGCGACGAGCGCGAGGACCCCGAGGCCGGCGCCGTAACCGGCGGCACCTGGCGGGACGGTGCCGGTCTTCGCCAGGCCGACCGCGCAGTAGCCGTACACGCAGAGCAGGACGGCCAGCACGATCAGGGAGAGTTCGATGCCACGGCGCCGGGGGAGGCGTACGGCGGAGGTGGGGGTCGGGGTCGCCGCCAGGGTGGTTCCGGCCTTGGTCATGTCCGGAACTTACCCAAATAGTGCGATTCGAGTGTTCTGTGGGCCGGTGCCAGCGTGGCGTACGGCCGGGGTCACGCGGGGGCGTCCGGGCCGCCGGGGCCGAGGAAGTCGAAGTCGTCGTTGCCGGTCGTTCCGCCGGTGCCGTCGGTGTTGCCGACGCCGTCGACGCGGCCGTCGTCGTCGGGGTCGTCGACCTGACCGGCCACCGGATCGCTGTTGCCCCAGCCGCCGTCGGCGAGGGCTGGGGCGGCGCCGCAGAGGGCGACGAGGGCGGCGGTGACGGCTATGAAGGTGCGGCGGGGGAGCATGGAGCCTCCGGCGGGCGATCGGTGCGGACCTGACTATGGGCCACGCTAGGAGGGGTGTGCGGGGGGCGCCTTCTGCGGTGAGCCGAAGGGGGGGCGAGGGCAGTGGTCCGTGTGCCGGCCGGTGGGGGCTTGTCGCGCAGTTCCTCCCCCAGCCTTCGGCCGGGGGTACCCCCAGCGCCCCTGAAGGGGCGCACTGCGGCGCCCCGTTTTTTCAGGGGCGCGGGGAACTGCGCGAGCAACCCCTGCGCACCCGCAGCCGCGCAACCCACCGCACCCCCCCTTACGGCAGCGTCAACGTCGCCAACGCCCCGCCGTCGATCGCGTTCGCGAAAGACAACCGAGCCCCCAGCACCTCCGCCTGCCCCACCGCGATCGTCAGCCCCAGCCCGTGGCCCTTCGCCCCGCCCTCCGTCCGGAACCGCTGCGGTCCGTGGACCACCAGGTACTCGGGATAGCCGTCGCCGTGGTCCCGCACGGTGACCTCGTTCCCCTCCACCGTCAGCACCACGGGCCCGCGCCCGTGCCGGTGCGCGTTGGCGACGAGGTTCCCCAGCACGCGCTCCAGCCGCCGCCGGTCGGTCTCGACCCACACGTCCCGTACGACCTTCACCTCGGTCTCCGTCCCGGACGCCCGCACCACCCGCTCGGCCAGCGCGCCCAGCGCCTCCGCGTCGGTCTCCAGCCGCTCCCGTCCCGCGTCGAGGCGGGAGATCTCAAGGAGGTCCTCGGTGAGCGTGCGCAGCGCCGCCACCCGGTCCCGCACCAGTTCCGTCGGCCGCCCCGGCGGCAGCAGTTCCGCCGCCGCGTGCAGCCCCGTCAGCGGCGTCCGCAGCTCGTGCGCCACGTCGGCCGTGAACCGCTGCTCGCTCAGCAGCTTGCTCTGCAGCGACGCCGCCATGCCGTCCAGTGCGGCGGCGACCGCGGCCACCTCGTCCTGCGGGCGGGTCGGGTCCTTGGTACGGGGGTCGTGCACACGGGCGTCCAGGTCACCGGCGCTGATCCGCCGGGCCACCTGTGCGGTGCCGTGCAGCCGCCGGGTCACCCGGGTCACCGCGAACGCGCCGACCAGCAGCGTCGCCCCGATGGCCAGCGCCGACGACCAGAGGATGGAGCTGTCCAGGCCGGCGATGGTGCGGGCCTGCTGGGAGTAGTCGACGGCCACGGCGAGCGTCCGGTGGCCGTCGGCCGGGCCCGCCGCCCACATCGTGGGGCGGCCGTCGTCCCGGGCGACCATCGTGCCGCGGTCCCCGGAGAGCGCCAGCGCCCGCAGCTGCGCGGGCAGCCCTCGCGGGTCGACGCGGGCGCCCCGCGGCAGCGCGTCCCCCGCCTCGTACGCGCCCGTCGCCTCCGTGAGCCGGTCAAGGGCCTGGTCGCGGGCCTGGGTGACGGTCTGGTCGGTGACCGACACGTGCACCAGGACGCCGAGCAGCGCGGCCAGCGCACAGCACATCACCGTGATGAACGCGGCCGACTTCGCCGCCAGCGTGCCGGCCCAGCGCGGGAGCCTCACCGCGCGCCCGCCGAGGCCGACGGCACCGGCCGGCGGGTGTGGTGCCCGTGCCCCTTGCCGGTGCGCTGGAACTCGTCCCGGGAGAACACCATCGCCTTCCGCCCCGGGTCCCACACCCAGGTCGTCCGGTACTCGTACCCGCTGATCCCGGCCGGCGACCGCACGATCACCGTCCGCCCGGCCAGCTCGACGCCGATGATCGCGTCGTCGTCGTCGAGGACCTGCTGGAGCCGGTGGTTCTCGACGGTGTACACGCGCACCGCGGTCTGGTTGGTCGGGTACAGCCGGAAGCCGAGCGTCAGCTCGTCCCGCCCGTCCCCGGTGAGGTCCCGGTAGTACGGCTTCAGCAGCGGGCAGCGCGCCCCGCCGCCGCCCGCCGTGCACTCCTTCATCCGCTCCGCGGTCCCGTGGTACGCCCCCGTGGAGCCGTAGTCCGCCGGGTCAGCGGCGATCTCCGCCCGTACGACGGTCACCGGGTCCACCCGGCGGATGTCGTCGCCGGGCACCGTGATCCCCTTCACGGTCTTCGTGCTGCCCTCGTCATAGGGCCAGGCCGGGCTGGACGCCGGCCGCAGGTCGGGCCAGAGCTTCGCGGGGCTGACCGCGGTCGGTGCCGCCCCGGCCCCGCGCAGTCCGCCGGAGTCGCCGCAGCCGGCCGCGGTCACCGCCAGCAGGGCGACGGCGGCCGCGGTCACGGCGGTACGGGCGGGACGACGGGCTGGCACGCTGCTCCTGGCTCGGCGGGGTCGGTGGTCGATGGGCGGGAGGCCCCGTACACCTTATTCGCAGATTTGTAGGGAAGTCCTTTTTGCGCCTGGGGGCCGCCGGTGCACGGGAGAGGCTACTCGGCGAGGTCCTCCAGGAGGCGGGCGGTGGACAGACCGGCCCGCAGGTAGGCCACGAACAGCTCGTTGTGCAGCGCCCAGGGCGAGCGCCGGGCCCGGACCAGCCGGATCGCCTCCTCGGCCGTACGCCCCTGGTGGACCAGCGCCTGCGCGACCACCAGCCCCGACCGGTTGTACCCGCTGTAGCAGCGCACCAGCACCGACCGCCCCGCGTCCAGGGCCTCGCAGGCCGCCCGTGCGAGCCGCATCACCCCGGCGAGCTGGGTGCCGTCCAGCGGCCCGTCCGGTATCGGCCACACATGGTGCTCGACCCCGTCGGCCGGACCGTGCCCGGGCATCCGCAGCAGGCTCTGCACCAGATCGAACTCGTCCCGCACCACGGCAGCCTCCAGCCGCCCCGAACGCGCCCGGAACTCGTGCCCGCCCATCCACAAACCGGGCAGCACCTCGCTCCAAGGACTGTCCGGAGCCGGCACCTCGTACTGCTCCCCACGGATCCGCACCCGGCGCCTCCCCGCTGCGCGCGCCAACCCCTGTCAAAGGTAGCGGGGTTCTTGCCCCTGGAGCACCCCGCCTGTTCCCATGGTCGAGGGGTGATGACGCAATGACCGGACTGCGCGTCGTGCCGGCCTGGCGGCACGGTCAGGAGCGACTGTACGTATGCCTCGCGGACGGAAGGAACATCGCCTGGTACGACCGGGAGGCGGGCCGGGTCAACCTGCTCAGCGAGGAGCGGCGCGACGACGTGCTGGAGACCCTGGGGCCGTTCCTGACCGGCCCGGTCACGATCGGCCCGCCGCCCGTGCCGACCCCCGCGGAGCTGGCCCGGCTGACCCTGCATCCCGACGACGACCTGGCGCCCAACCGCCCCGGTGAGGCACTGCTGGTCGCCCTCGACCGGGACCCCGGCCCGGCCCACCGGCTGCGCCCCGACCCGCGCCGCCGCGCCCTGACCGCCGAACAGACCGTCGGTGACGCCCTGGACCGCCTGGACGGCGCCGGCTGGCACGCCCTGCACTCCGTCCCGCTGCCCGGCGGCGACCGCCTGCACCACCTGCTGATCGGGCCGGGCGGCCTGTTCTGCGTGCACTCTCTCTACGCCCGCAAGCAGAAGGTCCTGATCGCCGACCCGATGATCACACTGGGCCGGCGTGAGCCCCAGCCGCTGCTGCGCCGCCTGCGGGCGGACGCCGACCGGGCCTCGTACGCCCTCACGGCCGAGGTCCGCCCGGTGCTGGCCCTGACCGAACCAGCGGACGTCCGGCTGACCGCCCCGCCGCGCGAGGTCCACGTCCTCCGCGACCGTGACCTGGACACCCTGTCCCGCCTGGGCGGGGTGCTCAAGCCGGCGGACGTGGAGGCCCTGCACGCGATGGCGCGGGACCGGAACACCTGGGGGAGGGTGTAGGGCCCTCGGGGGCTTGCAGGACCGCAGGGGTACTCGGGGCCTTCACGGCAGCGTCGCCGCGCGCCCCGCGTCCAGCAGCGGGGCGAGCAGGTCCCCGTGGTCCTGGACGCGCGGCGCGATGTCCCCCGCCCGGAACACCAGCTGTCCCGCCGTCCGGCACTCGGCGACCTCCTCCCACGTGACCGGCGCCGACACCGTCGGCTCCCGCCGCGCCCGCACCGTGTACGGGGTGGCCGTCGTCTTCCGCCCCGCGTTCTGGCTCCAGTCCACGAACACCTTCCCCGGCCGCAGACTCCGCGTCATCCGGTGCACCACCAGCCGCGGCAGCGCCCGCTCCGCCTCCACCGCCAGCGCCTTCGCGTACTCGCTGACCCGCTCGCTGGACGACCCCCGCACCGCCGCCAGCAGATGCAGCCCCTTCGACCCGGCCGTCTTGGCGTACGCCTCGATCCCGTCCGCAGCCAGCCGCTCCCTGAGCCACAGCGCGACCTCGCAGCACTGCACCACCGTGGCGGGCGCACCGGGGTCCAGGTCGAAGACGATCCGGTCGGCCTCGTCCGGCGTCCCCACCAGCCACTGGTGCGTGTGGAACTCGGTGACCAGGTTCGCCGCCCACATCAGGCTGGCGAGGTCCTGCACCAGCACCATCCGGGCCGCCCCCTCCGACCGGCGCACCTCGGCGGTCGTGACCCACTCGGGCGTACCCGGCGGCACGTTCTTGGCGAAGAAGACCTGGCCGTCAGGACCGTCCGGGTACCGGAGGAACGAGACCGGCCGGTCCCGCAGGTGCGGCAGCAGGACCCCGGACGCCGTCGCGTAGTAGTGCAGCAGCTCGCCCTTGGTGAACCCGGTCGCCGGATACAGCACCTTCTCCAGATTGCTGAGCGCGACCCTTCGCCCGTCCACCTCTGTGATCGGCGTCATACGATGACAATCTCATACAAACACCTGGTATTCGGACGGAGGGAAGCCGCACGTGCGATCCATCTGGAACGGCGCGATCTCCTTCGGGCTCGTCAGCATCCCGATCAAGCTGGTGAACGCCACGGAGAGCCACTCGATCTCCTTCCGTCAGGTCCACACCGAGGACAACGGCCGCATCCGGTACCGCAAGTTCTGCGAGCTGGAGGACCGCGAGGTCACCCAGTCGGAGATCGGCAAGGGGTACGAGGAGGCCGACGGGACGATCGTCCCGATCACCGACGAGGACCTGTCCCACCTGCCCATCCCCACCGCCCGCACGATCGAGATCGTCGCGTTCGTCCCGGCCGACCGGATCGACCCGCTCCAGATGGACGCCGCGTACTACCTGGCGGCCTCCGGGGCCCCGGCCGCGAAGCCGTACACCCTCCTGCGCGAAGCCCTCAAGCGCAGCAACAAGGTGGCCATCGCGAAGTACGCCCTGCGCGGCCGCGAACGCCTCGGCATGCTCCGGGTGGTCGGCGACGCCATCGCCATGCACGGCCTGCTCTGGCCGGACGAGGTCCGCGCGCCCGAGGGGGTCGCCCCCGACGTCGACGTCAGGGTCCGCGACAAGGAACTCGACCTCGCGGACGCCCTGATGGACACCCTCGGCGAGGTCGACCTGGAGGACCTGCACGACGAGTACCGGGAGGCGCTGGAGGAGGTCGTCGCCGCGAAGGCGGCCGGCGAGACCCCGCCGGAGGCCCCCGAGCCGGCGAAGGGCGGCAAGGTCCTCGACCTGATGGCGGCCCTGGAGAAGAGCGTACGGGCGGCGAAGGAGTCGCGGGGCGAGGGCGCCGAGGCGGCGGAGACCGAGGAGGCGCAGGTCACGACGCTGCCGAGCAAGAAGTCCGCGTCCGCGGCGAGGAAGACGGCGGCGAAACGGCCGACGGCGAAGGAGGCGGCGACGACGAAGAAGGCGGCGTCGGCCAAGAAGGCGGCGACGGCCAAGACGGCGAAGAAGGCGACGGCCACGAAGTCCACCGCCAAGAAGACGCCGGCGAAGAAGGCGGCTGCCAAGAAGACGGCTGCATCCCGCAAGCGCTCCGCGTGAGAGCGCCCCGAAGGGGCGCGAGGGAACTGCGCGACCGGCCACGAAGATGCTGCAGCCGGCTGAGCGCCTGGCCCGTGTCCGGTGCGAATCCCGGCTCCTCTGACGGGTAGTCACCGTGGCGGCCGTGGGCCCGCCTGCGGGCGGGGTTGGTTATCGCCATTCGCAATAGTGCATATTCCGGCATTCTGCTGGATATGGTGCGGAACCGGAGCAATGCTGGACGACGGGGGAGGTCCGCCGCACGGCGGCCGGACAGTTTGTCGTCCCCACTCGTGAAGGCACTGTCATGCGCGCACTGCATTTCCACCCCCTCGGCCGGACCCGCGCCCTGTCACTGACCCAGGTACGCGCCCCCGCGGCGGAGACCCGCAGGCCCGCCGACACGACGGCCAGGACCACCTCGGGGCCGCCCGGTGAGACGCGTGCCGCCGGTGCCGTGCCCGGCCTGTCCGCCGCGGAGGGCGGACTGCTGCTGATCCGGCTGACCTTCGGACTGCTGCTGGCAGGCCACGGTGCGCAGAAGCTGTTCGGCATCTTCGGCGGGTCGGGCCTGACGGCCACCGGCAGAGGCTTCGACGCCCTCGGCTACCACCCGGGCAAGGTCTTCGCCGCGATCGGAGGTCTCTCCGAACTCTGCGGCGGCCTCGGTCTCGCGGTCGGACTGCTCACCCCGCTGGCGGCCGCGGCCGTCATCGGCGTGATGATCAACGCCATGGTGACCGTGAGCGGCGCCCACGGCCTGTGGATCCAGAACGGCGGGGTCGAGTACAGCGTCTCCATCTGCGTCGTCGCCCTCGCCCTCACCGCCATCGGCCCGGGCCGGTTCTCCCTCGACCGCTTCTTCCCCTGGCGTTCGGGCGGCTGGTTCCCGGCCGCCGTCGCGCTCGGTGTGGGCGGCATCGGTGCCGCGGTCGCGCTGAGCATCTGAGTGGTCTTGCCGCCGCTCCGTGCGCGTGGCACGCCGAGCGGCGGGGTCCCGCCTCCTACATTCCTCCTACATTCCGGCTGAGCTCGGTTTCCCTGGGAGAGACGTGACCCGGTCCCGCACCCGTTCCGCGCACGCCCTGCGGGTCGCGGGCCTGCTCCTCGCCACCGGCTGGCTGGCCGGCTGCGGCAACCTCACACCGGCCGCGGACCCCTCCGGCAGCCCGCGGCCCGTGCCCCGGGCGGGCGACAGCACCCCGGCCGGACCGCGGCTGCAGGACCCGCCGGAACTGGTCAGCCGTAACGGCCTGTTGAAGGCGGCCATCGTGGTGGAACGCCGGAAGGTGCAGGTCGGCGACCGTCGGCTGTACGCCACCACCTACAACGGGGCGTACATGCCGCCCACCCTGCGGGTGCGGCCCGGTGACCGCATCGACCTCACGATGACCAACCGCATCGACGCCGACACCAACCTGCACACGCACGGGCTGCACGTCTCGCCGCGCAGCCCCTCCGACGACATCTTCGTCGCCATCAAGTACAACCACGCGTACCACTACAGGTACCAGCTGCCGTTCAACCATCCGACCGGCACGTTCTGGTACCACTCGCACGCGGACATGACGTCCGCCCCGCAGGTCGCCGGCGGCGAGTCGGGCGTCATCGTCGTCGAGGGCCTCCAGCAGCACCTGCCCCCGTCGCTGCGCCGCATCACCGAGCACACGATCGCGTTCAAGGACTTCCAGGTCGAGGGCGACTCGATCAAGACACACGACCTCGAGATCGGGGCGCCCACGAACCGCACGGTCAACGGCCAGCAGAACCCGGTGATCCGCATCCGGCCCGGGGAGACCCAGCTCTGGCGGCTCGCCAACATCGGGGCGAACATCTACTACAAGCTCCACCTCCAGGGCTCCCGCTTCCGCGTGATCACCCAGGACGGCATCCCCGTCCGCAAGGCGTACGACCAGGACACGATCGTGATCCCGGCGGGAGCGCGCTTCGACGTCCTGGTCCAGGGCGGCCGGCCCGGTGTCACGCGGCTGGAGACCCTGCGGTACGACACCGGCCCGGCCGGGAACAAGTTCCCCCGGGCCGACCTCGCCACCGTCGTCACCGGCGGCACGCCCGTGCACCGCGCCACCCTGCCGACCGGCATCGCCCCGCACGAGGACCTGAGCAACGCGAAGATCGCGGTCCGCAGGACCGTCGTCCTCACGGAGAACAAGGCCGGCACGAAGTACTACATCGACGGCCGGCTGTACGACCCGCACCGGACCGACTTCACCGGCACCCTCGACACCGTCGAGGAGTGGACCGTCCGCAACGACTCGGACGAGACCCACTCCTTCCACATCCACACCAACGACTTCCAGCTCATGAGCATCAACGGAAAGGCCCACGACCCGTCCCACGCCTGGTACGACACCATCGACGTACCCGTGCGCGGCAAGGCGGTCCTCCGCATCCACTACACCGACTTCACCGGCAGGACCGTGGTGCACTGCCACATCCTCAACCACGAGGACAAGGGCATGATGGCCGTCCTGGACATCGTCGCGCCCCACGCGGACTCGCCCGGCAAGTGACCGGCGGGCGGGACGGCCGACCGGGGCGGTCCTGCGGGGCTGCCGTCCGGGGCCGCGGTCGTACGCTGGACGGGAACAGACCTGGCTCGCAGCTGGGAGGGCCGGCACGGTGCTCAGCACGCATGTTCCCGACCTGGCCGCGCTGGAACTGCTGCTCGGCGTCGCCCGGGAAGGCAGCCTGAACAGCGTCGCCCGGAAGGCCGGAGTGAGCCAGCAGGCCGTCTCGGCGCGGATCCGCGCGATGGAGAAACAGACCGGGGTCACCCTCGTGCACCGGACCCCGCGCGGGTCCACCCTGACCGTCGAAGGCGTCATGATCGCGGAGTGGGCCGCCCGGCTGCTGGACGTCGCGGCCGACATGGACGCCGGGATCGCGGCCCTGCGGACCGGCCAGCGCACCCGGCTCCGGGTGAGCGCCAGCTCGACCATCTCCGAACTGCTCCTGCCGGGCTGGCTGGCGTCCTTCCGCGCGGAGACCCCCGAGGGCGGCGACGCCCCGGAGATCGTCCTGACCTACGCCAACACCGCCATGGTCGTCACGCACGTCACCGAGGGCATCGCGGACATCGGCTTCACGGAGGGCCCGCAGCAGCCCCCCGGGCTGCACGGCAGGGCCGTCGGCCACGACCGCCTCGCCGTCGTCGTCGCTCCCGGGCATCCATGGGCGCGCCCGCGGATCGTCGGCGCCGCCGAACTGGCCCGCACCCCGCTGGTGAGCCGGGAAGCCGGGTCCGGGACCCGGGACACCTTCGCGGCCGCGCTGGCCGCCGTCCTCGGTCCCGGGGCCGAGCAGGCGCCGGCGGCGCTGTCGCTGTCCACCACCGCGGCGATCCGGGCGGCCGCGCTGGCCGGCGCGGCTCCCGCGGTCATCAGCGAACTCGCCGTCGCCGACGACCTGGCGGAGGGCCGGCTCGTCGCCGTACGGACGCCGGAACTCGACCTCCGCCGCACCCTGCGCGCCGTCTGGGACGGCGCCACCAGCCCGCCCAGCGGCGCGGCACGCGACCTGATCGCCCACATCCTCAGCCGCCGGAACCGGCAACGCGACGGCGCACGGACCCGCCGACCGGGGACGGCGGCCGGCGGGTCGTAGCGCGGCGGCGGGCCGCGGGGTGTGGCGCGGCGGGTTCGGGGTGTGGCGCGGCGGGTCCGGGGTGTGGCGCGGCGGGTCCGGGGTGTGGCGCGGATGGGTCCGGGGTGTGGCGCGGATGGGTCCGGGGTGCAGCGCGGCGGGGCGCTGGGTGTGGCGCGGATGGATCGCGGGGTGTGGCGCGGCGGGTCGTGTCGCGGTCGGCGCTACAACCCCTGCTTGTATCCCGGCAACCCTGAGCCCACTACCAGCGGCTCTCCACGGGTGCGACGGTCGAATCAAGAGCCTCCGTCACCAAGGCCCACCCCGCATCGGGCCGAACCGGACCGCATCGGACCACCGCGGTGACGGTCGCCGGGTCCACCCCGGAAGGAACGCCATGAGCACCGACCTGCCCGCACGCCGGCCCACCACACCCCGCGACGACACCGCACCCGGCCACGCCGACCGGTCCGGACGCCCCGAAGCGGCGACGCCGCCGATCGCCTTCCTGGGCACCGGGCGGATGGGCGGACCGATGGCCGCCAACCTGGCCCGCGCCGGCTTCGACGTACGGGTGTGGAACCGCACCGCCGACCGCGCCGCCCCCCTCATCGCCACCGGCGCCGTCGTGGCACCCACCCCGGCGGACGCCGTCCGGGGCGCCGGGATCCTCATCACCATGCTCACCGACGGTCCCGCCACCGAACGGGCGGCCACCGGGCCGGACGGCTTCCTGGCCGCCGCTCCCGGGATGGTCTGGGTGCAGATGGGGACCATCGGGGCCGACTGGACGGCCCGGCTGGCACGCACCGCCGCCCGCTCCGGCGTGACCTTCGTGGACGCCCCGGTCTCCGGCAGCGAGGGCCCGGCCCGGGCCGGGCAGCTCGTCGTACTGGCCAGCGGCCCCGAGCGGAGGCGGACCCAGCTCGCCCCGGTGTTCGCCGCGCTCGCCAAGGCCACCGTCTGGCTGGGGCCGGCCGGCAACGGCACCAGCGCCAAGCTGGTCCTCAACAACTGGCTCGTGGACCTCGCCGAGACCACCGCCGAGACCCTCTCCTTCGCCCGCCGGCTCGGCCTGGACCCCGGCGCGATCGTGGACCTGCTGCAGTCGACGCCGCTCGGGTCGCCGTATGCCATGCAGAAGGCCGCCACCATGCTGACCGGCGACTTCACCCCCGCCTTCGCACTCCGGGACGCGCTCAAGGACGCGGAGCTCGCGGTGCAGGCCGCGCAGGCCAGCGGTACCGAACTCGCCCTCACCCAGGCGCTGCTGCCGCGCTGGCGGCACGCCGCGGAACGGCACGCCGACGACGACCTGGCCGCGGTGTACACCACCGCCTGACCAGGCACCGCACCTGAGAGGACCCCGGTCATGACCGCACATGCCGGCCCGTCGGCCCCAGCGCTCCCCGCGCACCCACTGCCCCGGCCGTCGGGTTCGGGCCGGCGCGGGGACACGGCCGCGGCGGACGCCTCCGCCACCGAGCACCACCGGCTGGGACTCGCGCTGATCCTCGTCGCGGCCTTCATGGTGGTGCTCGACTTCAGCATCGTGAACGTCGCTCTGACGTCGATCCAGCACGAACTCGGCATCTCGGCCGCCTCGGTGCAGTGGGTGGTCACGGCCTACGCGATCACCTTCGGCGGGCTGCTGATCCTCGGCGGACGGGCCGGGGACCTCTACGGGCGGCGCCGCATGTTCATGGTCGGGATCGGCGTCTTCACCGCAGCGTCGCTGTCCGGCGGGCTCGCGCAGGACCCGCTGCTCCTGATCGCGTCGCGCATGGTGCAGGGGTGCGGCGCCGCGATGGTCGCGCCCGCCGCGCTCTCCCTGATCACCACGGGTTTCCCCGAGGGCCCGCGACGGACCCGCGCGCTGGGCCTGTACGGCGCGACCGCGTCGGTCGGCTTCGTCGCCGGGCAGGTGCTCGGCGGGGTCCTGGTGGAGTTCTCCAGCTGGCGCTCGGTGTTCCTGGTGAACATCCCGGTCGGGATCGCCGCCCTGCTGCTGTCCCGCCGGCTCCTGCGCGAGTCGAGGCTGAGCCGGGCCGGGCGGCACCTGGACACGGCCGGCGCGGTGCTCGTCACCGGGGCCGTCGCAGCGCTGGTCTACGCCGTCTCCCAGGCCGCGACCACCGGGCTGGGATCCGCCGGCGTGCTGATTCCGCTCGGACTGTCGGTCCTGGGGTTCGCGGCGTTCCTCGAAGTCGAGCAACGGCGTGCCGATCCGCTCGTCCGCCCCGCGCTGCTGCGCACCTGCGGGCTGCGCAGCGCCGGAGCCCTGATGCTGCTGCTAGGCCTGTGGAACGGCGGGGAGATGCTGGTGCTCTCCGTGTACCTCCAGGAAGACCTGCACATGTCCCCGCTCGCGGCCGGCCTGGTGATCGCCCCGCAGGGGATCGTCGGCCTGGTGACCGGGCTGCTCGGTGCCCGGCTGGCGCGGCACGTCGGCATCCAGCGCGTGCTGGTGCTCGCCGCCCTCGCAGCCACCGCCGGTTTCGTGGTCCTGACCCAGCTGCCGTCGGCCGGGGGCTACCGTCCGACGCTGGCGGCCGTGGTACTGGTCGGGCTCGGCACCGCCGGCACGGCGTTCGGCAGCATGGTGACCGCCAGCTCGGGCGTCGCGGACCGCGACCAGGGCCTGGTGGGCGGTGTGATCAACATGAGCCGGCAGCTGGGCGCGGCCCTGGGGGCGGCGCTGCTCCCGGCCATCGCCGACGCCGTGGACCGCACCGGCCACAGCAGCACCGTGGTCGGCGACCGCGCAGCCATGCTCGCCGGAGCGGCAGCGGCCGGCCTCGCCACCCTGGTGGCCCTCCACGCCCGCCGGCGGTGCCCTGACAAGCCCCCCGCAGCAAGGATCCCGACCCCGGCCTGAGGCCCGCCGGCCCGGCCGCACCCGTCATCTGTCCTGCGGGCGCCGTCGGCTGTGCCGCAGCCGCCCGGCGCAGGCGGCGGCGACGAAGAACGAGCCGCCCGCTGCCATCGGGACATGGGAGGCGAAGGGCTGGAGCGGGGGGTGCTCGAGGAAGGCCCGGTCGAGGGCGATCCCGAGCAGGGCGGCGGGCAGCGTGATCGCCCACAGGAGCAGTACGAGCAGCCATGTGCTCCGGGCGCTCAGCCAGGAAGTCATTGCGTCATCATGCACGCGGACCCCTGGCCCCGACAGCCCCCGTCGCTCCGGGGTATCCGCATGGACAGCGCTCCCCCGGTCCGCCAGCTGTGAAACCCGTACACCCCCACCGCCCAGTACAGGACAGCGCCCCGTACTCGATGGGGCGCTACGTGTGACTGCCGCCAACGGGCCCGTTCAGGGCGATGTCGTCGGCGTAGTAGTCGCCTTGCGCGTACCAGCCGTGCACGTAGATCGTCGCGCTGGTCTGGGAGGCGCCCGTGGTGAAGGAGACGGTCAGCGGGCTGAACGTTGACGGGGAGGTGACCCAGGTGGAGGCGCCGCCGTTCACGCCCAGGTAGACGTTGGAGCCGCGGACCCAGCCGGTGAGCGAGTAGGTGGTGTCCGGCCGTACCGCGACGGTCTGGTCGCACTGCCCGGTGCCGTTCGAACTCACCTTCCCCTGGAGGGCCTTGGCCCCCGTGTGGACGGGGGCGGAGACGATCGAGCCCGGGTTTCCGGCACAGTTCCACGGCGAGAGGCCGCCCGACTCGAAGCCGGGGTTGGCCAAGGCGCCTGCGACCCCGGTCGCGCTCGGGGCAGCCGACGTGGGGGTCGCCGAGGCCGGATCGGTCGATGCGCTCGATGCGCTCGCCGAGGGTGCGGTCGGGGCGGCCTCGGTGGCGCCGGGGACCAGGAGGGCGCAGCCGAAGCCGACCACGGCTGCCGCGGCGACCGCGATCACCACGGCCGCCCGGCGCTGTCCGGGCCCCAGGCGCGGGCGGTCCGCGAGGCGGGGGACAGGCGGGAGTTCCTCTGTCTCGCCGTCGGCGGGGTCATGGGCGACGGGTGCGATCACGGCGGCACGCCCGCGGTAGTCGTCGTCCTGGCGGATGTCGTCGAGCAGCTGGGCCAGCGCGTCGGTGTTGCGCATGCGCAGCACGCGGATGGGTTCCAGCGCGGTGCGGTCGTCCGGTGCGTCGGACGCGGGCGGTGTGGGCACCGTGCTCTCCTTCCGTCCCCTGGCACAGCGCCAGGGCTGTTCCGGCGGAATTCATACGCAGCGCCCACTGCGGACGTTCAGCCGGGCCCGGCCGAAGAAGCCACGCCCGACGCCTTTTGCAGAGCCGTCCGGGCCGTCCGGGCCGTCTGCGGCGCGACCCTCCGACGGCCCTCGGCTGCCGCGTCAACCGTCACCCTGCTCGACGTCCAGATGGACCGGGCCCCGAAGAACGGGGCTGCGCCGGTACGGCGGCGGGTCGACGACCAGCCTGGGCCGGTCGAGGCGGCGGACCAGCTCGGTCAGCGCGATCTGGGTCTCCCGCCGGGCGAGTGGGCCGCCGAAGCAGAGGTGGATGCCGCTGCCGAAGCCGAGGTGCTGGTTGTCGTGCCGGTCGGGGTCGAAGCGGTCCGGGTCGTGGAAGCGGTTCGGGTCGCGGCTGCCCGAGGCCAGCATCAGCATGATCTGCGAGCCCTGGGGGATGACGGTGTCGGCGACGGTGACGTCGCTGTACGCGGCCCGCCAGGGGATGATGTGCACGGGCGGTTCGTAGCGCAGGAGTTCCTCGACCAGTGGCACGATCAGGTTCGGTTCGTCGCGCAGGCGTTGCAGCACGTGGGGGTGGCGCAGCAGGGTCAGCATGCCGTTGGTGATGAGGTTGACGATGGTCTCGTGACCGGCGATCAGCAGCAGTTTGGCGGTGGCGACGATGTCGGCGTCGGTCATCCGCCCGTCCGGCCCGTCGTCGTTGGCCAGCCGTGACAGCAGGTCGTCGCCGGGGTGGCTGTGGCGCTGTTCCACCAGCCGGCCGAGGCACTGGCGCAAGTCATTTCGGGCCCGCACGCCGTTGTCCAGCCTCGCCTTCGGGTCGGTCTCGGGGTCGTAGTCGACGGAGTTCATGATGTCGTTCACCCAGCGGCGGAACCGCGGTTCGTCCTCGCGGGGCACGCCGAGCAGGTGGCAGACCACGGTGACGGGGAGCGGGAAGGCGAGGTCGTCGACGACGTCGATCCGCTCCTTGCCCGCCAGCTCGTCGACCAGGCCGCCGACGGTGGCGGTCAGGAAGCCTTCGAGCCCGGTCACCAGCCCCGGGGTGTGCGGGGGGCCGAAGTGGCGCATCGCCATCCGCCGCAGGCGGTCGTGCTCGGGCGGGTCCATGTGGATGAACGACGACGGGGCCCCTCCCTCGCCCGAGGGCGTCGGACGCGACAGATTGCGCACGTCGGAACTCAGACGTGGGTCGTTGAGCACGTCCGTGATCTCGCGGTAGGTGCTGACGACGTAGCTGCCGTCCTCCTGCCGGGCCACCGGCGTTCCGCGCAGCTCGGCGTAGAGCGGGTACGGGTCGGCCCGGGCGGAGTAGTCGAGGATCCGGCGCAGCATGTCGGGCGTCCCGGTCGAGGCTGTCCGGCCTTCCTTCTCCTGCTGATGGCAGCGGCGGTGGCGGTGCGCGGCCGTGACGCGGCGCTCGCCCGGGTCGTGTCCGGTGACGACCACGGTGGCGCCCTGGGCGAGCAGGGCGGGGCCGGGGAAGTCGACAGAGACCGGTTTCATGTCCGTCGGCTGGTCCGGCGTGGGGCAGCGGGGCGGGAAGGGCGCGGCAGCCTCGATCCACCGTCGGTAGTGGTCCAGCCACTTGCCGTTGTCGAAGCTCACGGCAGCCGTGACGCGGCCCCGATAGCCGTACGCGGCGACGAAGCGGTGGTCGGACACCGATCCCTGGCTGACGACCACCTCGTCGGCGAAGGTGGGCACACCGACGGACTTGATGTTGACGCCGAACTGGATCGACCAGAACCGCGGGATGGACAGGTGGGGCCGGTGCTCCGCCTGGCCGTTGACCATGTTGTGGGCGGCGACCTCGGCCTGCTCCACGGCGTTGGCCCAGTGCTCCAGCGACATGAGCCGGTACCCGTAGGTGGGGTTCGGGCAGCGCGCCACGTCCCCGGCGACGAAGACGTGGTCGGTGACGCGGCCATGGACATCGAGGGCGCGGCACCCCGTGTCACACGTGACTCCCCACCCGCCCGCCGCCAGTCCCGACCCCTGCAGCCACTCGGTGTTGCGGATGCTTCCGAGTGCCACCACCGCCACGTCGGCGTCGACGGTGCTGCCGTCGTCGAAGTGGGCACGGCGCAGCCGTCCCTGGGCGTCACCCTCCAGCCGGGTGACCTTGACCCCGCACCGCAGGTCGACGCCGTGGGCGCGCTGCATCTGGGCCGCCACCTCGCCGATCATCGCACCGAGCGCACCGGCCAGCGGGTACGGCGCGAGTTCGGCGACGGTCACCGGGATGTCCCGCTCCCGGCAGACGGAGGCGATCTCGGAACCGGTGAACCCCGAGCCGATGACCAGCACCCGGGAGGGCCCGGCGGCGAGAGCACGCCGCAGCCCCTCGGCGTGCTCACGGGTCCGCACGACGAACACTCCGTCCAGCGCCGCCTCGGACTCCACGAACCACGGCCGGGCCCGCACCCCCGTGGCGATCAGCACCCGGTCGAAGGGGACCTCCCGCCCGTCGGCCAGCCGCACCTGGTCGGCGCCCAGGTCGAGACCGCTCGCCGGTACCCCGAGCAGCCACTCCGCGTCGATGTCCCGCCGCCGCGGCAGCGTGGTGCCGTCGGCCGGCACCAACCCGGTCAGCACCTGCTTGGACAAGGGAGGCCGGTCGTAGGGCTCGCCCAGCTCGTCACCGATCATCGTCAGCGACCCGGTGAAACCCTCGTCGCGCAGAGACTCCGCGGCCCGCAAACCCGCCAGCGACGCCCCCACGACCACGATGCGGCCGTCGCGCTTGAACGCACGCAGGTCATCGACACCGGTCATGACGGCGCCGCCTCCAACGGTGCCTCCCGGCGCTCCGCCGGGCGACCAGAACGTACATCAGCGCTTCCTCACCGTGCGTAGGGAACGCCGTCAGAGCCAGGAACGCCTCAGGCCGACGCGACTCCGGCGTGCGCGACGAGGGAGGATCCGGCTGCTGCCCACCCCTGCGAGGCGCGTGGGGGCGCACTGCACTCGCCGGGCCTCCGAGGAAAGATCTGATCATCGCGACCAAGGATGTCGGCGCATGACCAGGGACGTATTCTCGATTGCGGCAGCACTTTTGCTACGTACGCGGTGCTCTTTCGGTGATACGTGAGCCGCGCTCTTTTGGATTGCCGTTCGCAGGAAACCGTGTGACACGGTGCGCCGGAATACCGTCAGAGAATCAGCGTAACAGCGGCACCGATACCGGCGAGTCCGGCGTTGCTGCGTTGACCGGAGCGTGGCGCCAACACCTGCCTCGGTGTGCCACTCAGCCTCCCGCGCACAACAGCGTGATCAAATCAGAACATGGCATCGTCCTGGACCGGTCATCGGGTCCGCCTACGCGCTGTCGAGCCCGAAGACTGGACGGCTTTCATGCGCTTCGCCGACGCCGACGGGCGGCGAGGGAGTCGGCTGGATCTGCCGCGGAGCGCCGAGGGCTACCGTGCCTGGGCGAAGGAGCAGGCCGTGGCCGAGAGCACTGACGACCGCTTCCGGTTGGCAGTCGAGGCGACGGCCACGGGGGAGTTGGTCGGCACAGTCGGCTCGCATCGCACCGGCCCTCGTTCCGGCTGGTTCGAGTGTGACGTCACGATCGGCGCCGAGCACCGGCGCGAGGGTTACGCGGCAGAAGCCATGACGCTGCTGCTGCGCTTCATGTTCGCCGAGCGGCGCTACCACAAATGCCTGGCAGCGATCGTCGCTCACAACGAGGCGTCGCTGGCACTTTTCCGCCGGCTCGGTTTCACCGAGGAGGGACGCCTGCGGGAACACCTCTTCTTCGCCGGCCGGCACCACGACCTCGTCATGATGGGCATGCTCGCCAACGAACTCGACCAGCGAAACACGGAGAGTGAGGCATGAGCTGCAGGCGGCCTGCCGCCGAGAGCCGGACTCGGACTGCCCTCACTCGCGCAAGGCGGCGCGCAGGCGCAGGCCGACCGTTGCGAGGCCTTCGAGGGTGGTGACCTGGTAGCCGGGTCCTGGCCCGGGCGGCTCGCTGAGGTGGTGGCGGCGGGCGGTCTGCGCGGTCAGGAGCGTCAGCATCGCCATGGCCAGCGAGGCTCCTTCGCAGCCGTGCGGCCCGGTGCCGAAAGCGAGGAAGGCGCCGGGTCTCGTCGGCGAGCCCGCATCATCGAGCCAGCGCTCGGGCCGGAACCGGTCCGGTTCGGAGTATTCCCGCGCGTCGCGTTGGGCGGTGTAAGGGCAGACGAGAACGGTGGACCCTGCGTCGATGGTGTAGTCGGCGAGCTGGGTCTGCCGCGGGACGTGCCGGGTCAGTAGCCAGCTCGGGGGGTACAGCCGGAGCACCTCACTCACCAGCGCCTCGGTGTACCGCAGGCTGCCGAGGTGGGTGCTGGTCGTCGCGGCCGGGTCCGCGGGCAGCGAGGCTGCTTCGGCCGCGACGCGGTCCGCCGCCCCGGGGTGCCGGGCCAGGTGGAGCAGGATCCAGCCGGCCGCCCGGGACGGGGTCTCGAAGGTGGCGACGGTGATTCCGGGGAGCGTGTCGAGGACGGCCTCCTCCGGCAGCAGGCCGTAGTGGGGGGAGGGCCGGAGCATCTGTCCCAGCACGTCCTCACCGAGCCGGCCCGATGAACGACGCCGGTGGACGATGGGCCGCAGAGCGTCCGTGAAGGCGACTTGCTGCCGGGTGCGGAACCGCCGCCCCGGTGTGGGAACCCAGCGCGGCCATTCCCAGCGGGAGGGTCGTACGAGCACCTCCCGCGCAAGGAAGAGCTGGAAGGCGTAGGGCAGCAGGGTGGGAGCGTCCTCGCCGAAGAGATAGTGCACGCCGATCTCCGCCAGGGCGTGCCGGACCGGCGGAAGGATCTCCACGTCCTGGCCCGTCGGCAACTGGTCGGCGAACCGAGCGGTCCGGGGCGCGATCTCCCCGATCCGGGCCGCGACCGCCTGCGCACGCAGTCCGCGCATACGGGCGGCGTGAGCGTACCCGCGCTCCTCGGGCGTCGGTTCTCCGCTCGACCGCTTCAGGGGCGGGAAGAGCGGTGAGGGGGCCTTGGGGAAGTCGTGCGCCCGACGCAGGACCGCCTCACACGACTCGGCCGCGGCCGCCACATAGACACCCGGCTCCAGCTCCCAGACGTCCCCGCACTCCTCGGCACCACGGCGCGCCATCCCCAGCCGGTCGCGACTCCAGGCCGCGAAACTCCCGTCGGGCAACCGCGGCGGCTCGTTCCTTCCGCCCATGAGACCGTCCCTGGCCCTCGGCAACGTGACCACGATCCGGCGGGCGCCCTCTGGGCACCCGCCGGAAACGCGCTCGGTCCTAGTCGTCGCCGGCGTACGCGTTCCATTCGTGGGACCCGTAGGCACCGTAGTGGCGGGTGAAGGACAGTTTCCCGAGCAGCTTGGCGATCATGATGCTCTCCTCTCGCCTGTCTTCAGCACCTGATGCCACACCCATATGTTCGCATACATCGCATCTGTGATATAGGGCCTATTCCAGACATGCATCCCCCGCGCCCACCACGTGATCACCGCGTCCGCGAACCACGGCCGCACCACCGCGAGGGCGACAGGGGCAACCCCGAAACGCCACCACCGCCGCCGACCGCGTCTGCCGCCGGCTGCACCGCCAGACGCCGGGATGCCGTGACAGGGAAGCGGAGTAACTGCGCCGCACCCGCACGGACCTGACGGGGAGTCACGGGGAAGCGTGACCGCCGACGCCCGTGCGACCCACCGCGCGGACCGGCGTCCAGAAGCCGGTGAGCCCGTTCCAACTCCGGGCAACCGTTGATCGGCGACCCCTTGACCTGGTGTTCTGCGATGAGGGCTACACCCGGAGGGGCAGGAGTACGACGCATGCACCACCACGACCTACGCGCAGAACACGACCGCCTGGATCCTCGACACCCCCGATGAGGTCAGTACCACCTCCGTGAACTGCTCGATCACACCGTCGCTCCCTGCGGACGCCGTGTCGGACACGCTCACCTTCTACGACGGCTCCAGCACCCTCGGCGCGACCCCGAGCGTTGGCGACCCGACCAAGACCCAGAAAGCCACCTCCTACACCGGGTCGACCCCGGTCTACACCACTGAGGCGAGCACCACCGTCGACCAGTACGGACGCAGCCTCACCTCCACGGACGCCGACCAGCGCACGGTCACTACCGTCTACACGCCGGCCACCGGCGCCGAGCCGACCTCCATCACCGAGACCGACCCGCTCAGCCACACCACCACCAAGACCTACGACACGCCGCGCAACGTCGAGCTAAGCGTCACCGACCCCGCTGGCTACAAGGTCTCCGGCACCTATGACGCGCTCGGCCGCGTCACCCAGGTCTTCCAGCCCGGCGTGACGGCCGCGTCGACCAAGTACAGCTACGCGGTCAACTCCGGGACGCCCTCGGTCGTCACCACCCAGAGCCTGGCCGACGACGGCAGCTACCGCACCGCGACCGTGATCTACGACGCGCTGCTGCGGGTGCGCGAGACCCAGGCGCCGACGCCGGACGGCGGCAGGGACGTCAGCGACACCACGTACAACACCGACGGCTGGGTGGTGAAGGCCTCCCGCCCCTACTCCACGTCGGGCGCGCCCAACGGCACGCTGGTGCAGGCGCAGGACGGCGATATCCCGGCCGAGAGTGGCTACACCTACGACGGCGCCGGCCGCAGGACCGTCAGCACCGAGTACGCGCTGGGCACCGAGACCTGGCACACCACCACGGTCTACGGCGGCAACTTCACGACCACGATCCCGCCCGCCGGCGCGACCGCGCAGAGCCTGCTCACCGACCCCCGCGGCCACATCACGCACATGTACGACTACCACGCCGGTGCGCCCACCGACCCGGTGACGACCCGGCCTCGGACTATGCCGACACCAGCTACACCTACTACCCGGACGGCAGCCGCGCCTCGGAGACCGACGCCGCGGGCAACACCTGGTCCTGGAAGTACAACCTGCTCGGCGAGGTGACCTCCGCCACCGACCCGGATACCGGCACCGGCACCACCGCCTTCGACAACGCGGGGCAGGTGACCAGCAGGACCTTCGTCAGCCCGCACTTCGGGTTCAGCGCCAACACGCCGAACCTGAAGCAGCTGGCCCGGGACTTCGACAAGGCCCTCAAGACGCACTTCGACAAGGAGTTCGACCCGCGGGCCTCGACGTACAAGATGCCGGAGTCAACTCTCTCGTACGGCATCGAGGTCGGCACCTGGGACGACGTCTGCAAGGCCCATCAGGACCTGTGCTCCAAGTCCTTTGCTTCGGAGGTCAACGGGCTGCACGCGGCGCTGGACAAGCAGGCCAAGGCGAACGAGCGCGGCATGATGTGCATCTTCATGGGCCAGTGCCACTGGTGGAAGGTCACGGCCGCGGCCACCGCCTTCTTCCGCACGATGCGGGCGGGCCCCGACGGCAAGCCGATGCTCGGCACCGGCTCGCGTCATCTGGGCGCCCGATTGTCGGACTACGAAGAAAATCTCGACGAGGACGGGAACATCGTCACCGACAAGGCAGGGGAGCTGCCGCCCGGCGCGTCGCTTACCACCGACCCGAGGAAGCTGCCCCCCCAGCTTCCGGCCGAACTGGCTCCCCGGCGGCAAGTCGAAGGACCCGCTGTGGGCCATCAAGGACGACAGCGCCTTGGCCGCCCGCGGCGTCACGCCCCGTCCTGACTCGAACCCGAACAAGGATTACCACATCCTGCTCGGCCCGTCCGAGAACCGCACTTCGCCGGAGGAATACGGCGCAGCAATGGAATCCACTCAGGATCTGTGGATGAACACAAATGCCGAGTCGATGGAGGACGTGCAGGCATTCCTGACGGAGATCGAGGGCATGGAGGAGTGAAAGACGGTCGGGCCGGGAGCGGGCGCACATCCGCTCCCGGCCCGACCGTTTCCCCTATGGAACGCCGTGCTGGGGCATGGGTACGATGGCACTAAGGACCGGATTCCCTTCCAGTGAGGCACGGAAAGGGGGCGAGATGGAATCCGCGGGACTGCCGGATATTCTCGCCGAGTGGACGGATTTCGACCGGGCCGGATACCGGCTCGGCAAGTTCCTCGGGGCGATCCCCCCGGAACGCAGTTTCGGCTCCATGAAAGGGCACTTCTGGATCGACGGGTTCCCGCTCGGCATCATGCTGGACGAGATACTGGAGAGCATGGTCAAGGCAGGGGTCCTGCTGAAGAACGACGACCTGCAGTACCGGTGGAACCCCGTGCAGCCGGACCCCGATGAGCCCCTCGCCCAGGAGCCGCTGCCTTCGTTGCGGTGACCCGCCCGCGGGCGGTCCGCGACGGCTGACCCGGCCCGCCCGAGTCAGCCGTCGCGGTCCGCGCTGCCGCGCCCGGTGTCCTGTCCGGCGTCGTCCTCGTCGTCGCCCGGGGGCACATGGATCCACGGTCCCGTGGTGAGGCCCTCGATGATGTGCCGCCAGCCCTTGGTGCGGTGCCCGCCGGTGGGGGCGCGGTCGTCGAGCCAGATCTGCGTCCCCACCGGGAGGTCCTCCGGCCCGCGGTTCCCGCCGATGGCGAGGACGAACTCGGGGTCCGACGGGTCGCTGCGCGTGTAGAGCAGGTCGCCGTCCCGCCACGCCTCGATGCCGAAGCCGGCCAGCGGGGCCTGCCAGACCCCCTCCTCGGGGAAGAGCAGCAGGAGCCGGTCCCCGGGCACCGGCACGTCCATGTCCCCCACGCGCGCAGCTAGTTCGCGGATCCGCACCCCAGGCTCGACCTGGAGACCGAAACCGGTGCGGTGCGAACTCTCCACGGTGAGCAGGTAGTACGACACAGCGGTTCTCCCCGGCGACGGCCGAACGGACGGTTGCGTTGGTGCGGTGCCCGTAGTGGACCACAAAGCGCGGAACGCCGGAAGTCGGGACTGCGGCGGTGGCGGATCACCGGGGAGGCCTGACGGCCAAGGTCCGGGTACTCCCACTGAACCGCCCAGCGCTGAATGACCTCAGACCGTAATCCGGGGCAGGGCGGACGCGTACCGCGAGGGCGCGTCCGCCCTGCCCCTGTCCGAAAGGCACGTTTCTTGTCCTCGATGCTTTACCGGCTGCGCGAGTCCTTTCCCGACGCGCCGAGTGCGCTGGCGCGGGCGCGGGAGATCTCGCGCGAGCTGGCGGACCGGACCTCCTGCCCCACGCCCCGAATGGAGCCGGTCACCACAGCCGAGCAATACGCCTACGCCCTCTCCGCCTTCGACACCGCCCGCATCTACGGGAACCAGGCAGAACCCGGCGTCGGACCCTGCGTGGACGAACTGCGGCGCCGCACCGTCGTCACGTTCGACAACGAAGAGCCGAACTCCTCGTTCGCCGGCTACGCGATACTCCGCCCCGACCTGACCGACCTCTGGCCGCTGCCCGAGAAGCTGACTCTCACTCTGGACTCGACCTCGCCCTTCGGCGATCCCTACAGCGAGCCAGACCCCGACTGCACCGAGGAGGAACTGGATGACATGGTTTCCGTTCTCGGACCGCTGTCTCTGAACGTGGACTGGGACTGCGGCTGGCGCGGCCTGTCCGAGTCCAAGGACTGCGGCGTGCAACTCTGCCTGAACAGCGTCTGGACGCGGCAGATCGCCGTGCCGTCACCCGGCGAGTTCGGCGTCTGGATCTCCCTCGGTTCCCGTGTCGCGTGGACGCCCGAGGGCGACGCCTGGCTCCGCGACTCCGGACTTCCGCTGGGTGAACCCCAGCAAGGCTGGTGACTCGGAGGCCAAAGCCTCTTACGCCCCGGTGGAGGCGAGGCGTGCGTGCCGTTCGCGAGGGGCTGCTCTGGTCCACGGGGGTGAAACAATGGGGCGGGCAGGCCGCCCAGCGCGCGATCTCGGCGAGCGGCAGATCGGCCCCAATCAGTAGCCGGCCGCCTCGGTGATCTCAGGGGTTCCCTCTGCGGTCTACAGCGAAAGCGGCGGCAGTCTGGGCGACTTCGACCTCGGCAGCGACGCCGATGAAGGCCGTGTCGCGGGACATACCTGCTGTTCTTCGAACTGAACCGCCTGCCGCTGTCTGCCGTGAGGCTGTAATCCGGGACAGGGGCGGATGCGCACCGTGAAGGCGTGCCCGCCCCCGCCCCTGTTCGAAAGGCGCGTTTCTTGTCCTCGACGCTCTACCGAGTACGCGAACCCTTCCCCGACGCGGTGAGCGCGCTGTCGCGGGCGCGCGCGATCATGCGCGACCTCGCCGAGTGGACCGCCCCTCCGTGGCCCCGTGTGGACGACATCACGACCGCGGAGCAATTCGCGTACGCACTCGCCACCTTCCCCACAGCCCGGTTCGGTGCGGACCGCGAACCCCACGGCGTGCCGTTTCTGAACGAACTGCGGCGCCGCCGTGTCGTCACCCTCGATACGGAGCAGTCGAAGTCCTACATCTCGGGCGACGTGCGGCTCCGCCCCGACCTGGTCGACCTCTGGCCCCTACCCGATGGGGTGGGACTCGTTCTGGCCACGACTCCGCCCTTCGGCTACCCCGCCAGTGAGCCCGAGGACGACTGCACCGAAGACGAACTGGACCGGATGGTCTCCGTGCTCGGGCCGCTGTCCCTGGACGTCCGATGGAACTGCTCCTGGCGCGGCCTGCCCGAGTCCAAGGACTGCGGCGTGCTGCTCTGTCTGAACAGCGTCTGGGTGCCGCAGCACGTCGAGCCTTCCCCGCGCGAGTTCGGCGTCTGGATCTCCCTCGGCCCCCGCGTCGCCTGGACGCCTGAGGCCCGGGCCTGGGTGGGCGACTCCGGACTCCCACTGGGCGAACCTCAAACGGGCTGGCGACCAGGAGGTCCGGATCCTCCGGCGAGCAAGCAGCGCCACCCCTACGGAACCACCCGTCTCTGCTCGACATCAGGCGGCAATCCGAGACAGGGGCGAATGCGTCCGGTGACGGTGCGGCCGTCCCTGTCCTCGACGGTGACGGCCTGGTACGCCTCGGCACGGTGCGCCCTGAAGCGGCCCTGCTCCTGGCACGGCTCATCCGGGCCGGCTTGGAAGCGAGGGATTACGAAGCGCGCTCTCCGGCGACTCCGCTGCACTGAACAGAGGGACTCCGTTCCTCGACGAGGACCAACCAGGTGCCCTGCTGTTCGGCCGGGACCGGCACCCCTGGCGCCCCAGCCCGAACGGTCGGCAGGCCACTTCAGTCGCGCCATCAGCTCGGGAAGCTCGTGCTTCCTGACCTCGGTCGCCCTGCTGACCTGAGACCACGGCTGTCGGCCACCGGTCAGTGACCTGCCGGGGAAGCGGCCGGCGGCGGAGGTCGGCGACGACGGCGGTAGTCCGGCCGGCAGCTTGCCTGACCCGCCGCCACGCTCCAGCCACGGGGGAGGTGGGGCCGTTTCGTCGCTGCGCCGACTTGGTCCGGATATCTGGCACGGGCTGGGGGTACCCGCCTCGCAGCATGGCCCATGGCCGAGTCCGGTACGCGGTGACAGCAACGGAGAACCAGATGAAGGCCCGCCAATCAGAAGCCCCGCCGCCCGCGCCGGTTCCAGCGGATGAGCAGCCCGCCGAAGTCCTCTCCGGCCGCTACCGGTTGGGCGCGAGAATCGGATCGGGAGGCATGGCCGACGTGTACGAGGGCGTTGACACGCGCCTTCTGCGGCCCGTGGCCGTCAAGGTGTTCCGGCCCGGCACGGACCCGCAGACGGAGGACCGTCTCACCGCGGAGGCCGTCCTGCTGGCCAGCCTGCAGCACCCGGGACTGGTCACCGTCTACGACGCCGGCCGCCACGACGACCGCACCTACCTGGTCATGCAACTGATAAAGGGTCCCACGCTGCGCAGCCTTCTGGCGTGTGGAGCGTTGCCTGAGCGGCGTGTGGTAGATGTAGGCGCCGCCCTCGCGCGGGTGCTGGCCTACGTCCACCGGGCCGGCGTCGTGCACCGAGACATCAAACCGTCGAACATCCTCCTCGACGCGGCCGGTGCTCCTCACCTGGCTGATTTCGGCATAGCGCGCCTGGCCGACGCCACCCGCCATACGGAACCGGACGTGCTGATAGGCACCGCCGCCTATCTGGCACCGGAGCAGGTCGAGGGCAGGCGGATCGGCCCGGCCGCCGACGTCTACGCGCTCGGCCTGGTCCTGCTGGAGTGCTTGAAAGGCGAGCTGGAGTACCAGGGCACCCCGCTGGAAGCGACAGTCGCCCGCCTGCACCGTTCTCCCGAAGTCCCCGCCTGGCTCCCCTCGGAACTCGCGTCCCTGCTGCGGGCCATGACCGCCCAGGACCCAGAGGCCCGCCCGGACGCCGAGCAGTGCGCGCAAGCCCTCGCCTCCCGGCACGCCGGACCTGGTCCGTACCCCCTGCCGCTCTCGGCGCCCTCCGAGGCGCGCCTTCCGACGCCGCTGGCCGCTCACCCCGGTACGGCAGAGCACATACGCTCTCAGGAGGCGGCGGTCACCCGGCGCAACCTCCCCGGCGGCACTCGCCGCAGCCGTCGCCTGGCAGCGGGCACGGCCCTGGCCCTCTCCGCGGTCCTGGGCGCGACTCTCGCCGTCGCATCGAGCACCAGCGGAAGCGACGACCGGGCAGCAACGACGCCCGCCGATACCCCCTCGCACCAGCCCTCCGGTTCGGCGACTGCCAAGAGCGGGCCCGGTGCCCTCCCACTCACCCGATCTCACGGGGCGCAGCCACCCTCCAGGGCATTCGGTGCGTCCCACCCTGCGGCTGCGGCAACCGGATCTCATGCCCAGCCCGTCTCCAGGACACTCGGCGCTTCTGATCCGGCGGCCGCCCCGGGCTCGAGCCGCAGCGCCGCTGCACCGCCCGCGAGCTCGGGGCCGCCACGATCCGTGCCGACCGGAGCCGGGGCCGTCGGCCCGAGCGGGACGACACCTGCGGAGACGCCAACCGCCGGCACGGCGTCCCCATCACCAACGCCCTCGAAGGGCGGCGGCGACGCCACCGGCGCACCGCCCAGCCCAAGCCCGACGCATTAGAGCTCGAGGACCAAACCCGCCCTGCCGTCACATGCGCAACCTTCCAGGGATACACCCGCTTGAGGAGTTCGATCTACACCCGCCTCTG
Organism: Streptomyces sp. NPDC001507; assembly: GCF_042894765.1. Classification (NCBI taxonomy): domain Bacteria; kingdom Bacillati; phylum Actinomycetota; class Actinomycetes; order Kitasatosporales; family Streptomycetaceae; genus Streptomyces; species Streptomyces sp. NPDC001507. The sequence goes on from NZ_JBIAVV010000005.1 coordinate 503,092, forward strand.
AGGCTGTCGACGGCTGGTCCGACGGTCGCCCGGGGGCGCTGCTGTATGCCGCCGTCCGGCCTCGTTGATGTCAGCCGTGGATGTCAGATGTCGGCCTCTGACCTCGGCTAACGATTGATCGGGATCTCATAGACGATCTCGCGGTGAGCCGCGGGCACTACGATGTCCGCCGTCTCTACGGGCCGTCCGTCGTCGCTGTAGTACGTCCGCCGGATGTGCGTCACGAGCGCGGCCTTCTGGATGCCCACTAGTGACGCCTCCTCGGCGCTCGCCTGCCTCGGCTCCGGCTGCTCCACGGCATGGCTGACCGTGACCCCGATCGCGGCTATGCGGTTCACGACTCCGGCGCCCGCGTGGGGCCCACCTTCGGGGAACTGCGGCTCCTCCCGTGGTCGGGGCCGGAGGGCAAGCCCTGCTACCTGAGCACCGACGACCCGGACGGCTCCATGTCCCGCCTGGCGGACAACATCGAGGTAGTCCAACTCGGGACGGCGGGGGAGTTGCTGGAACGAGCCTGCGGAGCCCTCGACGACCAGGACACGGACCCGGAGGTCGTGCGGGGCCTGGCGAAAGAACCGACTGGCGCTCTGCGAGCTGTCCTCCGCGTCGCGACCAGCCGCGGTCACCTCCTGGCGATGAGCGAATGACAGGGCGAGTGAAAGGTAGCGAGCGGAAGGGCGCTTGACGATAACGGCCATTCCTGGCGGGGAGGGAAGCCTGAGCATCAACTCGGGCTCCCCTCCCCGTCGCGTCATGCCGACCCCAGGCGATATGCAGCGCATCGATTCGAGGAGGAATCTCTCGGTGACTGTCTGAGCCTCAGCCGACGACAGTCAGCCACGACGGCGGCTGTGCCGACCCGACCCCGCGCGCGTATGCCTCGCGGCACCCCCGCCGGTCTTAGCTTCGTTGCCGGCGTCGTCGACCGGAGAAGTTGCGACGGCCGGTCCGACTGCACCGCCTGAGCCATCTGCTTGGGAAGCTAGGGCATTTTAGGAGCATTTGGGGCGCTGACGTGGCCGAATCCTTGTTCCGTCATCGCTTTGGGCTGAGCGCCTTTCCCCGTGATTGCCTGCTGTTCCCACTTGATCTCGGGCGGCCGCGGATTGCGGTTGCTGTATCAACCAGCGCCCACACCTGTTGGACAGCTGTTGGCGGCTGTCGACGTCGGTCAGCATTGAGCGCCCTCCACAGCTCAGGACGGCGGTCCGGTAGGGCGCTCGCGTGTTCGGATGAGGCCGTGCCGACGCGGACGTCAACGAAGCCGACATTCGTCTCCTCATCCGATCGGGACGGCGCCAGCTGCTTGATGGGGTGAACTGGAGCCACGATGATCAACGCACCAGGCGGTACTGACAACACCGCCTGAATATCGGGATCTCGGCTGCTGAACCGCTGTATACGGCACCAGGCAGACCCTCGCTCGCTACGATGCGCAGGCCAGACACATCCAGGCGGCGGGGACAGGGCGAGGGAGATCACAAGGATCCGAAGCAGCCAGCAGCAGCCGAAGTAGCAGCGGACATCCAGCGGGCCCGAGCACGGGGGACCCAGGTGTGGAGGCCGAGCCGCGAACTGAGAGCCCTGGGCCTCAACTCCACTCACCGTGGGATCATGACCTGCCTACCCTGTGCCGATGCTTTCGCACGACCCGAAGGAACCAGATGAGGGATACGTCAGACGTTACACGGCGGCTTTGGTCGCTCTGTGCGGTTCTTCGTGATGAGGGAGTCACCTATCACGAGTACCTCAATGAGCTTACGTACTTGCTTTTCTTGAAGTTGGCCGCAGAGCTCGGCATGGAGGAACGACTTCCAGTGAACTGCCGGTGGGCAGTGCTACGAGAAGCAAGATCGGATGAAGTTGCTGGCATTTATAGCGACATATTGGAACGTCTTGGATCATCGCAGGATGAGACGGTAGCAACGATTTACGGCGAGGCGGAGACTCGTCTGACTTCAGGTGATGCGCTGAGGCAGTTGATCAATGGCATCGACGAAATTGACTGGTATCGCGCTCGTCAAAATGGGCTTGGTGATGTCTATGAGGGCCTCATTGAAAAAAATGCCCAGGAGTCGAGGTATGGAACTGGTCAGTACTTCACTCCCCGGGCGGTTGTCGACGCCTTGGTACAAGCGATTAATCCAACGGATAGCGACACCGTTTATGATCCCGCAGCAGGCACCGGAGGTTTTCTGGTAGCGGCTGGCCTACACACGCAAAATCAAGGCGAAGAACAGCCTCGACTACATGGTGTTGAGCTAGTGCATGATGTCCAACGCATGGGACTTATGAACCTGCTACTGCATGACCTGCAGGGAGAAATCGAACTTGGTGATTCCCTTAGTCGAGATCCCAAGGCGCTGCAGGTGTCTGTATGCCTGACGAATCCTCCATTTGGAGTGAAAGGCAACTTGTCGGCGACTCAAAGTCAGTACATGGATTACCGGACATCGAACAAGCAGCTAGGATTTTTCCAACATATTTACAAGAGCCTCAGTAAGGGAGGTAGAGCGGCCGTCGTAGTCCCCGACAACGTCCTTTTTGAGTCGGGGGTCGCATCGTCGATTAGGACCCATCTACTCGACAACTATCGACTGCACACGATCCTCAGGCTGCCGACTGGCATCTTTTATGCAACTGGAATCAGGACGTCAGTTCTCTTCTTCTGTGCAGACAGCCCTACTCATTCGACCTGGATCTATGACCTCAGATCTTCCTCCAGCTCATTCACTAAGCGTAAGCCGCTAGGTATTTCTGACCTAGGAGACTTCCTTCAGTGCTACGGAAGTGATCCTCTCGGCCGTGCCGAGCGAGAGGAGACCGATCGATTCAGGTGTGTAACCCGCGAGGACTTGAGGTCGGTAGATGACAGGTTGGACCTAGCTGGCACTTCAGGGACACAGAGCGCTGCTGAAAGCGTCCACCGGACACCTCATGATGTCGCAGTAGCCCTTCTCGACTGCATCACGGCTGCTCAGCAGGCTATTGGGGAGGTAGAAGAAATGTTGCGAGACAGCTCGTTGGTAGCCGCCGCACGACGGGAATCGATCGAAGTTGGTGACGAGTGATAAGGAAAGAATTTCCTGACGGCTGGGCAGTTTGCAAGGTGGCCGAAGCCGGGGACGCGATCTCTGGGCAACAGAAGACGCCGGCAGCGTCCTTGGCGCCGGAGCAGTATCCGTACCTCCGAGTGGCGAATGTCTTTGACGACGAGATCGATCTCAGCGATCTAGCCACCATGAACTTTTCCAGTGAAGCGCGAGAGAAGTACCGCCTCAAGGATGGCGACGTGCTTCTGTGCGAAGGACAGAGCCGAGAGCTAGTAGGGCGTGCCGCCCTGTATCGCGGTGAACTCGAAGAACTATTTTTTCAGAACAGTATCATTAGGTTTCGCCCACATAAGGAGATCCTTCCCGAGTATGCACTACTAGTCTTTCGAGCCTACCAAAAGGAGGGCGTGTTCTCGCAGATCGCGAAAGCAACAACAAATATCGCCCACCTAGGGCTTAATAGATTTAAATCTTTGCCTTTTCCGATTCCACCTCGGGCCATTCAAGAGCTTCTAGCGGACACGGCGCGCGTATTTCAAGAGCGAGTAGACACTGCGCGCCATGTCCTAGCAGAGTCCGTTCCAGACCTGGACTTCTTGGTGCGGAACTTCCGGGATCAAGTGATCATCGGTGATCGTGACCCAGAGGAGGAGTCCTTTCCGAGCGAAGCAGACCCATCATGGGTAACTGCTGCTGAGGCAGTTGCCCCCGATGCTCCGATCGTTTACGGGATCCTGCAACCTGGACCGGATGTGGAGGATGGAACTGGAGTTCCATATGTGCAACAGCAAGACCTGCAGAATGGCGAGGTTACCGAGGGCCAGTTGCGGAACACGTCGGTGGCAGTTCATGAGAAGTTCTCTCGATCAGCTATCGCCTCTGGTGATGTGTTGCTGGGAATTATCCGCAATACACGTGTTGCAGTGGTCCCCCCCGAACTGGATGGCGGGAACATCAACAGGGGAATTGCTCGCCTCCGGCCACGCGAAGACTTGGAAAGCGAGTATCTAGCACATTGGCTCTCAAGCCATTGGGTGCAAGGTTGGCTGTCTGACCGCATGCGAGGAATCGACATGCCGGGCCTAAATCTGCGTGACGTGCGCCAACTACCGGTTCCCATCCCAAAAGTCACCGAACAACGCCGGCAAGTGAACTTGATTAATCAAGTCGTTGATAAGGCCAACGAGGCTAGGGCCGCCCTGGTCGAAAGCCAGCAACATCTGCTAAAGACAGAAGTGCTTACGATTGCGGGACTGGCCTATGGTGATCTGGCGCGCACAATTTCGCAGAGCTTGAGTAACTCCATGACAGGAGTCGAAACGCAAAACCTCGTCAACCGAATGCTTGAGCGACAGTCTTCGCTAAAGGCTCCTGCTAAGAAGAAAACCTCCCAGGTAAGGAAAACGGGCGAAATGAGTGCAGAGGGCGGCGTGGCGAACGCTGATAATTTGCTTCAGATTCTTAAGTCGTCAGGTGGTCGAATTAGCCCCGCAGAGCTATATCGTAGTATGCGTTTGGAAGACGATGCTGTAGACGACTTCTATGCCCTGCTTCGTGATCTATCGAAAGATGGACGCATCGACATTGATCGCCCAGACGATGAACTGGTCTTTGTCACGATCGGCGCCCCTTCATGAGAATACTTGAAGTTGGTGTACGCAGATTCAAAAATCTGAATGATTTCCATGTGTCATTCGACAATACTGCGCCAGTATCAGTTCTTGTCGGGCGTAACGGCGCTGGCAAATCAAACCTGCTGGAAGCACTCACGGTGATCTTCCGGGATCTCGACTTGGGGCTTACTCCGAGATTCGAGTATGACCTAAAGTACGAGATCAGCGGCGACTTGATTCACGTATCAGCGGCGGAGAACGCTGGCTCGATTCATCTCACCTGTTCAGTGAACGGGGACGTTATTCCGAATGGCAAGTTTGTGGGTACTGTAGGGGCGAGTTATCGGCCTCGGCATGTATTCGGTTACTACTCCGGCCCGAGCAATCGGCTGGAGGAGCACTTCAGTGCCCACCAGGAGCGCTTTTATAGGGATCTCCTTCGAGGTGAAGAGAAACCCTTGCGTCCTCTCTTTTACGCGAGGAATGTTTACTCCAGCTTCGTCCTGCTTGCGTTTTTCTTGGATGACGACCCCACCGTTCAAAGACTCCTCAAGGGGTTACTCGGCATACATGACCTTGAGTCAGTCATGTTTGTCATGCAGAAGCCATCATGGCATAGCCGATCCGGAGATAAGCGCTTCTGGAATGCAAGAGGCACAGTCAGGAGTTTCCTGGATCGCTTGTATGCGATCGCGCTCGCGCCAATGAGACTCGATAGAAGAGTTCCCGTGGGGCTGGCTAGGTTTAGCCGCTCAGAGCATCTCTTTCTGTATCTATCAGGGCTTGCTGAGACTCGGGCACTAGCGAGCGCCTACCCAAGCAATCAGGAGTTCTTTAAGGCGCTCGAAAGTACCTACATGTCGGAATTGATTCACGATGTTCGGATCCGAGTTTCGACGGAACGAGGTTCTTCTTCCCTTACTTTCAGACAACTCAGTGAGGGCGAGCAGCAGCTGCTTTTGGTACTAGGTCTTATGAGATTCACGAGGGAAGAAGAATCGCTCTTCTTGTTGGATGAACCAGACACGCACCTTAATCCGGCCTGGAGTGTTCGATACAGGCAATTCCTGCATGATTTCGGTGCGCTGGACGAGACGTCGCACGTTTTGATGGCCACGCACGATCCTCTAGTAGTGGCCGGCCTCCTGAAGTCGGAAGTTCGCATCCTGGAACGCCATGACGATGGGACGATCTCGGCGTCTGCACCAATCGAGGATCCCCGCGGTATGGGCGTCGGTAATTTGCTGACCAGTGACGTCTATGGATTGAGGTCGCAACTCGACCTCGAAACACTTGAGCTTCTCGATCGGAAAAGAGATCTAGCCTCGCGGGACTACCTATCCTCTGTTGAGGCGGAGGAGTTGCGCGGGCTGAGTGAAAAGCTTCAAGCGCTAGGTCTCCTTATGGAAGATAGGGATCCAGAGTTTCAAGAGTACTTGCGGGCGAAGCTCAGCGAGGAGGGGGGCATCGATGCGCCTCTGGTATTTTCGCGTGAAGAGATCGAGGAAAACCGCGAAGCCGCTCAAGACCTCCTGAGGGAAGTCCTTAGCGAAGGCGATTTCACAGCGCCCGGGGGAGAGTAACGTGATTCTTATTGATCTCTTGGAAGTTGCTTCTCTGCTGCCCGCAGAGTGGAAGAAGGAGTGCGCGTCTGTTACGCGTGAGCTTGAGCAAGCAAGTTCCGACGACGAGAGAGATAAAATCCTCAAGGACCATTCTGACCTTTGGCGCGAAGTCAAAGAGAAATTGTCAGAAGCCTCGCATGGGAAGTGTTGGTACTGCGAGTCAAAGAATACGCGATCGGATAATGCTGTAGACCACTATCGCCCTAAGGGGAAAGTGGCCGAGGATGCGAACCATCCGGGTTACTGGTGGCTGGCCTTCGACTACAAGAATTATCGATACGCGTGCACTTACTGCAACAGTAGACGAAAGCACGCGGAGTCGGGTAGCGCCGGTGGCAAACAGGACCATTTCCCGCTGGCGGTCGGTTCATACCGAGCTTACGGGCCGAATGACTCCATTGATTGTGAAGAGCCCCTACTCTTGGATCCCTGCTCGGTCCTCGATGTATCAACCGTTTGGTACGACGAGGAAGGAAAGCTGGGACTTAACACCTCGATGGTGCTGACAGACCCTTTGGCGATGAGTCGCATTGATTCTTCGCGCGTGATTTTGCACTTAGATCATCCGTATACCGTCAGAGAGAGGAAGAGGATACATTTGAAGATGATATCGCTCTGCGGGAGGGCTGATCGAATTTATAAATTGATTCTTACGGGTAATTCCGACATGCGGGTTGAATACAAGGAGAGGTTGGCGGAACTGGCGCAATTTATGACTCGCTCGGCCGAGTACTCGGCCGTGGCGCGATGTGCTATTCGCGGGCATAGGGAAGCCAGTCTTACTGCGAAGATCCTTTGTGAGGCTCCCCTCTGATTGAATACCCGCAGTGCGCCTTTTATCTGAGGTCGGTGTAGCGGCTTTGGGGTGGCATTGCTTTGGCGCGAGTGATCATGGCCCCGTAAGCTTCCGGCGCGTCGGGCAGTCTGTGGACCTGCCCGGTAAAGCACGACGTTGGGGCCATGATCTTCGAGGCTCGCGCCAAAGTGGCTCCGTAAAGCCGCGGAGTCGACCGCCCCAGCCACGACGTACCCCTTCTCTGGCGTCAGGCGGCTGATTGCTCTGCGCCCGTGACGCGCGCGGGGAGCGGAGCGAGCCGCCTTGATCACGTGAAGAAAGTCTGAGCCACCAGAGGTCTGGCTACAGCCTGAAAGACAGCTCCAACTCGTCGCCCGGTAGGTGGAATTCCTCCAGGGCCAAGGGCTTGTCGGCCACCGTGAGCGTCACGCGCAGGACATGGAGAAGCGGCACCCCGTCCGCGAGCCGGAGGGCCTGGGCCTGGTCCGGCAGGGGCATCCGCGTGCGGACGTACTCCGTGAAGTGGAGTTCGTGGCCCAGGTCGGAGAGGGCGGCGTAGAGCTCGGGCGCCGGCGGTGGGGCCTCCTCCTCGTACTTGGTGTCTAGGAGGACGGAGAACGGCACGTACGTCCGGTGGAGTTGGCGGAGGTGGCCGTTGTCTGCCGTCTGTAGGGCGTCGTACGTGAACATCGGCTCGCCTGGCGGGATGCGGAGTAGGTCCGCCAGGGCCAACGGGGCGTCGGTTCGGGTGGCTACTGGCGGTTCGGCGTCGGTCCAGCGGATGCCGTCGGCTTCGATGTAGCGGCCGTCCGAGGCTCGGCGTACCCCGCGTGGGCGGGTGAGGCCTGGGCGGCTGTGGGGGGAGCGGGCGAAGGTGCCGCGGCCCATGATGGCCTCGACGAGACCGGACGCCCTCAACTCGGCCAGGCCCTGGCGGACTGTGGGGCGCGTCACGCCGAACTGTTTCGCCAATGCCTCCTCGGATGGGAGTGGTTGGCCGGCGGGGAAGGTGCCGTGCAGGATGCCATCGCGCAGGTAGTCGGCGATTTGCCGGTACTTCGGCTGCGTGTTCTTCGGCGGCATGCGGGCCCTCCGTGGCCGTGGCTTCTGCGGCTGTTCGGCGCCGTGGACGGCTTGCCCACGATCGTGGGCAGTTTCTCGTATCGCTAGGTCGGTTGACAACCCGTACTACGGGTCGGCAGTCTGGTCTGCGTCACCCGTAGTACGGGTGGTCTAGCAACCCGCAGGATCGGCCTGCGGGTGCCAGAGATGAGGAGAAACGAACAGTGGCAAGCCTTCCGATCGACACCGCGAAGTTCACGGGGATCATCTGCGCCGTGCCCCCGGTTCCGCGGGTCGCCAACCGAGAGACCGGTCAGTTGCGGGTCGACCGCGAGACCGGCAAGACCATGTATCAGGTCGGCCTGTGCCTGATGGCCGGGGCGTCGGCCGATGTCGTGACCGTGAGCGTGGCCGGTGAGCCGGCCGGTGTGCAGCTCGGCATGCCAGTGGCCGTGCGGGACCTGGTCGCCACGCCGTGGGAGAACGAGGGGCGGCACGGGATCGCGTTCCGTGCGGCGGAGATCCGGCCCCTGAGCGCTCCCGCTCCGGCGGGCAAGGGGGCCGGGCAGTGATGAAACTGGCCTCCATCACCACATCGGCCGGTGCGACCGGGCCGAGTTGGGTGCTGTTGGTGGCCGCAGTGCTGGTGTCGGGTCTGCTTCTGGCGGGCCCGGCCCTGCGCCGCCGTCATCCCGTCGCCTGGTGGCTGTTACTCGGCTTTCCGGTCGCCGCCTTCCGGGTCATGAGGACCTGGCGCCTCCTGATGGCCGGGTGTGGGCTCGCGGTGAGTCGACGACCGGCGCTCACGGTCGTCTCTGGGCTCGTCGGCAACGGAGCGCCTCCGCCGCAGCCACGTGTGCCGCGTCGCGGTCTCATACGGCCGACTGCCGGCGGCTTCGTGTTGCTGGTCCGGCTGTTACCGGGGCAGGTGCCTGAGGACTTCGTCAAGGCGGCGCCGGCCATGGCGGAGGACTGGGAGGTTCACGCGGTGCGGGTGACCTCCTGGAAGCCGGGGGTCGTACGGATCGTCGCCTCGGCGTCCGATCCGCTTGCCGCTCCGCGGGTGCCGAAGCAGCGGGGCCCCGGCCATCTGCTGCGGGTGGCCGTGGGTGTGCTGGAGACCGGGGCTGCGTGGGTGGTCGACTTGCGGCGCGTGCCGCACTGGCTGATCGTGGGGGCCACCCGTTCCGGCAAGTCGACACTGATCAACGCGCTCGTGGCGGGCCTCGCCCCGCAGGATGTCGCCTTGGTCGGGATCGACTGTAAGGGCGGCATGGAGCTGTCCCTCTACGAGCCGCGGTTGTCTGCCCTCGCGACCAACCGTGAGCAAGCGGTCAGGCTGTTGGCCGCGCTGGTTGATCTGACCCTCGACCGCATGGGCGTGTGCCGGGCGGCACGGGTGCGAAACGTCTGGGGTCTGCCGGACAAGGAACGCCCCGTCCCCATCGTCGTGATCGTCGACGAGATCGCGGAACTGTTCCTTGTCGCGAGCCGCAGCGAGAAGGACGAAGCACAGGCGGCCGGTACGGCGCTCATCCGGCTCGCCCAGCTCGGCGCGGCACTCGGGGTGTTCCTCGTCGTCGCCGGCCAGCGCGTCGGCTCCGACCTGGGCCCTGGGGTCACCGCCCTGCGGGCACAGCTCGGCGGCCGGGTCTGTCACCGCGTGGCCGACCCCGGAACAGCCGAAATGGCGCTCGGTGACCTCAACCCCGATGCCCTGAAGGCGGCGCAGGCCATCACGCCTGAACAGGCCGGTACTGCCGTCCTGGCTTCCGGCGACGGCTGGGAACGCGCCCGTTCGCACCTGATCACGGAGGCGGAGGCGGAAGCCGTCGCCGCTGAGTACGCGCACCTGACTCCCGTCCTGTCCGAGCTGCACGTCGAAGCGCCGTGAAAGGGGCCTGCCGTGCTGGTGTCCATGTCCGCCGTTCTCCTGCTGGGCCTGCTGATCTGGTTCCTGCTGCGCATCCGGTACCTCCGGTGGGCCGACGCGCTGCTCTGCGGAGCCTTCGGCTTCCTGCTCTCCAAGACCGTGGCCGCGCCGTTCGCTCAGGCGTTTCTCGACGGCGTGAACGGCTTCCTCGGCCAACTCCGCTTCTGAAAGCACCTGTTGGGAAGAGAAAGGGACTTCCTGTGTCCGAGTACGTCATCCGCTCCGGTGACCGGGCCGCGTTCATTGCCGGTCTTCGAGAGCTGGCGGACTTCCTGACCGCCAACCCCGCCGTCCTCGCCCCGCGCAACGCGTCCTTCGGCGTCTTCGTCGACGCGGCCGACACCGCGGCGCGCAGGGAGGGCGCGGAGCATGTCGCCGCGTCCCTCGGCGTGCCCGTCGAGGACATCGGCGAGGGCTACTACGACGCACGCCGTGACTTCGGTCCGATCGCGTACAGCGTCATTGCGATCCCGCCTAAGGAACGGCAGTGATCGCCCGTACAACGGGCTCCCGACGGGGCGCGAAGTCGCCAAACCCGACCCCGTCAGGAACCCACTCCATCCGCCACGTGAGCAGTGAAAGGAGCACTCACACTTTGTCCACTGCGCATCATTCGCGCAAATCTCCGCTGCCCGACTGCGACCTGAAGGGAGACAATTCCGAGGTCTCGACCTGCGAGGGATCCGAACGTGTCGTCCTCGTCGGGCTCGACGACATCGAGCAGCACCTGTGCCCGGCGCACGCTGCCGCGGTCTGGCTCACGGATCCGACATTCCGGTTCAGCGCCAAGACCCGGCCAGAAGCAATCTCGGCCGCGATGCGGCACGCGTTCGGTGGGGGCGGTGGTCGACGATGACCACGACCCTCGTACCGGGCAGCGCTGCCGCTCTGGTCGCCAGGGCCTCGGAACCCGAGTTCGCCGCCTGGCGCCGGAACATCGTCCGCCTCGGCGGCTGTACCAACCCGATTCACCTCGTCGGCACGGCGACCGTCTTCGACACGGCCACGGGTGCGGCTCTGTACTCGTACGGGTCGGACGTCTACGGCGGTCGCCTGCTCACCGCATGCGGCAACCGGCGGGCGACCGTCTGTCCCGCCTGCTCGGCGCTTTATCGGGCGGATACGTACCAACTTGTGCGTGCCGGACTCGTCGGCGGCAAGAACGTCACGGAGGCGGTGAGCGGGCACCCGCGCGTGTCCGCCACGCTCACCGCTCCTGGCTTCGGTCCGGTTCACACTCGGCGGGAACGCGATGGGCTCGTACGGGCCTGTCGTCCTCGCCGGCCGGGGGAGTGCTGCCCGCATGGGCGGCCCCTCGGATGCCGTGCGCGTCATGCGGTCGATGACCCCCGACTCGGCGAACCGCTCTGCCCGCGCTGCTACGACTACGCGGGCGCCGTTCTCTGGCACGCGTTCGCCGGTCGGCTCTGGCATCGGTTCGGGCTGGAGTTGCGGCGGGAGGTCGCTCGGCGGGCCGGTCTGTCGCGTACGGAGTTCGGGGAAGTCGCCCGACTCTCGTACGCGAAGGTCGCCGAATATCAGCGGCGGGGCCTGGTCCATTTCCATGGGGTGATTCGACTCGACGGAGCGGACGGGCCCGACTCATCTCCGCCGGACTGGGCGACTACGGCACTGCTGGTGGAGGCCGTTCCGGTGGTGGCTGGCCGGGTGCGACTTACGGCCCCGGGTGCGGACGTCGTCGGCCCGCGGGAGCTGCGCTTCGGCAGGCAGGTCGACGTACGGCCGGTCACCTCGTACCGACGGGACACGGGGGAGCGGCCCACCTCCGCGGCGACCGTCGCGGGCTACATCGCGAAGTACGCGACAAAGGGAGCGGAGTCCGCCGGAGCGGTGGACGGCCGGATCTACGACGCGCGGGACATGGTCATGCTGCCCGTCCGGGCGCACGTGCTGCGCATGATCGGCACGTGCTGGTGGCTGGGCGGCCTGCCGGAGTTCGAGCCGCTCGGGCTTCGCCGCTGGGCCCACATGCTCGGTTACGGCGGCCACTTCTCCAGCAAGTCGCGGCGCTACTCGACCACGCTAACCGCTCTCCGTCAGGCCCGTGCCGACCACCGTGCGGAGCAGCAGCGGGCGTCCCTCGGTCTGGCTGACGTCCCGACCGTCACGGTTGGCCAGTGGCGTTATGCCGGGCGCGGCTACTCGCCCGCGGGGGAGCTCCTGGCCGCTTCGGTGCGGGAGGGCGGTGGTCGTCGTGGTGCGTGACAGCCGTGCGAAGACGGGCGAACTGCTCACCGTTCGGCAGGTGCTCGACGAACTGGGCGGCATCTCCCGGCGCACCTTCTACCGCTGGCGGGAACTGCGCATCGCCCCTGCCTGCATCCGGCTGCCGAACGGAGAGCTCCGGGTTCGGCGGGACGTACTCAACGACTGGTTGGAGGAGCGGGCGGAAGGGGCGGCATCGTGAAGTCGTACAAGGTCGTCATCTGGAAGCTCAGTATCAACCGCTCCGCGAAGAAACCGACGTACCTCGTCCGCTGGTCCGTGGACGGCGAACCGTTCCACGAGTCGCACAAGACCAAGGCGCTCGCCGATCGCTTCCGGGCGAAGCTGCTTCGAGCGGCGGACAAGGGCGAGCCCTTCGACACGGTGACCGGTCTGCCCGACTCCCTACGCGGGGGTAAGGCTGCTCTGTCCCTGCTCGAACTGGCGGTGAAGTACATCAATGCTCGGTGGCCCGAGGCCTCGGCGAAGCAGCGAGACAGCATGACCGATGCCCTGGCAACGGTCATGCCCGCGCTGGTCAAGTCGGTCCGTGGGCGTCCTGACCCGGCCGATCTGCGGCGGGCACTGCGCTCGTACGTCCTGCCCCCGCCTCGGAGGGAGCGCGAACGGCCCGAGGAGATCGCAGCGGCAGCGAAATGGATCGAGAAAGCGTCGCTGCCGGTGGCCGAGCTGCAGGAGATCACCCGCGTGCACGACCTGATCGATGCGCTCACGCGGAAGCTCGACGGCAAGCCTGCGGCGACGCAGACGTACCGTCGGCGGCGCGCGGTGGTGTTCAACGCCCTCGAATACGGGGTTGAGCTGGAGGCGCTGCCCTCGAACCCGCTGAGCCGAGTGCGGCGTAAGAGGGGGAAGCGAGCCGTGCAGGAGGTTGACCGTCGGGTCGTGGTCAACCCCCGGCAGGCTCGGGAGCTGCTGACCGCGCTCACGTACGTCGGTGGCTACGACCGGGCGAGTGGCCGGCGGTTACGGGCGTTCTTCGGCTGCCTGTACTACGCGGCCATGCGCCCTGGTGAGGCGCTCGGGCTCCGCCTCTCGGACTGCACGCTCCCGGAAAAGGGCTGGGGCCGAATCGACCTGGCCGAAACCCGTCCCACTGCCGGGAAGGCGTGGACTGATTCCGGCGAGGCGCACGACCGGCGCGGCCTGAAGCAGCGGGCGGACGGTGAGGTGCGCATCGTGCCGATACCGCCCCCTCTCGTGCGGCTGCTCCAGGACCACATCAAGGAATTCGGCACGGTGGAGGACGGCCGGCTGTTCGCGAGCGAGCGGGGCAACGTGATCGCCGCTTCGTCGTACTCGCGCGCCTGGAAGCAAGCCCGGTGCCTTGCGTTCCCACCCGAACAGGTCGCCTCCGTCATGGCGGCTCGCCCGTACGACCTCCGGCACGCGGGTGTCTCCCAGTGGCTCAACTCGGGCGTTCCCGCCCCGGAGGTGGCGGCTCGCGCGGGCCACTCGGTGGACGTCCTTCTGAAGATCTACGCCAAGTGCATCGACGGCCAGGAGCAGGAGATGAACGACCGGATCCTGAAGGGGCTGGGGGAGGGGGACGACACGGGACCCTGACCGGTCCACGCACCCCTCAGCCAAAAGCCCCGGAGCGATCCGGGGCTTTTGCGCATCCTCTCACCGCTAAGTAGCGTCCTTCACTTGACAAGTAAAGTTGATACTTGGAAAGTGAAGTCGCATCAGATGTAGCTCTGCGGTACGGATGGGGGAGGGAATTGAGAGTGGACCTCGAGGCGATCCGGGCGGAACTTCACAGGGCCGTAGACCAGATCATCGACGCGCACGCCAGTCGTGGCGATGGTGTGCGGCCGCAGGCTCCGGTGGCCGATCCGGTGTCGGTCACTGCTAAAGAGGAGACTGACGAGTGGAAATACCGGTGGCCGGATGGCGGTAAAGAAGAGTTCTATGGGACTCGCTGGTACGAAGCAGTGGGTGAGCAGGGGCCGCACCGTGTGAGGGTCGCCTGGGCTCACCGTGCGGCCTGGGGGAAGGACGACCGACGTCGAGCCATCGTGTTCCACCAGCAAGGCGGTGACAGCTCGACCACTTACTACCCATGGACGGAGTTCGTCGAGACTGACGACGGTCGGTACGCCGCGATCATTCCTAAGCCTGGCCGACCGCGGGCGCAGTTGCGGGATGGTGATCCCTTGCCGGAACGATTCACTGATCGCGTCGTTGAACGGTCAGACGCACTCTTCGACTCGATCGCTGAAGGCTCGTCGCTGAGGTTCGTCGTTGATGAGGCGGATGAAGCGGAGATGGTGCGCCATGGATACTGGGTGGCCACCTTGCGTAACCGCTTCTGAACGGTGAAGCGTGCGAAAGCCCCGGAGCGATCCGGGGCTTTCGTCGTGTCGGAGGTGTGTCGCAGCGCTACGCTCAAGGCATCCGAAACAGCCGCTGACCTGCTGGAAAGCCCGCCAAGATCATTACGTCGTCATTACGTGATCACTGTCATGGGGCTGCTTCTGGCGGCATCCGCCTGCACCAACAACAAGACCCCGCACTCAGCAAACGCGCTGATCGCGGGGTCTTTGGGCACCTTATGAAGGGTGCCCCCGGCAGGATTCGAACCTGCGCACACGGCTCCGGAGGCCGTGGACAAACGGAGCGAACTTACTGGTGGCGGCCTAGAAGGGCCAATAAGGAGACTGCGCCGTCCACGGACAGTCCACGGGTTGCGTAGAGGGTGCGAGCTGGCAGCGCCGCTGCTTTACCACTAGCCGTGGCCTCTACAGCGGCGTGTTGGAAGAGAGCATGTAAGACGCCTTTAAGGCGAGCATACCTTCCAACGAACTATTGCCAATTCTCCTCGGCGAGCGGTGCATTGTTCAGCTCGTCACGGAGGCTACGCCAGTTCGGCATAAAGCTATCCATGAGCTTAGTGAAACGGTTGTCGTGATGGCGTTCCAGGTAATGCGCCATCTCATGCACGACGATGTACTCCAGGCAGGCCGGATGCTTCTTGGCGAGCTCGACGTTGAGCCAGATGTGCCCAGTTTCGCGGTTACATGAACCCCACTTAGTCTTCATGCGCTTGATGTTCCACTGCGGCACCGACACCTCGAGGATTGGTTCCCACTTAGCAATCAGATCCGGGATCATGTGTCGAAGCTGCTCCCGATACCAACGATCGAGTAGCTCGCGGCGCCGTTCGGCTGTGGTGCTGGCCGGGACATACAGCAGCAGCCGCTCACCGTCGAGCTCGAAGTGAGCGCGCCCGGGGCGTTCAACGACCTTCATCCGGCGTCGTACACCCCACACGTAGTGAGATTCACCGGTAACCATCTCTCGGGTCGACTGACGTGCGGCTGATTGAAGTTGCTCGCGCTGCTCCTTAATCCACGTCAGGCGTTGGACCACGGCGAGCCGCACCTGCTCGTCGTCGAGTTGGTGAGGCGCCGCTACACGGACGCGTCCGAGCGGTGGATAGACGCCGATATGCAGGTTCTTGATGTTCTTGTAGATAACGTCGATGCCGATGCCACGGACGGTGAGATGGGCACTAGCGGTATTCATTACGTGCCTTTAGCAGTTCAAGCAGTTCATCGAGCCGGTTGAAGTTGGCAGGCAGTGCCTGAGCGAGCGCGCGCCTGACTTTCTTCTCCTTCATCGCATTGCCCACCCATGAGTCGGGCTTGGTATGGAGAATGGTGGTATCGACTACAGCGGCCAATTCCGGTGCTTGGTCGAAGAAGTCGATCAGGGCACGGCGAGCGCCATTGTTGGCCCACTCCGGGTACTCGGTGTCCGATTCGCCCTTACCAAGGTTAGATGCGTGCTCGAGTAGCTTCTCAAGGTACTCCTTGTAGTCCAGTGCACCTTGACGCCGCGCTTCGAGTATGGCGTCGAGTAGCTCCGACATCTTGTCGTAGTACTTCGGGTTCATCGGGCGCTCATCGATGATCACCTTGCGCATGTTGTTGGTGATTGTCTCCGCCATCGCTTCGGGGTCCTTCTTGATACCCGCCGGAAGCTTGTCGAGCGCGCCAGCCCCCATCTCGACGATCAGCTGGATCAGCCCGGCCTCCTGGAAGTCGGAAACCACCTCGGAGGGACTGGCGCTGATGTACGTGTCGAGCAGGTGCCGCATGCCTGCCTCGTACTGCTTGAAGTCGACATTCTCGCCAGCACCGAGTTTCACCTCGTCGCGAACGTTGGCGTAGTGGGTGATCTCTTCCTTGATCGCTACGGCCTCTGCGTCGCTGTAGCCGGCGATCTGCATCTCGTTGGCGATGTTGCCGTACGCGCGGGTCACGGCCGCCACCGACTTGTAGAGCTCAACCCGCTTGGGTTCGTTGGCCTTGAGCTGCTCGGTGTTGCCCTGCTCGCGGGCGCAGAAGTACTGCTGGTACTGGAGGGTGTTCTTTGGTGGTTCGACCGGCTCGCAGAGCGCCCGGATCTTCTCCAGGGCCTCGTCGAGATCGTCACGGGCCTTGTCGATCCGAGCGGACAGCAGCCCCTCGACGTCCTTTGCCTCGTAGCCTTCGAGCGCGCCGACGGTGTAGTCCGTGATGGCAGATTCGAGCGAGTTGAACAGGTCGCGGTAGTCGACGATGTAGCCGTAGTCCTTGTCCTCGCCATCGAGGCGGTTCACCCGGCAGATCGCCTGGAACAGACCGTGGTCCTGCATCTTCTTGTCGATGTACAGGTACGTGGCGCTCGGAGCGTCGAAGCCGGTCAGGAGCTTGTCGACGACGATGAGTAGCCGCATCTGGCCCGGGTCTTTGACGAAACGTTCCTTGACATCCTTCTCGAACTTCTCCACCTTGCCCATCGCCTTGTCGGCAGGCTCGTTGAAGTGGTCCGCGAGCATCTGCCGATAGATCTCGTACTGGCGCAGCCGCTCGGTGGCGCCGTGGCCGGAATCCTCTTTGGAGATATCGCCGGCCTGCGGCGTGTACGACGTGATGATGGCGCACTTGCCCTTGAACCCGGCCTGAGTGAACAGCTCGTAGAACTTACACGCCTGGTAGATGCTCGAACTGACAAGGATGGCGTTGCCGCGTCCGTCCGACAGGCGCGGCTTAATCTCCATGTCGAGCAGGATGTCGTTGACTATCTGCCGGGCGCGCGGCTCCGAGCTGACGACTTTCTGGATGGTGCCCCAGCGCTTCTTGAGCTCGGCACGGGAGAGGTCGGTCATGCCGCGGGTCTTGGCCTCAAACCACTGGTCGACCTTCGCCGGCGAGGTCAGGTCCTGGTCGATGTTGCGAGCCTCGTACCTCAAGTCGAGCACGACACCGTCTGCAACACCTTCGTTGAACTTGTAGGTGTGAATGAAGCTGCCGAACCGCTCGACAGTCGTGTCCTTGTCTTCCTTGAGGAGCGGCGTACCGGTGAAGCCGATGAACATAGCGCCCGGCATGAGTGCCTTCATGGCGTCGTGCATCTTGCCCGACTGCGTACGGTGGGCCTCGTCGACAAAGACAAAGATGTTGCCCTTGGCGTGGAAGCCCTTGGGCACGGTCGCTTTCAGCTCACGAATGAACTCGCTCTCAGCCTCATCGCGGGCGGCCTCGTCTTCCGAGCCGCGGAACTTATGGACCAGCGAGCAGACCAGCCACTCCACGCTCACATTCAATGTGGCGAGGAGGTCACCACCGGTCTTGGTGCGATAGATGGACTCATTGACTCCCTGGAAGACCTGCTCAATCTGATCATCCAGTTCGGTTCGGTCAGTGATGAGGAGCACGCGGGCTTCCGGCTGGTTCTCGCGGATCCACTTGGCCAGCCACACCATCGTCAGCGACTTGCCGGAACCCTGGGTGTGCCAGATGATGCCGCCCTCGCGTTTGGCAATCCGCTCCTGAGCCGCCTTGACGCCGAAGTACTGGTTGTGCCGACACGTCTTCTTTTGCCCTGCGTCGAAGACCATGAAGTCGTGAACCAGCTCAAGCAGACGCTCCTTCGAGCAGAGCTGAGCCAAGGACCGGTCGAGCGGGTCAGCGATGTCAGACGACTCCCGCCACGTCAGCCAGTACTTCTCCGGCGTATCGATAGCGCTGTAGCGCAGCCCTTCGACGTCGTTACCGGCCATGACGAGCTGCACTGTGGTGAAGAACGGCCGGATGAACTCGGGACGCTGGTTCCCGATGCTCTGCCGCATGCCTTCAGACACGGCGATCTTCGAGCGCTTGAGCTCGATTGTGCCGAAGGCGATGCCGTTGACGTACAGCACGATGTCCGGGCGCTTGGTGTGCTGCCCCAGCACCGTCACTTCCTCCGCCAGGGCGAAGTGATTAGCCTCGGGATGCGCCCAGTCGACGAGCCACACCGTCTCCGTCTGCTCGCCGACACCAGGCTTGACTTTCACCCCGTATCGGAGCAGACCGTAGACGTCGCGGTTCGCCTCGTACAGATCGCGGCCGCCACCCATCGAGGCGTCGCTCTTCAGCTTGGCAATCGCCCTGTTGATGAGGATGTCGCTATAGCTCCGAGCACGGAGATTCTGAGCGAGCAACTCGACATCGACATTGGAGTTTGCCGCACGGTACTCCCAGTTGCCGAGGTACTCGTAGCCCAAAGAGTCTCGGAACAGCTCAATGACGCGATCTTGAGTCTTGCGCTCCGGCTGACCGACGTTGCTCATGCCGCGTCCTCCTGGACAGGAAGGCGGGTACTACCGGTGAGGAGCTGCTGCATCATGCCGTGCTTGATCGCCTCCCTCTTAACTCTCAAGCATTTCAGCCCTTCGATTTGATGATCAATATCTGACAGGACTTCAGCGATGGCACTTTGCTCGGCGGTACTGGGTGGGGTCGGTAGCTGTTGATCAAGGATATCGGATCGCGAGAGCCCTGGGATTAGGCCAGCAGATGCTGCTTTAATTTGTGAAGCGTTATACAGCAGAGAGTAAAAGAGGAAGCGTGAATCCCACTCCAAGGAGCGGATAGCCATGAGTTGCCGACTGATGCAGTACTCCGCGTCGGCCTCGACCATCGATCCGGACCCGGACCCCTTGACAGTAATCAGGATATCCCTGGGTCTGCATAGCGAGATGGGGCGGGTGGTGAACTTCGTCTGTTTGATTTGCCCATTGGGGAAATCTGCTGGACCGGTGAGATAGGGCGTTCCGACTCCTTGGGTATTGCAATCTCTGGCCATGACATGCGTGCCAGAAATTAGTGATACACCCCCTCGAAGGGGGCGGGTTTCCCAAGTGCCAGAAGTGAAGCCGGGGAGACGCACCTTTCCGACAAGGAGCTGCTGAACCATGCCCCACTTGATGGCCAGCTTCTTTATAGTTAGATACTTGATGTGCTCGATGGCTGCTTGGGCGTCTTCGAGAGCGGCGACGATCGCGTCTTGGTCGGCCCGCGAAGGAAGCCTGACGGGCAGGGCGGAAAGGATGGCGGTGTTCAAATTTGGCATCGTGCCGCCAACGGCATTATCCTGCAACCATACTTGCGCTGGTCGCGACCCTAGATAATGCGCCACATACTCCGGATTAACCGTAGTGCGATTACTCCCGAAACGAGCGGCGAGGCAGCCGGTGCCGCACAGCCAACCTACTTGTCCCGCACGGACGATGGACCTGCGGCCAACATCGCCCCGGCGACTGAAAATGATGTCGCCTTCGCGTAGAGCGTGCCGTCGCAGCCGACGGGCGTCCCAGTCGCCGACTCTCGCGATGCCTTTTTCGATGATCTTATTGTCGCCTAGGTTAATGGGCATTACCAGCGGAGTTCCGACCAATGTGTAGTCACTCGCGTGGAGTTGGCTTCCGAACGGCCCCGTCTGGATCACGCCTCCCGTACGACTGACAATCTCTCCCAGTGTTGTGGACTCTGCGTGCGTAGCGCGGCGGTTCACCGGCTGACTCCCATGGCGGAAAGGTGATCTGCAAGTCTTGTACCGATCGTCTCCAACCGGGCCTCAAGCGCACCGAGTGTCTCGGCATACCGCCGACCGAGTTCTTGGATACGCGCGACCAGAGCAAGTGTGAGTGACTCAGTCTCAGACTCCACGCGTCTGGTGACCGTTGCGTGCCACTTGTCGTCGAGCACCAACTGCTTGATCTCAGGTTCGGTGAGGTCGCCGTACTTCTTCAGGGTCGCGAGATCGAGCGCGGCCTGGGCCTCCTTGGCGGCCTTCTTGGCGACGGACTCTTCGTTGTACAGCTTGATCAGGTGCTGCAGCGCCTTGATCTCGTCGGCGTCAGCCCCCTCGTGCCGAGCCACCTTGAGTCGCGTCGAAGCAAGCGGCTTGGAGATCTTGCCGTCATCCATCGCCTCAGCAAGCAGGCCGTCCTCTACGGCGTGCTCCTCGATGTACTCCTCGACAGCACGGCTTGTCTCTTCGGCTGCCGCGTGCAGTGCGTCGACCTTGGACTGCTCGTCCACGAAGTACCGAGCGACGACAAGCGCCGGCGGGATGAGGTCCATCTTGTACTTGGTGGCGCTGCGCCCGGAGCCAATGACGAGGTCCGGGGTCTCGGAGAGCTTGCGTTCTTTGTCCTCGATGGTCTTTCGGGGCTTCGCTGCCTCACACCACCCGTCGTTCATGACGAGGAAGACATCATCATGAACGACGCCATGCCAGTAGGTCATGAGCTGCTCGTACACGTCGTACTCGTCGAGCAGCGGGGTGTTCTTGAACCGAGCCAGCAGATCTTCGCTGATACCAGCGATCAGGTCCTTGGGGACAGTGTCTGGGTTGAGAGCCTGTAGGACCGGCCGGTGCGCGGCGAACCAGTCGTCAACCTGGCCGCTGACGTCCATAACGAACTTCTGGAACTCGTCGGAGTCCAGGATGGCCTGTTGTACCTCAGCCACGCCGATCGCGAGGTCGCTGTAGCCAGGGCGGTTCGGCTTGAAGAGCGTGGCACGAAGGCTCGGGAATGCCTCCCAATACCCGTTAAGTGCGTCCAGGTCGTGGTCCGGAATCCCGCCGTGAAGGTGGGCGTGAAGGTCCTGGATGTCTTCCGGCTCGGAGGAGTCGATGTACCGCGGGATGTTGAGGTTGTAGTCGTTCTTCGGGGCAGCGATCTCGTGGAGCGGCACCATACGCGAATAGCGCTCGATCTCGGTCTGCTTGTTGAAGACGTCGACGATCTTGTGGATGTCCTGGCTCCGGAGGCGGTTCTTGTTGCCGTCCTTCACGAAACCCTTGGAGGCGTCAATCATGAAGACGCCGGTACGCGCCTGAGCGTTCTCCTTGTCGAGAACGATGATGCAAGCCGGGATACCAGTGCCGTAGAAGAGGTTCGCGGGCAGGCCGATGATGCCCTTGATGTAGCCGCGGCGCAGAAGCTCCTTACGAATACTCGCCTCGGCATGGCCGCGGAACAGTACACCATGCGGCAAGATGACTGCTGCCTTGCCGTTACTCTTGAGTGACTTCAGGATGTGCAGCAGGAAGGCGTAGTCGCCATTCTTCTCCGGGGGCCGACCGTACTCGAAGCGACCGTAGTCGTTCTCCAGGCCGTTACTCCACGACTTGATCGAGAACGGCGGGTTGGCGACGGCGAAGTCGAAGGTCTGGAGCCGTGCGCCCTGAGTGAACTGTGGGCTGGTAATCGTGTCACCCTTGCGGATGTCACGATCCTCGTGGCCGTGGAGGATCATGTTCATCTGGGCCAGCGCCCATGTGGCGTTGTCCTTCTCCTGACCGTAGATAGTGAGGCCACGTGGGGCCTCGTCAGCCACCTTGAGGAGCAACGAGCCAGACCCGCAGGTGGGGTCGTAGACCGTGTGGTCCTGACGGGTGCCCGCTCCAATACCCACGACCTTGGCAAGTACCCGCGAGACCTCGGCCGGGGTGTAGAACTGCCCCTTCGACTTGCCCGACTCCGTTGCGAAGTGGCGCATCAGGTACTCGTAGGCGTCGCCGAGCAGGTCGTCGCCCTCAGCGCGGCTCCCACGGAAGTCGAGATCAGCGAAGATCGTCACCAGCTTGGAGAGGCGATCTTGCATCTCCTTGCCCTTGCCGAGCTTCTCCTCGTCGTTGAAGTCGGCCAGGTCGATGACCTTCTCAAGTCCGTTGGCCTCGGCGAGCTTGCCGATGATCTTATTGATCTTGTCGCCGATCTCCTTGTCGCCCTTGAGGGCAACCATGTCATCGAAGGACCCGCCGGCGGGGACGTCGATCAAGGAGTTCGGATCTGACTTGGCCTTGTCTGTCACGTACTTCACGAACAGCAGCGTCAGGATGTAGTCCTTGTACTGGCTGGCATCCATGCCGCCGCGGAGCTCGTCGCAACTCCGCCACAGCGAGCTGTACAGGTCCGACTTTTTGAGAGCCACTACCGCGCCACCCCCTTGCCTGCGTCTAGAGCAGAGCCTGATCGCAGTCCCGCGGCGAGGTGTACGTCTGACCTGTCCATCCTGCGGCGTCCATCCTAAAAGTGCCATGGGGTGACAGTGTGGTCACCGTTCGCAATGCCCAAGTCGGGCGCCTCAACGATAGCGCCGGGGTCCGGCCACGGATGCCGATAGTGCGTGACGCTCAGGGGCCTGGTCGCCGTCAGGCTGTCGATCGCGGCAGTGAGGACACCGTGAGGGCGGCGGAGCGGCTTTGGGGTGGCGCTGCTTTGGCGCGAGTGATCATGGCCCCGTAAGCTTCCGGCGCGTCGGGCAGTCTGTGGACCTGCCCGGTAAAGCACGACGTTGGGGCCATGATCTTCGAGGCTCGCGCCAAAGTGGCTCCGTAAAGCCGCGGAGCCGACCGCCCCAGCCGCGATGTACCCCTTCTCTGGCATCAGGTGGCTGATGGCTGTGAGCGCGGCACGGACACCGGCCGGGCTGGAGCGGGGCGGAGACAGGAGCGCAGGGCCGGCCGGGGGCCGGGCCGCGCGCGGTGAGCGGAGCGAGCCGCCTTGATGAGGTAGAGAAACCTGTAACAGCTCATGGCCGGTACCGGTCTAGATACTCGTCAGGCCTCCGTGGTGATCTGGCAGCGAGGAGCCAGGTAGGAGGAGCCGGGGTGCAGCAACTGCTGGGTGACTTAGCGCGCAATCGGCCGGGCGACGCGGTGCGCAAGAAGATCCAGGACCTACAGCCGAACCCTGTGCTTAGGTTGATCAATCGCTGGATTCCTGGCTCGGAGATCCGTAGCTGGTCGGACGGACTCGCCGGAGAACTTGCCACCGCTAGGAAGCTGACCAAGCTCAAACGCCACGGTTGGTTCACTCTCCATGCAATCCAGTGGCCGAGCGGCGCAGACATCGACCACCTCACCATCGGCCCCGCCGGCGTTTTCGCCATCAACTCGAAGCGGCACCGAGGCAAAACCGTCTGGTACGGCGACACCGCCATCACGGTCAACGGAGCCGTGACCCGCCACATCGCGATTAGTCAGTCCGAAGCCGGCCGCGTGTCTCGGGTCCTGTCTCGTCGTTGCGGCGTCGACGTTCCGGTACGTCCCGTGATCTCCGTGGTGCACGCGGCGAAGCTGACAGTCAAGAACGCGAACTCCCCGGTACTCGTCCTGGATGTGGGACACCTCGGGCGCACCCTGTCCGGCCTCTCACCGAGGCTCCTACCCGACCAGGTGACCCGCATCTATGAGGTGGCGCGGGACCCGCGAACCTGGTCCGGCTGATCACGCGTCGAAGTCGTACTCCAGGATGTAAGAGGCCGCGTCCAAGGTCATCTCATTGATCTCGACCGGGCGCCCTTCGTCCGCGAACGCAGTCCGGCAAATGAGGATGACCGGTGTGCCCGAGGAGACCCTCAACTGCGCCGCCTCATCCTTCGTAGGCATGCGTGAGCGGATCTCTTCGCGGAAGTGCACCGGCTTGTATCCGAGTTCGGCAAGGCGGGCGTACGTTCCGCCGGGGCCCGTGTCCTCCTGAGTGATCGCTGACCCGGCGACCACCGACATGGGGAGATAGCTCGTCGCGAGAAGAACGGGCTTCCCGTCCAAGACGAACCGTCGGCGGCGAACGCAAACGGTCTCCTCATCCCCCAGGTCCAGTACCTGCCCGATCCGCTCCGCTGCGGACTCCTCCGACACCGCCACTTGATCTACAACAAGCGTGCGATCCTCGATGTCGGCAGACCAGACGGACCGGCCGCTGCCCCACTGCTCTTGCGCAAGCCGCTGAATGCCTCGGCGCCTCAACGGCCGGAAGGAGCGGACGAACACGCCGGCGCCCTTGCGGGACTCGGCGACGCCTTCGTCCTTGAGCACGGTCAACGCTTGGCGCGCCGTCATGCGGGCCACGCCGTGCGCAGCCATGAGCTCGTTCTCTCCCGGAAGCCGATCACCGGGACCGTATTCGCCCGACTGGATCGCCTCGCGCAGGGAGTCTGCGATCCGCTGGTACTTCGGCCGACGGTCGTCGTCGGTGGTGGCCATTCGGAAGCCCTCCTCTCTTCTCTAGACAGCCTAGGGCATGGGCAGATCACCCGCTCAGTGCGTGTAACCGCAATCCTTCGCACGCAACCTCTCTAGACATCTCCCTTGACGACATCTCTAGAGACGTGCTCTCATGGAGATGTCTAGAGAGGTTGCGCAAGGTGACCTCCGAGAACGAGGGATAGGCACATGCCGTCATTCAAGATCGACCTTTCGACCGCTGTGGTGTTCGTGGCGACCGCGCCGGAACCCAAGATGGTCAACAAGAAGACCGGTGAGCGGGCCGTGGACCGGGAGACCAACGCGAGCCTGTCGACCGTGGGTCTGCTGGTCTCGGACGAGGGTGAGGGCAACCTCTACCAGGTGACCGTCCCGGAGACCGGTCTCGCGGAGGGTCTGGCGCCGGGGATGCCGGTGCGGGTCGTCGGGCTGAAGGCTCGCGACTGGGAGAACACGTTCAACGGCGAGAAGCGGCACGGGATCTCGTTCCGCGCGGTCGCGATCACGGCCGGGGTCTGACCATGACCGACGTCACGCCCTGGTTCGAACTCGGTGGCTTAGCTGCCGGGGCCGGCGGGATCGGCTACGCGAAGTTCCGCGCGCCGCGCGTGTACTGGTCGCTGGTCGGCATGCCGGTCACCTGGGGCCGGTTCACCTGGACCTACCGGGACACGATGGAGGTGTGCGGGCTGACGGTGAAGCCGTCCGGCTTCCGCGCCTTCGTCCGCCGCAACCTGGCCCGTGCCGAGGTGCGGCCGGCGCCGCCGAAGGTCCGCCGGGTCCGCGGGACGTCGACCGGTCTCCTGGTCACGCTCCGGCTGCCCGCTGGCCTGGAGCCCGCGGACATCTCCGCCGCGACCGAACGGCTGCGTCACGCCTGGGGCGTGCACTCGGTGACCGTGGCGGAGACTAAGCCCGGGTATGTCGAGTTGCGGATGACGGGCTACGACGTCCTGCGCCGGGTCCGGATGCCCCGCGCGGCGAAGCCTCGTGACCTGGTCGTCCCGGTCGCGTTGCGGGAGGACGGCACGGTCTTCGAGCGGAACTACCGGCAGCAGCCCATGGCCCTGACCCTGGGCGCGAACCAGTCCGGCAAGTCCATGTTCCAGCGCAACCTCATCAAGGGCCTGGCCCAGCTCCCGGTCGGGCTGGTCGGGATCGACTGCAAGCGCGGTGTGGAGCAGTCCCGCTACGCCCCGCGCCTCTCGGCCCTGGCCACCGACCGGCAGACCGCCGGCCGCTTGGTGGATGCGCTGGTGCAGGAGATGGAAGACCGCTTCGACCTGCTCGCTCTGTACGGCGTCTCCGACCTGTGGGAACTCCCCGACGACATCCGGCCGGTGCCGCTGGTAGTGCTCATCGATGAGGTGGCGGAATTGTTCCTGGTGACCTCCAAGAAGGAGGAGGCCGACCGCGACCACACCGTCATGCAACTGGTGCGGCTCGGGCAGATGGCCCGTGCGATCGGCATCTACCTGGAGGTCTGCGGGCAGCGCTTCGGCTCCGACCTCGGCCGGGGCGCGACCGCCCTGCGCGCCCAGCTCACCGGCCGTGTCGTCCACCGCGTCAACGACAAGCAGACGGCGGAGATGGGCCTGGGTGACGTCGCCCCCGATGCCGTGGTCTCGGTGACCGGCATCCGGGCGGATCGTCCTGGTGTCGCGGTGGCTGGCGATGCTTCCGGCTACTGGTCCCGCATCCGCACCCCCGAGGTCACCCCGGCCGAAGCCACCGCGGTCTGCCGCCAGTTCGCGCACCTGACCCCGAACCTGCCGTTCCTGGCCCCGTTCCGCCCCGTCGGCCAGATCGTGATCCCGCCGATGCCCAGTGAGCCGCCGCTGGTGGAAGCCGCACCGGTCGGCGAGTAATCCCCGCATAACTCCGGTCGGCGCGACCGCTTCGCGCCAGGTCCCTACCCGCGCCATGCCGAAAACCGGAAGGGAACACCCATGAACCCCGACCAGGAACGCGAGCACCGCCGGGCCGTCATCGCCGACGACGTCAACCGGCTGGGCTTCCTGTACAGGGCCTTCGTCGACCACGTGAACGGCCACCCCGAGCGGGACGCCTTCACGGCCGTGATGGCCGGAGCGCTCGCCGCTGAGTTCTCCCTGACCGACGCCGGCGCCTACCCGCCGCCCGGTCACGGCTACCCCCGCCTGGACGGCTGACGTGGCCGCGCCGAAGACCACCCCGCCCCCGGAGCCCAAGCCCGCACCGTGCCCGGTCTGCAACGGCTCGGGGGAGGTCTCCCGCCCGGTCCGGGTCGGCCGCAAACACCGCGTGGTCGGCGACCAGACGGGGATGTGCCTGAACTGCTTCGGCTCCGGCGAAGCCCCCGCATAGTCCCCTGACCTGATCCAACACGTTGAAGGAGGTGAAGACATGAAGCTCTCGATCCGTCCGGACGCGGTACTGGTTCAGGCTGTGATTGCGGGGGCGTTGTCCTTCGCCCACCTGCACGACCTTGCCCAGGCTGCCGGGCAGACCGGATGGAAGGCCTGGGCCTACCCGGTCTCTGTCGACCTGCTGCTGGTCGCCGCGTGGCGTCGGCTGCGGGCGCACAGGTCCCGGCTGGCCTGGTGCTGGTTCGTGGTCGCCCTGGTCGCCTCCCTCGGCGCGAACATCGCCACGGCCGGCTTCCTCGACATGAACCACCCTCCCGCCCTGCTCCGCCTCGGCGTCGCCGGCTGGCCCGCCCTGGCCTTCCTCGGCGGCACCCTCCTCGCCCACCAGCACACCGACCACACCCCCGACCCGGCACCGGTGCCCGCTCCCGAGCCGCGCCCGGTGGTCGCGGTCGACCGCCCCGAGACACCCGAAGCCGTCCCGGAGATTCCCGAGGCGGAGCCTGCCCCGGCGCTACCGAAGGCCGCTTCCAGCGTGCCCCCGGCGCTGATCGACCACGCCCGCAAGGTCGCCACCGACCACCGCGCGCGCACCGGAGCCGACATCGACGCGGCCACCCTGCGCGCCCGCCTCGGCCTGCCGGAAGACCTCGCACTCGCCATCGTCGCCCAACTCGTCTGACAGCAAAGGAGGTTCCACCGTGCGCCCGAACCGCTTCTACGACGTCATCCGCATCGGGCCGGTCAAGGTCGCCACCTTCAACAACGGCCGTGGCCAGACCAAACACATCGCCGCCTGCACCGCCCCCAAGTGCGGCGTCTCCAACGAGTACTTCGACCGAGCAGCCGCCGAACTCGCCGCCCGCACCCACACCTGCCACTGACCCCGAAGGGAGATCCACCGATGTTCACCCCCAAGTACCCGGCCCCGGACACCGCACCGGCCCCGGCGCCCACCGCGCCCCAGGCCACCGCCCCGGCGCCCGTGGTCCCGGCCGCGCCCGCCCCGGCACCGGTCGCGCAGGCGGCCCCGGCCTCGGCCCGGCCGACGGTTCAGCTCACCCCGGGCTCCGCTCTTGCCCTCGCGGCCGGCGGTGGCGCCGTGGTCCTGGTCGTCGGAGCGGTTTTGGTCTCCATGCTCCTCGCCGTCGCCATCACCGCCGTCTCGGTGGCCTTGGTCGCGATCATCCTGCGGCTACTCGTCAACGACCTGCGCAAGGGGCGGTGAGCCATGGAGACCGTGGTTGCCGCAGCCTTACCGGCACTCGGATGGGCCGTTCACGGCGGACTCCTCCTGCGCCGACTGGCCACCGCCCGACGGGACCCGCTGACCGGTCTGCACACCCGCGCCGGATGGACCACCCGCGCCGAACACCTGCTCACCCGGCACCCGTCCGCCCTGGTCCTGCTGATCGACCTGGACGACTTCAAGAACATCAACGACACACACGGACACGCCGCCGGGGACACCGTCCTCACCGCGACCGCCCGCCGGCTTCGTGACTGGTGCGGACGCCACGGCATCGCCGCCCGCCTCGGAGGCGACGAGTTCGCCGCCATCGTCACCGACCTCGCCCACACGACCGGACCGACCGCGCTGCACACCGCGCTCGCACGCCCTGTCGCTCACGACGGACACCTTCTGCCGGTCTCCGCCTCGGTCGGGTTCTGCCACCGCACCGACCTGACGATCCCCGCCCTGACCGACGCGCTCTCCGCAGCCGACGCCGCCATGTACGCGGCCAAGGGCCACGGAAGGCGCAACGTCCACAACTGACCGGCCCCCGGAGCGGCCTCTACCGCCAAGTATCCGCCGCTCCGGGCGCCTCACCCATTCCTGATCCAACGGACCCGAAAGGGAAGCCCCATCATGCCCCGGAACACCCCGAACCCGCGCGTCTGCCGCGACTGCGACGGCTTCCCCGTCGTCGCCATCACCACCGGAACCCGCAACCCGGACGGCACCCGCACCACCCTCCGTGTCAACTGCCAGGCCTGCCACGGCACCGGCACCACCATCCCCGCGCCCGTGCTCACCCGGACCGGGAGGTGACGGCCATGGAGAACGTCACCATCTCGGCTCACATCGAACCGGACACCCGTTTCCGAGTCACGCCCTTCGCGGACCGTGCCTACCCCTTCGTCAGCCTCCGCATCGGCGGTGACCTCGTCGAGATCGCGCTTCTCGCCGCCCCCGGCACCTCGGAGGCGCTGCGCAGCCTGGCCGCTGCCGCGATCGAAGCTGCTGGCGCCCTGAACGCCGTGACCGTCGACGTGCCGGAGGTGACCGGCCGTGGCTGACCTCACCCCGACCCCGGACCGCCCCGGCCTGCACGTCTCCGCCGAACCGATCTACCGCAAGCACGACGACCCCGCCCGCTGGTGGACCACCACCGCATCCACCCCACCGGCTCCTACACCTGCGGAACCTGCGGCGACTCCGACACCGCCCGCGGCGCCTCCCGCGTCCGCGCCCTGGTCCAGGACTGGACCGACAACCACGGCCCCGCTCACCGGAAGGGCCGGTGACCGCGTGACCGACACCGCCATTCAGGCGGGCCTGGACCCGGCCACCCTCGCCGACGTGCTGAGGCTGACCGGGTCTGACGGCTTCGACCGCATCCAAGACCAGATTCGCCGTACCGGCGGCTGCTCCGACCCGATCCACCTGACCGGCTCCATCGTCACCCGCGACCGCACCACCGGCCAGATCCTCCACCGGTACGACACCGACCATGAGCCCGGCGGACGGCTGCGGATCGCGTGCGGCAACCGTCGCGCGTCCCGCTGCCCCGCCTGCGCCTGGACCTACGCCGGAGACACCTACCACCTCATCCGCGCCGGCCTCGTCGGCGACCCCGCCAAAGGCACCCCCGAGACCATCCGCGACCACCCCCGCGTCTTCGCCACCCTCACCGCGCCCTCCTTCGGCCCGGTCCACAACCGGCCCGGCAACCGGCCCTGCCGCTGCGGCACCCGCCACGGCGAGGACGCGCCCGAACTCGGCA
Source organism: Streptomyces sp. NPDC001507 (assembly GCF_042894765.1). Taxonomy (NCBI): domain Bacteria; kingdom Bacillati; phylum Actinomycetota; class Actinomycetes; order Kitasatosporales; family Streptomycetaceae; genus Streptomyces; species Streptomyces sp. NPDC001507. The sequence continues at coordinate 533,092 of NZ_JBIAVV010000005.1, forward strand.
CCCCGCTCGACCCCGAGACGTACGACTACGCGAGCGCGGTGCTGTGGAACAACCACGCCTCCGAGCTGTGGCGGTACTTCACGATCTACCTGCGCCGCGAGATCGCCCGCCGCGCCGGCCTCACCCAGAAAGCCGCGCACGAACAGTCCCGCGTGGCCTTCGGCAAGGTCGCCGAGTATCAGAAGCGCGGCGCTGTGCACTTCCATGCCGTGATCCGTTTCGACGGGCCCGATGGGCCCGACTCGCCGCCGCCGGCCTGGGCCACCCTCGAACTGCTCACCGACGCCATCCACGCCGCCGCCGGCCGCGCACAGGTCGACGTCAAACCCGCCCGCTACCAGCCCGACCCCGACCAGCCGGCCCGCACCCAACCCGCCCGCACCCTGAAGTGGGGCACCCAGGCCGACGTCCGCCCGATCCGCGCCTTCGGCGACGGCGAAGACATCACCGAGGCTGCCGTGGCCTCCTACGTCGCCAAGTACGCCACCAAAGCCGCTGAGACCACTGGCACTGTCGACCGCCGGATCGGCAACAAGGAAGCCCTCACCCTGCTCGAAGTCCCGGACCACCCGCGCCGGCTGATCGAAGCCTGCCTCGACCTGCACGCGCTCTACCCGGACCGCAAGCTCCGGGACTGGGCTCACATGCTCGGCTTCCGCGGCCACTTCTCGACGAAGTCCCGCCGCTACTCGACCACCCTGGGCACCCTGCGTCAGGTCCGCGCCGACTATCGCGCACAGCAGCAACGCCGCTCCCTTGGCCTTCCCGACCCCGGCGAAGAGACCGAGGCGACCACGCTCACGCTCGCCCACTGGGCCTACGCCGGCCACGGCCACACCCCCGGCGAATCCTGGCTCGCCGCCAACATCCGCCGCGACATCCAACTCAGCCGTGACACCGCCCGCGAGGAGCTCGCCGCTCTGGAAGGAGCCTGACGTGAAAGACGAGCTGATGACTGTCCCACAGATCCTTAGCGAGCTTGGCGGAGTGTCTCGGCGGACGTTCTACCGCTGGCGAGAGCTGGGACAGGGGCCGGCTGCGTTCAAGTTGCCCAACGGTGAGCTCCGAGTGTGGCGGAGCGACTTCACCACGTGGCTGCGGCAGCTGGAGGCCGCCGCGTGAAGTCTCTGGACGTAAAGGTGTGGGGCGTTCGTAAGCGGAACACGAAGAAGTCGTCCTATGACGTTCGGTGGGTCGTCGCGGGGAACGTGTTCTCGGAACAGTTTCGGACCAAAGGGCTGGCGGATCACTACCGATCCAAACTGCTCCAGGCCGCGCATGGGGGTGAGGGGTTCGATACCGGCACCGGGTTGCCTGACTCGATGGTCGAAAAGGCAGCTTCGATGAGCTGGTACGCCTTTGCTCTGAGGTACCTCGCAATGAAGTGGCCCCACGCTGCTCCCAACACGCGCAGTGGGATCAACGAGTCGCTGACGGCGGTGACCATGGCTCTCTTGGACGATCGACCGGGCCAGCCGCCTGAAGAGCTGATCAGGAAGACGCTCCGCAACTGGGCGTTTGTCCTTCCCGGGCCTGATGAGCGCGAGTTGCCCGATGACGTCGCGAACACCCTGAGCTGGGTCTCGAAAGCTTCGCGACCTCTGGCAGACCTCAGTGATGCCGCCCTGGCAAGGACGGTCCTGGACTCGCTGAGGCTGAAGCTCGACGGAACCGCTGCAGCCGCGGAGACCGTCCGGCGTAAGCGGCGAACACTGGTCAATGCTTTGCACTACGCGGTGGACCTCGGGGAGTTCAAAGAGAACCCGGTGGCCCGGATCCGGTGGAAGAAGCCGAAGGTTGCTGGAGAGGTCGACCCGCGTGTGGTCGCCAACCCTGAGCAGGCGCGTGCTCTGCTGACGGCCGTGTCGTACGTCGGCGGGTACGACCGGGCCCGCGGTCGCCGACTCGTCGGCCTGTTCGCCTGCATGTACTACGGAGCCTTCCGGCCGGCTGAGGCGGTGGCCCTCAGTGAGGCGGACTTGAAGCTGCCCGAACGCGGCTGGGGTACGGCGCTCTTGAACCGGACGCGGCCCAGTGCCGGAAAGCAGTGGACGGACTCAGGCGAGACTCACGACGACAGGGGTCTCAAGAATCGCCCTGCCGAGGAGGTCCGGCTCGTTCCGATTCCGCCTCAGCTCGTCACCGTCCTCAAGCAGCACCTCGACACCTTCGGCACTGCTGAGGACGGGCGGTTGTTCACGAACGAGCGTGGGGGAGTGGTCGGCTCATCGACGTACTACCGAGTTTGGCAGGAGGCTCGGACGCTGGCCTTTCCGCCGGCCGCGGTCGAATCGCCACTCGCTGCTCGGCCGTATGACCTCCGGCACTCGGCCTTATCCACCTGGCTCAACTCCGGCGTAGACCCGACCGAGGTTGCGCAGCGGGCAGGAAACAGCGTTGAGGTCCTGCTCGGCCGCTATGCGAAGTGCATCGACGGGCGACAGGAGATCGCCAACCGGAAGATTGAAGATCTCTTGAGCGAGTACGAGTAAATTGGGTCGCTCGGCGAACAGCCTCCAGCCTTCACGGGTTAAGGGCTTCGTCGTGTACTGGCCGCACTTTCTAAGCCGTCGGTTGCTGGATGCACCTTTCGCGTCACTTTCCCTCTTGCTGCTGCTCAGGCGCCCCAGTTGTCCCGTCCGATTCGCCCTCTACGCGCGGCCGGACCGAGTGTCGACCCTCGCTATATGGGGGCTTCCAAGAAGTCGACGCGCAGGCTGGGCGAGTCACGGCTGACGTGCCCGTACTGCGGTCTGCCACAGGAGCGCGTGGCGACGATCGAACATGACTGGGTGCTGTTGGAGCCCGACATGGCTCCGCTCGCCCACCTGGTGCCGGCGGAGTACCGGTGGATCGAGACGTCCGACGGGCGAGTGGCGGTGTACGGCGTCTGTCCTGCCGAGCCGTTCCAGCGGTGCCGCATCGAGCATCGTCTTGCCTGTCCCGAGCAAACCCTGCCGGACCTGTGGCCGTGGCTGACGAGTCTGCGAGGGGAGAACGCGCGGCAAGCCGAGCGGTTGAACGAGCCCGAGCCGCCCCGCCCTCCCGAGGAGTGGCCGGACGCCGGATAATGGGCTTCGGCTGAATCGGTGGGCTGACCTGGGGCGATGCTCCAAGCTTCGGTCCACAAATAGTCCACAGAGGCCGTCATAGCGCTGCTCAGCGCCGCACACGCCTGCACATGCAAGAGACCCCGGCCTCAGCGTTTCCGCTGGTGACGGGGTCTTTGGGCACCTCATAAGGGGTGCCCCCGGCAGGATTCGAACCTGCGCACACGGCTCCGGAGGCCGTTGCTCTATCCCCTGAGCTACGGGGGCGTCTGGCGTTGAGCTGTTGCTCGCGGCGACGGGTAGAACACTACCAGCTCGGTCGGGGTGATCAGGAACGGGTTTCGCGGGGGTGCTCGCCCGCAGGGGGTGGAAGTCGGGAAAACCCGGACGCGGTGGCCGGTCCGGACCTACTCTCGAGTTGTGCCAGGGGCGTCGGGCCGGGTGCTTGTTGTGGACGACAACAAGGTCATCCGGCAGCTGATCAGGGTCAATCTCGAACTGGAGGGTATCGAGGTCGTGACCGCGGCCGACGGTGCCGAGTGTCTGGATGTCGTGCATCGGGTGCGTCCCGACGTGATCACCCTCGACGTCGTGATGCCTCGGCTCGACGGGCTGCGGACCGCCGCCCAGTTGCGTGCGGATCCGCGGACTCACGATCTTCCGCTCGCCATCGTCAGTGCCTGCACGCAGCAGGAGGTCGAGACCGGTCTCGACGTCGGCGTCGACGCGTTCCTCGCCAAGCCCTTCGAACCCGCGGAACTTGTGCAGGTGGTGCGGGAACTTATCGAGCGGCGGCGGGGTGGGGGCGAGGGGGATGAGGTTCGGTTCTTGGGGGAGCGGGCCGGGGGCAACCCCGCGTATCCCTGATCCCCGCCGGCTCACGCCCTCCCCGGTCGGCTCACGCTCTCCCCGGTCGGCTCACGCCCTCCCCGGCCGCCCATCGCTGCCCCCGGCTAGCCCCCGCCGCCCCCGCCCCCCCACCGTCCACATGCCGGAAGCCCGCCCAAACCGGCTCGCATACCCACCCCCCTCCTCCCCTACGCTTGTCCCGTGACCCCCGTCGAGCTCTCTCGTACCGTCCTGTGCGCGGTGCGCCGTGCCGTGGATGCCGGGGAGCTCAGTGTGGCCGTGCCGGAGCGGGTCGTGGTGACGCCGCCGGGGCCGGGTGGGTGCGGGGATTACGCCACCAACGTCGCGTTGCAGCTCGCCGGGCCCGCCGGGCAGCCGCCTGCGCGGGTCGCCGAGATCCTGGTGCCGCTGCTCGCGGAGTGCGCCGGCGTCGAGGACGTCGTCGTGACCGGGCCCGGGTTCCTCAATATCTCGCTCAGTTCCGCCTCGTCGCCGACCTCCACCCTGGTCGGGGAGATCCGCCGTCTCGGGGCCGGCTACGGCCACGGCGACGCCCTCGCCGGGCAGGTGGTCGCGCTCCGGGTGCCGTACGACGTGCGGGCCGAGGTCGTCGCCGACGCGGTCGTACGGATCGTTGCGACGCAGGGCGGGCGTGGTGAGGTCGAGCACGGGGAGCCCGTCAGTCTGCGGCCCGTTCCGGCGCCCGAGGACCCCGCGCCGCTCGGGCCGGACGCCGCCCAGTGGGCCCTGCTGCATCCCGCCGGCCACGACCGGCCCCGGATCACCGCCGATCATCTGGTGCAGCGGGAGAGCAACCCGCTGTTCCGGGTCAGGTACGCGCACGCCCGGGTGCGGGCCGTCGGGCGGGGTGCGGGGCGGCTCGGGTTCGAGGCCGTGCCCGGCGACGTCCCCGATGCCCCGGGCAATCTCGTCACCGCCCTCGCCGACTACCCCCGCATCCTCACCGGCGCGGCCATCCATCGCGCCCCCGACCGGCTCGCCCGGCACCTCGTCACCGTCGCCGACGCCGCGCTGCCGTTCCTGCCGACCGTGCTGCCCCGCGGCGACGAGAAACCCTCGGCCGCCCACCGCGCCCGGTTCGCCCTCGCCGAAGCCGCCGGGACGGTGCTGGCCGGCGGCCTGTCCCTGCTCGGCATCGACGCACCCGATCACCTCTGAGAGAGCCCGAAGAGCAATGAGCCGTTCCGCGCACCCCGCCGGGCCCCGGCACGCCGACGTCCTGCCCGAGGGGCACTACGCCGCCCCGCCCACCGATCTCAACGCCCTCGACCCCAAGGTGTGGGCCCAGACCGTCACCCGGAACGCCGACGGTGTCGTGACCGTCGGTGGTACCGACGTGAAGAACCTCGCCGAGGAGTTCGGCACCCCCGCCTACGTCCTCGACGAGGACGACTTCCGGGCCCGGGCGCGCGCTTGGCGCACCGCGTTCGGACCGGACGCCGACGTGTTCTACGCCGGGAAGGCGTTCCTGTCGCGGGCCGTCGTGCGCTGGCTGCACGAGGAAGGGCTGAACCTGGACGTGTGCTCCGGCGGGGAGCTGGCCACCGCGCTGTCCGCGGGCATGCCCGCCGACCGGATCGCCTTCCACGGCAACAACAAGTCGGAGGGGGAGATCCGGCGGGCCGTCGAGGCCGGTGTCGGGCGGATCGTCCTCGACTCCTTCCAGGAGATCGTGCGGGTCGCCCACATCGCGCGGGAGCTCGGCACGCGGCAGCGCGTGCAGATTCGTATCACCGTGGGTGTGGAAGCGCATACGCACGAGTTCATCGCAACGGCTCACGAGGACCAGAAGTTCGGGATTCCGCTGGCCGGCGGGCAGGCCGCGGAGGCCGTACGGCGGGCGCTGCAGCTCGACGGGCTCGAGGTCATCGGGATCCACTCGCACATCGGGTCGCAGATCTTCGACATGTCGGGCTTCGAGGTCGCCGCGCACCGCGTGGTCGGGCTGCTCAAGGACATCCGGGACGAGCACGGGGTCGAGCTGCCCGAGATCGACCTCGGGGGCGGGCTCGGGATCGCGTACACGAGTGACGACGACCCGCGCGAGCCGCACGAGATCGCCAAGGCGCTCACCGAGATCGTGACGCGGGAGTGCGAGGCCGCCAGGCTGCGGACGCCCCGGATCTCCGTGGAGCCGGGGCGGGCCATCGTCGGCCCCACCGCCTTCACGCTCTACGAGGTCGGCACCATCAAGCCGCTCGACAACCTGCGCACCTACGTCTCCGTCGACGGCGGCATGTCCGACAACATCCGCACCGCGCTCTACGACGCCGAGTACAGCGTCGCCCTGGTGTCCCGGACCAGCGACGCCGAGCCGATGCTCGCCCGCGTCGTCGGCAAGCACTGCGAGAGCGGGGACATCGTGGTGAAGGACGCCTTCCTGCCGGGCGACCTGGCACCCGGTGACCTCATCGCCGTACCGGCCACCGGCGCCTACTGCCGCTCCATGGCCAGCAACTACAACCATGTGCTCCGGCCGCCCGTCGTCGCGGTGCGGGACGGCGCGGCCCGGGTGATCGTCCGGCGGGAGACGGAGGAGGACCTGCTCCGGCTCGACGTCGGGTGAAAGCGCCGTCGAGCAGGGGGATCAGGCGGGAGGAAGATCTCCTGTCTGTCATCGCCGCACAATGAAATAGATGTCTCACGATCCGGACGAAGGGTAGAAACTCCCGTCCGGTGAGTGAGACTGGTCCAACCGTAGACGGTATGAGGAAACGAGGTCGGATGATGCGTACGCGTCCGCTGAAGGTGGCGCTGCTGGGCTGTGGGGTCGTCGGCTCAGAGGTGGCACGCATCATGACGACGCACGCCGACGACCTCGCCCAGCGGATCGGCGCCCCGGTCGAACTGGCCGGTGTCGCCGTACGACGCCCCTCCAAGGTCCGTGAGGGCATCGACCCGGAGCTGGTCACCACCGACGCCACCGCGCTCGTCAAACGCGGCGACATCGACGTCGTCGTGGAGGTCATCGGCGGGATCGAACCCGCCCGCACCCTCATCGCCACCGCCTTCGAGCACGGCGCGTCGGTCGTGTCGGCCAACAAGGCCCTGCTCGCCCAGGACGGCGCCACCCTGCACGCGGCCGCCGAGCAGCACGGCCGGGACCTCTACTACGAGGCCGCCGTAGCCGGTGCCATCCCGCTGATCCGGCCGCTGCGCGAGTCCTTGGCCGGCGACAAGGTCAACCGGGTGCTCGGCATCGTCAACGGGACGACCAACTTCATCCTCGACAAGATGGACTCCACGGGGGCCGGGTACCAGGAGGCGCTCGACGAGGCCACCGCGCTCGGGTACGCGGAGGCCGACCCCACCGCCGACGTCGAGGGCTTCGACGCGGCCGCCAAGGCCGCCATCCTCGCCGGCATCGCCTTCCACTCGCGGGTCCGGCTCGACGACGTCTACCGCGAGGGCATGACCGAGGTCACCGCCGCCGACTTCGCCTCCGCCAAGAACATGGGCTGCACCATCAAGCTGCTCGCCATCTGCGAGCGCGCCGACCACGGCGGCTCGGTGACCGCCCGCGTGCACCCCGCCATGATTCCGCTGACCCACCCGCTGGCCTCCGTGCGCGGCGCGTACAACGCCGTCTTCGTGGAGTCCGACGCCAGCGGGCAGCTCATGTTCTACGGTCCCGGCGCCGGCGGCGCCCCGACCGCCTCCGCGGTCCTCGGCGACCTCGTCGCCGTCTGCCGCAACCGGCTCAGCGGGGCAACGGGGCCCGGCGAGTCGGCGTACGCCGGTCTGCCCGTGTCGCCCATGGGCGATGTCGTCACGCGCTACCACATCAGCCTCGACGTCGCCGACAAACCGGGTGTTCTCGCCCAGGTCGCCACCGTCTTCGCCGAGCACGGGGTTTCCATCGATACGGTTCGGCAGACCGGCAAGGACGGCGAGGCCTCCCTCGTCGTCGTCACCCACCGGGCCTCCGACGCCTCCCTCTCCGGGACCGTCGAGGCGCTGCGCAAGCTCGACACCGTGCGGGGTGTCGCCAGCATCATGCGGGTTGAAGGAGAGTAACCAGCAATGACCCACCAGTGGCGCGGAATCATCGAGGAGTACCGGGACCGGCTGCCCGTCTCCGACACCACGCCGGTCGTGACGCTCCGTGAGGGCGGCACGCCCCTCGTGCCCGCGCAGGTGCTCTCCGAGCGCACGGGCTGCGAGGTCCACCTGAAGGTGGAGGGCGCGAACCCGACCGGGTCCTTCAAGGACCGCGGCATGACCATGGCCATCAGCAAGGCCAAGGAGGAGGGCGCGCAGGCCGTCATCTGCGCCTCCACGGGCAACACCTCCGCCTCCGCCGCCGCGTACGCCGTGCGCGCGGGCATGGTCTCCGCGGTGCTCGTCCCGCAGGGCAAGATCGCGCTCGGCAAGATGGGCCAGGCCCTCGTGCACGGCGCGAAGATCCTCCAGGTCGACGGCAACTTCGACGACTGCCTCACCCTCGCCCGCAAGCTGAGCGAGAACTACCCGGTGGCGCTGGTCAATTCGGTCAACCCGGTGCGTATCGAGGGGCAGAAGACGGCCTCCTTCGAGATCGTGGACATGCTCGGCGACGCGCCCGACATCCACGTCCTGCCGGTCGGCAACGCGGGCAACATCACCGCGTACTGGAAGGGGTACAAGGAGTACGCCGCCGACGGCATCGCCGCCAGGACGCCCCGGATGTGGGGTTTCCAGGCTTCCGGCAGCGCTCCGATCGTGCGCGGCGAGATCGTGAAGGACCCCTCGACGATCGCCACCGCGATCCGGATCGGCAACCCCGCCTCCTGGCAGTTCGCGCTTGCGGCCCGGGACGAGTCCGGGGGCTTCATCGACGAGGTGACGGACCGTGAGATCCTGCGCGCGTACCGGCTGTTGGCCGCCCAGGAGGGCGTCTTCGTGGAGCCCGCCTCCGCCGCGTCCGTCGCCGGTCTGCTGAAGGCGGCCGAGCAGGGCAAGGTGGACCCGGGCCAGCGGATCGTCTGCACCGTCACCGGCAACGGCTTGAAGGACCCCGACTGGGCCGTCGCCGGCGCCCCGCAGCCGGTCACCGTGCCGGTCGACGCGGCCGCCGCGGCCGAGCGGCTGGGTCTCGCCTAGAGAATCACCGAGGGCGTCCCGGACAGGGAACTCCCTACGGACGGGGCACAGGGGGCTTACGACACGCATCGTGCGCCTCCTGTGCGCCCTATGTCGCCACAGAACCTTCCTTCGATAGGCTGTACTGAACCCGCCCGCTGCATATGCCTCCGCATATGGCGCGGTGCCGCGCCGTCTCCACGGCCCGAGGGTCCCCCACGTACCTATCGAATGTCATTCGACCATCACGCAGCTCAAGGAGAGTCATCGAGCGATGGCCGGTCCAGCGTTCCGCGCCGCCGCCGTCCGGGTGCGCGTCCCCGCCACCAGCGCCAACATCGGCCCGGGCTTCGATGCCCTGGGCCTCGCGCTGGGGCTCTACGACGACGTCGTCGTCCGGGTGGCCGACTCCGGGCTGCACATCGACATCGCGGGGGAGGGCAGCGAGACGCTGCCGCGTGACGAGAGCCACCTTCTCGTACGCTCCCTGCGCACCGCCTTCGACCTGCTGGGCGGACAGCCCCGCGGCCTGGAGATCGTGTGCGCCAACCGCATCCCGCACGGCCGTGGCCTCGGCTCCTCCTCCGCCGCCATCTGCGCGGGCATCGTCGCCGCACGTGCCGTGACCATAGGCGGGGAAGCCCGCCTCGACGACGCGGCCCTCCTTGAGCTCGCGACCGAGATCGAGGGCCACCCCGACAACGTCGCGGCCTGCCTGCTCGGCGGCTTCACGCTCTCCTGGATGGAGTCCGGCGCCGCGCGGGCGATCAGGATGGAGCCCGTCGATTCCATCGTTCCGGTGGTTTTCGTGCCCGGGAAGCCGGTCCTCACCGAGACCGCGCGCGGACTGCTCCCGCGCACCGTGCCGCACGTCGACGCCGCCGCCAACGCGGGCCGCGCGGCCCTGCTCGTCGAGGCCCTCACCCGGCGCCCCGAACTGCTGCTGCCCGCCACCGAGGACCGCCTGCACCAGGAGTACCGCGCCCCCGCCATGCCGGAGAGCGCCGCCCTGGTGGAGCGGCTGCGCGCCGACGGCGTCCCGGCCGTCATCTCCGGCGCCGGACCCACCGTGATGGCGCTCGCCGACGCCGGCAGCGCCGAAAAGGTGCAGGCCCTGGCGGGTGCGGGCTGGGCCGCCAACCGGCTCGACCTGGACCTTCAGGGAGCGAGCGTGCTGCCGCTCGCGCCCTCCAGCGACATGTGACGCGCACGATTGCCGGATTTGGAGAGGGGGAATGTTTGTTGGATCCGGTAGTGTTAACCTCAAGTCTGCACCCGACCCCACCATGGCGAGGTGCTTCGTGTCCCCGTCCGGGACAGACATTCTTCCGGGAGTCTCCCAAGCCACTCAGCGTTCTGTATGACGTACCTGGGCAGTACGCCGTACCCGGGCACTGAGAGGGCCGCTGGGCACGCTCCGGAACAGGTGCTACCACGCCACGTGACACCGGGTGCCACGGCTCGTCGGAAGCGCCGTCACCAGATATTTCTTCCGCCGCACTGGCGGACCACCGCCCCGGCACGGTCCACACAAGCAAGGACCGAAAGCCGGACAGCACAACCGGTCGCCGAGCCAGACAGGCCGACGTCCGCTCCAGGGAAGGACCCTTCGTGAGCGACACCACCGATCTGATGGGCGCACGTGTCGAGGAGACCGCTGCCGCGCCCGCCACGGACGCCTCCGCGCCTGCCTCCGGTGCCGGCTCCCGGCGGCGCCGCGGTACCGGCCTCGAGGGCATGGTGCTGGCCGAGCTTCAGCAGGTCGCATCCGGCCTCGGCATCAGGGGCACCGCGCGGATGCGCAAGAGCCAGCTGATCGAGGTCATCAAGGAGGCGCAGGCCGGAGGCGGAGCTCCCGCCAAGGCCGAGGCCGCCACCGAGGCCAAGCCGAAGCGCCGCGCGACCTCCAAGGCCCGCACGGGTGACGAGGCCGCCGAGAAGAAGGCGGAGCAGGCCGCCGAGGCCCCCGCCGAGAAGGCCGTGGCCCAGCAGCAGATCGAGATCCCCGGCCAGCCGGCCGGCCGCGCGGGCGAGGCCGAGCGCGACGGGGACGACGCCCCGGCCGAGCGCCGCCGTCGCCGGGCCACCGCCGAGGCAGGCAGCCCCACCGCCACCGGCGCCGAGACCATCGCCGCCGAGGCGCGCACCGAGGCGAAGGCCGAGACGCCCGGACAGTCCCAGCAGCAGGGCGACGCCCGCGCCGACGCCGGTGACGAGGGCCGTGGCCGTCGCGACCGCCGTGACCGCGGCCGTGACCGCGACCGCCGCAACAAGGGCGACGAGCAGCAGGGCGGCGGCCAGGGCGGCCGCCAGGACCGTCAGCAGGACCGGCAGGACCGTCAGCAGCAGCCGCAGCAGCAGGGCGGCGGCCGTCAGGACCGGAACGCCGGCCCGCAGGACGACGACGACTTCGACGGCGGACGCCGTGGCCGTCGCGGCCGCTACCGCGACCGCCGTGGCCGCCGCGGCCGTGACGAGATCGGCGGCGCCGAGCCGCAGCTGGCCGAGGACGACGTCCTGATCCCCGTCGCGGGCATCCTCGACATCCTCGACAACTACGCGTTCATCCGGACCTCCGGCTACCTGCCCGGCCCGAACGACGTGTACGTCTCCCTCGCCCAGGTCCGCAAGAACGGCCTGCGCAAGGGCGACCACATCACCGGCGCGGTCCGCCAGCCCAAGGAGGGCGAGCGCCGCGAGAAGTTCAACGCGCTGGTCCGCCTGGACTCCGTCAACGGCATGGCGCCCGAACACGGCCGCGGACGCCCGGAGTTCAACAAGCTGACCCCGCTCTACCCGCAGGACCGGCTCCGCCTGGAGACCGACCCGGGCGTGCTGACCACCCGGATCATCGACCTCGTGTCGCCGATCGGCAAGGGCCAGCGCGGTCTGATCGTGGCCCCGCCGAAGACCGGCAAGACCATGATCATGCAGGCGATCGCCAACGCGATCACGCACAACAACCCCGAGTGCCACCTGATGGTCGTCCTGGTCGACGAGCGTCCGGAAGAGGTCACCGACATGCAGCGGTCGGTCAAGGGCGAGGTCATCTCCTCGACCTTCGACCGCCCGGCCGAGGACCACACCACGGTCGCCGAGCTCGCCATCGAGCGCGCCAAGCGTCTGGTGGAGCTGGGCCACGACGTCGTCGTGCTGCTCGACTCCATCACGCGTCTGGGCCGTGCGTACAACCTCGCGGCGCCGGCCTCCGGCCGCATCCTGTCCGGTGGTGTCGACTCGACCGCCCTGTACCCGCCGAAGCGCTTCTTCGGTGCGGCCCGCAACATCGAGGACGGCGGCTCGCTGACCATCCTCGCCACCGCCCTGGTGGACACCGGGTCCCGCATGGACGAGGTGATCTTCGAGGAGTTCAAGGGCACCGGCAACATGGAGCTCAAGCTCGACCGGAAGCTCGCCGACAAGCGCATCTTCCCGGCGGTGGACGTCGACGCGTCCGGCACCCGCAAGGAGGAGATCCTGCTCGGCAACGAGGAGCTGGCGGTCGTCTGGAAGCTGCGGCGCGTGCTGCACGCGCTGGACCAGCAGCAGGCGATCGAGCTGCTCCTCGACAAGATGAAGCAGACGAAGTCGAACGTCGAGTTCCTGATGCAGATCCAGAAGACGACGCCGACGCCGGGCAACGGCGACTGAGAGTGTCGTAAAACCGCGCAAAAGGCCGTCCTTCGCAAGCCGCGGAGGGCGGCCTTTTGCGCGGTTAGCGTCCGTCAGACAGGAACCGGCTCCTTTACCTTGACTTTGCCGAGGTAAAGGAGCCGGTTAAAGGGGTGATGGACGCGCATGGGTGCATTATGTGGCCGAGATTGTTCGGTGACGCCCCTGAGCTGGCAAGGTCTCCGTCCGGCGGTTCGTCCGAAATTAGGTCTTGGTGGGGGCGAGCGATCACGATCCGTCAGGCGACAGTTTCCTGACTGCGAACGATCCGGTGGCGGGAGCTACGCACGGGGTGACATCGGATTCCTCGCCCGCCGCCGTGCCGACCTCGCAGAGCCGGCTGCCCTCCTGGCGCAAGTCGAGGTAGAAGCGCGTGACCTTGCCGTCCTGCTTGAGGTCGTGGATGCGTTCGCTGATGTAGCCGAGGCTGTTCAAGCTTTCGCGGACTTTGGCGGGGTCAGGTTCTGGGACTGCCTGAAGTGCCCGGATGATGCGCTGTTCGTGCTGGACGCTCGCGCACTGATCTCGATCGTCCAATGGCGCCTCCGTGGGGGCGCCAGGCTCGACCGGTTGAGCTGGAGGAGTCTCGCCGGGGCCGAGGCTCGGCTCCCCTTCCGGACCGGTCGGCTTCTTGTCGGTAGGTCCGGACGTGGACCCGGTGGTCGAAGAGCACGGCCGTGCGACCTTGTCGAGCATCGCTGCGAATGCCGCCTGCTCGGGGGTCAGCTGTGTGGCACTCACCTGGGTGCCGGCGCCCGCGCCCGGCTCACCCTGCGGCCCACTTCCACTCGCCCCGTTGCCTCCGCAGCCGGTAAGCGCCAGCGCGGCCAAGGCGGCGGCCCCGAGGGTGCGCCGGGGGCGGGTGAACGCGCTGATAGGGGCAGCGATGCGTGTCATGTCCACAGCCTCGGCCGTCATCCCGTTCCGCGCATGAGTACGCGTACTCATTTACATGGGTTGCCCGCGGGCCATAAGCAACGCTTTACGTGCCTAAAGGGAAGTGGGGGCGTGTATTCCGTTTCTGGCGCTTGTGAAAGTGAGCTGAGTTGATCTAGTGTCCGCAGCGATCATTCAGATCATTCACGCTTTGCTACACGAGGGGGGAACTCGTGCGCAGAATCGCGATACCCGTATTTGCCGCGCTGTCCTTGTCCCTGCTGCTCCCACAGGAGATTGCGGGAGCGGCACCTGCGGGAGCATCGCTCGCCACGGCTGCCACAGTGGTTGATCCACCGCTGGCGGAGGGCGACACCGAGCAGGTCGGTCCCGGGGTCTACTCGACCGCGGACAAGTCCTTCGAGATCTACGAGACAGATGTGGCAGAAGGCCTGATGAGCCGCAGCCACACTGTCAACGCTCAGGCGAGTGGCGTCGCCAAGCCGGAGTCCGCGCCCGTGTCCCGCCCGGACATGGGCGTTTTCGGCCCAGGCTGGGAAGCCGAGTTCATGGGTGGCCAGCTCAACCGCAAACTGGAGCAGAAGGCCGACTCCGCCGTCGTCACCGACCTGAACGCGAACGCTGCGATCACCTACGCCCTGACGAGCAGTGTCGACTATCCGAGCGGTGGCGGCGTCCAGAAGTACACGTCCGCCGGGGGTGCCAAGCTGACTGTGACCACCAAGTTCGACGAGGCGACGGGCACCATGGTGTCCACCGCCTCCGAGGTCGTCAGCGCGCCCGCGGCGACCGTGGACGCGGACCAGTCCGCCGACACCGACGGCGGCGCCCCCGTCGGCATCACCACGCTGACCCCCACTTACACGTGGAAGCAGGCGGCTTCGGGTACCGACACCTGGCGCGTCACCGGCGTCGGCAACGTGGCCGAGGGCAGCCTCTCCACGGCGAGCTACGACGCCCAGGGCCGGATCTCCACCGTCAAGGAGGCCGCCGCCGGGGACACCCCGGCGCAGTCGCTGACGGTCAAGTACTCGGCCGCCACAACGGCCACGGGCACGACTCTCGGTGAGTTCGCGGGCCGGGCCAAGGAGATCAGCCTCACCGTCGGCGCCACGACGCAGACGCTCGCGCGGTACTCCTACGACGCATCAGGCCTGCTGCGCTCAGTGGTCAACCCGGTCGAGGCCGCCGAGCCGGTCGCCACCTACGCCTACGACTCCACCGGTCGCGTCTCCGACGTCACATCGCCGTCGAACGGTAACTGGGAGCTGACGTTCCCGGCCGACTCGGCCGCCCCGAACGTCGAGCCCGACGGCCCCGCGCGTCCGACCTCCGAGTCGCCCTTCACGGGCGCTGCCGATATCACCAACCCGGCCGCCACCGCCCCGCCGGCATCGGACTTCACAAGCGGGGAGATCTCCGACCCTGAGGCCTATCCCCGGCACTGCAACCGCGCGACGGACTGGCTGTGGTACCTCGAAGACGGCTGCGCCGCATGGGCCGCGCACTACGGCTGGCACCAGCCGTTCTGGAAGCAGACGCCGACCAAAAACTGGGTCGTGGGCATCAACAACGACGGTTGCAGCACCCCGGGGCCGAACATCAGCAAGCCGGGCGGCTTCAACTTCCGGAGCGCGTGCGACATGCACGACTACGGCTATGGCCTGATCGGCAATACGTACAAGGGCTACAAGTACTACCTCGACCGCAGCAAGAAGTCGAACGTCGACAACGCCTTCTACACCACGATGTCGACGTACAGCTGCAAGGCCTACTTCATCCTGAGCAGGCCTGACTGCTACAGCTACGCGTATGTCTACTACAAGGCCGTTGGCCTGAAGGGCAACCCGAAGAACGGCGCCAACGCCACCTGATCCGCGGCATCGCCCGCTGACCGATGACGTCAGCGAGCGCTCTGGCCGGACGACGGAACGTTCCGCCGTCCGGCCTTCTCGCGCCCGACTCCTTCCCTCATACGCGCCAGCGGGCTCAGTCATGTCCGCTTCCCACCGGAGCTTCAGTGAAAAAACCCATATGGGCCATGGTCGTCACCGCTGTGACGACCATGGCGCTCGGCGCCGCCCCGGCTCAGGCCGCGGTGCCCCACAGTGCCACCGTGGCGGCCGCGACCACAGGTGACCCGGTCGATCCGCCGCTGTACGACGCGACGTCGTCCGGCCGCGTGGCCCGTGTCAACGTCGTCACCGAGAACCGCACGGACCTCTCCGCCGCGGCATCGGCCGGCAAGACGGTGCAGTCGTTCACGACTCTGCCGGTCGTCACTCTCAAGGTCGACCGCAGCGGGCTGGACCGGCTGGCCGCCCAGCCGGGCGTGGTCAGCGTGACGGAGGACGTCCCGGCGCGGCCGTCGCTGGACGAGAGCGTCCCCATCATCGGCGCCGACCAGGCCTATGCACAGGGCATGACCGGTGCGGGCAGCGTGGTGGCCGTCCTGGACACGGGGATCGCCACCCACCATCCGTTCCTCAAGGGCCGGGTCATCTCCGAGGGCTGCTTCTCGACGATCGACCCCGACCTCAGCGCCACCAGCCTGTGTCCCGACGGGACCGACCACCAGGAGGGGACGGGCACGGCCGACTCCGAGAGCGGCCCCTGCGCGACGATCGCCGAGTGCGATCACGGGACTCACGTGGCCGGGATCATCGCAGGCAACGGTGAGGGCATCACCGGGGCCCCCAAGCGCGGTGTCGCCCCCGGTGCCAACATCATCGCCCTCCAGGTGTTCAGCAAGTTCGACTCCGAGGACTACTGCGGCGCCGGCGCCGCACCGTGCGTGGGCAGCTTCACCAGCGCCCAGCTGGCGGCCCTGGAGAAGGTGCTGCAACTGCGACAGTCCGGGACGCCCGTGGTGGCGGCGAACCTGAGCCTGGGGTCCGGCCGGTACGCCACCGCCTGCGACACCGACCCGCGTAAGTCGGCCATCGACAACCTGCTCGCCGCCGGGGTCGCCACAGTGGTCGCGGCCGGAAACAACGGTTACACCGACGCGGTGAGCGCCCCCGGCTGCGTCTCCTCAGCGGTCACGGTGGGTGGCACCACCGACGACGACCAGTTGTCCGCGTTCACCAACCGCGGCCCGCAGCTGGACCTCCTGGCCCCTGGTACCAGCATCATCTCCTCGGTCCCGGGCGGCGGATACGCCTCGAAGAGCGGGACGTCCATGGCCGCGCCGCACGTGGCAGGCTCGCTCGCGATCCTGCGGCAGGCGTTCCCCAACGACAGTGTCGCGAACCTGGAGTCACGGCTCGAGAGCAGCGGAAAGACCATCGCCTACACGGGCGCCGACACGCCCCGCATCGACGTCGCCCAGGCGCTCGGCGCGACCGTTCAGCCCGCTACGACCGGCAGTGACTTCAACTGCGACAAGAAGGAGGACCTGGCCGTCGCCGACCCCGAGGCGGCCGTCGGCGGGGATGCCAAGGCCGGCGTCGTACGGGTTGTCTACGGTGGCGGCAAGGGCACGTCCGAGCTGAACCAGGACCTCGCCTCGGTGCCTGGCGACGCCGAGCCGAACGACTACTTCGGCGACTCCCTCGCCACCGTCGACTACAACAAGGACGGTTGCACTGACCTCGTCGTCGGCACGTCCCGCGAGGATGTCGGCAGCGCGACGGACGCAGGCACCGTGGACGTGATCTACGGCGCCTCCGGCGGCCTCGGCACTGGCAAGGCGGCACTCCACCTGGAGCAGGGCACGGGCGCCGAGGGTATCCTCGCCGCGTCCTCGGAATCCGGGGACCGCATGGGCGCCGCCGTTGCCGCGGGCCTCACCCTCGACCAGGAGCCGTACCTGGTCATCGGAGTCCCGGGTGAGGACATCGACGGCAAGACGGACGCAGGTGCCGTCTTCTATCTGCGCGGCAGCATCAACCGAACGCTGGTCCAGGGCAGTTCGGGGGTGGCGGGCATTCTGGAGGCGGGCGACAAGTTCGGTTCCTCGGTGGCCGCGAGCCCTGAGTACCTGGTGGTCAGTACACCGGGCCAGAGCGTCGTACCCACCCGTAGACCGAACGGAACCCCCCAGGCGGCAGCGGGCCAGGTCTCTGTGATGACCCACGAACTCAACGACAGTGGTGTCCCGGCCTCTGTTGGAACCGTCGACGAGAACAGCCTGTTCATGTCGGCCGATGCCGAGGCGGGGGACCAGTTCGGTGCGTCGGTCTCGGTCACCCAGGCTCTGTACTACAGGGGCTTCCCATGGCCGGTACGGGGTACCTACATCGCCATCGGCGTCCCCGGGGAGGACCTCACCTATGGAGGGGCGGCCAAGGCCGACGCCGGACGTGCCGTCGTGGTCAGGGTGGACAAGACCATGGGGTTCACGGAAATCAACAGCGGCTACGACCAGTCCCCCGATGATGTCTCCGGAGCTCCCGAGGCCGGTGACCGCATGGGCGCCCAGGTGACCATCGTCAACCGGGACCCGGCGTCGACCGTGACCGACGCGAGCCTGGTGATGGCGGTCGGCGTGCCGGGCGAGGACATCGGCACTGTTGCCGACGCGGGCGCCGTACAGGTCTTTGGTCTGTACAGCGCGCCGGGTGTCACCGACCGGTGGATCGAGGCCGGCAACGGTACCGGTATGCCGGGTGCTCCGACCGCCGCGCACGCGGTGGGCACCAGCCTGTACGGCACGCGGGCCAACCTCTACATCGGTATGCCCTATGGGCCGGGCGCCTATGGCTCGCTCTACGCGATGCCGTGGGCGAACGTGACCGGAGGCACAGCACAGCCGGTCACCACCTATGCGCCGGGCACAGGTGGCCTCCCGGCCGCCGGGCTACGGTTCGGAATGTCCGCCAGGTGAGCGACGGCTCCACGGACGCGTAGCTCGGTCTTCTCGGAGCAGGGAAAAGGGCCGCCCCCGCAGTACGCAGGGGGCGGCCCTTCGCGCTTCCTACTCCGATGCACGGTCGCGCCCTTCGGTCAGCTGACGGAAAGGCGAACTCCTGGTCGCGGCATCCTCTCCGCCGTCCTGCGCCGGTGGAACCACCCGTCATACACCGTGTTGAGGAACGGCGCCCCCCACATCGAGGTGACCCTGGCGGCTCCGTCAAGGCGACCTCGATCCGGATGACGATATACGGGTAAGGGCAACGGCACCTCGTCGCCCGCGCGTCCTCAACGGCGACGGCAAGGCCGACCTCGTGGCCCGCACGACCGGCGGCACGCTGTACCTGTACCCGGGCACCGGCAAGGCGACCAGTGAGATCTTCGGCACAAGGAAGTCGCTCGGTACCGGTTTCCAGCAGTACGACATCTTCGGCTGAAATACCTGGTGAGCGGGGTTCGCCCCGTCTTGCCCGGTGACATGGTGTGCCCATCGCGCTACGCGGTGGGCACACTGCGTCGTGCAACCCTTTCCCGAGTTTCGCCGTCTGACCAGGCGGAGCGACGATGGTCCGGTACGCGCCGATGATCCTGGTACGCCGGGCCTGACCCTGAAAGCAGGGGGTAACCGACCAGTCGTACGAGAACAGAGGAGCCCATGTCCGCCGAGAGCACGTCAGGGCCGCACATACCCGAGTCCGGTACGACCGCCATGGACCGCCGTGGCAAGGGCCGCCGTCGCAAGCCGCCCGGTACCGGCCGCAAGGCGCTGCGCGTCACGGCGTGGACGGCGGCGGGCATCCTCGTCCTCGGCGGCGCAGGCGTCGGCTACCTGTACTTCAAGCTCAACGGCAACCTCAAGACCGTCGACATCAACCAGATGCTCGGCTCCGACCGGCCCGCCAAGGTCGACAACGGTTCCGAGAACATCCTGGTCCTGGGCTCGGACACGCGTTCCGGCGCCAACAAGAAGCTCGGCGGCGGCGCGGACGACGGCAGCGCCCGCTCCGACACGGCGATGATCGTCCACGTCTACAAGGGCCACAAGAAGGCCGCCGTGGTCTCCGTCCCGCGGGACACCCTGATCGACCGCCCCGCCTGCACCGACGCGCAGGGCACCAGCCACTCCGCCGCGACCGGCGTCATGTTCAACTCCGCGTACTCCACGGGCGGCGCGGCCTGCGCGGTCAAGACCGTCGAGGCGATGACCGGCATCCGGATGGACCACTACCTGGAGGTCGACTTCTCCGGCTTCCAGAAGCTCATCGACGACCTCGGCGGTGTCCAGGTCACCACGACGAAGGCGATCGACGACCGGGAGAGCCACCTCGACCTCAAGGCCGGCACCCACACGCTCGACGGCAGGCAGGCCCTCGGCCTCGTCCGCACCCGGCACGGCGTCGGCGACGGCTCCGACCTGGGCCGCATCCAGCTCCAGCAGGCGTTCGTGAAGGCCCTCATCGACCAGGTCAAGCAGGTGGGCGTCTTCACCAGCCCCAAGAAGCTGTACGACCTGGCGGACACCGCGACGAAGGCGGTCACCACCGACTCCGACCTCGGCTCGGTGAACTCCCTGGTCGACTTCGCGAACGGCCTGAAGTCCATCAGCTCCAAGAACATGCACATGGTCACCATGCCGGTGCGGTACGACCCGTCGAACCCGAACCGGGTGATCGTGGCGGAGGCGAAGGCCAAGCTGGTCTGGACCGCGCTGAAGAACGACAGGCCGATCCCGGCGTCCGCCACGAAGGGCACGGCGACGGGGCAGGCCAAGGGGGTCGTGACGGCGTCGTGAGGGTGCGGGCCGGTGGGGGCTTTGTCGCGCAGTTCCCCGCGCCCCTGGAGGGGCGCTCAGGCTGACGCCCCTGGAAGGGGCGCGGGGAACTGCGCGAGCAACCCACGACGACCTGCACTCGCCCACGGCGAAACCGTGGCACCCCCGTAGGCGCGGCCTCCCGCCCCCCGCGGAATAAAGATCAAAGCCCCCCGGTTTTGGGAGATACGGCCAGCCCTGGCAGACTGGTACGTCGGCCCCGGTTCACGCCCCGCAAGCCCGCGGCAGCGACCCGGTGCCCTCCCGATATCTAGGAGACACCTTGAAGCGCGAGATCCACCCCGAGTACGTCGAGACGCAGGTCAGCTGCACCTGTGGCGCGTCGTTCACCACCCGTAGCACGATCACGAGCGGCACCATCCGTGCCGAGGTCTGCTCCGAGTGCCACCCGTTCTACACGGGCAAGCAGAAGATCCTCGACACCGGTGGCCGCGTGGCCCGCTTCGAGGCCCGCTTCGGCAAGGCTGCCGCCGGCTCCAAGAAGTAGCGAGCCCCATTTCGCCGGTCCACGGCCACGCCCCTGCGAGGGCGTGCCCGGGACCGGCGTTTTTGGTCGCCCGCCTTCCCTTCCCCACGCCGTAGCAGTATCAGGAGCCAAAAATGTTCGAGGCCGTCGAGGAACTCGTCGTCGAGCACGCAGACCTGGAGAAGAAGCTCGCCGACCCGTCGGTCCACGCCGACCAGGCCAACGCGCGCAAGCTGAACAAGCGCTACGCCGAACTCACCCCGATCGTCGCCACGTTCCGCTCCTGGAAGCAGACCGGCGACGACATCGAGACCGCGCGTGAACTGGCCGCCGACGACCCCGACTTCGCCGCCGAGGTCAAGGAACTGGACAAGCAGCGCGACGAGCTCACCGAGAAGCTGCGCCTGCTGCTCGTGCCCCGGGACCCGTCCGACGACAAGGACGTCATCCTGGAGATCAAGGCCGGCGCGGGCGGCGACGAGTCCGCTCTCTTCGCCGGCGACCTGCTGCGGATGTACCTGCGGTACGCCGAGCGTGTCGGCTGGAAGACCGAGATCATCGACTCCACCGAGTCCGAACTCGGCGGCTACAAGGACGTCCAGGTCGCCGTGAAGACCAAGGGCGGCAACGGCGCGACCGAGCCCGGCCAGGGCGTCTGGGCGCGGCTGAAGTACGAGGGCGGTGTGCACCGCGTGCAGCGCGTGCCGGCCACCGAGTCCCAGGGCCGTATCCACACCTCGGCGGCCGGTGTGCTCGTCACGCCGGAGGCGGAGGAGGTCGACGTCGAGATCAACCCGAACGACCTCCGGATCGACGTCTACCGGTCCTCCGGGCCCGGCGGACAGTCCGTCAACACCACCGACTCCGCCGTGCGCATCACGCACATCCCCACCGGAGTCGTCGCCTCCTGCCAGAACGAGAAGAGCCAGCTGCAGAACAAGGAGCAGGCCTTGCGTATCCTGCGCTCCAGGCTGCTCGCCGCGGCGCAGGAGGAGGCGGAGAAGGAGGCCGCCGACGCCCGCCGCAGCCAGGTCCGCACCGTCGACCGCTCCGAGAAGATCCGCACGTACAACTTCCCGGAGAATCGCATCTCGGACCACCGCGTGGGCTTCAAGGCGTACAACCTGGACCAGGTCCTGGACGGCGACCTCGACGCGGTGATCCAGGCCTGCGTCGACGCGGACTCGGCCGCCAAGCTCGCGGCCGCGTAAGGCACGTACGCACGACGACCGAGTACGACACGGAGGACCAGCGTGAACCTGCTGCTCGCGGAGGTGGCCCAGGCCACCCAGCGGCTGGCCGACGCCGGCGTGCCCTCGCCGCGCAACGACGCGGAGGAGCTCGCCGCGTTCGTGCACGGCGTGAAGCGGGGCGCGCTGCACTCCGTCAAGGACTCCGACTTCGACGCCCGCTACTGGGAGGTCATCGCCCGCCGGGAGCAGCGCGAGCCGCTCCAGCACATCACCGGGCGGGCGTACTTCCGGTACCTCGAACTCCAGGTGGGGCCCGGCGTGTTCGTGCCGCGGCCCGAGACCGAGTCCGTCGTCGGCTGGGCCATAGACGCCGTGCGCGCCATGGACGTGGTCGAGCCCCGCATCGTCGACCTGTGCACCGGTTCCGGCGCCATCGCGCTCGCTCTCGCCCAGGAGGTACCGCGCTCGCGCGTGCACGCCGTGGAGCTGTCCGAGGAGGCGCTCCAGTGGACCCGCAAGAACATGGCGGGCTCCCGGGTCGACCTGCGCCAGGGGGACGCCCTGGACGCCTTCCCCGACCTCGACGGCCACGTGGACCTGGTCATCTCGAACCCTCCGTACATCCCGCTCACCGAGTGGGAGTACGTCGCCCCCGAGGCCCGCGACTACGACCCCGAGCTGGCCCTGTTCTCCGGCGAGGACGGCCTCGACCTGATCCGCGGCATCGAACGCACCGCGCACCGGCTGCTGCGCCCGGGCGGTGTCGTCGTCATCGAGCACGCCGACACCCAGGGCGGGCAGGTGCCGTGGATCTTCACCGAGGAGCGGGGCTGGGCCGACGCGGCCGACCACCCGGACCTCAACAGGCGCCCCCGCTTCGCGACCGCCCGCAAGGCGCTGCCGTGAGCACCCCGCAGGCAGTGTTTTCCGACGTCCAGATGCACGTGTACGAGGAGGCCCGCTAGACATGGCACGGCGATACGACACCAACGACGCGACCGACCGCGTGACGGGTCTGCGCGAGGCCGCGTCCGCCGTCCGCCGGGGCGAACTGGTGGTGCTGCCGACCGACACCGTGTACGGCATCGGCGCCGACGCGTTCACCTCGGAGGCGGTCGCCGACCTCCTCGACGCCAAGGGCCGGGGCCGCAACATGCCCACCCCCGTGCTGATCGGGTCCCCGAACACGCTCCACGGTCTCGTCACCGACTTCTCCGAACTGGCCTGGGAGCTGGTCGACGCGTTCTGGCCGGGAGCCCTCACGCTCGTCGCCAAGCACCAGCCGTCGCTCCAGTGGGACCTGGGCGACACCCGTGGCACGGTCGCCGTCCGCATGCCCCTGCACCCGGTCGCCATCGAGCTCCTGACCGAGGTCGGCCCGATGGCCGTCTCCTCCGCCAACCTCACCGGCCACCCGGCCCCGGAGACCTGTGACGCCGCGCAGGAGATGCTCGGCGACTCCGTCTCCGTGTACCTCGACGGCGGCCCGACCCCCGGCAACGTCCCCTCGTCGATCGTCGACGTCACCCGCGAAGTTCCGTTGCTGCTGCGTGCGGGCGCGATCTCGGCGGAGGAGCTGCGGAAGGTCGTACCCGACCTCGAGGTGGCGAATTGACAGCCCCTGACGCGGGGCGTGGCATAGGCAACGGGGAGAGCGCGGCGGAGATCACGACGACGTTCGTGGGGCTGCCGCGCGACAGCTTCCGCATCCTCCACGTCAGCACCGGCAATGTGTGCCGCTCGCCGATCACCGAGCGGCTGACCCGCCATCTCGTGACGGACCGGCTCGGCGCCTTCCTCGGCGGCGGGCTGGTCGTGGAGAGCGCGGGTACCTGGGGGCACGAGGGCGCGCCCATGGAGGCCAACGCGGAGGCCGTGCTGGCCGAGTTCGGTGCGGACGCCTCCGGCTTCGTGGGCCGCGAGCTGCTCGACGAGCACGTGATCCGCGCGGACCTGGTCCTCACGGCCACCCGTGACCACCGCGCCCAGGTCATCTCCATGGGCCACTCGGCGGGCCTGCGCACCTTCACGCTCAAGGAGTTCACCCGGCTGGTCCGCGCGATAGACCCGGCGACCCTGCCGCCGACGTCGGAAGGCGTGGTCGTCCGGGCCCGCGCACTGGTCCGCGCCGCGGCGGCCCTCCGCGGCTGGCTCCTGGCCCCGACGGCCGAGGCGGACGAGGTCTACGACCCCTACGGCGCCCCCCTCCCGTTCTTCCAGTCCATCGGCGACGAGATACACGAGGCCCTGGACCCGGTGGTGACGGCACTGACCGGGGTGCCGGCGCGAACGTAAGCAGGCCGTGTCCACCCGTCCCGCCTTGCGGAACGCCTGCCCACGGCGGTGCCGGTGGCGACGGTGCCGCGCATGTAAGCGCGCGCTTCTCCCATCGGCACCCGGCGCTGCAGGCCGGCTTCGCTCGCGCGGGGGACCCCCATCGCCCTGCGGAACGCCTGCCCACGGCGGTAGCGACGGCGGATGCCGTGGCGGTGGCGATTGTGGGGGTGGAGTACCTCGCAGGACGCGTGGGGTGCGGCGCCCCGTAAGGGGCGCGGGGAACTGCGTGGGCAACCCTCACGCCCCCGCGGCCGCGTGACCGGCCGCATGCCCCTCCGGGGGCGAGGCGGGCCGGCAGGCCGCATGCAGCCGCGGCCGCGTGGCCGGCCGTAAGCACGCACCCCTGCGGCGGCGGGGCGGGCCGGCGCCACGGTCGTACGCACAAACCGCGCGACCACCCCGTACCACGCCTACATTGGACATACGTCACCGTCGACCGCCCGGAGCACGTCATGTCGGTCACCCCTGCCCTCCTCGAGGGCGATCTCCTGCGACGGCAGGATCCTGAGCTGGCCGAGATCCTGCTGGGGGAGCTCGCCCGGCAGTCGACGTCGTTGCAGCTGATCGCCGCCGAGAACTTCAGCTCGCCGGCCGTGCTGGCCGCGCTCGGGTCGCCGCTCGCCAACAAGTACGCCGAGGGATATCCGGGCACCCGCTACCACGGCGGCTGCGAGATCGTGGACGTCGCCGAGCGGCTCGCCGTCGACCGGGCCAAGGCGCTGTTCGGCGCCGCGCACGCCAACGTGCAGTCCCACTCGGGTTCGTCCGCCATGCTGGCCGCGTACGCGGCCCTGCTGCGGCCCGGCGACTCCGTACTGGCTCTCGGGCTGCCCTACGGCGGCCATCTCACGCACGGCTCCCCGGCCAACTTCTCCGGCCGCTGGTTCGACTTCGTCGGGTACGGCGTGGACGCCGAGAGCGGGCTCATCGACCACGACCAGGTGCGGACGCTGGCCCGCAGCCACCGGCCCAAGGCGATCGTGTGCGGGTCCATCGCCTACCCCCGGCACATCGACTACGCCTTCTTCCGCGAGGTCGCCGACGAGGTGGGCGCCTACCTGATCGCCGACGCCGCCCATCCCATCGGGCTCGTCGCCGGGGGAGCCGCACCGAACCCGGTGCCGTACGCCGACGTCGTGTGCGCGACCACGCACAAGGTGCTGCGCGGGCCGCGCGGCGGGATGCTGCTGTGCGGCGCGCCCGAGCTGGCCGAGCGGCTCGACCGGGCGGTGTTCCCGTTCACGCAGGGCGGCGCGCAGATGAACGCCGTCGCCGCGAAGGCGGTCGCGTTCGGGGAGGCGGCAACACCGGCGTTCACCGCGTACGCCCATCAGGTGGTCGCCAATGCGAGGGTGCTCGCGGCCGGGCTGGCGCAGGCGGGACTGACCGTCACGACCGGGGGCACCGACACGCATCTGATCACCGTCGACACCGGCCCGCTCGGCGTCGAGGGGAAGGCCGCCCGCGGGCGGCTCGCGGCCGCAGGGATCGTGCTGGACTGCTGTGCCCTGCCGCACGGCGACGCGCGGGGGCTGCGGCTGGGCACGGCCGCCGTCACCACACAGGGCATGGGGGAGACCGAGATGACCCGGATCGCCGAGCTGCTGGCCGGCGTGGTGAGCGGAGTCACGGACACGGGGAGGGCGCGTGCCGAGGTGCGCGAGCTCACCGGTAGATTTCCGCCGTATCCCGGGTGAGACGGGGTAGGCGCAGCGTCGTACACCCCGCTGTGAGCCCGGCTCACAGCCTTGCGTGCAACCATCGTCGCTACCCGGAAGTCCCCATACATATGCGTCCCTCGCTAGGGTGTGGGGCTGTGATGGCCAGCGAGACATGTGGGGAAGCCTGTGCGTGAATACCTGCTGACGCTCTGCATCACGGCCGCGGTGACGTACCTGCTGACAGGGCCGGTGCGTAAGTTCGCGATCGTGGCGGGGGCCATGCCGGAGATCCGGGCGCGTGACGTGCACCGGGAGCCCACTCCGCGACTCGGCGGGATCGCGATGTTCTTCGGCCTGTGCGCGGGCCTGCTGGTCGCCGACCACATGTCCAACCTCAACGAGGTATTCGCCAAGTCGAACGAGCCGCGGGCGCTGCTCTCCGGTGCGGCGCTGATCTGGCTGATCGGTGTGCTCGACGACAAGTTCGAGATCGACGCCCTGATCAAGCTGGGCGGTCAGATGATCGCCGCGGGCGTCATGGTCATGCAGGGTCTGACGATCCTGTGGCTGCCCATCCCGGGCGTCGGTCTGGTGGCGCTGACCCCGTGGCAGGGCACCCTGCTGACGGTGGCCCTGGTGGTCATCACCATCAACGCGGTCAACTTCGTCGACGGCCTGGACGGCCTGGCCTCCGGCATGGTCTGCATCGCGGCCGCGGCGTTCTTCATGTACGCCTACCGGATCTGGTACTCGTACGGCATCGAGGCCGCCGCCCCGGCGACCCTCTTCTCGGCGATCCTCATGGGCATGTGCCTGGGCTTCCTGCCGCACAACATGCACCCGGCGCGGATCTTCATGGGCGACTCCGGGTCGATGCTGATCGGCCTGGTGCTGGCGGCCGGCGCGATCTCGGTCACGGGCCAGGTCGACCCGGACGCGATGAACCTGTTCCCCGGCTGGTCCGAGCGCAGCACCGTGCACCAGATGGTCCCGGTCTACATCCCGCTGCTGCTGCCGCTGACCATCATCGCGGTGCCCGCCGCCGACCTGGTGCTGGCGATCGTGCGGCGCACCTGGCGCGGCCAGTCGCCGTTCGCGGCGGACCGGGGGCACCTGCACCACCGGCTCCTGGAGGTCGGCCACTCGCACAGCAGGGCCGTGCTGATCATGTACTTCTGGGCGGCGCTGATCGGCTTCGGGGCGCTGGCCTACTCGGTGAACTCGGCGTCCATGTGGATCGTGCTCGGCGTGGTGTTCTTCAGCGCGGTCGGCCTGGGGCTGCTCCTGCTGCCGCGGTTCACGCCGCGGGCACCGGTCTGGGCGCAGGCCTTCGTGCCGCCCCGCTACCGGCGCGGTGGGGCGGTCGAGGAGCCGGCGGCGGCAACCGCCCAGGTCGCGGCCTCCGTCGAGCAGGAAGAGCTGGATGAGCCGGAGGAACCGGAGAAGCCGAGCGACGAGCACCGCTCCCCGGTGACGGCCGGGGCGGCCCCGGTGAACGGCGCCGCGGCCCCCTCGGTGCACGGCGCGGCAGCGGCTCCCGTCAACGGCGCGACCGCCATCGGCCCCCGCCCGCGTCTCCTGGACCGGCGGGCTTCCGAGACCTCCCGCTGACCCTGCCAAGGTAAGAATCTGACTAGAGCATTGCCAAGTCGTGGGGTACCAAAGCCCCCCAATATCAGACACAACGGCGCTGTTTCCGCTCAGACGCGCAGGTTCACTCTCATGTGTGACAGCGAGCACACCTACGAGGTAAAGACCTCATCAAATAGTTTGTGATACGGTTCACGAGAACCCCGGACAGAGTCGAAGGACCCGACTGCGACGGTCCGTCAGCGTGAGGTCTTCGACCCTCCGACCGGGACTACGCTCGTCCATGACGACACCTGCCCCCTGTGAAAGCGGAGTTGCCGCCATGCCGTCCAATGACGCCCGGAACCTGGCCCAGGCCGCCGTACCCACGGCCGCCGTCGGCGTGCTCGCCGCCGTCGTCAGCGGCGTCGTCGCGGGCGGCAAGGGGGCGATCGGGGCGCTCGTCGCGACGGTGATCGTGATCCTCTTCATGGGGATCGGTCTCTACGTCCTGCAGCGCACGGCCAGGTCCATGCCGCAGCTGTTCCAGATGATGGGCCTGATGCTCTACGCGGCCCAACTGCTGCTGCTGTTCATCTTCATGGCCCTGTTCAAGCACACGACGTTGTTCAACCCCCGGGCCTTCGCCATCGCGCTCGTGGTCGCCACCCTCACGTGGATCGCCGCGCAGACCCGCGCCCACATGAAGGCCAAGATCCTCTACGTCGAACCCGAGAAGTCCGGAAAGCCCGAGAAGACCGGGCACTCGTCGTGAGAGGTAGGGCCGGGATAAAGGCGCACGAGAGATGCTGCTATCGTCCGGTGCCAACTGCGGCATCGCGGGCGCGGGCATCTGAGCTGACGCCTGCTCAATCGCGAGGCGAGATGCCCCCCAGCCGCCCCCACATCCGTAACACCAGTCCCGTGCCGAACCGCGGCCCTGCGCCGCGCCGACACAACGAGGTTGCCGTACCCATGCGCCACGATGAAGGAGCCCGCGGTGAGTGCTGACCCGACGCACACGCTCGCTTTCGACACGAGCTGTCACCTGTTCAACGGGTGTGGCTTCCCGGCTCCGGGCCTGCACTCGTTCCTGTTCAAGCCGCTCTTCGGCGACGCGGACAGCAACCTGTACTTCAACAAGACGATGCTGCTGGCGCTGCTCGGGTCGATCATCGTCGTGGCCTTCTTCTGGGCC
Organism: Streptomyces sp. NPDC001507; assembly: GCF_042894765.1. NCBI lineage: Bacteria > Bacillati > Actinomycetota > Actinomycetes > Kitasatosporales > Streptomycetaceae > Streptomyces > Streptomyces sp. NPDC001507. The sequence continues at coordinate 561,751 of NZ_JBIAVV010000005.1, forward strand.
GCCTTCGCCCGTCCGAAGGTCGTCCCGGGCAAGCTCCAGATGGTCGCCGAGGCCGGCTACGACTTCGTCCGGCGCGGTGTCGTCTACGAGACCATCGGCAAGAAGGAAGGCGAGAAGTACGTCCCGCTCGTCGTCTCGCTGTTCTTCTTCGTCTGGATGATGAACCTCTGGTCGATCATCCCGGTCGCCCAGTTCCCGGTGACGGCGATCATCTCCTACCCCGCGGTGCTCGCCGGCATCGTCTACATCCTGTGGGTCTCGCTGACCTTCAAGCGCCACGGGTTCGTCGGCGCCTTCAAGAACTTCACCGGCTACGACAAGTCGCTCGGCGCGGTCCTCCCGCTGTCGATGACGATCGAGCTCTTCTCGAACCTGCTCGTGCGGCCCTTCACCCACGCCGTCCGACTCTTCGCGAACATGTTCGCCGGCCACACCCTGCTGCTGCTCTTCACGATCGCCAGCTGGTACATGCTCAACGGCATCGGCATCGCCTACTCCGCGGTGTCGTTCGTGATGGTCCTCGTGATGACGGCCTTCGAGCTCTTCATCCAGGCTGTCCAGGCCTATGTCTTCGTACTGCTGACCTGCAGCTTCATCCAGGGCGCGCTCGCAGAGTCGCACTGAGCGCCAACCCGACCACCCACCCATGACATCCGGTGGCCAACCCCCACCGGTCATTGAAAGAGAAGGAAGAACCGGCATGTCCGCTCTCCAGACCCTTGCCGCCGGCGCCACGGTCATCGGCAACCTCGGTTCCATCGGTTACGGCCTCGCGGCGATCGGCCCGGGCGTCGGCGTCGGCATCATCTTCGGTAACGGCACGCAGGCCCTCGCCCGCCAGCCCGAGGCGGCCGGCCTCATCCGCGCCAACCAGATCCTCGGCTTCGCCTTCTGTGAGGCGCTCGCTCTGATCGGTCTGGTCATGCCGTTCGTCTACCCGACCTCCTGACCCGACCGTCGCGCACCATTAGACGAAAGGCACTGATATGAGCCTCTTGGTTCAGCTGGCGGCGGAGAAGCCCGAAAACCCTCTCATCCCGCCGGTCCCAGAGCTCGTCATCGGCCTCATCGCCTTCGTCATCGTCTTCGGCTTCCTCGCCAAGAAGCTCCTTCCGAACATCAACAAGGTTCTGGAGCAGCGCCGCGAGGCGATCGAGGGCGGTATCGAGAAGGCCGAGGCCGCGCAGACCGAGGCCCAGAGCGTCCTCGAGCAGTACAAGGCGCAGCTGGCCGAGGCCCGGCACGAGGCCGCGCGCCTGCGCCAGGAGGCTCAGGAGCAGGGCGCCGCGCTCATCGCCGAGATGCGCGCCGAAGGCCAGCGGCAGCGTGAGGAGATCGTCGCCGCCGGTCACGCCCAGATCGAGGCCGACCGCAAGTCCGCCGCGCAGGCGCTGCGTCAGGACGTCGGCCACCTGGCCACCGACCTGGCCGGCAAGCTCGTCGGTGAGTCCCTCGAGGACCACGCCCGGCAGAGCCGTGTGATCGACCGCTTCCTCGACGAGCTCGAGGAGAAGGCCGAGGCCGCGCGATGAACGGAGCGAGCCGCGAGGCCCTGGCAGCCGCACGTGAGCGTCTCGACGCGCTGACGGACTCCACGTCCGTGGACGCGACGCGGCTCGCCGACGAGCTGGCGGCCGTCACCGCGCTGCTCGACCGCGAGGGCGGCCTGCGCCGGGTCCTCACCGACCCGGCACAGGCCGGCGAGGCCAAGGCCGAGCTGGTCCGGCGCCTGATCGGCGGCCAGGTCTCCGAGACCACCGCCGACCTGGTGTCAGGCCTGGTCCGGTCCCGCTGGTCGCAGCCCCGCGACCTGGTGGACGCGCTGGAGGAGCTGGCGAACATCGCCGACCTCACCGCCGCGGAGAAGTCCGGCACGCTGGACGACGCCGAGGACGAGCTGTTCCGGTTCGGCCGGATCGTCTCCTCCAACACCGAACTGCGCGCCGCGCTCACCGACCGCAAGGCCGGTGCCGCCGCGAAGACCGAGCTGTTGCACCGGCTGCTCGGCGGCCGCGCCAAGCCGGTCACCGAGCGTCTGGTCACGCGCCTTGTGACCGCGCCGCGGGGACGTAGCCTGGAAGCGGGCCTGGAGGCCCTGTCGAAGCTGGCCGCGGAGCGCCGCGACCGCGTCGTCGCCGTCGTCACCTCGGCGGTTCCGCTGAGCGAGCCGCAGAAGCGACGCCTGGGCGCCGCCCTCGCGAAGCTCTACGGCCGCACGATGCACCTCAACCTCGACGTCGACCCCGCGGTCGTCGGCGGGATCCGGGTGCAGGTCGGTGACGAGGTCATCAACGGTTCCATCGCGGACCGGCTGGAGGACGCGGCCCGCCGCATGGCGAGCTAGCACCTCGGTAGTCGAGAACAAGCAGTACGTACTCACGACGGCCCTGGTTGGGCCGTACAAGAAGAATCCCTGGGGGTCGCCCCCAGACCCCCCAAGTGAAACTTCGGGCCCAACAAGGAGAGCAGGGAACCCAGATGGCGGAGCTCACGATCCGGCCGGAGGAGATCCGGGACGCGCTGGAGAACTTCGTCCAGTCGTACAAGCCGGACGCGGCCTCGCGCGAGGAGGTCGGTACGGTCACCCTTGCCGGCGACGGCATCGCGAAGGTCGAGGGTCTTCCCTCGGCCATGGCCAACGAACTGCTGAAGTTCGAGGACGGCACCCTCGGCCTCGCGCTGAACCTGGAAGAGCGCGAGATCGGCGCCATCGTCCTCGGTGAGTTCAGCGGCATCGAGGAGGGTCAGCCGGTGCAGCGCACCGGTGAGGTCCTCTCCGTCGCGGTCGGCGAGGGCTACCTCGGCCGCGTCGTCGACCCGCTCGGCAACCCGATCGACGGCCTCGGCGAGATCGAGACCGACGGCCGCCGCGCCCTCGAACTGCAGGCCCCCACGGTCATGCAGCGCAAGTCGGTGCACGAGCCGATGGAGACCGGCTACAAGGCCGTCGACGCGATGACCCCGGTCGGCCGCGGCCAGCGCCAGCTGATCATCGGTGACCGCCAGACCGGCAAGACCGCCCTGGCCGTCGACACCATCATCAACCAGCGCGACAACTGGCGCTCGGGCGACCCGAAGAAGCAGGTCCGCTGCATCTACGTCGCCATCGGCCAGAAGGGCTCCACCATCGCGTCGGTCCGCCGCGCGCTGGAGGAGAACGGCGCGCTGGAGTACACGACCATCGTCGCCGCCCCGGCGTCCGACCCGGCCGGCTTCAAGTACCTGGCGCCCTACACCGGTTCGGCCATCGGCCAGCACTGGATGTACGCCGGCAAGCACGTCCTGATCATCTTCGACGACCTGTCGAAGCAGGCCGACGCCTACCGCGCCGTGTCGCTGCTGCTGCGCCGCCCGCCGGGCCGTGAGGCCTACCCGGGTGACGTCTTCTACCTGCACTCCCGTCTGCTGGAGCGTTGCGCGAAGCTCTCCGACGACATGGGTGCCGGCTCGATGACCGGTCTGCCGATCGTCGAGACCAAGGCCAACGACGTCTCGGCGTTCATCCCGACCAACGTCATCTCCATCACCGACGGCCAGTGCTTCCTGGAGTCGGACCTCTTCAACGCCGGTCAGCGCCCCGCGCTGAACGTCGGTATCTCCGTCTCCCGAGTCGGCGGTTCCGCGCAGCACAAGGCGATGAAGCAGGTCTCCGGCCGCCTCCGCGTGGACCTCGCCCAGTTCCGTGAGCTGGAGGCGTTCGCCGCCTTCGGTTCCGACCTGGACGCCGCGTCGAAGTCGCAGCTGGAGCGCGGCAGCCGCATGGTCGAGCTGCTCAAGCAGGACCAGTACCAGCCGATGGCCACCGAGGACCAGGTCGTCTCCGTCTGGGCCGGCACCACCGGCAAGATGGACGACGTTCCGGTCGCCGACATCCGCCGCTTCGAGCGCGAGCTCCTCGACTACCTGCACCGCAAGGAGTCGGGCCTGCTGGCCTCCATCCGCGAGGGCGGCAAGATGTCCGACGACACCCTCACGGCCGTCGCGGACGCGATCGCGGAGTTCAAGAAGCAGTTCGAGACGAGCGACGGCAAGCTGCTCGGCGAGGACACTCCGGCCGCTGCCGCCAAGTGACGTAAGGAAGGGACCTGACTCATGGGAGCCCAGCTCCGGGTCTACAAGCGTCGCATCCGATCCGTCAGCGCGACCAAGAAGATCACCAAGGCGATGGAGATGATCGCCGCCTCGCGCGTCGTCAAGGCGCAGCGCAAGGTGGCGGCCTCCACGCCGTACGCGACCGAGCTCACCCGCGCGGTCACGGCGGTCGGTACCGGGTCGAACACCAAGCACCCGCTCACCACGGAGGCGGAGAACCCGGCCCGTGCCGCGGTCCTGCTCCTCACGAGCGACCGCGGTCTGGCCGGCGCCTTCAACTCCAACGCCATCAAGGCGGCGGAGCAGCTGACCGAGCGCCTGGAGCGCGAGGGCAAGGAGGTCGACACGTACATCGTCGGCCGCCGCGGTGTCGCCCACTACAACTTCCGTGAGCGCAGGATCGCGGAGTCGTTCACGGGCTTCACCGACGAGCCGTCGTACGCGGACGCCAAGAAGGTCGCGGCGCCGCTGATCGAGGCCATCGAGACGCCGACCGAGGACGGCGGTGTGGACGAGCTCCACATCGTCTACACCGAGTTCGTGTCGATGATGACCCAGACGGCGCTCGGCGACCGGCTGCTGCCGCTGAGCCTCGAAGAGGTCGCGGAGGAGAGCGCCGCCAAGGGCGACGAGATCCTCCCGCTGTACGACTTCGAGCCCTCGGCGGAGGACGTCCTCGACGCCCTGCTGCCGCGCTACGTGGAGAGCCGCATCTACAACGCGCTGCTCCAGTCGGCCGCTTCGAAGCACGCCGCCACGCGGCGCGCGATGAAGTCGGCCACCGACAACGCGGGCGAGCTGATCAACACGCTCTCCCGTCTTGCCAACGCGGCCCGCCAGGCCGAAATCACCCAGGAAATCAGCGAGATCGTCGGTGGCGCCAGCGCCCTGGCCGACGCGACCGCGGGGAGTGACCGATAATGACCACCACTGTTGAGACCGCGACGGCTACGGGCCGCGTCGCCCGGGTCATCGGCCCGGTCGTCGACGTGGAGTTCCCCGTCGACGCGATGCCGGAGATCTACAACGCCCTGCACGTCGAGGTCGCCGACCCGGCGAACGCGGGCGAGAAGAAGATCCTGACCCTGGAGGTCGCCCAGCACCTGGGTGACGGCCTGGTCCGCACCATCTCCATGCAGCCCACCGACGGCCTGGTCCGCCAGGCCCCGGTCACCGACACCGGCGACTCCATCACGGTGCCGGTCGGCGACTTCACCAAGGGCAAGGTGTTCAACACCCTCGGTGAGGTCCTGAACGTCGACGAGACCTACGACGGCGAGCGCTGGGGCATCCACCGCAAGGCCCCGAACTTCGACGAGCTCGAGTCGAAGACCGAGATGTTCGAGACCGGCGTCAAGGTCATCGACCTGCTGACCCCGTACGTCAAGGGCGGCAAGATCGGCCTGTTCGGCGGCGCCGGCGTCGGCAAGACGGTGCTCATCCAGGAGATGATCTACCGTGTCGCCAACAACCACGACGGTGTCTCCGTGTTCGCCGGTGTCGGCGAGCGCACCCGTGAGGGCAACGACCTCATCGAGGAGATGACCGACTCGGGCGTCATCGACAAGACCGCTCTTGTCTTCGGTCAGATGGACGAGCCCCCGGGCACCCGTCTGCGCGTCGCGCTGGCCGGCCTCACCATGGCCGAGTACTTCCGCGACGTCCAGAAGCAGGACGTGCTGTTCTTCATCGACAACATCTTCCGCTTCACGCAGGCCGGTTCCGAGGTCTCGACCCTGCTCGGCCGTATGCCCTCCGCGGTGGGCTACCAGCCGAACCTGGCCGACGAGATGGGTCTCCTCCAGGAGCGCATCACCTCGACCCGTGGTCACTCGATCACCTCGATGCAGGCGATCTACGTCCCCGCGGACGACCTGACCGACCCGGCCCCGGCCACCACCTTCGCCCACCTCGACGCGACGACGGTGCTTTCCCGTCCGATCTCCGAGAAGGGCATCTACCCGGCCGTGGACCCGCTGGACTCGACGTCCCGGATCCTGGACCCCCGCTACATCGCGGCGGACCACTACAACGCGGCCATGCGCGTGAAGACGATCCTGCAGAAGTACAAGGACCTGCAGGACATCATCGCGATCCTCGGTATCGACGAGCTCGGCGAGGAGGACAAGCTCGTCGTCCACCGTGCCCGTCGCGTGGAGCGCTTCCTGTCCCAGAACACCCACGTCGCCAAGCAGTTCACCGGCGTCGACGGTTCGGACGTCCCGCTGGACGAGTCGATCGCGGCCTTCAACGCGATCTGCGACGGCGAGTACGACCACTTCCCGGAGCAGGCGTTCTTCATGTGCGGTGGCCTGGAGGACCTCAAGGCCAACGCCAAGGAGCTGGGCGTCTCCTGACCACCCTGAGTTCCCCGGAACTCCTTGTGTTCTTCGTGTGAGGGGGCGGGCGCGTCCCGCCCCCTCACGCACGCCTACTAGAATTGACCCCAACACCCGGCACCCCTGCCGGGTGGTGACCCGAGGAGCCACCCTTGGCTGCTGAGCTGCACGTCGAGCTCGTCGCCGCGGACCGCCAGGTCTGGTCCGGCGAGGCCACCCTGGTCGTCGCGCGCACCACGTCCGGCGACATCGGCGTCATGCCCGGTCACCAGCCGCTGCTCGGTGTGCTGGAGTCGGGCCCGGTGACCATCCGTACGAGTGATGGTGGAACGGTCGTCGCCGCGGTGCACGGCGGTTTCATCTCGTTCGCGGACAACAAGCTCTCGCTGCTGGCCGAGACCGCCGAGCTGTCGGACGAGATCGACGTCCAGCGCGAGGAGCGCGAGCTGGAGCGGGCGAAGGCGGAAGGTGACGCCACTGCCGAGCGACGCGCCGACGTCCGTCTGCGGGCGGCGACCGGACGCTGACAGACTGCGCGTATGCGTTGACGTAACTCAGCCGCGGCTGGGACCGGAGCCCCTCCGGACCCAGCCGCGGCTGAGGTAGATCTGGGTCTTTTTACGTTCCATTACCTAGGAGACGGGGAGGTCGGTGCCGATGGTCCTCGCTCTGACTGTGGCCGGAATCGTGGTCGTGCTGGTGGTGGTGGGACTCTTCCTGTTCGGCCTGCGCCGCAGACTGATCCAGCGCTCCGGCGGCACCTTCGACTGTTCCCTGCGCTGGGACGTCCCCGAGAAGACGGACACCAGCGGCAAGGGCTGGAGCTACGGCGTCGCCCGCTACAACGGCGACAGCGTCGAGTGGTACCGCGTCTTCTCCTACGCCTACCGGCCCCGCCGGGTCCTGGAACGCGACCGGATCGAGGTGGCCGGCCGCCGCCTCCCCGAGGGCGAGGAGGAGCTGGCCCTGCTCTCCGACGCCGTCATCCTCGCCTGCACCCACCGCGGCACCCGCCTCGAACTCGCGATGAGCGAAGACGCGCTGACCGGATTCCTCGCGTGGCTGGAAGCAGCCCCGCCCGGTCAGCGAGTGAATGTGGCGTAGCCACATTCACTCGCTGACCGGGGGTCCCCCCGGACGAAGTCTGGGGGAGCGTCAATGTCGCTTAGGACACTTATTTCTTAGGTGGTTACGACAGCCCGGAGCTGATGGCGCTCACCAGCTCGCCGTCGCTGGTGTCGCCGCTGAACTCCCAGAAGAACGCGCCGCCGAGGCCCTGGGACTTGGCCCAGCTCATCTTGCCGGCGATCGTCGACGGGGTGTCGTAGGACCACCAGTTGCTGCCGCAGTGGGCGTACGCCGTGCCCGCGATGGTGCCGGTGACCGGGCAGGACGTCTTGAGGACCTTGTAGTCCTCGATGCCCGCTTCGTACGTCCCGGTCGCCGCGCCCGTGGCCGTGCCGCCCGGCGCGTCCTGGGTGACGCCGGTCCAGCCTCTGCCGTAGAAGCCGATGCCGATGAGCAGCTTGCTCGCCGGGACGCCCTGCGCCTTGAACTTGGCCATCGCGTCGGCCGTGTCGAAGCCGGCGGTCGGGATGCCCGAGTACGAGGTGAGCGGGGAGTGCGGGGCGGTCGGGCCGGTGGTCGCCCAGGCGCCGAAGAAGTCGTACGACATCACGTTGTACCAGTCGACGTACTGCGAGGCGCCCGCGTAGTCGGTGGCGTCGATCTTGCCGCCGGCCGAGCCGTCGGCCGTGGTGGCCGCGGTGACCAGGGCGGAGGAGCCGAACTTGGCGCGCAGCGCGGCCATCAGGTTCTTGAAGGCCGCCGAGCCGCTGGTGTCGCAGCTCAGCCCGCAGGCGTTCGGGTACTCCCAGTCGATGTCGATGCCGTCGAAGACATCGGCCCAGCGCGGGTCCTCGACCAGGTTGTAGCAGGAGTTCGCGAACGCGGTCGGGTTGGCCGCCGCCTGGGCGAAGCCGCCGGACCAGGTCCAGCCGCCGAAGGACCACAGGATCTTGATGTTCGGGTACTTGGCCTTCAGCTCGCGCAGCTGGTTGAAGTTGCCGGCGAGCGGCTGGTCCCAGGTGTCGGCGACGCCGCTGACCGACTGGTCGGCGGTGTACGTCTTCTGGTAGTCCGCGTAGGCGTCGCCGATCGCGCACTGGCCGTTCGTCACGTTGCCGAAGGCGTAGTTGATGTGCGTGATCTTCGCCGCGGACCCGGACGTCACCAGGTTCTTGACCTGGTAGTTGCGGCCGTAGATGCCCCACTCGGTGAAGTAGCCGAGCTTGACCTTGGAACCGGTGGTCGGGGGAGTGGTCGTACCGCCGGTGGTGTGGACGGCGACCGCGCCGCTGACCGGTCCGGTCTGGTTCGCGGTGTCGCGGGCCTGGACCGTGTACGAGTAGTCGGTGCCGGCCGTGAGGCCCGAGTCGGTGTACGAGGTGGCGGTCACCGTGGAGACCACCTTGCCGTCACGCAGGACGTCGTAGTTCTTGACGCCCTTGTCGTCGGTGGCGGCGGACCAGTTCAGCGTCACCGAGGTGTTGGTGACGCCGGACGCGGTCGGGGTGCCGGGCGCGGACGGCGCCGCGTCACCGGGGACGGTGGTGCCGCCGTCACAGCTGGCGCCGTTGAGCAGACAGTTGCTCGGCGATCCCGAACCCGCTCCGTTGAAGCCGAAGGAGACGGAGGCGCCGGGGGCGATGGAGCCGTTGTAGGACTTGTTCTTGGCGGTCCAGTGGGTGCCGGAGGAGGTGACGTCCGCGTCCCACGCGGAGGTGACCGAGGTTCCGGAGGGGTAGTCCCACTCGACGGTCCACGAACTGATGGTGGTGGTACCGGTGTTCTTGACGGTCCACTGGCCGCCGAAGCCGGTACCCCAGTCCGAGGTCTTGGCATAGGTCGCGGTGGCGGACGTCGCGGCCTGGGCGGGGCTCGCGATGCCGACCAGGCCGGCCAGGGGGAGCACCAGCGTCGCGAGTCCTGCCGCGACTCTGTGTCTGAAGCGCATGCTGCGCCTCCCTCTTGATCGGGGGTGACGTGGGCATGACTGAGCCTTCATGCCCATGGTGCCGCGAGAATAGAAAGGTCTGGACCACCGGTCAATAGGTCTGGACCACTCTCGTCTACGGCCGTCGGATCCCCAACTCCCGCACCGGCGGCGGAGTTACCGCTCCCCGCCCGGCACCCACAGCACGTCCCCGACGCCCTTGTTGGCCGTCCGGGCCAGGATGAACAGCAGGTCCGACAGGCGGTTGAGGTAGGTCGCCGTCAGCGGGTTCATCACCTCGCCGTGCACCTCCAGCGCGGCCCACGTCGACCGTTCGGCCCGCCGTACGACGGTGCAGGCCTGGTGGAGCAGGGCCGCGCCCGGGGTGCCGCCCGGGAGGATGAAGGAGCGGAGCTTCTCCAGCCGCTCGTTGAAGCGGTCGCAGTCCGCCTCCAGCTTGTCGACGTAGAACTGCTCGACGCGCAGGGGCGGGAACTCGGGGTTCTCCGCCACGGGGGTCGACAGGTCCGCGCCGACGTCGAAGAGGTCGTTCTGCACCCGGGTGAGCACCTTGACGACCTCCTCCGGCAGGCCGCCCAGCGCGATCGCCGTCCCGATCACCGCGTTCGCCTCGTTGGCGTCGGCGTAGGCGGAGATCCGCAGATCGGTCTTGGCGACCCGGCTCATGTCCCCGAGCGCGGTGGTGCCGCGGTCGCCGGTCCTGGTGTAGATGCGCGTCAGATTGACCATGCGGCCAGCGTAAGGGTGTCCCCGCCGGCTGCGGACTGCGCCCGTACCCGGCGTGAAACGGACGCCGCCGCCGGGGCCGCCTGACGGGACGTGACGGTTGTCTCACGTCCTGAGACCGTGACACGCATTACTTACCGGGTTTACCGGCCCCCGACGAGCGCTAGGGTCCCGCCCAAGAGGCATACCTCAACAGCGTGTAAGGGGAGCGGAGTGGCACGGAAGCTTGCCGTCATCGGGGCCGGCCTGATGGGTTCGGGCATCGCCCAGGTCGCCGCGCAGGCCGGCTGGGACGTGGTCCTGCGAGACGTCACCGACGAGGCGCTGGACCGTGCCGTGAGCGGGATCCAGACCTCGTACGGCAAGTTCGTGAGCAAGGGGAAGCTGGAGGCGCACGACGCCGACGCCGCCCTCGCCCGCATCACCACGACCACCGACCTGGACGCGGTCGCCGACGCGGACCTCGTGGTCGAGGCCGTCTTCGAGAAGCTGGAGGTCAAGCACGAGATCTTCCGCGCCCTCGACAAGATCGTGCGCCCGGACGCCGTGCTCGCCTCCAACACCTCCGCCATCCCGATCACCAAGATCGCGGCCGCCACCGAGCACCCGGAACGGGTCGTCGGCGTCCACTTCTTCTCGCCGGTGCCGATGATGCAGCTCGTCGAGCTGGTCCGCGGCTACAAGACCAGCGACGAAACCCTCGCCACCGCGCGGGAGTTCGCCGAGTCCACCGGCAAGACCTGCATCGTCGTCAACCGGGACGTCGCCGGCTTCGTGACGACCCGGCTGATCTCGGCGCTCGTCGTCGAGGCCGCCAAGCTGTACGAGTCGGGCGTCGCCACCGCCGAGGACATCGACCTGGCCTGCAAGCTGGGCTTCGGTCACGCCATGGGCCCGCTGGCCACGGCCGACCTCACCGGCGTCGACATCCTGCTGCACGCCACCAGCAACATCTACACCGAGTCGCAGGACGAGAAGTTCGCCCCGCCGGAGCTGATGCGCCGGATGGTTGACGCCGGTGACATCGGGCGCAAGAGCGGGCAGGGCTTCTACACGTACTGAAACATCAGTACGTAGACCCTCTGACCGCCTGTCAAAACGCACAAACCCCGGAGGTTTCACCCTCTGGGGTGAATTCGGTATCGGTTCGCTTACAGATGGCAACCTCTGACCGGCGAACGCAGTCAGACGTTGCAATACCGGACAACACTTTCACGGAGTAGGACACGCACTCTCGGGGAGCGCATATGTACATCAGGGGCGACCACGCCGAGCTGGTCGTCGGGGGCCGCCTCGACGTCCGCAGCGCGGCGGACGCCCGTACGGTCCTGCACTCGGCCGTCGACGACGGAGTCGGCGATCTGGTGCTGGACCTGTCCGAGCTGGACTCCTGGGACGCCACCGGACTCGGGGTGATCATGGGGGCCCACCGGCGGGCCGGCCGCTGCGGCCGCCGCCTGGTGCTGCGCGGCGTGCCGCCGCAGATGCAGCGCCTGCTGGTGGCCACCAGGCTGCACCGGATCCTGGCGATCGAGGGGGGTATCGGGGCGGAGTCGCTGCCGCGGGTGTGACACCGGGACCGGCGGCCGGCCGCCGTGCCACGGTGACCGGCGGGCCGCTGTGCCAGGCCGGACGGGTGTGCGGTGGGGAGGCGTCGGGACACGGCGATCCGGTGTGCACCGGGCGACGGGGGTTACCCGGTCGGACGGTACGCATGCGCACGTCAGGCGCAATCCTCACGAGACCGTGATGTGTCGGACGGCGCGGCACCCCGGACTGTCGTAGATACTGTGCGAAGGTTTAAGGTTCGGTCGCCCGCCGCCCTTGCCACCCTTCGAGCGCGGGCCCGGACCAGAAGCGACAGCGCGGTGTGCAACAGGCCGGGAGGGGCCGGTATTCACGGCACACGACGCTTTTGGGGGGCTAGGAACCTATGGACCCGATCAACCCGGGACCCGACGGGTACGGCCAGGACGGCGACGGCAGCACGCCGCGCCAGCGCCCGCCCAGGGATTCCCTCACCACCGACTTCGGCCAGAGCGCGCCGGTCACGGCCCGCACCACGCGGCTGGTCACCGGCGACTTCCTGCTGACCGTCAATCCCGTCGACGGCAGCGAGATAGAACCCTGCCCGCCGGCCGAGCGCCCCGCCGCACCGGAGAAGCGCACCGCCGCCGAGCGCGCCGAGTACGAGCGCGCCGCCCGGCCGCCGGTGCCGCCCGGCCCCGCCCGGCCCGAGCTGCCGCTCCTGGAACGCCAGGACGACCGCGAGCGGCTCGTCAGGCTCCTCGCCCGCGGCCGCTCGGTGCGCCTCACCGGCCCCGCGGGCTCGGGCCGCACGGCCCTCCTCGACCTGGTCGCCGACGACTGCTCCGACCTCGCCCCGGACGGCGTGGTCCGCCTCAACGGCTTCCACCGCACGCACGAGGACCTGCTCCACGACCTCTTCCACGCCGTCTACCACGCGCCCGACCACCGCCCCGACCACGACGAACTCCTCGCACTGGTGCGGACCGTCGGCGCGGTCGTCGTCCTCGACGACATCGAGTTCGGCGGCGCAGAGCTGGACGAGCTGATCGACGCCACCCCCGAGTGCGCCTTCCTGATCGGCGCCACCCCGGAGGTGCCGGCGCCCTCCGCCGACTCCGCCGTCGAGGAGGTCTTCCTCAGCGGCCTGGACCGGGCCGGCGGCGTCGACATCCTGGAGCGCGCGGTCGGCCGGGTCCTCACCGAGGAGGAGGCCAACTGGGCCGGCGACCTCTGGTTCGAGTCCGAGGGCCTGCCGCTGCGGTTCGTCCAGGCGGGCGCGCTGCTGCGCCAGCGCGACCAGGTGCGGGCCAGCACCGGCGCCGTGGACGAGTACGGCGTCTTCGCATCCGACCTGCCCGAGCTGTCCGACATCGCCGCGCTCTCCGACCTTCCGGTCGAGGCGTCCTTCGGCCCCGAGGCGACCGACGAGGTCCCGCTCCCGTCCCTCGGCGAGGCCGCCGCGCCCGCCCCGCTGCTCGCCTCCCGGCTCAGCGCCTCCGCCCGGGCCACCCTGCGCTTCGCGGTCGCCCTCGGCGGCGAGGTGCCGCACCAGGCACATCTGCCGGCCCTCGTCGGCGACACCCACGCCGACGCGGCCCTCGGCGAGCTGGCGGGCTGCGGACTGGTCTCCCCGGTGGGTTCCCGCTACCGCCTCGCCGCGGGCGTCCTGCAGCAGCTGGAGGCCGCCGGGTACGCCGACGACGCGGCCGCCCAGGCCCTCACCGCCGCCCAGCACTACGGCTGGTGGGCCGGGCACCCCTCGGTCACCCCGGAGCGGGTCTGCGCCGAGTCCGACGCGATCCTCGCCGCCCTGGCGGTGATCGTCCCCGAGACGGTGCCGCCGGCGGAGGACGAGGAGAGCACGCCGGTACGACTGGCCCGCACGGCCGCGCCCGCGTTCGCGGCGGGGCTGCACTGGAGCGCCTGGGAACGCGCCCTGCGGGCCGGTGCGGAGGCATCCCGCCTCGCCGGTGAGGTCGGCGAACAGGCCTACTTCCACCACGAGCTCGGCATATTCGCGCTCTGCGGCGGCTGGCTGGACCGGGCGCGCGCCGAGCTGGAGGCCTCGATCGGGCTGCGCGGGGCGCTCTCCGACAAGCGGGGTACGACGGCCGGCCGCCGGGCCCTCGCCCTGGTGGCCGACCGCTCGGGCGAGGTCATCCCGGCCGTCGCGGCGATGGCGGGCGACGAGATTCCCGATGCCCGCCACGAGGAGTCCATATCCCCGGCCGGCGGTGTCACCACGCCCTTCCCCGCGGTCCACTCGCCGGTCTCGGACACGGTGGTGACCCACAGGCTCCCGGGGCAGCAGACACCAGCCCAGGGTGGTGGGGGCGGCCTGGTCCGCATGGCCCGCCGCAACCTGGTCGCGGTGGGCGCGGGGGTGCTGCTGACGGCCGTCCTGGGCACCGTGGTCACCCTCGGCATGACCTCCAACAACAACGCCGACAACCCGTCGAACAACGTGAGCGTCAACCCCTCGGCGAGCGAGGACACCGGCGACGGCGGCCTGGGCGCCGACCCCGGCCAGACCCCGGGCACGGGCAACACCGGCACGACGAAGCCCAAGCCGACAGACCCGGGCCCCGACGGCACCCTGGGCACGTCGGACGACCCGACACCCCCGTCCGACACGAAGACGCCTTCGGCTTCGGCCTCGGGGACGAAGGGCTCCTCCGGCGGCGGTACGACACACTCACCGTCGGCGTCACCTCCGAAGTCGCCCTCGCCCTCGAAGTCGGCATCGCCGAGCCCGTCGAAGTCCGAGTCCCAGTCGCCGAGCCCGTCGCCGTCGCCCTCGTCCTCGGCGCCGAGCGAGACCCCGTCCACCAGCGACTCGGCGAGCGGTCCGGCATCCGACTCCCCGAGCGTCGCGACGAGCGCCCCCGGCTCGGAGGGCATCAGCCCCGGAACACCGACCGGCACGGTGATCTGACCCACACCCCACTCCGGGTCGGGCGGCGCCACTTGCCGGGCCCGGGCAGAGCCGCCCACCCCACTCCGCCGCGACGGCGCTCAGCCACGATGACGCGCACCGGCGGCGCCGAGCCCGCCTCAGGCCGGTCCGGCACCGCCGGTCACCCCTGTGTCGGTGGAGCGCCGTTGCGGCGGTTTCGGGGAGGGCGGCGCAACTTGTCGGCCCGGGCAGAAGAGGCTGATGCATCCGCCTCGTTGAGTGCCGTCGGCCTGCCCCGGACCCGGCGTGGCGGTGCCCAGGCGCGATGACGCGGACCGGCGGTGCGGAGCCCGCCTCAGGCCGGTCCGGCGCCGCCGGTCACCCCTGTGTCGGTGGAGCGCCGTTGCGGCGGTTTTGGCCTGGGCAGAGCCGCCCACCCCACTCCGCCGCGACGGCGCTCAGCCGCGATGACGCGGATCGGCGGTGCCGAGCCCGCCTCAGGCCGGTCCGGCGCCGCCGGCCGTCGTCGTAGGGGCTGAGCGCCGTCGCAGCGGTATTGCGGAGAGCGGTGCAACTTGTTGGCCCGGGGCAGAAATGGCTGATGCATCCGCCTCGTTGAGGGCCGTCGGGCCGCCCCGGACCCGCCGTGGCGGTGCCCAGGCGCGATGACGTGGACCGGCGGTGCGGAGCCCGTCTCAGGCCGGTCCGGCGCCGCCGGTCGGTTGCTGCGGTTGTGGGGGTGGGGTGGCGGCATTTGGCTAGATCGGGCGGAAAATGCCTGATGTGTCGGCCTGGTTCAGGGCCGTCGGCCCGATCGGTCAGAACAGGCGGAGTTTGTCGTCCTCGATGCCGCGGAGTGCGTCGTAGTCGAGGACGGTGCAGCCGATGCCGCGGTCGGTGGCGAGGACCTTGGCCTGGGGCTTGATCTCCTGGGCGGCGAAGATGCCCCGGACAGGGGCGAGGTGGGGGTCGCGGTTCAGGAGTTCGAGGTAGCGGGTGAGCTGTTCGACGCCGTCGATCTCGCCACGGCGTTTGATCTCGATCGCCACGGTCTGGCCCTCGGCGTCGCGGCAGAGGATGTCCACCGGCCCGATCGCCGTCATGTACTCGCGCCGGATGAGCGTGTAGCCGTCGCCGAGCGTCTCGATCCGGTCGGCCAGCAGCTCCTGCAGGTGCGCCTCCACGCCGTCCTTGATCAGGCCCGGATCGACGCCCAGCTCGTGCGAGGAGTCGTGCAGGACCTCCTCCATCGTGATGATGAGCTTCTCGCCCGCCTTGTTGACGACGGTCCAGACGCCGGCCTCGTCACCCGCCCCCTCCTTGAGGGTGCACGGCGGCGACATCCAGTTGAGGGGCTTGTAGGCCCGGTCGTCCGCGTGGATCGAGACACTGCCGTCCGCCTTGACGAGGATCAGACGGGGAGCGGAGGGAAGGTGGGCGGTGAGCCGGCCGGCGTAGTCGACGGAGCACCGGGCGATGACGAGACGCATGGTCGGCAACGCTACTCGACGCGCCGCCCTCCACGCGATTCGCCCGGAACGGAGCGGCATCCGAGGGGCATACGAGCGGCCTCGGACCCGTCCCCGCGACCGTTCCTGGAGAGCCGCCTGCACACGCCTGTTCAAACCTGGCCGATTGTGTGCCTAAAGGGACCGTCGCATATACGCAATCTCCTGGTGGGGTCACCGCCCGTTGCCTACCGTAGTAAACGGGAGGTCGCGGATTGTGTACTCAGCGTGTTCGATATCGCGAACTCCCTTACCTGTCCGCCAACCCCTGCTGTTCGGGGGTGCGAGAGGAGTACCCATGTCGCTCGACGTCTCACCGGCCCTACTCGAACAGGCCGAGCGAGGCGAGGTCGACGAAGCAGATTTCGTCGACTGCGTCCGGACCTCCCTGCCTTACGCATGGGAGATGATCAGCTCCCTGGTGGCCCAGCTGAAGGTGGACGGCGGAGAGTTCGCCGACAACCAGACGCCCCCGCCGGACGAGCAGGCACGCGGTCAGCTGCTGCGTGCGCTCGCGAGTGACGCCATACGCGGCGCCCTGCAGCGGCACTTCGGTGTGCGGCTGGCCTTCCAGAACTGCCACCGTGTGGCGGTGTTCCCGCTGGACGCCTCGGTCGACGAGACGCTGGCCCGCTTCACCTCTGTGCGCAACCAGCTGTTGAACCAGTCCCCGGAACTACGGGACTGCTGACGCCGTGCGTCGGTCCTGCTGACGCAGTGAGCCGCTTGCTTGCCGCTCCACACGCGGGAGGTGCATCAGTCACTGGGGCGGCAAGCTCCCCGCGGCGGTGAGGTCACCGGAGGTGCGGCAGTACCTCGGCACCCAGCCGTCGTACGTTCTCCTCCGTGGCCGCCAGATCCCCCGAGCCCTCGGTCAGCAGGGCGAAGCGGGAGATGCCGGTCCGCTCGGAGGTCGCGGCGAGCCGGTCGGCGCACAGCCGCGGGGTGCCCACCGGGTGGAGTCCGCAGAGCAGTTCGGTGTACGCGAGCGGGTCCCGCATGGAGCGGAACCGGCCGTCCACCGTCACGTGCGCCTCCAGGCCCTGTTTCAGCCAGCCCGGCATCGCCTTGGTCAGGGTCTCCGCGGCGTCGCTGCGGCTGTCCGCGATCTGGCAGACGCCGGCCGAGACATGGGCCGCCCCGGCGATCTCGTCGCCGGACCGCCCGGCCGCCCGCGCGTGCTGCCGCCACAACGCGACCATCTCGGCCTTCTCCTCGTCGCCGACGTGCATCCCGAGCAGCATCGGCAGCCCCCGCTCGGCGGCCAGCCGGATGCTCGCCGCGGAGGTGCAGGCGACCACCACCTCCGGCCCCGGTACCTCCGTCAGCGCCTCCGAGGGGCGCGGTACGACGGGGACTTCACGGAAGGAGAAGCGTGGCCCGGAGGCCGACACGGCCGGTTCGCGCAGCCAGCGCGTCAGCAGATCGAGTGATTCGGGAAAGCCCTGTTCGTACGCCTCCAGGCCCGATCCGAAGACCTCCAGATCCACCCAGGGCCCGCCCCGCCCCACGCCGAGCGTGAAGCGGCCGCCGCTCGTCACGTGCAGCAGCGCGGCCTGCTCGCCGAGGGCGACCGGGTGGACGGTCGGCAGTACGCTCACCGCCGTACCGACCCGCAGCCGCCGGGTGCGGCCCAGCAGTAAAGCCGCCAGCGTGACCGCCGACGGGCAGGTGCCGTACGGCACGAAGTGGTGCTCGGCCAGCCACACCGCGTCCAGGCCGGACTCCTCGGCCACCTCCGCCGTGCGCACCGCCCGGTGCAGGGCTTCCCCCTGACCCTGGCCCGGGAACTGGGCGGCCAGCACAAAACTACCTACGCGCATCGTTTCTTCCTGCTTTCCTGGCTCCGACCCGGAGCTCCCCCACCGGGCATAACCGTCTGACACGTGCCGAGGACACGGCCTGGCGGAGAGATTTGCGGATTGTCTGGAGAATGGGTCGCCCTGGAGGGGGACTTGTGCGGGTTGGTGCCCTACGCGTACCCCCGTGCGCGCGTCGTAGGCTGGACACAGCCCGTGCTTCCTGTATAGCCCCGAGAGGTGTCCCGTGTCCCCGCGTCGCAACCGACCCAAGGGCCCGAACGGAGCGGCCTCGTCCGGCCGGAGCGCCGAGGACGACCGTGCGGACCGCTACGGCGGCTGGCAGTCCACCGAGAGCTGGCAGGGCGAGGAGTGGAGCGTGCGGCACGTGGCCGGCGCCAGCGCGGTCGGCAAGACGTACCGTTGCCCGGGCTGCGACCAGGTGATCTCCTCCGGCGTCCCGCACGTGGTGGCCTGGCCGGAGCACTCGGGCGTGGACGAGCGCCGGCACTGGCACAAGGCCTGCTGGAACGCGAAGGACCGCCGCACCACGCGGGTGCAGCGGTCCCGTAACGCGCCGAAGTTCTAGAGCGGAGTCAGACGTCCCGCCTCTCCAGCAGGACGTACGCGCCCGCGAACGCGACGGCCGTCACGCCCAGGATGATCCACAGCGGGTCCCAGCCCGAAGGGCCGGAAGAGCCGAGGGAGTTGGAGTAGAAGACGCTCAGCTGGTTCGGGATCGAGTACTCGAACAGGGCCGTGCGCACCTTCTCCAGCGACGACGAGAACATGAACAGCGCGATCACCAGCGGGGCGAGCACCGCGCCGATCATGATGGTGATGGCGCCCGCCGAGTGCCGGATGACCGAGCCGATGATCAGCGAGAGCAGTCCGAGCAGGGCGACGTAGAGACTGACGCCGACGGTGCCCTTCAGCCATTCCCCGGCGCTCGGGGTCCGGGCGACGTCGCTCAGCATCGACACCTGCGTCATGGCCACGAACGCGCTGGCCGCGAGGGTGATCACGAACGCGACCGCGAAGAAGACGATCGCCTTCGCCGCGAGCACGCGGGCGCGGGAGGGGCAGGCCACCATCGTCGTACGGATCATGCCCGTGCCGTACTCCGAGGCGGTCGTCAGCACGCCGAGCGTGATGATGCACATGCTGCCGAGCAGCAGCCCGAAGAAGCCGAGCGACAGCGCGTTGCTGCCGGACAGGTCGTCGGACGAGGAGGAGTTGCTGACCACCGCGCCGGCCAGGAGGCCGATGCCGATCACGAGGAGAACGAAGACGCCGAGCGTCCAGATCGTCGAACGCACCGACCTGATCTTCGTCCACTCGGAGGTGATCGCGTGCCAGAGGTTGGTGCGCACCACCGGGATCGGCGAGACGTAGCCGGGGTACGAACCGCCGGGCGCCGCCTGCCAGTCGGGCGCGGACGGGGCGGCCTGCGGCAGCGGAGGCTGGTGGGTGCTCATCGGGCGTCCTCGGGCTTGGTCAGGTCGGCGGGGGCAGGAGCGGGGGAGGGGGCCGGGGCGGGCGGAGCGGCCGCCGGAGCCGGCGCCGGCTGCGCGTAGGGGTTCGGAGCGGCCTGCGGAGGCCCGTAGGGGCCCTGCGGGGCGCCGTGCCCGCTGCCGGGCGCGACGGGCGCCCCCGGCGCGCCGTACGGCCCCGCGAACGGCAGGCCGCCCTGCTGGGGCGGCGGCGGGGCGTACCAGCCCGGCTGGCCCTGCCCGGGCACCGGCATCGGCGGCTGGGCGCCCGGCGGCAGCGGCTGCTGGAGGCCCGCCTTCTGGTCGATGGACGACCGGTAGTCCACGGCGCCCTGCGTCATCCGCATGTACGCCTCCTCCAGCGAGGCCTGGTGCGGGGAGAGCTCCCACAGCCGTACGTCCGCCTCGTGGGCGAGGTCGCTGATTCGCGGCAGCGGCAGCCCGGTCACCCGGAGCGCCCCGTCCTGCTCCGGCAGCACATGGCCGCCCGCCTCGGTCAGCGCCGAGCTCAGCTTCTCGCGCAGCTGCGGCTCGGTGTCCGGGGTGCGCACCCGCGCGAAGTCGGCGGAGTTGGCCGAGATGAAGTCCGTCACACTCATGTCGGCGAGCAACTGGCCCCGGCCGATGACGATGAGGTGGTCGGCGGTCAGCGCCATCTCGCTCATCAGGTGCGAGGAGACGAAGACCGTACGGCCCTCGGCGGCCAGGGACTTCATCAGGTTCCGCACCCAGAGGATGCCCTCGGGGTCGAGGCCGTTGACCGGCTCGTCGAAGAGCAGCACCTGGGGGTCGCCGAGCAGCGCGGCGGCGATGCCGAGGCGCTGGCCCATGCCGAGCGAGAAGCCCTTGGAGCGCTTTCCGGCCACGTCCTGGAGGCCCACCACGCCGAGCACCTCGTCCACCCGGCGGGCCGGGATGGCGGACAGCTGGGCCAGGGAGAGCAGGTGGTTGCGGGCGGACCGGCCGCCGTGCACCGCCTTGGCGTCGAGCAGCGCGCCGACCTGGCGGGCGGCGTTCGGAAGCTTGCGGTAGGGGAAGCCGCCGATCGTCACCGAGCCGGCGGTCGGGTTGTCCAGGCCCAGGATCATCCGCATGGTCGTCGACTTGCCCGAGCCGTTCGGCCCGAGGAAGCCGGTGACGGCTCCGGGTCGTACCTGGAAGGAAAGGTTGTACACGGCGGTCTTGTCGCCGTAGCGCTTGGTCAGGCCTACAGCCTCGATCATGCTCCGCACCCATCGAAAGGATCAGGACAGCGGGGCAGACGCCCCCCGTAAGGGTTAGGAGGATATCGGGGAGCTGACGGTTCCGGCCAAGAGCAAGCAAAGTCTCGGCCCCGCGGGTCCGGTCACTGGGCGTCGCGCCGCTTCAGCAGGACGTACCCGCCGACCAGCGCCGCGACCACCCACAGCCCCATGATCCCGAGCCCGCCCCAGGGTCCGTAGGGGACGTCGTCGCCGGCCCTCGGCACCACCTGCATGATGTGGCTGCCCGCCTGGTCCGGCAGGAACCGGCCGATCTTCTTGGTCGCGTCGACGTTCCCGAGGATGTTGGAGATCAGGAAGAAGAACGGCATCAGGATGCCCAGCGACAGCATCGGCGAGCGCAGCATCGCGGCCACGCCCATGGAGAACATCGCGATCAGCGTCATGTAGAGCCCGCCCCCGACGACCGCGCGCAGCACCCCGGGATCGCCGAGGTGGGCCCGGTGCGAGCCGAGCATGGCCTGCCCGAGGAAGAAGGCGGCGAAGCTGGTCACCATGCCGACCACCAGCACCAGGCCGGCCGCCACCGCGATCTTGCTGAACAGGAAGGTGGCCCGCTGCGGGACCGCGGCCAGCGAGACCCTGATCATCCCGGTGCTGTACTCGTTCGACACGACGAGCACCCCGAACACGATCATCGCCAGCTGACCGAGGGTCATCCCGGCGAAGCTGATGTTCGTCGGGTCGAAGGAGAGCCGTTCACGGGCGGGCATGTTGGAGAACTGGCTGTTCGCGAGTGCGGACAGCAGCCCCCCGAGGGCCACGGTGACCACCACGGCCAGCGACAGCGTCCACACCGTCGAGGCGACGGAGCGGATCTTGGTCCACTCGGACCGTACGACCTGGGTGACGACGGCCATCTCACGCTCCCTTGTCCCAGCCGGCGCCCCAGGCCTGTGGCACCGGGGGCGAGTCGGCGTGCGCGTGGTACTCCACGGACTCCGCCGTCAGTTGCATGAACGCCTCCTCCAGGGAGGCCTGCTGGATGCTCAGCTCGTGCAGCACGATCCCGTTCTGCGCCGCCAGCTCCCCGATCGGCTCGGCCTTCCCGCCCTCCGCCTCCAGGGCTCCGGTCCCCGTCTCGACGACGGTGATCCCGGCCCCGTGCAGCACGTCGAGCAGCCGCTCGCGCTGCGGGGAGCGGACCCGGACGTACGACCGTGAGTTCGTCCGGATGAAGTCCGCCATGGAGGTGTCGGCGAGCAGCCGCCCCTGTCCGATCACGACGAGGTGGTCCGCGGTCAGAGCCATCTCGCTCATCAGATGCGAGGAGACGAAGACGGTCCGGCCCTGGGCGGCCAGCGACTTCATCAGGGTCCGGATCCAGTGGATGCCCTCGGGGTCGAGCCCGTTGACCGGTTCGTCGAACATCAGGATCCGCGGATCGCCCAGCAGCGCCCCCGCGATCCCGAGCCGCTGCCCCATCCCCAGTGAGAACCCCTTCGCCTTCTTCCGCGCCACCGCCGTCAGTCCGACGGTGTCGAGCACCTCGGCCACCCGCGTCTGCGGGATCCCGTTGCTCTGCGCGAGGCAGAGCAGGTGGTTGAAGGCGCTGCGCCCGCCGTGCACGGCCTTCGCGTCGAGCAGCGCCCCGACGTACGTCAGCGGGTCCTTGAGCTGCTCGTACCGCTTGCCGTCGATCTGCACCCGGCCGGCCGTGGGGTGGTCGAGCCCGAGGATCATCCGCATGGTGGTGGACTTCCCGGCACCGTTGGGCCCGAGGAACCCGGTCACGATGCCGGGCCTGACGGTGAACGTGAGGTCGTCGACCGCCGTCTTGTCGCCGTAGCGCTTGGTCAGTCCCGCCAACTCGATCATGCGGCCACGCTAAGACCGGCCTACCGGGGCTGCCAATCGGCGGCTTCGCCGGGGGCACCGTGGCCGGGTGCGGCGCCGTGGAGGCCGGTCGCGCAGTTCCTCCGCGCCCCTTTCAGGGGCGTGCACCTGGCGCCCCTTCAGGGGCGCGGGGAACTGCGCGAGCAACCACGCACGACCCGCACCCGTACGACGAAGGCCCGCACCCCCGGAAAAAGGGAGTACGGGCCTTGTGACGTCGGTGACGTCGCTGACGCCTACCGGGACTGCTGCGCCGGAACCCCGCGGGAGATCGGCTCGTCCTCGGTCGGCGAGCTGGCGGCAGCCACCGCCGCACCCGTCAGCGTCGCCAGCATCTCGCGGACGTTGGTCAGCTGGGCGTTGATGCTGTCGCGGCGGTTGGTCAGCGCGGCCAGCTCGCGCTCGGATTCCGAGCGGATCCGGTCGGCCTTGGCGTTCGCGTCCGCAACGATGTCCTCGGCCTGGCGCTGCGCCGTCTCGACGGTCTGGCGGGCACGGCGCTCGGCGTCGGTGCGCAGCTTCTCGGCCTCCAGCCGCAGCTGCTCCGCGCGGTGCTCGATCTCCGCGAGGCGCTTCTCGGCCTTCTGCTGGCGGGACGCCAGGTCGCGCTCGGACTGCTCGCGGCGCTTGGCGAGGTTCGTCTCGAAGTCGGCGGCGGCCTGCGCGGCCTTCGCGCGGGTCTCCTCGAAGAGGGCGTCCGCCTCCTCGCGCTTGGACTGCGCGTCCTTCTGGGCCTCGGCACGCAGCTGCGAGGCGTCACTCTTGGCCTTCTCGACGATCCGGACGCCCTCGTCCTCGGCCTTGGACTTGCGCTCCGCAGCGAACGATTCTGCGTCGTTGCGCACCTGCTGGGCCGCCGACTCGGCGAGCTCGCGGTGCTGCTCTGCCGCGCGCCGGGCCTCCTCGCGCAGGTCCTTCGCCTCCTCCTCGGCGAGGCGGAGGATCTTCTCGACACGCGCGCCGAGGCCGGCGTACGACGGTTCCGCGTCGGTTACCTGAGCCTGGGCGTTCTGCGTCTCGAGGTGGAGCTCCTCGATGCGCTTTTCCAGAGCGGTGATGCGGGTGAGAGCGCTGTCACGGTCGGAGACGAGCTTGGAGATCCGTTCGTCCACCTGAGCGCGGTCGTACCCACGCCGCACTAGCTCGAAGCCGTAGGGGGAAGTGTCGCTCATGGGGTTCCTGTCGAAAGAGACCGGTGAGGTGATAGGGGGAATCCTAGGGGCCGAAGCGGTGTGTCATCGAGCGGATACGTGTTTGATCTGGAGAATGACACCCCTTTTGGGTGGCTCGCTGTGAGATCGCTTGCCAAAGCCTCTGCCACAGATTTAATCAAAAGCCCCACAACACTACAGAACCGACCCCGGTCTCTAGCCCTCTGACGACTTGCCACCCGATCGGGGCGCGCCCACCGTACTGCCCGCCTTGACCCCGCCGTCCTTGCCGGCCGACGGAGCCTCGAAGGATTCCAACGCCTCCAGGACGTCCTGGACACGGGAGATCTCGCCGTTGATGTTCTCCCGCCGGCGCTCCAGGATCTCCAGTTCGCGCTTTCCCTCCTCGACCGTGCGGCGGGCCTCGCGGATCGCCTCGGCCTTGAGCTCCTCGGCCTCGCGGACCAGCGTGGCCTTCTTCTGCTCGGCCTCCTTGAGCAGCCCCTCGGCCTTCTTGACGGCGGCGATCCGGACCTTGCCCGCCTCCGAGTTGGCCTCCGAGACCAGGTCCTTGGCCTTGGCCTGAGCCTTGGCGAGCTGCTCCTCGGCGGCCTTGATGAGCGCGTCACAGCGGTCGCCGGTGGACTTCATGGTCTCGGCGGCCTCGCGGCGGGCCCGCTCGTGCAGCTCCTCGATCTCGGCGGTGATGCGCTCGCGCAGCTCCTCCGCCCGCTCCCTTATGGCGGTGGCGTCCCGGCGGGCGCCGACCAGCAGCTCGTCCGCGTCCGTACGGGCCTTCTCCACCCGCGTGTTGCCCTCGACCGTGGCCTCGGACACCAGCCGGTCGGCCTCCTTGCGGGCCGCGCCCACCATGGTGTCGGCCTGCGACTCGGCGTCCGCGGTGGTCTTCATCGCCTGCTGCTGCGCCTCGGTGAGCAGCTTGTCGGCCTCGGCGGTCGTCTCGTTGATGAGCGTGTCGACCTGCTCGGCCACGTCCTGACGGCGCCTGTTGGCGTCCTTGCGGGCCTCGTCGAGGGTGCGGTCGGCCTCCTCGCGGGCGGCGTTCAGCATCCGCTCGGCCTCGGTCTCCGCGTCCGCCTTCAGCCGCTCGGCGTCGGCCCGGGTCCGGTCGGCGTGCAGCTGGGCGGAGCCGACCGTCTCGGCGGCCTCGGCCCGCAGCCGCTCCGCGTCGCCCGTGGCGTCCGAGATCAGCTTCTCCGCCTTGGCGATGGCGTCGGCGCGGACCCGGTCGGCCTCGGCGATGGTCTCGCTCTGGAGCCGCTCGGCCTCGTTGCGCGCCTCGGTGATGAGGGTGTCGGCCTGGGTCGCCGCGTCCGACCTCATCCGGTTGGCGTCCTCGCGCGCCTCGGCACGCGTGCGCGCGGCGTCCTGGTCCGCCTGGGCGATGCTGTCGGAGACCTCGGTGCGCACCCGCTGGGCGTGCGCCGCCGCCTCGGACCGCAGCCGCTCCGACTCGGCCATCGCGTCGGCGACGGTCCGCTCGGCGAGCGACTTCGCCGCCTCGGACGCCTCGTTGGCCTCGCGCCGGATCCGGGTCGCGTCCTCGCTGGCCCGCTCCCGCTCGGCATAGGCGTCGGCGCGGACCCTGTCGGCCTCCTCCTCGGCCTCCCGCCGGGTGCGGTCCGCGGCGTGCTCGGCGGCCGAGCGCAGCCCGGTGATCTCCTCCTGCGCCTGCTCGTGCAGCCCGGAGACGGAGTCCCGCACCTGCTGGGCGTGGAGTTCGGCGGCCGACACCATCTCGGTGGCCCGCCGGTCCGCCTCCTCGACCAGCCGTACGGCCTCGGCCTGCGCCTCCTCGACCCGGTTGCGCGCCTGGGCCAGCAGGTCCTCGCTCTGCTCGCGGGCCCGCTCACGCTCCTGGTCGGCCTCCTGGCGGGCGGAACCGAGCAGCTCCTCGGCCTCGCGACGCCGCCGGGCGGCCTCCTCCTGAGCGGCGGCCAGCGTCTCGGACGCCTCGGTGGACAGCCGCTCCGCGGCCGCCTGCGCCTCGGCCCGGACCCGGTCGGCGGTGTCCTGGGCCTCCTGCTTGAGCCGCTCCGCCTCGGCCGCGGCCTCGGACCGCAGCCGTACGGCGACGGCCTCGCCCTCCGCACGGGACGCCGACGCGTCGGCGGCGGCCTCGTCACGCAGCCGCTCGGCCTCGGTCTCGGCCTGCTGCTGGAGGGTACGGATCCGCTCGGCGGCCTCGCCGCGCAGCCGGTCGGTCTCCTCGGCGGCCTCCCGGCGAATCCGGCCGGCCTCCTCGCGCGCCTCGGTCAGCGCCTGGTCGGCGGCCGTGAGCCGGTCCTCGGCCTCGGTGTGCAGGCGGGTCAGCTCGGCGGCGGCCTCCGCGCGCCGGGCCTCGACGCCCCGCTCGGTCTCCTCGCGCAGCTCGGCCGCGGCCCGCTCGGCGTCGGCCCGCATCGTCTCGGACTGCTCCTGGGCCTCCGCGCGGAGCCGTTCGGCCTCCTGGCGGGTACGCTCCAGGGTCTCCTCGGCCTGCCGGCGCAGCGTGGTGGCGCGCTCGATGGCCTCGGTGCGGACCTTCTCGCTGTCCGTGGTCGCGGTCTGCCGCAGCTCGTCGGCGTCCGCCTTGGCCTTGGCGAGCAGCTCCTCGGCGGACTTCGCCGCCTCCTCGATCTGCTGCACGGCCTCGCGCCGGGCCTCGGCGCGGATCGACTCGCCCTCGGCGACCGCGTCGGACCGCAGCTGCTCGGCCTCGCCGCGCAGCCGGCGGGCCTCCTCCTGCAGCTCGACGGTCTTGGCGCGGTACTCCTTGGTGTCGTCCTTCGCCGTGCCCTTGAGCTGCTCGGCGATGTCGTGCGCCTCGGCGCGCAGCCGGTCCGCCTCGGTCTCCGCCTCGGTGCGGATCCGCTCGGCCTCCTCGGCGGCGGCCTTCGTGGTCCGCTTGGCCTCCTCGGACGCCTTGTTCAGGACGTCCTCGGCGGTCTTGGCGGCCTTCGCCAGCTGGGAGGCGCTCTCCTCGGCGGTGAGGCTGCGGGCCTTCTCGGAGGCCTCGGCGATGATCTTCTCGGCCTCGGCCCTGGCGTCCGCGACGACCTGTTCGGCGCTCGCCTTGGTGGCCTCGGCGTCCTTGGTGGCCTCGCTGACCAGCCGGGCCACCTGCTCCTTGGCGGTACGGGTGCGCTGCTCGTTGGTGGCCTCGGCGCTGGACAGGGCCTTCGCGGCGTTCGCCTCGGCCTCGGCGACCAGCTTCTCGGCCTCGGACTGCGCCTTGCGCAGCGCCTCCTCGGCCTCAGCCATCCGCTGCTCGGCGGCCCGGCTCAGCTCGGTCGCCTGCCGGCGGGCGGTGTCCG
Source organism: Streptomyces sp. NPDC001507 (assembly GCF_042894765.1). Taxonomy (NCBI): domain Bacteria; kingdom Bacillati; phylum Actinomycetota; class Actinomycetes; order Kitasatosporales; family Streptomycetaceae; genus Streptomyces; species Streptomyces sp. NPDC001507. The sequence continues at coordinate 588,716 of NZ_JBIAVV010000005.1, forward strand.
ACTCCGTCGCGGTGGAGCTGCGCAGCTGCTCCGCGTGGTCGGTGGCCTCCTGGGCCTGCGTGGACGCGGCGTTCAGCAGCCGCTCGGCGTCCCGGCGGGCGCGCAGCAGCAGCTGCTCGGCCTCCCCGCGGGCCGCCTCGGCGTCGGCCTGCACCCGCTGCCGCGCCTCGGTCGCCAGCCGCTCGGCCTCCGCACGGGCGGCCGTCATCGCCTGCTCGGCCTCGGCCCGCGACTCGTCGAGCAGCCGCCGGGCCTGCGACTCGGTGCGGGCGCGCAGCTGCTCGGCCCAGGCCACGTTCTCGTTGACGTGCGACTCGACGGTCTGCCGGCGCTCGGCCAGCTCCTGGTCCAGCTGCTGGCGGCGGGTCACCGCCTCCTGATGCAGCTCGGCCTGGAGCCGCGCGGCCTGCTCGGCGTGCTCCTGGAGGATGCGCTGGGTCTGCGCCCGGGCCTCCGCGGCCACCCGCTCCGCCTCCTGGCGGATCTGGTCGGCCTGCACCTGGGCGTTCCGCAGCAGCTGCTCGGCGTGGTAGCCGATGTCACCGCCGTCGAACGCGGGCCGGGACATGATGGTGCGCCGCGCCTCGTGCAGCTTGGCGCGCAGCACCTCGACCTGGTAGCCGAGGTCCTCGGCATGCTGGATCGCCTTTTCCCGCTCGGTCTTCAGCCGTTTCATCTCGGCCTCGAACCGAGAGAGGTGGTCGACGTCAGCCGCCGGCTCTCGCTCCTGGCTCTCGTAGCCCCGCACTGCGCGGTCCCATCCGTCCCCTGGTCGCAACCTTCTCCGAACGAGCTCCGTCCATCCGCCGAACGGGGCCCCCGGGGAATGGTGTCAGATCAACGGCGGAGCACGGGCTGCTGCCCCGACGCTCGTCCCCCGAAACCCGGACCCCGGCATGCGGCCGCCCCGGCCCTGCGAACGTGCGAAGGGACGACCGCCCCCAACCCTACCGGCCCATATGTACGAGGGTCAGTGCTCAGGTGACTCAACGGCCGCCGAAGTGACCAGTTCTGTCAGTACGCCGTGGCAATCCTTCGGATGCAGGAAGGTGATCCGCGACCCCATGGAGCCGATCCGTGGCTCGTCGTACAGAACGCGTACGCCCTTGGACCGGATGTCGGCCGCGTCCCCGTCCACATCCGCCGTACCGAAGGCGATGTGGTGGACGCCCTCGCCGTTCTTGGCGAGCCACTTGCCGACCGCCGAGTCCTCCCGGGTCGGTTCGAGAAGCTGCAGGTAGGAGGCGCCGCCGTCGGACGTCTCGTTGATCTTGAGCATGGCCTCGCGCACGCCCTGTTCCTCGTTGACCTCGGTGTGGAACACCTCGAAGCCGTACGTGGCCCGGTAGAACTCGACGGTCGCGTCGAGGTCGTGGCAGGCGATCCCGATGTGGTCGATTCGCGTCAGCATGGATTCAGTGCAGCGCCACCGCGATGGTTACGCAACGTGCCAGCGATCACACTGACGGCCCGATGACGGCACGGAGTGCCACGCAATACATTCGAAGTAAACCCTCGTTCACTCCTCGGCAGTGCAGCCGGTAAGGGGATTCGCAGCTCATGACCTCTGGAACCTCTGGAACCACCTCGGTGATCGTCGCGGGCGCGCGGACGCCCATGGGACGACTGCTGGGCTCGCTGAAGTCCTTCTCCGGAGCCGACCTCGGCGGCTTCGCGATCAAGGCCGCCCTCGACCGTGCGGGGATCGGTGGCGACCAGGTGCAGTACGTGATCATGGGGCAGGTGCTCCAGGCCGGCGCCGGCCAGATCCCCGCCCGCCAGGCCGCCGTGAAGGCCGGCATCCCGATGAGCGTCCCGGCGCTCACGATCAACAAGGTGTGCCTCTCCGGCCTCGACGCCATCGCGCTGGCCGACCAGCTGATCCGCGCAGGCGAGTTCGACATCGTGGTCGCGGGCGGCCAGGAGTCCATGACGAACGCCCCGCACCTGCTCCCGAAGTCCCGCGAGGGCTTCAAGTACGGCTCGATCGAGATGCTCGACGCGATGGCGTACGACGGCCTGACCGACGCCTGGGAGAACATCCCGATGGGCGAGTCGACCGAGAAGCACAACACCCGCCTCGGCCTCGGCCGCGAGGATCAGGACGCGGTGGCAGCCCTGTCCCACCAGCGGGCGGCCGCCGCCCAGAAGAACGGGATCTTCGAGGCCGAGATCACCCCGGTCGAGATCCCGCAGCGCAAGGGCGAGCCGGTCGTCTTCAGCAAGGACGAGGGCATCCGCGGCGACACCACGGCCGAGTCGCTGGGCAGGCTCCGCCCGGCGTTCACGAAGGACGGCACGATCACCGCCGGCAGCTCCTCGCAGATCTCCGACGGTGCGGCGGCCGTGGTCGTGATGAGCAGGGCCAAGGCCGAGGAGCTGGGCCTGGAGTGGCTCGCCGAGATCGGCGCCCACGGCAACGTGGCCGGACCGGACAACTCCCTGCAGTCCCAGCCGTCGAACGCCATCAACCACGCCCTCAAGAAGGAGGGCCTGGAGGTCGGCGACCTGGACCTCATCGAGATCAACGAGGCCTTCGCCGCCGTTGCCGTCCAGTCAATGAAGGACCTCGGGGTGTCCACCGAAAAGGTGAACGTGAACGGTGGAGCCATCGCCCTGGGCCACCCCATCGGCATGTCCGGCGCCCGGCTCGTCCTGCACCTGGCCCTGGAGCTCAAGCGCCGGGGCGGCGGGGTCGGCGCGGCCGCGCTGTGCGGCGGCGGCGGTCAGGGTGACGCGCTGATCGTGCGGGTACCGAAGGCCTGAGCCGGTTTCTTCGAGCGAACGAAAGCGAACGGAGCTGTGATGCAGGACGTCTCCTCACTGGTGGCCCAGGCCAGGGAGGGCCGACCGCGCGCGGTGGCCCGTCTGATCTCCCTGGTGGAGGGGGCGTCCCCGCAGCTCAGGGAGGTCATGGCGGCACTCGCGCCGCTGACGGGCAACGCGTACGTGGTGGGCCTGACCGGGTCCCCGGGCGTCGGCAAGTCGACCTCGACCTCGGCGCTCGTGACCGCGTATCGCAAACAGGGCAAACGGGTCGGCGTGCTGGCCGTCGACCCGTCGTCCCCCTTCTCCGGGGGCGCCCTGCTCGGCGACCGGGTCCGCATGTCCGACCACGCGTCCGACCCCGGCGTCTACATCCGCTCGATGGCGACCCGGGGCCACCTGGGCGGCCTCGCCTGGGCGGCGCCCCAGGCCATCCGTGTCCTGGACGCGGCGGGCTGCGAGGTGGTCCTGGTGGAGACGGTCGGCGTCGGCCAGTCGGAGGTCGAGATCGCCTCCCAGGCGGACACCAGTGTGGTGCTCCTCGCCCCCGGCATGGGCGACGGCATCCAGGCCGCCAAGGCCGGCATCCTCGAGATCGGGGACGTGTACGTGGTCAACAAGGCCGACCGGGACGGCGCGGACGCCACGGCCCGCGAACTGAACCACATGCTGGGCCTCGGCGAGTCCCGCGGCCCCGGCGACTGGCGGCCGCCGATCGTCAAGACGGTCGCCGCGCGGGCGGAGGGCGTCGACGAACTGGTGGAAGCACTGGAGAAGCACCGCGCCTGGATGGAGGAGCGGGGCGTCCTGGCGGAACGCCGCCTGGCGCGCGCCGCCCGCGAGGTCGAGACCATCGCGGTGACGGCCCTGCGTGCGCGCATCGGCGACCTCCACGGGGACCGTCACATCGACGCTCTCGCGGACCGCATCGTGGCCGGCGACCTGGACCCGTACCGCGCGGCGGACGAACTGGTGGCGGGCCTCACCCAGGGCTGACACGGGCCGCGCCGACAACGTGGGGCGCGGACCGTTCGTCGGCCGCGGGCCGGTGGGGGCCGATCGCGCAGTTCCCCGCGCTCCTGACGGGCGCTCCACGGGCAGGGAAGCGCCATCATGCAGCGAGCGGCGGACGGGACCTGAACCCCCGTCCGCCGCTTTCAGGTGCTGTCTGTCGTCACGGACGCCCGCGCTGCCCCCGCAGGTGCTCCGCGATGGGCTTCAGGCCCTTGTCCAGCTCTATGAGTGCCTCCGGCGACAGCAGGTCGATGAAGTGCCGTCGCACGGAGGCGACATGATGTGGCGCCACCTTCTTCATCGTCTCCATGCCGTGCTCGGTGAGGACGGCGAACAGGCCGCGGCGGTCGGACTCGCAGTTCTCGCGGCGGACCAGGTTCGCGTTCTCCATACGGGTGATCTGGTGGGACAGCCGGCTCTTGGACTGGAGGGTGGCGGAGGCGAGGTCGCTCATCCGCATCCGGTAGTCCTCCGACTCGGACAGGTTCACCAGGATCTCGTAGTCGTTCATTGTCAGGCCGAACGGCTGCAGATCCTTTTCGAGCTGGTACGTCAACAGCCTGTTGACCTCCAGGTGGGTGCGCCAGGCGCACTGCTCCGCATCGGTCAGCCAGCGCGTGGCCGTCTCGGTCTCCATGAATGAAGTCTACCTAAAATGTTGAAAGGCGAACTAGTGAGGGTGGTGTGACTGTGCGCACGCGTTCGATGTCACACTCCGCAGACTACCGCTCACAGCCCGAAGCGACGCTGGAGGTCCCCCAGCTGTCCGGGAAGGCGCGGTGCCCCCGGTTGTTGTGGACGAGCTGTGGAGGGGGTGCCTCCGCCGGGCACTCCGGGCTCGTGCGGAACCGCTCCCGCGGCCTGCTCGGCCATCAGGGTCTCGGTGGACTGGAGCAGGACCGTGCCGGCCCCTACGAACTCGAACTGGTGCTCCTCTCCAGAGGCCCCGCCGAGGCCCGTCAGTGCACGTAGACCGCCCAGCACGCCGGTCATGTACCCATGGTCGTAGTGATGGCAGGGGGAGGGGCAGTCGGCCCACCCCACCAGCGCCTGCGGGTCCACCCGGATGGGGGGTTCCATGAACACCACCGGACCGTTGGACGCCGCCACAAACTTTCCGGTTCCGATAAGGGTCAGAAAACCGGGAACGATTGATTGCTTCAGCGCGAGACTTGGCTGAAAAGCGAGCAAGTTGCCGGAGCGAATGGTCAGGTTGCCGTCTTCCAGGTCGTACGAGTTCACATCGAACGCCCGGTCGGCGAGGAGCATCTTGCCCGAGCCCTGCGCCACCACCCAGTCGCTCGCGTGCAGAGGCGAATGGAAAGACGTGCGGACAAGTCGGTCCAAACGGCCGTGCCCGATGCCGTTGAAGTCGATCGAGCCGTAGTAGGCGATCATCTTCCCCTTCTGCAGGAACCACTGACCGCTCTTGAGCTCCACGCAGAAGGTGTACTTGTTGACGTTGTCGTCGACGGGCAGGGTCATCGGGTCGTACACGACCGGCCCGGCCGCGCCGGTGGCTCCGTATGCGCTCACAGCTTCTCCTCGGACGCCTGCACGTACACCATGCCGCTGCCGCTGAGCTCCAGCTGGAAGGCCTCGCCGGAGCCGCGGCCCACCATCTCCCGCCAGCCGAGTGCGGACGACAGCTTGTTGCGCACGTCGCCGTGATGGGCGACGTAGGCCTGGGGGTCGACGTGGACCGGGCGCTGCGGGGTGACCGGGATCTCGAAGACCCCGCCGTGGGCCATCACGGCGACCGCGCCGTGGCCCTTGAGGGTGGTGGTGAACAGGCCCTGGCCGGTGACCTGGCCGCGGACCATGCCCATCACGCCGCCCTGGGAGCCCATGAACATCGTCCCCTGCTGCAACGTGCCCTCGAAGGCGAGCAGCCGGTCCGCCTCGACGTAGAGGGTGTCGCCGGTGAGGGTGATGACGTGGACGTGGTGGCCGCCGTGCCCGAAGAAGACCGTGCCGCTGCCCTCGACGGTCATGAGGGGGGTCGCCTCGCCGGCGACCCGGCGGCCGAGCATCGACATCAGCCCGCCCTGGCCGCCCTGGATGTTGGGCGTGAAGGACACCTCGCCCTTGTACGCGAGCATCGCGCCGCGCTGGCTGAACAGCCGCTGACCGGGCACGACGGTCGCCTCGACCATCTTGGAGTTCACCTCGCGCAGGGCCATGTCAGACGTCCCCCGCGATCGTGTTGCGCTCGCTCGGCTGCACGTACACCAGGCCGTCCCCCTCGAACCGGATCTGGAAGGCCTCCCCGCCGCCCTCTCCCAGGAACGTGCGGAAGGTCACACCCGACTGGAAGGACTGGCGGAGGTTGCCCTGGTGGGCGATGTAGGCGCCCGGGTCGACGGTCAGCGGGTACTGCGGGCTGACCCTGAGCACCACCGCCGGGCCGTCCGACATGATCGCCGCCTGGCCGTGGCCCTCGACCGTCGTGGTGAACAGCCCGTTGCCCTGGGAGGCGCCGCGCAGGCCGGTGAACGTCGTGCCGGTGCGCAGCCCCGCGTCGGTCGCGAGCAGGTTGCTGGACTCGACGTACAGCTTGTCGCCCTGGAGGCCGACCAGGTTGATCTCGGACGCCCGGTCCGCGAACCAGCACGTCCCGTGCCCCTTCACCTCCATCACCGTCATCTGCTCGCCGGTGAGCCGCCGGGTCACCATCCCGCGCAGCCCCTCGCCGCCGCCGCTCAGCTTCTTGAACGCCATCTGCCCGTCGTACGCGACCATCGAGCCGTTCTTCGCCTTCACGGCGTCCCCGGTCATCTCGACGGCGAGCACCTTGCTGCCCTGGAGTCGGAACATCGCCACGCTGCGAAGGTAGCCGCAGGCAGACGGCGGCGACAGGTCCCGTGGGTGGACATCATCCCGGATCCGTCCCCTAGGGGTGCGGCCGTCAAGGCTGCGCCCCCACCCCCGCGCCGGGTCCGTGCCGCCTCTTTGCCACAATGGCAGAACGTTTGTGCTCGCGTTCACAAAGAGTGGACGTCTCTCCCACCGAAGGTGACTCGTGGACCTCAAAACAGCCTCCGCCATCCGCCGCCTCCGTCTGATTTCCGTGCCGGAGGGCGTCTCCTGGATCGTTCTCGCGGCCTGCACGGTCATCAAGTACACGGTGGACTCCGGCGTCAACGTCGCCCCCGTGCTCGGCCCGATCCACGGCGTGCTGTTCATCATCTACGTGATCTTCTGGGCGGACGCCTGGAACCGCACCAAGTGGAACAAGGGCAAGGCTGCCCTGTACTTCGCGTACTCGGTCATCCCCGGCGGCGGTTTCATCATCGAGCGCACGCTGCGCCGCGCCGCCGAGGACGAGGTCATCGCCGCCCGCGCCCGCAAGGAAAAGGAAGGGGTCGTGAACGCATGATCGTCGCCTTCTCCGTCACGCCGCTCGGTGTCGGCGAGGACGTCGGGGAGTACGTCGCCGACGCCGTCCGGGTGGTCCGCGAGTCCGGGCTGCCCAACCGCACCGACGCCATGTTCACCTCGATCGAGGGCGAGTGGGACGAGGTCATGGAGGTCGTCAGGCGCGCCGTCGCCGCCGTCGAGGCGCGCGCCCCGCGCGTCTCCCTGGTCCTCAAGGCGGACATCCGGCCCGGTGTCACGGACGGACTCACCAGCAAGGTGGCGACGGTCGAGCAGCACCTCGCCCAGTAGCCGCAGCGGCAGAAGAAGACCCGGCGGAAGGAAACCCCGGCCCCTCGCGGCCGGGGTTTCTCGTCCCCAGTGATTGAGCGGTCGCTCAAAACCGGGTACCGTGACCGCCGAAGGGTTTGAGCGATCGCTCAAAGAACCCTCGAAGGACCAGGTGACGGGGGTACACCACCAATGGGTCTCTACATAGAGGCGCACATCCGAGCCGACCTCGACGAACTGTGGGCCCGCACCCAGGACCCGGCCCGGCACCAACGCTGGGACCTGAGGTTCACCGAGATCGACCACCTGCCGCGCGCGGCGGGCGAGCCGCAGCGCTTCCGCTACGCCACCCGCGTGCTCCCGTTCCTGACGATCGCCGGCACCGGCGTCTCGGCGGGGGAGAAGGAGCGCCCCGACGGCACCCGCACCTCGGCCCTGCGCTTCGCCTCCCGCCACCCCCTCTCGCTGCTCGCCGAGGGCAGCGGCTACTGGCGCTACATCCCGGTCGGCGACGGCGTCCGCTTCCTCACCGGCTACGACTACCGGCCCCGCTGGGGTGCCTTCGGGGTGCTCGCCGACCGGCTGGTGCTCCGCCCGATCATGGGCTGGGCGACCGCCTGGTCCTTCGACCGGCTGCGGCTGTGGCTGGAACGCGGGATCACCCCGGAACGGGCGCGGTGGAACTGGCTCGCCGAGCTGGCGGCCCGCGCCCTGACGATCGCCGGCTGCGCCGCAGGCCTGGGCCGGGGGCCGGTCCTCGGCGCGCTCTCGCCCGCCGTCGCCTTCCTGGTCCCGCTCCTCCTCGTGGTCGCTCTCTCGCTGGCCCTCCTCGCGGCCCCGCTCGCGACCACCCCCGCCGCCCGCCGCTGCCTGCGCGCCCCGTCGGCGAAGGTCACCGCCCCTCGTGTCCTGCACACCCTGGAGAAGCAGTCGTGACCTCGATGTTCCGCACGGTCATGGGGCCGGACTTCGACCGGCTGCACCCCGAGCTCCGGCGGCGCTTCTCGGTCGGCCTGGCGAGCGGCGAGGCCTGCACCGGCCACGGCGTGATGGAGCGCATCTGGCACGGGCCGACGTTCGTGAAGCCGTTCCTGGTGCTGGGCGCCACCCGCAACATCCTGGTCCCGCAGGCCGGGCGGAACGTGCCCTTCAAGATCGAGAATGTGCCCTACACGGACACCTACGGCCGTGAGACGGTGAGCTTCGTGCGCACCTTCGACCTGCCCGGCCGCCCCCGCCGCTTCGACGCCCAGATGGTGCTCAGTCCCAAGGGCGACCGCATCCTGGACTACCTCGGCACCCACCAGCACCTCGCCAGCGAGCTGCACTTCCGTGCCGAGGCCGACGGCTCCCTGCTGATCCGCTCCGGCGAACACCGGTTCAGGGAGGGCCCGGTGGACGTCCGGGTCCCCGAACTCGTCGGCGCCACCGCCGAGGTACGCGAGTCCTACGACGACCAAACCGGCCGGTTCCGGGTCCGGGTGCGGGTCGTGAACCGGTACTTCGGGCCGCTCTTCGGCTACCAGGGCTCCTTCGAGGCGTCGTACGCCGACATCCACGGCTGCGGGGTGCGCCCCGGGCTGCGGCCGGTCCGTGAGGAGTCGCGCGCGTGAGCCCGGAGACCGCCAAGTCCCTGGAGACCAAGAACAAGCTGCTGGAGGGTGCGCTGCGGACGCTCACCGAGCAGGGGATCGCCAAGACCTCGGCCCGTACCGTGGCGGCGGCGGCCGGGGTCAACCAGGCGCTGGTCTTCTACCACTTCGGATCCGTGGACGAACTCCTCTCCGCCGCCTGCCGGTACGGCGCCGAGCAGGCCGTCGCCCGCTTCCGCCCCCGGCTCGCCGCGGTCCGCTCTCTCTCCGAACTCCTCACCGTGGGCCGGCAGATCCACGAGGAGGCCCGCGCCGGCGGCCATGTCGCCCTGCTCGGGCAGCTGCTGGCCGGCGCCCAGACCCACGAGGCGCTCGGGCCGGCCACGGCGGCCGGGCTCGACCTGTGGATCGCCGAGATGGAGGAGGTGCTCGTCCGGGTCCTCGCGGCAACCCCGTTCGGCGAGTTCGCCGACCCGGCCGGGCTCGCCCGCGCGGTCGCCGCGTCCTTCGTCGGCATCGAGCTGTACGAGGGCGTCGACACGGCCGGCGCGCATGCGGCCCTGGACGCCCTCGAACAACTCGGTGCGATGGTCGCCGCGCTGGACGAGCTCGGCCCGGTGGCCCAGCGCGCGGTCCGGCACCATCTGCGGCGGGCCGGCCGTAACTAGGGGCGCCAGCGGAGGCAGGGCGATGTGCCGTCTGCCGTCTGCCGTCTGCTGTCTGCGGCGCCGTCGTGGCTGGTCGCGCAGTTCCCCGCGCCCCTTCGGGGGCGCTGTCGGAGTGCAGCGGGTTTCGACGGAACTGCTGGAGTGTGTCTGTCGTGTGCGGTGCCGTCGTGGCTGGTCGCGCAGTTCCCCGCGCCCCTTCGGGGGCGCTGTCGGAGTGCAGAGGGTTTCGAACGGGGGCGCTGTCGGACCGCGGCGGATTTGGGCGGACTCGCTAGAACCGTTGTGGGCCCGATGCCAGGGCGATGCCGAGTGGGGTTCGTTCGTACAGCACCTGGTGGCCGTAGCGGTGTGAGGTCAGGAGGCCCGCGTTGCGCAGGGCCGTCAGGTGGGCGGAGACCGAGGAGGGGGCGAGGCGCAGCCGGTGGGCGAGGGCGGTGGTGGTGGCCGGGTCGGCGAGGGCGGCCAGGACCGTGGCGCGGCCCCTGCCCAGCAGCCGTACCAGCACGTCGGGCGTGGCCGCGGCCGGGTCGGTCCACAGGCCGCCGATGCCGCGGGCCGGGTAGACCACCGTGGGCCGGGCCGGGGGCTCGAAGGTGCTGATCACGTCCGGCCAGGTGAAGACGCTCGGCATCAGCACCAGGCCCTGCCCGCCCAGCCGCCGCTCGTACGCGCCGCCGGGCGAGGCCACGGTCAGCGTGCCGGACCGCCAGCCGAACCGGTGGTGGATCTCCGGCAGCAGCCCGCCCAGGCCGACCTCCGCGAGCCGCCGGGAGTGGAAGGCGACGTCCGCCTCCAGCAGGGCGCGCAGCCGGGGCCAGTCCGGGGCCAGCAGGACCCGCCAGGCCTCCTCCAGCGCGTCCGTCACCTCCCGGACCAGGCGCGGCGGATCGGCCAGCCAGGCCCGGCCGGTCGCCGACTCCAGCGCGCCCGGCGTGTCCGCGAGCGAGCGCGCGGTGTCCGCCCGGGCCGTCTCCGGGTCGACCGCCCGCAGGGTCGCCAGCTCCTCCTCGACGGAGGCCGCCGGACCGGTCGGCGGTGCCACCAGCCAGTCGGGCGAGTGGCCGCGCCGTGGCATCAGCAGCCACAGGGGGGCCAGGTCGAGCCCGGCCGCCACCGTCCTGATCCGCCGCAGCCAGGGCGCGTGATAGCCGTGCCGGTCCGGCCGCCGCAGCGTGCGGACCGCCCCCTGCGTCTCCCACAGCGGCGAGACGGCGAACCGGCACCGCAGGAAGTCGTCCTCGTCGAAGTGGAGGTGGGAGGGCATGGCGGGACCGTTCCGGGGCGGAGGGAGGAAGATTCGGCTGGTGCCGAAACTCTAAGCGGTGGGCCCGGGCACGGGCACCCTGCCGTCCATGTCCGCGCCTGCTCTCCCGGGAACCGCCGGCTACGGCCGGGTCCTCGCCGTGCCCGAGTTCCGTGCCGTCTTCGCCGCCCACGTGCTGTCCATGCTCGGCGTGATCGTCAGCGAGATCGCGCTGTCCGTGCTGGTCTACGACCTCACCGGATCACCCCTGCTCAGCGCCCTGACCTTTGCGCTGGGCTTCCTGCCCTACCTGGTCGGCGGCACACTGCTGGCCCCGGTCGCCGACCGGTTCCCGGCCCGCCGGGTGCTGGTGGTGTGCGACCTGGTGTGCGCGGGGTGCGTCGTCGTGATGGCGGTCCCCGGAACCGGCATCGGGGTGCTGCTCGGGCTGCGCTGCGCCCTCGCCGTCGTCTCGCCGGTGTTCGCCGGCACCCGGATGGCGACCCTCTCCGACATCCTCGGCGGCGGCGACCTGTTCGTGCTCGGCCGGTCCCTGCTGCGGATCGTCGCGCAGAGCGCCCTGCTGGTGGGCTACGGCCTCGGCGGACTGCTCCTCGCCGCCCTCACCCCGCGGCACGCCCTGCTGATCACCGTCGGCACCTTCGTCGCCTCGGCCGCCCTGCTCCGCCTCGGCACCCGGCGCCGCCCCGCCCGCGCGCGGGCCCGGGAACGCGGCGGCACCCGGCAGCTGCTCGCCGACCGCCGCATCCGCCTGCTGCTGCTCCTCTTCTGGGTGCCGGCGATGTTCGCCGTCGTCCCCGAGGCGCTCGCCGCCCCCTACGCCGACGCGCTCGGCTCCGGGTCCCCGGGGCTCGGCCTGCTGATGTGCGCGCTGCCGGTCGGCACCGTCGCCGGGGAGCTGTACGCCGGCGCCCGGCTCGGCCCGGCCGCCCGGGAGCGGATCGCCCTGCCGCTGGTCTGCCTCACCCTGCTGCCGTACCTCGGGTACGCCCTGCACCCGTCCCTCGCGCTCTCGCTGCTGCTCCTGCTGGCGGCGGGGGCCGGGTCGGCGTACACGCTGGGCCTTGACCAGTGGTTCGTACGGGCCGTGCCCGAGGAGCTGCGCGGCCGGGCCATGACCGTGCTCAGCGCCGGGCTGATGACCCTGCAGGGGGTCGGCATGACGCTGGCGGGGCTGGCGGCGGAGGCCGTGGGGGTGCGGGCGGCCGTGGCGGGCGCCGGGGTGGTGGGGGTGGTGTGCTGCTGCGGTCTGGCGGTGGCGGTCCGGCGGTTGTCGCGGCCGAGGTCGTAGCGGCCCGCCGACCCGCCCCGCCGGAGGCGACCGAGCCGGAGGTGACCGAAAGCCGAGACAGGGCTGACCGCTATATGACCGGCCGGTAGGGTCGGTGACGTGCCCAAGCCACTCAGTCTCCCCTTCGACCCCATCGCCCGTGCCGACGACCTCTGGAAGCAGCGCTGGGGAAGCGTCCCGTCGATGGCCGCGATCACGTCGATCATGCGGGCCCAGCAGATCCTGCTGGCCGAGGTCGACGCGGTGGTCAAGCCGTACGGGCTGACGTTCGCGCGCTACGAGGCGCTGGTGCTGCTCACCTTCTCCAAGGCCGGCGAGCTGCCGATGTCGAAGATCGGCGAGCGGCTGATGGTGCACCCGACCTCGGTGACGAACACCGTCGACCGGCTGGTGAAGTCCGGTCTGGTCGACAAGCGGCCCAACCCCAACGACGGGCGCGGCACGCTCGCCACGATCACCGAGAAGGGCCGCCAGGTCGTCGAGGCGGCCACCCGCGACCTGATGGCGATGGACTTCGGGCTCGGGGTGTACGACGCCGAGGAGTGCGGGGAGATCTTCGCGATGCTGCGGCCGCTGCGGGTCGCCGCGAACGACTTCGACGAGGACTGAACGCACCCCGCGCACAGGAGTGACCCGGGGCAAGATCTCCCGGAACGGGTGGTTACGCTCGTCCCCATGAAAAAGAGCGTGCTGACCCGCTACCGCGTCCTGGCCTACGTCACCGGTGTGCTGCTGGTGCTGCTGTGCCTGAGCATGATCGCCAAGTACGGGCTGGACATCAACGGTGCGGCCGACGTCACGCGCGTCGTCGCCATCGCGCACGGCTGGCTCTACGTCGTCTACCTGGTCTTCGCCTTCGACCTGGGCTCCAAGGCGAAGTGGCCGGTCGGCAAGCAGCTGTGGGTGCTGCTGGCGGGCACCATCCCGACCGCCGCCTTCTTCGTGGAGCGCAAGGTCACCCGCGAGCTGGACGCCAAGGTCACCGAGGGTTCTCCGGTGGCCGCGAAGGTCCAGGCCTAGGCCACAGGCCCCCGGGCCGTACCGCCGTACGGACACCCGTGCGGCGGTGCCCCCATCGACTTTTACTAGGACGTCCTAGTAAATTCGAACCATGGACGCTGACGCCATCGAGGAGGGCCGCCGACGCTGGCAGGCCCGTTACGACGCGGCCCGCAAGCGGGACGCCGACTTCACCACGCTCTCCGGGGACCCCGTGGAGCCGGTGTACGGGCCCCGACCAGGGGACACTTACGAGGGATTCGACCGGATCGGCTGGCCGGGGGAGTACCCCTTCACGCGCGGCCTGTATCCGACCGGCTACCGCGGGCGGACCTGGACCATCCGCCAGTTCGCCGGGTTCGGCAACGCCGAGCAGACCAACGAGCGCTACAAGATGATCCTCGCCAACGGCGGCGGCGGTCTCTCCGTGGCCTTCGACATGCCCACCCTCATGGGCCGGGACTCCGACGACGGGCGCTCGCTCGGCGAGGTCGGGCACTGCGGGGTCGCCATCGACTCCGCCGCCGACATGGAGGTCCTCTTCAAGGACATCCCCCTCGGCGACGTCACGACCTCCATGACGATCAGCGGGCCCGCCGTGCCCGTCTTCTGCATGTACCTCGTCGCCGCCGAACGGCAGGGCGTCGACCCGTCGGTCCTCAACGGCACCCTCCAGACCGACATCTTCAAGGAGTACATCGCCCAGAAGGAGTGGCTGTTCCAGCCCGAACCCCATCTGCGGCTGATCGGCGACCTGATGGAGTACTGCGCCGCCGGCATCCCCGCGTACAAGCCGCTCTCCGTCTCCGGCTACCACATCCGCGAGGCGGGCGCGACGGCCGCGCAGGAGCTCGCCTACACGCTCGCGGACGGCTTCGGCTACGTCGAACTGGGGCTCTCCCGCGGCCTCGACGTGGACGTCTTCGCCCCCGGCCTCTCCTTCTTCTTCGACGCGCACGTCGACTTCTTCGAGGAGATCGCCAAGTTCCGTGCCGCGCGCCGGATCTGGGCGCGGTGGATGCGGGACGTCTACGGCTCCCGGTCGGACAAGGCGCAGTGGCTGCGCTTCCACACCCAGACCGCCGGTGTCTCGCTGACCGCGCAGCAGCCGTACAACAACGTGGTGCGGACGGCCGTGGAGGCGCTGGCGGCGGTGCTCGGCGGCACCAACTCGCTGCACACCAACGCCCTGGACGAGACCCTCGCCCTGCCGAGCGAGCAGGCCGCCGAGATCGCGCTGCGCACCCAGCAGGTGCTCATGGAGGAGACCGGGGTCGCCAACGTGGCGGACCCGCTGGGCGGTTCCTGGTACATCGAGCAGCTCACCGACAGGATCGAGGCCGACGCCGAGAAGATCTTCGACCAGATCAAGGAGCGGGGGCTGCGCGCCCATCCGGACGGGCGGCACCCGATCGGGCCGGTCACGTCCGGAATCCTGCGGGGCATCGAGGACGGCTGGTTCACGGGGGAGATCGCCGAGTCGGCCTTCCAGTACCAGCAGGCGCTGGAGAAGGGCGACAAGCGGGTCGTCGGCGTCAACGTCCACACCGGGTCCGTCACCGGCGACCTGGAGATCCTCCGCGTCTCGCACGAGGTCGAGCGGGAGCAGGTACGGGCGCTGGGCGCACGCCGCGCGGCGCGGGACGAGGGCGCGGTGCGTGCCGCCCTGGACGCGATGCTGGCCGCTGCGCGGGGCGGGTCCAACATGATCGAGCCGATGCTGGAGGCGGTACGGGCCGAGGCGACCCTGGGTGAGATCTGCGGGGTGCTGCGGGACGAGTGGGGGGTGTACACGGAGCCGGCGGGGTTCTAGCCGCGTACCGCCGCGTACCGCCGCGTACCAGGGGGCTCCGCCCCCTGGACCCCCGGTACCTATGCCCACCCACCACCCGACTCGGTCGGCCGGGAAGCGGGCGTCCCGGCCGGCTCGGTCCGCTGGGAAGTGGCCGTCCCGGCCGGCTCGGTTCGCCGGGAAGTGGGTGCTCCACCCGGCTCGGTTCGCCGGGAAGTGGCCGATCCGGCCTGCTCGGTCGGCCGGGACGTGGGTGCCGCGGTCGGCTCGGCGGCGAGGCCGAGGAGCAGGACGCGGGTGAAGTCGCGCACCCACTCCTCGTCCGCCGGCTTGCCGCTCACCAGGGTGCGGTGGACCACCGCACCCGCCACCATGTCGAAGATGAGGTCCACCGTGCGGGCCGCCTCCTCCGGGTCCGGCTCGGAGGGGAGTTCGCCCCGGCACTGCGCACGGGCCCGGCCCTCCAGGACCAGCCGCTTCTGGCGGTCCACGATGGACGCGCGGATACGTTCCCGCAGTGCGTCGTCGCGGGTCGACTCGGCGACCGCCGCCATCAGGCCGCTGCGGGCCTCCGGGCGGTCCAGGATCGCCGCGAACTGCAGCACGACGCCCTCGATGTCGTTCGCCAGGCTGCCGCGGTCGGGGAGTTCGAGTTCGTCGAAGAGTTCCGCCACCGCGTCGACGACGAGTTCGTTCTTGCCCGCCCAGCGGCGGTAGAGAGTCGTTTTTGCAACCCCGGCCCGCGTGGCCACGTCTCCCAGAGTGAGCTTGGACCAGCCCAGTTCGACCAGTGCCTGCCGCGTCGCCTCCAGGATCGCGGCGTCCGCGGCGGCGCTGCGCGGGCGGCCGGTACGTCCGGCGGGGGTGCGGCTCTGCATCCCACGACCATAACCGGGGTTTCCTGTGCTGCCGTGAGGGAGATCACCGGAAAGTGGTGTCGCGCGGGTCCCGGATGGCATTACGCTACGGGTCGTAGCGAAAGCTCGTGGCTGACCGCACGGGCGACGACCATGGCGTGGGGTGGGGACCCGGCGCCGCTGAAGCACACAGGTTCGGCCCGGCTTTCACAACGCTTTTCACACACGCGCGGGAACGGGGGAGGATAGACGCATGCAGCCACGGAACATGTCCATGAGCGGCGTCGTCGACCTCGCCGCGGTCAAGGCGGCCCAGGAGGCCAAGGCCAAGGCCGAGCAGGCGCGCGCCGAAGCGGCCCGGCACGGTGGTGCCGGTGCCGTCTCCCCGGCCGACCTGGTCATCGACGTCGACGAAGCCGGCTTCGAGCGCGATGTCCTGCAGCGGTCCGCCGAAGTCCCTGTAGTCATCGACTTCTGGGCCGAGTGGTGTCAGCCCTGCAAGCAGCTGAGCCCGGTCCTGGAGCGCCTCGCCGTCGAGTACAACGGCCGCTTCCTGCTGGCGAAGATCGACGTCGACGCCAACCAGATGCTGATGCAGCAGTTCGGGATCCAGGGGATCCCGGCGGTGTTCGCCGTCGTCGCCGGGCAGGCGCTGCCGCTCTTCCAGGGCGCGGCCGGCGAGGAACAGATCCGCGGGACGCTGGACCAGCTGGTGCAGGTCGCCGAGGAGCGGTTCGGGCTGACCGGCCTCGTCGTCGACCCCGACGCGGAGCCGGGCGCCCAGGCCGTGCCCGCCGCGGCGCCCGCGGGCCCGTACGACGCCCTCCTGGAGGCGGCCGTCCAGGCGCTGGACGCGGGCGACTTCGGCGGTGCGGTCCAGGCGTACAAGAACGTGCTGAGCGACGACCCGGCCAACAGCGAGGCCAAGCTGGGGCTGGCGCAGGCCGAGTTGCTCCAGCGGGTGCAGGGGATGGACCCGCAGCAGGTGCGCAGGGACGCGGCCGAGAAGCCGGCCGACGCCGGGGCGCAGATCGCGGCCGCCGACCTGGATCTGGTGGGCGGGCATGTCGAGGACGCCTTCGGGCGGCTGATCGAGACCGTGCAGCGGACGGCCGGGGACGACCGGGATGCCGTACGGCGGCGGCTTCTTGAGCTCTTCGAGGTCGTGGGCACCGACGACCCGCGGGTGGTGGGAGCGCGCAGGGCGTTGGCGCGCGCGCTCTTCTAGACAACGATCTGGACACAGGGCTGACCAGTAGCTAAACGTCACGTCCTGTGATGCCGGAGTGAAAGATTTGCCGAGGCGGGGCCACGGCGGCCGCTCTTTACCAAATCTTGGTAATCGCGGCCGCTGTTACTCGGAGTAAATCAGGGCGGTTGGTCTGTCTGGTTTCGTCCACTGATCAACTGTTTTGCTCTGCCCCTGAATGCCACCCAGAGTCGCTCTCCGAGACCGGTGGGTCGTCCTTCGGTTATCCGGCCGTTACTACCGAGTAACGAAGCCCCTTGTGCGGGCGGCGAGAATGCACCACGATCGGCGACGCTCGGTCCATTCCCGTACCCCGACAGCCAATCGGGCCGCGGGTTCATCTGGGTCCCCACCGAGCAGAGTCGGCGGCAGTGACGCCGGCTCTTGGGCAGGGGGGTCTTCGCCTCACCGCGAAGCCTGTCCAGCAAGGTTGTGCGTGATGCGTGTCAGGCGCGACCAGTGGTTGTCGCTCGGGGGTGATCGCCGGTGATCGAGGTGCGTTCGTGCCTCCGAGTACGGGCGCTCCCCTTCCGAGGACGTAGCACTTCTCCCATCCCTGCCCGGCTGAGCCGCCGTTGGGGGCGATACCGGGCCAGGAGATGTACGTCCGAGAAGGAGGAAATATGGAGTCCCAGGTGCGTGGCGGGACCAGATGGAAGCGGTTCGCTGTGGTCATGGTGCCCAGCGTCGCCGCCACGGCGTGTATAGGTGTCGCCCTCGCGCAGGGCGCTCTCGCCGCGTCGTTCAGTGTGTCGGGCCAGCAGTTCAAGGTCACGGCCGACTCGCTGGAAGGTGACGGCTTCGTTCAGTACGGCGCCGTGGACTCGGGTGTCACCCTCGCCGGTGACAAGACGATCCACCCGGTGGCGGTCTCGGCGTTCAACAGCGCGACCATCACCAACCTGTGCCAGTCCGTGGTCACGCCGAACGTACCGATCTTCGGGAACGTCAGCCTGATCCTGCACGCGGGCACCGACGCGAAGAAGCCGGTCGAGGCTACCAAGCTGTACATCGACCTCGATGACCTGAGCGCCGACGCGACGTTCACCAACATCAACATCGGTGTCGCGGCCGGCAGCTCGAACAAGGGTCCCGGCATCAAGAACGACGAGGCCAAGGCCGGCCTGACGAACCCGAACGGGTTCGCGCAGGAGGCGGACCACGCCTCGCTGTCCGGCGTGAAGCAGACGGCGTGGGCCACCACTGCCGGAACCTTCAAGCTGAGCGGTCTGCACATGTCGATCTCGACGAAGGGAGCGGAGTGCTACTAAGCGCTCCGTGACGGGCGGGGGCGCCGAAGGTACCCCCGCCCTCCACCTTCTTCCCACGGTCTTCACACGCGGTACAAGGAAACATCACCGCACCACACAGCATCACCACCACAGCAACGCCGCACCAGGGAGCTGTTTTCCATGAGCGCCGAGACTCCTGCCGCACCCGGCCAGTTCACCCGCCGGAGGCTGCAGTTCCGCTCCTGGCGGGGCACGCGGCCGTTCTGGGCCGGTTTGTACATCCTGCTCGCCGGTTTCCCGATCATGTACTTCCCGTACGCGCATCTCCAGATCGGCAACCTCACGGTGGCGATGGCGACCACCGCAGGCGCCGGGTCCCTGATCATCGGCGTGCTGCTCGTCGTCCTGGGCATCAGCCTCTGGTACCAGAAGCACATCCGCACGTTCGCGGGAATCGCCGCGATCCTGCTGGCGCTGGTGTCCCTCCCCGTGTCCAACTTCGGTGGCTTCGTCATGGGCTTCCTGTTCGCCCTCGTGGGCGGAGCGATGGCCGTGGCCTGGTCTCCGGGTGCGCCTCCGAAGCCGCAGCCGGAGGGCGAGATCCCGCCGGCCGGGGACGGTGCCCCGGAGGAGGCCGTCTACTACCCGGGGCCGGACGGCGCGAGCGATGGGGGTACCTCACAGGGCCTGGCGCCGCTGGGGGAGAACGACCTGTCAGGAACGAGCCCGGTGAACGGGGCGAACGGGAGGCACAGTGCCGGCTGACGAGGTGACCCACGGGACTGATGTGGACGAGTCCCGTGTGAGAACCGGGCCGCGGCATGCGGCGCCCAGGAAGCCGCTGTTCACCAGGTTCCACATGCCGGCGGGCAAGGCGATCGCCTCCGTGGCGATGCCGACGGCCGTCCTCATGGGCTTCGGGTTCACGTCCTCGCTCGCGATCGCCGACACCAACAGCACGTCGTCGGCGTCCTCGAAGAGCCTGGCCGAGGACTACAAGAACTGCGTCTCCGCCCTGGACTCGGCGTCGCCCTCCGCGTCGGCGAGCGACAAGGCCACGGACTCGGCCTCGCCGTCGGCGACGGCGTCGGACGGCGCCAAGGACTCGACGTCGTCGGGCAAGTCGTCTTCGTCGGATTCAGGTTCCGGCGACGCGGCCACGCCGACGCCGTCCGCGTCCAAGTCGTCGTCCTCGTCCTCGTCCGATTCGGGCTCGTCGGGGTCCTCCGGTTCATCGGACTCCGGCAGCACGGCGACCCCGTCGCCGTCGGCCTCCGCGAGCAGCAGCAGCGATGGCGGCCTGCTGGGCTCGATCGGCGACGCGATCGGCAGCATCCTGAGCGGCGGCAGCACGACGAGTTCGTCCTCGTCGGACTCCACCGCGAGCGCCACCCCCTCGCCGTCGGCGTCCGCGTCCTCGGACTCGTCCTCCTCCTCCTCCTCGTCGTCCTCGTCGAGCAAGGACAGCGGCTCCGACACCGTGTCCAAGACCGTCAAGAAGGTCACGGACACCGTGAAGGACACCACCGACACGGCGACCAAGGCGGCCGGCCAGGTCACCAAGGACGTCACCAAGGCGGCCGGGGACGCCGCGTCCAGCGCCTCGCCGAGCCCGTCCGCGAGCTCCAGCACGTCGGCCGACGACTGCAAGGCCGCCACCGAAGACGTGAGCGGTGTCGACAACAAGGTCGCGGTCGCGGACGACCCCTGGTACCTGAGCGCCAGCTCGCTGACGCTGAAGAGCGCCGACTACCAGGGCATCGTCGAGGTGAAGACGGCCAGCGGCAAGACGAAGAAGGTGCTGAAGTACGTCATCTCGGGCGGCACCGACATCGGTGACCTGCACCAGACGGTCAAGGACACGACCATCGGCAAGACCTACCACGTGCAGGCGGCCTCCGGTTCGAAGTCCACGATCACCGGCGGCGCCACGACGATGTACACGGAGTCCATCTCCGGCAACCTCTTCGGCCTGATCCCGATCACGTTCGACGTGAACAACCCGCCGCCGCTGAACATCCCGCTGATCTACTTCACCAACGTCAAGGTCACCCAGGCCGCCCAGTTCGGCGGCACCCTGCACGTGCCCGGGATGCACGTCTACACGACCGACGGAACCAGCTGAGCGTCACCACAGACCCGTCCGGGAGCCGCAAGAGGGCCGTGCCCCGCCGAGTAACGACTCGGCGGGGCACGGTCGTGTTCGGCACCCCGCGGGGTGAGAGGTCGATCTCAAAGGGAAAACAAAGCGCCTTTATTGGTTTCTTAAAAAGCCCCGGCCTGGCAGGATGATCGCGTTCCCGGGGGAGGGGGCGGGGGTGGCGTGTCGACCGCACGCCCAGCGGGGGGATCTGTACTCGTTTCCGGCCTTTGCTGTGTCCTGCCCGCTTTCCGCGCGGACCGACTGACGGACTGACCATCCAGAGGAAGGTACGGACGTGCGAATGGCACGAAAGAAGAGATACGGACACACCGGGGGAAGACGACTCCGGCTTGGGGTGGCCGGCACGGCGCTCGCCACCGCCGCCGCGGTGCTCGGCGGACTCGTGTACGCGGTCCCCGCGGCCGCGGACGAGCCCGGCGACAACCCGGCCAACCCCTACCAGCGCACCCTGCGCATCAGCCTGGGTGCCCAGGCCCGCGCGGACCGCTGCCAGGCGGGACAGGCCGTGCACTTCGGCGGCCCCGCCCTCAAGGCGACCGCAGCGGCGAAGCTCACCGGCACGGACGCCGCACTGCGCGCCTTCGTGACCCCGGACGCCTTGGGCGGCGAGTGGGGCCAGGCCGCCGTCCGCGACCAGGACGCGGGCATCGCCGCCCTGAACGCGTTCCGGGACCGCCAGACGAAACTGGACGAGGCCAACAAGCCCTACCGCTCGGTGAACTCCTCGAACGGCCGGGACTTCTGGGCCCCCGAGTTCGGCGCGGACATCGTCACCTTCACCCTCGGTACACAGCAGAAGCTGTACAACAAGGCGTCGGAAAACCCCACGCCGCACCCTGGCCAGGCCTCCCTGGACCAGGCCAAGAAGGTGCTCGACGCGTTCGACACCGGCGGCGACGCTTGGGCGGCGGCCTACAAGGACGTCGCCGGCAGGGAACTGCTCGAGACGAGCAACTTGGGCTATTCCTCGGCCAACGACATCGCCACATTCCTGCGCTTCGGCGGCTTCGCCACCAAGGCCCCCGAGCCGGACTCGCTGGAGTTCCGCACCGAGGTCGAGGCGCTGAAGCAGGCCTGGGCGGCCTGTGACAGCGACAACCCGATCGACCACTACCGAGTGCTGACCGGGGCCGTCACCGCGGCTTACACGGAATGGGAGGCGGAGTACGCCGGCCAGGCCGACCAGCGCCAGCAGATCGTCGCCGCCGAGGCCGCCGCGGCGAAGGAGACGCGCGCCGCCACGGAGGCCATGACCGAGGCGGTCCGGCAGGCGTGGCTGGCGGACCAGATCCTGTACTGGCAGAAGTACTGGGCCGCGCACAAGGACTCCATCAACTACCCGAAGGCTGCCGTCTTCACGAAGGCGACGGCCGACCTGAACGCGGCGAAGGCCGCGGCGGCCAAGCAGGTGACCGTGGCGGACGCGGCCGTCGGGCGGGCCAGGACGGCCGCAGACACCGTCACCGCCCAGCAGCAGAAGGCCTGGCAGATCGCCGACGCGGCGCAGCAGCCCCGCGGCCGGGGCCTGCTGTACGCCCAGCAGTCGGTGCAGGTCACCAAGGCCTCGTACGCCGCCGCTCAGGCCGCCGCGAAGGCGACGCTGACCGCTTCGAACGCGGCGAAGGCCACTGTGGCCGACTCCCAGACACTGCTCGCGCTGGCCAAGACCCAGACGCACGCCCTGAACACCGAGTTCCGCAAGACGGCGGCACTGGAGGCCAAGGCCCAGGCGAAGGCCGCCGCTGATTCCGCCGCCAAGCTGGCGGCCGAGGCGGCGGCCGACGCCACCACCGCGAAGAACGCCCGCGCGACAGCCGAGAAGGCGGAACAGACCGCCAGGGACCAGGCAGCCGAGGCAAAACGGCAACGCGGTGTCGCGGAGGCCGAGAAGGCCAACGCCGAGCGGGAGCGCGACAACGCGGCGAGCGAGCGGGCGAAGGCCGGCGCGGCCGAGGAACGGGCACGGGGCGAGCAGGACACTGCCCGCCAGGCCCGTACGGACGCGGAGTCGGCGGGTGCCACGGCGGCGGAGAAGCTGGCGGCGGCCGAGGACGCCGAACTGCGCGCCTACCAGGCCCGTAACACCGCGGTCAAGGCCGAGCACGAGAAGGAAGCCACCGCCTCCCGGGCGGCCGCGCTGGAGTCAGCGGCCGCCGCGGCCGACGGCACCTCGGCGGCGGCCGAGACGCGGCAGGCGGCAACGGAGGCACGTACCGCTGCCAACACGGCGGCGGGTGCGGCGACCCGGGCCCGGGTGGCCGCCGACGACGCGACCACGGCCGCGGTGAACGCACGAGCGGCGGCAACGCGTGCGGAAGGCGCGGCCAAGCGTTCCCGGTCCGCTGCCGACGCCGCCCAGTCGGCATACGCGAAGACGCGGGCCGCGGCGGCCACCGCGCATGCCGCGGCGGCCGAGGCGATCGACGCGGCGGCAGCGGCGAAGGCGAAGGCCGAGCAGGCCGACGCCGAGGCGAAGAAGGCCCAGACCGCAGCGGCCACCGCACGCAAGGAGGCCACTGCGGCGGTGGCCGAGGCTGCGAAGACGGCCGCGTGGGCTGCGAAGACCGCCGGATACGCCACCGCCACGGCACAGTACGCGCAGGCCGCCCGGGACGCCGCGACCGCGACGACCAAGGTGGCCGACGAAGCGATCAGCTTGGGCACTCCCTACCAGGAGAGTGACGCCTCGGCGGCGTACGCGGTGCTGATCGGGCAGACCGCCAAGTCCCTCGCCGAGCAGCAGGCGACCGCGGCGAAGGCCAAGTCGGACGAGGCGAAGAAGGCGGCCGCACAGGCCAAGGCGCTCGCCGACAAGGCCGCCGGCGATGCGAAGACCGCGCTCCAGGCTGCGGCCGACGCCGCGGACTACGCCGTGCAGGCGGTCAACTCGGCCGCGGCGGCGAACGCTTCGGCGGCCGCAGCGGCGGTCGACGCCGCAGCCGCGCAGAAGGCGGACGCGAACGCCCAGAAGTACGACCAGCAGGCGGGCACCGACGCCTTCTACGCCAACTTCGCCGCGAACGAGGCCGAGTCGGCGGCCTCCCAGGCCGACCGGGACGCCACCGAGGCCGAGAAGGACGCCACCAGCGCCCGGTCTGCCGCCAGCAGCGCCGAACAGGACGCGGCGGCGGCCGACCGGACGGCCACCCAGGCGGAGAGCAACGCCACCGCAGCGGAAGGCGCGGCGGACAAGGCCGCCGGCTACGCCGACCAAGCGGACAAGGCGGCCACGCGGGCGGAGGCCGAGGAACGGGAGCGGGCCAGGCAGGAGCGGGCGGAAGTCGTCAACTCCGGCGGTTCGACTGCGGAGTACGTCCTGACCAAGGACGAGGAGGCCGCTCTGCTCGCGGAGTGCGGTCAGACCTGCGTCGATCAGTACCGCGAAGCCATGGCGGCTGCGAACCAGGACGTCCTCGACTGGGTGAAGGCGAACGGCGGCGCGATCCTGCTCGACCTGCTCGGGGTCACGGACGCCAAGAAGTGCTTCTCCGACCCGGACGTGGAGAGCTGCCTCTGGACGCTCGTCAACGCCATCAGCGTGGTCACCCTGATCGGCAAGGCACCGGCCGTGGCCACGGCCATCGTGCGGGTCAGCACCGGGATCGCGAAGTTCTTCGAGGGCGCGACGAAGGCACGCAAGACGATGAAAGCGCTGAAGGTCATCATCGACGCGCGGCTGGCCAAGGGCGTGTCGTTCTGCGTGAAGCACAGCTTCGTGGCCGGGACCATGGTCAAGATGGCCGACGGCGGGGTCCGTGCCATCGAGAAGGTCACCGCGGGCGACCAGGTCCTCAACGCCCGGCCGGGTGACACCGTCGCCGAACGGCACGGCGTCGTGCTGGCGCACCGCACCACCACCGACACCCGGTTCACCGACCTGAGCGTGGCCACGCCGAGCGGCCGGCGCACCATCACAGGCACGTCCGACCACCCGTTCTACGACCTCACTACGGGGTCCTGGACGGACGCGGGGCGACTCAAGGAGGGTCACCGGCTGCAGACACTGGGCCACGGCACGGTCACGGTCGTCGGGGTCACGTCGTACATCAGGCCACAGCTCACCTACGACCTCACGGTGGAGGGCGTCCACTCTTACTTCGTGATGGCCGGGGACAGCCCGGTGCTGGTCCACAACATCAGCTGCCGCACGATCACCAGCGGGGCGCTGAAGCACATCGGTGACGAGCATCTGTGGGGCGGCAGTTACCACCTCGCGGGCGACATGGGGAACGTCTTCGCCGAGGGGCTCGACGCTGGCAAGCTCAAGAAGCTGATCGAGGAAGCGGCGCAGTTCGGGCACGAGGTGCCCCGGGCGAAGGCCGACACCCGCGGAGGCAACTACGTCGACTACGCATTCGACAATGTGACGACCGGGGCGAACGGCCAGAACGGCATCCGGCTCGTCGTCGACGAGTTCGGCAACCTGGTCACCGCGATGCCCAAGAACGTCTGGTGAGGGAAAGGTATGGACGGATGATCGACTTCGCCTTCGAGCCGCGTGCGGACGACGACTCCTGGTCACCGGACTGGCGGCCACCGGTCACCGACCTGAGTGCCTCGGACTTCAGCCTGCGGTACTTCAAGGCCGACCTGCGGCTCGTCGTCCACGGAGTGGACCTCGGCGTGCGGCTGCTGGGAGAGCCGGTGGTCGACATCGCCCTGCTGCTGGACCACGCGGTTGGGGAGCTGGAGACCCGCGCTGACGTCGAGGTCGAGGCCTCCCTCACCCAGCACGTCTACGCCTTCCACCGGGAGGGGACGACCGTCACCCTTACGACGGACTGGCCGCCGGCCAGGGCGGAGCTGAGCTGGGAGGAACTGCGCGGACTCGCCGAGCGGGCGAAGGCCGAGGCCGTGCGGTTGATCACCGCCGCCCACCCGGAACTGGGCGGCAACGCCTGGCTGCGGGAGACGGTCGGAGCGCCGCCGACCGTGTGAGATCGCTGCGTCAGGGTCGGCCGCCGACCCAGACGCGCCTGAGGGCGCCTCCTGTCACAGGGGGCGCCCTCAGTGTCGTGCAAGGTTGTACAGGGCCCTTCAGAAGGCCGTCACTTGTTGATGCCGCCGATGTGGTGGACGCGGAGCATGTTGGTGGTGCCCGGGACGCCGGGGGGCGAGCCGGCCGTGATGATGACGGTGTCGCCCGCGTTGAAGCGGTTGATCTTGGCGAGCTCCTGGTCGACCATGTCGACCATTTCGTCCGTGCTGTTCACGAACGGCACCACGTGCGACTCCACGCCCCAGCTGAGGGTGAGCTGGTTGCGGGTGCTCTCGTCGGTGGTGAAGGCGATGATCGGCTGCTGCGCGCGGTAGCGCGAGAGGCGGCGGGCGGTGTCGCCGGACTGGGTGAAGGCGACCAGGCCGCGGCCGCCGAGGAAGTCGGCGATCTCGCAGGCCGCACGGGCCACCGCACCGCCCTGCGTACGCGGCTTCTTGCCCGGGACCAGCGGCTGCAGGCCCTTGCTGAGCAGCTCCTGCTCGGCCGCCTGGACGATCTTCGACATCGTCTTCACGGTCTCGACCGGGTACGCGCCCACGGAGGACTCGGCGGAGAGCATGACCGCGTCGGCGCCGTCCAGGATCGCGTTGGCGACGTCGGAGGCCTCCGCGCGGGTCGGGCGGGAGTTGGTGATCATCGACTCCATCATCTGGGTCGCCACGATCACCGGCTTGGCGTTGCGCCGGCACAGCTCGATCAGGCGCTTCTGCACCATGGGGACCTTCTCGAGCGGGTACTCGACGGCCAGGTCGCCACGGGCCACCATGACGGCGTCGAACGCCATCACGACGCCCTCCATGTTCTCCACCGCCTGCGGCTTCTCCACCTTGGCGATGACGGGGACCCGGCGGCCCTCCTCGTCCATCACCTTGTGGACGTCGTCGACGTCCTTGGCGTCCCGCACGAAGGACAGCGCGACCATGTCGCAGCCCATGCGCAGCGCGAACCGGAGGTCCTCGACGTCCTTCTCGGACAGCGCGGGCACGTTGACGGCCGCGCCGGGCAGGTTGATGCCCTTGTGGTCGGAGACGACACCGCCCTCGATGACGATCGTCTTCACCCGCGGGCCGTCGACGTCCGTGACCTTCAGCTCGACGTTGCCGTCGTTGATGAGGATCTGGTCGCCGCGCGAGACGTCGCCCGGCAGGCCCTTGTAGGTCGTACCGCAGATGGTCTTGTCGCCCGGGACGTCCTCGGTCGTGATGACGAACTCGTCACCGCGCTCCAGCTCCACCGGTCCCTCGGCGAAGGTCTCCAGACGGATCTTCGGGCCCTGCAGGTCGGCGAGGACGCCGATGGCACGGCCGGTCTCCTTGGCGGCGGCCCGGACGCGGTCGTACCGCCCCTGGTGCTCGGCGTGGGAGCCGTGGCTGAAATTGAACCGGGCCACGTTCATGCCCGCCTCGATCATGGCGACGAGCTTCTCGTGGGTGTCGACCGCGGGGCCGAGAGTACAGACGATTTTCGAACGGCGCATGGGGGCGATCCTATCGGTTTGTTTCGCTACGGAATATTCCGTCTGGTGGAAGATACAAATGGGCGCTAATGTGCTCAGCTGTTATTTCCGACCGGTGCCGATCCGGTACCGACGAGCGCGTACGTCTGGGTCGCGATCTCCAGCTCCTCGTCCGTCGGCACCACCGCGACGGCGACGCGTGCGCCGGCGGGGGATATCAGCCGCGGCTCGTCCGCCCGTACGGCGTTCAGCTCCGGGTCGACCGCCAGCCCCAGCCCCTCCAGGCCCGCCACCGCGGCCTCCCGCACCGGGGCCGCGTTCTCGCCGACGCCCGCGGTGAAGGCCACCGCGTCGACCCGGCCGAGGACGGCGCAGTACGCGCCGATGTACTTCTTCAGGCGGTGAATGTAGATGTCGAAGGCGAGTTGGGCCGCTTCGTCGCCCTCGTCGATCCGGCGCCGGATCTCCCGCATGTCGTTGTCACCGCACAGACCGAACAAACCACTCCTCTTGTTGAGAAGAGTGTCGATCTCGTCCATGGACATTCCGCCAACTCGCGCCAAATGGAAAATGACGGCCGGGTCCAGATCACCGGAACGGGTCCCCATCACCAGCCCCTCCAAAGGCGTCAGTCCCATCGAGGTGTCCACGCACCGGCCGCCTCGGACGGCCGACGCGGACGCCCCGTTGCCGAGGTGCAGCACGATGACGTTCACCTCTTCCGGTGTCCTTCCCAGCAGCCGCGCGGTCGCCCGGGACACGTAGGCGTGCGAGGTGCCGTGGAAGCCGTACCGTCGGATCCGGTACCGGTCGGCGAACTTCGGGTCGATCGCGTACCGCGCCGCGGACTCCGGCATCGTCGTGTGGAACGCCGTGTCGAAGACGGCGACCTGCGGCAGGTCCGGACGCAGCGCCTGCGCGGTGCGGATGCCGGTCAGGTTGGCCGGGTTGTGCAGCGGGGCGACCGGGATCAGCCGCTCGATCTCGGCGAGCACCGCGTCGTCGATCACCGTCGGCTCGGTGAAGAACATCCCGCCGTGCACCACCCGGTGCCCGATCGCGGCCAGTTCCGGCGAGTCGAGCCCGAGCCCGTCCCGCGTCAGCTCCTCCGCCACGGCCTTCAGGGCGGCCTCGTGGTCGGCGATCGGCCCGAGGGCCTCGCGGGTGCCACCGCTGTCCAGGCAGGTGTGCCTGAGCCGCGAGGTCTGCTCGCCGATCCGTTCGACGAGACCGACCGCGAGCCGGCTGCTGTCCCGCATGTCAAGCAGCTGGTACTTCACCGACGAGGAACCGGAGTTGAGGACGAGGACACGGGTCGGACTGGGGCTCACTGGGCGGTTGCCTTCTCGCTCGGGGACGCGGCCTGGGACCCGGTGGGGGACTCAGGGGGCTCGGCCGGATTCTGGGCCTGGATCGCCGTGATGGCGACGGTGTTGACGATGTCCTGGACGAGGGCGCCCCGGGACAGGTCGTTGACGGGCTTGCGCAGCCCCTGCAGCACCGGCCCGACCGCGATCGCGCCGGCCGACCGCTGCACGGCCTTGTAGGTGTTGTTGCCGGTGTTGAGGTCCGGGAAGATCAGCACGCTGGCCTGCCCGGCGACCTCGGAGCCCGGCAGCTTGGTGGCGGCGACCGACGGCTCCACGGCCGCGTCGTACTGGATCGGCCCCTCGATCAGCAGGTCGGGCCGGCGCGAGCGCGCCAGCTCGGTCGCCTCCCGCACCTTGTCCACGTCCGCCCCCGAACCCGAGGTGCCCGTCGAGTACGACAGCATCGCGATCCGCGGCGCCACGCCGAACTGGGCGGCCGTCCCCGCCGACTGGACGGCGATGTCGGCGAGTTGCTCGGCGTTCGGGTCCGGGTTCACCGCGCAGTCGCCGTAGACCAGCACCTGGTCGGCGAGGCACATGAAGAAGACGGACGAGACGATCGACGACCCCGGCTTGGTCTTGATGATCTCGAACGCCGGGCGGATGGTCGCCGCCGTGGAGTGCACGGACCCCGAGACCATGCCGTCCGCGAGGCCCTCCTGCACCATCAGGGTGCCGAAGTAGTTGACGTCGGCGACCACGTCGTACGCCAGTTCCACCGTCACGCCCTTGTGGGCGCGGAGCAGGGCGTACTGCTCGGCGAACGCGTCGCGCAGTTCGGAGGTGGCCGGGTCGATCAGCTGGGCGTCGCCGAGGTCGATGCCGAGGTCGGCGGCCTTCTTGCGGATCTGGTCGACGGGTCCGAGCAGTGCTATGTCACATACCCCACGGCGCAGCAGCACCTCCGCCGCATGCAGCACCCGCGGCTCGGTCCCCTCCGGCAGCACCACCCGCCGCTTGTCGGACCGCGCCTGCTCCAGGAGCTTGTGCTCGAACATCATCGGGGTGAGCCGGCCGGTGCTCGGCGCCGAGACCCGCTTGTCGAGGCCGCCGGTGTCGACGTACCGCTCGAACAGGCCGAGCGCGGTCTCCGCCTTGCGCGGGGTGGCCGCGTTCAGCCTGCCCTCCAGGGAGAACAGCTGGGCGGCGGTCGGGAAGCTGTTGCCGGGCACGGACAGCACCGGGGTGCCGGGGGCCAGCCGGGCGGCGAGGGTGAGGATCTCGTCGGCGGGCCGCTCGCCGAGGGTGAGCAGCACGCCGGCTATCGGCGGGGTGCCGGCGCTGTGCGCGGCCAGCGAGCCGACGACCAGGTCCGCGCGGTCGCCCGGGGTCACCACCAGGCAGCCCGGGGTCAGGGCGGGCAGGAAGCTCGGCAGCATCGCCCCGCCGAAGACGAAGTCCAGCGCGTCCCTGGCCAGCCCCGAGTCGTCGCCGAGCAGCACCTTCGCGTCGAGCGCGTGGGCGATCTGGGCGACCGTCGGCGCGGAGAGCGCGGGCTCGTCCGGCAGGACGTACACCGGCACCGGCAGCCGCCCGTCGATCCGCCGGGCTATCTCGTCCCGGTCCCCGCGCGCGACACGGTTGGCGATCATCGCCAGCACGTCGCAGCCGAGACCGTCGTACGCCCGGAACGCGTTGCGGGTCTCCGCCAGCACCGACTCCGCGTCCTCGTCGCGGCCGCCGACCACCGGGATCACCGAGGCACCGAACTCGTTGGCGAGCCGGGCGTTGAGGGACAGTTCGTCCGGGAACTGGGTGTCGGCGTAGTCGGTGCCGAGGACGAGCACGACGTCGTAGTCGCGGGCGACCAGGTGGAAGCGGTCCACGAGGGCGGAGACCAGTTCGTCGGCACCGCGCTCGGCCTGGAGGGCGGAGGCCGCGTGGTAGTCCATGCCGTACACGGTCGCCGGGTCCTGGGCGAGGCGGTACCGCGCACGCAGCAGCTCGAACAGCCGGTCGGGACCGTCGTGGAGGAGGGGGCGGAACACACCGACGCGGTCGACCTGCCGGGTCAGCAGCTCCATCACGCCCAGCTCGACGACCTGGCGGCCGTCGCCGCGGTCGATCCCGGTCACGTACACGCTGCGCGTCACGTGTGCACTCCGTCTCTGTGTAGTACCTGTGCGGCCGCATAAAAATCGCCCACCGTGGTGAGCGGAACCCTCTTGACAATACCCCCGACGCCGGATAAGGCGCCCGTCAGGACTTCGCCCGCCCGTCCGGCATGAAACAATCAGATCGGCTCACCGGTAACGACAGCGAGCAGGAGACACACCACCATGCGCATCGGAGTTCTCACCGCAGGCGGCGACTGCCCCGGCCTGAACGCCGTCATCCGATCGGTGGTGCACCGGGCCGTCGCCCAGTACGACGACGAGGTCATCGGTTTCGAGGACGGCTTCCGGGGCCTGCTCGACGGCCACTACCGCACCCTCGACCTGGACGCGGTCGGCGGCATCCTGTCCCTCGGCGGCACGATCCTCGGGTCGTCGCGGCTGGAGCGGGACCGGCTGCGTGAGGCGTGCGACCGGGCCACCGACATGGTCGAGGAGTTCGGCATCGACGCGCTGATCCCGATCGGCGGCGAGGGCACGCTGACCGCGGCGCGCATGCTGTCCGACGCGGGCCTGCCGGTCGTCGGCGTCCCGAAGACCATCGACAACGACATCTCCTCCACCGACCGCACCTTCGGCTTCGACACGGCGGTCGGCGTCGCCACCGAGGCGATGGACCGTCTCAAGACCACCGCAGAGTCCCACCAGCGGGTGATGGTCGTCGAGGTGATGGGCCGGCACGCCGGCTGGATCGCCCTGGAGTCCGGGATGGCGGCCGGCGCCCACGGCATCTGCCTCCCCGAGCGGGCCTTCGACCCTGCCGACCTGGCCAAGATGGTCGAGGAGCGCTTCGCCCGCGGCAAGAAGTTCGCCGTGGTGTGCGTGGCGGAGGGCGCCCACCCCGCCGACGGCACGATGGACTACGGCAAGGGCGAGATCGACCAGTACGGTCACGAGCGCTTCCAGGGCATCGGTACGGCCCTGGCGTACGAGCTGGAGCGGCGGCTCGGCAAGGAGGCCAAGCCGGTCATCCTCGGACACGTCCAGCGGGGCGGCACGCCGACGGCCTACGACCGCGTCCTCGCGACGCGGTTCGGGTGGCATGCGGTGGAGGCGGCGCACCGGGGCGACTTCGGGAGGATGACCGCGTTGCGGGGGACCGACATCCGGATGGTGCCGCTCGCGGAGGCGGTGACCGAGTTGAAGACGGTGCCGAAGGATCGGATGGACGAAGCCGAGTCGGTTTTCTAGGGCTGGGGTTTCGTTTCGGGCTGCGGGTGTGTGGGGGCCGGTCGCGCAGTTCCTCCCCCAGCCTTCGGCTGGGGGTACCCCCAGCGCCCCTGAAGGGGCGCGTCCAGCGAGGCGCGTTCAAGCAGTCCCCTTCCCCACTTCATTCCAGAAGTGGGTGACGATCCCAGCCAGGAAGTCTCTGCCCCTGTCCTCGGCGGAATCGGTCGTCGGGATGTTGCCCCAGGCCAGGGTCGCCGTCATCCGCCCCTGGTAGTCCTCGTGGAGCTCGCGCAGCGCGTCCTCGATCTGGCGCTTGTCCAGCGGGACGACCTTGCCCACCTGGCGGACGTAGGCCTGCCAGCGGGTGGTGACCGCGTTGCGCAGCAGCTCCGCCAGTTTCTCCTCCTTGCCGGTGACGGTGATGAAGTCCGGCAGGGAGAGGCTGAGGGCGTCGGCCAGGGCGGCTGACTGCCGTTCCGTGCCCTGCCAGTCCTCGTCCTCCTCCATCGCGAGATAGCCGAGGAGGTCGAGGCCGACCGCGAGGGCCACGTCCTCCGGGGCCAGCCCGCGGGCGATCCGGTGTTCGCGCAGGGTGCGCGGCCGGCCGATCAGTTCGCCCGGGGCACACCACAACACGGCGGCCAGCGCGGTGAGTTCGGGACTGCTGGGGATCAGCGCACCGCGTTCCCAGGCGAGGACGAGATCGGGCGTGGCGTACGGCAGCCCGTACGAGGCCCGCAGGTCGTGGGCCACGTGCTCGGGCCCCATGCCGAGAGCGGCACGGAGTCTGCGGGCGGCGGGGGCGTTGAAGGGGGGACCTGGCTGGTTCGGCAGAGCTGGGGGTCGGCGCACAGGCGTCAAGGTAGGGGTGCCCGGGGGTGCTGACTACGGTCCGTTCGGCCAGGAACACGGATTGTGGGAACGTACGGATCCACGGGTGCTGCTCACCTGTTCATCCCTTGACGGCCCCGCCGAGCGCGAACCCGCCTCCCAGCCGGCGCGCGACCAGCACGTACAGCAGGATCACCGGCGTCGAGTAGATGACGGAGAAGGCGGCGAGCTGGCCGTACGCCACCATGCCGCGGTTGCCGAAGAAGTCGTTGATGGAGACCGAGGCGGGCATCTGGTCCGGCGAGAGCAGCAGCATGAAGGGGACGAAGAAGTTGCCCCACATCATCACGAAGGCGAAGACGGTGACGACGGCGAGACCGGGTCCCATCAGCGGCAGCACGATCCGCACCAGCGACTGGGCGGAGCCCGCCCCGTCCGTCCAGGCGGCCTCCTCCAGTTCCTTCGGGACGCCGTCCATGAAGTTCTTCATCAGCCAGATGGCGAAGGGGAGCTGGGAGGCGGCGAAGAACAGGATCGTGCCCTGCATGGTGTCGATCAGGTTGATCCGGACGAACAGCGCGTACACCGGCACCATGATCGCCGTGATCGGCAGGCTCGTCGCGAACAGGATGGACAGCAGGAACGGCCGGTTGAACCGGGAGCGATAGCGGGAGAGCGGGTAGGCGGCGAGGGCGGCGCAGACGACGGTGAGCGCGGTGGCGCCGCCGCACAGGATCAGGCTGTTGAGCAGCGGGGTGTAGGTGATGTCCGGGGTGAGGATCGCGTCGAAGTTCCCGAAGGTGAACCCGTCCGGGATCCGTACCCGCAGGCCGGCGTGCGGGTCGACGGCGGAGAGGACCACCCAGGCGAGCGGCAGCACGAAGGCGGCGGCCACGATCAGCAGCCCGAGATCGGCGGCGAGCCGGTGCGAACGGCGTTGACGGCGGGGCATGGCCGCGTTCACACCTCCGTGCGCAGCAGGCGCATGTAGACGACGGAGAAGAGCGAACCGACCAGGAGAAGGAGCAGGGCGACCGCGGTCCCGTACCCGATCATGCTGTTCTGGAAGGCCTGTTCGTACATGAAGAGGGGCAGCGTCTGGCTCTTGCCGCCGGGACCGCCCCTGGTCATCACCCAGATCAGCCCGAAGACGGAGAGCGTCTGGAGGGTGTTGAGCATCAGGTTCGTCCCGATGGACCGCCGGATCATCGGCAGCGTGATGTGCCACATCCGCCGCCAGCCGCCGGCGCCGTCCACCTCCGCCGACTCCTCGATCTCGCTGGGTATCTCGTCGAGGGCGGCGGAGTAGACCAGCATCGAGAAGGCCGTGCCCCGCCACACGTTGGCGAACGACACGGCCAGGATCGGCAGCGTGAACAGCCAGTTCTGCGAGGGCAGGTGAAGAAGGCCGAGGATGGCGTTGAGGGTGCCCTCCTTGCGGAAGAAGGCGTACAGCAGGAACCCGGCGACGACCTCCGGCAGCACCCACGCCGTGACCACGATCCCCCCGGTCAGCGTCCGCACCGGCTTCGACGCCCGCCGCATCAGCGCGGCGAGCGCGAGGCCCAGCGTGTTCTGCCCGACGAGCGAGGACAGCACGGTGAAGACGAGGGTCAGCCAGACGGCGTTCAGGAAGGCGTCGTCGCGGAACGCCCGGCGGAAGTTGGCGAAACCCACGAAGGACGAGTGCGCCTGCCCGGTGAGCTGGAGGTCGGTGAAGGCGATCCAGGCGCAGTAGACGATCGGCCCGCCCAGGAACAGGAGGATCAGGACCAGGGCGGGGACGAGCGGGAGGCCGCGGGCGATGCGCCGGGTGACCACGGGATGCCTCACCGGCTGACTCACCGGGTGACCACTTGGCCGTCGGTCACGTCCTTGAGCGTCGAATCGTAGGTGCCCGCCGCCTTGTCGACCGACGCGTCACCGGTGGTCACGCTCTCCATGGCCTCCTGGATGGCGGTGGAGACCTTCGGGTAGGCCGTGTAGGCGGGCCGGTAGTGCGTACTGGCGACGAGATCGGTGAAGAACTTGATGCCGGGCTGGGCGGACGTGTACGACGGGTCGCTCGCGACGTCCTTGCGCACCGCGATCCCGGAGTTGGCGATGTACCACTTCTGGGCGTTCGCCTTGGTCTGCATGGTCTTGATGAAGTCGAAGGCGAGGTCGGGGTTGCCGGCCTTGGCGGGGATGGACCAGGTCCAGCCGCCCGACATGCTCACCTTGCCGGGTGCCTGGCCGTGCTGGGTCGGCATGTAGGCGAGACCGAGCTGCTTGGACCAGTCGGGCCACTCGTGACCGCTGCCCTGGAGCCAGTTCTGGGGCAGCCAGGACCCGTCGAGGTTGATGCCCAGCTTGCCCTGGGGCATGAGCTCACCCCAGACGGTGTTCCGGTAGTTGGGGTCGAGCGCGTCGGAGACGTCCGGCCCCAGCTTGTCCTTGTACACGGTCCGGACGAAGGACAACGCGTCCTTGAACCCCTGGCTCCCGGCGATCCACTTCTTGCTCGACTTGTCGTAGAGCGGATCGCCGGTCCCGTCGTTGGTGCCGTAGAGCAGCATCTCGAAGCCCTGCATGCTCGCCGTCTCCCCGGCAGCCTTGCCGGTGTAGACGTTGAGGGGCGTGACGCCGGGCACCTTCTGCTTGATCGTCCGGGCGGCGGCCAGCACGTCGTCCCAGTTCTTCGGCTGCCAGTCGGTCGGCAGCCCGGCCTTCTCGAACACCCGCTTGTCGAACCAGAGCCCGCGGGTGTCGGTGCCGTCCGGCACGCCGTACGTCTTCCCGTCCTCGCCCCTGGCCGCCGACTTCGCGGTGTCGATGAACTGGCCCCAGTCCTTCCACTTGGCGAGATAGGAGTCGAGGGGCTTGAGATACCCGCTGGTGATGTCGGAGTTGATGAGGAAGGTGTCCTCGTAGACGAGGTCGGGAGCGGTCCGCGGCGATCTCAGCATCTGCTGGAGCTTGGTGTAGTAGTCCGCGTCCGAGGCCTTGATGGGGACGAGCTCGACCTTCTTCCCCGGGTACTCCTTCTCGAACTGCTTCTTGATGTCCGCGAGATAGGTGTCCGTCACCTTGACGGAGTTGTCCATGGACTGCTTGAACGAGACCTTCACGGTGTCCGGACTGCTTCCGGATCCGCTGCCGCACGCGCTGAGCGAGGCGGCGGCGGTGACGACGGCGAGGGCAACGATGCTGACGGCGGTGGGGCGCACGGGCACGACCTCCTCGGCGGCCACTGCGCTGTGGCCTGGGGGTTCGTCTGTCTGCCCGGTGAAGGTAAGTCGAGTGGTCTAGTCAGGTCAATGTGCGTGCAGGGGTTTGGTGATCGACGTCGTCATGCGGGGCTCTCCCACTCCTCACGGAGCATTCCGAAGAGCACGCGGTCGTACCGCTTCCCCTGTACCAGTACAGCCGACCGGAGCCGCGGCCCCAGAACTCCCTTTCGCCGATGGTGACTCCGATGGTGGCCACACCGGCACAGGGGTCGAGATCCCGGTAGTCGACCATGCCTTCACGGTTCCGCCCGCCAGGTCCTCGACCGTCAGCACGGCCGACTCCCTGGGGACCAGTCGCAGCATGGTGTCGAAGCCGATCCGGATCGCCTCCGCGGTGACCGGGCCGAACAAGGGGTCTCCCGCGAGGTTTCCTGCGAACATCGCGCAACCCTGATCGAGCGAAGAAGTCGATGCGGTGTCCCACCCAGAACCGTGACAACCCGTGATCGGGAATGTGTGCGACGCTACGGGGCGATGACCGGGGCGTCGGGGGAGGGGCTCGCATGCCGGAGCAAGGCGTCACTGTCGGGCAGTTGCTGCTCGCCGAGTACCAGGCGGTCAAGGACGAGCAGAAGGCGCGGATCGGTTTCCGGGACAATCTGCTGTACGTGACGCTCGCGGTCGTGGCCGCCGTCATCGCCGCCGCGGCACAGGCCAAGCAGGCTTCGATGCTGCTGGCGTTGCCGCCGGTGTGTGTCGTGCTCGGGTGGACGTACCTGGTCAACGACGAGAAGATCTCGGCGATCGGGCTCTACGTGCGGGACGAGTTGGGGCCGCGGCTTGCTCAACTGGCTTCTGTGGGCGGGGAATTTGCGACCTTCGGCTGGGAGGCGTACCACCGGACCGACGTCCGGCGGCGGACCCGCAAGGCGATCCAGGCCGTGATCGACCTGACGGCGTTCTGCGCGGTGCCGCTGGCCGCACTGGTGGTGTTCTGGGCAGGCGCGGGCGGCGGCGGGTTGCTGGTCGGGCTGTCGGTGCTGGAGGCGCTCGCGGTGGTGGGGCTCGGGATGCAGGTCCTGCTGTGGACGAGGCAGGCCAGGCCGGCGC
The DNA here is from genome assembly GCF_042894765.1 of Streptomyces sp. NPDC001507. Taxonomy (NCBI): domain Bacteria; kingdom Bacillati; phylum Actinomycetota; class Actinomycetes; order Kitasatosporales; family Streptomycetaceae; genus Streptomyces; species Streptomyces sp. NPDC001507. The sequence continues at coordinate 625,514 of NZ_JBIAVV010000005.1, forward strand.
GGACTCCCCTCTGACGACTCCCTTCGGAGGAGCCGCCCCCGCAGCAGGGCGGCGCCGGATTCGGCGAGCCAGTCGATGCCGTCGAGACCGAGGGGCGCTCGCCGGGCCAACCGAGGTCCTCACCCGCGCCGGCGCTCCCACCGGTACACCAACTCCGGTCTCCCCACCTGCCCGTACAGCGGACTCCGCCCCGCCCGGCCCGCCTCCACCAGGTGCTCCAGATAGCGCCGGGCCGTGATCCGGGAGATCCCCACGCTCTCCGCCAGCGCGGCCGCGGTCAGCCCCTCCGCGGACTCGCGCAGCGCGACGGTCACCCGCTCCAGCGTCGGCGCGCTCAGCCCCTTGGGGAGCGCGGCGGGCGTGGGCGCCCGCAGCGCCGCCAGGGCCCGGTCCACCTCGTCCTGGCCGCTGGCCTCGCCCGCCGCCCCCCGGAACTCCGCGTAGCGGGTGAGCCGGTCGCGGAGGGTCGCGAAGGTGAAGGGCTTCAGGACGTACTGGACCACGCCCAGCGAGACGCCCTCCCGGACCACCGCCAGGTCGCGCGCCGACGTCACCGCTATGACGTCCGCCTGATGCCCCGCCGCCCGGAGCGAGCGCGCGAACTGCAGACCGTGCACGTCCGGCAGGTGCAGGTCGAGGAGGAGGAGGTCCACCGGCGTGCGGTCCAGGATGCGGCGCGCCTCCGCCCCGGTGTGTGCCTTGCCCACCGCCACGAACCCCGGTACCCGGCCCACGTACATGACGTGCGCGTCCGCGGCCACCGGGTCGTCCTCGACGACCAGGACTCTGATCGGTTCGGCGGTCATCGCGCCTCGCCTCCCGCCAGCGGCGCCCGCAACGGCAGCCGTACCTCGAACACCGCTCCGCCCTCCGGCGCCTCCGTCACCGTCAGGGTGCCGTCCAGCCGTACGACCGCCTGCCGTACCAGGGCCAGGCCCAGCCCCCGCCCGCCCGGCCCCGCCGGCTTCGTCGAGAAGCCGCGCTGGAAGACCAGCTCGGCGTGGGCGGGGTCGACCCCGGCGCCCGTGTCCGTCACCCGCATCACCAATTCGGCTTCCTCCGCGTACGCGGTCACCGTCACGCGTGCCCCGACCGTCCCCTGGGCCGCGTCCACCGCGTTGTCGATCAGGTTGCCGAGGATGGTGACCAGATCGCGCGCCGACAGGCTCTCCGGTAGCAAACCGTCATCCAGCCGGCTCTCGTCCGAGACCACCAGCTCCACGCCCCGCTCGTTCGCCTGCGCGGTCTTGCCCAGCAGGAGCGCGGCGAGGACCGGTTCGCTGACGGCGGCCACCACCTGATCGGTCAGCGCCTGCGCCAGCTCCAGCTCCGCGGTCGCGAAGTCCACCGCCTCCTCCGCCCGGCCGAGTTCGATGAGCGACACCACCGTGTGCAGGCGGTTCGCCGCCTCGTGCGCCTGCGAGCGCAGCGCCTGCGTGAAGCCGCGCTCCGAGTCCAACTCGCCCATCAACGACTGGAGTTCGGTGACGTCCCGGAGGGTGACCACGGTGCCGCGCCGCTCGCCCCCCGACACCGGTGAGGTGTTCACCACCAGCACCCGGTCCGCCGTCAGGTGCACCTCGTCCACCCGGGGCTCGGACGCCAGCAACGCGCCGGTCAGCGGGGCCGGCAGGCCCAGCTCCGCCACCGACCGGCCCACGACCTCTCCCTCCGGCCCCACTCCCAGCAGCTCCCGGCCCCCGTCGTTGATCAGCGCCACCCGGTACTGGCCGTCCAGCATCAGCAGCCCCTCGCGCACCGCGTGCAGCGCTGCCTGGTGGTAGTCGTGCATGTGGCTCAGTTCCGCGGCGTTCATGCCGTGGGTATGGCGGCGCAGCCGGGCGTTGATGACGTACGTGCCCAGCGCGCCCAGCAGCAGCGCGCTCGCCGCCACCCCGAGCAGCGCCGTCACCTGCTCCTGGACCCGCTGGCTGATCGCCTCCACCCTGATGCCGGCGCTCACCAGGCCGATCACCCGGCCCTTCTCCTCCACCGGGGTCACCGTGCGCACCGAGGCCCCGAGGGTGCCCTTGTAGGTCTCGCTGTAGGTGTCGCCCTGCTGGGCCGCCTCGATGTGGCCGAGGTAGTGCTTGCCGATCTGGGTCTTGTCGGGGTGGGTCCAGCGGATGCCGTCCGGAGTCATGATCGTGACGAAGTCGACCTCGGTGTCCCGCATCACCTGGAGGGCGTACGGCTGGAGCTCGGCCGTGGGGTGCGCGGTGTGGATCGCGGCGCGGACGGACGGGGCGTCGGCGACCGAGCGGGCCACCGCCGTCGCCTGCCGGGTCGCCGCGTCCTGCGCCTGGTGGCGGTCGCTGACGTACGTGAACAGCGCATAACCGGCGACCACGACCGCTATCAGCACGGCCTGCATGGCGAAGAGCTGGCCGGCCAGGCTGCGAGGGCGGGGGACGGACGGAAAACGCATGTCAGCAGTGTGCCTTCCGGGGCGGGCGTGAACTCAATGAACGGAAGGGTGACCGCCCTCACAGACCGGGAGATAGTCACGGCATCCCCCACATCGCCCGGACGTGAGCCGCACGCCGGTGGTACCGACGAAGACGTCAAGGAGGGCAGCCGTGGCCGCAGCCAGCACCCCCGATACGGCACCTGCCGCACCCGCTGTGAAGCGGGACCGCACCCATTACCTGTACATCGCCGTGATCGCCGCGGTGGCGCTCGGCATCGTCGTGGGGCTGGTCTGGCCCGACGCCGGGGTCGAGCTGAAGCCGCTCGGGACCGGCTTCGTCAACCTGATCAAGATGATGATCTCACCCATCATCTTCTGCACGATCGTGCTCGGGATCGGGTCCGTCCGGAAGGCCGCCAAGGTCGGAGCCGTGGGCGGTATCGCGCTCGGGTACTTCCTGGTGATGTCGCTGGTCGCGCTGACCATCGGCCTGGTGGTCGGCAACATCCTGCACCCCGGTGACGGGCTGCACATCACCAACGCCCTCAAGGCCACCGGACACGCCCAGGTGGACTCCGAGGCGCTCGGCGGTGTCGACTTCGTGCTGTCGATCATCCCGACCACGTTCGTCTCCGCCTTCACCGAGGGCCAGGTGCTGCAGACGCTGCTGATCGCGCTGCTCGCCGGGTTCGCGCTGCAGGCCATGGGGTCGGCCGGGCAGCCGGTGCTGCGGGGCATCGAGCACGTCCAGCGGCTCGTCTTCCGCATCCTCGGCATGATCATGTGGGCCGCGCCGATCGGTGCGTTCGGTGCGATCGCCGCCGTCGTCGGGTCCGCCGGGCTCGACGCGCTCAAGAGCCTCGCCGTGCTGATGCTCGGCTTCTACGTCACCTGTGTGCTCTTCGTCTTCGTGGTGCTGGGCACGGTGCTGCGGGTCGTCTCCGGGCTCAACATCTTCACGCTGTTCAAGTACCTCGCCCGCGAGTTCCTGCTGATCCTGTCCACCTCCTCCTCCGAGTCCGCGCTTCCGCGGCTCATCGCGAAGATGGAGCACCTGGGGGTCAGCAAGCCGGTCGTCGGCATCACCGTCCCGACCGGGTACTCCTTCAACCTCGACGGCACCATGATCTACATGACCATGGCGTCGCTGTACATCGCGGACGCCCTCGGTACGCCGATGTCGGTGGGCGAGCAGATCCCGCTGCTGCTCTTCCTGCTGCTGGCCTCCAAGGGTGCGGCGGGCGTCAGCGGCGCCGGCCTCGCCACGCTGGCCGGCGGTCTGCAGTCGCACAAGCCGGCGCTGGTGGACGGTGTCGGTCTGATCGTCGGCATCGACCGGTTCATGAGCGAGGCCCGCGCGCTGACCAACTTCGCGGGCAACGCCGTCGCGACCGTCCTGATCGGCACGTGGACGAAGGAGATCGACAAGGGGCGGGTGCGGCAGGTGCTCGCCGGTGAGCTGCCGTTCGACGAGAAGACGCTGCTGGATGAGGGGGAGCCGGTGGTTGCGCCGGACCTTCCCGAGCAGCGGGAGGAGCTGGCGAAGGCTTAGCGGCTGCGTCGTCGGCTGCGGGCCGGTGGGGGCTGGTCGCGCAGTTCCTCCCCCAGCCTTCGGCCGGGGGTACCCCCAGCGCCCCTTACGGGGCGCTGCACCGCAGCATCCATGAAGCCGCCGGACGTCCGGCTCGGCCTGAACCCGGGCCGGCCGTCCGGTGCACCCCCTCGGCGGCGCCGGTCAGGCGTATCCACTAACGTGCCGTTCCTGTCCAACGGGAACGGCACATCGGTATTTGGAGGCACGGGGGATGGCGATCGACTGGGACCGTCGGCACTGCGCGCGCAAGGGGCATGTGACCTATGCCCCGGACGACCCGCGGCTGCGGGTGCGGCTGCACGCGCAGACCGCGGTCGGGGAGGCCTGGCGGTGTCTGCGCTGCGGCGACTTCGTACTCGGCGAGCCGCACGGCTCCGGGCCCGCCGGGGACGCCCCGCTGGTGCCGCGCGGGAAGGTGCTGCGGGACCTGTTCATCCTGCGGTTCCTCGCGATCGAGCGGGCCGTGCGCGGGGTGTTCATCGTGCTGGTCGCGGTCGCGGTGTGGAAGTTCAGCAACAGCCAGGACGCGGTGCGCAGGCTCTTCAACGAGTACCTGGACACCTTCCGGCCGGTCTTCAGGCACTTCCACTACGACCTCGACCACTCACCGGTCGTCGGTTCCATCCAGAAGGCCTTCGGCTACAAGCACTCCACGCTGCTGCTGGTGGCCGGACTGCTGCTGGCGTACGCGCTGATCGAACTCGTCGAGGCGGTCGGCCTCTGGTACGCCAAGCGGTGGGCGGAGTACCTGACGGTCGTCGCCACCGCCGCCTTCCTGCCGCTGGAGATCTGGGAACTCACCGAGAAGGTCAGCTATCTGAAGATCGCGACCCTCGTGCTGAACATCCTCGCGGTGCTCTACATCGCCCTCGCCAAGCGGCTGTTCGGGCTGCGCGGCGGGCGCAGGGCCTTCGACGAGGAGCGGCAGAGCGCCTCGCTCCTCGAGGTCGAGGAGTCCGCGGGGGTCCAGCCGAGCTTGTCTTGACGTCGGCGTCAGGTCTTACGGTCGTAGGCATGCGAATCGGCGAGCTGGCCGCACGGGCCGGGACCACCACGCGGGCCCTGCGGTACTACGAGGCGCGCGGGCTGCTGCCCGCGCGACGGGCCGGGAACGGGCACCGGACGTACGACGAGAGCGACCTGAGGCTGCTCACGCAGATACGGACGCTGCAGGACTTCGGGTTCGAGCTGGAGGAGACCCGGCCGTTCGTGGAGTGCCTGCGGGCCGGGCACCCGGAGGGCGACACCTGCCCGGCGTCGCTCGCGGTCTACCGGCGCAAGCTGGCGGAGCTGGACTCGCTGATCGGCGAGTTGCAGGCCGTGCGGGCGACGGTCGGGGCCCAGCTGGAGCGGGCCGAGCGGGCCCGGGACGCGCTGGCCGTCGAGGCGCTGGCTCCGGGGGGTCCGGAGCCGGTCTGCGAACTGGGAGGGACCGGGCGATGATCAAGGCGGCTGGTGTGGCCGAGGTGACGGACGCGGACTTCGCGACGGAGGTGATCGGGGCGGAGCAGCCGGTGCTGGTGGAGTTCACCGCCGACTGGTGCCCGCCGTGCCGGCAGATGGGCCCGGTGCTCACGGCCCTCGCGGCCGAGGAGCCCGAGCGGCTGAAGGTGGTCCAGCTGGACGTGGACACCAATCCGGAGACGACGAACGCGTACAAGGTCCTGTCCATGCCGACGTTCATGGTGTTCCGGAACGGTGAGCCGGTGCGGTCGATGGTGGGCGCCCGGCCCAAGCGGCGGCTGTTCGAGGAGCTGGCCGACGCGCTGCCCGACGTCCTGCGCTGAACCGACCGGTAATACGAAGAATCCCCCGGACAATTGCGTCCGGGGGATTTCTTTGCGTATATTCAAGAGTTCGCGATTTCAGGTCGAGGTGAAGTCGATGAAGTCGCGGAGAAGTTCAGTGGGCACAGTATATCCGGGCTGGAGTGGAATTGTCAAACACCGAATTTCCGGACGATGAATTGCGCCATGAGCAGGAATTCATCGACGGACTGTACGCGCGGGTGGACGCCCTGCGCGGTGACACCGAGGACTCGGTCGCGGACGCCCTCGCCCTCGGCGACAAGCCGATGCAGGCCCGCCTGGAGCGGGACATCCTGGTCGCCGAGCGCTCCGGGCTGCTCGCCGCGCTGAACGCCGTCGACGGCTCGCTGTGCTTCGGCCGCATCGACCTGACCTCCGGCACGAAGCATCACATCGGGCGGATCGGGCTGCGCCTGGACGACGCCGAGCGCACCCCGGTCCTCGTCGACTGGCGAGCCGAGGTCGCCCGCCCCTTCTACCTGGCCACCGGCCACACCCCGATGGGCCTGCGCCGCCGCCGCCACATCGCCACCGACGGCCGCCGGGTCGCCGCCCTGCACGACGAGATCCTCGATCTCGGCGACCGCGAGCGCACCGGCCACGAGGACCCGTCCGGCGACGCGGTGCTGCTCGCCGCGCTCAACTCGGCCCGCACCGGCCGGATGAGCGACATCGTGCAGACCATCCAGGCCGAGCAGGACGAGATCATCCGGGCGCCCCACCGCGGGGTCCTGGTCGTCGAGGGCGGGCCGGGCACCGGGAAGACGGCGGTCGCGCTGCACCGCGCCGCCTTCCTCCTCTACGAGTACCGGGAACTGCTCGCCAAGCGGGCGGTCCTGATCGTCGGCCCGAACCCCGCCTTCCTCGGCTACATCGGCGAGGTGCTGCCCTCGCTGGGCGAGACGGGTGTGCTGCTGGCGACGGTCGGCGAGCTGTTCCCCGGCGTGAAGGCGACGGCGTCCGACACAGCCGAGGCGGCCGCCGTGAAGGGCCGCGCCGACATGGCCGACGTGCTGGCCGCGGCCGTACGCGACCGGCAGGCGCTGCCCGACCCCGTCCTCACGATCGAGCACGACCGCGAGGTGCTGATGCTCGACGACGGCCTGGTCAACATGGCCCGCGAGCGCACCCGCGCCGCCCGGCTCCCGCACAACGTGGCCCGAGAACACTTCGAGGGCCACATCCTCAACACCCTCACCGACCTCTACGCCGAACGCGTGGGCACCGACCCCTTCGACGGCAGCAGCCTGCTCGACCCCTCCGACATCACCCAGATCCGCGACGAACTCGCCGAGAACCCCGAGGTCTGGTCCGCCATCGACCAGCTGTGGCCGCGGCTGACCCCGCAGCGCCTGGTCGCCGACTTCCTCGCCGCCCCCGAGGGATACCTGAGCGACGAGGACGCGGCCGCGGTCCGCCGCCCGGTGACCCGGACCTGGACGGTCTCGGACGTGCCGCTGCTCGACGAGGCCGCGGAGCTGCTCGGCGTGGACGAACGGGTCGCGCGGGCCCGCGCCGAACGCGAGCGCGCGACCCAGATCGCCTACGCCCAGGGCGTCCTCGACGTCTCCTACGCCTCCCGCACCTACGAGTTCGACGACAAGGAGGACAGCGACCCCGAGGCCTCCGAGGTGCTGTCCGCGCACGACATCATCGACGCCGAGCGGTTCGCCGAGCGCCAGGAGGAGGCGGACTTCCGCAGCGCGGCCGAGCGGGCGGCGGCCGACCGCACCTGGGCGTTCGGCCACATCATCGTGGACGAGGCGCAGGAGCTGTCGCCGATGGCGTGGCGGCTCCTCATGCGGCGCAGCCCGACCCGCTCCATGACCCTGGTCGGCGACCCGGCCCAGACCGCGGAGGCGGCCGGCGTCGGCTCCTGGGCGGACATCCTCCAGCCGTACGTGCAGGACCGCTGGGAGCACACCCGCCTGGGCGTCAACTACCGCACCCCGTCCGAGATCATGGACCTCGCGGCGGCCGTGGTCCGCGCCGAGCACCCCGACTTCGAGCCCCCGAGCTCGGTCCGCTCGACGGGCGTACGGCCGTGGATCAGGCAGGCGTACGACGACCTCCCGGGCGCCGTCGAGAAGGCGGTCGCCGAACTCGCCCCCGCCGAGGGCCGACTGGCCGTGATCGCCCCCCGCGACCTGCACCGCACCCTCGCCGCCCGCCTGGACGGTGTCACGGCCGGCGCCGAACCCGACCTGACGCGGACCGTCGTCCTGCTCGACCCGCGCCAGGCCAAGGGCCTCGAATTCGACTCCGTCCTCGTGGTGGAACCCGACCGCTACGGCACCAGCGACCTGTACGTGGCCCTGACCCGGGCCACCCAGCGCCTCGGCGTGCTGTACACCGGCGGCCTGCCGGACGGGCTCAGGCAGGCCGCAGCCACACCGTAGCCAGCGGCGGCAGGGTCAGCCGGATGCTCGCGGGGCGGCCGTGGCTGCCCAGCGGCTCCGGCTTGACCGGGTCGGGGTTGGTGACGTCGCTGCCGCCGTAGCGGGCCAGGTCGGTGTTGAGGGTCTCGTGCCAGGCGGGGATCTCGTCCGGGACGCCCAGGCGGTAGTCGCGGACCACGGGGGAGAGGTTGGAGACGGCGAGGAGCGGCGTGCCCTCGGCGTCCAGGCGGAGGAACGCGAAGACGTTGTCCTCCGCCGCGTCGCCCACGATCCACTGGAAGCCGTCGGGCGCAGTGTCCCGCTGCCAGAGCGCCGGGGTCACCCGGTACACCGTGTTGAGGTCGCGGACCAGGTCCCGCACGCCCCGGTGGTCGGCCGCCGCGCCGTACTCCGGGTCGAGCAGCCACCAGTCCGGGCCGTGCGCCTCCGACCACTCCGCGCCCTGCGCGAACTCCTGCCCCATGAAGAGGAGCTGCTTGCCGGGGTGGGCCCACATGAAGGCCAGGTAGGCACGGTCGTTGGCACGCTGCTGCCACCAGTCGCCGGGCATCTTCGAGACGAGCGAGCGCTTGCCGTGCACGACCTCGTCGTGGGAGATGGGCAGGACGTAGTTCTCGCTGTACGCGTACACCATCGAGAAGGTCATCTCGTGGTGGTGGTACCTGCGGTGCACCGGCTCGTGGGACATGTACTCCAGCGAGTCGTGCATCCAGCCCATGTTCCACTTCAGGCCGAAGCCCAGACCGCCGCCGTCGGTGGCGCGGGTCACGCCCTCCCACGCCGTCGACTCCTCGGCGATCGTGACCACACCCGGGGACCGGCGGTACACCGTCGCGTTCATCTCCTGGAGGAACGCCACCGCGTCCAGGTTCTCCCGGCCGCCGTGCTCGTTCGGCGTCCACTGGCCCGGCTCGCGCGAGTAGTCGAGGTAGAGCATCGAGGCGACCGCGTCCACGCGCAGCCCGTCGATGTGGAACTCCTCGCACCAGTACACGGCGTTCGCCACCAGGAAGTTGCGCACCTCGCGGCGGCCGAAGTCGAACTCCAGGGTGCCCCAGTCGGGATGCGCGGCCCGCAGCGGGTCCGCGTGCTCGTACAGCGGGCGGCCGTCGAACTCCGCCAGCGCCCAGTCGTCCCGCGGGAAGTGCGCCGGCACCCAGTCCATCAGCACCCCGATGCCGGCCCGGTGCAGCGCGTCGACCAGGAACCTGAAGTCGTCGGGGGTGCCGAGCCGGGCCGTCGGCGCGTAGAAGCCGGTGACCTGGTAGCCCCAGGAGCCCCCGAAGGGATGCTCGGCGACCGGCATCAGCTCCACGTGCGTGAAGCCCAGGTCGCTGACGTAGGCGGGCAGTTGAGCGGCCAGTTCGCGGTAGGTCAGGCCGGGGCGCCAGGACGGCAGGTGCACCTCGTAGACCGAGAACGGGGCCTCGTGCACGGGGGTGTCGCCGCGGTGCGCCATCCACTCCGCGTCGTCCCACTCGTGCCGGGACGCGGTGACGATCGACGACGTCTGCGGCGGCACCTCGGTACGCCGGGCCATCGGGTCCGCCCGCAGCGTCCGGGAGCCGTCCGGGCGCGTGATCTCGAACTTGTACAGCTCGCCCTCGCCGATGCCCGGCAGGAACAGCTCCCAGATCCCCGAGGAGCCGAGCGAGCGCATCGGAGCCCCGGTGCCGTCCCAGAAGTTGAAACCGCCGGCCACCCGTACGCCCCGCGCGTTCGGCGCCCACACCGTGAACCGGGTGCCCGGCACGTCCTGGTGGACGGTCGGATGCGCGCCGAGCGCCTCCCACAGCCGCTCGTGCCGGCCCTCGCCGATCAGGTGCAGGTCGAGGTCGCCGAGGGTGGGCAGGAAGCGGTACGCGTCCTCCGTCTCCTGGACCGTCCCCTCGTACTCCACCAGGAGCCGGTAGACCGGCACCTCGGAGAGGGGGAGCAGGGCGGAGAAGAAGCCGTCGCCGTCGTCGTGCAGTTCGGCCCGCAGATCACTGCCCGCTACGGCCGTCACCGCGCGGGCGTACGGGCGGAAGGCGCGGACGGCGATCCCGCCCGGGACCGGATGCGCGCCCAGCACCGAGTGCGGGTCGTGGTGGGTGCCGTGCAGCAGCCGCTCACGGTCGCCGTCGGCTACGGACACGGGGGTGTTGGAGGTCACGGACGCGTCTCCCGGGATCAGGTCGGGTCGGGGGTGGCCAGGCGGTGCACGGCCGACAGCGGGACGGGCAGCCAGTCGGGGCGGTGCCGGGCCTCGTAGACGACCTCGTAGACGGCCTTGTCGGTCTCGTAGGCCCGCAGCAGGACGGGGTCGGTGCGCGGGTCGGCGCCGGCGATCTCGGCGTAGCCGGCGCAGTAGGCCGCCCGGCACCCGCGCGCCCAGTCGGGGGCCGCCGGGGTCACCGAGTGGGCCGCGTAGTCGAAGGAGCGCAGCATCCCCGCGATGTCCCGCACCGGCGGCTGCGGCATCCGGCGCTCGGCCAGCGGGCGGGCCGGCTCACCCTCGAAGTCGATCAGCGACCACTCACCCGACGGCGACCGCAGGCACTGCCCCAGGTGCAGGTCGCCGTGGATGCGCTGGGCGGTCCAGGTGCGGCCCTCGGCGGCCAGGTCGGCCAGCGCGGTGTAGGCGGACCGCAGCCCGTCCTCGTACGGCCGCAGCGCCGGTACCGCCTGCACGGCCGCCGCCAGCCGCTCGGTCATGCCCGCGACCTGCGACTCCAGCTGGCTGTTCCCGAGGGTGGCGGTCGGCAGCGCCCGGGCCAGCGCCGTGTGCACCTCGGCGGTGGCCCGCCCCAGCGCCCGCGCCTCGGCCGTGAAGTCCTCGCCCTTGGCCAGTTCGCGCAGCGCCAGCTCCCAGCCGTCGGTGGCGCCCCGCACGAACGGCTGGAGGACCGCCAGGACGTACGGCTCGTCGGGCTCACCGTGCTCGCCGGCCAGCTCCGCCCGCAGCCAGGCCGTCGGGGCCGGCACCCGGGCACAGCCCTCGCGGGCCAGGGCCAGGGGTATCTCCAGGTCGGGGTTGACACCGGGCACGACCCGGCGCAACAGCTTGAGGATGAACGTATCTCCGTAGACGACCGAGGAGTTGGACTGCTCGGCGGTCAGCAGCCGGGCCACCAGGCCCTCGCGTATCTCCTGGCCCGGTTCCCGCTCGAAGCGCAGGTCGCCGATGCGGGCCCGGGTGCGCAGGGCCTCCAGCAGGACCTCGGCGGGCCGGGGGTCGTACAGCGCGTCGTAGACCGTGTGCCCGGCCAGCGGGCCGTCGGTCAGGTGTCCGATCAGCGCGGGCGCCAGCCGGGGCGGCAGCGCCTCGCGCACGCCTATGAGGAGCTGGTAGCAGTCGCCGGCCTCGGCGGGGGCGGGCGGCTGGTGGGCGCGGACCAGCAGGTGGTGCAGGCCCAGCCGGCCGTCCGAGGGCAGGAGTTCGGTCTCGGCCACCGGCGAGAAGCCGATGACCGGGGTTCCCTTGCCGGCGAACCAGCGCTGCCGGGGCAGCCACTCGCGCAGCAGGGGGTCGAGCGAGGCGAGGAGAGCGGGAGTGGAGGGGCTGACCGTTTCCGCCATGGCGGGTACGTCCTTTCCCCGGTCGTCGGGGGCGTTAGTGATGCGTGCCCCGGGCGGGCGGGAGGAAACCAATTGCCGCCGCCCGGGGTGGACCGTGCCAAGCGCTCCGCTGGGTGCGTGGTTCTTCGCTGCCTAGGCCGTCTCCGCGCGCAGCCGGAACCAGTAGAAGCCGTGCCCGGCGAGGGTGAGCAGGTAGGGCAGTTCGCCGACCGCCGGGAACCGCACCCCGCCGAACAGCTCGACCGGATGCCGGCCGTTGAACTGCCTGAGGTCCAGCTCGGTGGGCTGCGCGAAGCGGGAGAAGTTGTGCACGCACAGTACGAGATCGTCCTCGTACTCCCGCAGGAACGCGATCACCGCCGGGTTCGACGACTGCAACTCGGTATAGGACCCCAGTCCGAAGGCAGGATTCTGCTTGCGGATCTCGATCATGCGCCGGGTCCAGTGCAGCAGGGACGACGGCGAGGACATGGAGGCCTCGACGTTGGTGACCTGGTAGCC
>NZ_JBIAVV010000006.1:0-631495 GCF_042894765.1 Streptomyces sp. NPDC001507
CCGACCAGGCCAACCTCGACCAACCCCTCAACCCGCTACCCCCAACGCCAATGAGCCTGGCCGCTTGACATAGGAGCATCAAGGAGACCCGGTGACGGTGCACCCGTTCATCGAGGCGGAGAAAACCGCAGGTCACAACGTCAAGCGTGCGTGTGAACTGCTCAAGGTCTCCCGAGCCGCCTTCTATGCCCGCCGCACCGGCACCCCGGGACCCCGCGCAGTGCGGGACGCCGAGCTGACGCTGCAGATCACTGCCGTGCACGAGCAGTCCCGCGGAACCTATGGGGCCCCGCGCGTCCACGCCGTTCTCCAGCGCGAGGGCGCCGGCTGCGGACGCCGCAGGGTGGCCCGGCTCATGCGCCTGGCCGGACTGGCCGGCCGGCACCGAAGACGCCGCCACCGCACCACCATCCCCGACCCGCACGCGGCCACCCGCCCCGATCTGGTCCTCCGCGACTTCCAGCCCGACCCGACCGCGGTCGACACCCGTTGGTGCGGGGACATCACCTACATCGCCACCGAGGAGGGCTGGCTCTACCTGGCCACCGTCATCGACATCGCCTCCCGCCGGATCGTCGGCTGGGCCACCGCCGACCACCTGCGAACCGAACTGGTCGCCGACGCCCTGCGCGCCGCCTGCCGCACCCGCCGCCCGGCCGGTCCGGTGATCTTCCACTCGGATCGCGGCTGCCAGTACACCAGCCGTGAATTCGCCCTCCTGGCAACGCAGTTCGGCGTCAGGCTCTCGGTCGGCCGCACCGGGCAGTGCTGGGACAACGCGCTGGCCGAGTCGTTCTTCGCCACCCTGAAGAACGAGCTGATCGACACCCGCTTCTGGCCCAGCCGGGCCGCCGCCCGCACCGCAATATTCGAGTGGATCGAGAGCTGGTACAACTTGCAGCGGCTGCACAGCAGTCTCGGCTACCGCACACCCGCAGACTACGAGGCCACCCTCGCGGCCTGACCACCACACCGATGGTGTCCGTCAAAGCGGAACAAGCTCACTTATCAGGTCGATCACAGGGGTCCGCCAACGGCGACCAACCGCCTCTGTGCCTCGACCGATCGTTCACTGAGATCCGGCCTCGACCGCTGCCGTTCGCGCTTGTTGGTGTCAACCACTGGTGTCAGCCGCCGCGCGCGGTCTTGACAAGGGCTGTCTCATCCCTTCGCTGTTTGGCTGGGATCGGAGGTCGGACCGCGCTGGCCGACGTACTGCAGCACCCCACCGCAGATCAGCATGAGCATGCTGCAGGCGAAGACGACGTCGGAGGTGGTGAGGTCGCGCACCGTGCCGCTATAACGGGCCAGCGCCATCCCCACGCTGAACACCAGGGCTCCGGAGCCCCACAGCCGTGGCCGCAGGACGTACCCCCGCTTCCATGGCACGGCCCGGCCGGTCGTGATGGCCAGGACACCCGACGCGGCGTAGAGCACCACGACAGCCGTCCCAGCGACCAGTGAAATGGCGTGCAGCATCGAACCCCCCTCGCCCAGGTTCCCGATCGTGGCACCGCGTGCTGCGGACGGCAAGCGACCGCCCTCTGGGAACCTGCCGGCCGGGGGCAAGGACTCACACCTTCGCGTCCGAGCCTCGGCCCTCACGAACACGCAACTGCATCGCCGAGTGCTCCACGACTACGCTGACGCCATGTCACCGATCGGCGTCGGTGCCTGGGTGGGGGATCAAAGCGCGTTCATGGTGTATCCCCACCAAGGGGCGCGCGCACCATCCGAGGTGACCCGGCCACTGTCAGGGCTGACCCATTCACGCTTGGCGGTGGAGAGGTTGTAGAGCGCCCGCTCGTAGTCGTCCCAGGTGCCTTCCCACCCGCCTGCAGGTGTGTCGTTGTAGCTCGACGCTGCCGTCCAGATGTGGCAGTTGTCGTACCACGTCGGCACGGGGCCGTTGACCCCGATCGCGCCGTAGTCGTGTGCGTTGCTGAACCCGTCAGCGTCGGTGATGACGGTGTGCAAGGAATTGTCGGGCTGCGGGGCGTAGTGGGCGATACGGGTACCGTCCGGGGAGGCTGACAACACTGCCAGGTCCGCTACGCGGCTGGGGTCCGATGGGTTCCCCGGGGTACCGACATGGTCTGCAATGGCGCTATTAGGCGTCAGGGCGCCGGTGTTCAGGTGATAGATCCACTGCCCGTTCGGTGCCTCATTGCTTGTGTTGCCTCCGTAGACCGCTATTTCATCACCTGCAGGGTCCGGGACTGGTAGGTTCTCCGGTTCCATGCCCCACCCATTGAGGGTGTTCGCGCTGTCCGGGAGCGTTGGGTAGGTCGCCGCTGAGGTGTCCGGGTTGTAGAAGACGCGACCCACGCCGCCGTAAGCGCCGATGACACGGGCGGTCACCAGGTGGCTGACCGACCCGGCGTTCACGGGCGTCGGAAGGAAGACGATGTTGACGAAGGCGTCTCCATCCTGCTGGCCGGTGAAGGCCTTCGCCGGCGCTGTGCCCGTCAGGTTCTGCACGTGGATTGCCTGGGTGTTGCTGCCCTGGTAGGGACCGGCGAACGGCACGGTTCCCCAGGCTGCCCAGGTAGCGTCGTCGTTGAGCGCAACCTCGGTGACGCTGCTGGTGGACGGAACTGTGGCCAGCGTGCGCACTGCCTGCCCGGGGCGTTTGGCTTTGACCTGCCACGAGTAGTCCTGCCGCAGCTCGCTCCACAGCATGGTGCCGTCGGGGCCTGCGGCGTGGGCCTTGATGGTCGTGCTATAGCCGGAGGCGGTGTACAGAGTGCGGGTCGCTCCTCCGGAGGGGGAGTACGCCACGATGCGGGCCGCGTTGGCGGTGTCGATGCCGAATACATACGGGGCGGTGAACGGCCCGGTGACGGTCTGCTTGACCGTCGCGCTAGTGGCTGCGCGCGCGTAGCCCGCGGCGGGAGCCACGACTCGATAGGAGGTCGTGCCGCGGGATGAGGTGTCCAGGGAGAAGGCGTGCTTCCCGCCGGACGAGGTAGCGGCATTCACGAGAGTCTTCCATCGACCGTCGGAGTAGCTTTGCAGGGTGACCGGCCTGACCGCAGCAGGAGAGACGGCGACGGTCAGGGTGGCCGGCGCCGCCGGCTCGACTGTCGGCGCACTGAGACGCGCGGTAGCTGTGGTCTTCGCATATGCGGTCCACGAGACGGCGCGGGAGGTTGCCGAGGCGTACCTCGAGGTATTCAGCGCGAACAGGCGAGCGGAGTGACCTCCGGTGGTGGTGTTCTTCTGGCTGAAGTAGGCATCGCCATGGGAGTTGGTCTTCCCGGACGCGACCTTCACCCAGTGCCCGGAAACAAGCTCCTGCCACTGGTAGGCACGGCCGATCGACGGGTAGATGTGTCCGCGCAGGCTCGCCGTTCCCCCGACCGACGTGGACAGTGACGATGACGTGATGGTGGCAGTGGACTTGGTGGCCGCCTCTGCTGGCGCGGTCACTACGACGGTTGCTGCTACCGCCATCACGGCAGTAACTGCAAGGCGGCGTATGGGCACGGAGTCTCCTGGTTGATAGAGCGATGACATAGCCACTCTCTACGGCGTTGGCCAACGTACTGGCATATGCCAAGCCAGTTGACGTCGCCCCTGAGATTTCTGAAGTGGTCCGCGCACATAGTCACCGCGAGCGGTCAGCAGCACCGGGCCGTCCAGCGGAGGAATAGTCAATACCTGTGGATCTGGGGGGCAGCGGTAAGTTCGAAGTCTGCCGAGGTCCGGGTGCTCGTCTTCGAAGCTGCGGTTCCAAACAGCGTCGAGATCTCAGTCCTCGGCTGGCAGGTCATGTCGCGCCAGCCAGTTCGGATCATCCAGATCCTTGCGGACCTGCTCCGACAGTCGGGCGAGCCCCGCACCGCGTCCCCGGGCGAAGCATCCGCGAGCCTCGCACCGGGCGTGCTTCAAGGCAGCAGCCCGAGCGGCATCTTCGCTGTCGTACCGCGTCACGTTGCGCCGCTCGTAGCCCTCCTGTGAATCGGCGGAGGTCTGCCCGGCTTCAAGGGCCCAGCACCTTTCCCAGCCGTGGTACTTGTCGCCCTGGTCGCTCACCCAGAAGTACGTCATGACGCGGAGTCTGCCACCGGGAGAGGGTTGCATCACGGCCTTCGCGCTAGGTCATGCGGCCTGCTCCTGCCGCTCGATCAGGACACCGTTCTCGAACCTGGCGCCCGCGCGGACCAGGGCGACGAGGTGGGCGCCGGTGACCGCGCGCCAGCGGTCCTGGGCGGACTCGACGAGTTTGAACACCATCGCGAGGGCTGCGGCCGAGCTGCCGGCGCCACGGCTGACCTTGGTGCGGAGCTTGACGGTGGAGAAGGTCGACTCGATGGGGTTCGTACCAGGTATGAAAGTCGTGGGTGCCGCTGTCCGTGTCCTGGTGACCAGGCTTGGGCCTAGTTGTACGGTGCGACCGTCAGGACAAGGGGTGCCCGGGGAATCAGCATGGGCAGGCCGGTCTTGAACGATGGGCTGCGAGCCCGCCTTAGTAGATGGCCGCCCCTGCGACTTGCCTGGCTGCGTCGTGAGCGCGATTCCGTAAGCGTCGTTTCGCCCAGCTGATCCCCGCATCGGGTTTGCGTCGGCACAGGGAGGCGTACGGTGGGGCGGTTCATCGGTTTGGACATCCACCGTGACTTCGCGCAGGTCGCGGTGGTCGAGGACGGGCTGGTCACGGACTGGGGCCGGGTGGATTGCCGACCGCAGGCGCTGCGGGAGTTCGCCGCCGGGCTGCGTCCGGACGACCAGGTGGCGCTGGAGGCCACCGGCAACGCGAACGCGGTGGCGGTGCTGTTGGAGCCGCACGTGGCCCGGGTGGTGATCTCCAATCCGCTCAAGACCCGGGCGATCGCCGAGGCGAAGGTCAAGACCGACAAGGTCGACGCCCGCATCCTGGCCCAGCTGCTGGCCGCTGACTTCCTGCCGGGCACCTGGCTGCCGGACGAACGGATCAGGATGCTGCGGCGCCTGTCGGCGCACCGGGCACAGTTGGTGCGCGGCCGGATCCGGGTGAAGAACCAGGTCCAGGCGGTGCTGCACCGCAACATGCTGCCGCGGCCGCCGGTGACCGATCTCTTCGGCACCCGCGGCCGGGCCTGGCTGGAGCATCAGACACTGCCGGCCGACGAGCGGCAGACCGTGGGCGCCCTGTTGCGCCAGCTCGACTTCTACGGTGCCGAACTCGCCGAGGTGGAACGGCGGCTGGCCGCCGAGGCGCTGGACGACCCGGTCGTGCGGCGCCTGATGACCATCCCCGGGGTGGACGCGATGACCGCGGTCACCGTGCTGGCTGCGGTCGGGGACTTCCACCGCTTCAGCAGCGCGGACAAGCTCGTGTCCTACCTCGGCCTGAACCCGCGGGTGCGCCAGTCCGGCGGGACACCCGCCCACCACGGCCGGATCACGAAGGCCGGCTGCGGCAAGGCCCGCGGGATGCTGGTGCAGGCCGCGTTCGCCGCGCTGCGCTCCCCGGGCCCGCTGCGGGCCCTGCACCAGCGGATCGCGGCCCGGCGCGGGATGCAGATCGCGATCGTCGCGGTCGCCCGGAAGATCACCGTCATCGCCTGGCACCTGGTCACCAAGGAGCAGGACTACGCCTTCGCCCGCCCGAGCCTGGTCGCCTTCAAACGCCGCAAGCTCGAACTGACCGCCGGCGCCGAACGCCGGATCGCCCGCCGAGGCGCGGGCTACGACTACAACAACAAGCAACTGCGCCGCCACGAACGCGAGATCGCCGAACAGGCCGAACGCGCCTACGCTCTGCTGGCCGCCCAATGGCAGCCCACGCGCCCGACCGGCAAGCCCCGCCTGCCCGCCATCCCCGGCGCCGACCCGTGACCTGCCCTCCTTGACGATTACATCCGTGGTCCGCAGATGAATCCAGTGCTCGGCCGGGAAGTCGTAGAACGCCAGGAGCTCCTCCCGGTCGTCGGTGATCTTGGCGACGGCCTTGGGGAACTTGGCGCCGTAGGTCTTCGCGAACGCCTCGACCGCCTTCTCGGCGTGCGCGCGGTCCTCGGCGCTATAGATCTCCTGCATCGCCTTCGTCGCGCCCGGCTGCGCAGACTTCGGCAGAGCGATCGTGACATTGCGGGCCTTGTGGACCCAGCATCGCTGGTGCCGGGCGGCCGGGAACACCTCCGCCAGTGCCTTCCAGAGGCCCATCGCGCCGTCGCCGACGACCAGCTCGGGATCGCGCATGCCCCGGCGGCGGCAGTCGCGCAGCAGGTCGGCCCACGACTCGGTGGACTCGCGCAGGCCCTCGGCCAGCGCGATCAGTTCCTTGGTGCCGTCCAGGCGTACCCCCATCAGCACCAGGACACAAAAGTGCGCCTGCCCGAGCCGGATCTTGGGATGCACGCCGTCCGCCCACACGTACACGTAGTCGCTGTCGGCGAGGTCGCGCAGCTGGAAGGCGGCGTCGTCGTCCTGCCACTGCTTCGTCAACCGGGTCACCGTGGCCGGCGACAAACCGGCCGCCGAGCCGAGGAACTGCTCCAGCGCGGGCACGAAGTCCCCCGAGGACAGCCCATGCAGGTAGAGCTGCGGCAGCACCTTGCTGACCTTGGGCGACTTGCGGCACCACGGCGGCAGGATCTTCGAGGAGAAACGCATCCGCTCGCCGGTGGCCACATCCACCCGCTTGTCGTTTACGCGCGGGGGCGCGACCTCGACGGGACCTGCTGCGGTGGTCACGGTGCGGGGCCGGTGGTGGCCGTTGCGGACCACCAGGCGCCGCCCGGCCCCGTCCGTCTCGGCCGCCAACTCAGCTATGTACTGGTTGGCTTCGGCCTCGAGTGCGGCGGCGAGCATCCGGCGGGCGCCCTCGCGCACGATCTCGTCGATCAGGGAGCCGGACTCGGTCGAACCATCGGCGTTCACTACGCTGAGCATCGGGCGTGCCTTCCCGACCCGCGCTGCGAACGCGGGCCTACTCGGTGACCATCACAGGATCATTCGGGAAGGTACGCCCTCTGCGTCCTCCCCGGGCTGATCCACAAGTCCTGAGCATTGCTCCCGTCCACTTCCGTCATGCCGCTACGGGGAGTACCGCGACTTCTGGCCGAGGCGTTCCCCGCACCCGCAACGGATCCCACTCCCCCCCTCGCGAATCCCCGAAGAACTGGCCGTAGCCAGGCGCTCAATCCGAGGCGCGCGGATGCGAACACGGCCAATCGGAGGACCGAGCTGGTGTCGCCCGCCCACCCCGCGGCTGCTGCCGTTCGCATGGCCGGACAAAATCCGCCTCGACAACCAGGGCCTCTACCACCCCGCCCACGACAGCGAGCGGCGCTACTGCCCGCACTGTCACCCGAAATACGCCGACTGGGCGGGTGTACGAGTGGACCCGGCGGTTGTCCCACGGACGGCGCGCTGTCCCGAGAACAACCGACTATGGCCCAACGCAGCCGTCCGACCCTGGCATGGCCCCATTCCAGAGTTCTGGACGCGTCCAGGCAAAGTGCCGAGCTGGTACGTCTGGTGGCGCCTGTGGGGAGTCCAGGACGGCAGATGCGCCACATGCCCAGGGCCGCCCCAGGTCATCGACCACGACCACACCACCGGCCTCGTGCGCGGCCTACTGTGCTACGACTGCAACGCCGAGGAGGCGGGGTGTGCCCTCGATCTCGCCCTGCACCGGCACTCCGGAATCTGCTGGTACCACCGGTACTGGGACAGCCCACCCGGAGCCCCGTTCGGCTGGTACTGGCCCGACCCGCAGCGCCAAGGCGGCATCCAATCGTTCCTGCCACAGCCGCCAGCGTGGACGACTGACGCGACGTCATTGACCGTGAAGTGCCATCAGCGATGCAAGACGTGGATCATGCGCCCGCACGCGGGAGACGACTGTCCGAGGGGCGCGCCACCGTGAGACCGCTGCCCGCCGCTCAGGCTGTCCGCCAGGGGCCGTAGAGGCCGGAACGCTGCCACACGAGGGCCCGGTGTGCATTGCCACTGATCTGTGCCCCGGTCGACCCTCTACTTGCCCATCTTGAGGAAGAAGATGTTCTCGCCCTGACTGGCGTGCGCGGCCAACGCGTCGAACTTCTGACCGCTGAACGCGGTGGTGTCCACCCACGTGGTGATCTCATCGTCGGGCAGGCCGATCTCGGCCATCGGGGCGGCCTCCGCAGGATCCGGCTCCGGCATGTCCGGATGAAACTCGCGCATGATCTCCCCGAACCGCTGCATCCCCGAGCGGGGCATCGTCGTCCAGTACACCTTCGGTGTCAGCCCGGTCATCTCCAGCGCCACCATCGTGATGCGGTGGGCCTGGATGTGATCGGGGTGGCCGTAGAAGCCGTTCTCGTCGTAGGTGACGACCACATCAGGTCGGTAGTGCCGCATGAGTTCCGCGAGTCGGGCCGCGCCTTCCTGCACGGGGGTCTGTCAGAAGGATCCGGGGGCGTCGTTGCTCGGCCAGCCCTGCCCTTGCCGAATACCTCATCCATGCAGGTGGGAGCAGCTGTCGAGGGTGTCTAAGCGCCATGGCACGGCAGGCGTCTGCATGCGTCCACGTGAGCACGATCACCCCGACACGATGGGTGGTCGTGCTGCTGCGAGCGATTGCCCCGGACGGTACTTGGCTCACCACCGCCAGCGGGGACGGGAGGGTGCGGATCTGGGACCGGGCTTCCGGGACCTGCTCCGCCACCCTCACCGGCCACACCAGCTCGGTGCTTTCGGTGGCGATTGCCCCGGACGGCGCCTGGCTCGCCACCGGCGGCCACGACCGGACGGTGCGGATCTGGGATGTCGCGGGACAACGCACCGTGGGGGTCGCCCGAGCTGACGGGTCGCTCTTC
Organism: Streptomyces sp. NPDC001507; assembly: GCF_042894765.1. Classification (NCBI taxonomy): domain Bacteria; kingdom Bacillati; phylum Actinomycetota; class Actinomycetes; order Kitasatosporales; family Streptomycetaceae; genus Streptomyces; species Streptomyces sp. NPDC001507. Next base: position 8,793 of record NZ_JBIAVV010000006.1, read on the forward strand.
GCGACGCGTGGGACCGGCCGGTGCGTACGCCGCTCAAGGAGATGCGGATCGATGTCTCCGCCCATCTCGCTCCGGGTGCTTCGCCGACGATGCCGCACACCCTGCGCTCGCTGGAACTGACCGACGAGATCACCGCCGAGCTGACCGTGCTGGTCGGCTTCGACCAGGACCTGGCGGCCGAGGCCACCCGCACCTCCAACCGGATACGCGGCCTGCTCACCCAGTTCCACCCCAGCCTGGAACGGGTGCTCGGGCCGCGTCTGGACCACCCGGCCGTGACCTGGCTGCTGGAACGCTACGGATCTCCGGCCGCCCTGCGAAAGGCCAGTCGTCGCAGGCTGGTTGAAGTCATCCGGCCCAAGGCCCCGCGCATGGCTCAGCGACTGATCGACGAGATCTTCGACGCCCTCGACGAGCAGACCGTCGTCGTCCCCGGGACCGGCACGCTCGACGTCGTGATCCCGTCGCTGGCCCGCTCGCTCGCGGCCGTCCACGAACAGCGACGAGCTCTGGAAACACAGATCGGGCAGCTGCTGGAGGCTCACCCTCTTTCCGCGGTCCTGACCTCGATTCCGGGGGTCGCGGTCAGGACCGCCGCCACTGGCTTGTACAGGCTGATCACTCCGGACACCCTGCTCGCCACGTACGAGAAGCGGCTGGATCCGCGCACGGTCGACCACGCCAAGCACCGCGCCCAGGCCGAGGCGATGGGTTGGGGCCTGCGCGGCGCGCCCAAGGTGATCGCGCTGGCGGGCAAGGAGTACGCGGATGCGGCCGCCGCCGTGTGGCCGCACTTGGCGCGGCCTCTCGCGGGCGCGGGTATCGGGACGCAGCTTCAGCGGCTGACCCGGATCGCCGAATCCGCGGATCCCCGGGCCGCCGCCCTGGCCTACGCCGACGCCGCGGCGGCCGCCAGCCACGAGGACGGCGCCGGTCGCCCCCGTCCTTCGCCGGAGGGGCAGCGGGTTGAGGAGGGCGGCTTCCGATGGGCTATACAGTCCGGCATGAGCATCGTTGATACGTCCATAGCCGCGGTCTCAGCAGCGCTGAGCGGGCTGGCTGCGGGGGCGGCGTGGAAGGCCTCACGCGAGGCCAACAAGGCGGCGTGGAAGGCGAACGAGACGGCCGACTCCGTCGCCCAGATCGAGCGGGATCGCTGGCACAAGGAACTGACACCGCAGCTCCGGATCAAACTTCAGACTGAGCCCCATGAGGTGCTGTACGTGCGCTTCGACAGCCCGGCCACGCTCGGTGACCTCGCCGTTCAGCTGACCATTCGCGACGACTTCGACCGCTCTCGGCTTCCCCACCTGGCCGGTACTCCGACACCGGAGCAGAGAGCGGAAGTTATCTGGGGGCCGTACCGATTCCGGCCCCACGTCGATGAAGCGGACGAGCTGGGCCGGGCGGTCCCGGCGTTCCCCCTTCTCCCCGGTGACCGTCATCGGCTCGCCCTCGACCTGTCACTGAAACCGTCCTGGTACGAGGGCGCCGACGGAGAACAGCGCTGGCGCAACGACTACCGCGCTGCTCCCATCCGTCTCTGGGCGGTTTGCACCGCCCCCGACCACAGGCCCTGGATACTGGCCTTCGCGGTGCCGCGGGACGGCAGTTGGGCGCTGGGGGGCGCCTGATCCAGGCGAGGACGTGCCGTGCGGGGCCGTGCGGGTGGCGGCGCTCGCGCGTTGCCCTGCCGGCGTCCGGGCGGGGCCAGAGCAGGGGGGTGGCGGGGTTGATTCGCTAACGCCGGGGCGCAGCAAGGTTGGCACTCCCACTCCCCCTCTTCACGTGATCGGAGTCCTGCGTCGGCGGCCATAGACGGGATCCATCGGCTGCCGACACCTGCCGCAGCAGCGGAGCGAGCTACTGGCGCACCCGGAAATTGCCCACCAGAGTCCAGAGGCTGGTCAAAGTCCCCCCGTCACCACGCCCTGCGGCTCACCGTTGACCGTCACGGCCGGGTCGGCCTCCACCACGCGCACGGACATGTCGAGCGGCGCGGGGCGGGCGTTGGCCGTTTCGGCTGCCGAGAGGTGTCGGACGTTGGAGGAGCCGTCGGCGAACGGGCGGACGGTATGGGCCAAGAGGCGGGTCAGCTCATCGTCGAGGCCGTGCTGCAAGGGGGTGCCGTCGGGGCCGAAGGAGTCGATCTCACGCTCAGCAAGCACCACCCCGGTGGCCGCGTGCGTGGCGGTGAAGCGCAGGATGCCGCTCTCGTTGTAGCGGAACTTGATCTCGATCGTGTTCCGACGGATGTCCTGTTCGCGGGCCGGGAGATGTACCTCGATGTTGGCCAGGGGGAAGGAGCGGTCGCTGTCGGCCGGGTAGCCGACCTCGCCCTCGATCACCGGCACGCGCACGAAGGAAGCGCCCGGCGTGTCCGGGTAGAAGGTGGCCGAACCCTCCGCGGGAAGCGTGGCATTACGTCGGATGATGGCGCGAAAGCCCTTCTGTTCGCCCGCGCCGAAGGCCGTGCCCAGGTCGTAGCTGGTCACCAGGGAGAAGTCGCTGTCGTCGCCGAGTTCACCGTCGAGGGAGGCCGCATAGATCGCTGCGCCTCGGGCGACGGCGGTCATAGGCCGACACAGGCCGCTGTCGACGATACGGTCGTGGCCGAGGAGCTCGCCCAGGGCGTGACGCACCTGGGGGATCTGGGAGGTGCCGCCGATCATGAGGACGGAGTCGATGTCGTCCGAGGTGATGGCCAGATCTTCCAGGGCCTGCTGGACCGGCTCCAGAGCGCGGGTGATGAGCGGGGTGATCGCCTCGGTGTACTCGGCCGCGGTGATCCTGACCTCCCGCCTCGAGATCGAAGGGGCGAGGCCGATCGGGAGATCGAAGAAGAGCGCGCCGTCCATCGGCACGGAGGACAGGGCGATCTTCGTCAGTTCGACCGACCGGCGCCACCGGCGTCGTTCGGCCTTGGTGAGCTGGTCCGCGGTCAAGCCGATCTTCTGCTGGATCAGCTGGGCCAGCGAGTTGTCGAACTCCAGGCCTCCGAGCGCGGTGATGCCGCGGGAGGTCTGCTCCTCGAAGAGGCCGTCGTTATATTCGAGGACGGTGACGTCGATGGTACCGCCACCCCAGTCGAAGACGAGGAAACGGCCGGGGATCGGGACGTCGCGGGCGTACGAGATCGCAGCCGCGGTGGGCTCGTTGAGCAGGGCCCGGACCTTCACTCCGCCGAGCGCTGCCGCGGCGCGGGTGCGGTAGCGGGCGCCGCCCGTGGCGTTGGCCGGGACGGTGACGACCGCGTCGGAAAGATCGAGCAGCTGGGCGGAGACGCCTTCTTTCATGCGGCTGAAGAGGGAGGCGGCAGCGACCGTGCTGTGGAACTTCTCCGAGCCGACCCAGACGTGGTGTTCCTCGAGCTGAGCTGCGACCTCGAGACCGTCGATGTCGCCGTCCTTCTCGGCGCCGGAGCGAGTGCCGAGCATGCGCTTTACTGCGTCAACCGGCTCGCTGGTGCCGGTCTTCGCCTCCCAGCCGAAGCAGAGGGTGCGCTGGAGGTCGCGGACGGACAGCACGGAGGGGAAGAGCTGTTCGAACTCCGACATCTGCCACTGGGCGGGCACGTTGTCGCCGTCGACCGGCAGAACTTCGGTGGTGTGACCGTTCCAATGAGCCACCACGGAGTTGCTGGTGCCGAAGTCGATACCGAACGTCATCGCGTTCCCCTTTGCTTCATTCGGCGGTCGCCGTTTCCTCCAAGGCTGGGACGGGACCCACCGTTTTGTCGCTCTTTGCCTCTGTTCTGCTGCTTTTCGGGTTCCTGACCCCGGTGGTACTTCTTCCTCTCCTGTTGTGCAGGAGCCTTCTTCGCAGGCTGCTTCTTCTCCGCTTCGGCATGGGTTGCTCTACGCCTCTGTCGAGGCGTCATTTCTTCGGGTGGAACCTTGGCAACGGCTCGCAGCCAGCCCCGTTCGACAAGCTTCCCGGACTCCTTGTCGACGTAGGCCGGCGCGACGAGTTCAAGGGTGACCGGGCCGTTCTTCATGACACCGGGCGGGTCCTCCACGACGTTGAACAACGACTGATCGCCCGAGTCACCGACGATCTGCAGGCCGGCCTTCGCCGCCAGGTGGTCGAGGCGGGTCACCACCACCTGCAGGCTCTTCGCATCCAGCGCCTGCCGGTGCAGGACGGCCAATTGAGCCAAGTGCATCTGTCGTGTACGGACACTCTCCAGCACACCCGTGCGCACTGCTTCGGTGAACTGGGGAAGCACTCGGCGCATCAGCTCGGCCCGGAAGACGGAGACCAGATCGGCCTCGGTCTCCTTGTCGGCCAGCGCTGCGCCCAGTCTTTCCGTCGCCTGCTCCAACTCTCTCTCCACCACGGGCAGGAGCGTCTCGTTGACCGACTTCAGGATCGCGGCGGCGTCCAGGCTCCCCGGGATGAACCCGGGCATGTGGCTCTCCGCGAACCGCCAGGGAGCAGCCTCGGCCGCCCTACGCTCCCCACGACTTCGCGCGCTTCCGCTGTTCGGCCCGCGTCCCCGACCGCGCCGGGAACCGTCACGGGGGTCTGAACCACTCTCGCCTTTACCGGCTCCGATGCTCACGATGTGCTGCTCTCCGGGTCTTCAGGGGCTGCGGGATCTTCGGCAGCCGGGAAAAGGCCTTCCGTCACCTTGGTGATTATTTCTCGGGCCGCCTCGGTACGAGACCACTCGCGGTCGCTGTCCGTGGGCGGCTCGGTGAGCCTCTGCAGAGGCTCGGGCGGGAGCTCCAGCCGGTGGCTCGTGCCGGTGGGGTCCTTCCAGCGATGCGGGACGACCGGGACGGCGAACCAGGCTGCTTCCTGCTGCTCCCGCTCGGCCTTCTCAATCATGTCCTTGGCCCGGTTGATCCGAACGCGGCCGCTGTCGTCGAGTTCCTTCCTCAGGACGCGCCAGGCCCTCTTCCAGTCGTCCGCCCCGTCGGGCACGCCGAGCACCATGTAGGGGTTGAGCGGCTGGTCGCGTTCTCTGTTGGGCCGGCCCTCCAGGAAGCCCCGATTCCTCCGCAGCATGGCCACGGCACCTCCGCCGAGCTGCTCCTGCACCGGGGGCCGTCCTTCAGCGTCATGCTGCAGAAGTTCAAGGGACCCCGTCATTTCCTGGCCGGCCCGCAGGTAGGCCTGGATGTTCTGGGCCTCCCAGCGCGCTGGCTGCGAGTGGTGCCGGAGCCTTGCGGCCATGGTGAGCGCCGCCCTCCTCCGCTGTTCCGCCGTCTCGTCGTCCCCGCTGAGGAGGGCACGGTGCATCTGCCGTACGGCCCTGATCAGGGTCCGGACGCCGATCCAGTCGTTGAACTTCCTGTTGCTCGCGCTGCGCACACCGGGCCGAATCCGCTCCAGGAGGACCCACAGCCGCTCGTCGGCGACCAGGTTGTCAGGGACCTCCCCGGTCCGACGCACCTCGCGCAGGGCGTCAAGAAGCTTCTGTGTCGGCGGAAGAAGGTCGGTCCACTCCTCGGTGACGGCCTTGGCGTCGTTGGCCTGCAGCCTCACCAGCAGGCGCCAGTCCTGCGGCCAGTCACGGCCGGGTTCCGTTCCCGGGCCGGACTCCCGGCGTTCCCGTTCCAGGGGCCAGGCCAACAGGTGCATCTCCTCATCGGTGAGGGATGCCGGGTCCAGGCGGGCACGGAAGTAGGCGGCACGGGAGGTGCCGTCGTGCTCGGGGACCGCGCCGATCCACTCCTCGTCGATGTAGTCGTCGAGAAGCGGCCGGGGAAGCTTCGCCAGCAGCGCCCTCTGCCGAGGGGCCGGCAGGTTGGTCTCCATCAGGCGACGGTCGTCCTGGTAGATCTGCCACATGCTGCCCGGCTCCCCCACGAGCGGCAGTGGCTTGTCCTCCAGCAGGGCGCGGGCGCGGTCGTGGAGCCGGCCGTTGAATACGTCCAGCCCGTGGTCCTGTGCCGTGACGAGCAGGGAGACGCCCTTGACAGAGTCGTCCTGCCGGGACGCTGCGTCGGCCGCGGCCCGGGCCAGCTTTTGCGCGGAGAGAGTTCCGGTCTCAGTCTTCAGCGCGTCAGGCAGCATGAGTTCGGCGAAGGAGCGGGCGCGCTCCCAGGTCTCCGGGTCTGCGAATCCTTCGGGGACCGTCTGGGACATGATCGGTTCCGGCTCCGGCTGCTTCTGCGGCGGGGCGACCAGAGCAGGGCTGCCGGCGGTCTCCGCGACTTGCGGAGCGTCCCCAACCGTCTGCCTCAGGGCGCGGGCCTGGCGGAGGTCAAGGCGGCGGGCGATCTCGCGCTGGCGCAGCTCCTCCAGGCGGGCCTGCTCGTCCTGGCCCGATCCCAGCGGAATTCCTGCCGTCATCAGAGCTCCTCCGCGAAGATACGCACCTGCTCGATCACCGCGGCAGGGGTCCGGTCCAGGCTGTAGGAGTCGGCGAAGGCGATCCTGGTGGCGAGACCGCCGGCACGGACCTCGTGGCGCAGGGCCTGGAGCCGTTCGTTCCCGCACCCCTCGGTGACGGACTCCAGCGGATGCTTGACGGCGACCGCGACGGGCTCGCCGGTGAAGTCCGAGGTGAAGAGCGCCACCGGTCCGGCGGGGGTCTCCTTGAGGCTGACGGTTTGCTCCTCGTCCGCCCAGCCCTTCAGCAGGACGGCGTGCTCGTTCGGATCGATCTGCATTTTCCTGCCACGCAGGGCGTCGGTCAGGTCGCGGGCGAGCCGCCAGTCGTACAGCGGGTGGAGACGCATGTTGGAGTAGTCGCGCAGGCAGGCGTAGCAGGAGCTGCGGCAGTTCTGGGCATGAGAGACAGCCTCCAGGTCGTGCACGTACCGGTCGACCGCCTGGAGGAACTCCTCGATGTGTTCCTCCGAGCCCAGGTAGGTACTGAAGCCTGCGCCGTTGTCGAGGCTGTCCGCCAGGTAGGCCATGACGGGAGCGGCCACCGGGGCGTCCGAGCCGTGGATGCCGCTGAGGAGTTCTTCCGGCTGCACGTCCAGGTGCGGGGCGGCGGCGCGGCGCAGCAGGGCCGCCAGCGAGTACCAGGCAGCGCGCCGGCCGTGGTAAGCCTCGGGGAAGCCGTCGATCTGCTGAGACTTGGAAATGTCGAAGCGGAGGCCCCGGTTCGTGTCGAGGGCGTTCTTGGCCCCGATGAAGAGCATGTCGGTGTGCTGGGTGGCGCCGAGGGCAATCTCCAGGTCGGCTTCCGCCTTGGGGTTGTCCAGAGCGAGGTATCCGCGCCACGGGCCGGTGTTCTTGACGAACCGGAAGAGCTTTCCGGCGTTGGTGTTGACGATGTAGCGGTCGCCGCTGCCGGTGTGGACGACCATCCAGTCGTCGGCGGCACGGTGGATGCGGGGGGCGGTCTTCTCCAGGTCGGTGGCGGTCCGCGCGCTGGTGGCGTTGGAGCCGAGTTCCCGGTAGCCGTCGTAGTCCCGTGCCTCGTGGGCGGCCCGGAAGCCCGCGGGCTCCCGGAACGGGACGGCCCTGTAGTACTTGCTCTCCGCGCCGCAGGCGGGACAGTTGCCAGCGTTCCCGGTTTCCGGGTCGACGGCCGCCTGCGGGTCCACGTGGGAGCAGATCCGGCACATGGCGACCAACTGCTCGGGTCCGAAGGGGTCTTCGGCGGCCTGCACCCCGCGCCCGCTCGGGACGAGGGAGACCACTCCCCTGGAGCGGAGCAGTCGGCCGTCCTGCGGGGTCTCGCTGCCCGGTGCGAACTTGCTCAGGGCGACGGCCAGGTCGCGGTTGACGGAGTCGGCCGGCGGCCAGGGGAAGGTATTCTGCGGGATGCTCCGGTAGAGGAGGCGGGAGCGGGTCGGGAAGCCGAACATGGGCAGGAAGCCCGCCTCTGCAAGGCGCTGGCTGAGGTCGGAGTGGCCGACCGTCCGGGCTGCCACCTCGTCGACCTGGACGAGGAGTTCGTCGATGGCGGCGATCGGATCGACGGCGGCGATGTTCTCCGGGGTTCCGGCCTGGAGGGCGGCGCCGGCGGCTCTGACACGGTCCGGGTGCTCGGCGATCCAGCGGCGGACGGCACCGCGATGCATCGGCCAGTCGGCGGCGAGGCCGAACTGCCCGTGGACGTTGGTCGTCATGTCCGGCCCCTTCCGGCGGTCCTCGGGTTGCAACGGCTCGAAGGCCTGGCGCAGGACCTCGGCCAGCAGAACCCGCCGGACAACGGAGATCATGCCGAGGACCAGGTAGGGCGGCGGAGTCGGGTCGTTGGTGATGGCTTCCGGGCGGGCGAAGTAGTGCTCGTCGTGACTGCGGCCGCGGCAGACGGTGAGGGCCACGGCGATCGGGCTGTTTCGTCGGCCCGCGCGCCCCACCCGCTGCTGGTAGTTGAAGCGGGTGGGCGGCATGTTGGCCATGATCACGGTGTTGAGGGGGCCGATGTCGACACCCGCCTCCATAGTCGTGGTCACGGAGAGCAGTTCCAGACCGTCCGCCTCCGGAACGTCGTTGTCGCCGAGGAAGACGTCCTGGAAGAGGCTCTGCCTGCGCTGGGCCTCCAGCCGGTCCGTCTGGCCGGTCAGCTCCGCCGTGCGCAGGGGGAAGTCACCGGTGCGGTGGGCTGCCTTCCACGCGTAGTAGTCGTCTTCGAGGACTCCGCCGTACTGCTGGGGCACGGCAGGCAGCGGGGTCAGGCACTTGGTGCACAGCCCGGTGCCCGGGTGGAGGTGCGGCCGGTGGCAGGAACGACACGTCCAGGTCCTGTTCTCGCCGGGGCGGAGCGCCACCATCTCGGGCTTGATGACGTAGTCCACCACGGCGTCCTTCCAGACGCCGAGCACCCGGTCCTCAACTGTCCGCAGATCGGTGCCCTGGCGTTCGGCGACCTGCTGCCAGAAGCGCTTCAGAGGCGCAGGCGGCCTCTGCAGCGAGGCACGTATCCGGGTGAAGCGCCGCATCAGGCCGAGAATCCGCAGACTGGCACGGGCCACGGCCTGATCGCTGTCCGGGCCGAGCTCCAGCGGCGAGCGGTCGTCGCGCAGGCAGAGCCAGCCGAGTCCGAGCGATTCGAAGTCACGGCCGCCGCCGGAGAAGAGGCTTCCGATGGTCTCGAGGCGGAGGCGGGAGCGGAGGCGGCTGAGCAGCTCCTCCTGTGCCTGCGTCTCGGCCACCGCTTCCCGGTCCCGCTCCCAGTTGTAGAGCGCGGTCCAGGGCTGCCCGGCCGAGGTCTGCTGGAGTGAGGCCGCGGGACCGGCGGGGTTGGTGCCGTACTTCAGCAGCATGCCTTCGAGGTCGGAGGCAAGGTCATCCAGCGAGGGCAGTGCGGAGAACTTCCGCTCCAGGTCGTGCAGGAGTTCCGGTTCGGCGTCGAGGTCGTCGACAAGAATCGCCTTCAGGCGCCCCCAGCCCGCCGGATCGCGGTCCCGTAGCCTTTCCATCGCGGCACGGGCGGCCGCACGATCGACCGGCTCCCCGGCGTAGTGGGCCTTCACCAGCTGAAGGTCTCCGAACGGATCCCCCTGGTTCTCGACGGCCTGGGCGCTGAGCAGGCGGAGAAGGTCCTGGTGGTGGCGCAGGGCAAGACCGCTGGCGAGCTCGGAGGCGTCGTCGCGGCTGTCGGAGAAGGCGATCGCCTTGCGCCGGCCGTCGGGGAGGTGGCCGAGGGCTTCGGTCACCAGCACCTGGTTGACCTTGTAGAAACCGGTGCGCATGCGCCGGACCGGCGCGTTGCGCAGCCGGTCGGGAGATTCCAGCGGGATGAAACGGCCGTCCCGGTCGTACTTGATCTCCCAGTCGTCGCCGCAGGCGGGGCAGCGGGTGGGGAAGGCCTGGAGCCGGGCCGGGTCATAGGCCGGCTTCTTGTTCTCCTTGTCCAGGGGCACGGAGATGTGGAACGACCATCCGGTGTGCTGGACGTCCCGGTTCTCCAGGCGGCCGGTGGCAGGCTGGTAGGCGCTGCGCCGGAACTCGAACTCGACCTGCGGCCCGCCGTCGGACAGGCCCGCGTGCCAGCCGGGGTCGTCGAGCCCGGGGCCCTTGGTGCGCGGCCAGTACACGACGTAGTTCGCCGCGGTGGGTGCGCCACTGGCCTCGTCGGGGAGCAGGTCCAGGTCCGGGAAGTCGGTGTGGAGGGCACCGGTGAACTTGCGCCGCTGGGTGTCCTTGGGACTGGCGTACCCCCCGAGCATGAGGTCGCCGCAGGCCTGGCAGGAGAGAAGCTCCAGCACGCGGGCGCCACAGGTGCAGCGGGAGGTGGGCTCGGCGAAGAGCCGGCCGACCCGGCGTTCGGGGCCGTGCTCCACGGGGATGTCGGGGCACCGCGGGTCGGAGCAGGCCCAGATGCCCTCGATGTTCCGGAAGAAGAAGTGGGCGCGGACCTGGGGAAGTTCGGGGTCCTGGGCGGAGCCGAGTATGCGCAGCACTCCGTGGAGTGCGTCCTGGCGCTGTTCTCGGGGCACGTCCGGGAAGAGTTTCGCCGCCAGTTCGGGCACGGGCAGAGCACGAGGCCTGCCGCCGGGTGTGAGCGCGCGCTGGAGCGCCGGGCCGAGGCCGGTGTCCCTGGCCAGGGCGGCGGCTTCGGCTTGGGTGGCGGAGGCATTCGCGGCCTGCGCGAAGGTTTCGGCGTGTGCGGCCAGGTCGCCCTCGCCATGGATCTCCTTCGCTTGTCCAGGAATGATCACGCGCCGGGAGCCGGGCAGGGCGAAGAACCCGTCGAGGAACTCGTCGTCCCGGCCGGCCTCCAGGGAGGCGGAGGCGGCGAGCACACGCAGCTTCTCGGGACTCTTGTCGAGGCCGAGACGGTGGCGGAGGTTCCGCAGCAGGTAGGCCACCTCGGTACCGGCCGTGCCGCGGTACATGTGCAGCTCGTCGAGGATCAGGGTGAAGCGGGCGCCAGGGGTCTCCTCCAGCCACTTCCTCGTGGCGCTGAAGACGTGCTCCTCCTGTTTGCGGAGCAGCATGATGTTCAGCATCGAGTAGTTGGTGACCATGATGTCCGGTGGCGCGGCCTGCATGTCCCAGCGGGCGTGCATCTCCGCTCCGCCGAGGCGCGGGATGAAGGGCCGGAGTTCCACGTCGAGCTTCTGGTCGGCCTTGCGCTGCCGTTCCTGGACCTCTCGCAGGTACTGCCGGAGACGGAAGTTCGCCGGCTCGGAGTCGCGGCTGCCGGAGACGGGGGTGGCTCCGGTGTAACGGCCGAAGTAGAAGCGGTGCCCGTTGCGCTTCCGGTCCAGCCATACGTGAGCCTCGCGGCTGTCCAGCGACTTCCGGAGCCGGACCAGCTGGTCGTCGGCGAGGGCGTTGGTGGGATAGAGAATCAGCACGCGCATGGCGGCGGGGTGCCCGTGCTCGCTCTGCCGGCTGGGCCTGTAGTCGCCGTCTCCCTGCCACCATTCCCGCTGCACCGCACGGGTGCCCTGCCAGTGTGCGGACTCGGCGACCAGGTCGGCGAGGACCGGCAGCAGGAAGGACTCCGTCTTGCCGGAACCGGTGCCTGCGGTGACCACGAAGTCCTTGCCCTCGCAGGCGGCGACCAGGGCATCATGCTGGTGCTGGTAGAGGCTGGTCACGCCGTCGGGGAGAGTGAAGCGGGCGAACTCAGCCGCGTCAGGGTGTGCCCCTGCCTCGGCGAAGGAGTCCGCGATGCCGACACCCCGGGAGGCGTACTGCGGGCGCAGCTCGATCAGCGGGCTGCGCCAGGCCCCGTTGTCCCGGTTCAGAAGGTTGCGCCGTTCCTCCATGACGGAACGGTCGTCGACGCCGAACGGGGTGTCGTAGTAGCGGAAGAGCGCGCTGCGCAGGTCATCGAACGTGCCCATGACGTCCTGGACATCGGTGTTCGTGACCGCCGCTGTCTGCTGTTCGACGCTCACGTGGTCCTCCCGCCGGCGGCCGCCACGGGTCGCGGCGTGATCTCCAGGTTCTGCTGCAGCGAGGCCGCGATCGCCTCGGCGTGTGCCCTCGGCACATTGTCGTACGCGCGGGTCTGCGCCTGCTTGCCCACCGACGGCGGAAAGCCGCTGCACAGGACGGCCGCACGCTCGTGCAGTGCGGGCAGGGGTGCGTACCGGTCGACCAGGAGCCTGCCGATGCCGGCCCGGCCCCTGTTGCCTTCCGGCCGCCACCGCAGCGCGCCCGTGCGATGGCGGGCGAGCTCCAGGTAGACGCCGGTCTCGCGTTCCACCGCATAAAAGACGTTGTTGCGGCGGACCCGGGTCAGACGTGCGTAGTCGGCCCCCCGCCACCGGTACAGGCCGTCCTCGTCGTCCCTTTCCACCGGGACGAACCGCTGGCGGCGCAGCTCGTACCTCTCCAGCGTGCCGGCGGTGCTCCCACCGGGCGGTGCGGACTCGGGGCCCAGCGCCGCCTGCGGAAGCAGCTCCATCAACTGCCGGGCTGCGCAGGGAACATAGCGGGCCCCGAGGAGCTCGGCAGCTTCCTGCAGGGTCCGCGGGTCCTCGTACTGGAACAGGAGGGTGTTCGGCAGCGGCGCCTCACCGGCCTCCGGCCGGTGAGGGACGGTGATCAGCTCCATCCACTCCTGTGCCGCCTCCTCGACGCGCGTGCTGATCTGCGCGGTACGCGCGCCGGTCAGCAACGCGAGGCCGTCGGCGTGGGGCAGCCGCGTCAGCACCGGCGGGGCCACCGACCAGCGGTCGGCGCGCAGGTCCACGTCGATGAAGCCGAGGGCGGCGGCCTTGCGCATCCAGTCCCAGTCGGCGTACTCCTTCAGCTCCAGGTCCCATGCCTGGGCCTGGCCGCGGACACCGGCGCGCAGTGCGGACGCCCTGCCTCCGCGGCTCTCGCTCAGCCAGCGCAGCAGGATCTCACCGAACTCGCTACTGCTCATCGGTCCCGTCATCGGTCCAGCTCCTTCGCTGCCTGCACGTACGCGGCCCACGAGGTCTCGGCGGACGCCTGCTGGGCGTTGAGAACCGCGCGGGCCCATGCCCGCGAGTTGCCGGCGCTCTTCGGCTTCGGCGCTGCGGGGTTCACGGGGCGGCCCTTCCAGCGTCCGCTCCGGCGCTCCAAGAGCCAGCCGCCGATGCCGTGGAAGTCGGCCTCGAAGCGGAGCGGGGCGGGGGTGTCGGTGAGGCGTTCCGTCCACCAGTCAGGTTGCTCCGGGGGCTCTATCGTCCACAGCCGTCCGTCAGCCGCCGCGAACAGCACCTCGTCCGCGTCCCGACGGCACAGTTCCATGACGGCAGCAGCGTCCCGGTCCGCGGCACTCGTGCAGTGGGCGCCGGTGATACCGGTCGGCAGGTTGTGCTCGACGAGGAGAGAGGGTGATTCGAAGGCCTTGCCGTCCACGACGGTGAAGCCGCAGACCTCGGTCATCTTCGGCTCGACGACGGCTTGGTCCGCGGTGGCGAAGCCGATCTCCACGCCTGCGTAGTTGACCGTGTGCCGGCCCGGTTCCAGCCGGAGCACGGCGAGGGGGACGGGACAGCCCGCGGCGACCGCCTTCTCGAGCTCGGGCCGCTCCTTTCCGTCGATCAGGAGGGTGCCCGTGCCCTCCGTGGCGTCCGGGAGGACCACTTGGGGCTCGCCTCCCCGCAGATACACGTGGGAACCGAGCGACGGTGCGAGTTTCAGGCCACCCTCCAGGCGGAGCTTGAACTGGGCCGGGGGCTGCAGGAGGCCGACCGCGCCCTGGATCTCCTGGAGTGCCCGGCGCAGGGTGACCGCGTCGGCGAAGGTGACGGGCTTGTGCAGGGACCACCCCCGCGGCACCCAGGGCAGCTTGCTGGTGTCGGCGCTCCGGCCCGTGGTCGCGGCCTTGTCCAGCAGCCTCTGCACGTCCCGCTGCGCGGTAGGGGCGGCGAGCACCACGTGTGCCTCTCCCGGGCGAAAGCCGTCGGTGGCGGCCCAGACGCCGAGCACGTCGTCCCGTGCGAGCACCAGGACGGAGCAGGAGGGGCGGCTGAGCACCAGATTTTGCCCCTCGCGGCGGATGCCCCTGGTGAGGGTGTCCGCGCTCGGGGCGGGCAGGCCCGTCACCTCGTAGTAGGCGGTGTCCCCGAGTTGTTCGAGGAGGACGCCGCCCTTGAGCTCGATGAGCTTCGTCCGCTCCGCAGACCGCAGGCGCGCCACCCAGCTGAGACGCCCCGCGTCCAGCCGCACCAGGAGTTCGGCCCGGATGACACCGGTGGGCACCAGCTCGTCCGAACCGTCCCAGGAAGCGGCGTAGTTGCCGATCAGCCTGGCGAGGAGGGGACGGAACTCCTCCTCCTGCAGGGTGTTGCGGAAGCCCTTGGAGAAGTGCTGCTCCATGCCCCGGATCTCGATCTGGGCGAGGAGCGTCTCACCCGGCAGCGGCCAGGTCGTGCCGTGCTCCAGCAACGACCGGAAGAACTTCGGCATGAAGGACCGGTCCGCGCCGCTGAGGAGCGCCTGTGACTGGGCGAACCCGATCCTGCTGCGGTTGGCGGGCAGGTCGGCGGGGGCGGGAATGGTGCACAGGCCCCGCGCGCCCTTCTGGCTGTGCTGCCAGGAGGCAAGCACCTGCCACATGCGGGAGACGGACTCGTAGTGGTGGCTGCCCAGTTGCTTCTCGTCGCCCGTCAGCAGCTCGGAGAAGCGGGCGTGGTAGGCGGTGGCCCGGTGGTTCCCGTCGTTCACCATCCGGGTCGCGGCCAGCACCGAGCAGGCCAGCAGCGGCAGGAAGGCGGGCACGCCGCCCTGGTCCTGCTGGCGCCTGCGCCAGCGGTAGTCGTCCAGTGCGCTGTACGGTTCCGCGGTCCCCAACCGCAGGAACCTGCCCACGCACCTGGCGAGGGGCTCCTCTATGCCGTATCCGTGCCTGAGTTCCCGCTCCACGTCGTCATCGACGTAGAACAGCGTCGGGTGGCCGGCGTGCTGCCGTCCGAAGAACTCCTCGGCCAGCACTTCCTGCCACGCCTGATAAGAATGGTCCACTCTGTCCCCAAAAGAGAGGTTACGATGCTCCGTTCATGAAATCCCGCGAGCATGAAACGGTCCGTGAATCACCCGAGCCCGCCACGGGTGACAGGCCGCTGCCCAACACCCCTCGCGCGCCGAGCCACTCGGCCTCGCAGCCCTCGACCGTCACCGCCCGGCACGACGTAACGCCGCACGCCGCACGAAGGCGTATCCCCTCATCCCCCACCACTTCTCACAAGCGGTCCGACGCGGTACCTGCGCAGTGAGCCGAAATCGGCCATCAACTGCAGGTTCCCTGCCGTCAAAGGCTACTCGTGAAGGAGATGTGTGCAAGCCAGAGGGATGACCGACGGGGTCAAGCAGCAGCCGGACGAGGGCAACCACCGGAGCCGAGCGAGCGCAGGATGCGCGCCTCCTCCTTCCGTGCGGCGGACGGAGGGATTCGGCCGCCGGCGCGCCGCAGGGCGAGGCCGGCGAGGGCGTCGGCGGTTTCGTTGAGATCGTGACCGATGTGGCCTTTCAGCCACCGGACCTGGACGCGGTGGCGGTGACGCGACAGGCGGTCCATCAACTTCCGGCTCTCTGGGAAGAGGAGGGTGCGGTG
Source organism: Streptomyces sp. NPDC001507 (assembly GCF_042894765.1). Lineage (NCBI taxonomy): Bacteria > Bacillati > Actinomycetota > Actinomycetes > Kitasatosporales > Streptomycetaceae > Streptomyces > Streptomyces sp. NPDC001507. Next base: position 24,196 of record NZ_JBIAVV010000006.1, read on the forward strand.
GGCGGCGCTCGGGTCGGCGGAGCGCAGGGCCGTGTTGACGGCGTCGACTGCCTCGGTGCTGTCACACAGGATGACTACGGGTGCGTCCCGGTGGTGCTCGAGGAGGCTGAGGGCGGCCGCGCAGACCCCGATGACTTCGGCTTCGCCGCTGCTCGAGGCCAGGGAGTCGCCGTATCCGGCGGTCCCGTCCTCTGCGGCCCAGCCGTAGCCGCACAGTGCGGACTCGTCACCGACCGCGGCGTCGGCGACGGCCACGACGGCGCTGTCGGGAAGGTCGGGGAGCACTGCGTAGCGGTCCACGTCGGCCGGAAGAGTTCTCGTCGGAGGTTCGCCGCCGCCGTCCTCGCCCGTTCCGGCGGGACGGGCATCGGCGACGACGGCGGCGAGAGTGCGGTGACAGCGCGGGCAACCATCGGCGACTTCGGGGCAGTGCGCCTGGTGCCCGAGCGTAAGCTCACGCACGCTGTGCCACACCTCGGGCTCGGCGTCGGCGAAGCGCGCCAGAGCCGCGGCGCGACACCGCGCGATGAGCTCCGCGAAGGGCTGCGTGGAGACGCAGGCCAGCATCCGGTCCTGGAGGTCCGTGACCCGGAGCAGGGCCTCGCGTGAGCGGGCAGCGAGAACCGCGGTGTCCTGGTACGCGTCGTCCAGAGCGTCAAGCCGGGTGCGCCGTACGGAGAGGGGATGGGCGAGCGCGTCCCGTTCGGCCTGTCCGATCGCGTAGCGGCCCCAGGCCAGCGCGGCACGGGCGTGGCGGCTCCACCGTTCGACGACCGCGTCGTGCGGGAGGTTCGGGTTCTCCTCCTCGCGGGCATCGCGCAAGAGGGCCTGAACGAAGTCGTCGTCGTCGCAGTCCCGCAGTGCGCGCACCGGTCCCGGCAGTTCGCCGCCCGCCGTTTCCCGGTCCCAGGCCCACTGCGCGAGGTCGCTCTCCGGCGCCTGCGGCGTGCCGTCCGGCAGCCCCCTGTCGCGCAGTTCCTGTCGCAGGGCCTCGCCGAAGGCAGCTGGGGATGCCATCCGCGCCACCCTCAGTTCCAGCATGTCCACCGGCCGGGAGCGTTCGGCGAGACGGCGGGCCCGCTGCTCCTTGTACACGGCCTCCGCCTGCGACCGGGCCCGTCGCACCGTGCGTGCGTGGGCTCGCAGCCGACGCAGCCGCTCGGGGGGCTGCGCCGAGAACTCCGCGCGCCGGACGGCTCCGCGAGCGAGGACGTCGGCGTGGGCGAGAGCGACGGTGATGGGACCGGCGAGCGAGGCGTGTTCCAAGGCCGTGGCGGTCTCCGGAGCGCACATCCCGTTCATGCGCGCGAGGACGGCCTCCTGCAGGGCGGTGAAGTCGTCGGCGAAGCGACGGATCAGCTCTGTGCGCTCGGTGTTCGTCACGATGGCCTTCCAGGTCGCGGGTGGTGGTGTGGTCGGGGCCGCACAGGGTGTGCGATCGGGCATGGATGGGGGCGGGCCCGTGGGCGCGGGGCATCGGCGTGCAGCCGATGCCGGCGGAGGGGTGAGCCGCCGCGGAGACGACGAGGGCACCCAGCGGGGTCCCGCCCGTGGTCCGGGCTACTGCACCTGGCCGGTGAAGATGGCCGTGCGGTACCAGCCGGAGCCGGAGGTGTCCATCGGCTCGATCTCGATCTGGGCGCTCTTGGCCGTCTTGGGGAACACGCAGGCCGCCTTCCAGGTCCCCGACTTGCCCGGCAGCACGTGCGTGTCCGGACTGCCGCTGAAGCCGGCGTCCGTGTCGAAGATCTCGTCGGCTCCGTCCGGGCAGGACAGGCTGACCATGCTCAGGTCGATCGAGGACTTGGAGCCGTTCTGCAGCGTGACGGAGAAGGACAGGTAGGCCTTGCCGGACGGGCTGGCGTACTCGCCGGAGGTGCCCCGACCGAAGCCGCTCAGGTGCGCCTTGACGCCGTTGTTCCACGTGGCGGTCTTGTCCAGCGCGACGGTGAAGGTGTCACCGCCGGAGTCGTCCTGGGAGTTCTGCCCGTCCTCGGCGCTCTGAGTGTCCCGCGAGGCGCTGACGGTGGCCGCCGGCGTCGCCGTGTCGGTCTGGGTGCCGCCGATGCCGGTGCAGGCGCACAGGAAGCAGCCCACGGCCGCCCCGGCCACGGCGAGGACGGTCCTGCGCGAACGTGCCAGGGGCGCCGCGATCAGCGCGAGGAGCCGTGCGCCGTCGTGGGTGGGCCGCGTTCCGCGCCGCGACGGCTTCCTCCCGGCCGACGACGGCGCGGAGACGGGAGACGTCTGCGGCACCATGCCGGATACGTCTGAAGCCAGGGCCTGCCCGGCCGGTCTCCGGTGCTGCGGGTTGTCCGCGGCTGCGGCGCGGACGGCGTACGGGGACGAAGGGGACGCGGAGGACTGCGTGCCGGGGGTGTTCGGGTAGCTCATGATTCCATTCCTTGGATGCATGTGGAGAGAAAGAGAAGGGGACTGACGGACGGCGCAAAGAGAGGGCGCGCACGCTGACGGAAGCGGGGTCGCCCCGCCCCGGTCGGACCTGTCGGCCCGAGCCGGCCCGGGCGCCCGGCATCGCAGCCTGGCCGCCCACGGATACGTGCGGTCGGGAGCCGTGGGCCATGCCCGAAGGTGGGACCTCGTCCCGCGCGAGGCGTCGGCTGAGAAGGTCTCGGCGTCAATGAACCGGCGCCGTAGGCCTGTTCAGCTCCGCATCCCCCGGATCTTCTGGCCCAACCCGCTGTTCGGGTCGAGGAGGGCGCCCGCGACGCGGCCGGCGGAGTCCTTCACGCCGCCGCTGAAGTTGAGCCGGCCGGTGGAGCCGACGCTCGCGCAGACGCCGTCCCAGTAGACGGGTTCACGCTCCCAACGGACCTGGGCGAGCAGGTGCTCGACCGTCTCGTAGTTCATGGCGTCGCCGGGGGCGCACCAGGGGGTGGCGCGGTGCAGCAGGACTCCGAGGCCTGCCATCACGGCCGGGGCGGTGATCGCGCTGCGCCGGGCGAAGTCCGGGAAGCGGCCCCCGATCAGCCGGGACACCAGACGGACGACGACCGTCTCCACCTCGTCGGCGTCGGTGTTGGACGGCAGGTCGTCCGCGTGAACGTTGGCCGCCGAGTACTGCACACCCTTGCTGCCGAAGACGGTGGTGACGATCAGCGTCCGCAGCGCGGACAGGGTCACGACCTCCTTGTCGGTCCTGGTGAGCTGCCGCTTGCCGGCGTTGACCAGCGTGCCGAACGGCATCCGCTGACCGTTCGACTCGACCTCGAGCTTCTCGCCGACGGTGTAGGCGAGGCGGGTGGCGAGGTCACGCTGGTCCATGGACATGGCCAGGTTCTTGGCGACGTCGATGCCCTTGACGTTGCGGTCGTAGAAGATCTGCCGCGCGTCTGCCGGGGAGATCCCGAGGTAGAGCTCGAAGGGGATACGGACCCGCAGACTGAGCTCGGTGTAGGTGAGGCCGAAGGATTCCGGGTCCTGGTAGATGTCGTGCCAGGCGGTGGTCTGGGTCTCGCCGTCGATGGCGATCACCATGGCGTCCGGGGCGAGGGTCAGCGTCCGCAGGCCCGAGTCGGGGACCAGCTCGTCGCTCATCGCGGCGATCTCGCCGGCGTGCCAGAGCGTGACCGGGGGCGTGGACCAGGCGGAGCCGTGCTTGCCGAGGATGCCGGCGGCGATGTACTCGGCGTAGGCCGGGATGTTCTTGCCCTTCTGGGACTTCAGCGTCCGCTGCACGGTCGCGCGCAGCTCGGCGTGCCGCCGGTCGTGCCCGGACGCGGCCTTGAGGACTCGCGGGTCCTCCTCCTGACGCGGTGACGGCACGAGACGCACGAGCGTCGCGAGCGACATGGTTCCGATGACCGCGTCCTCACGGAACGGCATGACGGTGAGCGGGATTCCTTCCGGGGTGCCGCTCGGCATGGTCAGGCGCATGGGTGTCCCCCTGGGTGATGGTCGATCGGCCGCCGCCTGGCCCCGAGGCGCCGTGCGTCCCCCGGCGCCCCGCCGAGAGGCGTTGGAGCAGGGCAAGGGGCTGGGCACTCAAAGACGTGGCTGTGGCAAGGAACTCACGCTTCACGCCGGGGAGCGTTGCTCACCACCGGAAGCAATTTCATGAAAGCATGACACTGAAAGCGTCGTCAAACAGATTCCAAGAGTTGACCCGTGCTGTAGGGTGTGATCACGCCCGCCCATCGGAGCCAGGACCCACACCCATGTCGCAGCCACCCGCACCGTCCGCCCAGGTGACAGCCGCCGAGATCTCCCGCATCGCGGGCGTCACGCGCGCCACCGTCAGCAACTGGCGCCGCCGGCACGAGGATTTCCCCGAGCCGTCCGGCGGCACGGAGAGCAGTCCGCTGTACGACCTGGAGTCCGTGCGTGCCTGGCTCACCTCGCGCGGTCACGCCTCGGCGGCGACCCCGTCGGAGGAACTGCGGACGACCCTCCGCCTGCACGCACACGGCGGCGGTACGTCGGATCTCCTGCTCCTCGTTCTCGCGGCGGCGGCCCGCTCGCCGGAAGAGCTGACCGCCGCCACGCAGTTGCCGGACGCCGAGCTCGCCACCCGCGCACAGCGCGACGCGGCGTCCACGGCCGACGCCGTGCCGGACGCGGAGACGGTCCGATTCGAGACAGGCGACGCGGCGGTGCTGCGCGCGTTGTACGCGTGTGTACGCGACGAGGGCAGTCAGGCCGCGCTGGGCGTGCTGGCGGAGCGGGAACTGGAGGACAGCGCCGCGTCGGGCGCGTACCAGACCCCCGCGCCGCTCGCGGACCTGCTCGCCCGCCTGATCCCCGGATCCCCGGCCCGCGTCCTCGACCCGGCGTGTGGCAGCGGCACCCTTCTGGCGGCCGCCGCCCGCCGGGGCGCACGCGAGCTGTACGGCCAGGACACGCTTCCCGTGCAGGCCCGGCGCAGCGCCGTGAGCCTGATGCTGACGGCCCCGGAGGCCACGGTCACCGTGCACGCCGCCGACAGCCTCCGCGCGGATTCCTTCCCCGGCCTGGTCGCCGACGCGGTGCTGTGCAACCCGCCGTTCGGCGTCCGGGACTGGGGTCACGACGAGCTCGCGTACGACCCGCGCTGGGCGTACGGCGTGCCGCCGCGCGCCGAGTCGGAGCTGGCCTGGGTACAGCACGCGCTCGCCCATCTGACGCCCGGCGGCTACGCGGCCCTGCTCCTGCCGCCCGCGATGGCCGGCCGCGCGTCGGGCCGTCGCGTACGGGCGGAGCTGGTACGCGACGGGGCGCTGCGCGCGGTGATCGCGCTGCCGGTCGGCACGGCGGTGCCGCTGCACGTCGGTCTGCAGATCTGGGTACTGCAACGGCCCGAGCCGGGCGGTCCGGAGCGCAAGTCGGTGCTGTTCGTGGACACGGCGGCGGACGCTGCGACGGCGGGCGGGCGCGGTGGAACGGCGACGACCGCCCGGACGCGGGGCGTGAACCGGTCCGCCTCACCGGACTGGGCGGGGATCACGGCGCGTGCCCTGGGTGCGTGGCGGGCGTTCACGGAGAGCCCGGACACGTACGAGGGCGAACCCGGCGTCGCACACGCGGCCAGCGTGGTGGACCTGCTGGACGACGTGGTGGATCTGACCCCGGCGCGGCTCGTACGGGCGTCACGGGCCGAGGTCGACCCGGCGGAGCTGTCGGTGGAGGCCGACGCCATACGCCGGAGCCTCGCCGAGGCCGCGAAGTCCCTCGCTCGGACGGCGGGTCAGGAGGGCTGGAGTGCGGCGGGCGCCTCGGCCCGCGAGTGGCGGACGGTTACGGCATCCGACCTGTCGCGCGGTGGAGCGCTCACCCTGCTGCGCACGCCGCCCGACAACGTGCGCGGCAGGGGACAAGCCGCGAGCGGCGGGGACGGGAGGCCCGAGCCACGGGCGGTGCTCACCGGCTCGGACATCGCGACCGGGTCAGGCCCTACAGGAGAGCCGATGGTGCTGCACGACGACACAGCACCCGTGATCGCTGTCGGGGACGTCCTCGTACGAGGGGTGGCGAGCACGGACGGCCCCATGGCCCGGGTCGCGGGCGAGGAGGACGCCGGCGCACTGCCCGGCCCTCAGGTCCACCTCTTCCGGCCGGACCCGGCACGCCTGGACGCCTGGTTCCTCGCCGGGTTCCTCGGCGCGGAGGAGAACATCGCGGGCGCGTCGACGGGCAGTACGGCGCTGACCGTCAGTCCGGGCCGGCTGCGCGTGCCCCTGCTGCCGCTGGAGGAGCAGCGGCGGTACGGGGAGGCGTTCCGGCACGTGCACGCGCTCCGGGCGGAGGCGCAGCGGGCGACGCGGCTGGCGGAGGAGACGGCACGGCTGCTGTCGGGCGGACTCACGGGCGGCCAATTGCTGCCGCGCGGGACGTGACATGACGATCATCGCGTGACCCAGTCGGACTCTTCACGCGTTCTCCTCCTCAAGAGGTTGATATCTCCATCCCGCCATCCGCGTTCCCGGCCTCGACCGCATCCACTACCGTGTCTTCAGGCGCGCATCGCGGCTGATCAGACGCTCGCCACCACCACATTACGAGGACACACGTGCAGATCACGCCCCTGAATCCCGAGGACCCGCTCTCGCTGGGCGACTTCGAACTCCTCGGCCGGATCGGCCAGGGAGGCATGGGCCAGGTCTTCCTCGGGGAGTCGCTCGGTGGCGAACCCGCCGCGGTGAAGGTGATCAAGCCGTCGGTCGTGGACTCGGAGTCCCGCGGACGGTTCGCGCAGGAGATCGAGGTCCTCAAGACCATCTGGGGTCCGCGGATCGCGGCGTTCCTGGGAGCGGACGCGGAGGCGGAGCAGCCGTGGCTGGCCACCGAGTACGTGGCCGGCCCCGACCTCGCCCGGCATGTGGAGACGCACGGACCGCTGCCGTCGGTCCTCACCGCCGCGCTCGGCGCGATCCTCGCCGAGGCACTGTCGGCCGTCCACACACAGGGTCTGCTGCACCGCGACCTCAAACCGGCGAACATCCTCCTCGGCCCGAACGGCCCGAAGATCATCGACTTCGGCCTGGCCGCCTTCGCCGAGTCGAGCGTGTCGCTCACCGCGCCCCACCAGGTCGTCGGCACCCCGGTCTGCATGGCCCCGGAGCAGGCGGCCGGCGAGAAGCCGCTGACGCCCGCCGTGGACGTCTACGCGCTCGGTGCGGTGCTGCTGTTCTCGGCAGCCGGCCACTACCCGCACCAGGCGGCGACGCCCTACATGGTCTTCCACCTGGTCACCGACCCCGATGCGGCCCCCGACCTGTCGGACGCCCCCGCCGACCTGGTGCCGCTGCTGACCGACATGCTGGCCCACCGCGCGCAGGACCGTCCGCCGCTGGTCGAGGTGGTGCAGCGATGCCGCTCGGTCGTCGAGGCCCACGGGCTGAAGATCGCCCAGGCGCGCAGGCGGCTCACCGCCCACACCGCACAGCAGCACACCCCGACCCTGCCGCTGCCCGCACCCGCCCCGCCGCCCCCCGTCCCCTTCCCGGACGTGTCCACGGCGACCGCCTCGGCCGAGCAGGAGCCGGCGCCCACGGCCGACACGGTGGTACCCACACCCCCACCCACGCTCCCGGTACCGCCCACGGTCACGGAGACGCCCGAAACCCCGGCGCCCGCCACGTCCGCACCTGGCGACACCTCGGAAGGCACCCACGGGGATCGGCCGACGCCGAGCCGTCCCGCGAAGTCGCCTCAGCACCGCGCGGGGCCGCCGGGCACCCTGCGCCACTCGGTGCAGGCGCGCAAAACGGCAGAGCGCATCCGGGCCGCCTACGCGGCCGGAGCGCCCTTCGTACCGAGCCGGACCTCCTGACCGTGACCCAGCACCTTCCACGCCACCCTTGACCGGTGCCCGAACCGGCCGCACGCCGGCACGGGCGTCGCATCTGACGCGGCCCCACCCCCAACACCTCGATACGACGACTCAGGAGGCACCCGAGTGACCGCCGACCTCACCACGGCTCCCGCGGCGAGTGGCCAGGACGCCCAGTTCCCGCCGGGCGCCCAGATCCTCGTACGGGACGAGGTGTGGCTGGTCCGCAACGCGACGCGGACCGAGCACGACGGTGCCCGGATCGAGGCCGTCGGCGCGTCGGACTTCGTGCGCGACCAGGAGGCGGTGTTCTTCACCGGCCTGGACCGGATCGAACTGCTCGACCCGAGGCGGACCCGCCTGGTGCGGGACGACTCGCCCAACTTCCGCCGCTCGCGCCTGTTCCTGGAGGCGGTCCTGCGCAAGACTCCGCTCCCGCAGGCCGAGCGCGGCCTCGCCCTCGCGGACTCCTTCCTCCTGGACTCGCTCCCTTACCAGCAGCGCCCCGCGCAACTCGCGCTGTCGGGCCGCAACCTGCGCCCCCGCGTGCTCATCGCGGACGTCGTCGGCCTCGGAAAGACCCTGGAGATCGGCCTCACCCTCGCCGAGCTGATCCGCCGCGGCCGCGGCGAGCGCATCCTCGTCGTCACCCCGCAGCACGTGCTGGAGCAGTTCCAGCACGAGCTGTGGACGCGGTTCGCGATCCCGCTGGTGCGCCTGGACTCGGTGGGCATCGAGCGCATCCAGCGGGAGATCCCCGCCGGCCGCAACCCGTTCACGTACTTCAAGCGCGTCATCGTCTCCATCGACACCCTGAAGAATACCGACCAGTACAAGCACCACCTGGAGCGGATCACCTGGGACGCGGTCGTCATCGACGAGTCGCACAACCTCATCAACAAGGGCTCTCTGCGCAACCAGCTGGCCCGCACCCTCGCCCCGCACACCGACGCCCTCCTGCTGGCCTCCGCGACCCCGCACAACGGCGACGCCCGCTCCTTCGCCGAGCTGATCTCCCTCCTCGACCCGGCCGCGATCCGCGACCCCGAGCACTACCGCGCCGAGGACATCAAGCACCTGTTCATCCGGCGTACGAAGGTCAGCCCCGAGGTGCGCGAGCAGATGAAGGGCCAGTGGGCGGACCGCGGCCCCTCCCGCTCGATCCGGGTGACGGCCACCCCCGCCGAGGAGAAGGTCTTCGAGGAACTGGCCGCCGTCTGGCTGCCGTCCGACGGTTCCAAGTCGGTCAGCGACGTCCCCCTGTTCCCGTACACCCTGCTGAAGTCCTTCCTCTCCTCCCACACGGCGCTGAAGGCCACGGTCGCCACCCGCATCAAGACGCTGGAGAAGAAGGACACCCCGGAGACGACGGCCGCCGAACGCGCGGCCCTGCACCGGCTGCTGGAGCTGGCCTCGGGCATGGCGGAGGAGGACTCGGGCAAGTTCGGCGCGCTGCTGGAGCTGTTGCGGGAGATCGGGGTCGGCCCGAAGTCCGACACCCGGGTCGTGGTCTTCTCCGAGCGCGTACAGACCCTGGAGTGGCTGGCGCGGACCGTGCCGGGGGCCCTCGGCTTCAAGGGCAAGGCCGCTGAGGAGGCGGCCCGCGTCATGCACGGCGGCCTGTCCGACGAGCAGCAGATGCAGTGCGTGGAGGACTTCGGCCTCGCGGACACGCCCGTACGCATCCTGTTCACCGGCGACGTCGCCTCCGAGGGCGTCAACCTGCACCGCCAGTGCCACCAGCTCGTCCACTACGACGTGCCCTGGTCGCTCATCCGCATCGAGCAGCGCAACGGCCGCATCGACCGCTACGGGCAGGCGCACCAGCCGCAGTTCCGGGCGCTGATCCTGACCAGCTCCGTCGACGGCGCGAAGGACGACACCCTCGTCGCCGAGCGCCTGCTGGAACGCGAGGAGCAGGCCCACCAGTCGCTGGGCACGGCGGAGGCGGTGTCCGGCCTGTACCGGGCGGAGGCCGAGGAGAAGTCCCTCATCCAGGACCTGCTGCGGGGCCGCACCGTGGACGAGTCCCTGGACACCGACCGCGCCTCCGACACCGACGACGGCGTGGACGACTTCCTCGCCGACTTCTTCGGCCCCGTCAACGAGGAACCGGAAGAGGACGCCACGGGCGACGCGGGCCACGGGACCGGGGCGGCGCCGAAGGCCCACGTGCCCCGGCTGTTCGCCTCCGCCCGCGAGTTCCTGGACGAGGCGCTGCGCGAGGTCTACCCGGACGCCCACGACCGCCTTGACCTGTCCGCTGACCCCGAGACCGGCCTGCTCTCCTTCGTCCCGCCCTCCGACCTGGTGCACCGTCTGAAGGCGCTGCCCCCGGACTACGTCCGTGAACAGGGCCTGCGCGACCGCCTGAAGGTCACCTTCAGCCGGCGGCTCGCCGACCACAGCCTCACCCGCGCCCGCGCCTCGGCGACGTCCAGCTGGCCCGACATCTCCCTGCTGACCGACCTGCACCCGGTCATGGAGTGGCTCACGGACAAGGTCCTCGTCCGCCTGGACCGCCAGGAGGCGCCGGTACTGACCGCCGACGTGTCCCGCCCCACCTACCTCGTCCAGGGCATCTACTCCAACGCGCTCGGCCGCCCGACCGTCGTCAAGTGGATGGCGGTCACCGCGGACGGCGAGGTCGACGACGACATGGTGGCGGTACTGCGCCGCGCTCAGGTCGGCCCGACGATGGCGAACCCGGGCCTCGCACACGACACGGCCCGCCTCGCCGAGGCGATCCCCGGCGTCCTGGACACCGCGGAGGCTTTCCTGGAGCTCCGCCGCGAGGCGTGGGACGAGCCACTGAGGGCCCCCATCGAGGAGTACAAGGCCCGCCTGGGCTCGTGGGAGCAGCCGACGCTGACGGGCGGCGGCGCCGCGCCCACCGGCACCCGCGAACGCCTCGCCTCCCTCGCGGACTCCCTCCTCACCACCGGCCGCCCGATGCTACGCGTGCTCGCCGTCCTGGCCCCCGCCACCGCCCACGCCGCCTGACCGAGTCCCCAGAGGTTCACGAAGATGACGTACGACAGCCTGGTCAACCGCGGCGACTACTTCTCCGCGCACTACCTCGCCGAGGTCCTCCCCAAGGACCTCAAGTCCGGTCTGCTCGCCGAGTGGAAGCAGCGCGAGGAGGACGCCGCCAGCGCCGAGCGCCCCGAGGGCGCGCTGCCGGTCACCCCGCGCGCGGGCCTGCGGGCGCTGCGCCGCGCCTACTTCGCGGCGCGCTCCTACTTCACGATGGACGAGGAGCGTGCGGCGACCGGCGAGGACGCCGTGACGTACGACGCCCCCGAGTGGCGCGACCGCGTCCGCGCCCTCAACGCGGAGGTGCTGCACGCGCTCGGCTTCGACGCCAAGCCGGGCACGCTCACCGTCGCCCGCGCCGACCAGTCCCACGAGGTGACCGTCGCGCACGCGGAGAAGGACCTCGTCGCCCTGGACTGCGGCTGGTCGGCCGAGCCCGACGACGCCCTGGACCCCGACGGCGCGGGACGCCTCCTGGACGAACTGCGCCTGGACGGCCAACACACCGTCACCACCGGCTCCAAGCTCGCCTCGTTCCTGTTCGCGTGCGAGGACGCTCCGCGCTACGTCCTGCTCCTGGTCGGCGGCGTGGTCGTCCTCGCCGACCGGGCCGCATGGGGCGAGGGCCGCTACTTGGCGGTGTCGCTGGACGCGGCGCTGGAGCGCAACGACACCAAGGCGGGGGGCGAACTCGACACGGTGGCCACCCTGTTCGGCGCGGACTCGCTGCGCACGCCGGAGGAGGGCGGCGAGAACCCCCTCGCCACGCTCCTCGACAAGTCGACGAAGCACGCGGTGGGTGTCTCCAGCGAGCTGCGGGACGGCCTGCGGCTGAGCGTGGAGTTGATCGCCAACGAGGTGCTGGACCGGCTGCGCGAGGCCGGCGTCCGCCCGGACGAGGTCAAGGAACTCCCCGAGCTGGGACGCCAGTTGACCCGCGAGTCGCTGCGCTACCTGTACCGGGTGCTGTTCCTGCTGTACGCGGAGGCCCGCCCGGAGCTGGGCATCCTGCCCTCGGACTACCCCGAGTACCAGATGGGGTACGGCCTGGGCCGGTTGGGCGAGTTGATCGCCGAGCGCGACCTCGTGGACGAGAAGTCCCGCAAGGGCTTCTACCTGTACGAGTCGCTGGACCTGCTGTTCAGCAAGGTCCAGGAGGGATACCGGCCGCGCCGCACGCACGGGGTGGACGCGGAGTCGGCCGAGGCGGTGACCGCGAAGACCTCGGAGGACCTCGGGCTGCGGTTCGAGCCGCTGCACTCCAAGCTGTTCGAGCCGGATGCCATCCGGTTGATCGGGCGGGACGCCGTCCTCGACCCCCGGGTCGACATGGAGGCCGAGGCGGAGGCTGATACTGACAGCGGGGAGCGCTTCATCGACACCCGCCTGCGCAACGAGACGCTGTACCGGGTGCTGCGCCTGCTGATGCTGACGCGCGGCAAGAGGCGCGAACGCGGCGGCTTCATCTCCTACGCCCAGCTCGGCATCAACCAGCTCGGCGCCGTGTACGAGGGTCTGATGTCCTACTCGGGCTTCGTCGCGGGCGAGGAGCTGTACGAGGTCGCGAAGAACGGCGACCCGAAGGACGGTTCCTGGCTGATCCCGGCGACCAAGGCCGACGAGTACCCGGACGAGGTGTTCGTCCGGCACAAGGACGAGGACACGGGTGAGGAGCGGCGCGTGCGGTACGCGCCGGGCGCGTTCGTGTACCGCCTGTCGGGGCGCGACCGACAGACCTCGGCGTCGTACTACACGCCGGAGTCCCTGACCCGGGTGACGGTCCAGCTCGCCTTGCAGCACCGCCTCGACCAGGACGGTACGACGACCGAGGCGCGGGAGCTCCTTGACTGGAAGATCTGCGAGCCGGCGCTCGGCTCGGGCGCGTTCCTCAACGAGGCGATCAACCAGGTCGCGGCGGAGTACCTGCGGCGGCGGCAGGACGAGCTGGGTGTCGCCATCGACACGGAGAAGTACGCGGTGGAGCTGCAGAAGGCCAAGGCGTACATCGCACTGCACAACTCCTACGGCGTCGACCTGAACGACACGGCGGTGGAGCTGGCCGAGGTGTCGCTGTGGCTGAACACGATGCATCCGGGGATGGAGGCGCCGTGGTTCGGGCTGCACCTGCGGCGCGGCAACTCGCTGATCGGCGGGCGCAGGGAGATCTACTCCGCCGAGCGCCTGAAGAAGGGCGGCTGGCTGGGTACGACACCGGAACGCTTCCCGCTAGCGGAAGCAACCGGTGGTCTGCCCTCTAGCGCGGTTAACCGCTTCCTCCTGGGTGCGGTCCACCACTTTCTCCTACCCGCCAAGGAGTGGGGCTCGGTAGCCGCCGAGAAGGAGGCGAAGGCGCTAGCCCCAAAAGAGGCGAAGGCGCTGGCCGCCTGGCGCAAGGCGATCACTAAGTCACCAAGCACCACTCAGACCAAGCGGCTCCAAGGGCTGGCGCGGCGCGCGGAGTACCTGTGGGGGCTGGTCGTACGCCGACTGGAGATCTCCGAACGGGACATCTCGCGGCGGATCGACGTGTGGGGTGCGGAGGACGGCTGGCTGCGGTCGCCCGAGGTCGCGGTGCCGAGGGAGAAGGTCAAGGCCGACCTGGAAGCCGTCGACACCCCGTACTGGCGCTTGAAGACACTGATGGACGCCTGGTGCGCGCTTTGGTTCTGGCCGGTGCAGGAGGCTGCGCTGCTGGACGGCTCGCATGAGGCGTATGCGCGGGCGGCGGAGCTTGCTTCGCAGTCGGGCGAGTGGGTCGTGCCGTCGGCCCCGGCCCCGACTTCGGTTCCGGGCCAGTCGGGTGCGTCTGCGCGGGAGACGTATGAGAAGGAGGACCTGTTCGGCGGGGTCGAGGTCGTCGAGGTCAAGTCGAAGAGCGCGCGGGGCGGCAGCCGTAGGGAACAGATCCGGGGCGAGCGACGGACAGCGATCCCGCTGGCTTCACTGGACGACTGGCTGGACTTCGCGGAGTCGCTGTTGGGCACGCAGGGGGTGCCGGAGGACTCACTGGTGGCCCAGTTCGACACGCTTGATGAGCTTGAGCGGTACGAGGATGAGTTGCCCGAGTGGATGGGCATGGAGCGGTTCTACTCGTTGGAGTCGCGCTATCCGTGGGCGGCGGTCGCGAAGGACGTGGCTGAGCGCCAGGGGTTTTTCCACTGGGAATTGGAGTTTGGGCAGGTCTTCGCGCAGGGTGGATTTGACTTGCAGATGGGCAATCCGCCATGGGTGCGGCCTCAGTGGCAGGAAGACGCGGTTCTAGCCGAATTGGAACCTTGGTTTGTACTAGCGGAGAGGCCGAGCGCCGCAGAGTGGCAGCTGCGCAAGACCAAGGCACTGATCGAGAGTAACGATGGCCGTAATTACTTCCTAAGTGAACTGGCCATCCCTGGGGGCGCTGTCGCTGTGCTCGGTAGCTCCAGCATGTACCCACTGCTCGTCGGCACCCAAGGTGACCTCTATCGGGCCTTCATGAGTCAGGTATGGCGCCACATGGCGACGCAAGGGAGTGCAGGACTCATTCACCCTGACACTCACTTCGGTGGTGTTCGCGAGCGGGCGCTCCGAGAGGCTTCATACCGCCATCTTCGAGTGCACGGGCATTTCGTGAACTCCGCCAACTGGGCGTTTGAGGATCTCGGACGTACCCAAGAATTTGGGGCTCATATCTACGGACCTGTGCGCGAACCCGATTTTCTACACCTGAGCGAACTGCGCGCTGCGGAAGTCTTGCCCACATCATTGGCTCATGACGGACACGGCGAAGTCCCGGGAATCAGATACCACGGCGTGTGGGATGTTCGGCCGCACCGAGAACGCGTAGTGCGCGTAAACACCCCTCTTCTTTCCAGCTGGCAGGTCCTCACTGGTTCAACAGGGGGGTGGGAGCAGACCCCTTTGCTGTACCCGGTTCTCGGTAGCGAGCAAGGCGCCATCGAAGCGCTGGCCGCCCATCCACTTCGCCTAGCGGACTTCCAGCCCGCAATTACCGGCGGATACCACGAGGCTGGCGCCAAGCAGGAGGGTCTGATTCGCTGGGGTAACGAACTAGTCTCCAACCTAACGGACGTCATCCTACAGGGACCACATATCCTGCTGGCACACCCTTTCGGGAAAGAGCCAAGAAGGCCCTGCCGAAACCACAGAGACTGGGAACCGCTGGACCCTGCCGAACTTCCCGTGGACTATATTCCAGTCACCAACTACGTGCGGGCCACCGATCAGAACACCTACCTGGCAGCCCAGAACTCTTGGAGCGGAAAGCCATCCACCTCATACTTCCGGCTGGCTTGGCGAGCGATGATTCCGTTCAACACCGAACGCAGTCTCTATGCCGCCCTCATTCCTCCCGGGCCAGCCCATGTTCATGCTGTTTACTCGGCAGCACTAACTGACGTGCGCCTGACCGCTCTCAACGCAGGCTTCTGGGCGTCTCTGCCGCTTGACTACCTACTGCGCATCACCGGTCATTCGAACCTCCAAGTCGGCGGCGCAGCGAAGATGCCCGCTCCTGACCCGAAGCATCCCCTCGCCTCCGCCCTTCTTCTCCGCACCCTCCGCCTGAACTGCCTCACGAGCCACTACGCCCCCCTTTGGGCGGAATTGTTCGACCCTAGGTGGGCGGGATACGAGGACTGGGCGAATCCCGACTGGCCTGGCCTCAAGCCACTTGCTGCGAGCCTCGGACCAAACTGGGAGTTCACCACCCCGCTCCGCACCGAGCACGAGCGCCGCGCCGCCCTCGTCGAATTGGACGCTCTCGTCGCCGTCTGGCTCGGTATCACCGCCGACCAACTCGCCGCTATCTACAAGTCCCGCTACCCGCAGCTCTACGACTACGAGTCAGCAACCCACTTCGATGCCCGCGGCCGCAAGATCGCGGCTGACTTCAACACTTACGGCCACGGCCAGACGAAGCAGGACTACATCGACCTTCTCACCCACTTGGAGAACCCGGAGACGATCCCGCCCCCATCTAGCTACACCGCTCCCTTCTACAAGGCTGACCGCGAGGCCGAGATGCGCGCCGCGCACGCGCACTTCCAAGCTCGCTTGGACAAGGAGATGGCTGCTGGGCGTTGGACTCCGCCGAAGCGCTGAGGGCCGTCAGGCATAATGTTGGGCGGCGCTTCCCGCAAGAGGAGAAGCGCGGCCCAACGCGGGCCAACCTGGTGCCGTTCAGATCGTTTCAAGCACCGCTGTCCATGCAGCCGAACCCACCTTCAGGGCTGGCCCACCCAGCGCTATCTGCTTCGAGTCACGCACATGAACGGCGTTGCCGTCGACGGCTACTTCGACACACTCGCCGCCTTCCTCACTGCTGTAGCTGCTCTTGATCCAACGAAGGGTGGCGCTCGGTCCCAGGACTGCCTTCTCGGGGCTCACAGTTCTCCCAACAGCTTTTCGACGTACGCGAGCGATTCGCGAGGCGTCAGCGCTTGGGCTCGCAGCGTCCCGTACTTGGCCTCCAGGGCGCGCACCGGCTCGCGATCGCTGTGGACCCGACTGACGTTCTGCACCTCCACGTACGCGATCCTGCGCTCTCCCTTCGTCTCGATCAAGGTGAACGGTCCTGCCATATCGGCGTTCTCCTCGCGGCTCAACGGCATGACCTGTACCTCGACGTACCGCATGTGCGCGACGAGTAGGATCTGCTCCAACTGGCCACGCAGAACGCGGCGTCCCCCGAGAGGGCGGCGCAGGACGGACTCATCGATGACGAAGCTCATCAGTGGTGGCGGCGTGCGGTGAAAGATCTCCTGACGTGCCAGCCGAGCGGCAACCCGCTCGTCAACCACCGCGTCGTCCAACGGAGGCCGCAGTACCCCGAACACCGCCCGCGCGTACTCCTCCGTCTGCAACAGCCCCGGCACGGCCTGGTTGGCATACACATGCAGCTCAACCGCCTCCCCCTCCAACTTCGCCGCATCCCGGAAGAACGCCGGATACCGCGCCCGCGCCACCTCCTCCTTCATCACCACCAATAGCCCGCCAGCCCCCAACACCTCATCCGCCCGCTCGATGAACTCCGGCCTCGGGATGCGCCGCCCCAGCTCCACCGACGTCACCATGTCCTCGCCGTACCCGAGCTTCGCGCCCAACTCCGCCCGCGTCAGCCCCCGGCTCGTCCTGAGCAACCGCAACTGCTGCCCGAAGCACCGCAGAATGCCCGCCTCGCTCTCACCGTGTGCCGCCATGGTGACCTCACCTCACCCACCCGCACAAAAGGCCCCACCCGCACCTCGCCCGGCCGCAGGCACCGCACCCATCCGTCGCTCACCGCACACTGTAAAGACACGCAGCGTTGCGCCGGTCCTACTTCACCCCAGATCCCTCGTACCGAGTAAGAGCGCCCGCCCTCCCTGTACAGCCCCCGCCTGTACACCCGCCCCCGCGTGACTCGACACGGCACCGGTCGCCTCACGACGCGCTATGGTTCCGCCTCAAGGGGAGGACAGAGCGGCCGTTGTACCGCTCGCCGCATCAACGCGCGGAGACGGCAGCCGGGGTGCCCGCACCCCGCAGCCCAGCCGACCGCGCAACAGTCTGGGGGGAACGCGCCATGACAGACGCGCCGACGCACGCCGCCGACACCGACACGGACGAGGCCCACGACACCGCCGACCAGAAGGTCGTCGAGCAGGAGCAGGCCGAGATCAAGGACTTCGTCAAGGGTCTGAGCGCTGACGACATCAAGTCGGGCAACTGGTTCACCAAGCTCGCCGCGCACGCCATGAACTCGTACACCGAGAAGGTCGACTGGCAGTACTTCCAGGACCGGTACGCGGGCGTCCCCGCAGACGCCATCGTGGATCAGCGGATCAAGATGGCGGCCCGGTACGCCGCGCTCGAAGGCGGGCTCTCCGCCGGGGCCTACACGGCGACCGTCGCCGCCACCATCGGCAGCCTCGGCGGTGCCTCACCGGCGACCGTCCCCGCCGCCGTGGCGACCATGATGGTCGACGTCGCATTCACCACCCAGCTCCAGCTTCGCCTGGCCTACGACATCTCCGTCCTCTACCGGATCCCGCTCGACGTGCACGACCCCGAGGACCTGTGGAAGCTCATCCGCGTGGCCTTCACGATCAAGAGCGGGGAAGCTGCCCGCGAAGGTGTCGCCAAAGCGGTCCCGGCCCTCGTGAGGCCGTTGGTCAAGCGCTTCTACTCAGGATCGGTACTCAACGCGGGGAAGGCGCTCCCCGTCGTCGGGAAGAGCCTCCTGCAGCGCAACGTCATCAAGATCGGCATCCCCCTGGTCGGCGTTCCCCTCGCCGTCCTGCTGAACCGCTACACCACGCTCCTCGCCGGCCGACACGCGCGGGCCGTGTTCCGGAACGAGGCGCGGGTGATCGAGATCGCCGAGGGAATCAGCGAGCGCAGTCGCCACCCGCAGTTGATGCTGTGGGTCGCGTGGCTCGTACTCAGGGCGAACGCGAAGGCCAAAATTGCCGACGACGAGGCACTGCTGATGCGGCATCTGGTGCGGCTGGTCCGGGAACGGCACGAGGTGGTCGACGAGAACCTCGCGAACGTCGTCGACATCGACCCCGCCGAGGTGTGGAAGCGCGTGGACGCAGAGCCGGGCGATCTCGGCGATGTCCTTGACGCGGCCGAGCGTGTGGCCACCGTGGACGGTGACGTCAACTCCCGTGAGAAGGCGATCCTCGCGGAGCTTCGGGAGCGGTGCCGCCGGGGCTGATGCCGCCGTACGGCACCGCCCGCACGCCACTCCCCCGCTGCGACCCGGCTCCGTGTACAGCGCACGGCCGTACAGGCGTCGCTCCTGGTGACACGCCCGATACGGCCGCAACGCTGGCCGCATGCACACGACGTTCTTCCCTCTCCCCGGCCCCACGGGGACCAGCGAGTTCGCGATGTCCTTCACCTCGACCCCGCGAGGCGCCCGCCTGGCCCGGCTGTTCGTCTCGCACTGCCTGGACTCCTGGGGCCACCCGTACGACAGCGACGTCAACGAGGCACTGACCCTGATCACCGCCGAACTGTGCGCCAACGCCGTACGGCACGGCCGGGTCCCCGGACGGGACTTCCACGTACGGCTGACCACTGAGGCAGGGGGTGCACTCCGGCTGGAGGTGTCGGACGCCCGTGGCGAGCGCCGACCCACCGTCGTCCCTCCCACGGAGCCCGACGCCGAATCCGGCCGCGGCCTGCTCCTCGTCACCGCCCTGGCCGACGACTGGGGCGTCACTGACCGTTGCCACGGCCCGGGCAAGACCGTGTGGGCGTCCTTGAGCGCACCCGCTCGCCAGGCGGAATGACCACGCCGGACACACAGACCCATGTCAGCGTTCCCGGATACGCTGAGCCACGATGTTCCACGTGTGGAAGATGACCATCCATCCGTGGAAGCCGAACAGGACGGAGGGGCGATGCTGACCCGGTTGGAGGTCCATGGGTTCAAGAACCTGCTGGACCTGTCCATCGACTTCGGACCGTTCACCTGTATCGCGGGAGAGAACGGTACCGGCAAGTCGAACGTGTTCGACGCGATCCAGTTCCTGTCCCTCCTTGCCGACCGTTCCATGATGGAGGCCGCACAAGAGGTCCGCGGGGTGCACGGCGAGCGCCACGGCGACCCGAGGGATCTTTTCTGGAAGGGCTACGCGGCAGGACAGCACCGGATGCGCTTCGCCGCCGAAATGATCGTCCCACCGGTGATCGAGGACGACTTCGGGCGGGTCGCCAAACCGACGACCACCTTCCTGCGCTACGAGCTGGAGATCGGCTACCAGGAACCCTCCGGGCTGGACCGCTTCGGACG
This sequence comes from Streptomyces sp. NPDC001507, assembly GCF_042894765.1. Taxonomy (NCBI): domain Bacteria; kingdom Bacillati; phylum Actinomycetota; class Actinomycetes; order Kitasatosporales; family Streptomycetaceae; genus Streptomyces; species Streptomyces sp. NPDC001507. The sequence continues at coordinate 43,782 of NZ_JBIAVV010000006.1, forward strand.
GTTGACGCTGCTCCGTGAGAACCTGCACCACATCACCAAAGGCGCCGCCAAGAACCACATGCGTTTCCCCCACAGCGCCGGCCGTTTCCGCAACGAGGTCATCATCGGGCACCGCAGCGGCGCGCCCTACATCTCGACCGACGCGGACGCATCGTCCGGCGAGCCCATCGTCAAGATCCACCAAGACGGCGGCAGCCGCGGCCAGCCCAAGCCTGCAGCGGCCTCACGTGCCCCGGCCACGGTCGTCTCGACCATCACATCGAGCGACGACCCGACGATCCTCGCCGCCCGGCGAGAGATGGAGTCGTGGCGCCGACTCGCCCTCGAACCCTCCGCGCTGCGCAGCGCGGACCGTTACATGGATCCACAGAGCATGGATGTCGACGGCTCGCACCTGCCCGCAGCCCTCTACCGTGTCGCGCACACCCTGCCCGAGACAGATCCCGACCAGGTGTACGCGCGTGTGGCCGGCCGGCTGTCGGATCTGACGGGGGTACAGGTCCGCGAACTCGGAGTGGACCAGGACGAGGTGCGGCAGTTGTTGACGGTCCAGGTCCGGGAGTCGGACGGGATGCTCCTGCCGGCACGCAGTCTGTCCGAGGGCACGCTTCGCTTCCTCGCGCTGTGCGTGCTGCTCGAGGATCCCACCGTGCGCGGCATGATCTGCATGGAGGAGCCGGAGAACGGCATCCATCCGGCAAACCTCAACCCCATGGTGGAACTCGTCCAGGAACTCGCGGTGGACCCCAGCGAGGAGCCTGGACCGGACAATCCTTTCCGGCAAGTTCTCATCAACACCCACTCGCCTGGCGTCGTACAGCTCGTCTCCCCTGAAGATCTGCTCTTCGCGGACGCGACCATGCAGCGGATGGAAGACGGCACACTGACCCACGGCCTCCGGCTGCGCCCGCTGGATGGCACGTGGCGCGTCACGGACGGGAGGCGGGACTATGTCACCAAGGCGGACATCCTTCCGTACCTGACCACTCCGCCCGGTGCTCAGATCACCCTCGATCTGGGGGCGGCGTGACCCTGCGCATCCTCTTCACCGGCGAGGGAACGAGTGACAACGGGCTGGTGCCCCATATCGAGGCGGTGGCGGCTGAGGGCGGCACACAAGCCGTGGTGACCGCGCCGGACTTCGGCCGCCTCGGGTTTACGGAATGCCATGGAGTAGCGGACAAACTCCGTGCCGTACGGGATCTCGGAGATGCCTATGACCTGGTGATCGTGCACCGGGACGCCGATAGTGTGGCTCCGGAGAAGCGGCACCAGGAGGTGGCCCAGGCCGTCACGTCGGAGTGGCCTGGTCGCCCCCACATAGCTGTCGTACCGGTGCGAGCCCTGGAAGCCTGGCTGCTCCTCGACGAAGCGGCCATCCGCCGAGTCGCGGAAAATCCCCGTGGGCGGATGAAGCTCGAACTGCCCAAGGGCAGCGCCGCCGAACGGATCAGCGATCCGAAGAAACTCTTGCAGGAGACGCTGGCCACGGCGAGTGGTGTCTCCGGACGCCGTCTGGCCACGTTCCGCGGCCGCTTCCTGCGACACCGGCACAAACTCCTGGAAGCCCTCGACACCCACGGGCCGGTGTCCCAGTTGCCTTCCTGGCAGGCATTCATGACCGATCTCAGAGCGGCACTGGAGCATGCATGACAGCAGAGGCAGCGCCGCCCCCCTGCGACAGCAGGTATGTCGTTCCCGCATCCAGCCGATAGGTTTCCCATGCCTGGCCGCCTCCTCGAACTCCACGTCGAGAACTTCCGTAGCCTGCGCGACGTGACCGTGCCGCTCGGTCCCCTCACGGTGCTGGTGGGCCCGAACGGCGCGGGCAAGTCCAATGTGCTGAAGGTCTTCGACTTCCTCGCCGACATCATCCGCACCGACCTCCAGCCGGCGCTGGACTCGCGCGGCGGGTTCGACGAGGTGGCCTTCTGGGGCGGGAGCAGGCCGCCGACCACTCTGCGTATCCACCTCAAGGCGACCTGGACGACCAACTCCACTCTCAACGCGCCGGACGAATACGGACTGACCATCCGGCGCCGTTCCCTGCGGTCGAGACAAACCGATGAACGGTCGCCCTACTACGCCCTGTCCCGTGAGGAGAGCTTCGCGTTCAAGCGCAAGCAGGGGCGTGGTCGACGCATCACCATCAAGGGTGAGGAGGCGCGCATCCTCGACGTGCGGGCCGGCGAGAGCAAGGACAGCGGCAGCTTCGGTATCCGCAGGCTCAGCAGCGGTCTGTCCACGCTGCCCCGGCTCGGTCCCGCCGACGGCGGCGACGAGGTGACACGGGTCGCAGACCGGCTGTCGTCGTTCCGGGTCTTCGACGTCGACGTGGCAGCAGCCCGTCAGCCGACCCGCCTGCACGGAACGGGCTCCGAGGCCCTCTCGCCGCACGCCGAGAACCTGGCCGGGTTCCTGATCCACCTCAGACTGCACGACGAGACCTGGGACGATCTGGTCGCCGACGCCCGTACGGTCCTGCCGCAGTTGGAGAACATCGAGTTCGAGACGGTCGGCGGGGAGACGAACCAGGCAATCGTCGTGCTGCGCGAGCGCGGCCTGCGCCGCCTGACCCCGCTCGCCGACGCGTCGTACGGCACGGTCCGTCTGCTGGGACTGCTCGCCCTGCTGTACGACCCCAACCCGCCGGCGTTCACCTGTATCGAGGAGATCGACCACGGGCTGCACCCGCAAGCCCTGGAACTCGTCGTGCAGCGGCTGCGCGAAGCCGCCGAGCGGACGCAGTTCATCGTGGCCACCCACTCCCCCGCGCTCGTCAACCGGCTGCGACCGGAGGAGTTCGTGGTGTGCGACCGCGACGACGAGGGTGCGTCGATCATCCCCGCGCTGACCGTGGACGAGGTGAAGTCCATCGTCGAGGAGTCCGGCGAACAGCCCCTCGGAGAGCTGTGGTTCTCAGGTGTCCTCGGCGGCGACCTCACCGGAGGTGAGCTGTGACCCCGGGCGGGCGACGGGCCGGCGGGCGGGCGTCCAGGGGCCAGGCGCGGGGCGTCATCGTGCTGGCCGGTGAGGACCAGAACGACTGCCAGATCCTCGCCGAGCTGATACGCGCGCACCGGCCCGATCTGAGCGAGACCGCCAAGCTGGTCCGCATCAACGACCCGGTGCGGCTGCGCAGGAAGTCCGGCGCGGAGCTGGCCGCCGCCGTGAAGACCCTGGCCGGGAAGGCCCGCGCGAAGGCCCTCCGGGAGCGCGCCGACCTGCTCGGCTTCGTCGTCCACGAGGACCTGGACGGCTACGCGGATGCCGGTTACGACCGGATCCGCAAGGCACTCGCCGACGAACTGGGCCGCCAGTGCCCGCAGTTCCGCACTGCTCTCGCGCTCGCCGCCTGGGAGAGCGAAAGCTGGTTGCTGCTGTTCCCGGACGCCTTTCCGCAGGTGCGTCCGCGGTGGAAGGTGCCGGCGAAGCTCCTGGACAAGGACACCGGGCGTATCAGGGACGCCAAGGAGGAACTCAAGCGCGGGCTCGGCCTGCCGGTGTTCCGGGAGAGCGACGGCCCGGCGGTGGCCCGCGAGGCGCTCACCCTTCGGCTGATCCCCTCCCCCCGCGGCAGCAACCGCTCGTACGACGACTTCGTGGGCGACCTCACAGGCTGGAGCTGACCGCCTGAAGGTCGCCGGTGCACGTCTGGTGCCGCGGTCAACCCGACGCGAGCCCTAGGAGTCCCAGCGCCGTGCTGATCACCGTGAGGACGTTGTTGGCGTCACCGCAGAAGGTCCTCAACTGGTTGAGCATCGCACCCGCGACACTACGGCCCGGTTCCTCGGTGACCCTCTGGTCGCGGATCAGGCCGAGCAGCGCCTCACAGCGTTCGGGGGCGGTGACCTTGGTCCGCTCCTGTGCGAGCGCCGTTTCGAGATCCTTGACCGTCTGCGACCAGCGGTCGGCGGCACCGGGGCCGGAGGCAATGGTCACCATGCTCTGACTCGAGCCGGAGGAGTGCGGTTGGCTCTGCACATTGCCCATGGTTCCCGAGTTGACGATGCCGGAGTTGACGTCGCGGGCGGCCGGCTCCGGGCTCCCGTCCCCGTCCTCACGCTCATCGGCGGGCTCTTCGTCGCGGCGGCGGAAGATGTTCAAGGTGTGTCTCCCTTGGGCGGTGGTGTCCGGGTCATGGTGGTCGTCGAGTGGCGGGCGCCAGGCTGGTTCTGCACGTCGCCCATGACACCCGAGTTGATGACACCGCTGTTTTGCAGGATGTACGTGGCCTGCTGCACGAAGGCGCTGATGTCGACGTTGTGGTCCTTGAGGAACCCGAGGGCCGCGCGGAAGACGCAGCGCTGCATCCAGTCCACGTATCTGCGGGCGTCGTCGTACTGGAGCATGTCGTCCATGAAGTGCGAGGAGTAGACCTCGCGCAGGCTCACCGGACCTTTACCGGGGTCCATCGGCGGACGACGTGAGTGCAGCGGTGCGCGCAGGCGGTTGAGGAACGCGAAGACGTCCAGCAGCGCGTTGAGTACCGTGCGGGCGTGCCATCCGCCTCCGCCGCGCTGCGTGTCCTTCACTGCGGTGCGCAATGTGGGGTGGATCGGATTGATGACCTGCGCGCGTAGGGTGATGCGCAGGAAATGGTGCTCATAGGCGAAGCTCACGTACAGCGCTGCGACCAGTTCGCCGTCCCAGGACACGATCCGTGCGCACAGCATCCTGCGGGCCTCTTTCGGGGCCGCGCTCGCGCCGTCCGTGCCCGTGCCCTGCCGGGCGAGGACAAGGAGGGAGTCCCATTCGGCGTCGGTGATGTCGTCCCAGCGTTCGGCCGAGACGGCGGCGATGTCGAAGACGTCCAGCCTGTTGTCCGGATGGTAGGCGGGCCGGCTGTCGAGCAGCTTGGTCAGTTCGACGGCGACGTGGCGGTGGAGTTCGTCGGGGGTGAAGTCGGCGAAGGTGCGGCCCGCCGTGCCGTGCATGATCTCCTCGACACTGCGGAACGTCCGGCGGACGATCTTCTCCTCCTCCGTCTCGTTGCGCAGGGTGTCCTGGTCGTCCGCTGCCATGACGTCCATACCGATGGCGTTGTCGGACCACAACGTGCCGGCGCCTACGAGGTTGTGCAGGGGCTCGGTGCCGCCACGCAGCCGCAGCGCGTACGGCACCACGAGGCCGTCGCGCTCGGGCGGTTCTCGGCGCAGCACACGGCGCCGCCGGGGCCCTATCCACCAGCGCAGGTCGCGTGCCGGACGCCGGGCGGTCCAGCAGGTCCGGCGGAACCGTACGTAGGCGTACACGCGGTCCGCGTAGCAGACGGTCCACGCACCGCCCGCCAAGAGGGGCAGGACGAGGGCGAAGCCCGTGGCCCAGCCGGTTACGGCGGCGCCGGCCAGGACCGCGACGAGCAGCGCCCTCCTCAGTAGGGTGAGGCTCTCCGCGGTGGCCGCGCTCTGCAGGACCGGGGTGAGGTGGAAGCCGTGCGGCGGAACCGGATGGCCGCGGGCGACACGGCGGCGTACCCAGCGAACATAGTCGTGGCCGAGGAAAACCGGCCACTGGCTGTCCACCGGGCGCAGGTCCTCGACGACCGCCTTCAGCGCGCGTTCCCGCTTCTCGCGGTCACGTCGGGTGACGAAGATCCATGCCATGCGCGGCGCGACGGTCGCGTAGCGCGAGATCAGCCTCGCCAGCCTCTCGGCGTGATCGTCACGGAGGTACGGGGCGGCGCAGAACCAGCCGGTGACGTCGGAGGTGTCCGGTCGGCCCCGCTCGCTCTCCTCGCCAGGCGGCGCCTCTCGCGCAGGTCCGTGCGGTTCCGGCCGATCATCCGGCAGCGGCATGACCGGTTCCCTGTACAAGGTGATCCGCCGTCGTTTCTGCGGAGGCGGCCCGACGTTCGGCTTCTTGTCCGGTTTATCGGTGTTCTCCTCGGAACGCTCGAAATCGGTCCCCAGCCCCAACGTGCTTGCCCCCTCGACTTGCCGCGGTGGAGACAGGGTGGTGGCTCATGGCTCGCCAGAGAAGGGGGCGGTCGCTCCGACAATAGGTTTTGAGTCATCGGCATCGCCGAGCACCCGCATCCCGCCGTGCCGCGTGGCCGAAGTCCGGGATTCGGCCAGGTGGGTGTCATTGTCCGAGGTGGGCGCTATTTTTGATGCTGATCGTCACGGGTGTCGGCGCCGGTAGTAGCGGTGGTGCGTACCGGCGGTCCCGGTAACCGACTTGTCCGAAAGGTCCTCGTGAAGCCCACCCTGGCCGCCGCGCAGCTCCGCGGCAGTCTGACGCAGTACCTCACGACGACGTACGCGCTGGCCGACGAAGACACGCGGCTCGCGCTGGAGCGGTTCCTCGGGGATCCGGAGACGGGCATCTTCCGGGGGCCGTACCTACGGATCAGGACGCCGTTCCACCCCGCCGGCGACGGGTGGCAGTCGGCGCTGGAGTGGCAGCCGTCGTTCACGCCGTGGCGGCACCAGGCGACGGCGTGGGAGCGGCTGAGCACGTACAAGGGCGCCGCCGAGCCGACGCTCGTGACGACCGGCACCGGATCCGGCAAGACCGAGTCGTTCCTGATTCCCGTGCTCGACCACTGCCGGCGACAGAAGGGGCTGGGGCGGCGCGGGGTGAAGGCCGTGCTGCTGTACCCGATGAACGCGCTCGCCACCGACCAGGCGGGCCGTATCGGCGACTACCTGGCGCAGCCCGAACTGGCGCAAGTGACGGCCGGTCTCTACATCGGCGACAAACCGGACATGGACTTCCGGCGGGTGATGACGCGGCGCGAGGAGATGCGCCAGTCGCCGCCGGACGTGCTGATCACCAACTACAAGATGCTGGACCTGCTGCTGCAGCGGGCCGAGGACCGCCCGCTGTGGGAGGGCGCGGAACCCGCGTACGTGGTGCTGGACGAGTTCCACACCTACGACGGCGCGCAGGGCACCGACGTGGCGATGCTGCTGCGGCGGCTGGCGGCGGCCGTGGGCGCCTCCGAGCCGGGCCGGCCGCTCGGTGCCATCTGCCCGGTGGCGACGTCGGCGACCCTCGGCGAGGGCGGGGGCGACACCGGCGGCATCCTCACCGTCGCCGAGCAGGTGTTCGGGGTGCCGTTCGGAGCGGACTCGGTGGTCGGTGAGGAGCGGCTGAGCGCCGACGAGTTCGTCGGAGACATCGACTACGAGCTGCCGGAGCCTCCCGGACCCAAGGAGGTCATCGAGGTCTCGGGCGGGCCGGGCGTGGAGTCCGACCCGGACCGGCTCGACCTCGACGGGCTCGCCGAGCGGCTCCTGGGGCGGCGCGGCATGGACGTCTTCCAGATCGGACGGCTGCTGAAGAAGCACGACTTCACCCACGGTGTGCTCGCGCTGCTGAACGGCGAGCCGCTCGACGAGTGGGGGCTGCGGGACCGTATGGCCCGCTTCGGGTACGCGTGGGCGCGCACCGCGCGGGAGAACCCGCGGCTCGCGCTGGAGGCCCTGTCCCGGTTCGTGGCGCTGCTGTCGTCCGCGCGGGACCCGGAGTCCGACGAGCGCAGGCCGCGTCCGCTGCTGCACATCGAGGCGCACTTGTGGGTCCGACCGGTGGGGCGGGTGCTCAGCGGGGTGAGCGGCCGGCCGGAGTTCCGCTGGTACGAGGACGAGCGGGCCCTCGCGCGGCGTTCCGCGCTGACCACGGCCCTTCTGTCCGAGGACCTGTCCGACAGCGCCGAATGGCCGACGGCGGACTCCCGGAGGCCGCCGGCGCTGCCCGGTTCCGACACCGTTCAGCGGCCGGCGCAGACTCATCTGCCCGCGATCTACTGCCGCGTGTGCGGCCGGTCCGGCTGGGCGGCGCTGTCCCCGGAGGCCGATCCGCAGAAACTGGAGACCAGCCCGCCGAAGATCTGGTCGGCGTCCGTCGGACGGGACAAGCGGCGGCTGCGGTACTTCATCTCGGCGACCCCGGCCGAGGCGAGGGACGCTCTCGCGGCGCTCACCGGCGCCGCGCCGAAGCAGGCGGGCGGCGCCGATCCGATGTCCGTGGTGGTGCTGGACGGGACGCAGGGCAGTTACCGCCTGCCCGTCGCCGAGGACGGGGAGGGCTTGCAGGACGCCTGGTTCGCACGGGCCGTCCTGGACAAGAAGACCGCCGACCAGGCCGCCAAGGACGACACCTGCCCGGCCTGCGGCACGGACAACGGCATCAGGTTCCTCGGTACCGCGCTCGCCGCACTGGCCTCCGCCACCGTCACCCAGCTGTTCACCGGCGGCCACGAGATCGCGCTGGCGCCGGAGGAACGCAAGACGCTGCTGTTCAACGACTCCACGCAGGACGCGGCGCACCGGGCCGGTTATGTCGCCAACGCCTCGTACAAGTTCTCGCTGCGCTCGCTGCTGGCGCACCAACTGGACGACACCGGTGCGCCGGTTCCGCTCAACGACCTCATCGGCGACGTCCTGGACTCCGTGGACGACCCGCAGACGCTGGCCGCGGTCGTCCCGCCGGACCTGCACGACGAACCTGGCGTGGACCGGCTCCTGTCAGGGCGCGGCACCGGGGACGCGCGGACCTGGAAACTCATCGGCGAACGGCTCGCCTTCGCGGCCGTCATGGAGTTCGGGCTGCGGTCGCGGCTAGGGCGCACACTGGAGCTGACCCGGACCACGGCCGCGGAGGTGGTGATCGCCGAACCGGACCGGATCGTCGCGCTCGCCCGTGACCTGCACCTCACGCTGCCAGGACAGCTGGGGCTGGACGGCGGCCTGCCCACGCCCGAGCGGTATCTGGCGTACGTACGGGGGCTGCTGGAGCGGATGCGGCTGCGCGGCGGCGTGCGGCACCGGTGGCTGGACACCTGGATCAGGGAAGCGGGTGTCAACCAGTACCTGATCTCCGGACAGCGGCCGGAGGGGATGCCGGCCTTCCCCGAGGGGTACGTGGCACCGCCGAGGTTCCTGCTCGCCGGCCCCAAGGAGAAGACGAAGTTCGACACGATCACCGGTCGCGGCAACTGGTACCAGGACTGGACCCGGCGCTGCCTCGGCCTGGACGCGGCGCAGGCGACCGAGTACCTGCGCAGGCTGCTGCCGGTTCTCGCGGACGAGGGCGTGCTGTCGGCACGCACCGCCAAGGACCGCACGAGTCGCGTCTACGGGCTGCAGCCGGGCCACATCCATGTGCGGCTGCTGGCGGACGACCTGGTCAACAAGGCGTTCGTGTCCTGCGAGGAGTGCGGGTGGCAGCAGGTGGTGCCGCCCGAGCGGCGCACCCGCTGGTACGGGCACCCCTGCCCGCGCTGGCGCTGCACGGGCATCCTCACCCCGCCCCAGTACGGCATGTCGTCGTCCGGCGCGGGCGGCGGCGGCTTCGGCGGGAAGCTGGAGCGTGACTACCGGGCCGACTACTACCGCCGTCTGTATCTGACCGGCGGCACCTACCGGGTCGTCACGGCCGAGCACACCGGCATGCTGACCCGGCCCGAACGGGAGCGCGTGGAGCGGACGTTCCGGCAGGGCGTCCACTACACCGACCCCAACGTGCTCTCCTGCACGCCCACCCTGGAACTGGGCATCGACATCGGCGACCTGTCGGCGGTGCTGCTCGGCTCGCTGCCGGGCGGCCCGGCGAACTACGTGCAGCGCGCCGGGCGCGCAGGACGCCGGACCGGCAACGCGCTGGTGGTCGCCTTCGGCGGGCGCCGGGCCCGCGACCGGTACTACCTGGACGACCCGACGGAGATGATCGCCGGTGACATCGTGCCGCCGGGCTGCTACCTGTCGGCCGTCGAGATCCTGCGCCGCCAGTACACGGCGCACCTGCTGGACCGGGCGGCGCGCGGCGAGCTGACGACGGCGGACGGCGAGCCGCTCATGCCGGTACCGCGCCTGTCGTCGGCGCTGTTCGGCGCGACCGGCTGGTGCCAGGACCTGTCGGAGGCGGCGCTCACCCACGGGGCGCGGCTGGTGGAGGAGTTCCTGGCGCTGTTCCCGCAGGCCCCCGGCGGCCCGGACGACGACCGGGGGGTGTCCGCGCACGCCGCGGACGAACTGCGCGCCTACGCCACCGGCGGCATCGCGCGCGCCCTGCAGGAGGCCGAGGAGGAGTGGACGGCGCGCCGCGAGGAACTGCGCCGCCGCATCGCCGCCATCGACACCGCGGTGGACGGTCTGCTCGCCGAGGACCGGGAGCAGGGCGCCGAGCGGCGTGAGCTGCTCGCGGAACGGCGTGCCACGGGCGAGCTGCTGCGTCAGCTGAGCCAGGCCAGTGCGCACGGCGCCCTCGTCGAACTGGGTCTGCTGCCCAACTACAGCCTCACCGACACGACGACGTCGCTGGAGGCCACGCTCTACTGGAAGGAGGCCGCCGGTGACGACGAGGGCCCGGAGGCGCCGGAGGGCGACGACGAACGCCGGGAGTGGGTGTACCACAGCGAGGTGCGCGACTACGAGCGTTCCCGCAAGCTGGCCCTGACCGAACTCGCGCCCGGCAACAGCTTCTACGTCAATGGCTACCGGCACGTCGTGCGCGCCCTCGACATCGGCAGCCCGGAGCGGCGTGCCTGGGCGGTGTGGCGTCTCTGCCCGGCCTGCGGGTACGCGCGCACGCACGGCGATCCGAAGAACGACACCTCACCGTGCCCGCGGTGCGGTTCCCGGGAGATCGCCGACGCGGGATGCGTGCACCACGTGCTGGAGCCCCGGCGCGTGATGTCCCGGGACAAGCGGGACGACGCCCGGGTGCGGGACGACCGTGACGAACGGGACCGGAGGCGGTACGCGGTCCTCACCACGGTCGACATCGACCCCGCCCATCTGGCGGCCGGATCGTGGCGGCACGACACCGCCGTCTTCGGCGCCGACTTCACACGCAAGGCCGTCGTCCGCACCCTGAACCTCGGGGTCGACCGGCAGGACGGCAGCAGCACGGTTCCGCTGGCCGGTGACGACGTGCGCCTGAACCCGTTCTATGTGTGCGCCAGTTGTGGTGGGGCGACGGCTGACGGGCGGCCGGTCGTCGACCAGTCGCAGCACGCGCTCACCGCCTCCCTCGCCCGGTCGACGCGTGCGAGCGCCCACCACCAGCTGTGGTGCCCGCGCCGACGGCTGCGCGGCAGCGGGGAGGAACAGGGCGCCGGTCTGGACGTGCCGCTGCTGCTGGCGCACGAGCTGACGACGGAGGCCGTCCGCATCCTGCTGCCGGCGTCCGTGGCGCGGGCCAAGGAGCGGCTGGCCTCGTTCACCGCCGCGCTGTTCGCGGGCATAGCGGCCCGCTACGGCGGCGACCCCGACCACATCGAGATCACGTCCGCGTCCATGCCGGACGGTGAGGACCGCGACTGGCCGCGCCGGTTCCTCGTGGTGTACGACCGGCTGCCCGGCGGCACCGGCTACCTGCACCGCCTGGCGACCTCCGACGGCTTCCGCGAGGTCCTGCTGAAGGCCCGTGAGGTGATCGAGAGCTGCGGCTGCCTGGAGAAGGGGCTCGACGGCTGCCACCGCTGCCTGCTGCGCCGCGTGCCTCCGGCCGACTACGACAAGGTCAGCCGCAACGAGGTCCGGCAGATGCTGGACGAGCTGCTCGGCGCGGACGGCGAACGCTGGCGCACCTCGCCCGTCGCCACCACCCAGCACATCCCCATGCACCGGCAGGCCGAGAGCGACCTCGAAGTGCTGTTCATCGACACGCTGCGGGAGTGGGCCGGACTGCCTGAGAGCCGGGCCAGCGGCGACGCCTACATAACGCCGGCCGGCACCCACGCCCTGGACCTGCGGCTGACCGCCGCCGACGGCACCACGCTGAGCTGGCGGGTGTCGCAGCAACGCGTCTTCGACGGCACCCGTCCCGACGTCCTGTTCGAACGGCTCGACGCCCCCGGCCCGCGCGTGGCGGTCTACCTGGACGGCTACGAGTTCCACGCCGGCCGGGAGCACAACCGGGTCGGAGACGACGCCGACAAGCGCACGCGGCTGCGCGCGGAAGGCCTCAGGGTCTTCCAGCTCACCTACGGCGACGTGAAGGAGTGGCGGCGCCGCGTCCGCGACACCGGCCACGCGGGTCTCGGACCGGCCGACCCGGTGTGGGAGCCGTACGGCGACCAGGCCCGCGGCAGGGCCCGCGACTACTACGCCAAGGTGTGGAACGGCCTGCCCGGCGAGCTCGCGGAGACGGTCTGGGTCAATCCGGCCGTGCAACTCGTGGAATACCTGCGCCGCCCGGATGCGAAGCGCTGGCGGTGGCGGGCCGAGGCCGCCCTGGCAGGCTTCATGGGAGCCGGGGCCCGCCCCGTCCCGCTGCTGCCGGAGGTTCTGGGCGAGCAGATCGTCGTGGCGCTGCGCGGCGGAACACCCGCTGGGCCACGCGGCCCGGTCCAGCTGTTCACGGTCACCGACCACTCGGGACTGCCGTTGGTGTTCGCCGCGGACGGCCGGGCCAAGCCCCCCGCGTGGACCGGCATCGTCCTCCTCGACGACGCACCCGGCGTCCACGCCCACGAGGAGGCGCACAAACGCCGCTGGCGGGCCTGGCTGTATTGGTCCAACCTGCTCCAGTTCCTGGACACCGGCGGCGGCGACGCCGTCCAGCTCACGACCGGCCGTCTCGCCGGGTTCCCCGTCGAGACCCTGGCGGTCACCGGCGGCAGCGGAGTCCTGGAAAGCGTGCGCGCGACGCTCGCCGTCACCGCGGCCGGCGACGGCAGGCCCGCGCAGGCCGAGCCCGCCGCCCCTTCGCCACAGGCGGCCATCACGGAGGAGCCCGCGGCGGGTGTCGTGCCGCCCACCAGGGACGCGGCATGGGACCGGATCATCGAATACCTCGACCCGGACGAGCCCGGCCTGCTCGCGCTCGCCGAGTCCCTCGCCGCGCGCCGCGCCCGGGTTCCCGAGGACGGCTACGAGCTCGACGAGAACGGCTGGCTGGCCGAGTTGGCCTGGCCGGACGCGCGCGTCGGTGTCGTCCTCGCTCCCCGCCCGCCGGAGGGCGAGGACGAGGATCCGGAGGCAGTCGACCGCGACCGTGCGTTCGCCGCGGCCGGCTGGGAGGTGCGCCCTGCCACCGGCTGGACCGCCGACGACATCACCGACCGACTCGACGGCGCGCCACCGGCCGGCGGCCGGGAACGTCCCGGCCGGCCTGACGACACCACCACGGACAATGGACAGGAAGAGCGACCGTGACCGGCAAGAACGTGACGCTGCGCCTGCTCGACAAGGCGGACCGGGAGATCCTCAAGCTCCCCCGCCCGGTCAAGGGCGCCATCTACGACTTCCAGCACAAGTTCAAGACCAACCCCGACTCGGCGGGACTGCGTCTCAAGCAGCTGCAGGGCCACGACAAGCTGCACTCGGCACGAGTCAACGACGAATATCGCGCGCTGCTGCTGCGCCTGGCCGACGACGACTGGCTGATCGTCTCGGTCAAGCACCGCAAAGACGTCTACGAGCACCTGGACCGGCTCACGTACTCGGTCAACCGCGTCACGGGCGGCATCGAGTACGTGGACCTGCAGGTCGTGCAGGAAGAGGTGCTCACTCCCGCGGCCCCGCGGGCCACTGCACCCACCGAGCCCGTCCCTCCCGCCGAGCCGGCCGCTCCGCGGCCGCTGTTCGCGAAGTGGTCGGAACAGCAGCTCACCGACCTGGGTGTGGCCCCGTCGCTGACCCCGGTCATCGCCGCGCTGACCACGGAGGACCAGCTCCTCGGGCTCGTCGAGTACGCGCCGCAGCTCACCGGCGAGGTGCTGCTGGCGCTGTACGACGGCAAGGAGTACGACGACGTCCTCGAACAGGTCACCGCCCCGGTCGCGGCGCCGGAACCGGTGGACCCGGAAGACTTCCAGGCTGCCGTCGAACGTCCCGCCACCATCGTCACCACGACCGACGAAGCGCTGCGCGAGGCGCTCGAGGGTGAGGACTTCGGGCGCTGGAAGGTCTTCCTGCACCCCACCCAGGCCAAGCTGGTCACGCGGGACTACAGCGGGCCGGCGCGCGTGGGCGGCGGGCCCGGCACCGGCAAGACGATCGTGGCCCTGCACCGGGTCAAGCACCTGGTCGAGCGGCTCCCCGCAGGCCGGACCAAGCCGGTCCTGCTGACCACCTACAACAAGAACCTCGCGGCGGACCTGCGTTCACGGCTTCTCGCCCTGGGCGGCGAGAACCTGCTGTCGCGTGTCGAGATCAGCCATGTCGACCAGCTGGCGCTGCGTACCGTCCGGGAGGCGGAGCCGGGCAATCGCAAGCGGATCGTCGACGAGTCTCAGGCGGTCCGCGAATGGCGCTCGCTCCTGGACGAACTCGGCGAGGACGGCTGGGACGCGGAGTTCCTGCACGACGAATGGACCCAGGTGATCCTCGGCCAGGCCGTCACCTCCCGCGCCGACTACTTCCGGGCACGCCGCGCCGGACGCGGACGCACCGTCAGCCGGTCCGAACGCGCCGAGATCTGGCAGCTCGCCGAGCGCTTCACCCAGCGCCTGGACCGGCTCGAAGTACAGACCTGGGACCAGGTCGCGGAGCGGGCGGCCCAGCTGGAAACGGAGCGCGCCCGGCGTATCCAGGCCATCGACCGGCAGCGGGAGGAAGCGGGCGGCCTCGACAACGTCCACATGGCCGACGGTTCGGGCGGCTGGCTGCGCTACCGGTACCGGCACATCGTGGTGGACGAGGCTCAGGACCTGCGGCCCGCCCACTGGAAGATGCTGCGCGCGATGACCGCTCCGGAACGCAACGACCTCTTCCTGGTCGGCGACACCCACCAGCGCATCTACAAGAACCAGGTGACCCTCGGCAGCCTCGGCATCAACATCCGCGGGCGGTCGTCGAAGCTGTCGCTGAGCTACCGCACCACCCGGCAGATCCTGCGCTCCGCGCTGAACGTGCTCGGCGACGAGACGTACGACGACCTCGACGGCAGCAGCGAGACGCTGGCCGGGTACCGGTCCGTGCTCAGCGGCGCCGTGCCCGACCTGCACCGGTCGGGCGACTGGGCGGACGAGCGCGAGGCGATCGCCGCGCTCATCGAGTCCTGGGGGCAGGTGCCGCACGAGCAGATCGCCATCGCCGTGCCCACCAACCAGATGGCGAGCGAGACCGCCTACACACTCGCCCAGCACGGCATCAGGGCGCTGGAGATCGGCCCGGACGGACCCCGCGGCGACAGCGGCGTCCACATCGGCACGATGTTCCGTTTCAAGGGACTCGAGTACCAGCGCATGATCATCGCCGGCGTGACCGACGGGCTGGTGCCACGTGCGAGCGTCCAGCAACGACGGACCACGGACCCGGCGCGCTACCGGACCGAGATGCAGCGCGCCCGGTCCCTGCTCTTCGTGGCGGCCACGCGCGCCCGCGACAGCCTCGACGTCTTCTGGCACGGGGAGCCGAGCCCGTTCCTGGAGGAACTGATCCGGGTCCGGCCGCCGGTCGCGGCGTGACCGGCCTCTGGGATCGTGCCACGGTTCACTTCGGTCAGCGCGGCATGACCGGCCCCTGAGGCACGAGAAACGGCCGCCGGGGATCCTCCGGCGGCACCCTGCGGGTCGCAAGGGCCGGATCGGGGTCCGGCAGGTACGGGGCGAGGGCCGCGTACACGTCCGCCGCCCGGCTGGGACGGTCCTCGGGGCGCTTGGCGAGCAGTGCGTGCAGCAGGTCCTGCAGAGCGGCCGGGGCATCGACGCCGCGGTCGGCCAGCCGCGGCGGAGACGCGGTGAGGTGCCGGGTCACGAGTTCGGCGGGGCCCTCACAGTGGAACGGAGGGTGTCCGGTGAGCATGTGGTACAGCAGACACCCCACGGCGTACAGGTCGCTGCGGCCGTCCAGCGGCTGTTCGCCGACCAGGAGTTCGGGCGAAGCATAGGTCACGTTGCCGAGCGTTTCACCCGTCATGGTGAGCCGCGGGTCGGTGTCCGAGAGGACCTTCACCAGACCGAAGTCGAGGATCTTCACCAGCCCACTGGTGCTTACCATGACGTTCTGCGGCTTGAGGTCGCGGTGCACGAGGCCGGCCGCATGTGCGGCCGACAGCCCTGAACACAGCTGCGCGGCTGCCGAGGCCGCGACGGGCACGGGCAGGAGCCCTTCGTCGGCGCCGTCGATGACGTTGTCGAGGGTCGTGCCGTCGACGAGCTGCATCACCAGACAGCAGACGTCCTCGGTGACGGCCGCGTCGTACACGGCCGTGATGTTGGCGTGGTCGAGACGAGCGGCAGCCTTGGCCTCCCTCTCGAAGCGCGCCAGGGCGGTGTGGCGCCAGTCGGGGAGAGCCAGAAGATCCGTGGCGACGGTCTTCACCGCGACAGGGCGCTCCAGATACACGTCCGTGCCCTGCCAGACGTGCCCCATCGCCCCTCTGCCCAGCATCCGGTCCAGCCGGTACCTGCTGCGCAGAACCTTGCCTGCGGCGAACTGCTCCACGTTCTCTTCCTTCGATGAGCCCCGGCGGTATGCCAGCGCATGCCGAAAACCTCATGCTCCCAGTTCAAGCAGCATGTTGGTACTCGTCGAGGTTGCCGCCAAGTCGTGGGCGGCACGGTATGTCGAGGTGGGTGATCTGCTCGATGTCACTGATCGGCGTCGGCAAGAGGTGCAGCGGGCGGGCGTTGGCGCATGCCCGAGTGAGGCCTGTCGGAGGCCATCGCCCAGGATCTGATCCTCGCTCCGGTGTTGGCTTCCTGCGAGCGCGGCGACTTCGCTCGGTGGCCTGGCCACATCGCGGTCGACGACACGCCGGCTCCGGACTGGGGTAAAGAGCCGGACTACCAGTAGGCCAGGGCGCCGGAGGAGAGAGAGTTCCGCTACGCCATGATGGCCGCGTTCCCAGGCCATGGGCATGGCGACCTAGCTGGCGCCTACCCGGCGGTCTGCCTCGACAGGATCCTCCACCCCACGGGCACCGAACCCGGCCCGGCCGCCCTGCGCGCCATCCAGCCGGCCTTCGAACGAGGCCTGGTCAAAGACCTGTTCTGCGCCGACCAGGGCATCCAGCCCCGCAAAGCCGGCACGCAGAGCGCCACAACCCAACCCCGTGAGCCCTCCGACCTGCCCCAGGCACGACCGCTTCCGGCCGAACAGGGCGAGCCTCCGCCACGCGAGTGACACACTCCCGCAGCGGTCCACCCGCTGAAAACCCCACATGCCTGCGCCACGGCTACCAGCCGTCGCGCAAGAGTGTCCTGTTTCCGCAGGTGAGAGGCGCAGTACCTGGACCGCCACCGCCTCACCCCCTGGTCGAGCCGATCACGAGGCTCGAGGCCCCAGGAACGACGAAGTACCGGTGAGTCACATGACTCGACCGGTAATTCGTGAACGCTTCGGGACGATCTCGTGAACGTGCCGTCTATGCCCGAGGGGCGAGTTGCCCTCTGCCGATACGGCCATGGTGGCGTAAGGGCGGCTCCAGCTGCAAGTTCTGCCGAAAGACCCCACTCCTACCTCGTGAGCCCTGGACCTGACCCACCCGCCAGCCACCGGGGACCCGGACATCACTATGACTGTCGGTGATGGTGGAGATGGTCCGCTTGGACACCTCGACCACGTGGACCTCGGCCAGCATGGCGACCAGCTGCTCATCGGACACAGGCCCGGGTTGCTGCCCCAAATGAGCACTCTCGACAGGCTCCGCGGCCTCCAACTCCACGGCTGGGTAGGTCACATGACGTCGTCCAATGATCGCCGGATCCGCCGTTAGATTTACACTCCCAAACACTCCGCAGATCAGCCCCTCCCCCTGACGCGAGGCACCCAGGGGTCCTCAGCAGGGATCTGACCTGCGGTAATGAAGTAAGAGTTAGGTAAGTCAAGCCCGTCCGATCTTGAAGAACGTGTGAAGTCGTTGCGAATATTCGTCGACTTTCGTTCTTCATCAAGGAGCGCTTTGCACCTCGCTGGGTCACGTCCGCCGGAGTGGTGTATCGACAGCCACTCGGTGATCTCTTCTTTGAGGCTAGGCGGTGAGTTCGGCTGGTAGGACGGTCTCGTCGGTTTCTGACTCGATCGGGTGGAGGCGGGCCTTGGCGAGCAGGTCGAGTCCCATGTAGCGGCGGGCTTCTGTCCACTCGTCGTTCTGCTCGGCCAGCACCGCGCCGACCAGGCGGATCAGGGCGGTGCGGTCGGGGAAGATGCCGACCACGTCCGTGCGACGCCTGATCTCCTTGTTTCAGTCGTTCCTGCGGGTTGTTCGACCAGATCTGCCGCCAGCTCTCGCGTGGGAACGCGGTGAACGCCAGCACGTCGCCCTGAGCGGCGTCCAAGTGGGCCGCTGCCTTGGGGAACTTGGCCTCCAGGGCGTCCAGGACGTGCCGCATCTGAGCCTGGACTGCGTCAGTGTCGGGTTGTTCGAAGATGGTCCGCAGCAGCGTGGCCACCCACGGCTGGGCCGACTTGGGCACCTGGCTCAGCAACGCGCGGGCGTAGTGAGTGCGGCAACGCTGCCAGCTCGCACCGGGCAGGGTGGCGCCGATCGCGTTGACCAGACCCATGTGCGCGTCGGAAATGACCAGCTGGACGCCGGCCAGGCCGCGGGCGATCAAAGAGCGCAGGAAGGCGAGCCAGCCGGCGCCGTCCTCGGCGGTGGCCACGTCCAGGCCGAGGATCTCGCGGTGCCCGTCGGCGTTGACGCCGACCGCGATCAGCGCGTGAACGTTGATGATGCGACCGCCCTCGCGGACCTTCTGCGTGAGCGCGTCCACCCAGACGAACGCGTAGGGGCCGGCGTCCAGGGGCCGGTTGCGGAACGCGGCGACCTGCTCGTCCAGGTGCTTGGCCATCGCGCTGACCTGGGACTTCGACAGCTGGGTCACCCCGAGGGACTCGGCGAGCTTCTCGACCCTGCGCGTGCTCACGCCCAGCAGATAGGCAGTGGCCACCACCGAGATCAGGGCCTGCTCGGCCCGCCGGCGGCGCTCCAACAGCCAGTGCGGGAAGTAACTCCCGGACCTGAGCTTGGGAATGGCCAGCTCGATCGTGCCCGCCCTCGTGTCCCACTCGCGCGGGCGATAGCCGTTGCGGTGGTTGACTCGCTCGTCGCTGACCTGCCCGTATTCGGCATTGCAGAGGGCATCGGCCTCCACGGACATGAGCGCGTCGGCGAACGACTTGACCATCGCGCGCAGCAGATCGGGACTCGCCGCGGCGAGGTTGTCCTCGGCGAGGGCGTGCAGGGGCAGACTGTCGGGTGCGGTCATCGTGCTGATCTCCTTCGTGACTCGACATCTCGAAGATCAGCCGGTGGCCGTTCGTCTATGCGGGCCTCATCCCAACGCCGGAGCAAACCCCCGGATCAGGTCGAACCCGTACACCATCTCCATGGACGCAACCCCTCGCTGGACGCCTGAGACGGACCGCCGTGATTGCGGCCGCCACTCTCACGCTCGACATGATGCTCGCGGGCGGTGTGGGTGCGGTGGCTACGGCTACTCCCCTCATGTCGCAGAGCAGTGAACAGACGGACCTCACGACCGGTGACGCGGCATCAGCCTTGTCCAAGGCTGCCGACACCGGTGAACCGGTCCACATCGAGGGCCTGGACGACGAGTACTCGACCACATTCGCCAACCCGGACGGTACGCTCACCACTCAGATATCGGAGGGCCAGCAGCGTGTCGCCAACTCCGCCGGCACCTACAGCGCTGTCGATCTGACGCTCAAGCACTCCACCACCGGCTGGGTTCCGCGGAAGTCGCCGGTCCGGCTGCGCATTTCGGGTGGCGGTTCTCGGACCGCCGCCACCATGACCCAGAGCGACGGCTCGGAGGTCGGTGTCGGGTGGCCCTCGAAGCTGCCCGCGCCCAAGGTCCGCGGCGGTGTCGCGACGTTCCGAGTCACCGCTACCGAACGACTGGTCGTGTCGACCACGGCCACCGGGTTCACCGCGCATGTCGTGCTCACCAAGCGTCCGACGAAGAGGGTCTCCCTCACACTTCCGCTCGTCCTCGGCGACGGTCTCAAGGCCCACCAGGGCACCGACGGCGCGATCACTCTGCGGAGCAGGGCGCTGGGTGCCACCGTCGCATCGGCCCACCAGTTCACGATGTGGGACTCCGCGCACGGTGCTGAGCATCTTCCCGATACCGAGCGCAAGGTGGCCACTACCCTGACCAAGGCGCCGGACGGCACGCCTCGGATGCAGTTGCGCCCTTCGATGAGGTTTCTGGACAGCCCGCACACGGTCTACCCGGTGACGATCGACCCGGACATCTCCTCGCTCAGCCGCAACGGCGACACCTATGTCTACACGGGCAGCACCACGCCTGAGGTCAGCAACTACCGTCTGATGGTCGGTACGTTCGATGGCGGCACCACCAACTACCGCTCGTACCTGAACTGGAAGCTCGATGCCATTCAGGGCAAGCACGTGGTCAGCGCCAACCTGAAGCTGTACCAGTACGACGCCAACACCTGTACGCCCCAGCCGATGTCGATCCACCCACTGAACGGGAACGCCTCGGGCTCGACGGTGTGGTCCAACAAACCGGCGGCCGACTACGCGGGCTCATGGTGGATCAGTGACAGCTTCAACCATGGTGACGAGACCGATGGCTGCAGCAACGGCTCCGAGACGATCGACATCACCAAGATCATCAAGGGGTGGGTGGACGGTACCCACGACCAGCACGGCATCCAGTTGAACAACGCCGATGGTGACTTCACCTATGGCAAGCGCTTCTGCTCGATGAACCCGGATTCGTCGCACACCTCCTGCTACACCGCCACCCGTGAGCCCACCCTCGCCGTCACCTACAACACCCTGCCCGCCAAGCCGTCGGGCCTGCAGGCCACACCGGGCAGCACTTCAGGCAGCGCCTCGTACGTCACCTCCACCGCCCCGGCGCTATCCGCTCTGGTCAGTGACGCCGACTCCAACAGCCTCACACCCCAGTTCTCTGTCGCCAACAGCAGCGGCACAGTCCTGACCACCGGCTCCGCGACCTCCGTCGCCGCCGGTTCGAAGGCGACCTGGAGCGTTCCCACCGGCGTGCTCTCGGACAAGACGACGTACAAATTCCGCGTCCGCGGTTACGACGGCACGGACTACTCGGACTGGTCGGGCTGGCTGAGCTTCGCCGTGG
Organism: Streptomyces sp. NPDC001507; assembly: GCF_042894765.1. Taxonomy (NCBI): domain Bacteria; kingdom Bacillati; phylum Actinomycetota; class Actinomycetes; order Kitasatosporales; family Streptomycetaceae; genus Streptomyces; species Streptomyces sp. NPDC001507. The sequence goes on from NZ_JBIAVV010000006.1 coordinate 64,777, forward strand.
ACACGTCCAAGGCGCCCAAGCCTGCCGCAGACCTGCCGACAGCACCTCAAAGCGGCGCCACTCAAACCCTCACTCCGATCTTGTCCGGCGTGGTCTCGGCCCCGTCCGGAAACCTGGTCCAGGCCGACTTCCTGTTGTACGACAGCGCTGGCGTGGCGCTCGGCGGAGCACCTCTGGCAACGGTCGGAGCGGACAACGGGGCCCGTGCAGCCGTCCAGGTCCCAGTCGGCCTGCTCAGCGACGGAGCCACCTACACCTGGAAGATGCGGGCCTGCTCCAACAACCTCTGTTCCGGCTACACCGCCCTGCAGACCTTCACCGTCCACCTTCCTCAGTCGACGACGGCGCCGACCACGACCACCAAGGTCATCAGCGGCTCTGCTCTCACACAGGCAACCGTGGACACCGGAGCGAGCGACTGCTCCGGCGCCCCGTGTACCGGCTCCGCAGCAGCCACTTTGAAGGTCGGTGCCTCAGGCAGCACGCACTGGCGCAGCTACATCCGTCCGGACCTGTCCGCGCTTCCCGCCGGTGCGCAGATCACCTCGGCGACCCTCAGCATGGGCACCGCCGGGTGCCTGGGCAGTTGCGAAGCGCACGATGTCGAAGTCCACCCGCTCAACGCCGATTGGTCCAGCACCGGCACCGGCACCGACCTGGTCACAGCGGCCAGCGGCGACACGCTCGACTTGAGTGCCGCCGACCCGGCCGCGCTCGACGTCACCTCCGCCGTACAGCTGTGGCTCGACGGATCGAACCCAAACCAGGGGCTCGCCATCCAAGCCGCAGACGAGGGTTCTGAAACCACGACGGGCACCACCTACCCGGCCTCGGGCACCAACCTCACGGTCACTTACATCGCCCCGGGCGCCCCCGACACACCCACGGCTGTGACCGTGACACCTACCGCAAGCGGCCTTCTGGTGAACTGGAACGCGCCCGAGAACACCGGCTACTCAGGCGACATCAGTTCCTACCAGGTCACCGCCTACGCCGCCGGCACCACACAAGCCGCACAGGTCGAGGTCGACGCCGCAACCGGCGGCACCACGGCTGTACTCACCGGACTCACCAACGGCACCGGATACAGCGTCACGGTAACTGCGACCACCGGCAACGGCACCAGCGCGGCGGCAACGTCCACGTTGACGAAGCCCGCGGCAACCCACAGCAAGAGCACCACCGCGTACCAGTCGATCGTCCAACAGTATCTCGACGCCTGCAACGGCCTGCTGACCGGCACCTATGCGAGTGCGGACGCGGCCGTGTCGGCCAAGGCCGACGGAACCTCCTTCAGTGCCCAGCTGCACACCGAAGAGGACGACCTGCTCGCCGAGAGGGCCCACGACGCGGGCGACGGGCTCGGTTACTCCTCCATCACCGCCACCCTGTCCAGCACCGCCGCCGGTCCCCTGAGCGGCAGCTCGGATCTGGTCTACACGCACCACACGGGTACAGCCACCATGACCGACGGTAGCGCCCAGGACGAGGAGAATGCCTTCGAGGTCTACACCTTCGACACCACAGGAGCGGTACCTGTCCTCTCCCAGATCCTGTCAGCGGAAGATTTCCTGACCAGCCTGTCCACCTCCGGCAACGCCGCGGCGCAGGTCGCTCTCGACAACGACACCACCGACGCCACGGCGCCCGCCATGGACGCCTTCTACACCGACGGGGACCCACTCCCGACAGGAACCGCGTCGTCCACCACCAGCTACGCGTCCTTCACCCGCAACGGCGTCGCCAACTGGGCGTCCAAGCACTACAACGACAAGGACGAACTCAGAACCGACTGCACCAACTTCGCCTCCAGGGCTCTAAACAAGGGCGGCGGCGCGCACATGGAGTACGGTTCGATCGTCGACGTCAGACGCAGCCCGTGGCAATGGTGGCGCAAGTCGAAGTCGGACATGACCTACTCCTGGTCCGCTGCGAACAACTTCGCCCATTTCATGGCCAACGAGGACAGCGTCACCTGGGTCCGCAAGATCAGCGACATCGTGCCTGGCGACATCATGCTGCTGGACTACGCGGGCACGAGTTCCAACCTCGACCACGCGGGCGTGATCTACTACGCCGGTTCCACGACCGGCTCCGTGCTGGTCTACCAGCACTCCAGCAAGTACAGGAAGACAACCCTTTCCGCGATCATGAAGCGCCGCAAGGGCGTCACGGTCTACATCGCCCACATCACTCCGCACTGGTACTGAGGTGAAGATGAAACGCAGCTATGTGCTGTGGGCCTCGCTGGCCCTGGTTGTCCTGCTGGCCGCAGGCACAGCCGCCTGGGGCGCGCCGCGCGACCAGTGGGACTACCGCCAGGCGAGCCGGGCGGGGTTGCCCGCGGTGACCTTCACCGGCGACAAGACCGCCCCCGACACACTCAAGCTCTACATGCAACTCTTCATAGAGCGAGTGCGTGACGGTGACACGGACGGCCTGGAGGATCTGTCCAGGCACTCCTGGTTCGCCCGCCGCAGCGAGGCAGCCGGCGCCCGCTGGTTCATCCGCAGCTACGGCAGGGGCGCCGCAGGACCGGTCTCGATCAACATGACCGAAGAGGATCCCTACGACGTCCGAGGCGGCACGATCTACTTCCGCCGCACCGGACAGCAGCAGAACTTCACCGTCTTCAAGCAGAACGGCCTGTGGCTGTTCGCCATCTCCCCGGACTGGAACAAGCCACCGAACTCGTCCGGCAGACAGCCGCTGAAGGTCTGACATGAAGGACACTGCTATGAGGGCAGGAACTCGTCCCGACCCTCACAGCGGTGTCGGTGCGGGCCGGTCGGAGGAGACCGAGCCGTTGCGCCAGGGCTCTGTCGTTCTCGTCATCGGTCCGACGTGGCCGGTATGGGGCTGATGCCCGAACTGCCCTGGCAGCGCCGCCCTCGCGCCAACGAACTCCTCCAGGCCTCCCGCAACCCCCACCGCGCATTCCACGCCGTCGTGACCGGCGAACCGCAGCGCACCTTCTACGGCAACCAGTTCGGCAACACCGTCCTCGTCTTCGTCCACTTCCGCATCCCCCTGTGGGTCCCGGAGATCGGCGGCCCGAGCGACCCGGACAACGAGGCCCACGACCTCGTCATGTCCGTCTTCGGCGGCATGAGCAAGGGCGAACGCAACCGCATCAAGATCCGTGTCCGGACCGCCATGAGCTCCCAGGCCCAGCCCCAAGACCGCCACCTCGGCGAACGCCCCCCGTACGGGATTTGATCGGCGACGCGGGACCGCACCCGAACCCGGCCAAGGCCGCGACGGAACAGCGGATCCACCGCCTGGAACCCGACCCCGCCGCAGCCCCCATCGTGGCCCGGATCTTCCAGATGTACGTCGACGGCACGAGCGACAAGACCATCGCCGCCCAGCTCACCCCGGAAGGCACCCCCCTGCCCCTCCGCCCACGACGCAACCCGCAACCCCACCGGAAGAAGACCGCATGGCAGGCCGGTGCCGCCAGAGCGATCCTCATCAACCCCCGCTGCCCGGCCACGAGATCTGGAACAAGCAGCGCAAGGAGGAGCAACAGTCCCTCCACCCCGGCCTGGACCGCCCCCGGACCGTCTACCTCCGGGAGGACGTTGTCTGCCGGGCTCTGGACCGATGGATCGCAAAAGCCTTCGCCCCCGACCGGCTCGCCGCCACCCTCACCGCCCTCGCCCACGCCCGCTCGGCAGCGAACGCTGCCGAGCCGCTCACACCGCAGCAGGCACAGGCCCGCACAACGGTCAAGGAGTACGAGCGGCGTCTCGCCCGCTACCGGGCCGCCCTCGAAGCCGGCGCCGACCCCCGCCATCGTCACTCAAAGGATCAACGAGGCGCAGACGGACAAGGAGACAGCACGCAAGGGGCAAGCCACGTCACCTGCCGCCACTCCAAAGAGGGAAACTCCCCCCAGCGCCGACCAGATCCTGGAGATCACTGAGAGATTCGGAGACATCGCACAACGCGTGCAGGCAACCGACGCAGAGAAGAAGAGCCCGCTCTACGAAGCCCTCGGGATCACGATCAGTTACGAATACGCAAGTAGGGCCGCAACCGTTAGGTCGAGGTCCTCATCCGCGTATCGCTAAAGCCAGTAGCGAGTGTCCGAGGGGGGACTTGAACCCCCACGCCCGATAAAGGGCACTAGCACCTCAAGCTAGCGCGTCTGCCATTCCGCCACCCGGACTAGGTGTCTGTCGCGCGACCGGGGGTGTGCCCCGCGGCGACATGGACAACAATACCAAGCTTTCGGAGTGCCTTTCACCTGCGTTTCCGTCGGCTCCGATGCAGGTGGGGGGGCGGGTCACGGCGCGTGGTCGGGCCGTCACCGGGCGGGCGGAAGCGGTGCCCGGCGGCCCGCCGCACCTCCTCGACTCGGCCCCGTCACACCCGGCGTGACCGGTCCGCACCGGTCACGCCCTGTGGCCGCCGGTGCGACGATGTTGCGCCTCCCGTCCCGCGGGCCGCCGCCTGCCGCGGCCGCTCGCCGAGCACTCGGACGTCCGGACGTCCGGAGGTGGCGGGCCGCGGCCGCGGCGCCCCCCTGGGGTCCGGCACCGGGCGCGCCCGGGTACCCGGGCGCGCCGTGGCGTGAGGGTTGCGTGCGGTCAGGGCATCAGCTGGTACTCCGGGAAGTTCCCCGGCAACCGCTCCCCCGCCGGCCCCCGGGTCACCGCCCGCACCAGCAGTTCCCCGCCGACGAAGGCGCCCCGCCAGGACGCGCCGAAGCCGCCGAAGAGCTCGTCGCGGTCGCCGCGGGAGCGTGGCGTGCCGTGGCCGACCTTGAACGCGCGGATCTGCGGGGCCAGGCGCGCGAAGGTGGCCTCGTCGTCGGTGGAGAGCGTGGCGACCAGCGCGCCGTTGGAGGCGTTCATGGCGGCCAGGAGTTCGGCCTCGGTGTCGACCAGGACGATCGTGTCGACCGGGCCGAAGGGTTCCGCGTGGTGGAGGGGTGAGGAGGGGGGCGGGTTGAGGAGGGTGACCGGGTGGACGTACGACGACGTGTCCTGGCCGGGCAGGAAGCGGGCGTCGGCCGGGCTGCCGCGGTGCAGTGGGACGGCGCCGCGGTCGACGGCCTCGGCCACCTGGTCGGTCAGGTCCTTGGCCTTGGCCGCGTTGATCACCGGCCCGAAGTCCAGGTCGGGCGGTGCGTCGGTCGCATCGGCCACCGCGAGGGGGTGGCCGATGCGGAGCCGGCGTACCGCCGGAAGATAGGCCGTGAGGAACTCGTCGAACAGCTCGCGCTGGACGACGAAGCGCGGGTAGGCGGTGCAGCGCTGCTTGCCGTAGTCGAAGAGCTTGGGGACGACGGCCGTGAACGCGGCCCAGTCGGTGAAGTTCCAGATGCCCCAGGTGTTGAGTCCCTCCTGTTCGAGTACGTGCCGCTTGCCGAGGTCGGTGACGGCCGTGGCCACCGCCGCGCCGGTGTCCCGGCCGCCGACGAAGGAGACGCAGCCGATCTCGGGCGCCCGTACCAGCGCCTGCGACAGCTCGCGCCCGCTGCCGCTGAGCAGCGTCACCGGCAGGCCCTCCCGGGCGGCCAGTGCACTGGCCAGGGTGAGGCAGGCGACCCCGCCGTCGGTCGGGGTCTTCGCCACCACCGCGTTGCCCGCCAGGGCCTGGACCAGTACCGCGTGGACGAGCACGCTCATCGGGTAGTTCCAGCTGGCGATGTTGGACACCGGCCCGTCCAGCGGGGCCCGCCCGGCGAGCATCGTCTCGATGCCGTCGACGTACCAGCGCACCCCGTCGATCGCCCGGTCGACGTCCGCCTGGGCCAGCCGCCAGGGCTTGCCGATCTCCCAGACGAGCAGCAGGGCGAGGAGCTCGCGGTGTTCGGTGAGGGCGTCCAGGGTGGCGGCCACCCTGGCCCGGCGTTCCTCCAGCGGGACGTACCGCCACGCGCGGTGCTGGTCGAGGCAGGCGCGGACGGCCCGGTGCGCGGTGGCGTGGTCGAGGCGGGGGGCGCCGGCGATCGGGCTGCCGTCGACGGGGCTGGTCGCGGGGAGCGGGCGGCCGTCGGGCTGCCAGCCGCCCGCCCAGAGGTTGAGGACGCGGTCGTCCCGGAAGGCCTCGGGGGCGAGGGCGAGGCAGCGCGCCCAGGCGTCGTCCCAGCCGGTGCCGGGCTTGCGGACGAGGACCATGGTCAACCCCCCGCTTTCAGGAGTTCGAGCACCAGCCGGGCGGTCCCGGTCGGCGTGCTTCCCACCCGTACTCCGACCGCTTCCAGCGCCGCCTGCTTGGCCCGGGCGGTACCGGCCGAACCGGAGACGATGGCGCCCGCGTGGCCCATGGTGCGGCCCTCGGGTGCGGTGAACCCGGCGATGTAGCCGACGACCGGCTTGGTGACGTGCTCCCGGATGTAGGCGGCGGCCCGCTCCTCCGCGTCGCCGCCGATCTCCCCGATGAGGACGACGAGTTCGGTGTCGGGGTCCTCCTGGAAGGCGGCCAGGCAGTCGATGTGGCTGGTCCCGACGACCGGGTCGCCGCCGATGCCCACGCAGGTGGAGAAGCCGACGTCCCGCAGCTCGTACATGAGCTGGTAGGTCAGGGTGCCCGACTTGGAGACGAGGCCGATGCGGCCGGGTTTGGTGATGTCGGCGGGGATGATGCCCGCGTTGGACTGGCCGGGGGTGATCAGGCCCGGGCAGTTGGGGCCGATGATCCGGGTGCCCTTGGCCCGCGCGTAGGAGGTGAAGGCGACCGAGTCGTGGACCGGGATGCCCTCGGTGATCACCACCGCCAGGCCGATGCCGGCGTCGGCCGCCTCCAGCACCGCGGCCTTGGCGAAGGCGGGCGGCACGAAGACGACGGTGACGTCTGCGCCGGTCGCCGCCATGCCCTCGGCGACCGTGCCGAAGACCGGGACCGCGCGATCGTCGAAGTCGACGCTCTGCCCGGCCTTGCGCGGGTTGACCCCGCCGACGACGTCGGTTCCCGCGGCGAGCATCCGGCGGGTGTGCTTCATGCCCTCGCCGCCGGTCATGCCCTGGACGAGGACCTTGCTCTCCTTGGTGAGGTAGATCGCCATGGCAGGACTCCTCAGGCGGTGGTGGCGAGTTCGGCGGCACGGCGGGCGGCGCCGTCCATGGTGGTGGCCTGTTCGACCAGGGGGTGCGCGCGGCCGTCGAGGATCGCCCGGCCGCGGGCCGCGTTGTTGCCGTCGAGGCGGACCACCAGCGGCTTGGTCAGCCGGACGGTATCCAGGGCCCGGACGATGCCGTCGGCGACCGCGTCGCACGCCGTGATCCCGCCGAAGACGTTGACGAAGACCGACTTCACGGACGGGTCGGACAGGATGACCGAGAGTCCGTCGGCCATGATCTGGGCGGAGGCCCCGCCGCCGATGTCCAGGAAGTTGGCGGGCCGCGCGCCGCAGCCGGCCACCACGTCCAGGGTGGACATGACCAGGCCGGCGCCGTTGCCGATGATGCCGACCTCGCCGTCGAGCTTGACGTAGTTGAGTCCCTTCGCGGCGGCGGCCGCCTCCAGCGGGTCGTGGTGCTCGCCCTCCTCCGCGCCCCAGCGGAGCTGCCGGAAGCGGGCGTTGTCGTCAAGGGTGACCTTGCCGTCGAGGGCCAGGATCCGGCCCTCCTCGGTGCGCACGAGCGGGTTCACCTCGACGAGCACCGCGTCCTCGCGGACCAGTACCTGCCAGAGCCGTACCAGGACGTCGACGGTCTGCGGCGGCAGTCCGGCGGCTGCGGCGATCTCCTGGGCCCTGGCGGAGGTGACGCCGACCGCGGGGTCGATGCGGACCCGGGCCACCGCCTCGGGCCGGCTCGCGGCCACCTCCTCGATCTCCATGCCGCCTTCGGCGGAGGCGATCGCGAGGAAGCCGCCGGCCGCCCGGTCGAGGACGTAGGAGACGTAGAACTCGCTGTCGATGTCGACGGGCTGGGCCAGCATCACCTTGCCCACCGTGTGCCCCTTGATGTCCATGCCGAGGATCTGACGTGCCGTGAGTTCCGCCGCGGCCGGGTCGGCGGCGAGCTTCACCCCGCCCGCCTTGCCCCGGCCACCGGTCTTGACCTGCGCCTTCACGACGACCCTGCCGCCGAGCCTGCGGGCGATCTCCCGGGCCTCCTTGGGCGAGTCGGTGACCTCGGCCCTCGGCACCACGATGCCGTGATCTTCGAAGAGTTCCCTTGCCTGGTGTTCGTACAGGTCCATTCCGGCTCCTGTCTGCGAAGTCCGTCGAGAAGTCATCGAGAGGCCGAAGGAGGCTGAACTCCGATGACCGAAAAGTGCCGCACACCCCCTGGACACCACCCACCGGATGCGGGATAACAAGGTTCATACAGTATTCGTCGACTGTATGCAATGTACCGCGAGAGCGTTCCAACCCCCTACGAAGGGACAGGACTTCGCCATGCCCGACGACACCCAGGACGTGATTTCCGGTGGTCATCTCGTTGCCAAGGCGCTGAAGGCCGAGGGGGTCGACCGCATCTACACCCTGTGCGGCGGCCACATCATCGACATCTACGACGGCTGCGTCGACGAGGGCATAGAAGTCGTCGACGTCCGCCACGAGCAGGTGGCCGCACACGCCGCCGACGGCTACGCGCGCCTCACCGGCAGGCCCGGCTGCGCGGTCGTCACGGCCGGTCCCGGTACGACCGACGCCGTCACCGGGGTCGCCAACGCCTTCCGCGCGGAGTCCCCGATGCTGCTGATCGGCGGCCAGGGGGCGCTCACCCAGCACAAGATGGGGTCCCTGCAGGACCTGCCGCACGTCGACATGATGACGCCGATCACCAAGTTCGCGGCGACCGTCCCGGACACCGCCCGCGCCGCCGACATGGTCTCCATGGCGTTCCGCGAGTGCTACCACGGCGCCCCGGGCCCCTCCTTCCTGGAGATACCCCGCGACGTCCTCGACGCCAAGGTCCCCGCGGAGAAGGCGCGGGTGCCCAGGTCGGGCGCCTACCGCGCCTCGACCCGCTCGGCCGGCGACCCCGAGGCGATCGAGAAGCTCGCCGACCTGCTCGTGCACGCCGAGAAGCCGGCCATCCTGCTCGGCAGCCAGGTCTGGACGACCCGCGGCACCGCGGACGCCATCGAGCTGGTGCGGACCCTCAACATCCCGGCGTACATGAACGGCGCGGGCCGCGGGACCCTGCCGCCCGGCGACCCGCACCACTTCCAGCTCTCCCGCCGGTACGCGTTCTCCAACGCCGACGTCATCGTGATCGTCGGCACCCCCTTCGACTTCCGCATGGGCTACGGCAAGCGCCTCTCCCCCACCGCGACCGTCGTCCAGATCGACCTCGACTACCGCACGGTCGGCAAGAACCGGGACATCGACCTCGGGATCGTCGGCGACGCGGGCCTGGTCCTGAAGTCGGTGACCGAGGCGGCCTCCGGGCGTGTCAACGGGGGTGCCTCCAGGCGGAAGGAGTGGCTCGACGAGCTGCGCGCCGCGGAGCAGACCGCGCTGGAGAAGCGGCTGCCGAGCCTGCGGTCGGACGCCTCGCCCATCCACCCGTACCGCCTGGTCAGCGAGATCAACGACTTCCTGACCGAGGACTCGATCTACATCGGCGACGGCGGCGACATCGTCACCTTCTCCGGGCAGGTCGTGCAGCCCAAGTCGCCGGGCCACTGGATGGACCCGGGCCCGCTCGGCACCCTCGGCGTCGGCGTCCCCTTCGTGCTCGCCGCCAAGCAGGCCCGCCCCGACAAGGAGGTGGTCGCCCTCTTCGGTGACGGCGCCTTCTCGCTCACCGGCTGGGACTTCGAGACCCTGGTCCGCTACGACCTCCCGTTCGTCGGCATCGTCGGCAACAACTCCTCGATGAACCAGATTCGTTACGGCCAGGCCGCCAAGTACGGCATCGAGCGCGAGCGGGTCGGTAACACCCTCGGGGACGTCCACTACGACAAGTTCGCCCAGATGCTGGGCGGTTACGGCGAGGAGGTCCGCGACCCGGCGGACATCGGCCCCGCCCTGCGCCGGGCCCGTGAGTCCGGCAAGCCGTCGCTGATCAACGTCTGGGTCGACCCGGACGCGTACGCCCCTGGAACCATGAACCAGACCATGTACAAGTGAGGTGGAACGCCCATGACCGCCAAGGCACTTGAGGGCATTCGCGTCCTCGACATGACCCACGTCCAGTCGGGCCCCTCCGCCACCCAGCTGCTCGCCTGGCTCGGCGCGGACGTCGTCAAGCTGGAGGCGCCGACCGGTGACATCACGCGCAAGCAGCTGCGCGACCTCCCGGACGTCGACTCCCTCTACTTCACGATGCTCAACTGCAACAAGCGGAGCATCACCCTCAACACCAAGACCGAGCGCGGCAAGGAGATCCTGACCGAGCTGATCCGGCGCTCCGATGTGATGGTGGAGAACTTCGGTCCCGGCGCGGTCGACCGGATGGGGTTCACCTGGGACCGCATCAAGGAGATCAACCCGCGGATCGTGTACGCCTCCATCAAGGGGTTCGGGGACGGCCCGTACACCAACTTCAAGGCGTACGAGGTGGTCGCCCAGGCGATGGGCGGGTCGATGGCCACCACCGGCTTCGAGGACGGCCCGCCGCTGGCCACGGGCGCGCAGATCGGTGACTCGGGCACCGGAGTGCACACCGTGGCCGGAATACTGGCGGCACTCTTCCAGCGCGAGCACACCGGCCGCGGCCAGCGCGTCAACGTCGCCATGCAGCACGCCGTGCTCAACCTCTGCCGGGTCAAGCTCCGCGACCAGCAGCGGCTCGCGCGCGGCCGGCTCGCCGAGTACCCGAACGAGGACTTCGGCGACGAGGTGCCGCGCTCCGGCAACGCCTCCGGCGGCGGCCAGCCCGGCTGGGCGGTCAAGTGCGCGCCGGGCGGCCCCAACGACTACGTGTACGTCATCGTGCAGCCCGTCGGCTGGCAGCCGATCACCCGGCTGATCGGCCGGCCGGAGCTCGCCGACGACCCCGAGTGGGCGACCCCGGAGTCCCGGCTGCCCAAGCTCAACAAGATGTTCCAGCTGATCGAGGAGTGGTCCTCGACGCTCCCCAAGTGGGAGGTGCTGGAGCAGCTCAACGCCCACAACATCCCGTGCGGGCCGATCCTCTCCACCAAGGAGATCATCGAGGACGAGTCGCTGGTCGCCAACGAGATGGTGGTCACCGTCCCGCACCCCGAGCGCGGCGAGTTCGTCACCGTCGGCAGCCCGCTCAAGCTCTCCGACTCCCCCGTCGACGTCACCAGCTCGCCGCTGCTCGGCGAGCACAACGAAGCGGTCTACATCGGCGAACTCGGCCTCGGCGACGAAGAGTTGCGCCTGCTCAAGTCGAACGGAGTGATCTGACGTGATGGCAGAGGACCGGGAGCTGCGGGTCCGCGAGCTCCTCGACTCCGTGCGCGCCGAGGGCCGTACGGCACTCACCGCGCCGGAGGGCAAGGTGGTCGCCGACGCGTACGGGATCGCCGTACCGGGCGAGGAGCTCGCCACCGACGTCGACGAGGCGGTGGCGTACGCGGCACGCTTCGCCGGACCCGTCGTCATGAAGATCGTGTCGCCTGACATCCTGCACAAGACCGACGCGGGCGGGGTCGTCGTCGGGGTGGAGGGCGCGGCGGACGTGCGCGCGGCCTTCCACCGGATCGTCGAGAACGCGCGTGCCTACGACGCCGACGCACGCATCGAGGGCGTCCAGGTCCAGGAGCTGCTGCCGAAGGGCACGGAGGTGATCGTCGGCGCGGTCACCGACCCGACCTTCGGGAAGGTCGTCGCCTTCGGGCTCGGCGGGGTGCTGGTCGAGGTGCTGAAGGACGTGACCTTCCGGCTCGCGCCCGTCTCCGCCGACGAGGCGCTGTCGATGCTGGACTCCATCGAGGCGGCCGAGGTGCTGCGCGGGGTGCGCGGGCAGGCCGGGGTGGACCGGTGGGCGGTCGCCGAGCAGATCCGCCGGGTCTCCCAACTGGTCGCGGACTTCCCGGAGATCGCCGAGGTGGACCTCAACCCGGTGATCGCGACCGCGGCGGGCGCGGTCGCCGCGGACATCAGGATCATCCTCGCGGAGCGACAGCCGCCACCGCGTAGGAAGTACACCCGCGACGAGATCCTGGAGACCATGCGCCGGCTGATGCAGCCCCGCTCGGTCGCCGTGATCGGCGCCTCCAACGAGCAGGGCAAGATCGGCAATTCGGTGATGCGCAACCTCGTCGACGGCGGCTTCGCCGGGGAGATCCATCCGGTGAACCCCAAGGCCGATGACATTCTGGGCCGCAAGGCGTACAAGAGTGTCACGGACGTTCCCGGTGAGGTGGATGTGGCCGTCTTCGCCATTCCCGCCAAGTTCGTGGCAGCGGCGCTGGAGGAGGTGGGCCGGAAGAAGATCCCCAACGCCGTGCTGATCCCGTCCGGCTTCGCGGAGACCGGCGAGCATGAACTCCAGGAGGAGATCGTCGCGATCGGCGAGCGCCACGGCATCCGCCTCCTCGGCCCGAACATCTACGGCTACTACTCCACCTGGCAGGACCTGTGCGCCACGTTCTGCACGCCGTACGACGTGAAGGGCGGCGTGGCGCTGACCTCCCAGTCCGGCGGCATCGGCATGGCGATCCTGGGCTTCGCCCGCACCACCAAGACGGGCGTGTCGGCGATCGTCGGCCTCGGCAACAAGTCGGACCTGGACGAGGACGACCTGCTGACCTGGTTCGGCGAGGACCCGCACACCGAGTGCATCGCGATGCACCTGGAGGACCTGAAGGACGGCCGCGCCTTCGTCGAGGCCGCGCGGGCGACCGTGCCGAAGAAGCCGGTCGTGGTCCTCAAGGCGGGCCGTACGGCGGCCGGTGCCAAGGCGGCCGGTTCGCACACGGGCGCGCTCGCGGGCGACGACGCGGTGTACGACGACATCCTGCGGCAGGCGGGCGTCATCCGGGCGCCGGGCCTCAACGACATGCTGGAGTACGCGCGCGGCCTGCCGGTGCTGCCGCCCCCGCAGGGCGACAACGTCGTGATCATCACCGGCGCGGGCGGCAGCGGTGTGCTGCTGTCCGACGCGATCACCGACAACGGGCTGACCCTGATGGAGATCCCGCCGGACCTGGACGAGGCGTTCCGCCGCTTCATCCCGCCGTTCGGCGCCGCCGGCAACCCGGTGGACATCACGGGCGGAGAGCCGCCGTCGACGTACGAGGCGACGATCCGGCTGGGTCTTGAGGACCCGCGGATCCACGCGCTGGTCCTCGGCTACTGGCACACCATCGTCACCCCGCCGATGGTGTTCGCGGAGCTGACGGCGCGGGTGGTCGCGGAGTTCCGGGAGCGGGGCATCGAGAAGCCGGTCGTCGCCTCGCTCGCGGGGGACGTCGAGGTCGAGGAGGCCTGCCAGTACCTGTACGAGCGGGGGGTCGTGGCGTACCCGTACACGACCGAGCGGCCGGTGGCCGTGCTCGGCGCCAAGTACCGCTGGGCGCGGGCGGCCGGACTGTTGGGGGGCGGCTCATGACGTAGGTGCGGGAAGGGGCCGGCCGGCGGTGCGCGTCGGCCGGCCCCGGGACCCGAGCGCGCACGAAAGGCATTGGACAGGGGGCGCTGGCCAGAACTTTCGACGCAAGGGGTGCTGAGCGAACATGTCATCCATCGATCTCACGGCGTCCGTCCCCTTCAGGGAGGTGACGGACCGCAACGGCCGCAGGTACCGGATCGGCGAGAGAGACGTCGATCTGATGGGCCGGACACGCAAGTGGATGGTCATCCTGCCCTGGGTGGGCATGATGGGCATCAGTTCCGCCGAGTACGCGTTCACGTCGGCGGAGGACACGCTGCACGAGGCGCATCTGTGGAGCAGCGGGCACATCTTCTGGCTGATGGGCGTCTGGGTGTTCTTCCAGGCGGCCGTGGCCTTCCCGGCCGGGCAGCTGCGGGAGAGCGGCCGGCTCCCCGCCCGTACGGCCATGCTGATCGGCGCGGTGGGCACGCTGCTTGGCTATGTGTCGCTGGCGTTCGCGCCGAACGTGGTCGTCGCCTATCTGGGCTTCGGCATGTGCAGCGGCATCGGCGCCGGTCTCGTCTACGCGACCTGCGTGAACATGGTCGGCAAGTGGTATCCGGAGCGCAAGGGCGGCAAGACGGGCTTCGTCAACGGCGGTTTCGCCTACGGGTCCGTGCCCTTCGTGTTCCTCTTCACCTCGGTCCTCGACCTGAGCAACTACAAGGTCGTGCTCTCCGCGGTCGGGGTCGGGCTGTGTCTGGTGGTGGCGTCGGCCGGCTGGTTCTTCAGGGACCCGCCGAAGAACTGGTGGCCGCCGCACGTCGACCCGCTGAAGGCGACTCAGGACCCGAAGATTCGGCGGGCGTTGGAGAAGAACCCGCCGGCGGTCAAGCAGTACACACCCAAGGAGGCAGCCCGTACGCCCGTCCTGTGGATGATGTGGTTCTGTCTGCTCTGCACGGCCGGGATCAATATCTTCGGCATCGCCTTCCAGGTGCCGTTCGGCAAGGACATGGGGTTCGCGGGCGGGATCGTCGCCACGGCGATGTCGTTGAAGGCGATCGTCAACGGCACCGGGCGCGGCGTCATCGGCTGGATCTCCGACCGCTACGGCCGCCGCAACACGCTCATCATCGTGTGCATCGTGCTCGGCAGCGCGCAGTTCGGCGTGCTGGTCTCCGGCCAGATGGGCAGCATGCCGTTCTTCCTGTTCTGCTCCATGGTCTCCGGCTTCGGCGGCGGGGCGATCTTCCCGCTCTTCGCGGCCATGACGGCGGACTACTTCGGTGAGAACAACAACGCCACCAACTACGGAATGGTCTACAGCTCCAAGCTGATCTCCGGCCTGGTGGGCTCCGGTCTGGGCGCGGTCGTCGTCGGTGAGTGGGACTACCACGGCGCGTTCGTGCTCGCGGGCTCCGTCGGCCTGGCCTCCGCAGTGCTGGCCCTCTTCCTCAAGGCACCGGGCAGGCCCAGCGCCCGGCGCATCGTCCCCAACCCGCAGCCGCTCGGCGAGGAGATGGCGTGACATGACGGCAGACCCTGTAGCCACGAACAGCACGGACGCCGGACGCCGCCCGTACCGCGAGGTCACGGACGCCCGGGGCCGCGTCTACCGGATCGGCGAGACCGACCGGGACATCCTCGGCCACTCCCGGAACATCATGGTGTACCTCCCGTGGACAGCCATGATGGCCATCAGTGTCTTCGAGTACGCGTACGGCTCCGCGGAGGACACCCTGTCCCACGCGCACGGCTGGACGCAGTCCAACACCTTCTGGATCCTGAGCGTCTGGGTGTTCTTCCAGGCCGGCATCGCCTTCCCGGCGGGCTGGCTGCGCGAGAAGGGCATCCTGACCGCACGCCGCGCCATGTACACCGGATCGTTCATGTGCCTGATCGGCTTCCTGGCCCTCTCCCACATCAGCGAGATCTGGCTGGCGATCATCGGCTTCGGCGTGATCGGCGGCCTGGGCTCCGGCCTGGTCTACGCGACCTGCATCAACATGGTCGGCAAGTGGTTCCCCGAACGCCGGGGCGCCCGCACGGGGTTCGTGAACGGCGGTTTCGCGTACGGCTCGCTGCCCTTCATCTTCATCTTCAACTACGCCTTCGACACGGCCAACTACCACCGGGTCCTGGACCTGATCGGCGCCTACGTGATGGTCGTCGTCCTGGTCACCGCGTTCTTCTTCAAGGACCCGCCGAAGAACTGGTGGCCGGCCGACGTCGACCCACTCACTCACGCGACCGGCACCCGGACCGGCGCGGCCCTTGCCAAGAACCCGCCCGCGGTACGCCAGTTCACCCCCAAGGAGGCGATCCGCACCGGGATGCTCCCGCTGATGTGGATCTCCATCGTCATGACGGCCGGCGTCTCGATCTTCGGTATCTCCTTCCAGGTGGACTTCGCGAAGGACGTCGGCTTCGGCCCCCTGGTCGCGGCCTCGTCCATGGGCGTGATGGCGGTCATCAACGGCATCGGCCGCGGCGTGGTCGGCTGGCTCTCCGACCGCCTGGGCCGCAAACCGACCCTCGTCTTCGTCATCGTCGTCCTCGGCCTCGCCCAGTTCGGCGTGATCTGGGCCGGTGACATCAAGAGCGAGTGGCTGTTCCTGTTCTTCGCCTTCCTCTCCGGCTTCGGCGGCGGCGCCTTCTACCCGCTCTTCGCCGCCCTCACCCCGGACTACTTCGGCGAGAACTACAACGCCACCAACTACGGCCTCGTCTACAGCGGCAAACTCATCAGCGGCCTCTTCGGCGGCGGCCTCGGCTCCATGGTCGTCGGCGCCTGGGGCTACAACGGCGCCTACGCCCTGGCCGGCGGCATCTCGATGCTGGCGGCAGGGGTGGCGCTGCTGTTGCGGCAGCCGGGGCGGGGGACGACCACGACGGTGGGGGCGGTGCAGGCGCAGACGGCTACCTGACGGTTTCCGCGGGGCCTCGGAGCGGGGTATTCCCGATGGCTGAGTCCCGGATCGGGGTCCGGGACTCAGCCGCTTCCGGAGAGGCAATTCATCTCCGAAGTCGCGACGGTAGCTCTCCTGGGCTCTCGCGCTGGCGCTTCGATCACCGATGTCGGCTCCTTCTCCGCCAACGTCGGCATGGCAGCCGCCTGGCTGAACCACACCCCGGGCACGCCCCGCTGGCCAGGCTGTTCTGTGCGGCGGGGGGTCCTTCGGGGGCACTCTCGCCCTGTGCGTGCTCGTCCTGAAGGCCCTCAAGGTGTTGTGAACGTGCGGAGGCCCCGGAGGTGCAAGCCAGCACCCCGGGGCTTCGCCGTCAGCGGTCGGACTCGCCTGGTTCGATCTCCTTGGGCGGCTCGGCCGGGAGCAGGCGGTTCAGCACCTCGTCGGCATCCTGCTCATACCCCGCTGTACCTGCTCCCACCACCGCTACGCCTCCCCCCGGGTGACGCCCCCTCACCTACACCCTGACCGGCGCCTGAGCCTCACCCCAACTTGACCGGGGTGGGGCTGGGCGGGACGGACCTCCCGAGGGCCTGAGAGGCCACCGGGGGCACCAGGGGACCGCTCCAGACGCGAGAGCGCCCCGGACGGCCGTGGAGGGTGTCCGGGACGCAGCTCACGGGGAGTGACTAGGCGCCGGGACGACGGGTAGGCGCGGGACGCGCGAAATTCGTACGCGCCGACTGAGCGGGGTCCCGTAGATTCCCGGCGGAGGCCCGCCCGAGGTGCTCCGGGTTGGGGGCATCCATGACCGTGAAGTCGATACCGGTGAAGTCGGCGCCGAAGTCGCTGATGTGGGACGGGGACGAACTGGTCTCCGCGGTCGGGGGCGGTCGGCGCTGGGACCGCGACGGGGTGGAGCACACGGCGTCCTTCACGTGGAGCTTCCCGTTCGACGCCGGGACCGCCTCGGCCTCGGGGCACTACTCCGCGGTGTACCAGGAGCGCGGCACCAAGGCGGTGCTGGTCGGAGACGGACGGACCGTGCGGGAGCTGAACCGCAGCTACTACCACGCGCCGGACTACGACTACCCGCTCGCCCTGGGCGCGTTGGGCGACGGTCGCGAGGTCGTCGTGCACTGCCCCGACGAGTACAACGTCCTGCAGATCGAGGATGCCGCGAGCGGCGAGCGGCTGACCGCGGGCGGGCGGGAGCCGGAGGACGTCTTCCACTCCAGGCTGAGTCTGAGCCCGGACGGCCGGTACCTGCTCTCGGTCGGCTGGGTCTGGCAGCCCTTCGGGATGGCCCTGGTCTACGACACCGCGCTCGCGCTCAGCGACCCCGGCACCCTGGACGGCGAAGGTCTGTTGCAGATATCGGCGGTCATGACCGCCGAGGTGACGGCGGGCTGCTGGCTCGACGCCGACCGGCTGGTGCTGGCGACGGGAGCTGAGGAGTGGGATGAGGAGGAGACGGCCGGGCTGCCCCCGCGCCACGTCGGGGTGTGGTCGGTGTCCGAGGGCCGCTGGCTCCACCGCAGTCCCGTCGCCGATGCCGACCCGGGTGTCCTGCTCCTGCCCCGCGGCGATCAGGTGATCTCGTTCCCAGGCCACCCACGGCTGCTCGACCCGGTCACCGGGCGCATCGTGGCGGAGTGGCCGGAGGTCGCCGTGCCCGTCAAACCGACCTGCTTCGGCTACCGGCGTGTTCCCACCCCCGTCGCCGCCCTCCACCCCGACGGCAGCCGGCTGGCCGTCGCGACGGCGGAGAGCATCGCTCTCATCACGCTGCCGTGAACCGCCCGGCCGGGACGGACGGGCCCCGCGCCGCCACCCGGGTCAGGACTTCGCCCGCTCGTGGTACGAGCGCCGCGTGTGTTCCGTGTGTTCGCGCATCAGCGTGGTCGCCAGCTGCTCGTCCCGCGCCGTGATCGCCGCGATCAACTCGCGGTGTTCGATCCAGGACTGGTGGCCGCGCTGCCGGGCCACCGGCGTGTAGTACCAGCGGACCCGGCGGTCGACCTGGGCGGCGAGTTCGGCGAGGACGGTGTTGCCGGCGAGGTCCATGATCTTGGCGTGGAACGCGGCGTTCAGGGCGACGGCTCCGTCCACGTCGTCCGCGGCGACCGCCTTCTCGCCCTCGGCGCAGAGGGATTCGAGGGCGGCCACTCCCGCGCTGCCCGCGTTGGCGGCCGCCAGCCGGGCCGCCTCGGCCTCCAACAGGGTGCGCACGGTGAGGAGTTGGTCGGCCTCCGCCTCCGTCGGCTCGTGGACGAAGGCGCCCTGGGCGGGTCGCAGGTCCACCCAGCCCTCGGTGTTCAGCCGCTGCAGCGCCTCGCGGACCGGCTGCCGGGAGACACCGAGGTGGCCGGCGAGTTCGCTCTCGACGAGGTGCTGGCCGGGCTGGAGCGCACGGGTGGTGATGAGTTCCAGCAGCGCCTCGTAGACACGGTCGCGGAGCGGTCCGGGGCGTTCGAGCCTGGGCACCGCGCCCTGCGGCAGTCCGGCTGACAACATCGGGTCCCCCTTCGGCAGACACCCGTTACGAGCGGACACTCAGTATCGATTGTCTTTCGTCTACAGTCTACGGCGCGCAGCCGCCGGCGGAAGCGGGAGCCGGCCACGTCACACCGCGGAACGCGCTCTCAGGGACAGCGCACGACCTGCCCCGCGTACGACAGGTTGCCGCCGAAGCCGAACAGCAGGATCGGGTCGCCGCCGGACACCCGGCCCTGTTCGACCAGCTTGGACAGGGCGAGCGGGATGCTCGCGGCCGACGTGTTGCCGGATTCGGTGACGTCCCGGGCGACGACCGCGTTGACCGCGCCGATCTTCGCGGCGAGCGGCTCGATGATCCGCAGGTTGGCCTGGTGCAGCACGACGGCCGCGAGGTCGGCGGGTGCCACCCCGGCCTTCTCGCAGGCGCGCCGGGCGATGGGCGGCAGCTGGGTGGTGGCCCAGCGGTAGACGCTCTGCCCCTCCTGCGCGAACCGGGGCGGGGTGCCCTCGATGCGTACGGCGTGGCTCATCTCGGGGACGGAACCCCACAGGACCGGCCCGATCCCGGCTTCCTCGCCCGGTCCGCACGCCTCGACCACGGCCGCGCCGGCCCCGTCACCGACCAGGACGCAGGTCGTACGGTCGGTCCAGTCCGTCACCTCGGACATCTTGTCGGCGCCGATGACCAGCGCCCGGGTGGCGGCGCCGGCCCGGACCGTGTGGTCGGCGGTGGCGAGCGCGTGGGTGAAGCCGGCGCACACGACGTTGACGTCCATCGCGGCGGGCTGCGGAATGCCCAGGCGGGCGGCGACGCGCGCGGCCATGTTCGGGGAACGGTCGATCGCGGTGGAGGTGGCGACCAGGACCAAATCGATGTCCGCGGGGGTGAGGCCGGCCGCGGCGAGGGCCTTGGCGGCGGCGTGCGCGGCCAGTTCGTCGACGGGTTCGTCGGGGCCCGCGATGTGCCGGGTGTCGATGCCCACCCGGCTGCGGATCCACTCGTCACTGGTGTCGACCATGCCCGCCAGGTCCTCGTTGGTGAGTACCCTGGCGGGCTGGTAGTGGCCGACGGCGGCGATGCGCGAGCCGATCATGGGTGGTGGAGCCCCCTCGTTGCCTCGGTGTGGGTCCACCAGTCTGTTCAGTGACTCACGGGTACGACGGCATGTGAGGCCACAGGAAACGGGCGGCCGAGTTGTCGGCTTCTTGCAGACCCTCGGACGCCCGGGTATTCCCGCCGGTCACCCGTTGAACAGTTGGGTCGCTTTCTGTACGAGTTCATAGACCCCGTAGGCGAAGGGCGCGCCCACCCAGACCCAGGCGACGGCGATCAGCCAGCGGCGGTCCGGCTCAGGCCGGCTGCTCTCGTTCGACATCGACGGCCTCCCTCGGGGCGGGGATGTGGTGGCGGGCATGGACGGGACGGACCAGCTCGTTGGCGACGAAACCGACGACGAGCAGGCCGATCATGATGCCGAAGGACAGGGTGTAGAGGTCGGCGCCGTGCTTGCCGGCGCCCTTCTGGTGGTCGGCGATCCAGTTGACGATCAGCGGGCCGAGCACACCGGCGAGGGACCACGCGGTGAGCAGCCGGCCGTGGATGGCACCGACCTGGTAGGTGCCGAAGAGGTCCTTCAGGTAGGCGGGGACGGTCGCGAAGCCGCCTCCGTAGAACGAGAGGATCACCAGGGCGCAGAGGATGAACAGCGGCTTGGAGGAGTCCCCGAACAGGGCGATGAGCAGGTACATCACGGCGCCCACGCCCAGGTAGACGCGGTAGATGTTCTTGCGGCCGATCAGGTCGGAGGTGGACGACCAGCCGATCCGGCCGGCCATGTTGGCGGCGGACAGCAGGGCGACGAACCCGGCCGCCGCGGACGCCGACACCGGGGTGGAGCTGTCGGCGAAGAAGTCCGTGATCATCGGGGCGGCCTTCTCCAGGATGCCGATGCCCGCGGTCACGTTCATGCAGAGCACGACCCACAGGCACCAGAACTGCGGGGTGCGGATCGCGCTGTTCGCGGAGACCTGCACGCCCTCGAAGGCGCTCGGCGCGTCCGCGACCGGCTTCTCGGTGCGCGGGACACGGATCAGCAGGACACCGAGGGTCATGAAGACGGCGTACGACAGCCCGTGCACCAGGAAGGCGAGGGCGATGCCATCGTTGTCACTCCCGAAGGACGCGAGCATCTGCGCCGACCACGGCGAGGCGATCAGCGCCCCGCCGCCGAAGCCCATGATGGCGATGCCGGTGGCCATGCCGGGCCGGTCCGGGAACCACTTGATCAGGGTGGAGACGGGCGAGATGTAGCCGATGCCGAGGCCTATGCCGCCGACGAAGCCGTAGCCGAGGACGATCAGCCAGTACTGCTTGGTCTCGGCGCCGAGGGCGGAGATCAGGAAGCCGGAGGAGAAGCAGATCAGGGCCACCGTCATGGCCCAGCGCGGTCCGTTGCGCTCGACGAGGGTGCCGCCGAACGCGGCCGACAGGCCGAGCATCACGATCGCGAGCTGGAAGGGCAGCGCGCTCTGGGTGCCGCTCAGGTTCAGGGCGGATTCGAGCGGCGGTTTGAACACGCTCCAGGCGTAGGCCTGGCCGATGGCGAGATGGACGGAGAGGGCGGCGGGCGGGACGAGCCAGCGGCTCCAGCCCGGAGGCGCTACAGGGGGACTGCTCATGAATCCCGAACGGTAGGGCCCCGCAAGGGTGGTTGAGAACCCGCGGGCTCGATCGTATGCGTTGAACGGTATCCAGAATGCGCCGAACGGTCGCTGTCGGAACCCTTGTCGACCCTGACTCCATACTGTAGACAATATTTCGTCGACACCTCTCGAAGAGGCCCGGTCCTGGGCCGGCTCCGAGGCCACCTCCGCGGTATCCCTCAAACCGAACGGAGCGTTCCGTGAAAGTCGCAGTCCTCGGCGCCGGTGCGATCGGCGCCTACGTCGGTGCCGCGCTCCACCGCGCGGGCGCCGACGTGCATCTCATCGCCCGTGGACCGCATCTGGCGGCCATGAGGCAGTACGGAGTACGGGTGCTCAGCCCGCGCGGCGACTTCACCGCGCACGCCCACGCCACCGACGACCCGGCCGAGGTCGGCCCGGTCGACTACGTCTTCCTGGGCCTGAAGGCCAACTCGTACGCGGCGTGCGGGCCGCTGGTCGAGCCGCTGCTGCACGAGCGGACGGCGGTGGTCGCCGCCCAGAACGGCATTCCCTGGTGGTACTTCCACCGGCACGGCGGCCCCTACGACGGCCACCGCGTCGAGAGCGTCGACCCGGACGGCACCGTCAGCGCCGTACTCGCTCCCGAACGTGCCGTCGGCTGCGTGGTGTACGCGGCCACCGAGCTCGAAGCCCCCGGCGTGGTACGGCACCTGGAGGGCACCAGGTTCTCGGTCGGCGAGCCCGACCGCAGCGTGTCCGAGCGCTGTGTGCGGTTCAGCGAGGCCATGCAGACCGGCGGGCTGAAGTGCCCGGTCGAGCCCGACCTGCGCAACGACATCTGGCTCAAGCTGCTCGGCAACATCTCCTTCAACCCGATCAGCGCGCTGGCCCGCGCCACGATGCGGCAGATGTGCCTGCACGGCGGCACCCGGCGGGTCATCGAGATCATGATGCGCGAGACGCTCGACGTCGCCGAGGCGCTCGGCTGCGAGGTCGGGATCTCCATCGAACGCCGTCTGGCGGGCGCCGAGAAGGTCGGCGACCACCGCACCTCCACGCTCCAGGACCTGGAGCGCGGCAAGCCGCTGGAACTCGACGTGCTGCTCGCGGCCGTCGTCGAGCTGGCGGAGATCACCGGCGTGCAGGTGCCCACCCTGCGCACCGTGCACGCCATCTCGGACCTGCTCGCCCTGAGGAGCGCCGCATGAGGAGCACGACAGGCACGAAGAGCACCCGGAACCGCGAACCGAAGACCTACACCCGTCTCACCCACCCGCTGGTCCGGGACTCCCGCGACGAGCCGTTCCGGCAGGCGAGCTGGGAGGAGGCGCTGGACCGCGCGGCCCGCGGCCTGGCGCGCAACCGCGACGCGTTCGGGATGTTCTCCTGCGCCCGCGCCACCAACGAGATGAACTACGTGGCGCAGAAGTTCGCCCGGGTGGTGATGGGCACCAACAACGTCGACTCCTGCAACCGGACGTGTCACGCGCCGAGCGTCGCCGGTCTCTCGGCGGCCTTCGGCTCCGGCGGCGGCACCTCGTCGTACGAGGAGATCGAGCACACCGACGTCATCGTGATGTGGGGTTCCAACGCCCGTTTCGCGCACCCGATCTTCTTCCAGCACGTGCTGAAGGGGATCAGGAACGGCGCCCGGATGTACGCCGTCGACCCGCGGCGCACCTCCACCGCGGAGTGGGCGGAGAGCTGGCTCGGGCTGAACGTCGGCACCGACATCCCGATGGCGCACGCGATCGGCCGGGAGATCATCCAGGCGGGGCTGGTCAACGAGGCGTTCGTCGAGCGGGCGACCACCGGCTTCGAGGAGTACAAGGCCCTCGTCGAGCCCTGGACGCTGTCCCTCGCCGAGAAGGTGACGGGCGTACCGGCCCGCGCGATACGGGAGCTGGCGCACGCCTATGCCCGCGCCGAGCGCGCCCAGCTGTGCTGGACCCTCGGCATCACCGAGCACCACAACGGCACCGACAACGTGCGCGCCCTGATCAACCTCTCCCTGCTCACCGGTCAGGTGGGCCGCTGGGGAGCCGGGCTGCAGCCGCTGCGCGGACAGAACAACGTGCAGGGCGGCGGCGACATGGGGGCGATCCCCAACCGACTGCCCGGCTTCCAGGACATCCTCGACCCGGACGCCCGGCTGAAGTTCGAGTCGGCCTGGGACACCGTCATCCAGCCGCACTACGGGCTGACCCTCACCGAGATGTTCGAGGCGATGGAGGAGGGTTCGCTCAAGGCGGTCTACTGCATCGGCGAGAACCCGGCCCAGTCGGAGGCCGACAGCGAGCAGGCGGTGCGGCGGCTGCGGGCCCTCGACTTCCTGGTCGTCCAGGACATCTTCCTCACGAAGACGGCGGAGCTGGCGGACGTGGTGCTGCCCGCGACCGCCGGCTGGGCCGAGACCGAGGGCACGACCACCAACAGCGAGCGCCGGGTGCAGCGGGTGCGCCGTGCGGTCACCCCGCCTGGCGAGGCCCGTGAGGACATCGACATCATCTGCGAGCTGGCGGGCCGGCTCGGCCACGACTGGAAGTACGCGGACGCGGAGGCCGTCTGGAACGAGCTCCGCTCCGTCTCCCCCGACCACTACGGCATGACGTACGACCGGCTCGTCGAGCAACAGGGCATCCAGTGGCCGTGCCCGAGCACAGACCGCCTCGAACCGAGTTACCTGCACGGCCGGTTGTGGGAGACGGACCCGGCGAAGCGCGGGACGCCGGCGCCGTTCGGGCTGGTCCGGCACGATCCGCCGGTCGACCTCACCGACGAGGAGTACCCGATCCGGCTCACCACCGGACGCCGTCTCGACTCCTACAACACCGGCGTGCAGAGCGGCGGTTACGCCTCCCCGCTGCGGCGCGGCGAGTACATCGAGCTGTGCCCGGAGGACGCCGAGCGGTACGGGGTGGTCGTCGGCGAGGAGGTCCAGGTGTCCTCCCGGCGGGGCGCGGTGGTGGCGCCGGTCTGGGTCGACCCGGCGCTGCGGCCCGGGCTCGCCTTCATGACCATGCACTTTCCCGACGAGGTGGACACCAACCAGCTGACGATCGAGGCGAACTGCCCGATCGCGGGGACGGCGGAGTTCAAGGCGTCGGCGATCCGTATCGAGAAGCTCCCGGTCGCGACCATCGTGAGGTGACGTAAGTGGACCTGCACTTCGGCGACAGCAAACCGACGGACGACGAACGCGCCGCCGTCGACGCCCTGCTGGGCCCTCCGGAGTCCTCCTGGGAGGGCGCCGACCGTTCCGACGCGGACCTGCGGTGGGCGCGCGGCGGCCGGGAGGCCCGGGACCGCCGGGACCTGCTGCTGCCGGGGCTGCACGCGATCAACGACCGGATCGGCTGGATCAGCGAGGGCGCCCTCGGCTACCTGTGCCGCCGCCTGACCGTGCCCCCGGCCGAGGCCTACGGGGTCGCCACCTTCTACGCGATGTTCTCCGTCCGGCCCCGCCCGGCGACCGTCCTGCACGTCTGCACGGACCTCGCGTGCGCGGCGGCCGGGGCGTCCGCACTGTGCGCCGGGGTGGAGGAGGGCCTCGGCCCCGGGGTGCACGTCGAGCGCAGCCCCTGCCTGGGCCTGTGCGAGCGGGCGCCTGCGGCCCTCGCGATCCGGGCCGGGGATCCGGTGCATACGGCGGTGGCGGCCCCGGCGACGGTCGAGGCTACCGTCCTCGCGGCCACCGCGCCCGACTCGGTGCCGGAGGAGCCGACGGCCGAGGCGGCCGTACCCCAGGCCGGACAGGAGGGCCTGACCCTCCTGAAGCGGGTGGGCGTGGTCGATCCGGCCTCGCTCGACGACTACCGGGCGAACGGCGGCTACACCGCCCTGCGGCACGCCTTCGCGCTCGGCCCCGCCGGGGTCATCCGCGAGGTCACCGACTCGGGTCTTGTCGGGCGCGGTGGCGCGGCCTTCCCCACCGGCCGCAAGTGGCAGGCCACGGCGTCCCAGCCCGACCATCCGCACTACCTGGTCTGCAACGCCGACGAATCGGAGCCGGGCACCTTCAAGGACCGCGTGCTCATGGAGGGCGATCCGTACTCACTGGTGGAGGCGATGACGGTCGCGGCGTACGCGATCGGCGCGCGCCGGGGCTTCGTCTACCTCCGCGGCGAGTACCCGCGGGCGACCCGGCGTCTCCAGCACGCGATCGACCAGGCCCGCGCCCGCGGCTTCCTCGGCGAGGACGTCCTCGGGCAGGGCTTCGCCTTCGACATCGAGATCCGGCGCGGCGCCGGGGCGTACATTTGCGGCGAGGAGACGGCCCTGTTCAACTCCATCGAGGGGTACCGGGGCGAGCCGCGCTCGAAGCCGCCGTTCCCGGTGGAGAAGGGGCTGTTCGGGAAGCCGACGGTCGAGAACAACGTGGAGACGCTGGTCAACGTCCTGCCGATCCTGACCATGGGCGCCCCGGCGTACGCGGCGATCGGCACCGCGAAGTCCACCGGCCCGAAGCTCTTCTGCGTGTCCGGGAGCGTGGCCCGCCCCGGCATCTACGAACTCCCCTTCGGCGCCACGCTCGGCGAACTCCTCCGACTGGCCGGGGTAGGCGAGGACTTGCGGGCGGTCCTGCTCGGCGGCGCCGCGGGCGGGTTCGTACGACCGGACGAACTCGCCATCCCGCTCACCTTCGAGGGCACCCGCGAGGCGGGCACCACGCTCGGCTCGGGTGTGGTGATGGCCTTCGACGACACCGTCCCTCTCCCCCAACTCCTGCTCCGCATCGCTCAGTTCTTCCGGGACGAGTCCTGCGGGCAGTGCGTGCCCTGCCGGGTCGGCACGGTCCGGCAGGAGGAGGCGCTGCACCGGATCGTCGAGCGCACCGGCGCGGACGCGGCCGGGGACGTCGCACTGCTGCGCGAGGTCGGCCGGGCGATGCGGGACGCCTCGATCTGCGGTCTCGGGCAGACCGCGTGGAACGCCGTGGAATCCGCCATCGACCGTCTGGGGGCGTACGAATGACCGTGACACCGCTGGGGATCCCGCGCCGGCTGCTGGAGTTCACGATCGACGGCGAGGAGGCGCGGGTCCCGGAGGGCTCGACGATCCTGGACGCCTGCCGGGCGGCCGGGAAGGACGTGCCGACCCTGTGCGAGGGCGACACGCTGCGCCCGAAGAACGCCTGCCGGGTGTGCGTGGTGGAGGTGGAGGGGGCCAGGACCCTCGTGCCCGCCTGCTCCCGGAAGGCCGAGCCGGGCATGGTCGTGCGGACCGGCAGCGAACGCGTCCGGCACAGCCGCAGGATCGTCCTGGAGCTGCTGGCCTCCTCGGTGGACCTGTCGACCACCCCGCGCGCCGCCGAGTGGATCAAGGAGTACGAGGCGAAACCGGACCGCTTCGGCCCCGACGCGGCCCGCCTGAGCGAGGAGCCGAGGGTCGACAACGATCTGTACGTACGCGACTACGACAAGTGCATCCTCTGCTACAAGTGCGTCGACGCCTGCGGCGACCAGTGGCAGAACAGCTTCGCGATCTCCGTCGCCGGGCGCGGCTTCGACGCCCGGATCGCCGTCGAGCACGACGCCCCGCTGACCGACTCCGCCTGCGTCTACTGCGGCAACTGCGTGGAGGTGTGTCCGACGGGAGCGCTGTCGTTCAAGTCGGAGTTCGACATGCGGGCGGCGGGTACCTGGGACGAGTCGAAGCAGACGGAGACGACCACCGTGTGCGCGTACTGCGGTGTGGGCTGCAACCTCACGCTCCACGTGCAGGACAATGAGATAGTCAAGGTCACCTCGCCGCATGACAACCCGGTGACCCACGGCAATCTCTGCATCAAGGGCCGTTTCGGCTACCAGCACGTACAGAACCGGGGCTGATCAGGACATGGGACGAGTCACGGAACGACGCAAGGTCATCCGCATCCGCGACGGAGCGGTCTCCGCCCGGCCGGACACGCTCGTCGCCGAGGAACCGCTGGAGATCAGGCTCAACGGGAAACCCCTCGCCATCACCATGCGCACACCCGGCGACGACTTCGCGCTGGCGGCCGGGTTCCTGGTGAGCGAGGGGGTGCTGGCGGCCGCCGGCGACCTGCAGAACATCGTGTACTGCGCGGGCGCCACCGTCGACGGCTCGAACACCTACAACGTCGTCGACGTCCGGACCACGCCGGGCGTCCAGCTCCCCGACTTCACCCTGGAGCGGAACGTCTACACGTCCTCGTCCTGCGGGCTGTGCGGCAAGGCGAGCCTGGACGCGGTGCGTACGACGGCCCGCTGGCCGATCGCCGACACTCCCCCGGTCCGGGTGGAGCCCGAGCTGCTCGCGAGCCTCCCCGACCGGCTCCGCGCGTCGCAACGGGTCTTCGACCGGACCGGGGGGCTGCACGCGGCGGCCCTGTTCGCGGAGGACGGCGAGCTGCTGGACATCCGTGAGGACGTGGGCCGGCACAACGCGGTGGACAAGCTCGTCGGCCGGGCCCTGCAGAACGGCGGCCTGCCGCTGTCCCGGGCCATCCTGCTGGTCTCCGGGCGGGCCTCCTTCGAGCTGGCGCAGAAGGCCGTGATGGCGGGCATCCCGATGCTCGCGGCGGTCTCGGCGCCGTCCTCGCTGGCGGTGGACCTGGCGTTGGAGACCGGGCTGACCCTGGTCGGTTTCCTGCGCGGCAGCAACATGAACGTGTACGCGGGCGAGGACCGTATCGCCCTGCGGGCCGCGGCCGCCCAGGGCTGACCCGGTTCCCCGCGGCACGGCGGCGGGGCCCCGACCGGCGGGGAGCGCCCCCTGCGCCGCAGGGGCCCCGCCTCAGCCGAAGCCAGGCGCCCCGCCTCAGCCGGAACCGGGCGCCCCGCCTCAGCCGGAACCGGGGGCCCCGACGCCTGCCGCGGCCTCGGCGAAGGCGGCTACCAGCGCGGAGCGGCGGCCGGCCGCCCAGGCCAGCAGCACCCGGTCCGGTTCGGCGTCGACGACCGGGACGTAGACGATGTCCGGGCGGGAGTACTGCTCGGCGGCCGAGCGGGGCACCATCGTGATGGCGGTGCCGGCAGCCACGCACTCGAACTTCTCCTCGATGGTGCGCAGCGGCAGGTCGCCGGGTCGGGGGTCGTTGTAGCGCAGCCACGTCTCGCCGTCGAGGTCGGCGAGCGCGATCTCCTGCTTCCCCGCGAGCCGGTGCCGGTCCGGGAGCATGGCCACGCGGGGCTCGCTGTACAGGGGGCGCAGTTCGAGCCCCTCCCCCCGGACCGGGAGCCGTACGTAGGCGATGTCCACGGTGCCGTCGAGGATCAGCTGTTCCTGGTCGTCCCACTCGACCCGGAGGGCCCGCGCCTCGACGTCCGGGTGGCCCGCGCTGAAGACCCGCAGCGCCTCGGTGACCACGACACCGGCCCGGAAGCCGACGACGAGGCGCCGCCGGCCTCGCGCGGCCTGCACGACCCGGCGCCGGGTGCCGTCGGCGAGGGCCAGCAACTGGCGGGCGTCTTCGTGGAGTTGATGCCCGGCGTCGGTCAGGGTCACGCCATGGCTGTCCCGTACGAACAGCTCGGCCCCCAAGTCCTTCTCCAGCGCCCGGATCTGACGGCTCAGCACGGGCTGGGCGATGTGCAGCCGTTCCGCCGCCCGGCCGAAGTGGAGGAGTTCGGCGAACGCCGCGAAGTAGCGGACCTTGCGCAGATCCAGGTCCATGACCGCGACCCCTTCCCGATGGCGATGTCTTCAGGGTATCGCCGGTGCCGAAAGAGGTCTTGGACGGCCGATGTCACGGGACCGCAGGCTGGAGGCGTCCGAACGGGACGGAACACCGGCTTGGAAAGGGATCAGCCATGGGTCTGCAGGGACAGCGTGTGGTCGTCATCGGGGGTACCTCGGGGATCGGCCTCGCGGTCGCCGAGGGCGCGGCACGGGAGGGCGCGCGGGTGGTCGTCGCGTCGCGGCGGCAGGAGAGTGTCGACGCGGCGCTGAAGGTGCTGCCGGAGGACGCCGAGGGGCAGGTGCTCGACGCCACGGACGAGGACGCGGTGCGCGCGTTCTTCACGGGGATCGGGGAGTACGACCACCTGGTGTACACGGCCGGTGACTCGATCCTGCTGGAGACGCTGGCCGACACGGACATCGCGGCGGCCCGGAGTTTCCTGGACACGCGGCTGTGGGGTGCGTACGCGGCGGTGAAGTACGGCGCCGGGTCGGTCCGCCCTGGCGGGTCGGTGGTGCTGACCACGGGGACGGCGGGGCGCCGGCCGCTGCCCGGTTCGAGTGTCGCGTCGGCGCTGTGCGGGGCGATGGAGTCGCTGACCCGGGCACTGGCCGTGGAGCTGGCGCCGGTGCGGGTCAACGTGGTCTCGCCGGGGGTGGTGCGGACCGAGCTGTGGCGGGGGCTGCCGGAGGAGGTCAGGGAGGAGCTGTTCCGGTCGTCCGCCGAGTCGCTGCCGGTGGGGCGGATGGGCGAGCCGGCGGATGTGGCGGAGGCGTACCTGTACCTGATGCGTGGGGGGTACAGCACCGGGTCGGTGGTGGTCGTGGACGGGGGCGGGACGCTGGTCTGAGCGACCTCGCTGTCAGGCGGGGCCCAGGCCGACGTCGGCAGCGGTGACGACCGTGCCGAGGCGCGGGAAGTCGAGCCGGACGGACGCCTCGTGCTCGGGGCCGGTGAGAGCGGCCATGGCGTCCTCGACGAAGACCAGGTCGTAGCCGAGGTCGGCGGCGGCGCGGGCGGTGGACTCGACGCCGAGGTTGGTGGCGATACCGCCGAACACCAGCCGGGTGACGCCGAGCGCGCGGAGCCGGGCGTCGAGGTCCGTGCCCTGGAAGCCGCCGATCGTCCGCTTGACGATCTCCACGTCCCCTTCCTTCCTCAGTCCGGCGACGAGTCCGCTGCCCGGCGGCTGCTCGGCGAGCGAGGGCCGTTCGACGCGGATCAGCACCACGGGCGCGCCGGCGGCGCGGAAGGTGTGGGCCAGTTCCTCGGCGGTGTGCAGGACGTCGGTGCCTTTGCGGGGCTCCAGGGGCAGCGCGACGATGCGGTCCATCAGGTCGACGAGGACGAGGGCCGTGCGCGCCGGATCGAGCGCCAGGGGTGCGGTCATGACGGAACGTTAGCCGTCATGAGCCGTCCGTACCGGAAATCCGGATCAACAGGCCCGTGAACTGGTCGCGTTCGGCAGCCGACGGCGGGGGTGCGCCACCCCGGGCCGCGGCCGCGGCCGCGGCTCAGCGGCGGAGCGGGCCCGTGCCGACCGCGGGCCGTGACTCCGCCGCCGGGACGGCCGGGGTCTCGGCCTCCTCCTGGGCCTCGGGGTCGTGGGCGCGGCGCTTGGCGATGATCGCGCAGACCATGAGCTGCATCTGGTGGAAGAGCATCAGCGGCAGCACGGCGAGCGAGGCGTGGGCACCGAACAGGACGCTGGCCATGGGCAGCCCGGAGGCGAGGGACTTCTTCGACCCGGCGAACTGGATGGCGATGCGGTCCCCACGGCCGAAGCCGAGCGCCTTGGCTCCGTACCAGGTCAGCAGGAGCATCACGGCGAGCAGCACGGCCTCGACGGCGAGGAGCCCGGCCAGCCGGACCACGCTGACCTGGTGCCAGATGCCCCGGACCATGCCCTCGCTGAACGCGGTGTAGACGACGAGCAGGATGGAGCCGCGGTCGACGAGGCCGAGGATCCTCTTGTGCCGGGTGATGAAGGCCCCGATCCACCGGCGCAGCAGCTGCCCCGCGACGAACGGCACCAGCAGCTGGAGCACGATCTTCACGATCGAGTCGGCCGAGAACCCGCCCCCGCTGTTGCCGAGCAGCGCGGCGGCGAGCAACGGTGTGAGGACGATGCCGATCAGCGAGGAGAAGGACCCCGCGCAGATCGCGGCGGGCACGTTGCCGCGGGCGATGGAGGTGAAGGCGATCGACGACTGGATG
Source organism: Streptomyces sp. NPDC001507 (assembly GCF_042894765.1). Classification (NCBI taxonomy): domain Bacteria; kingdom Bacillati; phylum Actinomycetota; class Actinomycetes; order Kitasatosporales; family Streptomycetaceae; genus Streptomyces; species Streptomyces sp. NPDC001507. The sequence goes on from NZ_JBIAVV010000006.1 coordinate 96,135, forward strand.
GTGGAGGGCACCAGGGTCAGGAAGAGGAAGCCCTGGTAGAGCGGATGGGTGAGCAGGACGGGCACCAGACCGCGGGCCGCCATGCCCAGCACCGGGAAGACCACGAAGGTGCAGACCAGGACCGTGACGTGGAGCCGCCAGTGCCGCAGCCCGTCGACAGCCTCGCGGGTGGACAGGCGGGCCCCGTAGAGGAAGAAGAGGAAGGCGATCGCGGCCGTGGAGGCGCCGGAGGCCACGTCGGCGGCCGTGTCCCGGGCCGGGAGGAGCGCGGCGAGGCATACCGTCCCGAGCAACAGCAGGACGTACGGGTCGATCGGCATCCGACTGGGCCAGCTCAGGCGTTTCACGGTGCTCCACTTGCGGGTCGGTCAGGTTGTCGTGCCGGCGGACACGGCCGGCTTCTCGCCGGGGCCGGAACGGCCCCCTCCATCGTCCTCCTCCGGCTCTTGATCGGGAATCCGGTATACCACTCTGACTGCCATCGCGTTCTGCGATAACATGTTGGAGTGTACGACCCTTCCCAGCTGCGCACCTTCCTGGCCGTGGCCCAGACGCTCAGCTTCACCCAGGCCGCCCGGCGGCTCGGGCTGCGCCAGTCCACGGTGAGCCAGCACGTGCGCCGTCTGGAGGACGCGGCCGGCCGCCAGCTGTTCTCCCGGGACACGCACTCCGTGGAGCTGACCGAGGACGGCGAGGCGATGCTCGGGTTCGCCCGCCGGATCCTGGAGGTGCACGAGCAGGCGGCGGCCTTCTTCACGGGTACCCGGGTCCGCGGCCGGCTCCGCTTCGGCGCGTCGGAGGACTTCGTCCTGACCCGGCTGCCGGAGATCCTGGAGGGCTTCCGTCACGACCACCCCGAGGTGGATCTCGAACTGACGGTGGAGCTCTCGGGCACCCTGCACGAGCAGCTGGCCGCCGGGAAGCTGGACCTGGTGCTGGCCAAACGGCGCCCCGAGGACCCGCTGGGCGAGCTGGTCTGGCACGACGACCTGGTGTGGATCGGCGCGGAACGGCTCCGCCTGGACCCCGCGCGCCCGGTCCCGCTGATCGTCTATCCGCCGCCGGGCATCACCCGCGCGCTGGCTCTGGAGGCACTGGAGCGCCAGGGCCGCGACTGGCGCATCGTCTGCACGAGCGGCAGCCTCAACGGCCTGCTCGCGGCGGCCCAGGCCGGCCTGGGCGTGATGGCCCATTCGAAGGGCCTCATCCCCCCGGGCCTGTTCCGCGTCCCGGACCGCGCGGGCCTGCCGGAACTGGGCAAGGTCGACTTCGTCCTGGTACACGGCCCGAGACGCTCACCGGCCCAGTCGGCGGCCGACGCACTGGCGGCCGCCATCCTGACCAGCGGAGCCCGCCTGAGACGCCCCTAGCTGCACGCGCCCCGTAGGGGTGCGGGGAACTGCGCGACAAGCCCCCGCCGGCCTGCATGCTCGGCTCCCGGGGCGGTGCACATGAACCGTGCTCGGCCGGTGTGACGGAATCGGCCACGTCGGCGCTGTCCAGAGAGGGCGCTGCGGCGCCCCGCCCCTGACCGGCGGGTAACCGGCCGGGGGCCGTAATCGGGTCGTACAGATTCCGTGGAGATTACGGAGCCGGAACTTACTGAACCGTAGGGATTCTGTCCGGCCCTTCCCCATGTGGGCGTATTTTCCCTACGTGAGCGTGGTCATACGAGAGCAATGCTCGTTTTCGCACCCCCTCCCGATCGGTCTTCCGGTGGGGTAGCTTTCACGCGCTGTCCGGAGCGTCACTACTACCGTCACTGTGGAGCGAGGAGCGGGGAGCGGGGTTTGCGCGAGTTCACCAACCCGCCATTGGTGTCGGCGCCGCCGGTCGGCGGTCTGGCCGACAGCGTGTTCGAGCGTGCCCGGACGGACCCGCTGCACGTCGCGCTGGGCCGCAAGGACGAGCTCGGCCAGTGGCGTGACGTGACCGCGGCCGAGTTCCGCGACGAGGTCCTCGCCCTGGCCAAGGGACTCCTCGCCCGGGGCATCCGGTTCGGCGACCGGGTCGCGATCATGTCCCGCACCCGCTACGAGTGGACGCTGTTCGACTTCGCGCTGTGGACCATCGGCGCCCAGGTGGTGCCGGTCTACCCGACCTCGTCGGCGGAGCAGTGCTTCTGGATGCTGTACGACGCCGAGTGCACGGCGGCGATCGTGGAGCACGAGGACCACGCGATGACGATCGCCACCGTCATCGACCGGCTGCCGCAGCTGCGCCAGCTGTGGCAGCTCGACGAGGGCGCGGTGCAGGAGCTGTACGACGCGGGCGCGCACCTCGACGACGAGGTGGTGCACCGGCACCGGCAGGCGGTGACGCCCGAATCGGTGGCCACGATCATCTACACCTCGGGCACCACGGGCCGCCCGAAGGGCTGTGTCCTGTCGCACGGGAACTTCATGTACGAGGCGGACACGGTCGTGGCCCGCTGGGAGTCGGTGTTCCGCGCGAAGAAGGGCGAGGAGGTCTCCACCCTGCTCTTCCTGCCGCTCGCGCACGTCTTCGGGCGCATGGTGGAGGTGGCGGCGATCCGGCACGGGGTCCGCTTCGGTCACCAGCCGCAGCTGCACGCGGCGGCGCTGCTGCCCGACCTGGCCGCGTTCCGGCCGACGTTCATCCTGGCCGTGCCGTACATCTTCGAGAAGGTGTTCAACGCGGCGCGGCGCAAGGCGGAGAAGGAGGGCAAGGGCGGGCCGTTCGAGAAGGCGGTCGAGATCGCGGTGAAGTACGCGGACGCCGTGGAGGCGAAGGCCTGGGGCACCGGGCCCGGACCGTCGGCGTCGCTGCGCATGCAGCACCAGATCTTCGACAAGCTCGTCTACGCCAAGGTGCGGGCGGCGATGGGCGGCAGGATCCGCAACGCCATGTCCGGCGGCTCGGCGATGGACCGCCGGCTCGGCCTGTTCTTCGCCGGCGCGGGCGTGCAGATCTACGAGGGGTACGGCCTGACGGAGTCGACGGCGGCCGCCACCGCCAACCCGCCCGAGCGCACCCGGTACGGCACGGTCGGCCAGGCCGTACCGGGCTCCACGGTGCACATCGCGGACGACGGCGAGGTCTGGCTGCACGGCGGCCATGTCTTCCAGGGCTATCTCAACAACCAGAAGGCCACCGACGCCACCCTGCACGACGGCTGGCTGGCCACCGGTGACCTGGGCTCCCTGGACGAGGACGGCTACCTGACGATCACCGGCCGCAAGAAGGAGATCCTGGTGACCTCCGGCGGCAAGAGCGTCTCCCCCGGTGTCCTGGAGGAGCGGGTCCGCGACCATCCGCTGGTCAACCAGTGCATCGTCGTCGGCAACGACCGCCCCTACATCGCCGCCCTGGTCACCCTGGACACCGAGGCCGTCGAGCACTGGCTGACCATGCGGGGCAAGCCTCAGATGTCCGCGGCCCAGCTGGTGCGGGACGCCGACCTGGAGACCGAGGTGCGGCGCGCGGTGGTCGCCGCCAACACCCTGGTCTCACAGGCCGAGTCGATCCGTACGTTCCGTATCCTCGCCCAGCCGTTCACCGAGGAACACGGCTTGCTGACCCCGTCGCTGAAGCTGAAGCGCAAGGCGATCGAGAACGCCTACGCCAACGAGGTCGAGGCGCTGTACCGGGCCTGATGGCCCGTCAGCTGATGCTGACCCGGAAGATCTTGTCGGATCCGTCCGGTTCGTTGCCGTTGTTGTCACAGTTGGTGGTGGACAGCCACAGCTGGTCGGCGCCCGGCACCTTGGTCACGGTCCGCAGCCGGCCGTAGGTTCCCACGTAGTAAGCGGTCGGGGTGCCGACGCTCTCCGTGTCCCCGTTGATCGGGATGCGCCACAGCCGTTCGCCGCGCAGCGAGGCCATGTAGACGACGTTGCGGACGATGGCGATGCCGCTCGGGGAGGCCTCGGAGACGTTCCAGGTGGCCTTGGGGTTGGTCATCCCGGCGACGGAGCAGGTGCCCTCGCAGGTCGGCCAGCCGTAGTTGGCGCCCGGCTTGATGAGGTTGAGCTCGTCCTTGGAGCTGTTGCCGAACTCGGCCTCCCACAGCCGCCCGTTGCGGTCGAAGGCGAGGCCCTGCGGGTTGCGGTGGCCGAGGCTGTAGACGTAGTTGCCGAACGGGTTGCCGGGGGCCGGCTTGCCGTCGGTCGTCATGCGCAGGATCTTGCCGTTGAGGGAGTTCTTGTCCTGCGCCAGGTCGGGCGTCTGGGCCTCCCCGGTGGAGACGTAGAGGTAGCCGTCGGGGCCGAAGAGGAGCCGGCCGCCGTTGTGGTAGCGGTTCTTCTTGATGCCCTGGAGCAGGATCTTGTAGTCACCGAGGGTGCTGCCGTCGTACGTCATGCGCACGACTCGGTTGCCTTCGTCGGCGGTGTGCATGAAGTAGACGTAGTGGTTCGTCTCCCACTTGGGGTCGACAGCGACGCCTAGCAGGCCGCCCTCGCCGTTGGTGGTGACGGCGTTCGGGACGGTCCCGACCTGGGTCCTGGCCCCGTCCTTGGTGACCTTCCAGACCCGGAAGTCGTCCCGCTCGGTGACCAGCGCGGTCTTGCCGTCGGGCAGCCAGTAGGTGCCCCAGGGGATGGTCCACCCGCTGGAGAGCGTGGCGATGGAGGAGGGCACCCCGCCGTCGGTGGCGCACGCCTTGGTGGTGAAGGTGACGGCGTTGCTGGGCTGGGAGACGTTCCCGGCCGCGTCCCGGGCGACCACGTCCAGGGTGTACGGGCTGTCGCAGGCGAGCCCGGTGAGAGTGGTGCTCGTGGCGCCGGTGACCGTCTTGTAGACGGTGGTCCCGCTGCGGATGTCGTACGCGGTCACCGCCCGGTCGTCGGTGGACGCACCCCACGCGAGGTCGGCGGTGTTCGCGGTGACGCCGGTCGCGGACAGCGTGCCGGGGGCGGTGGGCGGTGTGGTGTCGCTGCTCGGCTTGGTCGTGCAGTCGACGACGGGACTGGCCGGCGAGGTGTTGCCGGCCGCGTCGCGGGCGATGACGGTGAGGTCGTAGGTGGTGTTCGGGGCGAGCCCGGTGAGGGTCTTCGAGGTCGAACTCCCGGACGCCTCGCCGATCTTGTTGCCGTGCTCGTAGAGGTCGTAGGCCGTCACGCCCACGTTGTCGGTGGCGGCGCCCCAGGCGAGGGTGAGCGCGTCCTCGCCGATGTCGGAGCAGGAGGTCTGGCCGGGGCGGGTGGGGGCCTGGGTGTCGGCCGCCGCGGCGAGGCTCACCTTGTCCAGGTTGGGGCCGCCGTTCGCGGTGGTGGCGGTGGCGCGGATCTTGTTGCTGCCCGCCGTGAGCGGGACGTTCACCGACTTGGTGGCCCAGGTGTTCCAGTCGGCGGTGGCCGGGAAGGAGACGCCGGAGGCGACGACTGTGCCGTTGACGGAGATGTCCAGCGGCCGGTCGGTGGCGGTGCCGTTGGCGAAGCGCAGGGTGAGCGCGGAGGTGCCGGCCGTGGCGGCGCTCACCGTGAACTCGACGTACGAGCCCTTGATGTTGGTGTAGTCGACGAAGCCGGTGCCGGTGTAGCCGGTGTGGTTGGTGGCGACGGTGCCCTGGGAGATCGTCGCGTCCTCGGCCTGGTAGTCGGTGGCCGCCCGCGCGGTCCCCGGCAGCAGGGCGACGAGGGGGACGGCGAGGGCCAGCGGCAGGGCGCGGGCCAGCAGGGTTCTGGGGGTCATGACGGTCCTCCTCAGCCGAGCGGCCGGACGCGGATCAGCCGGGTCTCGCCCGGGCGCAGGGTCGCGCTGTAGGTGGTGGCGACGGTGCCCTTGTGGGAGCCGGACCACAGGTCGGTGACGTCACCCGAGCCGGTGAAGCCGACCTGGGACCAGTCCACGCTCACCGTGGAGCTGCCGGAGGTGCCGGTGTTGAAGAGGGCCACGACGTACTGGCCGTCGCTCTCCTTCTTGCTCCAGACCTGCTTGACCCCGCTGTTCACGATCCGCTTCGCGGCCACCCCGTCCTGGTCGACGCCGATCAGCCGGTCGTTGGTGAGCATGGCCTTGTCGACGGTGTCGAGGTGCGTGAGGTCGGTGCCGAGGAGCAGGGGCGCCGCGGCCATCGCCCAGAGGGTGAACTGGGAGCGCCGCTGGTCGGCGGTGAGGCCCGCCTGGTCGCCGTTGCCGATCTCCAGCGAGTCCAGGTCGTTCCAGCCGCCGGGTCCTGCGTACTGCTGCCAGCTCGCGGCCGTGTTGAAGCGGGCGGAGACGTGCGACCAGTCGGTGAGCGGGTAGCCGCTGCCGTTGTCGCCGGGGCCGCAGTAGCACTCGACGTCGCCCTGGGTGCGCCAGCTGTTGGCCAGGGACCGCCAGGTCGGGGCGTCGGCGATCGCGAGGTTGTTGGAGAGCGCGAAGGTGATGGGGCGGCCGGTGACGCGCAGGGCCTTGGACCAGGCCTGGACGTCGGGGATGTCCTGGCTGCCCACCCCGTCGATCTTCAGGTAGTCGACTCCCCAGGAGGCGAACTGCTTCGCCCAGGAGTTCACGAATTCCTGGGCGCCCGGCTTGGAGTAGTCGATGTAGTACATGTTCTTGCAGTTGTAGTTCTTCTCGGTCTTCGAGGTGTCCGCGATGTCCTTGGCGTGGTACGAGGTGCCCTCGATCGGGGTGTTCCTGGTGACGGCGTTCTTCGCGATGCCGGGCGTGACGTAGAAGCCGAACTTCAGGCCCTTGGCGTGGACGTAGTCGGCGAGCGCCTTGATGCCGTCGGGGAACTTGGCGGGGTCGACGGCCCAGCGGCCGTAGGAGTCGACGGTGAAGCCGTTCGCGTCGCACTTCTGCCAGAAGTCGTCGAGGTTGACCTGGACGAAGCCGTGGTCCTTGAGGCCGCTCGCGGCGAGTGCGTCGGCCTGGGCCTCGATCTTGGCCTGGGTGGGCCACCGGCGCACGAAGCTCCAGCTGCTCCAGCCCATCGCGGGCCGCACCGCCTGGCCGTTGTCGGAGGCGGGGGCCCGGTGGCCCGGGCTCAGCAGCGGCACCGCGGCCGCGGCCAGCAGCGCGGCGGCCGCCGCGGTGAGGGTTCTGGTCCGGGTCACGGGCGTTCTCCGTTCACGGGTGTGGCGTAGGCGGTGCCGATCCACGCCTCGTCGACCCGCAGTCGCTGGTAGCGGGTGGTGTCGGTGGCGGCGGCCCAGGTGGAGTCCACCTCCAGGCGGACGTAACGGGCGGTGGCGGCGGTCAGGTCGATGCCCTGGATGCCGCGCCGGCTGGGCAGCTGCCCGGACTTGACCGCACTCCCCCAGGTGGTGCCGTCGTTGCTGACGTACACCTTGTAGTCCTTGATGCGCGCCGACTGCTCGGTGTCCGAGCGGGCGTAGGCGACCGAGTCCTCGCGCTGGTTGAGGCCGATGTACTGCACCTTCTTGGCCGAGCCGAGGTCGAAGGTGAGGTTCACGGGCAGGGTCTTGTTGTTGTCCCAGTAGGTGAGGTGGTCGCCGTCACCGGCGGCCGAACCGGCGTGCCCGCTCGCCGCCGCGCTCGCGGTCACCTTGACTCCGGTGAGGATGCCCTGGCGGCCGGCGGTGGTGATCTTGAGGACGGTGTCGTACGGGTCCCAGTCGCCGAGTCCGGTCAGGGTCAGCACACCGCCGGACTGGGACCACGAGACCGCCTTGCCGGTGCGGAGGTTGGTGACGGAGGCGACGCGGTAGCCGTTGTCGCGGATCCGCAGGGTGCTGGTCGACGGCGGGGTCAGGACGTGGACGTACTGGCGGTCGGGGTCGTCCTTGGCGATCGTCGTCACACCGTGGGCGCCGTCGTTCCAGAAGCCGGGTTTGAGGCCGCCGTACATGTAGCCGCCGCCCTCGGTGCCGTGCAGGGACTCCCAGATGGGGTTCAGGTACGTGTTCGCGAAGTTGTTGAAGGCGGCCTGGTTCGCCGGGAACTTGCCGTTGACCTGGGCGGTCTCGGCCATCAGGGCCTTCACCGAGGAGCCCGCGTTGGTGACGAGGCGGCCGAGGGTGAGCATCTTGTCGACGGAGGGGTCGGAGCCGTCGTACCACCACGCACCGGTCGAGGGCAGCTTGAAGTCGGCCTCGGTCAGGCGGGGTTGGGCGGTGTAGACGGCCTGCGGGTAGTCGTAGGCCGGGGTCATGCCCGTCTTCTGCTCGTTGCTGATCATGTCCATGATCGGCGTGTCTTCGTTGTTGTTGCTGAGCGTGTAGTTCGGGCGCTTGTCGTAGATCTGCTGGTAGAGGTTGTGGCTCTCCCAGTAGGAGTTGTCGTTGTCGATCCAGAAGCCGCCGAGGTCGGGGTAGCGGTCCATGACCTCGAAGAAGTTGTCGTAACTGAACTGCCCGAACCCGTCGTTGGTGGTGAGGTCGACGTTCTTGCCCTTGTAGGCGGAGTACGCCGCGGAGTCGAGCCACTCGTGGCCGCCCTCGTCGTGCCACTGGGGGTCGTTGGTCATGTAGAGGATGACCTTCATGTCCTTGGCCTTGGCGGCGGCGATCAGCTCGCCGAGGAAGTCCCGCTTGGTGGAGCAGGAGCCGGGGATCTTCGACGGCCAGGGGCGAGCGTAGCCGAGGCGGCTGTGGAAGGTCGCGAGGACCAGGTACTGGGTGTGCAGCTTCTGGGCCTCGTTCACCCAGTAGCCCGGGGTCCAGCCGCCGTTCGTGACGTCGTTCTCCCAGGCGGTGCAGTTGGTGTGCGCGGGTGCGGTGCGCTCGCCCCAGTGCAGGAAGAGCCCCCCGACGGAGTTGCGCAGGAAGTCCTGGCGGGGGTTCTCCAGGTCGAGCGGGTGCGTGGCCGCCGTGCAGTCCTGGCTGCCGGAGACGCGCAGCGCCCCGCCCGAGCTGTTGTGACTGTCCGTCAGGCAGGCGCCGGTGACGTCCTGGAGGCCGATGTCGTACGGGGAGTCACTCCCCTTCTCGGCGGTGAAGCGGGTGAGGCGCAGATCGCTCGCCGAGTTGGCGATGACCGCGGGCCGGCCGTCGTTCGCGGCGAACTTCACGCTGCTGTCGGTGAACTGGACGTGGTCGGCGTTGTGCAGGTACCAGCCGTAGGCCGGCCGGGTGCCGATGGCCTTGGGGTTGTAGTCGTTCGGATCGTTGCTCGGCACTCCGGTGGACATGGTGCCGTTGCCGCCCGGAACCGTGATGTTGACGTTGTTGAAGGTCACTCCGCTGATGCGGTGGCCGTTCTCGCCCCACAGGGTCGGGCTGAAGGAGGGGCTGTTGCCGGTGGCGGTGATGTCGTCGTACGTGACATTGCTGATCGATCCGACGCCGGGGCTGTTCCCGCAGCGTTTCCGCGTCCCGATCTTCTCCATGATCGGCGAGTGCACGTTCGTCATGGTGATGTCGCGGTAGTGGACGTCGGAGATCTTCGCGCCGTCCATCGAGACCATGCCGAGGCCGGACTTGTCGGCGCCGTCGATGCGGATGTTCTCGAACCGGTAGTCCGAGAAGTCGCCGCAGGTCTCGGAGCCGAACATCAGGGCGTTGCAGCATTTCGCGCCCAGTGTCGAACCGCTCACCCGCACATGCCCGTTGGGCAGTTTGGCGCCGAGGGCGTAGTCGCTCTTGAAGACCAGGGCGTCGTCGTTGGCGTGGATGGTGGCGTTGGTGATCGTGGCGTTCGTCGTGGAGATGACGTTCCAGCCGTCGCGGTCGCTCGCGGTGTCGATGGTCAGGCGGTCGGACGTCACGTTGGTGCAGCCGTTGATCAGGGCCGCGAAGTGGCCACCGCGGCGGAGGGTGAGGCCGTCGCCGATCCGGAGGCCGTCGCACCGGGTCAGCGAGATGATCTTGTCGGCCTCGCCGGTCTTCGGGTTGCCGGTGATCAGGTTGCCCGCGCCGTCGATGACGCCCTGGCCGACGAAGCCGATGTCCGTGAGCCGGTCGCCGTAGATCATCGCGTCGTGGAAGTGGCTGTGGCCGTAGTCCTGGTAGGCGTCGTACGGGTTGGACTCGGCCTTGTCGTAGGTGTCCGCGCTGGAGCCCTGGAGGGTGGCACCCTTGTCGAGCTGGAGTGTCACATGGCTCTTCAGGTGGATCGTGTTCTTGGACTTGTAGGTGCCGGCGGTGAAGCGGACGGTGCCGCCGCCCGCGGAGTTCGCGGCCGTGATCGCCTTGTCGACGGCCGGGCTGTCGTTGGTGGAGCCGTCGCCCTTGGCGCCGTAGTCACGCACGTCGTAGACGGCGCCGGCGCGGGGTGCGGCGGCGTGCTGGGCGGCGAGGGCCGCGGGGTGGGTGAGGCCGAGGACCACGGCCACCACGAAGAGGATGACGGCCGCCGCGCGGCGGCCCGGACCGGTGGGGGGTTTCATGTGGCGTCTCCTCACACCAGTTGATAGCCACGGAGGTTGGTGAGCAGGAGGTAGGTGTCCTGCAGGGACCCGGAGGTGTCACCGAGGGAGCGGTAGATGCCCCACTTCGGGCGGACCCGGTCGGCCAGGAAGGTGTCCACGCCGGTCTTCGAGGCGTCGATCACGGTGGCACCGCCGGACTTGAGGATCCAGCGGACCGAACCCGCCGAGCCGTTGCCGACCTTGATCTGGAAGTCGACGTCGGTCCAGGAGTCGTGCAGCGGGTCGAGGTCGGTGCGGCCGACGATGATGCCGTCGGTGGCGAGGTTCAGCTCGATGGTCTGCTTGCCGTTCACCCGCCGCAGCGACTGCGTGACGATCGGGGAGGTGCCGCTGCCGGGCTGCTTCATCTGCATGATGTGCGTGAAGGTGGTGGTCGCCTTCAGCGAGCTCGGGATGTACATCGAGTAGGTGATCCGCCAGGTCTGGCCCTCGTTCCACTTGAGGTAGCCGCTGGAGCCGGTGCGCAGCCCCGTCACCTCCTGGCGCTGCCGGTCGGTCGAGGTGTCCCGGTCCACCGTGTGCATGTTGAAGCGCCAGTTGCTGCCGGTGACGAAGATGTGCGGATGCCCGGCGGGGTGCGAGTCGGCGCGGTCGTCCTCGACCGTCTCGAAGGCGCCGAGTCCGTCGCTGCTCGCGGAGGGGGCCCACTTCTGCTGCCAGGAGGCGGCGTGGGCGGTGGCGGGCAGCCCCAGCGCCGCTCCGGCCGCGCCCGCGGCAGCCGCGCCCAGCAGTGCTCTTCTGGATGTGCTCATGACACTACTCGCCTCGCAGTTGTTCGTTCATGATCAGGAAGGCGCCCAGACCGTGGAAGTCGTTGGTGGCCCGGGAGCGGCCGACGTAGTACGCGTAGTCGCCGACGTTGGTGCCGATGGAGATGTCGGCGAGGTTGGTGCGGCCGTCCGAGCCGACCGAGAGCTTCGCCAGCACGCCCTGGTAGCCGCGGTGCGCGACGGCGGCGTAGTGCGGGTCGAGGTAGCCCTGCTGGACGCCGCGGGAGAGGGCGTAGGTGAACATGCTGGAGCAGGAGGTCTCGGTCCAGTTGCCGGACTGGTCGCCCTTGTCCATCACCTGGAACCAACGACCGGTCGCCGGGTCCTGGTACTTCTCCAGACCGGCGGCCAGCTTGCGGAAGACGGACAGGAGTTGGGGGCGCCGTGCTTGGTTCGCCGGAACGGCGTCCAGGACGTTGACGATCGCCATGGAGTACCAGCCGACGGCGCGGCACCAGTGCTCGGGGGCGAGCCCGGTCTGCGGATCGGCCCAACTCGCGGTCCCCGACTCGTCGTAGGCGTGCTTGAGCAGTCCGTTCGCGACCTGCAGATGACTGCCGTAGACGTACAGCTGCTTCGCCGCCTCGTCGTCGGTGTAGGTGCTGTCGCCGAACTCCTTGCCGTACTCGACGAGGAACGGGTTCACCATGTAGACGCCGTCCGCCCAGAGTTGATGGGCGCGGCTGGAGTTGTCCGCGTGCCAGAAGCCGCCGTCGCCGGTGCGCGGATAGGTGTTCAGACGGTCGCGGATCTTCTTGGCCGCCTTGCGGTAGCGGTCCTGGCCCGTCTCGTGATGCAGGATCACCAGGAGCCGGCCCGCCTGCATGCTGTCCAGGCTGTTGAAGGACTGGTCGATCGACCCGTCGCTCTTCACGAACCGGTCGACGTAGTCCTTGATGTAGGTGAGGTAGCGGGGGTCGTGGGTGCGCCGGTACGTGAGGTACTGGCCGTAGAGGTAGAGGCCGACAGGGTAGGACCAGCCGCCGATGGTGCTCGGGGTGTAGCGGGCCATGGTGGAGTCGACGACCGCGGTGGACCAGTCGGTGGCGGCGGCCGGCCTGGCCGGGGCGGCGGCCGCGGCGAGGGCGGGCGGGGGGACGGCCGCGGGGAGCGCGACCAGGGGGGCGGTGGTGAGGGTGACGGCCGCGAGGGCGACTCGCAGGCGTTTCATGGTCCTCCTTCTGCAAGGGCTTCTCTGGGGGCGGCGGCCTCGGAGGTCCGCCGCAGGGGTACGAGGTGGTGGCCGGGGGCGTGGCGGCAGGCCGGGTCGGTGTTGCGGGCGTCTCCGGTGAGTGCGTACGCCTGGCAGCGGCAGCCGCCGAAGTCGGCGGTGCGCAGGGCGCAGCCGCGGCAGGGCTCGCGCATCCAGGACTCGCCCCGGTAGGCGTTGAAGGCTCCCGACTCCCGCCAGATCCAGGCGAGTCGTCGGTCCCTGACACTGGGCGGGTCGAGGCCGGGCAGGGTGGCGGCGGCCGGGCAGGGCAGGACGGTGCCGTCCGGGGTGACGGTGAGCGAGATCCGGCCCCAGCCGCCCATGCAGGGTTTCGCCGTGCCGGTGAGGAGGTCGGGGGCGACCCAGACCAGCTCTGGTTCGTCGAGGCGCCGGCGCCAGTGCAGGACCGCCTCGCGGGCCCGCTCGACCTGTCCCGGCAGTGGCAGCAGGGCGGCTCGGTTGCGGGCGGCCCAGCCGTGGTACTGGGTGTTGGCCAGCTCGATCCGGTCCGCGCCCCAGGCCACGCCGAGCGCGATGAGGTCCTCGACGGCGTCCAGGTTGCCCCGGTGCAGGACGACGTTGAGACCGAAGGGCAGGCCCGCCGCCCGGATCAGCCGGGCCGCGCGTTCCTTGGCCGTGAACGAACGGGCGCCGGCGATGCGTTCGGCGGCCGTCGGTGCCGCGTGCTGCACGGACAGCTGCACCGCGCGCAGCCCGGCCCCGACCAGCCCTGCCAGCCGCCGCTCGGTCAACCCGAGCCCGCTGGTGACGAGCTGGGTGTGCAGGCCGGCGGTGTCCGCGGCGCCGACCAGCTCGGGCAGATCGCGTCTGAGCAGCGGCTCGCCGCCGGACAGATGGGTCTGGACGACGCCCAGCTCGCCGGCCTGCCGGAACACCTCCGCCCACTGCGCGGTCGGCAGCTCCGCTGACCGACCGATCAGTCGGACGGGGTTCGAACAGTAGCCGCAGTGGAGCGGACAGGCGTGGGTGAGCTCGGCGAGCAGTGCCCAGGGCGGCGCGGGTCCACCCGGCTCCGCGGTCGTCATCGCAGCCATCCCTCCTTCCGCAACGCGCTGAGGAACTCCGGGACCTCGGTCGCGACCGGGGCGCCCGGGAAGGCCCCGGACAGTTCGGCGACGATCTCGGGCACCGCCCGGGTGCCGTCGCACAGCCGGAGCACGCCGCCCGCCCGGCCGTGCAGCACGACCACACGCTCGGGCAGCAGCAACAGGTCGGTGCCGCGGACCCGGTCGTGGCGCAGCACGGCCGTGCGGGCGAGGACGGGGTGCCAGGTCATGGCCCACCGCCGTCCGGAGCGTCGTCCCGGCCCCCGGTGTCCCCCCGGTCCACGGCGTCGAGCAGCGCCCAGAGCACCTCGCACTTGTAGGCGAGGGCGGCGACGGCGCGGTGCTGCTCCTCGCGGGTGCGGGCCCAGGACATGACCAGCGCGAGGGCCTCCGCACCGTCCCGGGCGCCCTGGTCGACGCGGGTGCGGAAGTAGCCGAGGCCGGCCGGGTCGATCCACGGGTAGTGGCGTTCGAAGGCGGCGATGCGGGTGCGCATCAGGCCGGGCGCGGACAGTTCGGTGAGGGAGGCGGCGACCGCGTCCAGGGCGGGGCGCAGGCGGCAGAAGGTGACGTACCCCTCGACCGCGAAGCGCACCCCGGGCAGCACCCGGGTGCTGTCCCACAGCTGTTCGCGAGAAAGGCCGGCCGCCTCGCCGAGGCGCAGCCAGCGCTCGATGCCGCCCTCGCCGTCGGCGGTGCCGTCGTGGTCGCGGATGCGGCGCACCCACGGACGGCGCAGCTCGGGCCGGTCGAGTCGGGCGAGGATCAGGGCGTCCTTGACGGGGATGTGCCGCTGATAGTGGAAGCGGTTGGCGATCCAGCGGCGCAGTTCGGCCGGGGTCAACTCGCCCCGGTGCATGCGCTGGTTGAAGGGGTGGCGGTCGTGGTAGCGGTCGGCGGTGACGGCGCGCAGTCGTTCGGCGAACTCCGCGGCCGGCCAGGGGCCCAGGTCCGACCCGGGGTGGACGGTGGTGGCGGCGGTGACGGTCATGGTGGCCCGCCCGCGGCCGATCAGCGGTCGCCGAGGGCGTAGCCGGTCACTTCCAGGGCGGTCTCCACGATGTGGTAACCAGGGCTCCGCCAGACCTTTTCATCCGATGTCTGCGGGGCGGCGGGTGTCTGTTGACGGTCCTCGGAGGGCGTCTCGTTCATGGGGTGGGTACCTGCTTTCCTGAGGTCGGGGGGTCTCAGAGCGCAGAGAGAGGTTTCTCGTTCACAGGGTCCGATCGGGAAACCCACAGGGATGTTCACATCTCTGGACCGGGTTCAGCGATACGTCCGACGATGCGCACCAGAGTCCCGGCAGAGACGGGCCCCGGTCAATGGTCCGGACCCATAAGGTCGGATGCATTTCCGGCCAATCTCCGCCCGCACCGGCCGGCCCACCGGTCAGTTCCGGCGGATTCCGCGGTCAGGAATGCGTCCGGGCCGGTGATCGTTGACGATGGGAGTACCACCTGTCGACAACCTAAGGATCGAGAGCTCGTGAGCAGCAAGGTCCCCCCGAAAATCCTCAACAACGGCGTGGAGATGCCCCAGCTGGGCTTCGGCGTGTGGCAGGTGCCGGACGACGAGGCCGAGCGGGCCGTCGCCACGGCACTGGAGGCCGGGTACCGCAGCATCGACACAGCGGCGATCTACGGCAACGAAGAGGGCACCGGCAAGGCGATCGCCGCGTCCGGCGTACCGCGTGCGGACATCTTCGTCACCACCAAGCTCTGGAACGCCGACCACGGGTACGACGCCACGCTGCGCGCCTTCGACGCGTCGCTGGCGAAGCTGGGTCTGGACTACCTGGACCTGTACCTGATCCACTGGCCGCTGCCGGCCCGGGGCAAGTACATCGACTCGTACAAGGCGTTCGAGAAGCTGTACGCGGACGGCCGCGTCAAGGCGATCGGTGTCTCCAACTTCCTTCCGGAGCACCTGGAGCGGCTGATCGCGGAGACCTCCGTCATCCCGGCGGTCAACCAGATCGAGCTGCACCCGCACCTGCAGCAGCACGCGGCCCGCGAGTACCACGACGAGCAGGGCATCGCCACCGAGGCCTGGTCGCCGCTCGGCTCGGGCAAGGGCCTGCTGGAGGTCCCGGCGATCGTCGCGATCGCGCAGAAGCACAACCGCACCCCGGCCCAGGTCGTGCTGCGCTGGCACATCCAGCTCGGCAACATCGTGATCCCGAAGTCCGTGACACCGTCCCGGATCAAGGAGAACATCCAGGTGTTCGACTTCAGCCTGGACACCGAGGACCTCGCGGCGATCAGCGCGCTCAACGAGGACCGGCGCATCGGCCCGGACCCGGCCACCTTCGACGTGGGCTGAGCCGGAGCCCGTCCCGCCGACGGCCGTCCCGCCCCGCACGGGGCGGGACGGCCGTTCGCGTTCCCGGACTCCCGTGCGGGGCAGGTCAGTCGGCGCGGACGTCCGCGTGCAGGACCTCGAACTCCTCCAGACCGACCACGGTCACGCGTGCCTTGGCGGCGTCCGCGCGCCGGGCCTCGGCCTGTCCGGCGCGCGAGGCGGCCATCGAGGCGCGGTCGACGAAGAGCGAGCCGGCCATGCCCCGGCCCCGCTGCCGGTCGACGAACAGGGAGCACTGGGCGAAGCCGGGCAGTCCCTCCAGCCGGGGCAGCGCCGAGGAGCGGAAGGTCTCGGCGAACAGGTCCGTGTCGGCGGGGTCGAACTCCACCCGGGTGGAACGCAGACCACCGCCGGTTCTCGGCGGCCGCACGGCGTGGTGGACGGCGACCTCGTAGTTCTCGACGGCGACGGTGCCCGCGAACGGTTCCAGCATCGGCCTGCGCCGCTCGCGCATCACCTGGTCGCTGTTGCGCCGGGCCGCCTCGGTGCCCCACCAGCTCACCGCGAGCAGTTTGCCCAGCTCCCGGTCGATGAAGACGCCCGCGCCCCGGTACTCGGGACGCTCTTCGAGCAGTTCGCGCCCCTCGCTGTTCAGCGCCCTGACGGCAGCCTCGAGTTTCGCCGGATCGCCGGTGACGTACACCGCGCGTACGAACATGACCCCTCGCCTTCCAGGAGCCACCGGAGCCACCGCCGAACCCCCGCACGGCTCCTGAGCAAATATCCGGAATGTCCTGCCCCACCAGTCTTCCCTGGTGGCCATATCACCGCAATGCGCGAGAAATCACCGAGTTGACATCCAGGGCTTGACGCGGACATGCAGCCGGGTCCACCTTGTACGACACCCGGTCAGGAAACTTTCCTAACAGAAGGGGACCCCCCACAGTGCGCATCCGAACACTGACCCTTGCCGCGGCCTCCGGGGCCGCACTGCTCGCCGCCGGAGTGCTGCCCGCGAGCGCGTCCGGCGCCGTCCCGAAGTCCGCCCAGGAGGGCTCGGTCAGCGCGGCCGACCTGCTCGCCAAGGTGACGTCCTGTTCCCAGATCTCCAGCGGCAAGTACAAGACCGACGACGAGACGTCGGCGACGATTCCCGTCTGCGGCAAGAACGGCGCGGTCTTCTGGAAGGCCGACATGGACATCGACTGCGACGGGCAGCGCACCACCAACTGCAACGAGGACCGCGACCCCTGGTACCAGGACGACACGGCGTTCCACCAGTCCGACGGCAAGCCGCTGAAGGCCGAGTCGCTGCCGTACATCGTGGTCCCCAGCTCCAGCAGCATCTGGAACTACTCCAGCGCCGGCATCAAGGGCGGCGGTGTGGTCGCCGTGATCTACAACAACAAGGTCGAATACGCGGTGGTCGGTGACACCGGCCCCACGAAGATCATCGGCGAGGCCTCCTACGCCACCGCCAAGGCGCTCGGCATCGACCCCGACCCGGCGACCGGCGGCGCCGACTCCGGCGTGACCTACATCCTGTTCAAGAACTCCAAGGTGTCCCCCATAGAGAGCCACAGCGCGGCGGTGACCCTCGGCGACCAGCTGGCCAAGCAGTTCCTGGCCAACAACTGACCGGGCACTCTCACCCTGCCACCGGCCCGGGGCGGGCGGACGGCCCGGTACCACGCGGTACCGGGCCGTCCGGGCGCCGGGGCGGACTACCCCTTCCCGGGGGCCTGACCCGCGACAGCAGAGGGTGCTGTGCGCCCGGCGGCCGCCAGGAGTGCCTCGGCGGTCGCCGGGTCGGCCGGCAGGAATGCCTCCAGCTTCAGTTCGGCGAGTGTCACGTCGACGGCCGTGGCGAAGGTCGTCACGGTCGTCATCAGGCGCAGTTCGCCGTACGACGACCGCAGGCGCAGCGGCACCGCGAAACCCAGAGCCCCGGCGGACCGCTCCAGGTCGGGAACGTATCCGGTGAGTTCGGAGCGCAGCTCCTCGAGGTGACCGAGGCGGGCCAGGATGTGGCGTGCCCATTCGGCGAGGTTGACGATGCGCGGAGCCAGGCCGTCCGGGTGCAGGGCGAGGCGGTAGATGTTCGTGCCCTCGCCCACCAGTCGGGGCGCCGCCCCCTCGGTGATCAGGTCGAATGCGGTGTTCGCGGCGATCAGGTCACCACCGCGGTCCACCACCAGCGCCGGATACGGCAGATGCCCGCGCAGGATGTGGCCGATCGCCGTGCGCACGGGAGCCAGCGCCGGGTCGTCCAACGCGCTCTCGGGGTAGGCGGGTGCGTATCCGGCGGCCAGCAGCAGTTCGTTGCGCTCCCGCAGTGGCAGTTCCAGTGACTCGGCCAGGCGCACGACCATGTTCCGGCCGGGGACGGACCTGCCGGACTCGATGAAGCTGAGGTGCCGCTGGGTGGTGCCCGCCCGGAGCGCCAGGTCGAGTTGGCTGAGATGCCGGCGGGTACGACGTTCGCGAAGCGCACGGGAGAAGTCCACGCGCCTGTTCTAACGGTGGCGGAGAGCCCCAGGCCATTCCCCGCAGGGAATTGCCGCCCGTCCACATCGCCCGTGAACATCGCCGGCATGGACATCGGTGTGCTGCTTCCGACCGGAACCGCCCAGTGGGGCCCGTCCGACGACCCCCGTGACCTGATCTCTTTCGGCCGCCGGGCCGAACGCCTCGGCTTCTCCTCGCTCTTCGTCAACGACTCCCTCATCAGCCCGCGCATCGAGGCGCTCACGATGCTGGCCGCGCTCGCTCCCGCGACCGAGAACGTGACGCTGGGGACGGCGGCACTGATGCCGTTCCTGCGCCGTCCCGTCCAGGCGGCCCAGTCCCTCGCGTCGATCGACCTGCTTTCCGGAGGCCGGCTCACCGTGACCGTCGGCGCCGGCTTCCCCGGCCGCTTCGGACGGCCCCTCTACACGCTGTCCGAGCTGCCGTGGTCCAGGCGCTTCGCCCGCCTGGACGAGACCGTCGCCCTGTGGCGGGCCCTTTGGGACGGTGCCGGAGCCTTTCACGGCGAGATCCTCCGGTTCGCTGACATCCCGCCCACGACCAGGCCGTTCCGACCCGGCGGGCCGCCCGTCTGGCTCGGCGGCGCGACCCCTGCGGCGCTGGCCCGTACCGGCCTGATGTACGACGGATGGCTGCCCTACCCGCCCGAACCGGCCGACTACGCCTCCGGCCTCCGCGACATCCACCGAGCGGCGGCCGATGCCGGACGCGCCGGCACGGACATCACCCCCGCGCTGTTCGTCTCGGTACGGATCGACGACGACGTCGAGAGCGGCCGCCGAGCACTGGACGGCTACGCACGGTCCGCGTACGGCATGCCGCTGGAGGAACTGGAGAAGATCCAGGCAGTCGTCGCAGGCTCCGCCGACCAGGTGTGCGAGCGCCTCGGACAGTACGTCGCAGCCGGCGTCCGGCACCTCGTCGTACGCCTCGGTTCCCTGGGCCTGCCCTCCCAGCGCGACCAGCTCGAACGGGCCGCGGACCTGATCCCGGCCGTACGGGCGGCGGCGGATCACACCTCCCGCTCCGGCGGCTCCTGAGCCCGGCCGAGCCGCCCGGGATGTCGACGGCGGGGCGAGTCTCAGGCGGGCCGTACCGCCGTGTGCACCGTGCGGGCGCCGAGGACGAACAGGTCGGACCTGCGGAGCAGGCTCGCCGGGTCGGCGGGGTCGAGGAGGCGGTCCAGGGTGGCCAGGTCCTCGGCGTGGAGGTCGTCGGTGAGGGTGTCGCGGAAGCGGGCGAAGATCTCGACGGCGTAGGCACGGGCCCGGTCGGAGGCGGGCGCCGGCAGGTCGATCAGGAAGCTGCGGGTGCGCGCGTACTTGAGGCCGACGGAGGAGAGCAGCGTCGGCCAGTCCTCGGTCTCGGCGACCGAGCCGGGCAGTTCGGCGCGCATCCGCGCGAACCACTCCTCCTGCAGCGCGTCCAGGCGGGCCTGGAGCCCGGGGCGGCCGATGCCGATGTCGCGGGGCAGGAAGCGGCTGGGCAGGCCTCCTTCGAGGATCGCCAGGGTGCCGCCGGGCGCCAGCCGCTCGGCGAAGGCGGTGAGCGCGGCCCGCTGGTCGCCGAGGTGGTGCAGGCTGTGCCCGGCCCACAGCAGGTCGGCCGGGTAGTCCAACTCGTCCAGCACACCCGGGAGTTCACCGGCGAGCACGCCGAAGCGGTCGGCCACGCCCAGCCGCTCGGCGCGGGCCAGGGCCCGGTCCAGGAGCGGCTCACTGCCGTCCACGGCCAGCACCCGCGCACCCGGGAACACCTCGGCGAACAGGCACGACACCACCCCCGGCCCGCTGCCGACGTCGACGATCAGCCCCGGCTCGGTGACCTCCTTGCCGAGCCAGCTCAGCGCGCTCTCGTACAGGGGCGCGAAGAGCTCCGCCTGCGACTCCAGGTGACCGGCCATCTCGGCCCAGTCGATGTCGCTGCCGGAGTGGGCGTGGGTGTGGCTGTGGTCGTGGGTGTGCTTGTGGGTGTCCGCGTGGTGGTGGTCGTGCGCCATGGGGTCAGCCTCTCGTCCGGGTGCCGCCAGGGTGCGACGGCGCACCGCCCGGAGGCCAGTCCTGTTGCCGGTGCGGCAAAAAACCCGATGCGGACGGCAAGGCGGACGGTCCAGGATGGCCGGGTGGACGACGAGTTGGTGGACCGCTTCCTGACCGACGGTTTCGTGAAGATCGAGGGCGCGTTCCCGCCGCGCGTCGCCGAGGACTGCGCCCGGCTGCTGTGGCGCGAGACGGGGTACGACCCGCACGCCCCGGACACCTGGAAGGACCCCGTGGTGTGGGTGGGCGGCATGGCGCAGGGTCCGTTCGCGGCGGCCGCCAACTCCGTCGCACTGCACCGGGCGTTCGATCTGCTGGTGGGCGAGGGCCGCTGGGTCCCCCGCTACTCGCTGGGGAGCTTTCCGCTCCGGTTCCCGCACCCGGAGGAGCCCGACGACGCCGGTTGGCACATAGAGGGCAGCTACCTCCCGGACGGTGTCGAGACCCGCTGGTACCACACGAACCTGCGCTCCCGCGACCGCGCGCTGCTGATGCTGTTCCTCTTCTCGGAGGTGACCGAGCAGGACGCGCCCACCCGGATCCGCGTCGGCTCGCACCTCGACGTCCCGGCGGTCCTGGAGCCGTACGGCGAGGAGGGCGTCTCCATGCTGGACATCGCCCCGGAGGTCGTCGAGGCCTCCGCGCACCGCCCCCTCGCGTACGCCACCGGCCGCCCCGGTGACGTCTACCTCTGCCACCCCTTCCTGGTCCACGCGGCCCAGCCGCACCACGGCACCCGCCCCCGCTTCATGGCCCAGCCGCCGTTGATGCCGGCCGCTCCCTACGAGCTGGAGCGGCCGGACGGGGCCTACTCGGCGGTGGAGTCCGCCATTCGTCGGGGCCTGTCCCGCGCCCCCGAGGGGCGCGGGGTACTGCGCGGCCAGCCACACACGGCCCGCAGCGTGGAACCCGGCTCAGCGGATCATCACGGCAACGGCGGATAGGCGTTGGCCATCAGCTGCTGGAACTGGGCGGAGAACCAGTGCCCGGACAGCGGCGCGTTCGGCAGGGCGCCGGACATGTTGTTGCCGTTGCGCGCGTTGCCCGTGTACGTCGGGTCGCACATCCGGTCGAAGCCCTTGCCCTCGTCGTTCGGGATGGCGGTGCTGGAGCCGTCGGACTCGCCCGGAGGCTTCATCCAGACGTAGGCGTCGATCCCGGCGGCCGGGCCGGCCTGCGGGCGCTCGCCGAGGCCGGCTCCGGACTGGTTGCACCAGTTGCCGACGTGGATCCGGCGGTCGTAGCGGCCGCCGTCGACGTACGTGTCCACGCTGGTCGTCGGACCAGGACCGGCCGGCCGTGCGCTGCCGCCCCAGCCGTTGCGCGAGGTGTCGATCAGCATGCCGATGCCGGAGTTGAAGCCGACCGAGACCAGTTCGGTGCGGAAGGCCTGGGCGAAGGACAGCTCGTCGACGTAGCGGTTCCAGTCGACCCACTTGGACTGGCGCACGGAGGTGCCGTTCACCGTGTCGTTGACGGTGAAGTTGTTCTCCTTCAGGGCGCTGTAGTTGGCCGTGTTGGTGATGAAGCCCTGGACGTCGTCGACGGTCGCGCCCTCGGCGGTGGCGGCCTGGTGGAGGACCTGGGCGGAGGGGGCGAAGTTGTCGTCCCAGCCGAGCCAGCCGTGGTGGCCGGCGTCCAGGTAGTTGTAGACGTTGGGGATGGCGCCGAGTTTGGCCAGGGCGTAACCGACGCCCTTCACGTAGTTGCCGTTGGCCAGCATGGTGTCGCAGTTGGCGGTGGCGGTGGCGCGGCTGCCGGTGTTGGTGACCAGGTTGGGCAGCGAGTCGATCTCGATGGTGGTGACGATCCGCAGCGAGGCGTACTTGCTGTCGGAGAGGATCGCCGCGATCGGGTCGATGAACTGGGTCTTGTACTTGTCGATCTCCGTCGGACCGAGTTCGCCGTTGGAGGCGAGGGCCGAGCAGTCGCGTCCGGGCAGGTCGTAGACGACCAGCTGGACGACTTCCTCGCCGCTGCCCTTCTGGGCCAGGGCCGCGTCGAGGTGGTCGCGCAGGCCCATGCCGCCGTTCACACCGTCGATCGCGGCGATGCGGTCGAGCCAGACGCCGGTCGGCTGGTTGGAGACCCGGGTGCCGCCCGGTTCGGCGGCGGCCTTCGCGGACCACTCCGGGTTCACGTACACCTTGGCTCCGGAGTACGGGTTGTCGACGCGGGTACCGGAGCCGCCTCCGTTGCCGCCACCGCCGCCGCTGCCGCTGCCGTCGTCGACGTTGCAGGTGACGCCGTCGAGGGTGAAGGCGGTGGGGATCGCGTTCGTCCCGCTGTACGTCCCGTTGAAGCCGAAGCTGACCGAACCGCCGGTCGCCAGGGTGCCGTTGTAGGTCTCGTTGTTGGCGGTGACGGCCGCGCCGCTCTGGGTGATCCTGCTGTTCCAGTAACTGCTCACCTGCTGGTTCCCGGCGTACGACCACTTCACCGACCAACTGGACTTCGCGGCCGCGTTGTTGGTGACGGTGACGGCGGCGGTGAAGCCGGAGCCCCAGTCGTTCTGGATCTTGTAGTCGACGGTGCAGGGGATCGCGGAGATCGCCGCCTGGGCGGCGGGGCTCACGGCGACCGCCGGACCCGAGACCCCGGCGACGAGCGCGAGGGCGGCGAAGACCGCCGTTCTGGTACGACTCATGAGTGCGGGTTCCTTCTTCTTGGGCGCACGCGCGTCTTGGGTGCACGTGCTTCTTCGGTGGGCGTGCTTCTTCGGTGGGCGTGCTTACGGGTTGATGGCCCTGAGGTGGTCGCGCAGTCCGGTGCCGTACGCCGTGGGCGTACCGCTGTAGTCGGAGATCAGGGACGGGCCGGCCGAGCAGTCCCAGGTGTTCCAGGTCCAGCCCAGGTAGGACAGGCCGTGGTCGTCGAACCACTTCATGACCTGGTCGACGAACGCGTGTGAGCAGGTGTTCTCGCCGATCTCCCCGGCGACCAGCGGCACCTGGGCCGCGACCGGGGCGAGCGTGGAGTTCCAGCAGCTCTCACCGGCGCAGGCGTTGAAGTTGTAGCCGTGGTAGGCGGCGACGAGGTTGCCGGCCGGGTCGGTGGGCTCGTACGCCCGCCACTGGCTGAGGTCGTTCGAGTACGCGAGCCCGCCGATCATGATGACGTTCCTGGCTCCGGCGCCCCGGACGCTGTCCACCAGGTCCTGCATCCCGGCGACCCGGTAGCCGATGCCCGGGCAGGTGCCGCCGTCCCGCCAGCACTGCCAGGCCTGGGTGGCCGTCGAGGTCGCCCGGTCCGGGTAGGGCTCGTTGAACAGGTCGAAGACGGCCGCCTGGTCGTCCTTGAAGGTGCCGGCCACCGAGGACCAGAAGGACGGGCTGTACTGCGCGTCCGGCATCGGCTTCTGGCAGGTGGCGTGCACGTCGGGGCAGCCGGCCGAGTTTCCGGTGTACTGGCCGTAGGACCAGTGGAGGTCGAGGATGGGCGTGAGGCCGTAGGACTCGACGCGGGTCACCAGCTCCTTGACGGCGTTGATGTAGTTGGCACCCGCGTACTCGGGTTTGACGTTGGAAAGGCCCAGCCAGCACTCCTCGTTGAGCGGGATGCGGACGGCATCGGTCTTCCAGTCGGCGATCGCCCTGATCGCAGCGTCGTCCACCGGGCCGTCCCAGATGCCGTAGCCCTGCACGCACATGAACTCGCCGCCGGAGCGGTTCACGCCGAGCAGGCGGCGGGCCGTGCCGCTCGCGTCCACGAGTTCGGCCCCGGAGACGTGCAGTGCCGGAGCCGTCCCGCCGGCGGGCGGCTCGGTGGGCGTGGGTGTGGGGGTGGGGGTGGGGGTGGGTGGTGAATCCACGTTGCACGTCGTGCCGTTGAGCCTGAACGCCGTCGGTGCGGTGTTGCTCCCCGACCAGGTCCCGAGGAACCCGGCGCTGACGCTCGCGCCGGCGGCGAGGGAGCCGTTCCAGCTCTCGTTGGCGGCGGTGACCGTCGTACCGGACTGGGACCACTTGGCGTTCCAGCCCTGGGTGACCTTCTGGCCGCCCGCGAAGTCGAAGCCGAGGCTCCAACTGCTCAGGGCAGCCATGTTGTTGGTGATGGTCACGGAGCCCTGGAAGCCGGTGTCCCACTGACTGGTGACCGCGTACTCGACCGTGCATACGGGTGTGGCGCCGGACGCCGACACCACCGGCACCAGTGCGGCGCCGACGAGGGCGGTCGCACCGGTGACGGCTAAGAGAACTGAACGCGGGGGGTGTCGCATGAGCGACTCCTTGCAGCTCGGGCGCGTCGTGACGGACGCGTCGACTGAACGGAATCGCTCCCACTGGTGCGAAGGAAGGTAGCGCCAAGTGCGGGGACAGACCAGGGGAGTTGCCTGACTTTTCCGCAGCGGGGTCCGTCGAATCTTTTCGACTCTTCGACGGCCTTGACCGCGCCATGCCACGTCTCCACTATGGGAGCGCTCCCACTGGTTCAAGCCTTGACTTCTCCCCGAGCCGCAAGCACAAGGAGGAACCAGCACATGCGACCCGGATATGCCTTACACCCCGGACGGAGGCGCAGCGCCGTGCGACGGTTGTGGACGGCCGTCGTCGCGGCCCTGGCCCTGCCCGTGTCGATGCTCGCGACCGGCACGACTCCCGCCCAGGCGGCGACGGTCCAGTGCAGCGTGGACTACAAGACCAACGACTGGGGCACCGGCTTCACCGCCGACCTCACCCTCACCAACCGCGGCACCGACGTGATCAACGGCTGGACGCTGACCTACGCGTACACCGGCAACCAGAAACTGGTCAGCGGCTGGAACGGCACCTGGGCCCAGTCCGGCACCTCGGTCACCGTGCGGAACGCGTCGTACAACGGCACGATCGCGGCCGGCGCCGCGGTGTCGACCGGCGCCCAGTTCTCGTACACCGGAAGCAACGCGGCCCCGACGGGCTTCGCCGTCAACGGCACGACCTGCGCCGGTGCACACCAGCCGCCGATCACCGTGCTGACCAGCCCGAGCGCGGGCGCGGTCTACACGCAGGGCGACCCGGTCCCGCTGGCGGCGACCGCGGCGGCGGCCGACGGCGCGACGATCGGCAAGGTGGAGTTCTACGACGACACCACGCTGCTGGGCACCGACACCTCGTCGCCGTACTCGCTCTCGGTCTCCAGCTTGACCGTGGGCAGTCATTCGCTGGTGGCGAAGGCGTACGACAGCCTGGGCGCGTCCGCGTCCTCGACGCCGGTCGGCATCACGGTCGCCTCGGGCCCCGCGGTGGTGGCCTCCCCGGCCCAGCTGGGCATCCAGCAGGGCGCGACGGGCCGGTTCGGGGTGAGCCTCTCGAAGCAGCCGAGCGCCGACGTGACCGTGTCCGTGGCCCGCACGGCCGGCAACACCGGCCTCTCCGTGAGCGCCGGATCGTCGCTGACGTTCACGCCGTCGAACTGGAGCACCGCGCAGAACGTGACCGTGGCGGCGGACTCCGCGGGCACCGGCACCGCGACCTTCACGGCGTCGGCGACCGGTTACACCGCCGCCACGGTCACCGTGACCGAGCTGACGGCGTCGAGCGCGTACGACGCCCGCTTCCTGGACCTGTACGGGAGGATCACCAACCCGGCGAACGGCTACTTCTCCCCCGCGGGCATCCCCTACCACTCGGTCGAGACGCTGATCGTCGAGGCCCCGGACCAGGGACACGAGACCACGTCGGAGGCGTACAGCTACCTTCTCTGGCTGCAGGCCATGTACGGCAAGGTCACCGGGGACTGGTCCAAGTTCAACGGCGCGTGGGCCCTCATGGAGAAGTACATGATCCCGACCCACGCCGACCAGCCGACCAGTTCCTTCTACAACGCGTCCAAACCGGCGACGTACGCACCGGAGCTGGACACCCCGAACGAGTACCCGGCGAAGCTGGACACGTCGGTGCCGGTGGGCTCGGACCCGATCGCCGGTGAGTTGAAGAGCGCGTACGGCACGGACGACGTGTACGGCATGCACTGGCTGGAGGACGTCGACAACGTCTACGGCTACGGTGACACGCCGGGCGGCGGATGCGAGGCGGGCCCGACGGCCGAAGGACCGTCCTACATCAACACCTTCCAGCGCGGTCCGCAGGAGTCGGTGTGGGAGACGGTTCCGCAGCCGACCTGTGACGCCTTCAAGTACGGCGGCACGAACGGGTACCTGGACCTGTTCACGGGTGACTCGTCGTACGCCAGGCAGTGGAAGTACACGGACGCCCCGGACGCCGACGCGCGTGCGGTGCAGGCCGCGTACTGGGCCGACGTGTGGGCGAAGGAACAGGGCAAGGGCGCCGACGTCTCCGCCACCGTGGGCAAGGCGGCGAAGATGGGCGACTATCTGCGCTACGCGATGTACGACAAGTACTTCAAGAAGATCGGCAACTGTGTGGGGCCGACCACCTGCGCGGCCGGCACCGGCAAGGACGCGTCGGACTACCTGCTCTCCTGGTACTACGCCTGGGGCGGGGCGACCGACAGCAGCGCCGGATGGGCATGGCGGATCGGGTCGAGCCATGTGCACGGCGGCTACCAGAACCCGCTGGCCGCCTACGCGCTGAGCTCGTACGCCGACCTGAAGCCCAAGTCGGCCACGGGGGCGTCGGACTGGGGCACCTCCCTGACCCGGCAGCTGGAGTTCTACCGCTGGCTGCAGTCGTCCGAGGGTGCCATCGCGGGCGGCGCGACCAACAGCTGGCAGGGGCGGTACGCGAGCCCGCCGTCCGGTACCTCGACGTTCTACGGCATGTACTACGACTGGGAGCCGGTCTACCACGACCCGCCGTCCAACCAGTGGTTCGGTTTCCAGGCCTGGTCGATGGAGCGGGTCGCCGAGTACTACCAGCAGACCGGCAACGCCACGGCGAAGACGATCCTCGACAAGTGGGTGGCGTGGGCGCTGTCCAGGACCACGATCAACCCTGACGGCACGTACCTGATCCCGTCGACGCTCCAGTGGTCGGGGCAGCCCGACACCTGGAACGCGTCGAGTCCCGGCTCGAACAGCGGACTTCACGTCACGGTCTCCGACTACACCGACGACGTGGGTGTCGCCGCCGCGTACGCGAAGACGCTGACGTACTACGCCGCCAGGTCCGGTGACACGACGGCGAAGTCCACGGCCAAGGCGCTCCTTGACGGCATGTGGAACAACTACCAGGACAGCCTGGGGATCGCGGTACCGGAGACGCGGGCCGACTACAACCGGTTCGACGACACGGTGTACGTGCCGAGCGGCTGGTCCGGGAAGATGCCGGACGGGGACGCGATCAACTCGTCGTCGACGTTCGCCTCGCTGCGGTCCTTCTACCAGGACGACCCTGCGTGGTCGAAGATCGAGAGCTACCTGGCGGGCGGAGCCGCGCCTGTCTTCACGTACCACCGGTTCTGGGCCCAGGCGGACATCGCACTGGCCATGGGGTCGTACGCGGAGCTTCTCGAATAGCCCCCGCCGGGCGCTTCGCGGGGTGGTCGGTGTCTCGACTGCGGGTCCGATGTGGCTGGTCGCGCAGTTCCTCCCCCAGCGCCCCCGACGGGGCGCTGGGTGCACCGCTTCTCCCGTAAGCCGTCCGAAGGTTCCGTGTGCGTGGTCCCGCCACCTGGCGGCGGGGCCGATCCGCCGGGCCGTCCCCACCCGCGGTGGGGACGGCCCGGCAGCGGGCTCCTCTGTCAGCCGGCGTCGTCGGCCTCGCGGTCGCCGTATCTCTCGGCCAGTTCCGCGATCGTGCGAGCCATGCGTGCGCGCAGTTCGGGCGGCTCCAGGACCTCGATGTCCGTGCCCAGGCGGAGGAACTGGGCGGTCGCGTGGTCGACCGACTCGATCGGGACGCGGGCCAGGGTCCAGGCGGCGGTCGTCTCGACCGTCTCCGCCCTGGGGAGCGTCACCCCCGGCGCGAGCCGGACCAGGGCCTCGCCGCCGTCGCGGTACAGCCGGATCTGGAAGTCGCGTTGGTACGCGGTCCAGTGGGCGGCCAGGTCGAAGGCTTCCGGGCGGCTGAACTCCTCGTCCAAAAGGCTCAGTTCGAGGATCTGGTCGACCCGGTAGGTGCGCGGTCCGGGGGCCGCGACCACGTACCAGCGGCCCGCCTTGAGGACCAGTCCGTACGGTTCCAGGCGACGCCGCACCTCGGTCGGCTCGCGCCAGCGGCGGTAGCGGACGTCCAGGGCACGGCCGTTCCAGACCGCCTCGGCAACCGCCGCGAGGTACGGCGTCTCGTCGGCGTCCGCGTACCAGCCGGGGGCGTCGAGGTGGAAGCGGCCGCTGATCCGGTCGGCGTGGTCGCGCAGCTCCGGCGGCAGGGCGGCGCGGACCTTGAGCTGGGCGGCGGCCAGGACCGGGCCGAGCCCGAGGTCGGCGGCGGGGCCGGGGGCACCGGCGAGGAAGAGGGCCTCGGCCTCGGCCGTGGTGAGGCCGGTGAGGCGGGTGCGCCAGCCGTCGAGGAGGCGGTAGCCGCCGGCATGGCCCGCGTCGCCGTACAGCGGGACGCCGGCCGCGCCCAGGGCCTCGACGTCCCGGTAGACCGTGCGGACGGAGACCTCCAGCTCCGCGGCGAGCTGGGCGGCGGTCATCCGGCCCCGGGTCTGGAGCAGCAGGAGGATGGCGACGAGCCGGCTGGACTTCACCGCCCCAGGATCCCCGACTCCACTGACATGAGGTGTCAGTGAAGCGGTCCTAGCGTCACGTCCATGAGCTTCACGGAGAAACTGCTGACCGTGCCGCCGCCGATCACGGTGGCCGGCCGGCACATCAAGCGCTACCACGTCACCGCCGATCCCGCGGGCATCGCGCCCGACGTCGAGGAGGCGGCGTACGCGCTCCTGCCCGGGCTGCTGCCGGAGCCGGACGGCACCCCGCCGGCGACCTTCGTGGTCCTGCACCGGGGCGGGGACAGCGGCGCCTACCTCAACGCGTACAGCTGGGTGTGGGACAACGTGCTCCACTTCCGGTGCGCGGCGGCGGGCCAGCCGGCGCTCGGCTGCCCGGACACGGACCCGACCCATTTCACCGAGCCGGCCGTGCCGTGGATCGGCTGCGTCTGGGAGCTGCCGCCGATCCAGCACGAACGGGACGCCTGGGTTCGGCACCTGCTCGCGCCCGAGGTCCCCGACCTGGCGGCCTACCTGGCCGACTCCCTTTCCGCGGGAACCACCGGAGGCCGCGCGTGAGCACGCCGAACGACTTCGACTTCTTGCACGGCGAGTGGGAGGTCCGCAACCGCCGCCGTACCGACTTCCTCGACCCGGACAGCGCATGGGTGGAGTTCCCCGCCGTCAGCCGCTGCCTGCCGCTGTTCGGCGGTGCCGCGAACGTCGACGAGATCGACATGCCGTATCTGGGCGCGAAGGGCCTGACCCTGCGGCTCTTCGAGCCGGAGACCCGGCAGTGGTCGCTGAACTGGGCGGCGAGCCGGAGCGGGAAGCTGTTCCCGCCGGTCGTCGGGCGGTTCGACGGCGGCCGGGGGGAGTTCTACGGCGACGACACGCACGCGGGCAGGCAGGTCCGGGTGCGGTTCGTGTGGTCGGGGGTCTCCCCCGGCGGCGCGCGCTGGGAGCAGGCGTTCTCGGTGGACGGCGGTCAGACCTGGGTGACCAACTGGACGATGGACTTCAGCAGGCCGCCGGTCTCCTGAACGCCCTCACGTCGAAGCGGGGGTCGGGGCGGCGGCGGTCCTGGTCGGGCAGGGCCGCCAGCCGTTCGGCGAAGCCCTCGGCGCGGGGGTCGTCCGGCGGGAGCATCGTGAACCAGCCGCGCCGCAGGTCGGCGAGGGTGGAGCGGGGGCTGCGGCCCTGGCCGACGCCGGTGAAGGCGGCCTGTCCGGCGGGCAGCAGGCCGCTCGCGCGGGCGTGCGCGGTCACGTCCGCGCAGGCGTCGGACGCCGGGCGACGCGGGCGGGCGGCGAGGACGGCGTCGATGTCGCTGCCGACGTCGTGCGCGGCGGCCTTGTCGACGGTGGTGACGTACACCCCGCCGGGCCGCAGCACCCGCGCGCACTCGGCGACGATCCCGCGGACCTCGGTGGCGTCCGCTATGAGGTGGAGCAGCCAGACGGTCGTGACGGCGTCGAACGTGGCGTCGGGGAAGGGCAGTCGACGGCTGTCGGCGAGCAGGACCGATCCCGGCAGCCGGGCGGCCGCCATCCGGGCCATACCGGGTGCGCGGTCCGCGCCGGTGACCTGGAGCGCCGGGCGGGCGGCGGCGAGGCGGCGGGTGACGATGCCGGTGCCGCAGGCGAGGTCGAGGAGACGGGCGGGACGGGCGGGGCTGCCGAGGTTCTCGGGGATCAGGGTGAGAACGGCCGCCGCGGCAGCCGCCGCGCGGGCCTCGCCGCCGCGTGTCGCGTCGTAGGCCCCGGCTTCCTTGTCGTAGTCGAGCACATGGCTCAGTGTGCGCCGTGGCCTGGGGCGATGTCCTCCACCCTGTGGGCGAGTTCGAAGTCCTTGGCGGTCACGGCGCCGCCCACGCTGTGGGTGTTCACGGTGAGGGTGACGGTGTTGTAGCCGAGGGTGAGGTCGGAGTGGTGGTCGAGTTCGTCCTGGATGCGGGCGATGTGCACGACCAGGGCGACGGCGGCGAAGTGCGAGTCGAGGCGGTAGGCGCGGGCGAGCCGGTCGCCGTCCAGTGACCAGCCGGGCAGCTCGGCCAGCCGGTCCTCGGTCTCCTGCTGCGACAGCGGTGCGACGGCCATGGTGCGGCTTCCTTCCCGGGGACCGGCGAGTGACGTGGGCGTAGCTGCGTTCAGCCTGCCATGGACAGGCCGTCCGGGCTGCGCTGCGCGGTCGCGTGTCCGGTCGTCGGCCACGCTCCTCGGCCACGACCGTCGGCCACCGTCCTCGGCTACGGTCGTCGGCATGACCCTTGTCGCCTCCGGCCCCGTCCCCTCCCGCTCCAACGCCCCCGACGGCCAGGGCGTCGGCCCGCTGCTGCGCGCGTGGCGGGAGCGGCGGCGGGTGAGCCAGCTGGAGCTGGCACTGCGTGCCGACTCCTCGGCCCGGCACATCAGCTTCGTCGAGACGGGCCGGTCGCGGCCGAGCGAGGAGATGGTGCTGCGCCTCGCCGAGCACCTGGACGTACCGGTGCGGGAGCGCAACGCGCTGCTGCTGGCGGCCGGTTACGCCCCGCACTATCCGGAGACCCCGCTGGACGACCCGGCGCTGGACGCGCTGCGCGACGGCATGGAGCGGCTGATCCGTGGCTACGAGCCGTATCCGGCGCTGGTCGTGGACGCCACGTACACGGTGGTCGCCGCCAACCGGGGCATCGCCATGCTCCTGGAGGGCGTCCCGGAGTCGCTGCTCGCGCCCGCCCCGAACGCGATGCGGCTGACTCTGCACCCGGAGGGACTGGCGCCGCGCATCCGCAACCTGCGTGAGTGGCGCGGGCATCTGCTGGAGCAGATGGGGCGCCAGATCGCGCTGCACCGCTCCGACGCGCTGCGGGAGCTGTACGAGGAGGTCGCCGCCTATCCGGTGCCGGCCGGCGTGGAGGGCGCCGAACCAGCCGAACCCGGCGAACCCGTCGCGTACTTCGCGCTGCCGATGCGGATCGAGCACGCGGGGCGGGTGCTGTCGTTCGTGTCGTCGATCTCGACGTTCAACACGCCGATGGACGTGACGGTCGCGGAGCTGGCCATCGAGACGTTCCTGCCCGCGGACCCGGCCACCGCCAAGTTCCTCCACTCGTTGGTAAGTTGACGGAAGCAGTTCCCTCGACCAGGTGTGCGAGGCGGCATCGCGTGACACACTGCTCCCCGTACTTGGGCACGTTGGGGAGGCGTGGCGTGAGTGAACGGCGTGCTGCGCCCACCGTGGGGCAGGTCGTGCTCGGCAAGCGGCTGCAGGAACTGCGCGAGGCGGCCGGCCTGGGCCGCGACGAGGCGGCGCGGGTCCTGCGGGTGGCCCAGGCCACGGTGCGGCGCATGGAGATGGCCGAGGTCGCGCTGAAGATCCCGTACATCCAGGTGCTGCTGGAGACGTACGGGGTGGCCGAGGAGGAGCAGGCCGCGTTCATACGGCTGGCCGAGGAGGCCAACCAGCCCGGCTGGTGGCAGCGGTTCCACGACGTGCTGCCGGACTGGTTCAGCCTGTACGTGAGCCTGGAGGGCGCCGCCCGGGTCGTCCGCTCCTACGAGCCGCACTTCCTTCCCGGGCTGTTGCAGACCGAGGCGTACGCGCGGGCCGTGATGGAGTCCGGGACGATCGGCCACAGCGATCCCACGGCCGTGGAACGGCACGTGGCGCTGCGCATGACCCGGCAGCGGCTGCTGGAGCAGGACGATCCGCCCCACCTGTGGGTGATCATGGACGAGACGGTGCTGCGGCGCCCGGCCGGCGACGCCGAGGTGATGCGCGACCAGGTCGACAAGCTCCTGGCCTACGTCGAACGGGACCGGATAACCCTGCAGCTCGCCGAGTTCGCGAGCGGTCCGCACCCGGGGACGTACGCGCCGTTCACGCTGTTCCGGTTCGCCGAGCCCGAGCTGCCCGACATGGTCTTCACCGAGTACCTGACCGGCGCCCTGTACCTGGACTCCCGCGACGAGGTCGGGGCGCACCTGGAGGTGCTGGACCACATGACGGCCCGCGCGGCCTCGGCACAGCGGACCGAGGACCTGCTGCGGGAGTACCGCGACAAGCTCTGAGCGGGAGTACCGCGACCGACAGACCCTGATCCGAGGAGCACAGACCGTGAGCGCACCCGAGCCCGCCCCGACCTCGATCGACACGAGCCGGCCGCATCCGGCGCGGGTGTACGACTGGTGGCTGGGCGGCAAGGACAACTACCCGGTGGACGAGGAGCTGGCCCGGCGGATCCTCGCCGTGGACGGCACGGTGCTGCGCGGGGCGCGGGCCAACCGCCGGTTCATGCAGCGGGCCGTGCGGACCGTCGCCGAGTCCGGTACCCGGCAGTTCCTGGACATCGGCACGGGCATCCCGACCGAGCCGAACCTGCACCAGGTGGCACAGGGCGTGGCGGCGGAGTCGAAGGTGGTGTACGCGGACAACGACCCGATCGTGCTGCGTCACGCGGAGGCGCTGCTGCGCGGCACGGAGGAGGGCAGCACCGCGTACGTGCACGCCGACGTCCGGGACACCGGCACCCTGCTGGCCCGGGCCGCCGAGACCCTGGACTTCGCGGAGCCCGTCTCGCTGTCGCTGGTGGCGCTGACCCACTACCTCGACGACGACCCGGACGGCGACGACGTGTACGGCCTGCTGCGCGGGTACGTCGACGCGCTCGCCCCCGGCAGCCATCTGATCCTGTCCCAGGTCACCCCGGACCTCAGCCCGGAGGCGGTCGAGCAGGCGGCCGCGAACTTCCGGCGCAGCGGTACGCCCTTCCACCCGCGCTCGCTGCCCGCGTTCCACCGCTTCTTCGACGGCCTGGAGCTGCTCGGCCCGGGGGTGATCCCGGTCTCCGGCTGGCGTCCGGAGCCGGAGGACGTGGCCGGCCAGGCGGAGGGCATCGTGCCGGTGTACGGCGGGGTCGCCCGCAAGGTCTGACCCGTCCGGCCGCCCTGAACAGGTGCGTTCCCGAGCCCGCCCCTAGCGTCGAAGCGACGGGTGAGCAAGGGAGCGGACGTGACCGACACGCGGACACCGCCGAAGGAGCCGGGCGCGGCGCTGCTGAGCGCCGCCCGGTTCTTCCGGCCGGGCACGCCCGCCCCCGGTCTGCCCAGCGCGGCCCTGACCGGCGGCCGGGAGGAGCCCCGCGGCTGCCCGCGGGGGGCCGCGCTCTCCTGGTACACGTACTCGCCGGCCCGGGTGCGCCACCCGTACGTCCGGGGCGTGCTCCTGGAGATGTACCGGGAGGCCAAGCGGCGGCTGCGGGACCCGGTGCTGGCCTGGGCGGCCCTCCAGAACGACCCGGAGCGGCGCCACCGTTACCAGCGGGCGCGCGGCAAGGACGGCCTGGTGCGGGCGAGTTGGGACGAAGCACTGGAGATCGTCGCCGCCGCGCAGGTGCACACGATCAAGACGTACGGCCCGGACCGGATCGCGGGCTTCTCCCCCACCCCCGCGGTGTCGATGGTGTCGCACGCGGCCGGCGCCCGCTACCACTCCCTGATCGGCGCCCCGATGCTGTCGTGGCACGACGGGTACGCGGACCTGCCGGTGGCCTCGCCGCAGGTCTTCGGCGAGCAGACGGACGTACCGGAGTCGGGCGACTGGCGGGACGCCGCCTATCTGATGATGTGGGGCTCGAACGGCCCGGTGACCCGCGCCCCGGACGTGCACGGGATGGCGGAGGCCCGCTACCGCGGCCAGAAGGTGGTGGTGGTCTCCCCGGACTACGCGGACAACGCGAGGTTCGCCGACGAGTGTCTGCACCCGCACCCCGGCACCGACGGCGCGCTGGCCCTCGCGATGGGCCACGTGGTCCTCAAGGAGTTCTTCGTCGACCGCGAGACGCCGTTCTTCGCGGACTACGTACGCAAGTTCACCGACCTGCCGTTCCTGGTGACCCTCACCGAGCGGGACGGCGCGTACGTGCCGGGCAAGTTCCTGCGCGCCACCGACCTCGGGCAGCAGGGCGAGGGCGCCGAGTGGAAGACGGTCGTCCTGGACGCCGCCACCGGCCGCGCGGTCGTCCCGAACGGCTCCCTCGGCTTCCGCTGGACGGACTCGGGCAAGGGCCGCTGGAACCTGGAACTCGGCGCGATCGAACCACAGTTGACCCTGTACGGCAGTTGGGTCGCGGCCGGGGTGGAGGTGCTGCTCCCCCGCTTCGACACCGACGGCGGCGAGCACGGCCGGGGCAGCGGGGACGTCCTGCGGCGCGGGGTCCCGGCGACCCGCCTCGGCGGCGCGCACGGCCCGCTGGTGACGACCGTCTACGACCTGCTGCTCGCCCAGTACGGCGTGTGGCGGCACGGGCTGCCGGGCGGCTGGCCCACCCACTACGCGGACGCCGACGCCCCGGGCACCCCCGCCTGGCAGGAGCGGCACACCTCGGTCCCGGCCGCCAAGTGCATCAAGATCGCGAGGGAGTTCGCGCGGACCGCCGAGCGCTCCAAGGGCCGCTGCATGATCCTGATGGGCGCGGGCACGAACCACTGGTTCCACGCCGAGACCATCTACCGCGCCTTCCTGGCCCTGCTCCAACTCACCGGCTGCCAGGGCCGCAACGGCGGCGGCTGGGCGCACTGCACCGGCCAGGAGAAGTGCCGCCCGGTCACCGGCTGGGCCGGCTTGGCGTCCGCCGGCGACTGGTCCCGGCCGCCGCGCCAGATGACCGGCACCGCCTACTGGTTCCTCCACACCGACCAGTGGCGCTACGACCGGTTCGGCGCCGACGTCCTGGCCTCACCCCTGGGTGCGGGCAGGTTCGCCGGGATGACCGGCGCCGACTGCCTGGCGCTGTCGGCCCGTGCGGGCTGGATGCCGTCGTACCCGACCTTCGACCGCAACCCTCTCGAACTGGGCGAGGTGCCCGGTGACCCGGTGGCCGCGGCGGTGGCCGGGCTCAAGACGGGGACCCTGAAGTTCGCGTGCGAGGACCCGGACGCCCCGGAGAACTGGCCGCGCGTCCTGACCCTCTGGCGGGCCGACCTCCTCGGCTCCTCGGCGGAGGGCGCCGAGTACCTCACCAAGCACCTCCTCGGCACGCCCTCCTCCCTGCGTGCCGAGGAGGCATCCCCGGACCAGCGCCCCCGGGACGTGACCTGGCGGGACGAGGCGCCCGAGGGCAAGCTCGACCTGCTGCTCTCCCTGGACTTCCGGCAGACCTCCTCCACCCTGCTGTCGGACGTCGTACTGCCGGCCGCCACCTGGGGCGAGAAGCACGACCTGTCGTCCACCGGCATGCATCCCTACGTGCGCGCCTTCACCCCGGCCGTGGAACCGCCCTGGCAGGCGCGCACCGACTTCGACATCTTCAAGGCGCTCGCGGAGCGGCTGAGCGGGCTGGCCGTGCGCCATCTCGGGGTGCGCAGGGACCTGGTGGCCGTACCGCTGCAGCACGACACCCCGGACGAGACCGCCCAGCCCGGCGGGGTGGTACGGGACTGGAAGCGCGGCGAGTGCGAGCCGGTGCCCGGTGAGACCATGCCGAACCTGAGCGTGGTGGAGCGGGACTACACGGCGATCGGCGGCAGGTTCGCGGCGCTCGGTCCGCTGGTGGAGGAGCTGGGGCTGCCCGCCAAGGGGATCGTCCTCAGCCCGGACCAAGAGGTCGCGCGGCTGCGGGAGTCGCACGGGGTCGGTTTTGAGGGCCGTCCCTCGCTCGACACGGCGGTGAAGGCGGCCGACGCCGTCCTCGCGCTCTCCGGCACCACCAACGGCCGCCTCGCCACCCAGGGTTTCCGCACCCTGGAGCAGCGCACCGGGCAGGAGATGGCCCACCTGGCCGCCGAGCACGAGGGCAGGCGGGTCACCTACGCCGACACGCAGGCGGCGCCGGTCCCGGTGATCACCTCGCCGGAGTGGTCGGGCAGCGGGTCCGACGGCCGCAGGTACACGGCGTTCACCCTGAACACCGAGCACCTCAAGCCGTGGCACACGCTCACCGGCCGCCAGCACTTCTTCCTCGACCACGACTGGGTCCACGAGCTCGGCGAGGCACTGCCCGTCTACCGGCCGCCGCTGGACATGAACAAGCTGGTCGGCGAACCGCGTGTCGGCCCCGACGGGCAGCGCGAGGTGACGGTCCGCCAACTCACCCCGCACGGCGCGTGGTCGATCCACTCCGCGTACCAGGACAACCTGTTCATGCCGGCGCTCTCCCAGGGTGGCCGGAACATCTGGATGTCCCCGCAGGACGCGGACACGATCGGGGTCGGGGACGACGACTGGGTGGAGGCGGACGACCGCAACGGCGTGGTGGTGGCCCGCGCGGTCGTCTCGCACCGGATGCCGGCCGGCACGGTCTACCTGCACCACGCCCAGAAGCGCACGGTGGCCGTCCCGAAGGCGGAGGCCACCGGCGTGCGCGGCGGCATCCACAACCCGCTGACCCGGCCGATCCTCAAGCCCTCGCACCTGATCGGCGGCTACGCCCAGCTGTCCTGGTCCTGCGACTACCCGGGCCCGACGGGCAGCCGGCGCGACGAGGTGACGGTGATCCGGCGCCGTGCCCAGGAGGTCGAG
The DNA here is from genome assembly GCF_042894765.1 of Streptomyces sp. NPDC001507. NCBI lineage: Bacteria > Bacillati > Actinomycetota > Actinomycetes > Kitasatosporales > Streptomycetaceae > Streptomyces > Streptomyces sp. NPDC001507. The sequence continues at coordinate 133,397 of NZ_JBIAVV010000006.1, forward strand.
CACTGATGCGCCCGATGGCCCAGATCGCGATGGTCATGAACCTCGACAAGTGCATCGGCTGTCACACCTGTTCGGTCACCTGCAAGCAGGCATGGACCGACCGGCGGGGCATGGAGCACGTCTGGTTCAACAACGTCGAGACCCGCCCCGGCCAGGGCTATCCGCGCCGTTACGAGGACCAGGAGCGGTGGCGCGGCGGCTGGGAGCTGAACCGGCGGGGCGCGCTCAAGCTCAAGGCGGGCGGCCGGCTGCACAAGCTGGCCGGGATCTTCGCCTATCCCAGGCTCCCGGAGATCAAGGACTACTACGAGCCCTGGACGTACGAGTACCGCAACCTCACCGACGCCCCGCTCGGCGACGGCTATCCGGTGGCCCGCCCGGTCTCCCAGCCCGACGGCAAGCCCATGAAGATCGAGTGGTCCGCGAACCGGGACGACGGCCTGGCCGCTGCCGCCGCCCACGGCGACCCGGACCCGCTGGTCGCGCGCGCCCGCCAACAGGCTTCGGACAAGGTGCGGTTCGAGTTCGAGCAGACCTTCACGTTCTACCTGCCCCGCATCTGCGAGCACTGCCTGAACCCGTCCTGCGTGGCCTCCTGTCCGTCCGGGGCGATGTACAAGCGGACCGAGGACGGCATCGTGCTGGTCGACCAGGACCGGTGCCGGGGCTGGCGGATGTGCGTCACCGGCTGCCCGTACAAGAAGGTCTACTTCAACCACACCACCGGCAAGGCCGAGAAGTGCACGCTGTGCTCCCCGCGGATCGAGGCCGGTCTGCCCACGGTCTGCTCGGAGACCTGCGTGGGCCGATTGCGCTACCTCGGGGTGGTCCTCTACGACGCCGACCGGGTGACGGCGGCCGCCGAGACCGCGGACGAGAAGGCGCTGTACGAGGCCCAGCTGGGCGTCTTCCTCGACCCGGAGGACCCGGCCGTGCGGCGGGCCTGCGCGGCGGCGGGCATCCCGGACGACTGGACGGAGGCGGCCCGCCGCTCCCCGGTCCACGCGCTGATCAGCAGGTACCGGGTGGCGCTGCCGCTGCATCCGGAGTACCGCACGCTGCCCATGGTCTGGTACATCCCGCCGCTGTCCCCCGTCGTGGACGCGCTCTCCGAGACCGGTCACGACGGCGAGGACGCCGGCAACCTGTTCGCCGCGATCGACACCCTGCGCATCCCGCTCGAATACCTGGCCGAGTTGTTCAGCGCGGGCGACCCCGCCCCGGTCCGCGCCTGCCTGGAGAAGCTCGCGGCGATGCGCTCCCACATGCGGGCGCTCAACCTGGGCGAGGAGCCGGACCCGGCGATCGGCCGCGCGGTCGGCATGCGGCCGGAGGAGATCGAGGCGATGTACCGGCTGCTGGCGATCGCCAGGCACGAGGACCGGTACGTGATCCCGACGGCGGCCGTCGGCGACGCCCGCCGCCTGGAGGAGTCCGCGCTGCCCGACGGGTGCAGCCTCGACTTCGACGGCGGCCCGGGCATGGGCGGCGACGGCCCCTTCGGCCAGGACTCGGGGCGGAAACTGCTCCCTGTGGTGTCGGTGCAGAACTTCCACGGTCTGCGCAGACGGCAGACCGCCGGCACTCCCGACGAGGCGAAGGAGGACTGATGCCCTCGGACGCGGTGTTCTACCAGGCGGCGGCGCTCTGTCTGACCTACCCGGACGACGACTTCGTCGCCCGGCTGCCGCTGCTGCGCGAAGCCGCCCCGCAACTGCGGGAGTTCACCGACCATGCGACGGTGACCCCACCGCAGGAGCTGGCCGCGCACTACGTGCAGGTCTTCGACTTCAAGAACCGGCACAGCCTCTACCTCAGCTGGTGGCGGGACGGCGACACCCGGCGCCGGGACATGTCCCTGGGCCGCTTCCAGGACATCTACAAGGCGTACGGGATGGAGTTCGCCGGCGAGGAACTGCCGGACTTCCTCCCCGCCGTCCTGGAGTTCACGGCCCGCACCGGCAACACCGACCTGCTCACCGAGCACCGCGACTGCCTGGCGCAACTGCGCGGCAGGCTCACCGACTTCGGCACCCCGTACGCGTGTGTCCTGGACGCGGTCTGCGCCGCCCTGCCGGCCCCGCCCGGCGGAGTGCGCCCATGACCACCTTCCTGTGGGGCGCCCTGCCCTACATCGCCTGCGCCCTCCTGGTAGCCGGCCTGACCTGGCGCTACCGCCACGACAGGTGCGGCTGGACCAGCCGCTCCTCCCAGGTCCACGAGTCGAGGCTGCTGGACACCGCCTCCCCCGTCTTCCACTACGGCATCCTGTTCGTCCTGGCCGGCCACCTCGTCGGCCTGCTCGTCCCGGCGTCCTGGACCCGGTCGCTCGGCGTCGACGCGCACACGTGCCACCTGTTCTCCCTCTACGGCGGCACGCTCGCGGGCGTCCTCACGGTGGCCGGACTGGCCCTCCTCGTGTACCGCCGCCGCACCCGGGTCCCCGTGCCGGGCGCCACGACGGCGAACGACAAGGTCATGTACCTGGTCCTGATCGCCGCGATGGTGCTGGGCATGACCGCGAAGCTGAGCCGCACCGCCGGCGACGGCTACGACTACCGCGCCACCATCGCCCCCTGGGCCCGCAGCCTCCTCACCCTCCGGCCGAGGACAGCCCTGATGGCGGACGTCCCGGTCCTCCACCAGGTCCACGCGGTCATCGGCATGCTCCTCATCACCCTGATCCCGTACACCCGCCTGGTCCACATGTTCAGCGCCCCGGTCCAGTACCTGTTCCGCCCGTACGTGGTGTACCGGTCGAGGGATCCCCGCCAGTCGGGCCCCCGCCCGGAACGCCGGGGCCGGGAGACCACCCGCAACTGATCTCTTCCGCCCGCCACCACGCCCTTCCGGCCGCAACCGAACTCTCTCCGCCCACAACCAGGCCTTTTTCCCGCCGCAACGGCGCTCAGCCACGACGGCGCAGCCCGGTGGTGCCTCACCCGGCCGCACCCCGGTCCCTCTCGTCGTCCACGATCTCGGCGTCCACCACACCCTCCTCCTCGCCGGCCTCGGGCGCCCGCTGTTCCTCGGCCGAACCGCTGGAGGCACTGGCATACATGGCCTGCCCCATCTGCTGGCTCACGCTCGCCAGTTTCTCCACCCCCCGCCGCAGCTCCCCGGTGTCGGCGTCCCGCTCCAGCAGCGCCTTCAGCTCGGTGATCGCCGCCTCCACCTCGGACTTCGTGGCGCCCGGCACCCGCTCCTCGTTCTCCCGGAGGAACTTCTCCGTCTGGTAGACGAGTTGCTCGGCCTGGTTCCGGGTCTCCGCGGCCTCACGCCGCTTGCGGTCCTCCTCGGCGTACTGCTCCGCCTCCCGCATCATGCGGTCGATGTCGTCCTTGGGGAGCGCGGAGCCGCCGGTCACGGTCATCTTCTGCTCGCGGCCGGTCGCCAGGTCCTTCGCCGAGACGTGCATGATCCCGTTCGCGTCGATGTCGAAGGCCACCTCGATCTGCGGCACCCCGCGCGGTGCGGGCGGCAGGCCGGTGAGGTCGAAGACGCCCAGCTTCTTGTTGTACGCGGCGATCTCGCGTTCGCCCTGGTAGACCTGGATGCCCACCGAGGGCTGGTTGTCGGCCGCGGTCGTGAAGATCTCCGAACGCCGGGTCGGGATCGTGGTGTTGCGCTCGATGAGTCTGGTCATGATGCCGCCCTTGGTCTCGATGCCCAGGGACAGCGGGGTGACGTCGAGCAGCAGCACGTCCTTCACGTCACCGCGGATGACTCCCGCCTGGAGGGCCGCGCCGACCGCGACCACCTCGTCCGGGTTGACGCCCTTGTGCGGGTCCTTGCCGGTGAGTTCACGGACCAGTTCGGTGACGGCGGGCATCCGGGTGGACCCGCCGACCAGGATGACGTGGTCGATCGCCGACACCTGCACGCCCGCGTCCTTGACGGCCTGGTGGAAGGGTTTCTTGCAGCGGTCCAGCAAGTCGGCGGTCAGCTCCTGGAACTGGGCCCGCGTCAGCTTCTCCTCCAGATGCAGCGGCCCCTCCGCGGAGGCCGTGATGTACGGCAGGTTGATCGACGTCTCCGTCGACGACGACAGCTCGATCTTCGCCTTCTCGGCGCTCTCGCGCAGCCGCTGCACCGCCATCTTGTCGTTGCCGAGATCGACGCCGTACTGCCCCTTGAACCGCTTCACGAGGTGCTCGACGACCCGCTGGTCCCAGTCGTCGCCGCCCAGGTGCGTGTCGCCGTTGGTGGCCTTGACCTCGATCACGCCGTCGCCGATCTCCAGGAGCGACACGTCGAAGGTGCCGCCGCCGAGGTCGAAGACGAGGACGGTCTGCTCCTCGCCCCGGTCCAGGCCGTAGGCCAGCGCGGCGGCCGTCGGCTCGTTGATGATCCGCAGCACCTTCAGCCCGGCGATCTCCCCGGCCTCCTTGGTGGCCTGCCGCTGGGCGTCGTCGAAGTACGCGGGCACGGTGATCACCGCGTCGGTGACGTCCTCGCCGAGGTAGGCCTCGGTGTCCCGCTTGAGCTTCTGCAGCACGCGCGCCGAGAGCTCCTGGGCCCGGAAGCGGGTGCCGTCGACGCTTCCGCTCTCCGGGAACCGCCAGGCCGCGTCGCCCATGTGCCGCTTGACCGAGCGCGCGGTGCGGTCCACGTTGGTCACCGCCTGCCGTTTGGCGACCTCGCCGACCAGCACGTCGCCGTTCTTCGCGAAGGCCACGACCGACGGCGTGGTGCGCGCCCCCTCGGCGTTGGCGACGACGGTGGGCTCACCGCCCTCCAGCAGGGCCACCACCGAGTTCGTCGTACCGAGGTCGATACCGACCGCACGTGCCATGTCCGTCCCCTTTCCGCCCGGGCGCTTCCCCGACTCCAGCACAAAACTTGAGCGAGCTGTTGTCAATGCCGGGTACCCCGGGAACGACGCTGCCGCGCACCCTCGGACGAGGGGTGCGCGGCAGCGCGGCGGGCGGGACGGTCAGGCGAGCTTCGCGTCCAGGGTGATCGTGGTGCCGGCCAGGGCCTGGCTGACCGGGCAGTTCTTCTTGGCGTCCTCGGCGGCGGCGACGAAGCCGTCCGCGTCCAGGCCGGGGACGGTGCCCTCGACGGTCAGGTGGATGCCGGTGATGCCGGTGCCCGGCTGGAAGGTGACGTCGGCGTTGGTGACCAGCTTGGTGGGCGGGGTGCCGGCACCGGTCAGGGCGTGCGACAGCGCCATGGAGAAGCAGCTGGAGTGGGCGGCCGCGATCAGCTCCTCGGGGCTGGTCCTGCCGTTCGCCTCCTGGGAGCGCGAGGCCCACGTGACGGGCTGCTCGCCGATACCGGAGGAGTCGAAGGTGATGACACCGTTGCCCTCGGTCAGGCTGCCTTCCCAGACGGTGTGTGCGGTGCGCGTGGTAGCCACGGTTGTTCCTTTCGGCGATGAAGGCGAATGAACCGGTTCGCTCGCCCCATCCGATCACATCAGGGCTCACCGCACCCGGAAGACCGGCCCACGGGGGGTGAACGGCAGGCGACGTCCGTCCGGGATCAGGTAGGCGTGCTCGCGGCGCACCCGCAGGACGTCGCACCAGCCGTCGGTGATCACCAGGACCGGCGCGGCGGGCGGGAGGTCGTCGGCGCGCTGGAGCAGGTCGATGCCGGGCTGCAGGACCGTCCCGCCGCGGCCGTGCACGCGGACCCGGCCGGCGATCTCGGTGGTCGGGAGGTAGCCGGCGTCGTGCGGGGCCGCGTCGCAGAAGACGACACGTGCGGCGGGTACGTCACGGGCCTCGGCGTAGGAGGCGATCGCGCCGAGGGCCTTGCCGAGCAGGGTGCGGTCCATGGAGCCCGAGGTGTCGAGGACCACGCCGAAGGTGCAGCGGGCGACCTCCTCGGGCGGGAAGTACCGGCCGGCGCGCGGGATGTCCGGGGTGGACGACTGCCGGCGCGAGGGGCGGGCGTACGACCGTACGGCCTCCGGGCGCGGCACGAACTCGTCGAACCAGCGGGCGAGCCGGGCGTCCCAGGGCAGCGGCGGATGGCTGAGTGCGCGGATCTCCTCGACCAGTCCGCCGGGCAGCAGGCCCCGGTCCTGCGTCTGGTGCAGGTCGAGCCCCTGACTCAGCCCGCGGCGGTAGAACTCGTCGAGGTCGACGTACGCGCCGGGCGGCCCGAGCGGCGCGCCCAGCACGTCACCGCGTCCCTTGCCGCGGAGGGTGGCGAGCCGCCGCATCCGTCTCAGGTCGACGGCGATCCGGTCGTACACCTCCTCGGCCGACAGCCCCTTCAGCCCGGCGTCGTACAGCAGCCCTTCGGGCATGGTGCCGACGCGCATCTCGACCAGCCAGCCGTTGATGACGTAGTCGCAGGCGATGTTGAAGAGGTAGGGGTCGCGGGCGCCGAGGCGGTCGCCGTGGCGCAGGGCGGCGTGCAGCATCTCGTGGGCGAGGACGAACCGCCACTCCTCGTCGTCCATGGTCCGCAGCGGGTTGACGTAGATCTCGCCGGCCTCGGGGTTGACGGCGGCGACGGAGATGTCGTGGGCGCGGGCCAGTTCGGCGTCGGCGACGAGTTTGATGCCGGCCGCGATGCCGCCGAGCAGCGGGTAGGAGGAGACGAACCAGCGCAGCGCCTGTTCCCAGGGGCGCAGTGGAGTGGGCGGCCCGGACATGGAGGTGCGGCGGCCGCCGGCCAGGTCCATCGCCCGGGACATGGTGCGGGTCAGCGCGTGCGCGAACCCCACCTGCCAGTCGGGCACTTGGCCGGCCCACTTGTTCCAGGAGAGGAGGAGCTGGTCGGGCTCGCCGCCGTTCGTCCCTCCGCGCTCGTACGCCGCCGGGATGCCACCGGTCCGGCGCCAGCCGGCGGCGAGCCGCTCCTCGTCGCCCTCCGGGTAGGAGGCGGGCAGGTGGCCGGGGGCCTCGCCGACCGGGAAGGTCTCCAGGAAGCGGTTGACGACGGTGCAGCGGGCGGCGAGGTCGTAGCGGTCGGGCTGGTCACGCGGCCCGGTGGCGGCCGGGAGGTGCCCGAAACCGAGATGGATGGTGCAGTGCGCCAACGCCCAGGCCCACTCGGCGGGTTCGGCCCGCCGGGTGGCGTGCGCGTGCAGCACCCCGTCGGAGTCCGCGCGCACCAGCCCCTCGCGGGGGGCGAGTTCACACTTCTCGTGCCGGCAGATCGTGAACTCCACCGCCCGCAGGGCGGGGTTGGCCCGCAGCAGCTCGACACCGGCCGCGAAGTTCTCGGCGGCCGGGTCCTTCTTCTTGTGCGCTGCGGTGGCCCGGCTCATCGCCGGGCCTCCACCAGCCGGGGCATGTCCCGGGCCGCCTCGATCAGGAACCAGGCGGGCAGGACCGGGTTGCCGTCGGCGTCGGAGGCGATGACGGTCTGGGCGACCTCGACGGAGATCTCGGCCAGCTGCACCAGCAGCGACTTGGCGCGGTAGGCGGTCTGCCGGCCGTTCGCCGACATGTGCTCCTTGTCGGCGGGCAGTTCCTTGACGAGTCGTCCCCGGAAGGACTCGGCGAGGTAGTAGAGCAGGTCGCGGTCCTCGATGCGGGGCGGCCAGCCCGCGTCCCCCTTCAAGATGGCCTCGATCCCGAACCGGCTGCGCACGATCTTGACGTATCCGCAGAAGGCGGTGGCGTGGGCGGGGGTGAGCGTGCCGTGCGCCAGTACCTTCAGCGTGTCCTCGTCCAGGTCACGGCCGAAGGAGTGCAGGGCGTCGGAGAGCATGTGCCAGGAGCGCGGGGTGGAGAACGGCTCCTCGGTCTTCGGCGGCTTGGACCACAGGTGGTCGGGCCGGTCGGTGAGGTGGTCCAGGATCCACGGGTGGATGCCGTTGGCCCCGGCCCAGGCGAGCCAGTCGTGCGCGGAGGCCTCCAGGTGGACGTGGGCCAGCCGGTTGACGAGCGCGGAGGCGATGGGCCGGGCGAGGGCGTTGTCGGTGGCCCGGTTGCCTGCGCCGATGACGATCGAGCCCTTGGGCAGCTCGTAGTTCCCGATGCGCCGGTCGAGGATCAGCGAGTAGAACGCCTTCTGCACGTCGGGCGTGGCCGCGTTCAGCTCGTCGAGGAAGAGGCAGTAGGGCTCGTCCCGGGCGATCGCTTCGGGCGGACAGAACACGGACCGCCCGTCCCGGATCTGCGGAACACCGATCAGGTCCTCGGGCGCGAGCTGCGTACCCAGCAGACTCACACACTCCAGCCCGAGCGACTCGGCGAACTCCCGCACCAGGGAGGACTTCCCGATCCCGGGCGCCCCCCAGATGAACACGGGCCGCACGGTGGCAAGACCGAGGAGGAGTTCGGGGATACGGGAGGGGGTGACGGTCACGGCTGCCTGCAAGAGGCTGCTCCTTGGGGGTGTTCGAGAGATGTGCGACTCGAACAGTGTGAGCCGGGGGCATGGCGAACGCAGCTGAATTTCCGGAGGGCTCGCCTGCAGCGCCCCGTAAGGGGCGCTGGGGGTACCCCCGGCCGAAGGCTGGGGGAGGAACTGCGCGACCAGCCCCCCACCGACCCGCAGTGAACGAACTACGCAGCCCTCTCACCCTCCGCAGACAAGGGAACCTGCGGCCCATCCGCCTCCTGGAGCCACCGCCGCAGCACTCGATGCACGGCCTCGGCTCCCACGAGCTCTTCTCTGTCCCCTGCCGGCTCGGAAACACAGACCGGTGACAGGAGGAACGGCCGCCCCTGCGCGCCCCCCAGCCCTCCGTGCGACCCGATCTGCTCCTCGAAAGCGAGCACCTCCCCGCTCTCCGGGTCGTACCACGAGTTCACCATGATGTCGGCGGTGTGCGGAAAGGAGTGCGTCCGCCGCACCGCATCGGCGGCGCCCGCCCCGAACACGGCCAGCGGCCCCGCAGGGCCGTCCAGCCGGTCGAGCGGGATCTCCGCGCCGTACGCGCCGAGCACCACCCCGCCGTGCTCCTCGCTGCGCACCAGCAGGAACCCGATGCCGGGATGGTTGGCGAGCGTGGTGAGCAGCGCGGGGTGGCGGGCGTCCAGCTCCTCCTTGGTCATGCGGTGCGGCACGTCCGGGAAGGAGATCAGGCCGAGGTTGCCGGAGGCGAGCACGACCGGCTCCGAGTGCCGGGTCGGCCGGTGCTTCTCGCCGCCCTCCTCGACCGGCCTGCGCAGCGCCGCTCGGACGGCGGCCCGCGCCTCCGTGCCGCTGTGGGTGCGCTCGGCCCTGCGCGGCACGGGCAGTCCGCAGCCTGCCCTGACCAGGTCGCCGAGGCCGAGTCCGTAGCGGGTGTGGAAGGTCTCGCCGGGGCTCTGGCCGTGGTCGGAGAGGACGACGATCCGGTACTGCCGCGGGGCGTGTTCCGCGGCCTTCTCGATCAGGGCGAGGGCACGGTCCAGGCGTTGCAGCACCTTCTCCGCGTCCCGGCTGTGCGGTCCTGAGTGGTGGGCGACCTCGTCGTAGGCGACCAGGTCGGCGTAGACGGCGGTGCGGCCGACGAGGAGGTCGCCCATGACCGCGGCGACGACGACGTCCCGTTCGACGACGGTCGCGAAGGCGCGGACGAAGGGGTAGAGGCCGCCCCGCTTGACGCGCGGGCGCTGCTTGCGGAGCCGGGCCGTGGTGGACTGGCCGATCTCGCGGCCGACCTCGGCGAAGAAGGAGAGTGCGGTGCGGACGGCGTTGGCCGGGTCGGCGAAGTACGCGAAGTAACCGGCGCGGGAACGGTTCTCCCGGCCGCGGCGGCGGGTGGCTATGGACAGGACCAGGGCCTGTTCGTCGGCGCCGCCGCTGAAGAGGTTGCCGCGGCTGGCGCCGTCCAGGGAGAGCAGCCCCCCGTCGGCGGTGCGCTCGACCGCCCGGCGCTGGAGTTCGGCGGCACTGGTCGGCCGGTTGCAGACCATCACCTCGCGGCTGTCCTTCTCGTACCAGCGGAAGGCGGGGACGTCGAAGTTGGAGCCGTGCAGGATGCCGAGCTGGCTGGCTCCGGTCTGGCTGGACCAGTCGGTGCGCCACGGGGTGAGCCGGTGGGTGGGCTGGGCCTGGCCCGCGCCCAGCCAGCCGGCGACGGTCGGCATCAGGCCCTTGGCGACGGCGGCGGTCAGGACGTCGTGGCCGACGCCGTCGAGCTGCAGGAAGACGGTGCCGGGGGTGGCCCGGCAGGGCGGGTGGGAGCTGCGGCGGCGGGTGGCGAGCCGGGAGAGCCGGCGGCGGTAGGCGTCGTCGTCGCGGACGGCGAGGGCACCGCCGGTGGCGGAGGCGACGGCGGACATCACGGCGGCCACGATCACGGCGGTCTCCGGCGCGGCCTCGCTCTGCCCGGAGGGGTTGATGCGCAGGGCGACGAGGAGCAGGGAACCGTTGAGGAAGAAGACCAGCAGGCCGAGGACGAGGGCGGGCACGAGCAGCAGGAGCCGTACGAGGAGGGGCCAGACGACGGCCGAGAGCACACCGAAGGCGCCGGCACCGAGGGCGGCGGTCATGGCGATGCGGGTGGCGCTGTCACCGTCGGGTGACTGGAGCTGGAAGTCGGGCAGGAGGCCGGCGAGGACCAGCATGGTGACGGTGGACACCGCCCACACCGTGACGCTCCGCCCGGCCTGACTGACGACCCGCCGCCACCGCACGCCCCCACCGACCTCACGTCCGCGCCCCCGCCGGATGCGGGTCTGCTCGCGTCAACACTGTCACACGGGCGCGGGCCGGAAGTGGTCGGTCAAGGTGCGTTCGGCACCGCCCGACAAGGCTGTGCGGTGCCGTGTCCGCGTCTGACCGGCCGGCAGGTCGCGGCTTCGCTGCTCGGCGGTCCCGGCCCTACCGGCCGTCGTAGCCCGCCGTCGGCATCGAGAGCCTGCGGTGGACGCGGGCCTTCATCTGGGCGTCGTAGCAGGGCTCGGCCCGGCCCACCGTCTCCACCCGGACGCCGCGTCGCGCGCACTCCGCCATGAAGTCCTCGACCGACGACAGCGCGCTCTCCAGGACCCGTCTGCTCGGGGCGACGAAGACGTCCAGGCCGGGCCGGACGCCGGTCCACAGGGCGGTGTGATCGGGGCGCAGGCCGCGGACCAGGAGTTCGCGGGCGATGACGTAGCCGTGTTCCACGGCCCAGCGCGCGCACATCGCGTGCTGGCTGCGGGAGTCGACCAGGAAGGGGTCGATCTCCAGTTCCTCCAGGGGTGTCAGACTCGCGATCGCGGTCACCCGCACCGGCACGAGCCCGCCGGAGGCACCCCGCACCTGTCCCATGGCGTCCCCCTCACCTCCGGGTTTCGCCGCCGACCCTACTCCTGCACGTAGGCTTCGGGGAGTCGCGCGAAGGAGGCAAAGAGGTGCCGGTGGAGATCACCTGGTGGGGTCACGCCACCTGCACGATCGAGGATTCGGGCATACGCCTGCTCACCGATCCTCTGTTCGCGCGCCGGCTCGCCCACCTGCGCCGCCGCCGGGGCGCCCCGCCGCCGCCCGAGGCCCGCCGCGCGGACCTCGCGCTCGTCTCCCACCTGCACGCGGACCATCTGCACGTCCCCTCGCTCGCCGGGCTCGCCCCGGGCACGCGCCTGCTCGTGCCCCGGGGCGCACCACGGGCGGTCCCCGCGCTCCGCCGCCTCCGTCAGCTGCGGATCACCGAGGTGGGCGTCGGGGACGAGATACGCGTCGGCCCCCTCGTCGTACGGGCCGTGCCCGCGCTGCACGACGGCCGCCGGCTGCCGGTCGGACCGCACCGCTCGCCCGCCCTCGGGTACGTCGTTGAGGGCGCGGCGCGGACGTACTTCGCCGGGGACACCGGGCTGTTCGACGAGATGGCCGAGTCGGTCGGGCCGGTGGACGTGGCGCTGCTGCCGGTCGGCGGCTGGGGCCCGTACCTCGGGGAGGGACACCTGGACGCCGGGCGGGCGGCACGGGCGCTGGCGCGGCTGGCACCGCGCAGCGCGGTGCCGGTGCACTACGGGACGTACTGGCCGATCGGCATGGACGGGGTGCGCCCGCACGAGTTCCACGCGCCCGGCGACGAGTTCGTGCGCCTCGCGGCCGAGTACGCGCCGCAGGTGGCGGTGCACCGGCTCGGCCACGGGGAGTGCGTGCGGCTGGAGGTCGCGCGGTGAGACTGCTGGTGGTCGTGGCGGCCGCCGCCGGCTCCACCGCGGCGACCTCGTCGTCGACCGAGTCGGCGCAGCAGGCGATCGGGTATCCGACGCTGTTCCTGCTGGTGCTGATCGGGGCGTTGGTGCCGGTGATACCGACGGGGGCGCTGGTCAGTTCGGCGGCGGTGGTGGCGTTCCATCAGACGGCGCCGTTCGCGCTGGCGCTGGTGTTCGTGACGGCGTCGCTGGCAGCGTTCCTGGGGGACGCGGCGTTGTACTGGCTGGGACGGCGGGGGTTGCGGTCGAAGAACGGGTCGCGGTGGCTGGAGGCGATACGGTCGCGGGCGCCGCAGGAACGGCTGGAGCAGGCACAGGGGAAGCTGGCCGAGCACGGGATCGCCGTGCTGGTGCTGTCCCGGCTGGTGCCGGCCGGCCGGATACCCGTGATGCTGGCGTGTCTGCTGGCGGAGTGGCCGTTGCGGCGGTTCGCGCGGGGGAACGTGCCGGCGTGCCTGGCGTGGGCGGTGACGTATCAGGTGATCGGGATTCTGGGCGGGTCGTTGTTTCCGGAGCCGTGGGAAGGGGTGGTGGCGGCGGTGGGGCTGACCGTGGTCATCAGTGTGGCGCCGAGTGTGTGGCGGCGGGTTCGGGGTGGTGCGGTGCGTGCGTAGCTGCGGGAGGGTGGGGGGCTGGTCGCGCAGGTCTCCTCCCCCCGGCCTTCGGCCGGGGGCACCCCAGCGCCCCCAAGAGGGCGCTCTAGTCTGCGGCGCTCCGAAGTGAGGTCCGTTCCAGGACCCTCGACCCGCCCACCGGCAGGTCCCACAGGTCCTCCCGGGCCAGTTCCGCCTTCTCCCAGGCCGCCCGGACCCGCGTCAGCGGTTCCAGGACCGGCTCTGCCGAGAGGATGAAGGTGCCCCAGTGCATGGGGGCCATCCGCCTCGCCCCCAGGTCCTGCGTCGCCTGTACCGCCTCCTCGGGGTCCAGGTGGACGTCGCTGAGCCACCAGCGGGGGTCGTAGGCACCGATGGGCATGAGGGCGAGGTCGATGCCGGGGTAGCGGCGGCCGATGCGGGAGAACCAGTGGCCGTAGCCGGTGTCGCCGGCGAAGTAGACGCGGCCGCCGTCGGGGGCGGTGAGGACCCAGCCGCCCCACAGGCTGTGGCAGGTGTCGGTGAGGGTGCGCTTGGACCAGTGGTGGGCTGGGACGAAGTCGAAGCGGACCCCGGACAGTTCGGCCGCCTCCCACCAGTCCAGCTCGGTGACGGTGGTGAAGCGGCGGCGCCGGAACCAGCGGCCGAGACCGGCCGGCACGAACACCGGGGTGTCGCGCGGGAGGCGGCGCAGGGTGGGGGCGTCCAGGTGGTCGTAGTGGTTGTGGCTGATGACGACCGCGTCGACGCGCGGCAGGGTCTCCCAGGGGACACCGACCGGGGTGACGCGGGCGGGGGTGCCGAGGATGCGGCGGGACCAGACCGGGTCGGTCAGAACGGTCAGGCCGCCGGTCCGGACGATCCAACTGGCGTGTCCGGCCCAGGTGACGGCGACGGTGCCGGTGTCCGTGCGGGGCAGCGGGCCGGGTTCGAAGGGCAGCCGGGCGACGTCGGCGAGGCCCTCGCGGCCGGGGCGGACGGAGCCCTCGCGGGCGAACCGGGCCATGGCCTTGAGGCCGGGCAGCGGGGCGGTCAGGCGGTCGTGGAAGGTCCGCGGCCAGACCCGGAGTTCGCCCAGCGGGCGGGGGTCGGCGAGCGGCGGGAACGGCGGCGTGCGGGTAGCAGTATCGGCTTCGCTGGTGGTCGTGGCAGGCGTCGTGGTGGCAGTCGTGGTGGACCCTGGCTCATGCGTCTGCTGCGTCATCGAGGAGGCTCCCATCGCTGAGCGTCGTCGCGGAGATCGTCGAGTACCGACCCCAAGGACATCAACGCGCGTTGCACGTGTGGCAGTTCCAACGGTGCGGGTGACGTGAGGCATTCCAGTCGTTCCGCGTCGGTGCCGCCCAGCAGCGGGCCGGTGGCGAGCCGGACGCGCAGCGCGCCGAGGTCGTCGCCGAAGCGGTGGCCGCCGGGCGCGGGCATGCCGAGGCGGGCGGTGAGGAAGTCCTCCAACTCCTGTGCGTCGCCGACCCCCTGGGCACCGAGGGCGGCGCGCAGCGGTTCCAGGTCGGCGTACAGATGACGGCCGGCCTGCGGGGGCCGGGCCAGGGCGCCGCAGGCGACGACCGCGGCGTGCGCGGCGGCGGCCACGCGCGCGTGCAGCCGTACGACGGCCTCCCGGCGCGCGGTGACGGGCCCGGGCTCGTCGAGCGCGTACCTCGCCGCGACCGCGACCGGTCCGGCGAGGCGGGCGCCCAGCGCCGTGAGGATGTCGAGCACGCGCGCGTGCAGGGCCGTCCCGGTGGCACCCTCCGGGAACCGGGCGACGGCGGCGGGCCAGCCGGCCGGCAGCAGGGCACCGGCCAGGTCGGTGACGACGGTGACCCGGTCCGGGAGCATCTCGGCGGGGCTGAGCAGCACCGTGGCGTCCGGGGCGTGCAGGGTGTCGCGCCAGGTCTCGTCACTGACCAGGTGCAGTCCCGCGCCGGTCGCGGCCTCCACGGTCTCGTGCAGCAGTTCGGGCGGGGCGACGGTGGCGGTGGGGTCGTCGGCGACGGAGAGCACGAGCAGCCGGGGGTCGCCGCCCTCGTCGCGGACCCGGCGCACGGTCTCCAGCAGCGCGTACGGGTCGGGGGCGCCGCCGGACTCGGCCGGGGTGGCCACGTGGAAGACGGGCCGGCCGAGGAGCCGGGCGTACGGCGCCCACCAGGCGGCGCAGGGGCGCGGCACGAGGACGTCGCCGCCGAGCGCGGCGGTGAGCGCGAGGAGCAGGGCGGGGGCGCCGGGGCCTGCGGTCACCCGGCCGGGCGGGGCGGACAGCCCCCGGCGTTCCCAGTAGCCGCGGGCCGCGTCCAGCAGCGCCGGTCCGCCGCCGACCGGCTCCTCCGCGCCCAGGTTCGCGGCGGCGGCCAGGACGGCGGCGAGCTCGGGCAGGACGGGCAGGCCGTCGTCGGGCAGGGGCGGGCCGTAGCGGACGGGTCCGTGGCCTTCCGGTGACGCCGGTCCGCGCTCCCGCGTGGAACTGCCGTCCGCCGGTCCGTGGGCCCCGGGATCCGTCCGCCGCATGTCCGCCTCCGCGCAGTCCGTGGTGCCGTGTGCTGTCCGGTCCGGGTCGTGCGTACGGTGCCGGAGCGGTCGCTCCGGGGTACCCGGCGCCGGCCCTGTCACCCGTCCGCGCCGTACCTCCCGGCCCACAGCCGGTACGCCCGCCCGCCCCACAGCCGGTACGCGGCGCCGCAGCAGGCCGCCGCGATCAGCATCCCGCCCGCCACCAGCGCCGGTACGGACGTGCTGTAGGCGCCGCCGTCCCCGGCCGCCACCCCGTGCTGCACACCCGTCGCGGCGCAGGCGCCGTCACCGCCCCGGGCCGCGCCGCACTCCTGCCCGTCAGCGCCCCCGCCGCCCCCGCACGACTGCTGCCCTCCGGAACAGGGCCGCTCGCCGCTCCCGTGCGGGACGCCACCGTCCTCACCACGGGGGTCCGCGGCACCGACGTCACCGCGGGCGGCCGCATCGCCTTCACCACGGTCACCGCGGAGGGCCGTGCCGTCGTCACCACGGTCACCGCGGAGGGCCGTGCCGTCGTCACCGCGATCACCGGGAGGGGCCGTACCGGCGTCCCCACGGACGCCGTTGCCCTCGTCACCGCGGGACGACGAGCCGTCGTCGCCGCGCGGGGCCGTGCCCCCGTCCCGGCCGGTGACGGTCCCGCCGTCCACCGGGGGCACCGAGCCGTCGTCGATCCGCGGCACGGCCCCGCCCCCGGCATCCGGCACAACCCCACCGCCGGCATCCGGCACAACCCCGCCGCCGGCCTCCGGCGGGGCCCCGCCGCCGCCCTGGAGGAACGTGCCGCCGTCCCCCGCGGAAGCCGCACCGCCGCCGTCCGGCGTCACGGCCGGCCGCTCGTGTCCGGCCTGCCCCTGCTGTCCGCTCGCCGCCGGACAGGTCCCGTCGCCGGTGCGGGTGCCGTCCGGCCCGGCGCCCGCACCGGCGACGTCGCCCGCGGTCGCGTCCCCCTCCGTGTAGGTCGCACCCGGCCGGTCGCCGGGGGCGACCTGTGCCGGTGCTTGTGCGCCGTCCCGGCCGTCGGCGGCCGTCCCGCAGGCCACCGGGACGGTGACGACGGCGCCGGGCCGGACGCTGCCGGGGCTGATCCCCGCGACGGGGCCGGCGGCCGCGGCGGCCGTGCCGGTGGCGCCGAACGCGGCACCCGCCAGGACCGCGACGGACAGGGTGCGAACGGTGCGGCGCATGGGAAGAGCTCCTTGCACGGACGACTCGGAGGCACGGGGCCCGTACCCCCGCAGCCATCACAGCCCGGCCCGCACCGGGCCGCGCGCGGCCGGACCCATTCGCGGGACACGCGTCCCCTTTCGGGTGACGTCACGGCCCGGTCGCGGCGGATCGGGAACGGCCGGGGGATCCCTGTGTCGGTCACCCGTCCCCGGGTACGCGGTCCGCACCCCCTGACGTACCTGGAGGGAGAACATGCAGCGAGGCAGTGACCGGCTGAACGTGCACCGGGACGACGAGATGAAACACGAGCTCCAGGGCCTGCTCAGGTCCGGGCATCCGACGCGCACCGAGGACTGGAACGACCCCGAGCCGCCGGCCGAGGACGATCCGGAGGTGTACCGCGGTGCGCTGATGCCGGGGACCGGTGAGCGGCCGGCGCCGGAGAGCATACGTCTGGAGTTGTCCCGGTCCCTGACCCGGCACGACTTCCCGGCGGCGGCACGGGAGCTGGCCGGCGTGCTGGGGCGCAGGAACGCCCCCGACGCCTTGGTCGAGCGGGTTTCCCGGCTGCCGCGCTCGGCACGCTACGGCAGCCTGCTGGCCCTGGCCGAGGCGGTGACCGGCGGGGAGTGAGCCGGGCTCGCAGAATGCACGAAGGCGCGCGCCGGCGGGCCCGCCCGCCGGCGCGCCTCAGAAGGGAGTGAACATCATGCGTGTCGCTTTTCTGTCCGCGCCCGAGGGCGTCGAGCAGGTGGAGCTGACCGAGCCGTGGAAGGCGGTCTCCGACGCCGGGTACGAGGCGGTGCTGGTGTCGACGGAGCCGGGGCGGATCCAGGCCTTCGACCACCTGGACAAGGCGGAGACGTTTCCGGTGGACGAGGTGGTCGGCGAGACGTCGCCGGACTCGTTCGGGGCGCTCGTGCTGCCCGGCGGGGTGGCGAACCCGGACTTCCTGCGGACGGACGACAAGGCCGTGGCGTTCGTGAAGAGCTTCTTCGACGCCGGCCGGCCGGTGGCGGCGATCTGCCACGCGCCGTGGACGCTGGTCGAGGCGGACGTGCTGCGCGGCCGGACGCTGACCTCCTGGCCGAGTCTGCGGACCGACATCCGCAATGCGGGCGGCACCTGGGTCGACGAGCAGGTCAAGGTCTGCGACAGCGGCCCGAACAAGCTGGTCACCAGCCGTAAGCCGGACGATCTCAAGGCGTTCTGCGAGGCCTTCCTCGACGTGCTCGCAGAGTAGTCCGCGGAGGGGCGGCCGGAGGGGCGCCGTGGCCTCAGCCGGCTGCGGCGCCCGGCGTCGCCGTCTCGGCGCAGTTCCGCTCCCGGGCGCCCTCCCGGGTCCGGCCGGCGGCGACCACACGACGCGGGTTGCGCCGCAGGTACTCGCCCTCCAGCTGGGCCATGCGCTCGTTGTGGGCGCGCAGCGCGTCGTTCGAGCCGTACAGCAGGGTGTCGTGGCGCGTCCGGTGGATGGTCTCCAGCTCCTTCATGAGCTGCTGGTCGTCCAGCCGGCTGGGGTCGACTCCGGTCATGGTGGTACCCCGCTCGTCGTGTGGGTCCCGGCGGTCCGGATTCCTGCCTCCACTGTACGAACATCCGGCCGCGCGGGCCTCCCTGGGGGCAGCCCGCCGCCCGGCCCTACCGCACCCGTTCCACCCGGCGCTCGTCCCACACCGGCTCCGCCGTCTCGCGGACCCGGCCGTCGCTGCCGAAGACCAGGTAGCGGTCGAAGGAGCGGGCGAACCAGCGGTCGTGCGTGACGGCGAGCACCGTGCCGTCGAACGCCTCAAGACCCTCCTGGAGGGCCTCGGCGGACTCCAGGTCCAGGTTGTCGGTCGGCTCGTCCAGGAGCAGTGCCGTCACGCCCTGCAGCTCCAGCAACAGGATCTGGAACCGGGCCTGCTGGCCGCCCGACAGCCGGTCGAAGTTCTGTTCGGACTGCTGGGTGAGTTCGTAGCGGCGCAGCCGGGACATCGCCGCGCCGCGGTCCTGGGAGTGCTCCGTCCACAGGATGTCCAGCAGGGTCCGGCCCTCCAGCTCGGGGTGGGCGTGGGTCTGCGCGAAGTGCCCGGGGACCACGCGCGCGCCCAGCTTCCACTGCCCCTCGTGTGCCACCTCCTCGCCGGCCAGCAGCCGCAGAAAGTGCGACTTGCCGGAGCCGTTGGAGCCGAGGACGGCGACCCGTTCGCCGTAGAAGACCTCCAGGTCGAAGGGTTTCATCAGGCCGGTGAGTTCGAGCTGTGCGCAGGTGACGGCCCGTACGCCGGTACGGCCGCCCTTGATGCGCATCCTGATGTCCTGCTCGCGCGGCGGCTCGGGCGGCGGGCCGGCCTCCTCGAACTTGCGCAGCCGGGTCTGGGCGGCCGCGTACCGGGACGCCAACTCGTGCGAGATGGAGGCGGCCTGCCG
Source organism: Streptomyces sp. NPDC001507 (assembly GCF_042894765.1). Classification (NCBI taxonomy): domain Bacteria; kingdom Bacillati; phylum Actinomycetota; class Actinomycetes; order Kitasatosporales; family Streptomycetaceae; genus Streptomyces; species Streptomyces sp. NPDC001507. The sequence continues at coordinate 152,127 of NZ_JBIAVV010000006.1, forward strand.
CAGGCTCAGCACCAGCTTCTTCAGCTGGGCGTGCTTCTCGTCCCAGCGGCGGCGCAACTCCTCGAAGCGGGCGAAGCGTTCACGGCGGGCCTCGTGGTAGGTGGCGAAGCCGCCGCCGTGCACCCAGGCGTCGGCGCCGGTCGGCGAGGGCTCCACGGAGACGATCTTCCCGGCGGCGCGGGCGAGGAGTTCGCGGTCGTGGGAGACGAACAGGACCGTCTTGCGGGTCTCCTTCAGCTGCTGTTCCAGCCAGCGCTTGCCGGGCACGTCGAGGTAGTTGTCCGGCTCGTCGAGCAGCAGCACCTCGTCGGTGCCGCGGAAGAGCGCCTCCAGCACCAGCCGCTTCTGCTCGCCGCCGGAGAGGGTGCGCACCTGCCGCCACTGGGCCTTCTCGTACGGCACCCCGAGGGCGGCCGTGGTGCACATGTCCCACAGCGTCTCGTGCTCGTAGCCGCGCACCTCGGCCCAGTCGGCGAGGGCCTGCGCGTACTTCAGCTGGGCCGCCTCGTCGTCGACGGTCATGAGGGCGTGCTCGGCCTTGTCGACGGCCTGCGCGGCCGTGCGGATGCCGGGCGGCGCGACGGACACGAGGAGATCGCGTACGGTCGTCTCGTCCCGTACGGAGCCCACGAACTGGCGCATCACGCCGAGACCGCCGCTCACGGTGACGGTGCCGCCGTGCGGCTTCAGCTCGCCGGAGATCAGCCGCAGCAGGGTGGTCTTGCCGGCGCCGTTGGGCCCGACGAGGGCGACGGCGGCTCCCTCGCCGACCCGGAAGGACACGTCGCCGAGCAGGGCCCTCCCGTCGGGGAGGTAGTACTCGAGGTGTGCGGCTTCCAGGTGTCCCATGGTCAGGGATTCTGCGTGGCGCGCCCGCGATGGGGCAAACCGTTATCTGCCCAATGTCTTCGGCCGCGGGTGCGTCGTGGTTGCTCGCGCAGTTCCCCGCGCCCCTGAAAGAAAGGGGCGCTGCGGTGAGCGCCCCGTAAGGGGCGCGGGGAACTGCGCGACCAGCCCCCACCGGGCCGCACCCGGAACTCCTCGCCGGCCCTTACTCCACCGGCTCCCCCGCAGGCCCGCTCGCCCCCGTCGGCTCCACGACGGCGCCCTCCCAGGACAGTGCCTTCCAGCCGTCGGACGGGGAGCCCTCCAGGATCACCACGCCCGTGTTGCCGAGGGGGCGGGAGGCGGCGTAGGGGACGTCGACGTTGTCGGCGCGGGCCGCGGTCCACAGGCGGATCACGGCGCCGTGGCTGACCATGGCGACCGTCCCGGCGCCGCTCGCGGCGGCCTCGGCGACCACCGCGTCGTAGCGGCCCAGGACCTCGTCCCCGCTCTCCCCGCCGGGCATCCGCGGCGCGGTGTCCCCGGCCGCCCACCCGAACACGGTCCGCATGTACTCCTCGCCCCGTTCGGAGTGGCCGGGCAGCATCTCCAGGTCGCCGGCGAAGACCTCGCGGATGCCGTCGCGGACGACGGGCTCGAGCCCCCGGGCGGCCGCCAGCGGGGCCGCGGTGAGCTGGGTGCGGGTGAGGGTGGAGACGTAGAGGGCCTCGATGTCCTCGCCGGCGAGGGCCCCGGGGAGGGCCGCCGCCTGCTGCTCGCCGAGGGCGGTCAGACCGGGCCCCGGTACCGCGGTGTCGAGGAGGAAGTCGACGTTGGTGGGGGTCTGCCCGTGACGTATGAGGAGCAGGCGCATCCAGGGGTTCCTCTCACTCGGCTCACTCGTCCGCACCGCGGGCGGGCAGGAAAGTGCCACTTCAGGGTAACCGCACCGGCATGAGCCCAGACGTCGACCTCACCGTCCCGAAGCCCGGCCGGCACGCCCTGCGCGACCGGCTGCTCGCCCTCGACAGCCGGCTGTTCGAGATCGCCGCCGAGCGGAACTGGCCGTTCGCCGAACCGGTGCTGCCGCGGTTGAGCCGGAGCGCCAATCACGGAGTGCTGTGGTTCGCGACGGCCGCCGCGGTGGCCGCGACCCGCACGCCCCGGGCCCGCCGGGCCGCCGCCCGTGGCCTGGCCTCGCTCGCCCTCGCCTCCCTGACGATCAACACGCTCGGCAAGCGCTCGGTGCGCCGCCCGCGCCCGCTCCTGGACCCGGTGCCCGCGGTACGGCACCTGAAGCGGCAGCCGATCACCACGTCGTTCCCCTCCGGGCACGCCGCGTCGGCGGCCGCCTTCGCGGCCGGGGTCGCCCTGGAGTCCCCGGCGTGGGGCGCGGTGGTGGCGCCGGTGGCGTTCTCCGTCGCCATGTCCCGGGTGTACACGGGCGTGCACTTCCCGAGCGACGTGCTCGCGGGCGCGGCGCTGGGGGTCGGTGCCGCGTTCGTCGTGCGGGGGCTGGTGCCGACCCGGGCGCAGACCGGCCCGCCGCCCCGGCCGCGCGCCGCGGCCCCGGCGCTGCCCGGCGGGGAGGGGCTGGTGGTGGTGGCCAACCGGGCCTCCGGCAGCGCCGACCGGATGCGGGTGCTGCACCGTGAGCTGCCCGAGGCGGAGCTGGTGGAGTGCGAACCGGGCCAGGTGAAGGACGAACTGGAGAAGGCGGCGCTGCGGGCGCGGGCGCTCGGGGTGTGCGGCGGCGACGGCACCGTGAATGCGGCGGCCGCGACCGCCCTGCGTCACGGGCTGCCGCTCGCCGTGCTGCCCGGCGGCACCCTCAACCACTTCGCCCACGACCTGAGCGTGGAGGACGGCCGGAGCATCGGCCGGGCCGTGCGCGAGGGCGAGGCGGTCCGGGTGGACGTCGGCCGCTTCACCTCCGGCGACCTGGAGGGCGTCTTCCTGAACACGCTGAGCCTGGGGGTCTATCCGGAGCTGGTCCGGGAGCGGGAACGCTGGACGCACCGCATCGGCGCCTGGCCCGCCGAGGTGCTGGCCGTGCTGCGGGTGCTGCGCACGGACCGGCACCCGCTCCAGGTCGAACTGCGGGGCGAGACACACCCGTTGTGGCTGCTGTTCGTCGGCAACTGCCTCTACCACCGGCTGGCCCTGACCCCGGGCCGCCGTACCGACCTGGCGGACGGGCAGCTCGACGTACGCGTGGTGCACGGCGGCCGGCATCCCGCGCTCCGCCTGCTCTCCGCCGCCCTCGCGGGCCCGCTCACCCGGTCCCCCGCCCACGCCGAGGCCCGGGTGAGCCGGCTGCGCCTGACCGGCGTCGCGGCCGGCACACCGCTCGCATACGACGGGGAAGTCACCGACGTGGCAGGCGAGTTGGCCGTGGAGAAGCTGCCGGAGGCGCTGACCGTGTACCGGCCGCTGCCCTGACCCGACGAGCCTTTTATGACGAACCGTCAGTCCATATTGTAAAACGCAGGTCTCATCATTCGACATGCGAGCGTAGCGTTGCGGATACCGCGGGACGGGGCCGTCCGGCCCCGTCCGCCGGTGTGACGCGAAGGGGTTGAGCCATGTCGAAGCCACAGGAGACCGCCGTCTACACGCACGGTCACCACGAGTCGGTGCTGCGTTCCCACACCTGGCGCACCGCCGCCAACTCCGCCGCCTATCTGCTCGGTTCGCTCAAGCCCCACATGCAGATCCTGGACATCGGCTGCGGACCGGGAACGATCACCGCCGACCTGGCCGAGCTGGTCCCCGACGGCCATGTGACCGGCGTCGACCACGCGCCGGGCATCCTGGAGCAGGCCCGCGCGACGGCCACCGGGCGCGGGCTGACGAACGTGGACTTCGCGGTCGCCGACGTGCACGCGCTGGACTACCCGGACGACACCTTCTGCGTGGTCCACGCCCACCAGGTGCTCCAGCACGTGGGCGACCCGGTGCAGGCGCTGCGCGAGATGCGCCGGGTCACCAAGCCGGGCGGGTTCATCGCCGTACGCGACTCGGACTACGCGGCGATGACCTGGTACCCGGCGGTGCCGGGACTGGACGACTGGCTGGAGCTGTACCGGCGGGTGGCCCGCGCCAACGGGGGCGAGCCGGACGCCGGGCGGCGGCTGCGGTCCTGGGCGCTGGCGGCGGGGCTGACCGACATCACGGCCACCTCCGGGACCTGGACGTACAGCACGGACGAGGAACGGGCCTGGTGGGGCGGGCTGTGGGCGGACCGTACGGTCGCCTCCGCCTATGCCGAGCGGGCCACCGAGGGCGGTCACGCGACCACGGAGCAGCTGGCGGCGGTCTCGGCGGCCTGGCGGGAGTGGGCGGGCCGGGAGGACGGCTGGTTCGCCGTACTGCACGGAGAAATTCTCTGCCGTAAATGAGCCTGTTTCGCGGGTTTCGGGAAACCCGCTTCACAGGAGGTTCACACCATGGTTCCCATCCTGCTGGTGCTGCTTCTGGTCCTCATTCTCTTCGGGGCCGGATTCGCGGTGAAAATTCTCTGGTGGATCGCGCTCGCCGTACTTGTGATCTGGCTTCTCGGATTCCTGGTCCGGGGCACGACCGGCGCCGGCGGCAGGGGTCGCTGGTACAGGTGGTGACGCCACCCGCCGGGGCGGCATCACTCCCGCGGCAGCAGCGGTCCCAGCGGCCCGAGGTCCAGGTTCAGGTCCTCGGGCCGCAGTCCGTAGCGGTCGCGCAGCTCGGCCATCCGGTCCTCCAGGAGCATCAGGGTGAGCCCGATGCGCTCCTCCTGCTGTTCGGTGAGGTCCCCGGTGTCGAAGCGGCGCAGCGCCTGCCGTTCCATCAGCTGGCGCAGCAGCTCCACGACGGTCAGCACGAGTTTCACCAGATCACGCTCCACCGTGTCCGGTTCGAGGTCCAGCCGGTTGCGGTGCTCGCTCACGTCTGCTCCCCCCAGGGTGCCGGAACTTGGGCGTTGACCGAGCTGATCAGCGCGTTGAGGTCGATGCGGACGAGGTCGACGTCCGCGATGCGCAGGGTGACGTCGCCGGTGATGACGACCCCGCCGGCCAGCAGCCGGTCGAGCAGGTCCACCAGGGCGACCTCACGGCGTTCGACGACGGTCACCGCTGCCCCTCCGCTTCCGCCGGCTCGGTGAAGGAGTAGGCCGCCCAGGGACCGGTCAGTTCCACCCGTATGTCCGGCGCCTCGTCCTTCGTCCGGTCGACCAGTTCCACGAATTCCTCGGAATCGGCGCGGGACACCAGATAAGCGGCGTTGAGCAGGTTCTGTCCGGACGCCCCGGAAAGGGCCGCATTCTGCGGCGGGTGCAGCCGGGAATCCTCGGCGCGCCGGGAAAGCCGCTCGTGCAGCACGCGTGCGAATTCCTCGGCGACCCGCCACTTCTCCTCGTGCGCGCGGGTGTCGGTCCGCCGCTGCCGCAGGTAGTCCCGCCCGCTGGCGGGCCTTCCGGCCGGCCGGGGCGGCGGCTCGGGCGGGTCGGCGTAGAGCTTCACGCCCCACTCGACCCGCCCTTCGAGCCGGTCGAGGACGTGCAGGAAGTCGGCCTCGCGGGCCTCCATCATGGTCCGTACGCCGCTGTCGTCCCGGAAGACCGTGGCCAGCCGGAGCGGCAGCGGCGTGGTGACCGTGGTGAGCGCGTCGATCACGCCCTGGTGGGCGCGGGCGGTCGCGGCCAGCCAGTCCAGGTCCTCCAGGTGGTCCCGCAGCGGCTCCTCGGCGAAGTCGCTCTCCGGGACCGTGCTGACGACGGCGACCAGACCGTGGTGCCTGAGCAACCCCGGCGGGCTCCCGCCCACACCGCTGAGCTGGGCCTGGAGAGCCGCCTCGAACGGACGGCAGACGGCGTACACGTACCGGAGCCCGCCCTGTGCGCTCATCTGTCCTCCTCCTGGCGCTGCCCACGGCCGGCCTCCAGTGCCTCCAGGGCGGCCAGCCGCTCCCGCAGCTCGTGGTTCTCCCGGGTCAGCTGGTCACGCCGAGCGCGGGTGGACAGCTCCGGGTCGTGTTCCCACCAGTCGATGCCCATCTCCTTCGCCCGGTCGACGGAGGCGACGACCAGGCGGAGTTTGATGGTGACCAGTTCGATGTCGAGCAGGTTGATCCTGATGTCCCCGGCGATGACGATGCCCTTGTCCAGGACGCGCTCCAGGATGTCGGCGAGGTTGGCGCCCCCGCCGTCACGTCCATAGGGCTCGGGCAGCCGGCCGGCCATCGTCATCGACGGCTCCGGGAACCGGCGTACGCTTCCTCGTCCTCCGGCTCTTCCTCGTCCTCGGTCTCCTCGGTGTCGGTGTCCTCGTACTCGCCCTCGGGCTCCTCCTCGCCCTCGGCCTCGTACTCCTCATCCTCCCCCTGCTCGGCGTCCTCCGCCTCGTCGTAGGGCTCCTCGTCCTCGTCCTCGTACGACTCCTCGTCCTCTGCCTCGTCCTCGGGCGCGTTCTCGTCCTCCGCCTCGTCCTCGGGCGCGTTCTCGTCCTCGTTCTGCTCCTCGGCCTCTTTCTCCTCCTCGGCCACCGCGTCCTCGTGGCTCTGGACGACCTCGCCGTCGCGGATCTCGCCGCGCCAGCCGTCGTCGACCTCTCCCTTGACGGAGATGTGGCGGGCGTAGTGCTTGAGGTCGAGACGGGTCCGGCGGCCCGAGGCGCGCCAGACGTTGGCGGTCTTCTCGAAGAAACCGCTCGGGTAGTACTCGATCACCAGGAGCACCCGGGTGAGGTTGTCGTCGAGCCGGTGGAAGGTGACGACGCCCTTGTGGCTGCCCTTGGCTCCCTGCGCCGACCACTGGATGCGGTAGTCCGGGATCTGCTCGACCGTCTTGCCCTTCCAGCTCCGGCTGGACCACCAGATCTTGCCCTGCCAGTCCGACGAGGTGTCGTCGGCACGGCTGGCACTCTTGACGCCCTTGGCGAAGGTGCTGAAGTCCTGGTAGCGGGTCCACTGGTCGTAGGCCGTGCGCACCGGCACGCCGACGTCGACCGACTCGATGATGACGGTCGGCTTCTGCCCGCTGCCCTTGCCCTTCCCCTTGCCCTTGCCGCCCCCCAGGTTCTTCACCTTGTCCATGACGGTGTCCTTGGCGTGGGTCAGGCCGAGCTCCAGTGCGGAGCGCACCGGACCCTTGCCTTCCGCGACCTTGCGGCCTGCGTCGAGTGCGAGCTTGCCGAAGCCGGGGCTGTTGCCCTCGGCGATGTCGGTGAGTTTCCCCGTGGCGTCGCCGAGCTTGCGCCCGGCGCCCGCCAGCAGGCGTTCGGTCTGGGCAGCGAGGTACTCCTGCACCTCCGCCTTCAGGCGTTCCGCGGCCTCGGAGTGAGCCGCGTCCGTGAGCGGTCCGCTGTTCATCGGTCACCGCCTCCCTTCGGCCGGGCCCGGCCGGCCGTCTTCTTGACAGGCGCCCGGCCCTGCGCCGCCTTCTTCGCCGGCGCCTTCCTGGCAGGCGATTTGGCGGACGCCTTCTTCGCCGGTGGCTTCTCGGGGGCCTTCTTCGCGGGGGCCTTGCGGGCCGGCGCCTTCCGGTCGGACCCCTCCTCGCGGTCGTCCTCGGCGTCGCTTCCTGCCTTGTCGCTCCCGGCCCTCTCCTCCGGCTCCTGGTCCTCCTCCGGCTCCTGCTCCTCCTCCGGCTCCTGCTCCGGCTCCTCCTCCGGCTCCTGCTCCTCCTCCGGCTCCTCGTCGTCCCGGCCGCCGCCGGTGTCGGGCACGACGCCCGCCAGCTGGTCACGCACCTCGGCGGTACGGCCGTGCAGCCGGTCGGCGAGAGCGCCGAGCTGCCGATCGACCATGGCGCCGGACGCGGCCTTGCCGACCCCGCGCAGGTCGTGGCGGAGCTGGTCCCCGATCTCCTTGAACTGCGGGTTGTCGCGCAGTTGCTGGTTGGCCAGGTCGAGCAGCGCCTTCGGGGTCAGGTTCAGCCGCTTTCCGGCGACCAACGACCCGACGGCGACGGCCATTTTCAGCTTCTTGGTCCGACCCAGCAGGTATCCGGCCCCGATCGCGAGGCCCAGTCCCATGCGGTTCATGTATGCATCCCATTGCCGTGCCCCGCGTCTTTGCGCAGGGCGATCTCCAGCCGGTCGAGAAGTTCGTCCTCAGCCTGGTCGAACTCCTCCTCGTCGATCTCGCCGGCTTCCAACAGCTCTTCCAGCCGCGCCAGTTCGGCCCGGATCGAGGCGGGGTCGTAGTAGATCCGCTCCGCCTCCTGCACCACCTGCTCGATGACCCAGGCGCTGCCGCGCACGGGCGCGAAGGGCAGTAGCAGCAGCTCCTTGACCAGTCCCATGGGTGCCTGCTCCTTCTGGTTCCCGTTCCCGCCGGCTACGTCTCGGCCCGGCCGGCCGTACTGACCGCCGGCTCGGCGGGTCCCGGTTCGACGAAGCTGTACGGCGGGAGCGGCCCGTTGACGCTCAGGTCGAGATGCGGGTGACTCTTGCGCAGCCGCTCGACACCGGCCAGGAACGTCTCGGCGGAGTGCCGGTCCACCAGGAAGGACACGTTGACGAGCCACCCGGTGGAGTCGGGCCCCACGCCGACGGCGGCGGCCTCGGGTTCGAGCGCCTGCCGCACCTCGGCAGCGTCCTGGGCCTCGCGGGCCTGCACCGCACCGACCACCAGCTCGCCGAGGCGCAGCCGGCTCTCGTAACTCCCGCCGCCCGCCTTCCGGTTGGCCTCGGCCAGGGCGCGCAGCTCGGGGTTCTCGGACATCACACGGTGCAGCACGGCCTCTTCGACATGGCTGGCCTTGACGTTGTACTCGACCTTGCCGTCGAGGGTGCGCAGCCGCTCCCGGTAGTGGTCGGCGCGTTCGGCGAGGACGCCGGTGACGGCGTCGTCGTCCGGGGCCACGCTGCCGAACCGCATGGGCAGCACGCAGCCGCCGCCCCCCGCCTCCGCCAGCACGTTCTGGTGGGCGAGCAGGTCCCGGCGCTTGGGCCGGAGTCCCTCGGGGGCATCGCTGACCACGGCGGCCAGGTCACCCTCCGTGAGCACCCGTACCCGGCGGGGCGGGTCGCCGACCCCGTCCATGCCCTCGGGCAGGGTGGGATGCGCGGCGGTCGTGATGCCGTAGACGTACGTACTCACTCCTGCTCCTCCCTCTCCTTGCGACGGGCCGGGGCCTTGCGGGCGCGCGGCCGGGACTCGGTCTCACCCGAGCCCGAGTGCTCGTCGCGGGCCTGCTGGAAGGCGTCCGAGATCGTCTGGGCGGCGCCGGAGAGCGCGCCCTTGGACTTGCCCCGGGCGCCGGACTCCGTGACCTCGCCGACGATGTCGGGCAGGCCGGGGTCCTTGTGCGGGCCCGACTCCAGGTCGAGCCGGTTGCAGGCCTCCGCGAAGCGCAGATAGGTGTCGACGCTGGCGACGACGACCCGTATGTCGATCTTCAGGATCTCGATGCCGACCAGGGAGACCCGCACGAACGCGTCAATGACGAGCCCCCTGTCGAGGACGAGTTCGAGCACGTCGTAGAGGCCACTGCTGCCCCCTCCGCCGGTCTGCTGTGCCGGTACAACGGTCATGCCGTTCCAACCTCCTTGGCGTGGTGCCTGTCCGTGGGCGCCGGCGGGCGGCCTAGCGGCCGCCGGGCCTGTGCGGGTCGGCACGCCCGCGTTCGTAGCGGCTGACGCGCCGGTAGCCGGTGAGCTGTCCCTGCGGGTCGAGCTCGACCTGGTAGCTCGCCATCAGGCTCATGGTGTCGGGCACTCTGGGGAGTTCCAGGACTTCGATCACCAACGCCCAGCCTTCATCGGTCTGTTCGAAGGACGACACGGATTCGGCGGCCATACCGGTGAGCTCCGCGAGCTGAGCGCGCGCCTGGCGCAGTACCTCCATGGGGCTCGGCCGGTCCGGTGCCGCGTCGGGTCCGTCGTCGCGTGTGCGTTCCTTGCGTGAATCCTGCGTCTGAGACGTGTCGTTTGTGTTCGTCATGGCCACCTCTGGGTCCGAGTGGCCGCAGGTCTCCCGGTCAAACCTTCACAACCGACCGTCACACGGCGCAGTCAGCCGGATGCCCTGCGCAGCGCGTCGAGCCGCCGCCGGGCCGGCCCGAGTGCCCGGCCCCGGGCGGGGATGCCGGCCCACGGTGTGGTCCGGGCCTGGTCGACGGCGTCGGCGACGGTCCAGCGCCGGGCGTCCACGGCGGGGTCGGCGAGCTGGTCCCAGGTGATCGGCACGGCGACGGGGGCACCGGGCCTGGCCCGCACGGTGTAGGGGGCCACCGCGGTCTGGGCGTAGGCGTTGCGCCCCATGTCGAGGAAGAGCCGGTCGCCGCGGTCGTCCTTGCGGACGGCGGTGGTGAGCCGGTCGGGGTGCTCGGCGGCGAGCAGGGCGGCCAGGTCCCGGGCGAAGGCGTGGACCTCGTCGAATGCGTGGCGGCCGTTCAGCGGCACGACCAGGTGCAGGCCCCGGGAGCCGGTGGTCATGGGTGCCGCCGGCAGGCCGAGCCGGTCGAGCAGGTCACCGGCCCAGCGGGCGGCCTCCCGCACCGGGGCGAAGTCCGTGCCGGGCGGGTCCAGGTCGAGGACCAGCCGGTCGGGGCGGCCGGGAGCGGTGGTGCGGGAGAGCCAGCGGTGCAGGGTGAGACAGGCCTGGTCGGCGAGGTACACGAGGGTGGCGGTGTCGCCGCAGACCACGTGGGTGACGGTGCCGTCCTCCTTGGCGACCTCGGCCCGCTCGATCCAGTCCGGGTAGTGGTCCGGGGCGTTCTTCTGCATGAACCGGGGGCCGTCCAGGCCGTCGGGGTACCGCTCCAGCATCAGCGGCCGCCCGCGCAGGTGCGGGAGCAGGTACGGCGCGACGGACTTGTAGTAGTCGACGAGGTCGGCCTTGGTGTACTCCTTCGCGGCACCGTCGCCGGGGAAGAGCACCTTGTCGGGCCGGTGCGTGGGCACCGTCCGGCGGCCCGCCCGTACCGGCCGCACCTCGTCCGGGGTCATCGCACGACCGCCTCCTCGACCAGCAGCCGCCCGGCCGCCGCGATGGAATCGGCGTCGATCCCCGCGGCGTGCAGCTGCTGGTCGGGAGCGGCCGAACCCGGCATGGTGCGCACGGCGAGCCGCACCAGCCGCGGCACCGGCCTGCCGTCGGCGAACGCCTCCGCGACCGCGTCGCCGAGCCCGCCCTCCTCGTGGTGGTCCTCGACGGTGAGCAGACAGCCGGTCTCCTCGGCGGCGGTGCGCAGCGTCTGCCGGTCGACGGGCTTCACGGAGTAGAGGTCGACGACCCGGATCCGGATGCCGTCCTCGGCGAGCGCGTCGGCGGCCTTCAGCGCCTCGTGCAGGGTGACTCCGGCGGCGACCACGGTCAGCCGGTCCTCCTCGGAGGAGCGCAGCACCTTGCTGCCGCCGACCGGGAACTCCTCGTCCGGGCCGTAGATCACCGGGCTCGCCCCGCGCGAGGTGCGCAGGTAGCGGATGCCGTCGAGCCCGGCCATGGTGGCGACGAGCTTGGCGGTCTGGTTGGCGTCGCACGGGTAGAGCACGGTCGAGTCGTACACCGAGCGGAACATCGCCAGGTCCTCCAGGCCCATCTGGGAGGGCCCGTCCTGCCCGATGGCCACGCCCGCGTGCGAGCCGACCAGGTTGATCCCGCTGCCGCTGACGGAGGCCATCCGCACGAAGTCGTAGGCCCTGCTGAAGAAGGCGGCGAAGGTCGAGGCGTACGGCACCCAGCCGCGGGCCGCCATGCCGACGGCACCGGCCACGAGTTGCTGTTCGGCGATGTAGAACTCGAAGTAGCGGTCGGGGTGTTCCTTGCCGAAGAGCTCGGTGCGCGTGGAGTCGCCGACCTCGCCGTCCAGCGCGACGACGTCGGCGCGGGCATGGCCCAGCGCGACGAGCGCCTTGCCGAAGGCGTCCCGGGTGGGGACCTCTTCCCCCTTGTCGTAGCGCGGGAGTTCGAGCGCGCCCGTGGGCACCGAGTGCAGCGCGCGGGCCGCCGGCGGCTCGGTCACGTGGACGTGGAGATCCCGTATCCCGCCGAGTTCGGCGACGGCCTCCTCCGCGTCCGGCAGCGGCTTGCCGTGCATGCCCTCGCGGTCCTCGACGGCGGCCACGCCGCGGCCCTTGCGGGTGCGGGCGAGGATCACGGTGGGCTGCCCCGCGGTGGAGGCCGCCTCGCCGTACGCCCGGTCGATGGCGTCCACGTCATGGCCGTCGATCTCCACGGTGTGCCAGCCGAAGGCCTGGAAGCGGCGGGCGTAGGCGTCGAGGTCGTGGCCGTGCCGGGTGGGGCCGCGCTGGCCGAGCCGGTTGACGTCCACGATCGCGGTCAGGTTGTCGAGGTGCTCGTACCCGGCGTGCTCGGCGGCCTCCCACACGGAGCCCTCCGCCAGCTCGCTGTCCCCGCACAGCACCCAGACCCGGTAGCGGCCGTGCTCGAGGCGTTTCCCGGACAGCGCGATGCCGACACCGACCGGCAGGCCCTGGCCGAGGGAGCCGGTGGCGGTCTCCACCCACGGCAGCCGGCGCGGGGTGGGGTGTCCCTCCAGGTGGCTGCCGAGCTTGCGGAAGGTGAGCAGTTCGGCGTCGTCGATGGCACCGGCCGCCTTGTAGGCGGCGTACAGCAGCGGCGAGGCGTGGCCCTTGGAGAGGACGAAGCGGTCGTTGCCGGGGTGGTCGGGCCGCTCGAAGTCGTAACGCAGGTGGTGGGCGAGCAGGACCGCCATCAGGTCGGCGGCGGACATCGACGAGGTCGGGTGCCCGGACTCGGCCGCGGCGGCCGCCCGCACGCTGTCCACGCGCAACTGCTGGGCGAGTTCGACGAGTTCGGCGGTGTTCATGAGGCTCCTTCCGGAGGATGGTCCGTGACGGGTTCGGGGGCCTTCGGCAGCTCGGGCGAGGCCGTGTCCAGCGGCACCGACCAGGACCGCACGAGGCCCAGCTGGACGCCCTGGCGCGGCAGTACGGCGTCGAGCAGCCAGTCGGCGGCGACCCGGGCCCGGCCCCCGGGCATGGCCGCGAGGTGGTAGCCGCGGGTCACCAGCCCGGCGGCCGGCCCGGACAGGGGCACCCCGAGCGGGTCGGCGGCGGCCTGCACGCCGCCGAGGTCGACGACGAACCCCAGGTCGCGATGGCGGTAGGGACGCCGGCGCCGTCCGAGGCCGAGCGAGGCGGCCACGTTCTCGCCGGCCACCCGGCCCTGCCGCCAGGCGTGCTGCGCGGTCATCGGCGTGAACGCGCCGGGATTGACGAGGTCGGGCACCGCGGCGGCGTCCCCGCAGGCGAGCACGTCGGCGCAGCCGGGCACCTGGAGGTACGGATCGACGATCAGCCGCCCCTTCTCCAGGGGCTGCCCGGTGCCCTCCACGAGCGGGTCGGGCCGTACGCCGACGCACCACACCAGGGTCCGGGACGCGACGAACTCCCCGTCGGAGAGGAGCACCCCGTCCCGGGTGGCCTCCTTCACGGAGGTGGCCATGCGCACCTCGACCCCGCGCCGGCGCAGCACCCGGTCGGCGGTGCGGGACAGCTTCTCGTCCATCCCCGGCAGTACCCGGGGCGCCACGTCCAGCAGCAGCCAGCGCGGCCGCACGCCGTGCGGCAGCCGGTTGCGGCGGGCCAGGTCGACGGTGAGCATCCGCATCTGGGCGGCGACCTCGGTCCCGGTGTACCCGGCACCGACCACGACGAAGGTGCACCGCGCGGCGGCGAGAGCGGCGTCGGGGGCGACGGCGGCCAGCTCGATCTGCCGGATCACGTGGTCCCGGAGATAGAGCGCCTCCGGCAGCCCCCGAAAACCGTGCGCGTGCTCGGCCACGCCGGGGATGGGCAACAGCTTGTTGACACTGCCGACGGTCAGCAGCAGCCGCTCGTAGCCGAGGCTGCCGGCGGCACCCTCGGGGTCGGTGTAGTGCACGGTCTGGCCGTCGAGGTCGATCCGGCCGGCCTCCCCCAGCACGGTCCGCACCCCGTGGAGGGCACCGGACAGCGGGAGGGCGATCCGGCGGGGATCGAGGATGCCGGCCGCGACCTGGGGCAGCAGGGGCAGATACAGGAAGTAGTCGGTGGGGTTCAGCAGGGTGATCTCGGCGCCGCGCCCCCTGGCCGACCGCGCAAGCGTACGGGCCGCGCGATACCCGGCGAACCCGGCGCCGACGATCACTATCCGGGGTCGACGGCTCACGGTGCGCCTCCGGGGATACGACGGGTCCAAGGCCACCCACGTAACCGTAGGCAAGACTCTGAAACGCCGCCTGCTGAAAGCGCCCCGTCAGCTCCGGTGATGCGGCGACTCCGGATCCGCACCCGGCATGCCCGGGACATTCGGCGGCTCCGCCGGAATCGGCGGATACGGCAGCCCCGTCCCAGTGGGCGGTACCCCGGGCGCCGTCCCACCGATCACCCGGTGCGGTGCGTGCGGCCTCTTCGGCCGCCCCGCCTCGCGCAGCGCATAGGCCACCCCGCCCAGGATCACCGCGGTGACCAGCGCCGCGGCCCACGCCGGCAGCAGGATCGCCCACGCCAGCCCCACGGCCAGTGCCACGGCGGCCCCGGCGTACAGGGCGACCGCGCCGGACGCGCCGTACAGCATGGCGGCCCGCCGCCGCTTGCGGCCCTGCTCGCGCAGTTCGTCCCGTACGGTCTCGCGCGCGACCTGTGCCAGCTCGTCGACGAGATCCTTGTCCAGATGTTCGAGATGATCCAGGTGTTCCATAGGGTGCGGGTACCCGGACCAGAATTGCCGTAACAGGAGATCACCGGGGGTGACACCATCCCGGCCCGCGGCAACTAGGCTCGTGCCCATGGAGATTCTGGGCGCCTCTCTGCGCATCTGCGTCGACGACCTCGATACCGCGATCCCGTTCTACGAACGCCTCTCCGGCGGCAGAGCCCAGCGATTCGAACGCGGCGGCGTCCAGGTCGCCGCGGTCGGCTCGTTCCTCCTGATGAGCGGGCCGGAGGCGGAGCTGGAGGTGCTGCGCAAGGTGGCCGCGACGATCGCGGTGCAGGACGTCGACGCGGCCCACCGGCTGCTGGACGACCTCGGCGCCCGCATCCTCGCGGGCCCGGTGGCCACGCCCGCCGGCCGCAACCTGCTCGCGATGCACCCGGACGGCTCGCTGTTCGAGTACGTGGACCAGCACCGGGGCTGAACCGGGACCGCGGCGGGGCCGGTCACAGGCCCTGCGGCCGCATCCGGAAGTCGTACCGGGCGGGCAGCGGCTCGTCCCCGAGCCGCGCCCACAGCCGGCCGAGCGCGTCCGACCCCTCCCGCAGGTCGGCCACCTCGAACCCGGCGTCGAAGACGGCCCGGGCAGCGGCCGGCCGTCCCTCCGCGAGCAGCAACTCCGCCTCCAGGAGCCGGAACCGGCCGCGCTCCCGGATCGCGGGCAGCAGCGCCTCCCACACGGCACGGGCGTCCGCGGTCCGCCGTACCCGCAGCAGCGCCTCGACGGTCTCCCGGCCGAGTGCCGCGCAGGCCGCCGTCCAGGTCTCGCCGTCGTCGCGGCGCTCCCGGCACAGGTCGTCGAAGGCGTCGGCGTAGCGTTCCGCGGCCCGCTCGTGCTGACCGTTCTCCTGGTCGGCGACGGCGAGGCAGCGCAGCAGCGGCCAGAGCGACGGGGCGAGCGGGAGGGCCCGCTCCCAGCTGCGGACGGCCTGGGCGCGGTCGCCGGCGTGCCACTGGGCGATGCCCAGGTGGTACTCGGTGTGCGGGGTGGCGGGGGCGGTCTCCAGCATGTCCCGCCAGTGCGGGGCGACCAGGGTCGGTCCTGGCGGCCGTACCCGGCGGGGCTCGGGCAGGGTGCCGGTGCGCAGCAGCTCCCGCCAGGGCGCCTGTTCCTCGGTGAGCGTCGCCTCGGGGAACGGCGTGCCGGGCAGCTTCCAGTCGGCGCGCAGCACTTCGAGGGCGCCCCAGCCGGAGCCGGTGGCGAGGGGTTCACCGGGTTCGGTGTCGGCGTACGGCTTCCACGCGACGTGGGCGGCGTCCAGCTCGGCTCGCGGCAGGGCGAGTTCGAGCCGCTCCTCGACGTTCTCCGGCGACGGCGCCGACAGTGGGCCGTACGCCTCCAGCCAGCACACCTCGCTCTCCGCTTCGAGACGGACGTGCTCCAGCTGGGTGCGGGTCAGTCCGGCCTGGATCTCACGGTAGCCGCCGGTGCCGGGTCCGCCGAGCCACTCCTGCCAGCGCCGGCCTCCGGGCCCCGACCCCCACACGAACTGTTTCCGGCCGCGCAGTTCGTCGGTGGAGGTCTGCACCAGGCCGTGGCCGTCGGCGTCCAGCGCGGCGATCCAGCGGCGGCGGCCGTCCGGGATGTCGTAGAACCAGTCGGCCGGATACGGGGGTTGGGTGCCGTGATCCGTAACGGGCACCCGGCGCAGTCGGCGCTCGGGCCCGAACTCCCAGGCCTCCTCGGCCGGGACGACGATCCGGCGGTCCTCCGGTACGGCCGTGTTGGACCACCAGTAGCCGGGCACCGGGTGTTCGTGGGGGTTGCGGACGCGGACGCCGGCGTACAGGAAGTCGGAGCCGTCCGGCAGCCACAGGTCGACCTGGAAAGGCAGGTCGCGCAGCCGTTCCCACTCCCACAGCCGGAGCATCTCGCCGCCGTCGGGGGCGGGGACGCGGGCCGCGTGGAGCGGGGCGCAGGAGAGGGTGGTGTGGCCGGTGGCGCCGATGTTCCACTCGATGCCACCGGCGTACCAGGCGCCGTTGAGGGCGAGGTTCGCGGGCTGGAACACCGGGTTGCGGTAGAGGAGTTCGCGGCCGGCGGCCAGGTGGACGAGGGAGACGACGCGGCCACCGAGGCCGGGCAGGACGGTGGCGCGGAGGCGGTCGTTCTCGATCACCAGGGCGTCGAACTCGCGAGGTGTGCGGGTTCTGCCGTAGCCGTCGCGGAGCCGTACCGGGAGGAGGCTGCGCAGCGGTTCGTGACCGGGCCGGCGGGCCATGTCCCGCGGCAGGTCCTCCCGGTCACGTTCGTCGACGCGGTGAATCTCGTCCTGGAGGCGGAGCGGCGGCAGCGGGTTGTCCGGGCCCAACTCCGCCGCGGGCAGGGTCAGTACCTCACGTCGGATCCTCGTCACGATCACCATGGAACCCGGCGCCGGGTGAGCTGACCAGGGGAGCTGCCGGTCAGGATTGCGCAAAGGTCAGCGGGCGGTCCGCATCTCCGCCGTGATCGCCCAGCGTTCGTGGTCCCGCCAGGCCCCGTCGATGTAGATCATGTTCGGCGAGAAGCCCTCCAGCCGGAACCCGGCACCGCGGGCGAGCGCGATGGACGCGGCGTTGCCCGGCTGCGCGTTGATCTCCAGCCGGTGCAGCCGCATCGGCCCGAAGGCGTAGTCCACGACCAGGCCCATCGCCTCCCTCATCAGGCCGCGCCCGGCCGCGTGCGCGAACACGCCGTAGCCGAGCGCACCGCACTGGAAGCCGCCCTCGACGATGTTGTTGATGTTGATGAACCCGGCGATGGCGCCGTCGGCGTCCTTCTCGCAGACCAGGAACCCGGCCTTGCTGCGGTCCTCGATCAGCCGCCCCGCGTAGCCTGCGTAGGCCGCGTCGGTGGTGGGCGGGAACAGCCAGGGCTGGTGGAGGTCCTTGCTCTCCCGGGCCCGGGCGATGAACTCGGCGCCGTCCTCGTAGGTGAAGTGGCGGATGCCCACGCGGGGGCCCTCGGCGAGATAGCGGGAAGCGGTGTGCGGCATCCCGACACCCTACGCGGAGCCGCCTGCGGCGCGGGTGGGCTCTCAGCGCAGCGCCGGCTCCAGCAGCGTCAGCGTGCCCGCCTCCGCGTCCAGTTCGGCGGCGACTCCGAGCGGCATGGTCAGGGCCGACTCGCAGTGCCCGAACCCGAACTCCTCCAGCACCGGCACGCCCAGGCCGCCGAGCCGGTCGAGGAGCATCGGCCGTAGCCGCTCGTAGGGTCCGCACCGGTCCCAGGAGCCGAGCAGGATCCCGGCGACGCCGTCGAGCAGGCCGGACCGCAGCAGCTGTGTGATGCTGCGGTCGAGGCTGTACGGCGCCTCGCCGACGTCCTCCAGCAGGAGCAGGCCGCCCCGCACACCGGTGTGGGTGTGCGGGGTGCCGACGCCCGTGGCGAGCAGCCGCAGGCAGCCGCCGACAGTGACGCCCGTGGCCCGGCCGCCCACCAGCGCGGTGCCCCGGGAGGGGATGGTGCGGACGGTCTCCGGGGCGAAGAGGGTGGCCCGCAGGTGTTCCTGTGCCTCGGTGCTCTTGACGAAGTCGGCGCCGGCGGCCACCGGCCCGTACAGGGTGGCGAGGCCGAGCCGGGTCGCGAACGCCTCGTGCAGCACGGTCGCGTCGCTGAAGCCGACGAAGACCTTCGGGCCGGCCGCGCGCATCGCCTCCCAGTCGAGCAGGTCGACGAGGCGCTGGGCGCCGAAGCCGCCGCGCGCGCAGAGGACGGCGGAGACGGACGGGTCGCACCAGGCCTGCTGGAGGTCGGCCGCGCGCTCGGCGTCGGAGCCCGCGAGGTATCCCAGCTCGCCGTCCGTGGCGAGCACGTGGGGTGCCGCCACCGGGTCGAGGTCCCAGCCGCGCAGGATGTCGAGACCGGCCTGGAGCCGGTCCTCCAGCACCGGCCCGCTCGGCGCCACGACGGCGACGCGGGCCCCGGCGGAGAGCCTGGCGGGCCTCGTCAACTCGGCCACTCCGGTCGCGCCGGTCGCTCCGGTCACTTCACCAGCTCCAGCTCGGGGATGCCGGGCACGTCCAGCCCGAAGACCCGAGCGTAGAGGGCGAGCTCGGCCTCCAGCGCGCGCACCAGGGTCTCCGCGCGCCGGAAGCCGTGGCCCTCGCCCGCGAAGGTGAGGTAGGCGTGCGGCACCGGGCGGCCGTCGAGCCGGGCGAGGAAGCGTTCGCACTGCGCGGGCGGGCAGATCACGTCGTCCAGCCCCTGGAGCAGCAGGAAGGGCGCGGTGAGCCGGTCGGCGTGCTCGCTGGGCGACCGTTCGACGTACCGCTCGGGCACCTCGGCGAGCGGACCGATCAGGGACTCCAGGTACTGGGACTCGAAGTCGTGGGTCTCCCCCGCGCCCCAGCTGGTGAGGTCGAGGACGGGGTAGGAGATGGTGCCGCAGGCGTAGACGTCGGTGCCGGTCAGGGAGGCGGCGGTGGTCCAGCCGCCCGCGCTGCCGCCGCGGATCGCGAGCCGGGCGCGGTCGGCGGTGCCCTCCTCGGCGAGGGCGAGCGCGACGGCCGCGCAGTCCTCGACGTCGACCACGCCCCACTGCTCGCGCAGCCGCTCCCGGTAGGCCCGCCCGTACCCGGTGGACCCGCCGTAGTTGACCTCGGCGACCCCGATGCCCCGCGAGGTGAAGTAGGTGATCGCGAGGTCGAGGACGAGCGGTGTCCTGCTGGTGGGGCCGCCGTGCGCCCAGACGACGAAGGGCGGCAGCTCGCCCTCGGGGGCGATGTGGCCGGGGTGGTGGGGCGGGTGGATGTGGGCGTGCACCTCGCGGCCGCCGGGGCCGGTGAAGGTGCGGACCTGCGGGTCGGGGTAGTAGGCGGGGTCGACCGCGTCCCGGTGCGGGGTGCCGACGACCCGGGCGCGCCCGGTGGCGGTGTCGAGTCCGACGACCTCGTGGGCGGTGCGCGGCCCGGCGCCGACCGCGAGCACGCGGGTGCCGTGCACGGCGAGGGTGGCGGAGAACTCGGTCCACGGCCCGGCCGCGTCGGCGATCTCACCGGTCTCCGGATCGAGTATCCCGAGGGTCATCGCCCCGCGGCCGTGCAGGACGGCGATCATCCCGTTGTCCAGCGGTGCGAACCAGTTCTGGCCGAGCCGCCACAGCGGCCCCGCGAACTCCTCCTCGCGCGGGCACAGCGGCTGGTCGTCGCGGTACAGGTTCCACCAGCCGCTGCGGTCGCTCGTGTACAGCAGCCGGTCGTCCGCGGACCACTCCACCTGGGCGACGGCCTCGGTGGGACCGCCGGCCGCGGTGCGGACCGAGTGCAGGACGCCGTCGGAGCCGACCTCGCCGACCAGCAGTTCCGTGCCGTCCCACGGCATCCGCGGATGGTCCCAGGCGAGCCAGGCGGCCCGGCGTCCGTCGTGCGAGAGGCGCGGACCGGTGACGAACCGGTGCCGTTCGTCGGTGAGTTCGCGTACCGCGGCCCGGTCGTCGGCGGCCGAGCCGTCCAGCGGTACGGCGGCGAGCACCCGGCGCACGTCGGTGGGCGCGGCTCCGGTGAACTCCTCCAGGACGCACCAGACCTCGTCCCGGTCGAGCAGCAACTGCGGGTCGGCCCAGCGGGGACCGGGCGGGGTCAGCGGCCGGGGCGTCCCGCCGGGCCGGTACAGGTACAGCCGCTGGTCGTCGAAGTGGACGAAGACCAGCAGCGGTTCACCGTCGCCCTTTGGTACGGCACCGGCCCAGGGCAGTCCGCCGTACTCGATGACCCGGCTGCACACGTTCCACGGCGCGGGCAGCACGGACTCGCCGGTGGCGCCGCGGACCAGGGTCCGGCGGCCGCCCTCCGCCGGCCGGGGCTCGGTCCACCAGGGCTCGTCGCCGACGAAGCCCACCCACTCGGCGAAGCCGTCGTGCGCCGCCGCCAGGGCCGCGTCGACGGGTGAGGGCCACGAGCCGTACGCCTTCGTCTCCACGTTCTCTCCTTCTCGACTGTGTGCCGTGCTATGCCGTGCGCAGGAAGCGGTCCAGGACCCGCACGCCGAAGTGCAGGGCCTCGACGGGGACGCGTTCGTCTACGCCGTGGAACAGGGCCTGGTAGTCCAGGTCCTCGGGGAGCTCGAGCGGGGCGAAACCGTAGCCGGTGATGCCCAGCCGGGAGAACTGCTTGGCGTCGGTGCCGCCCGACATGCAGTACGGCACCACGTGCCCGCCGGGGGCGAACTCCTCGACGGCGGCCCGCATCCGGGCGTACGTCGGCGAGTCCAGCGGCGCCTGGAGGGCGACCTCGCGGTGGTGGAACTCCCAGTCGACGTCGGGGCCGGTGAGGCGGTCGAGGGTGGCGCGGAACTCGTCCTCGGTGCCGTACAGGTAGCGTCCGTCGACGAAGGCGACGGCCTCGCCGGGGATGACGTTGACCTTGTAACCGGCGTTCATCATGGTCGGGTTGGCGCTGTTGCGGACGGTGGACTCGACCAGCCGGGCGGCCGGGCCGAGCTTGTCGAGGAGCAGGTCGACCTGGGTGAGGTCGGGTTCGATGCCGTAGAGGACGGCGAGTTCGGTGAGGGCGGCGGAGACCGTCGGGGTGAGCCGGAGCGGCCACCGGTGCTCGCCGATGCGGGTGACGGCGGCGGCGAGGCGGGTGACCGCGTTCTCCGCGTTGACCTTGGAGCCGTGTCCGGCCCGGCCGCGCGCGGTGAGCTTGAGCCAGGCCGTGCCGCGCTCCCCGGCGGCGACCGGGTAGAGGTGCCGTCCGCTGCCGTCGTGGAAGGTGAAGGCGCCGGACTCGCCGACGCCCTCGGTGCAGCCCTCGAACAGTTCGGGGTGGTGGTCGGCGAGGAACCCGGAGCCGTCCTCGGCGCTGGCCTCCTCGTCGGCGGTGAACGCGACGACGATGTCCCGCCGCGGCCGTACCCCTTCCCGCGCCCAGGCCCGGACCACGGCCAGGATCATCGCGTCCATGTTCTTCATGTCGACGGCGCCCCGCCCCCACACGACCCCGTCGCGGATCTCCCCGGAGAAGGGGTCGACGCGCCAGTCGGCGGCCTGCGCGGGTACGACGTCGAGGTGGCCGTGGACCAGCAGCGCGTCGGCGGCCGGCTCGGTGCCCTCGATGCGGGTGACGACGTTGGTGCGCCCCGCGGTCCGCTCGAGGAGGATCGGCTCCAGGCCGGCTTCCGCGAGCCGCTCGGCCGCGTACTCGGCGGCGGGCCGCTCCCGGCAGTCGCCGCCGCCGAAGTTGCTGGTGTCGATCCGGATCAGCTCGGAGGTGAACCGGACGACCTCGTCGAGTGCCTGCTGGTCAGCCATACTGCTCCTCCACCGCGGCCGAGACGATCGTGGTGACCGCCTTGAAGGTGCGGATGCCGTCGTACATGGTCCCCTCGGTGTACGTGACCTTCCGCTCGCCGACCTGGTCCACGCCGGGGACGACGGTGGCGGCGAGGGCGAGGTGCTCGGCGTCGAACTCCAGGGCGATGGTAAAGGGTCCACCGGTCACGGGTTCGTGGCGCACCGCGAGCGCGGCCGCTTCCTTGGCGGCGGACCGGATGTCGGCGGCGGTCCGGGCGGGCGTACGGCAGACGGCCGCGTACCTCGACACGTGGTCCTTGACGGCGACCTTGCGGGCCTCGGGCGCGTAGCCGAGGGCGTCCTCGCAGGCCAGGTCGTCGCCGGTGACCAGGATGACCGGGACGCCGTACTCGGCGACGACGTGCGCGTTGAGCAGGCCCTCGCTGGCGCGGACGTCGTTCAGCCAGACCCCGGTGACGGAGTTGGGCAGGTAGGTGTGGGCGAGGACGCCCTCCATGCCGGCGCCCGTGTGGTAGCCGATGAAGGCGATGCCGTCGACGTCACCGTGCTGGACGCCCTCGACCATGGACAGCGTCTTGTGGCGGCCGGTGATCATCTGGGCGCGTTCGTCGAGCTGCTCCAGGAGCAGGTTGCGCATGCTCCAGTGGGCCTCGTTGATGAGGACCTCGTCGGCGCCGCCGTCGTAGAACCCGAGGACGGCGGCATTGACGTCGGAGGTGAACATCGGCCGGCAGCGCTCCCACTGCGGCGCGCCGGGCAGCACGTCGCCGGGCCAGGTCACCCCGGTGGCGCCCTCCATGTCGGCGCTGATGAGGATCTTCATGGACCGTCACGTTACGCGCCGGAGGTGGCCGGGGCCACGGTGCGGACGGCGGGTCGGCCGCCGTCCGGTCCGCTCCCTCAGTTCTGGCGCCCGGCCAGCACCCACTTGGACGGCAGGACGATCCGTTCGCCGTCCGGCGTGGTCTCGGTTGTCGTCAGCGGGAGTTCGCCGCTCGCGAGGACGGTGAGGCCGGCGTTGCGCAGGTACTCCGGGACCGCGGCGTCGGCGACCTCGCCGGGTGCGATGCCGTGCCGGAAGACCGGCGCGAGCTTGGGCGGCGGTCCCGACGGGCTCTGGGCGAGGCCTCCGAGGACGGGCCGGGCGGCCTCGGAGAGCTCGACGAGAAAGGCCCGGCCGCGGCTGCCGACGAGGGTGGCGATGGTGTCGATCACCGGCTGCCGGTCGTCGGGTTCGCACTGGTGCAGGACGCCCCGCATGTAGACGTTGGCGTCGCCGAGCTCCGCGTGCAGGGCCTGGGCCTCGCTCTTCTCGGCCGCGTCGAGCAGACGGTAGCCGGCCTGTCCGCCGGGGTCGGCGTGCCGGGCGTGGTCCAGGGCGGACTCGGAGATGTCGGTGCCGAGGACGCGTGGGAAGCGGTCGGCGAGGTAGCGGGTCTGGGTGCCGTTGCCGCAGCCGAGGTCGACCAGGGGCAGGCCGGGGTCGGTGAGATGGGGCTCGAAGAGGGCGGCATGGACGCCCGCGGTGACGGCCGGTTCGGCGTCCCAGAACACCGCCCCCTGTTCTTCGGGCGCCTCGCGCCAGAAGCCCTCCCAGGCACTGCGGTACCGACTCGTCACGCTCATGGCCCAACTCCCCAGGATGCAGCCGTATATGACCCGTCGTAAGTGACGGGCCAGTACGGTCTACCGTGCGCGGGTTTCGGCCACAAGCACCTGGCGCTTTCCTTCACTCCTCGTTCGACGTACGTGCGCCCCCTGGTCTGCGGTGGGTGCCCGGGTCAGTGGCGTGGTGCGGTGAGTTCGAACCATACGGTCTTCCCGGCGGCCGTACGGCTGGTGCCCCACTCCCGGGCCAGCGTGGAGACCACCCGCAGTCCGCGTCCGGTCTCGGCGGCGGGGTCGACGCCGAGCAGGGTCGGCAGGGTGTGATCGTCGTCGTCGACCTCGCACAGCAGGGTCTCGCCACGGATCAGCCGGAGTTGCACCGGGCGGCTGTGGGAGTGCCGTACGGCGTTGGTGACGAGTTCGCTGACCATGAGTTCGGCCGGGTCGGCGAGCCGGGCGAGGCCCCAGTCGTGCAGTTGCTCGCGGACCACGGCGCGGGCCCGGCGGACCTCGGCCGGGTCGAGGGCGAGCCGCCATTCGGCGACGTCCTCGGGCTCGATCCCGTTGAGCCGGGCCATCAGCAGGGCGACGTCGTCCTTGCGGCCGCCGCGGGTGTTGAGGGCGCGGATGATGGTGTCGCAGGCGTCGTCCATGGAGGCGGCCGGGTGGGCGGCGGACTCGCAGAGGGTGGCGAGGCCGACGCCGATGTCCTCGCCGCGCATCTCGACCAGTCCGTCGGTGCACATGACCAGCCGGTCACCGGGCTCGACGCGCACCCGCAGCGACTCGAAGGCGACCCCGCCGACGCCGATGGGTGCCCCGGTGGGCAGGTCGAGCAGTTCGCTGCGCCCGTCGACCGCGCGGACCAGTACGGGAGGGATGTGGCCCGCGTTGGCGAGGTGCAGTTCGCTCCCGATCGGGTCGTAGACGGCGTAGAGGCAGGTGGCGAGGTAGCCGTCGCCGAGCCGCTGGGCCAGGTCGTCGAGGTTGCGCAGGAGTTGGGCGGGCGGCAGGTCCAGGGCCGCCATGGTCTGTACGGCGGTCCGCAACTGGCCCATCATCGCGGCCGAGTTGAGGCCGTGTCCCATCACGTCGCCGACCACCAGGGCGGTGCGGGCGCCGGGGAGTTTCACGGAGTCGAACCAGTCGCCGCCGACCCGGCCGAGCAGGGTGCCCGGAAGGTACCGGGTGGCGATGTCGCAGCCCGCCATGCGCGGCGGGATGTGCGGCAGCATGCTGTCCTGGAGGGTCTCGGCGACGCTCTCCTGGTAGGTGTACATGCGCGCGTTGTCGAGCACGAGCCCGGCGCGGGCGGCGAGTTCGGCCCCGGTGACGCGGTCCATGTCGTTGAACATCTCGCGCTCGGGGTGGCGCAGCAGGATCATGAAGCCGAGCACGACGTTGCGCGCCTTCAGCGGTACGACCAGCATCGAGCGGCCGGTGATCAGCGGCCGGATGTCGCGCTTCTCGAACTGGGAGGCGATGGCGTGACCCATCTCCACGCTGATCCGCGGCACCAGGACCGGCTCGCCGGTGGTCATGCACTGGAAGAACGGAGTGTGCGCCGGAAACGGCATGGCCTCGCCGACGGGTACGACGTCGTCCCAGCGGCCGGGTTCGTCGGTGTGCTCCAGGGCGACCCGGTGCCACATGGTGGTGGTGTCGGGCACGCCGTCCGGGAACCCCTCGCCGGCGACGACCTGTTCACGCAGGTAGGTGCCGGCGACGTCGGTGAAGCGGGGGACGACGGCTCTGCTGACCTCGACGATGGTGCGCGACAGGTCGAGCGAGGTGCCGATCCTCCCGCTGACCTCGGTGAGGAACTCGAGGCGCTCGCGGACGGCCGCGTACTCCAGGTCCTCGCCCTCGTCGTCGGCGAGTTCGGCGGGCACCGGCAGGCCCTGCGCGGCGACATGCGCCGCACGCTCGCGGCGGGCCATCCGCTCGGTGCGCCGGGCCACGCCCCAGTCGGGGGTGACGGGAACCCGGTCGTTCTGGCTGAACTCCAGGATCGGGTAGCCGAGTTCGAGGACCTGGGCGACGATCCGGGCGCTTTCGTCGACGCTCATGCTGGGCAGGATCTCGGGCAGCCTGCGGGCGAGTTCCTCCGCGCCGGGGAAGTCGGTGTGCAGGGCGAAGCCGGGCGCGATGCGCTCGAAGGCGATCCCCTCGTCCCGCTCGGCCCGGCGCAGCCGCTCGGCGTCGGCGGCGAGCACCAGCAGCCGCTCGTTGCCCGGGCCGACCAGCGGGTACGCCCACCAGAGCACGTCGGCGCGGTCCCGGTCGGAGACGGTGAGCCGGGCGCGGCCGGCCGCCGGGAAGTTGAGCCGTCCGTCGAGGGAGGACTCCAGGTCGGGGCCGAGTCCGTCGTAGGCCGCGTAGGCGCCGTACGGCGTGATCTCGTCGTCGTCGGGGAGGGCACCGGAGACGGGCAGCAGGTCGAGGACGGAGCGGCCTATGGCCTCCTCCTTGGCGGCGCCGAAGAGCCGCCGGGCGCCGGTGCTCCAGTGCGAGACGTCGCCGTCGCGGTCGACGACGACCACGGCCAGGGGGATGCGGCCCGACACACCGTCCCCAGCACCGAGGCCGGGATGCGTGTCCCGCTCGCTGCCTTGGTCCATGGCCCAGGCCCTCTCTCCCCACGGCTCCGCAAAAGATCTGTGCCGCCCGTCACTACCGTACGGTGGGCGCCGGTTGCGATGTGTGGCAATCCTGGAATTGGTTTCACCGGATCGCACCGGCGCGCAGGTCCGCGCCCCCGTACGGTGCGCGAACCGCGTCCACCGTGCCCCGGCCGCTCCTCGCTCTCAGTCCTCGTGACCGAGCTGGAGGTCGCGTTCGGTACGGCCGCCGCCCGCGACCTGGAGGACGGTGGCGACCGGTGGGTAGCCGGCGGCGATGACGGTGTACTCGCCGGAGGACAGGTCCACGAACCGGAACGTTCCGTCGGCGCCGGTGGTGAGGGTGTCGACGACGTTCCCGGCGGCGTCGAGCAGCGTCACCCGGGCGTCCTCCACCGGCCGTCCGCCGCCGGCCCGGACGGTGCCCCTCAGCACGGCGCCGCCGGCGAGTTCGACGTTCTGCCGGGTCTCCCGGGAGGCCTGGACGGTGACCGGGAGGGCGGCCGGGCGGAAGGCGGGGGCGCTGCCGGCGAGGGTGTACTCGCCGGCCACCAGCTCGGTGATCACATAGCCGCCCTCGCGGCCGCTGCGGACGCTGGCGACCACCTCGCCGTGCACGTTGGTGAGGGTGACGGTGGCGTCCCGCACCGGGGTGCCGTCGGCGGTGAGCACGCTGCCCGCGAGCCGCCCGGCGCCGCCGAGCACGACGTCCAGCTCGACGGGCCGCTCGCCGACCGTCACGGTGACGGCCTGCGGCTGGTGGCCGCCGGCGGCGGCGATCAGGACGTACGCCCCGGAGCCGGGCGTGGCCAGCGCGTACCGGCCGTCCTCGGCACTGGCGCCGCGGCCGATCTGCCGGCCGACGGCGTCGATGAGGGTGAGCGCGGCGCGCGGCACCACGGTCCCGTCGGGGTGCTGCACCGTGCCGCAGACGGGGACCCCGGCGCCCGCGTGGGACGACCGGGCCTGCGGGATCGGGGCGGTGAGGGATGTCGGTTCCGGTTCGGCGGTGGGATGGGACACCAGTGGTTTCTCCTTGAGGAAGCAGGCGACGAGCAGGCCGAGGACGAGCACCGGGACCAGGTAGAGGAAGATCCTGGGCATCGCGTCGGCGTAGGCGCGGATGTATGCGTCGCGCAGCGCCGGGGGCAGCGCGTGGACTAGCTGCGGGGTGAGGGACTCGGGGTCGGGCAGGCGGGCGCCCGCCTGGACGGGGAGACGCCTGTGCAGGGCGTCGGTGAGCCGGTCGGCGAAGAGGGTGCCGAAGACGGCGGCGCCGACGCTGCCGCCGATCTGCCGGAAGTAGTTGTTGGCGCTGGTGGCGGTGCCGAGGTCGGCGGGCCGTACGGAGTTCTGCACGGCGAGGACGAGCACCGGCATCACCATGCCGATCCCGGCGCCGAGGACGGCCATCCAGATGCTGTACTGCCAGCGCGGGGTGCCGACTTCGAGGCGGGACAGCAGCCACATGCCCGCGACGGACACGGCGCCGCCGAGCACCGGGTAGATCCGGTAGTGACCGGTGAGGCTGATGAGCTGTCCCGCGACGATCGAGGCGCCGACGATCCCGCCCATCATGGGCAGCATCAGCAGCCCGGACTCGGTCGCCGAGGCGCCGTCGACCATCTGCAGGAAGGTCGGCAGATAACTGGCGGCGCCGAACAGGGCGACCCCTACGACGAGTCCGACCAGGCCGGTGACGTTGAAGACGGAGTCCCGGAACAGCCGCAGCGGGATGAGGGGTTCGGCCGCGTGGTGCTCGGCGACGACGAACAGCGCCCCGGCGACCAGCGCGCCCGCGCCAAGACCGAGGATGACGCGCGAACCCCAGTCGTACTCCGTCCCGCCCCAACTGGTCAGCAGCACCAGGCAGGTGGAGGCGGCGGCGAGCAGCAGGGTGCCCAACACGTCGAACCGGCCCCGGACCTGCGGCTTCGGCAGCCTGAGCACGAGGGTGACGACGGCGAGCGTGACCAGCCCGAAGGGCACGTTGACGTAGAAGCACCAGCGCCAGGAGAGGTGGTCGGTGAAGTAGCCGCCGAGCAACGGCCCGGCGACCGAGGCGAGGCCGAAGGCGGCGCCGATCAGGCCCATGAAGCGGCCGCGCTGCCGGGGCGGCACGATATCGGCGATGATCGCCTGCACGCCGATCATCAACCCGCCCGCGCCGACGCCCTGGAGGGCGCGGAAGGCGATCAGCTGGTCCATGTTCTGCGCCCGTCCGGCCAGCGCGGAGCCGACGGCGAAGACGAGGATCGCGAACTGGAAGACGCCCTTGCGGCCGATGAGGTCGCCGAGCTTGCCGTAGACGGGGAGGCCGACGGTGGAGGTGAGCAGGTAGGCGGTGATCGCCCAGGACATCCTGTCGAGGCCGTGCAGTTCGCCGACGATCTTCGGCAGCGCGGTGGCGACGATCATCTGGTCAAGCGCGGCGAGGAGCAGGGCGAGCATCAGCCCGCAGAAGACCAGCCGGGTACGGCGCGGCCCGAGTCCGGGGACCGGGGCGGGTTCCGGCACGGGGGCGTCCGCGAACACCGCGGCCGGCTCCTCGTACTGCACCAGCGTCGTTCCGCCCACGTACCGCTCCCCTCGTCGCACCTGCGCACAATTGCCGCCTTATTTCCCGTAGGGCGACAACTGCGAGCAAGCACGACGAGTTACGGCACGAGACCGGTCGAATCGGAGATCCACCCGAACCGGTGAGGGAGCCAACACCCGCTGTTCATCGGGAGGTTGATCACCGCCGTGCGAACCGGCACGCGAACCGGCACGCGCACCGGCACGTGACGCGGTACTACTTCTCGACCTCGGTGGCGAGCTTGTCGAGCACCTGGTCGTAGATCCGGCCGAGCCCCTTGGGCGCGAAGGTCTTCTCGAAGAAGCCGCCGATGCCGCCGGCGCCCTGCCAGGTGGTGTGCACGACGACCCGGGACTTGCCCTCGCCCGCCGGGGTGACCCGCCAGGTGGTGACCATGGAGGAGTTGCGGTCCTTCTCGACCAGCTCGCCGTCGGTGGGCTCGCTGACCTGCAGGAGGCAGTCCCGGACCCGCTTGCTGGTGGCCTGCAGCTTCCAGTGGACGAGGGTGCCCTCGCCGTCGCCGCCCTCGCGCACCTCGTACTCGCTGAAGTGCTCGGGGAGCAGCTTCGCGCGCGTGCCGCTGTAGTCGGCGATCGCGTCGAACACCGTCTCCGCGTCCGCGCCGACGACCCGCTCCGTAGTGGCCTCGACCTGCGCCATCGCTTTCCTCCAGCACCTGAGTTCTCGGGGTTGCTCCAAGCCAACCACCCCGGCGCCCGGCCGCCCAAATCGGGGTGCCCAAGCGATCGGAAACGTGACCGGAACCGGCTTCCGCGCGGTCTCCACAGATCGTTCGCACGATCATGGGAACAGATGTTCTATTCTGTGGGCAGTGCTACCGAGGAGGCGTCATGCGCTGGGAGAACCTCACCGAGGAGGCCGAACACG
Organism: Streptomyces sp. NPDC001507; assembly: GCF_042894765.1. Taxonomy (NCBI): domain Bacteria; kingdom Bacillati; phylum Actinomycetota; class Actinomycetes; order Kitasatosporales; family Streptomycetaceae; genus Streptomyces; species Streptomyces sp. NPDC001507. The sequence goes on from NZ_JBIAVV010000006.1 coordinate 181,547, forward strand.
GCCGGGCCGGGACCGCGCTGTTCGGCGCGGACGCGGTCACGACGCGCACGTTCGACACCCCTGAGTTCAGGGGGATCACGTTCCACGAGGTGCGGGCGCGGTCGATCATCAACCGGGTGCCGGGCGCCTCGCGGATGCCGTTCGAGTGGACGGTGAACCCGTACCGGGGCTGCTCGCACGCGTGCGTGTACTGCTTCGCCCGCAAGACCCACAGCTACCTGGACCTGGACACCGGGATCGGCTTCGACACCCAGATCGTGGTCAAGGTCAACGCGCCGGAGCTGCTCCGCCGCCAGCTCGGCTCGCGCCGCTGGCTCGGCGACCACATCGCGATGGGCACCAACGTCGACTGCTACCAGCGCGCCGAGGGCCGCTACCGGCTGATGCCGGGGATCATCTCCGCCCTCACCGAGCACGCCAACCCGTTCTCGATCCTGACCAAGGGCACCCTGATCCTGCGCGACCTGGACCTGCTGCGCCGGGCGGCGGACGTCACGGACGTCGGCATCTCGGTCTCGGTCGGCTTCGTCGACCCCGAGCTGTGGCGGACCGTGGAGCCGGGCACCCCCGCCCCCGAGCGCCGGCTGGACGTGGTCCGCGCCCTCGCCGGGGCCGGCATCGGCTGCGGGGTCCTGATGGCGCCGGTCATCCCCTTCCTCGGCGACCACCCGGCCCAGCTGCGAGCCACCGTGCGGGCGATCGCGGCGGCCGGGGCCACCTCGGTGACACCCCTGGTGCTGCATCTGCGCCCCGGCGCCCGCGAGTGGTTCATGAGCTGGCTCGCGGCCCACCACCCGCATCTGGTGCGGCGCTACGAGCGGCTGTACGCGGAGGGCGCCTACGCACCCAAGTGGTACCAGCGCCGGATCACCCGTCAGGTGCACGAACTGGCCGAGGAGTACGGCATCGGGCCGAACCGCGCGGGCGCCGCCCGCCGGATACCGGCACTGCCGGCGGAGGAGGAGCCCGCGCTGCCGGAGCCGACCCAGCTCACCCTGCTCTGACCGAGCCGCCGGCCCGGGGGCGTTCGGGCGCAACCCTCGGACCAATTGGGTCATTCATCATCAGAATGCGTTCTTCCGGGCCCTTTTTCCGGGACGATGCGGCGAGGACCGTGGCACGTGCGGTCCGCGACCCTCCGTCCTGGGAGGACCCATGCGAACACGCGCAGCCGTGCTGTGCGCCGTCGCCGCCGTCGTGGCCGGTCCGTTCACCGTCCCGCCCGCGACCGCCGCCACCCGAGCCCCCGTCCAGGCATCCCCGGTGACCTGGAAGAAGTGCGGCACCACCGACTACCCGACGCTGCAGTGCGGCTCGGTCAGGGTGCCCCTCGACCACCGCAACCCGCGCGGGCGGCAGATCACGCTCGCCCTCTCCCGCGTCCCGCACACCGCGCCGGCCTCTCAGGGTCCGCTGCTGGTCAACCCCGGCGGCCCCGGCGGCAGCGGGCTGGCCCTCGCCGGTTTCGTGGCGTCCACGCTGCCGAAGAAGGTGGCCGCCCAGTACGACGTCATCGGCTTCGACCCGCGCGGCGTCGGGAAGAGCACCCCGGCGATCGACTGCTCCCCCGGCTACTTCGCACCGGTGCGCCCCGACTCGGTCCCGGCCACCCCCGCCCTCGAACAGGCGAACCTCAAGCGGGTGCAGTCCTTCGCGGCGGCCTGCGGCACGAAGTACGCGAAGCTGCTGCCCCACCTCGACACGTTCGATGCCGCACAGGACCTCGACTCGATCCGCCAGGCCCTCGGCGCCCGGCAGGTCAGCTACTTCGGCTACTCGTACGGCACCTACCTGGGCGCGGTCTACGCCAAGCTGCACCCGGACCGGATCCACCGCCTGGTCCTGGACTCGATCGTCGACCCCACGGGTGTCTGGTACGACGACAACCTGAGCCAGGACTACGCGTTCAACGACCGCCAGCGCGCCCTGATGGCGTGGATCGCGAAGTACGACTCGACGTACAAGCTCGGCACCGACCCGGAGAAGGTCGAGGCCAAGTGGTACGCCATGCGGGCCGCACTGGCGAAGAAGCCGGCCGGCGGCAAGGTGGGCGCCTCGGAGCTGGAGGACACCTTCATCCCCGGCGGCTACTACAACGGCTACTGGCCCTACCTGGCCGACGCGTTCTCCGCCTACGTCAACGGCAGGAAGACGGCCGCCCTGGTCGAGGCGTACCAGAACTTCGCCGCCGTCGACGCGTCCGGCGACAACGGTTACAGCGTGTACGCGGCCGTCCAGTGCCGGGACTCCTCCTGGCCGCGGGACTGGAACCAGTGGCGCAAGGACAACTGGGCGGCGTACGCGAAGGCGCCGTTCATGGTCTGGAACAACGCCTGGTACAACGCGTCCTGTGCGTACTGGCCGACGAAGGCGCTGCGGCCGGCGGACATCACCAGTACCAAGCTCCCGCCGGCCCTCCTCTTCCAGGCGACGGACGACGCGGCCACGCCCTACCAGGGCGGCGTCGCCGTCCACCGTCTGCTGGCCGGCTCCCGCCTGGTGGTGGAGCAGGGCGGCGGCAACCACGGCATCACGCTCAGCGGCAACACCTGTCTGGACGGCCACCTCGCCGCCTACCTGACCGACGGCACGGTCCCCCACGGCGCCGGCTCCGTCGACGCGGTCTGCAGGAAGACCCCCGACCCGAAGCCCCTCACCGCCAAGGCGGCCTCGACGTCGTCCCGCGGCTCGACCCTGCACGGTCTGCTGGGCTTCCGCGGCTGAGCCGGTCCTGACGTCCCGTCGGGGGCGTTGTCAGACCCGTGGTCCACCATGGACGCATGAGTGATCTGACCCGTATCCCCGCCCCCGACGGAGTCGCCCCCGCCGCCCAGTACACGCACGTGGTGGCGGCGACCGGCCGGCTCGTCGCCGTCTCCGGCCAGCTGCCGCTGGACGAGGACGGCAAGCTGGTCGGCGAGGGCGATCCGGCGGCCCAGGCCCGCCAGGTCTTCGAGAACCTGCGCCGCTGCCTGGCGGCGGCCGGAGCGACCTTCGACGACGTCGTCAAACTCACCTACTTCGTCACGGACATGGCCCACCTGCCGGCCGTCCGCGCGGCCCGTGCCGCCCACATACCCGACGACCGGCTCCCGGCCGCCTCCGCCGTCCAGGTGGCCGCGCTCGTCGGCCCGCAGTTCCTGATGGAGGTCGAGGCCCTGGCGGTGGTGGCCGGCTGACGCCGAATCCCGGGCGGGCGGGTCCCTCCGCTCCCCGAGGCGCCGCGATTCCCTAGGGTGCCGGCATGAACGAGGACTCGCCCCACGGCCCCGCCGCCCCTGCCCCGTCCCTCCGCATCCGCCCGATGGCCCTCGCCGACTGCGACCGGGTCTCCGAGATACGCGTCCGGGGCTGGCAGTACGCCTACCGGGGCCTCATGCCGCAGCCGTTCCTGGACGGGCTCAGCGTCGAGCGGGACGCCGAACGGCGCAGGACGCGGTTCCTGGACGGCGGGGACGGGGTGACGGAGCTGGTCGCCGAGCGAGGCGGCACCATCGTGGGGTGGGCGGCGCACGGGCCGTACCGGGACGGTGAAGTACGCACCGGCGACGCCGAGTTGTACGCCATCTACGTGGCCGCCGCGCACCTCGGCACCGGCGTCGGACGGGCGCTGCTCACGACGGTCCTGGAGCAGTGCGCCGGGCACGCGCGCGTGTACCTGTGGGTGCTGAAGGAGAACGCGCGCGCCCGGCGGTTCTACGAGATCGCGGGCTTCGCGGCCGACGGGGCCGAGGAGCCGTACGACGTCGACGGGGTGCCGGTGCCCGAGGTGCGGTACGTCAGGGAGCCGGGCGTCACCTCTGCCTAGGGATGCGGGCGAGGGCCTGGACCGCCGCCTCGGCGAGGGTGGGGTGGGCCAGAGCCTCGGCCAGGACGCGGCGGGCACGGGTGTCGCCGAGGGCGCCGAGGCCGTCCACGCAGGCCAGGGCGACCCTGCGGTAGGGGTCGTGCGGGCGCAGCCGGCGTTCCAGGGTGGTGATCAGGGCCGGGACGGACTCCGGCGCGCGGAGTTCGACCAGGAGCCGGACGGGCTGCAGGGCGTAGGCGACGCGGAGTTCGTTGGTGGCGAGGGCGGCGGCCGCGCGGGCGGTGCGCGGGTCCCGGAGGCGGGCGAGGGCGTGGGCGGCGGAGACGCAGCGGGGTGGGTCGCGGTGGTTGAGGAGGAGGACCAGGGTCTCGAAGGCCCGCGGATCACCGGCCGTCCCCAGCCGGAACGCGGCCAGCTCCCTGGCCCACAGGGGCTGTCCGGCCGCGGTGAGCACCTCCGCCAGTTCGTCGTGGTCCTCGGTGGCCAGGAGCCGGCCGAAGGCGGCCGTCCCCTGCGACTCCTGCCGCAAACGCTCCGTGAGTGATCGCAACTCTTCGTCCACGAAGCCCAGCGTAGAGGGGTTGCGGCAGACGAGGGACGTACATCACAAACTCCGGGGGCTGGCGCGCTCGTTACCCGCCGGTTAAGCTCAATCGAGCGAGTCACCCACTCGCACTAACGCTCACGCCGGTTTGGTGACGCAGCCGCCGTGAGTACGCAGGTCGGTTCGGTACCTCGTACCGCTTTACGACCCGGCTCCGGGACAGGGCCGGTCGGAATCCGCCGCCGGGCGTGTGCGCGCCCGTGGCGGCAGCACCGGGCGTGTGCGCTCGCAGCCCGGCACCACCCGCATTCACGCAACTCTCTCCGCACCCGGTGCGCCCCTCGGCGCACCCGGGCGCGTTTCCAGTCGTCACCCTCATTCCTGGAGTCCCGCGATGGCCACTCCCCAGTCCGACCCTTCCCTGTCCCCGCTCAAGACGATCGCCGTCGTCGGCCTCGGCACCATGGGCACCGGTATCACCGAGGTCCTCGCGAAGGCCGGCCGCGAGGTGATCGGCATCGACATCAGCGAGGCGCAGGCCGCCAGGTCCCTCGCCGCCCTGGAGGCCGCCACCGCGCGTGCCGTGGTGCGCGGCAGGCTGACCGAGCAGGAGCGCTCCGACACCCTCGCCCGGGTCCGCACCGGCACCGACCTGACGGCCGCCGCCGACGCCGACCTCGTCATCGAGGTGGTCCCGGAGTCGTACGACATCAAGCACCAGGTGCTGCGGGAGCTGGACGGCATCGTCCGGCCCGAGACGATCCTCGCCACCGGCACGAACGCGCTCTCCGTGACCCGGCTGGCCGCCGACTCGGCCCGCCCCGAGCGCGTTCTCGGCCTGCACTTCTTCAACCCGGCCCCGGCGATGAAGCTGGTCGAGGTGGTCTCCTCGGTGCTCACCGCGCCGGGCGCCGTCGCCGCCGTCACCGACCTCGCGATCGAGCTGGGCAAGGAGCCGGTCGCGGTCGGCGACCGTCCCGGTTTCGTCGCGGACGGGCTGCTGTTCGGCTACCTCAACCAGGCCGCCGCGATGTACGAGGCGAAGTACGCCTCCCGCGAGGACATCGACGCGGCCATGCGGCTCGGCTGCGGCCTGCCGATGGGCCCCCTCGCCCTGCTGGACCTGATCGGCATCGACACGGCCCGTACGGTCCTGGACGCCATGTACGCCGAGTCCCGCGACCGCCTGCACGCCCCCGCCCCCATCCTCAAGCAGCTCAGCGAGGCGGGCCTGACCGGCCGCAAGTCGGGCCGCGGTTTCTACACCTACGAGGCCCCGGGCAGCGCCACCGTCGTCCGGGATGCGCTCACCCCGCTGGACGGCGCCGCGCTCACCCCCGGCCGTACGGTCCGCTCGGTCGGCGTCGCCGGCTCCGGCACCATGGCCTCCGGGATCGCCGAGGTCTTCGCCAAGGCCGGGTACGAGGTCGTCCTCGCCGCCCGCAGCGAGGAGAAGGCGCACGCCGCCAAGGCCCGCATCGGCAAGTCCCTGGACCGCTCCGTCGGCAAGGGCCGGATGACCGCCGAGGCGGCCGCGCAGACCCTGGACCTGATCACCCCGGCCGGTTCGTACGACGCCTTCGCGGACGTCGACCTGGCCGTCGAGGCGGTCGCCGAGGACCTGGAGGTCAAGCGGCAGCTGTTCGCGGCCTTCGACAAGGTCTGCAAGCCGGGCGCGGTGCTCGCCACCACCACCTCCTCGCTGCCGGTCGTCGCCTGCGCCCGCGCCACCTCGCGGCCGCAGGACGTGATCGGCATGCACTTCTTCAACCCGGCGCCGGCCATGAAGCTGGTCGAGGTCGTCCGCACCGTGCTCACCGCCGAGGACGTCCACGCCACGGTCCGCGAGGTCTGCGGCCGCATCCGGAAGCACGCCGTCGACTGCGGCGACCGGGCCGGGTTCATCGTCAACGCCCTGCTGTTCCCGTACCTGAACAACGCGATCAAGATGGTCGAGGAGCACTACGCCTCCCTCGACGACATCGACGCGGCGATGAAGCTCGGCGGCGGTTACCCGATGGGGCCCTTCGAGCTCCTGGACGTGGTCGGCCTGGACGTCTCGCTCGCCATCGAGAAGGTGCTGCACCGGGAGTTCCGCGACCCGGGCCTCGCGCCCGCGCCGCTCCTGGAGCACCTGGTGGCCGCGGGCTGCCTCGGCCGCAAGACCGGCCGTGGCTTCCGCGAATATGCCCGCCGCTGACGGCGCCGGCGACTGGTTCCGGGACGAGAAGGACTGGGGCGGGCTGCTCGACCCCGCGGACGGTCCCCCGCCCTTCGGGGGCGGGGGAAACCCCGGACCTGCGCATCAAGCTGCGCACATGCAGTACGTTCGGGTCATGTCCCAGCCCGCCAAGTCCTCACGTACCCCCGCCACGCCCGACGCGCCGGAGAGCGCCGCGGGCAGCCGCGCGGCGGCCCAGCGGCTCAAGATGCGCCGGGAGCTGGCGGCCGCCGCGATGGAGCTCTTCGCGACGAAGGGGTACGAGGCGACCACCGTCGACGAGATCGCGGCCGCGGCCGGGGTGGCCCGCCGCACCTTCTTCCGCCACTTCCGCTCCAAGGAAGAGGCGATCTTCCCGGACCACGACGACACCCTGATCCGCGCCGAGGCCGTGCTGAACGCGGCCCCGGCCCACGAGCACCCGCTCGACACGGTGTGCCGCGGCATCAAGGAAGTCATGAGGATGTACGCGGCCCGGCCGGACATCTCGGTCGCCCGCTACAAGCTCACCCGCGAGGTGCCCACCCTCCGCGAGGCCGAGATCGCGTCGGTGGCCCGCTACGAGCGTCTCTTCACCCGCTATCTCCTGGGCCACTTCGACGAGCACGCCCACGCGGACGACGCGAACGACGACCCGCTGCTGGCCGAGGTCGCGGCGTCGGCGGTGGTCACCGCCCACAACCACGTGCTGCGGCGCTGGCTGCGGGCGGGCGGGCAGGGGGACGTCGAACTGCAGCTGGACCACGCCTTCGCGATCGTCCGGAAGACGTTCGGGAACGGGATCGGGGCGGGCAGAGAGGCTGCGCCCCGCCCGGCCGCGCCGGCCTCGGTCGCCTCGCAGGGGGAGGTGCTGGTGACGGTGGCCAGGACCGATGCGCCGCTCGACGAAGTGATGCGCACGATCGAGCAGGCGCTGAAGGAGCGGTCGTAAAGCGACGGTAGGTGGGGGTCGCGGTCACCGAACCGCGGCTCCGCCGCTCGTCCTCGAACGCCGGACCGGCTGAATCCTCGTCGGCCGCGCCCTGACGCATGCGTCACGCAGCCTCTGTGAGCCACACCTCGCCGCCCGTCCCTGACATCCGGACGTCTCCCGCAAGACGGGCCATTTTCCCCTACTCGTCAGTAGGTTTGATCGATCATCGCTCATTTGTTTCGTAAAGATTTCATCTGAGAGCGATTCCTGGCACTCAGTGCCTTGCCACCTGACACGCGGTGTCATACCTTCGAGGTGTCCGGCCTGTCCCGGTGAGCCCATCGGCCCACCCGTCGGACGCCTGCGTCACAGGCAACCTCCCGCGCCACAAAGCGCTGCCGAAGCACCACCCCCGCCGAACCGACGGCACCTCTCTCAAAACCCTCAGCAGCACCGCCGTAACCCTCAGCGCCCCTTCCCTCGGGGGCGCACACCGCCGGAGGCAACACGTGACCACTCAGGCCATTCTGGACGCGATCCAGTCGCCGGAATCGACGCCGGCCGACTTCGCCGCCCTGCCGCTTCCCGAGTCGTACCGCGCGATCACCGTGCACAAGGACGAGACGGACATGTTCGCGGGCCTGGAGACCCGCGACAAGGACCCGCGCAAGTCGATCCACCTCGACGAGGTCCCCCTGCCCGAGCTGGGCCCGGGCGAGGCCCTGGTCGCCGTCATGGCATCGAGTGTCAACTACAACTCGGTGTGGACCTCGATCTTCGAGCCGCTGTCGACCTTCGGCTTCCTGGAGCGCTACGGCCGTACGAACGAGCTGGCCAAGCGGCACGACCTGCCGTACCACATCATCGGCTCCGACCTCGCGGGCGTCGTCCTGCGCACCGGCCCCGGCGTCAACGCCTGGAAGCCCGGCGACGAGGTCGTCGCGCACTGCCTGAGCGTGGAGCTGGAGTCCAGCGACGGGCACAACGACACGATGCTCGACCCCGAGCAGCGGATCTGGGGCTTCGAGACCAACTTCGGCGGCCTCGCCGAGATCGCGCTCGTCAAGTCCAACCAGCTGATGCCCAAGCCGGATCATCTGAGCTGGGAGGAGGCCGCCGCGCCGGGGCTGGTCAACTCCACCGCCTACCGCCAGCTGGTCTCCCGCAACGGCGCCGGCATGAAGCAGGGCGACAACGTGCTCATCTGGGGCGCGAGCGGCGGACTCGGCTCGTACGCCACCCAGTTCGCGCTGGCCGGCGGCGCCAACCCCATCTGTGTCGTGTCCTCGCCGCAGAAGGCCGACATCTGCCGGGCCATGGGCGCCGAGGCGATCATCGACCGCAACGCCGAGGACTACAAGTTCTGGAAGAACGAGCAGGAGCAGGACCCGCGCGAGTGGAAGCGCTTCGGCAAGCGCATCCGCGAGCTCACCGGCGGCGAGGACATCGACATCGTCTTCGAGCACCCCGGCCGCGAGACCTTCGGCGCCTCCGTCTTCGTCACCCGCAAGGGCGGCACCATCACCACCTGCGCCTCCACCTCGGGCTACATGCACGAGTACGACAACCGCTACCTGTGGATGTCCCTGAAGCGGATCATCGGCTCGCACTTCGCCAACTACCGCGAGGCCTGGGAGGCCAACCGGCTGATCGCGAAGGGCAAGATCCACCCGACCCTGTCGAAGGTCTACTCCCTGGAGGAGACCGGCCAGGCCGCCTACGACGTGCACCGCAACCTCCACCAGGGCAAGGTCGGCGTCCTGTGCCTCGCCCCCGAGGAGGGCCTCGGCGTGCGCGACAAGGAGATGCGCGCCAAGCACCTCGACGCCATCAACCGCTTCCGCAACATCTGAGACACCCGAGGTCATAGATGACTGAGCGTCAGATCGCCGACGGGGCACGTGTGAAGGACCGGCCGTGGCTCATGCGCACGTATGCCGGGCACTCCACGGCCGAGGCGTCCAACGAGCTGTACCGGCGCAACCTCGCCAAGGGCCAGACGGGTCTGTCGGTGGCGTTCGACCTGCCGACGCAGACCGGCTACGACCCCGACCACATCCTCGCCCGCGGCGAGGTCGGCCGGGTGGGCGTGCCCGTGGCCCATCTCGGTGACATGCGCCGCCTTTTCCAGGACATCCCCCTGGATCAGATGAACACCTCGATGACGATCAACGCCACGGCGATGTGGCTGCTGGCGCTCTACCAGGTGGTCGCCGAGGAGCAGGGTGCGGACATCACCAAGCTCCAGGGCACGACCCAGAACGACATCGTCAAGGAGTACCTGTCCCGCGGGACGCACGTCTTCCCGCCGGGGCCGAGCCTCCGCCTGACGACGGACATGATCGCGTACACGGTCTCCCACATGCCGAAGTGGAACCCGATCAACATCTGCAGCTACCACCTGCAGGAAGCGGGCGCCACGCCGGTCCAGGAGATCGCGTACGCGATGTCCACCGCGATCGCCGTCCTCGACGCGGTGCGCGACAGCGGCCAGGTGCCGCAGGAGCGCATGGGTGACGTCGTCGCCCGCATCTCCTTCTTCGTGAACGCCGGCGTCCGGTTCATCGAGGAGATGTGCAAGATGCGGGCGTTCGGCCGCATCTGGGACCAGGTCACCCGCGAGCGGTACGGCATCGAGGACCCCAAGCAGCGCCGGTTCCGGTACGGCGTCCAGGTCAACTCCCTCGGGCTGACCGAGGCGCAGCCGGAGAACAACGTCCAGCGGATCGTGCTGGAGATGCTCGCGGTGACGCTCTCGAAGGACGCACGCGCGCGTGCCGTGCAACTCCCCGCCTGGAACGAGGCCCTGGGCCTGCCCCGGCCCTGGGACCAGCAGTGGTCGCTGCGCATCCAGCAGGTGCTCGCCCACGAGAGCGACCTGCTGGAGTACGACGACATCTTCGAGGGCTCGCACGTCATCGAGGCGAAGGTCGCCCAGCTGGTCGAGGACTCGCTCGCGGAGATGGAGCGGATCCAGGAGATGGGCGGCGCGATGGCGGCCGTCGAGTCGGGCTATCTGAAGTCGCAGCTGGTGGCGTCGCACGCCGAGCGGCGGGGCCGGATCGAGTCCGGCCAGGAGAAGATCGTCGGCGTCAACATCTTCGAGACCACCGAGCCGAACCCGCTCACCGCCGACCTGGACACCGCGATCCAGACGGTGGACCCGGCGGTCGAGGCACGGGTCGTCGAGGCGATCGGGCACTGGCGCGACTCCCGCTACCAGCCGCCGTTCAACCACCCGCGGCCCTGCAAGGCCCTGGAGCGGCTGAAGGAGGCCGCCAAGGGCACCGACAACCTCATGGAGGCCACCCTGGAGTGCGCCCGCGCGGGCGTGACGACCGGTGAGTGGGCCGGGGCCCTGCGCGAGGTGTTCGGCGAGTTCCGGGCACCGACCGGGGTCTCCTCCGCTCCCGTCGCCGTCCCCGTGGAGGCGGGCTCGGCGCTCGCCGAGGTGCGGGCCAAGGTGGACGCCACCGCCCGCGACCTGGGCAGCGGCAAGCTCCGTTTCCTGGTCGGCAAGCCTGGTCTCGACGGCCACTCCAACGGCGCCGAGCAGATCGCGGTGCGCGCCCGGGACGCCGGCTTCGAGGTGGTCTACCAGGGCATCCGGCTGACGCCCGAGCAGATCGTGGACGCGGCCCTGGCCGAGGACGTGCACGCGGTGGGCCTGTCGATCCTCTCCGGGTCGCACGCCCAGCTGGTCCCGGACGTCCTGGAACGACTCCGTGTGGCCGGTGCCACAGATATACCGGTGATCGCCGGTGGCATCATCCCGAACGGTGATGCCGAGCAGCTCAGGGAAGCCGGAGTGGCCGCGGTCTTCACCCCGAAGGACTTCGACATCACCGGAATCATCGGCCGCATCGTCGACGAGATCCGGAAAGCGAACAAGCTCGACCCCCTGGAGGTCCCCGCATGACCACGCCCGTCAACCGGCTCCGCCCGCGGCGCTCCTGCCTGGCCGTGCCCGGCTCGAACCCCCGCTTCCTGGAGAAGGCCCAGGGTCTCCCGGCGGACCAGGTCTTCCTCGACCTGGAGGACGCGTGCGCCCCGCTCGCCAAGCCCGAGGCGCGGCACACCATCGTCAAGTTCCTCAACGAGGGCGACTGGACCGGCAAGACGCGCGTGGTGCGGGTCAACGACTGGACCACCGAGTGGACGTACCGTGACGTCGTGACCGTGGTCGAGGGCGCCGGGCAGAACCTCGACTGCATCATGCTGCCGAAGGTGCAGACGGCCCAGCAGGTCGTCGCGCTGGACCTGCTGCTGACCCAGATCGAGAAGACCATGGGCTTCGAGGTCGGCAAGATCGGCATCGAGGCGCAGATCGAGAACGCGCAGGGCCTCAACAACGTCAACGAGATCGCCACCGCGTCCCAGCGCGTCGAGACGATCATCTTCGGCCCGGCCGACTTCATGGCGTCCATCAACATGAAGTCGCTGGTCGTGGGCGAGCAGCCGCCCGGCTACCCGGCGGACGCCTACCACTACATCCTGATGAAGATCCTGATGGCCGCCCGCGCCAACAACCTCCAGGCGATCGACGGCCCCTACCTGCAGATCCGCAACATCGACGGCTACCGCGAGGTCGCCCAGCGGGCCGCCGCGCTCGGCTTCGACGGCAAGTGGGTGCTGCACCCGGGCCAGGTCGAGGCGTCCAACGAGATCTTCTCGCCGTCGCAGGAGGACTACGACCACGCCGAGCTGATCCTGGACGCGTACGACTACTACACGTCCGAGGCGGGCGGCAAGAAGGGCTCCGCGATGCTCGGCGACGAGATGATCGACGAGGCCAGCCGCAAGATGGCCCTGGTCATCTCGGGCAAGGGCCGGGCGGCCGGCATGCAGCGCACCAGCAAGTTCGAGATCCCGGAGGGCTGAGCGCGATGCAGTTCGGACGCACGTACGAGGAGTTCGAGGTCGGGGCGACGTACAAGCACTGGCCCGGGAAGACGGTCACGGAGTACGACGACCACCTGTTCTGTCTCCTCACCATGAACCACCACCCGCTCCACATGGACACGAACTACGCCGAGAAGACGACGGACTTCGGCAAGAACGTGGTGGTGGGGAACTACATCTACTCGCTGCTGCTCGGCATGTCCGTCCCGGACATCTCGGGCAAGGCGATCGCCAACCTGGAGATCGAGTCGCTCAAGCACGTGGCGCCGACCTTCCACGGCGACACGATCTACGGCCAGACCACCGTGCTGGACAAGTGGCCCTCCAAGTCGAAGGACGACCGCGGGATCGTCTACGTCGAGACCAAGGGCTACAAGCAGGACGGCACGCTGGTGTGCATCTTCCGCCGCAAGGTGATGGTGCCGACCGAGACGTACATCAAGGAGCGCGGCGGCGAGCAGCCGGGCCGCCCCGAGCTGAAGGAACAGGGGAAGTAAGCGATGGCCCGTCTCGCCCAGACCGCCGGTCTGACCGACGTCCAGCAGGAGATCCTCTCCACCGTCCGCGACTTCGTGGACAAGGAGATCATCCCGGTCGCCACCGAGCTGGAGCACCGCGACGAGTACCCGCAGCAGATCGTCGACGGTCTCAAGGAGCTCGGCCTGTTCGGCCTGATGATCCCCGAGGAGTACGGCGGCCTGGGCGAGTCCCTCCTGACGTACGCGCTGTGCGTCGAGGAGATCGCCCGCGGGTGGATGTCCGTCTCCGGGATCATCAACACGCACTTCATCGTGGCGTACATGCTCAAGCAGCACGGCACGCAGGAGCAGAAGGAGCACTTCCTGCCGCGGATGGCGGCGGGCGACGTCCGGGGCGCGTTCTCGATGTCGGAGCCGGCCCTCGGCTCGGACGTCTCCGCCATCACCTCGAAGGCGGTGAAGGACGGCGACGAGTACGTCCTGAACGGCCAGAAGATGTGGCTGACGAACGGCGGCACGTCCTCCCTCGTGGCCGTCCTGGTGCGGAGTGACGAAGGCCACCCCGAGGGCACGGCCCCGCACAAGTCGATGACGACCTTCCTGGTGGAGAAGGAGCCCGGCTTCGGCGAGGTCCGCCCCGGGCTCACCATCCCGGGCAAGATCGACAAGATGGGCTACAAGGGCGTCGACACCACCGAGCTGATCATGGACGGGTTGCGGATCCCGGCCGATCGGGTGCTCGGCGGGGTCACCGGCCGAGGTTTTTACCAAATGATGGACGGGGTCGAGGTCGGCCGCGTCAACGTGGCGGCGCGTGGCTGCGGTGTCGCGCAGCGTGCGTTCGAGCTGGGTGTCCGGTACGCCCAGCAGCGTCACACTTTCGGCAAGGCGATCGCCCAGCATCAGGCCATCCAGTTCAAGCTGGCGGAGATGGCCACCAAGGTCGAGGCCGCGCATGCCATGATGGTCAACGCGGCACGCAAGAAGGACTCCGGGGAACGAAACGACCTTGAGGCCGGGATGGCGAAGTACCTCGCGTCCGAGTACTGCAAGGAGGTCGTGGAGGACGCCTTCCGGATCCACGGCGGCTACGGCTTCTCCAAGGAGTACGAGATCGAACGTCTCTACCGTGAGGCGCCGATGTTGCTGATCGGCGAAGGTACCGCCGAGATCCAGAAAATGATCATCGGACGAAGGTTGCTCGAAGAGTATCGGTTCCAGGGCTGATTGTCCCGGTACGGGGTGTTTTCTTCGAGAAGAAGATCACACCCCGTCAACGGTCTTCGGCCGCCGACTCGGCTTCCTGGCTTGCCCAGTTGCGGCCCCCGACCGGTACGATCCCGGAAAGCCGCCGTCCCCAATCCCTGCGCGGCATCATCCGCTACGAAGGTCATCCATGCCCCACAGCCAAACCTCTGCACATCGAGACAGCCTGGCCGGCGTACGCCTCGCGCGCGGAGCATCGCCGTGGCTTCTCCCGACCGTCGCCACCGCAGCCGTCAGCCTCCTGCGCGCCCGTCGCTCCGGCGCCGCCAAGGCCGTCGCCGTACCCGCCACCGCGCTCGCGGCGGGCATGCTGTGGTTCTTCCGCGACCCCGAGCGTGAGATCGCCCAGGGCCGCGTCATCTCCCCCGCCGACGGTGTGGTGCAGAGCATCATGCCGTGGAAGGACGGACGCACCCGGGTCGCGATCTTCATGAGCCCGCTCAACGTCCACGTCAACCGCGCGCCCCTCGCGGGCGAGGTGACGTCGGTGGAGCACATCCCCGGTGGCTTCGTTCCCGCCTTCAACAAGGAGAGCGAGAACAACGAGCGCGTAGTCTGGCATTTCGACACCGAACTCGGCGACATCGAGATGATCCAGATCGCCGGCGCGGTGGCCCGCCGTATCGTCCCCTACGTCCCGCAGGGCACGAAGGTCGAGCAGGGCGACCGCATCGGTCTGATCCGCTTCGGCTCGCGTGTGGACATCTACCTCCCGGAGGGTGTGGAGGTCGCGGTCGAGGTCGGCCAGAAGACCGTGGCTGGGGTGACTCGCATTGACCGTGATTGATCCTGAGACCCAGGCGGGCTGGGTGCCCGAGGCCGACGAGATCGGCGACGACGAGGAGGAGATGCCGCTCTCTCTCCGCCTCTCGATAGCGGACACCCTCACGCTCGGCAACGCCACGTGCGGCTTCATGGCGGTGTACTTCACCACCACCGGCATCCTGATCCCGCACCTCACGGGGGACGACCAGTCGGCCGGCATGGCGCGCCACAGCGCCGCCACCGCGGTCATCCTCATGCTCTGCGCGGCGGTCTTCGACCTGTTCGACGGCCTGGTGGCGCGCAAGCTGCGCTCCTCCCCCATGGGCGCGGAGCTGGACAACCTCTCCGACCTGATCAGCTTCGGCCTCGCGCCGGCGTACTTCGTGCTCGTCTACGGCATGGTGGCCGACGACGCGTACCAGAAGGTGGCCGCGGTCGGAGCGGTGGTGGTGCTGCTGGCGGTGGTGCTGCGGCTGGCGCGCTTCAGCTGCGTGACGCCGCCGAACGGCATGTTCCAGGGCATGCCGAGCCCGTTCGGTGCGCTGACGGTCGTCTCCATCGTCCTTCTGGAGCTCCCCTTCGTGGCGACGCTCCTCGCCATCCTGGGCACCGCCTGGCTGATGGTGAGCCGGGTGGAGTACCCGAAGCCCCGTGGCCGCCTCGCGGTCGCGATGCTGGCCTGGATCGTCCTGTCGATGGGACTCCTGGTCTCCTGGGCCTTCGACGCGCCCAGCGGCCAGCTCCTCCTCCAGACCGGCTGCGCGCTGCAGCTGGTGATGGGCGCGGTGATCCCGCTGTTCGCCACGGCCCGCCGGGTGAACAACTTCCGCGACAACCGGCGCGAGGCGCGGGCGGCACAGCTGCCCTGACGCTCCGCGTACCGCCGACGGGTGTGGCCCGAGCCTTCGAGGCTCGGGCCACACCCGTTTCGGCCCAAGGACTACTCGGTCTCGCACATCTCGAAGCTTCCGGCGAACGAGGGCGACACCGTGAAACTCTTCGTCCGGGAGTACGACGGCACCCAGGGCAACCAGCCGCACGAGGTGGTGCTGATGCTCCACGGCCGGAGCGTGCCGGTTCTCGCCGGGTACGACCTGACGGTCCCCGGGTCCGACATCGACTACAACTGGGCGCAGGACCTGGCCAAGCGCCACTTCGACGTCTTCATGTGGACTTGCAGGGCAACGGGCGGTCGCCACGCCCGAAGATGGACGAGCCCCGCAACGCCAACCCGACGCAGCGTGGCGTCCTGTCGCCCAATCCGCTGTCGCCCCCGTACACCGGGCCGCCTCTGTACCCGCACCAGCCGAGCAACACCGACAGCGAATGTGCGGAGCTGGCCACCGTGGTCGACTTCATCAGGAAGCTGCCCGGCAGGAACAAGCCGATGGACTTCATCGGCTGGTCCGCCGCGGCGCCGTCCATGGGGCCGTACACCCTCCAGCACCCCGAGATGGTCAAGAGCCTGTTCCTGCTCGCCCCCGTCTTCCCGCCTGACGGCCGGTGGTCGGGGGACCCCGCGGACCCCCTCGCGATCCCGCCGAACACCCCGCTGCCCGTCTCCGACCCGCCCACGCTGTACGGCTTCCCCATGTTCGTCAGCGACAAGAAGGGCTTCGTGGAGGCGTGGAACCGCGAGCAGGGCAATCCACCCCAACGGGAGCCCGGCATGGAGGACACGGCATGGGCCGCCATGATGGCGAACGACCCCATCGGCAGCAAATGGGGCCAGAAGCTGCCATCAGGCGCGTACGAGGGCATCCAACGGTTCCGGAACCCGTACTTCTGGGGCTGGACCAAGGAGACGGTGCCCTACCAGGACGCGTTGGGCAACTACATCCTCGGCGACCGTCCCCGTTCCCCCGCCGCTGCGCTTCTCCGTGCCGGCCCTCTACAAGGCCATCGGCGGGCCCGAGAAGCTGATGTTCGAGCTGGAGGGTGCGGGACACTCCGTGGTCTGGGAGCGCCCCGCCAAGATCGTGCACGACATCGCGTTCCAGTGGCTCCACAACAAGCACAAGGTGTGGGACCTCGAGCGGCAGCTACTACCAGGACTCGACGGGTGTCCTGACGCCGGTCTAGCCCGCCCTCAGCAGAGAAAGTCCCGCGCGATCTGCTCCGCCACCCGCTCCAGGATCGGCCCGGCCTCCGCGATGCACTTCACCACGTCCGGTTCGATCTCGGTGAGCGGGTAGGCACGGCGGATCCCCGCCCGGCCGAGCGCCTCCGGCGGGAGGGCGAGGCGGCCGCACACCGCGACGACCTCCTTGCCGGCGGCGCGCGCCGCGGCCGCGACCCCGGCCGGCGCCTTCCCGTGCAGGGTCTGCTCGTCCAGCGACCCCTCCCCCGTGATCACCAGCGACGCCCGCTCCAGCGCGGGCGCGAAGCCCAGGACGTCGAGCATGACCTCGATGCCGGGCCGGAAGCGCGCGCCGAGCAGCAGGGCGCCGTACCCGATGCCCCCGGCGGCCCCCGCCCCCGGCGCGACCGCGTACTCGGCGGCGCGCGGACCGGCCTCGGCCTCCAGGACCTTCGCGAAGTCGGCCAGCGCGGCGTCCAGGAGGTCCACGTCGTCCGGCGAGGCCCCCTTCTGCGGGCCGTAGACGGCCGGCGCGCCCGTCGGCCCGGTGAGCGGGTTGTCGACGTCGCTGGCGAGGACCAGGTCGACGGCGGACAGCCGCGGGTCGAGGCCCGACAGGTCCGCGCGGACCAGATCGGCGAGGCCGCCGCCGCCCGGCGGCACCGGTTCGCCGTCCGCGTCGAGGAAGCGGGCGCCGAGCGCCGACAGCATCCCGGCCCCGCCGTCGGTCGTGGCACTGCCGCCGACGCCGAAGACGATCGTGCGCGCACCCGCGTCCAGCGCGGCCCGCAGCAGTTCCCCGGAGCCGTACGTGGAGGCCGTCAGGGGCGCGAAGACACCACGGGGCAGCCGCTGCAGACCGCTCGCCTCGGCCATCTCCACGACCGCGGTGTCGCCGCGCAGCGCGAACGCGGCGGTGACCTCCTGCCCCAGTGGCCCGGCGACCTTCCGCTCGTGGCGTTCGAACCCGGCCGCGACCGCCGCGGCCACCGTGCCGTCCCCGCCGTCCGCGACGGGCAGCGCCTCGGCGTCGAGGCCGGGCACGATCCGGCTGAGCCCCGCCGTGACCCGCTCGGCGACCTCCACGGCCGTCAGCGAGCCCTTGAACTTGTCCGCGGCGATGAGCACGCGCTGTGTCACCTGTATCCCCTTGCTCTCCGGGCCTCGCGCACGTCAAGGCCAGTCGCGCCGCTGTGACCTTAACCGGAGGACACCCTCGCCGTCATGCCCCGCCCGAAGCCTGGGCGGCGGCTGGGAACCGTCTGCGAAAACGGGTAGACCTCAGCCATGACCAGTCTGGGGCCCGACTTCGCCGACCGCGTGCTCGGCGGCTGGCTCGGCCGGATCGCGGGCAACATGCTCGGCAAACCGGTGGAGCGGGGCGACCTGTGGACCCGGGAGCGCATCGACGGCTACCTGCGGCGGGCCGGCGCCCTCCCGCTCACCGACTACCTCCCCGAGCCCGCCGACGAGGGTGACGCGATCGCCCTGCGCCCCGAGTGGCGGAGTTGCGTGCGCGGCCGGATCCACGGCAGCTGCCGCGACGACGACGTCGACTACGCGATCCTCGGCCTGCACCTCCTGGAGACCCACGGCTTCGGCTTCAGCACGGAACAGGTCGGCGAGCTGTGGCTGCAACGGCTGCCGTACCTGCAGACCTTCACGGCGGAGCGGGCCGCCTACCGCAACCTCGTCAACGGGCTGAAACCGCCCCTCACCGCCACCTACGACAACCCCTGCCAGGAGTGGATCGGCGCCCTGATCCGCGCCGACGTGTTCGGCTGGACCTGCCCGGACGCACCGCACCGGGCCGCCGCCCTGGCCCGCCGGGACGCGGTCCTCTCGCACTCCGGGAACGGGGTGTACGGCGCGATGTGGGCCGCCGCGCTGATCTCCGCGGCGTTCACCGCGCCGACGGTACGGCAGGCGATCGACACCGCGCTCACCGTCGTACCGGCGAGCTGCCGGCTCGCCCGGACCGTGCGCCGGGTGGTCTCCCTGTACGAGACCCGGATGAGCTGGGAGGACACCCTCACCACCGTCGCCGCCGAGACCGCCGGCCTCGGCTGGATCCACACCGTCCCCAACGCGGCCGTGCTCACCGCAGGCCTGCTGTACGGGGAAGGAGACTTCACCCGGACCATCGCCCTCACCGTCCGCGGCGGCCTGGACACCGACTCCAACGGGGCGACGGCGGGCTCGGTGGCCGGGGTGCTGACCGGCGCGGCGGCCGTACCGGCCCAGTGGCGGGGCCCCCTGGAGGACACGGTCCGCAGCGCGGTCCTCGGCTTCGACGGGGCCCGCATCAGCGACCTGGCGGCACGCACCGTACGCCTCGCCGGGACCGGCGCCGAGTCCGCACTGGCTACGCTTCCCGGGTGACCACGACTGACGCCTACGCCGCGTACATCGCGAGCCTCCCCCGCGTTCTCGCCGGGGCCGCCGCGCTCATCCGGGACGTCGAGGGACGGGTGCTGCTCGTCGAGCCCAACTACCGGGAGGGCTGGGCGCTGCCGGGCGGGACCGTCGAGTCCGACGAAGGGGAGACCCCGCGCCAGGGCGCCCGCCGGGAGACCCTGGAGGAGATCGGCCTGGACCGCGAGATGGGCCGGCTGCTGGCGGTGGACTGGGTGCACGGCACCGGCCGCCCGCCGATCGTCGCCTACCTGTACGACGGCGGGGTCGTCACCGACGCCGATCTCGGGGCGATCCGGCTGCAGGAGGCGGAGCTGCTGTCCTGGCGGCTGGTCCCGCGGGAGGAACTGGCCGACCGTCTGCCGGGCTCGCTGGGCCGCCGCGTCCTGACCGCACTGGACGTCCTGACCGAGGGCTCGGGCACCGCCGAGCTGGAGAACGGCCACCGGGCGGGCTGACCGGCGTTGCGCAGCGCCCAGTCGAAGCCGTCACGGCTGATCTCGACAGCCAGCACGGTCTCCTGCCCCTCCCCGGCGCCCCAGCCGCAGCCGCAGCCGCAGCCGCAGCGGTACATCATCCACAAGAACGACGGCTTGATCCACGTCAGGCCGTGTTCACAACCTTCCCCTCCGGCGGTGCTCAGGCTGTTCGTGGCCCGGCGGTTCCGTGCGGCGTCAGCTGCGCCGCTGCCACCAGCGCCGCTTCTGCTCGCCTTCCCGCGTACCGGTTCCGGCTCCGTCAGGGCCTGACGCGTTGTGCGGCGAGAAGGCTTTCAGGGCGGCACGGATACGGTCGAAGGGGGCGATGCTGTGGTGGTCGTCGGCGGGAAGCGCCACTCCGACGCACACCAGCTTGAAACGGTCCTCACCGAGCGGTGCGCCAATGAACACCGGTGCGCCCACACACCCTTGTGGCACGTCTCCGATCCACCGGATGCCGCCGTCGTCAGAGCGGGTGAGCCGGCCGATCACGACAGCCTGCTCTCGGGAACCGTCCCCGTCGTCGACGTGACCCAGCAGATAGGCCGGGACGGGCGACTCACCGAGTCCGGCGATGTCCTGTTCCGTGGCTGCGATGCCGTCGGTGATCTCGTCGGTTGTCCAGTGCCAGCCCTTGCGGGCGCCGTGCGCGTGCAGCCCGGTGGAGGGCATGACCGCCACCCCCAGGTCGCCGACATGAGTCCACTCGTCCGCGAAGTCGAGCATCATCAGCTTCTCAGCGCTCATCACGGGTGCGCACAGCGCGGGGCGCAGGGTGAACTCAGCCAACTCGACTCGCGTCGGCTCACTGGCGGTCACGAGGAACTGCCGGATGACCTCGCCCTCGGAGGTCGTCTCCACCAGTTCGTTGAACCAGAAGGCCGTCGCGTGTTGTTCGTCCCGGTGAGCTTGCTGGAAGGGAAGCGTCGAGCGGCCGACATGATCGACTATCGCATCGATGATCGCGCTGGAGTGGTCGGGCAGGTCAGACATGGACGGAGAGGCTAACGCACGGTCGGAGACAGCTACCAGGCAGCATGACAGGGCCCGTCCCCGCGCCCTCCGGTCCGCGCTCTTCGACATCGGTGATGGACAAGGGATGGACAAGGGTCTGTCAGCGCGGCTTGATGACCCATGTCAAGCCGCGTTCGAAGACCTTTTCCCATCCGCGCAAGCCGCCCGGACGCGGTGCCTCCGTGAGCTCCGTCTGCGAGATTGCAAGCTCAAGAACGGGGACAGTGCCCAACACCCCCCAGCGCGAACGATGTTGGAGCCGAGGTGCATGATCTGGGCCATGAGATTCGTAGGTGGCGCCAACATGCCGACCACACGGGCAGGGCGGATCAACGCAACGCGACCGTTCGGCGTCCTCACGATAAACGACGGCAGGCTCGTCCTTCGGGCCCGCGTCCTACGGCCCTTCGCGACGTTGTTCGGTGTCACGCCTCTGGAGTGCTCGGCCCAGGACATCGCCGACGTATTCCCCTGCCGTGGGATCTTCGGTACTCCAGGCGTGGGGTTCCGCACCGAGGACGGGCGCCGCTTCTACTTCTGGACCGGTCAGATCCAAGCGGTACTCGACGTGTGCCGGCAGCAAGGGTTCAGCGTCTCGACCGAGGAACAGCGAGTCACCTACGCCGACTGACCGCCGATGGCGAGGGCCAGGGTTAATCGTCTTGCCCTAACCGGTAATGCCCAGTCAGGTTCGAGCACTCCCACTGCGGTTGTGGTCTGTCCCGCGAGTCCACAGGGACAGGTCACTGCTCGTCGTTATGGCGAGGGTCAGCCCGGAGGGCGAGAAACCGGCGGCTCGGAACTCGGCGTAGTCGGCCTGGAAGATGTGCCACCATCGCTCTTCGTACGGATCGGAGTGAGGCAAGCCGCTTCCACAGGAGAGCAAGACGCGATCAAGGGGCCAGTCCGGGGCGACGACCTGCAGAGCCCAGCCGTCCCCGGTGGTGGTGTGAAGTCTTCCACCGAAGAGGTCTGCGGACGCGGCTTGGTGACCCATGTCAAGCCTCGTTCACAGACTTATCTGTCCGGACTCGAAGAGCAGAACGGAAGCTAGCCGCGGTATCCGCTGCCGGACTGGCGCTGCTCGAAGTCAGGGCAGTGGAACGTCTCCTGCACGAAACCGCTTCTCTCATCCCAGAGGTCGAACAGATCCCATTTGTCGGCAACAGCTCGGTAAGCGTCCTTGCGGTCGCGGAAGCAAGCCATCGAGCCGATGAACCCAGAGCCCGCCGGGTGGTAGTCGGAGAAGGCACATGAGATGCAGGCCAAGAGCCGGATACCGTCCGGTAGCCGGCGTTGCAGGTCCAGCAATGCATCCTCCATCGAGCCCTGGGGGGTGGTTGTCTCCACAACACCGGTCGGCAGGTGCAACTTCAACGTCACACCGACAGAGTCGATCGCGTTGTTAGGCGCGGGATCTCCGAGGACCAGTCGTGCCGTCAACGGGATGCTGGTGAGTCCGGTGTCGGCCAGGGAAGCCTCCACCGACATGCGCCACCCGATGGTGCACGAGCACAGGTCGCCATGGTTCAGCGCCGGAGGTTCGGCCTCAGTGGGTGCTCCGACGAGTGCGAGACTGTCAACTGACGCTCCCTCGAAACGGTTGCCACGCAGGACCATTGTGAACGTCCCACCGCTGTTGATCAGAGTCGTCTCGCACCGGCCCCAGCGATCGGTGACAACCGCCGGGTAGTGATGCGGACTCCCGTACCAAAGCGTCCCACTCATGCCGGCCAGTATCACGCAGCGGTCCTCGCACACCGACGCTGGACTGCCGTGCCCGCACCGCCAGAGGGTTCCCGCCCCCGCCCCGGTGGCCGATCGCTTCTTGTCTCACCGCACCAACGGCGCACAACCTTGATCGACTCCGGCAACAGACCCTAGGCACCTCAAGTCTGCAAAAGCGCTTGGTGATCCAGGTCAAGGTGTTCACAGACCTTTGACTGGTGCCGACATGAGGGCTGGGGGCTGCGGCAGGCGGCGCATCAAGCGGAACGGGGACCGGCGCTGCCGCTGACCTTCAAAAGTGATGTGCATCGTCCAGGCGAAGGCCGTTAGGGTGCGCCGTCATGGGCACGGACATATACGGCGGGATCGAGTTTCGTCATGCCTATGCCGGTACCGACGACTACGACGGCGAGCCATGGGTGGCTGCCGTGGATCTGTGGCCGCTGTACGACGAGACCGACTACACGGCCTTCGGCCTTCTCTTCGGAGTACGCAACTACGCGGGCTTCCCGCCGCTTGCACCCGGTCGTGGTCTTCCCGCCGATCTTTCGAGCGGGATGCGCTCGCAGTTGGGCTCCTGGATCGAGCGGGGCGAGATGCACTGTGCGAGCTGGGTCGGCTGGGGCGAGCTCGCTTCCCTCGATCCCGCGACCAGGCCTGAGCATTTCGTCGGCCGCGTGACCTGGTATAAGAAGTCGCTGCCGTCGGTACTGCACCGCCAGCCGGTATCCCATCAGTGGCCGTCGGAGTTCGTGTCCCTGATGGGCGTGCCGCCTCTGGACTGTCGCAACGCTTCAGAACGTGTTGAGTGGTCCACCGACGATCTGGTCTGTGTCTACGAACCACTGACCGCGGGCGCTGTCCTGGGGGCGGAGACTCAGTGGCCGCACGTCTTCGCTGTGATGAAGGCTCTGGCCGGCCGATTCGGGGACGACGGAGTCCGCCTGATCGTGGCGTTCGACTGACTGCGCAGGGCCTCCCCGCAACCCAGCGAGCGTTCCCGTCCGCGCCACCACTGCCGCGGAAGGGTCTGTGAACACGGCTTGATGATCCACGTCATTCTGTCGCGCTTCCACACGGCGGGGAAACAGCCCTCGCGAACGGCGGGCAGGCCGAGTAGACGGTGATCGTGGAATCCGTATAGGCCGCACGGATCCCGCGTTGCGGTTGTTCCATGCCGTACAGCGTGGGGTCGGCGGGTTCAGGCGGCCACCGATTTTCGACTGCCGTTCACCGCGACGGAGAATGTCGGCGGCGCCACCGTGCGGATTGCCGGTGCCACGGCTCTTCAGTAGCCGCCGCCTACTTGTCCGTTGCCTCCGGCGCCGGAGCGATCCCCGTACCGCTCGGGCACGTCCCGCCAGGCCGCGTGCCCGTACGGAACTTCCACACGATCCCGTTGAGGACCCTGCGGTCCTCCAGCCGCCTGCGCCCACGCGACGACACGGGCAGCAACGACCGGACGAACCCCATTCGGCATCGGACAGTTCATGGGGACCCTCACCCGGCCGTGATCCACCACACGAGATCATTTGACGACACTGCCTAGTCGGGTGAAGGGGCTACAGAGCTGGAGCCCTGTGTGCCGCACCATTCGGTCAATGCTTTGCTGGCCGCGTCGATGCGATGGTCAGGTGACTCGTCCGAGATGGCCCATCCGATATAGGCGTCTGGTCTGACCAGAACACTCATTTTGGTAGCGCCCTTCGGGGATACGATCTCCACCTCGCCGGCCCACTCTGTGATCAGTGAGGGGAAGCGCTCCGTGTCGGACGGTGTGACAAGGACGAACCGCCGCTTACGGAGGGCTTCGTAGAGTCTGCGTCCGTCGCTGAGGGGGACGTCGGGTGCCCGCTTCCCGACAAGGGGATGCGCGCCGACCGCGGCGGCGTAGGAAATGTCGATACCCGAGATTGCCATGGCCAGTCGTCGGGCCACTGGTGGGGTCTGCAGCACCGTACGCGCTGACAAGTCACGGAGGCCGCACAATGCCCGTGGTGTGGTGAGGACGCCGCGGAGCAGTGCCCCGCTCATCCGCAGAACCCGGTGTCCCACCGGGTGCCGTTCGTTCTGATAGCTGTCGAGCAGGGTGTCTGGTGCGCGGCCACGCTGAACGGCTGCGAGTTTCCAGCTCAGGTTTGCGGAGTCCTGGATGCTGGTGTTGAGGCCCATGCCGCCGGCCGGGGAATGGACGTGGGCGGCGTCGCCGACGAGGAATATCCGGCCTACTCGGTAGCGGGGTGACTGGCGTTCGTCGCTGTGGAATCTGGAGAGCCAGCGAGGGTCGTGCATGCCGAAGTCGCTGCCGAGCGCCTGGCGGGCGACGTCTTTGATTTCTTCCAGATCGACCGATGCGTCGTCGGGCATGGGGTGGTGGCGGTTCCAGGCCATGACCCTGAACCAGCCGTCGCCGAACGGGACGACGATGGCGAAGACGTCTCCGGTCGCTGCCACGGTGGGCGGCTTCTTCGGCGGATCAGCCATCCGGACGTCTGCGAGCATCATGGAGCGAACGGCGGAGCGGCCGGGGAACGGGAGGCCGAGGGACTGGCGCACGCAGCTGTTTCGTCCGTCCGCGCCGACGACGAAGTCTGCGCGCAGGCTGCGTTCAGTGCCGGCCGGTGTCTTCACGGTGACGTCGACACCGCTGGGGTCTTGCTGGACGCCAGTCACTTCGTGGGCCCGCATGATGTTCACGCCGTGTGTCAGGGCGCGGGACAGGAGCAGTCGCTCGGTGTTGTACTGCGGCGTCACGAGCACGTGGGGGTAGCGGGTCGGCAGGTGCGACAGATCGATCCGCAGAAATTGCAGGACCGGGTTGCGGAGGCCGGTCAGAAGCAGGTCGTCGGCCAGGCCGCGGGCGTCCAGTTGCTCCATCGTTCGGGCGTGAACGGCGAATGCGCGGGTCAGCTGGGATTCCCCTTCTCGCCGTTCCACGACGGTGCAGCGCACTCCGGCCTCGGCCAGGTCACCTGCGAGCAGCAACCCCGCTGGCCCAGCACCGACGACCAGCACGTCAACCTCAGATCCCATGTCCTGCCCTCCACGTGGCACAGAACGAGGAGTAAACGGCCCGTGATCACCTGGCTGCCGCCCGCCACCGGTGGTGATGTTCAGGGCGGGTGGGTGACCGTGCCCGGAGTTCACCCGGGTGGCGTAACCGGTGAATTCTCCTGACCGCAAAGACCACCGTACGAGACAGACCGCTTCCTCGCCTGTCAGGCAACGACCGTCCCACTCGTACCGGAGCGGTGGTTCCAGACGCGCTGAATCGCCGCCCCCCAATTAACGTTGACCTCATGCGGCGCCGCTTCGCGTCACATTCCCGGAGGGCGTGACGCGTCACATTCCCGGAGGGCGTGACGGAAGGGGCCCGCGAGCGGACATCGAGAGGAGCGCATCCATGCCCTTCGCCACCGCCGAGGACGGCACGCAGATCTTCTACAAGGACTGGGGCTCGGGCCAGCCCGTGGTCTTCTCCCACGGCTGGCCGCTCACCGCCGACGCCTGGGACCCCCAGATGAAGCTCATGGTGGACAACGGATTCCGCGCCATCGCTCACGACCGGCGCGGTGGCGGCCGCTCCGGTCAGCCCTGGGACGGCAACAACCTCGACACGTACGCCGACGACCTGGCCGCGGTCATCGAAGCCGAAGACCTGCACGACGTCATTCTGGTCGGGCACTCCACCGGCGGCGGCGAAGTCACCCGCTACATCGGCCGGCACGGCACGGCACGGGTCGCCAAGCTGGTCCTGCTCGGCGCGATCCCGCCGCTGATGCTGAAGACGGAAGCCAACCCCGAGGGCCTGCCGATCGAGGTGTTCGACGAGATTCGGCAGGGTGTGCTCACGGACCGCTCGCAGTACTACAAGGACCTGAGTGCCCCGTTCTACGGTGCCAACCGTGAGGGCTCGACCGTCTCCCAGGGAACACGTGACGAGTTCTGGCTCTGGAGCATGACAGTCGGCATC
Source organism: Streptomyces sp. NPDC001507 (assembly GCF_042894765.1). Taxonomy (NCBI): domain Bacteria; kingdom Bacillati; phylum Actinomycetota; class Actinomycetes; order Kitasatosporales; family Streptomycetaceae; genus Streptomyces; species Streptomyces sp. NPDC001507. The sequence continues at coordinate 208,134 of NZ_JBIAVV010000006.1, forward strand.
AAGGGCGCCTACGACTGCATCAAGGCGTTCTCCGAGACGGACACGACCGAGGACCTGAAGAAGGTCGATGTGCCGACACTGATCGTGCATGGCGACGACGACCAGATCGTGCCCATCGTCTCCGCGGGCGCCAAATCATCCAAGATCGTCAAGGGTGCGCAGTACAAGGTCTACGAGGGCGCGCCTCATGGCCTTGCGATGGTGCCCAAGTACGCCGAGATCTTCAACAAGGACCTGCTTGAGTTCGCGCGGAGTTAGCGACGGCTCGCACCCCGGTGAACGGCAGCACTGCCGCTGGAGCTGCTGGGAATCGGCGCCGCGAACCGCCCGGGGGCGACTCATCGCCTGACAGACCGGCGTTGGCCACATGCGCAAAGGGCATTCGCCGGCCGACCGCCGCAAACCTGCGTCAGGCAGCGGCGGCGGTCGGCGGTGCTCCCGAACCATGTCCCGGACAACTACGTCCGGAGCGGCTGAATCTGGCTCGGCGGCCAGGTTGATCGGTTCGCCGCGTCAGCCGACCGGGCTTGCGCCCCGCTGGAAGACGTTGATGAGATTTCCGTCGTTGTCACGGATCGCGGTCGAGATACTGCCGTCGCCGAGGTCCATCTGCTCCCAGACGGTCGTCACCCCCAGATCACGGAAGGTGCGGGTCACGCTGTCGAGGTCTTCGACACGGAAGACCAGGGCCTTGTTGCCGATCGGGCGGATGTGGGCGGGGGGCTCTGCCGTCAGTTCAGGGATCCGCACACCGTTTGCGGGCTGAAGGAGCTCCAGCCGAAAACCGGGCCCCTCCAAGAAGGCAACGTCCGCTCCGATGGCGTCGAAGCGGGACTTCGCCAGCAGGGTGAGGCCGAACACCCGGTTCCACCACTGGATCGACGCGTCGAGGTCACTGACGGAAATCGTCACGTTGTGGAGGCTGTAGGTGAAGGGCGGCTGGGGAGGGGTGGTCATGGTGATCACTTTTCGTTGGGCGTGTGCAGTCGTTCGCGGAGCGGCACGCGAGACCTCGCGCAGTCCCGCCCGGCGGTTTCCCTGCCGTGCAGCGGAACAGTCTGTACCTGTCTACCGCCGACCCGAGGTTCCGTTGCAGGAGCAAATCAACGGGTCGCACTTCAAAGGTAGAACTTATGGACCGTTCAGTCAAGAACGCAGGTCTCCTTCGCATGCGTTGCGAAGCCAGTCGATCAATGCACTATCTGAACTCGTGCGAACTCGCGTGAAACGGTCGGCGCCGTCGGCTGCCTGCGCGTCGTCCGGCCCGCGGGGAGGCGCAGTCGATGGCGCAGCCGCACGGCCGAAGAGGGCCCACTCAAGGGCATGACGAAAGGGGCGGGCCGGCGACTGTGCCGGGGCCGGGCGGCCGGGTCATTCGCGGGAGCGTTCGAAGACCAGGTGTGCTGGACGCTCGCGCGCCGATCCAGGTGGGCCCACCCTGATCGCTGTTCGTCGGCATATCACCTGTGGACGATGCCGACCCGCAGGACGTTCAGTGCCGGGACAGCTGCTTGAGGGCGGCCTGGCCTATCTGCAGCAGAGCCGAGCCGTCCATGTCGGTCTTGGCGAGAAACTCGATGCCCTGCATGACGGCGAGGAGCAGTCGCCCGAGCTCCTGGGCGTCCGCGCTCGGTTCGACCGTCCCGTCGTCCTGGGCTTCCTTTACGCAGGCGATCAGAAGATCTTCGACCGCCTGATAGGTGGTCCGGGCTCGGGAGACCACATCCGGATCGTTGCTGTGCAGCTCGGACGTGCTGTTGACCAGAAGACAGCCGCGGCGCTGCGGGTCCTCCGTGAATCCCTTGGCCACCCCCTCGACGAGCAGGGTCAGGCGTTCGAAGGGCGTCCCGGGCCCGGCGAGGACCGCCCGGACGCCGTTCAGCTGTTCCTCGCGGTAGCCGTCCAGTACGTGCAGGAACAGCTGCCGCTTGTCGCCGAAGGCGCCGTAGAGACTTCCCTTGCCCAGTCCGGTGGCGTCCGTCAGGTTCTGCAGTGACGTAGCCGCGTACCCCTGATTCCAGAACTGCTCGCGCGCAGACTCCAGTACCTGCTTGTCATCGAAATTCCGCGGTCGCCCCATGACTGCAGCCTACCTCCTTCTTGACCTATCGGTCCAGATCGTCGGGCACGCGGCACGGGCCCGGCTGCTCGCGGCGACGCGGGAGGACCGGGCGTTCCCCCTCGTCGCCGCCGCGCGGGGCCGCCGTGCAGGGCGAGGCCGGGCGACATGGGGCATGCAGTGCACGGCTCCCCCTCAGGTGCTCCCGGCACCCCTCGCGGACAAACCCGTGCCGGCCGCCCTGTCGCGCCTCGACAGCGTGGGCACTGTCACGTTTTTGTCCGTGCGGTCCATAACAGGGTTCTTTACCGTATAGTCCAGAACTGGGCTCGGGCCGTCCGGTTCGGGCTGTAGAACCGCAGTGACACTTGGTGCGCGACTTCTGGCGTTCGCACCGGACAGGGGTAAACGATCATGGGACAGCTTGACGGGAAGACGGCAGTCATCACCGGAGGCAACAGCGGAATCGGACTGGCCACCGCCAAGCGATTCGCACGTGAAGGCGCCCACGTGTTCATCACCGGCCGCCGGCAGGAGGCCCTCGACGCCGCGCTGGCCGAGATCGGCGGCGACGCCACCGCCGTCAGGGGTGACGTCGCGGAGCTCGCGGACATCGACCGCCTCTACGCGGCTGTCGCCGAGCGAGGCCGCCCCATCGACGTACTCTTCGCCAACGCGGGCGGCGGTGAGTTCGCTGCACTTGAGCAGGTCACCGAGGAGCACTTCGACGCCACCTTCGACATCAACGTACGGGGAATGCTCTTCACAGTTCAGAAGGCCATTCCGCTGCTCAACGACGGCGCCTCGGTGATCCTGACCGGATCGACTGCCGCGACCTCGGGCGGCGCCGCCTTTGGCGTGTACGCCGCGTCCAAGGCTGCGGTCCGTTCCTTCTCGCGCACCTGGGCCAACGAACTGAGCGGCCGCGCGATCCGGGTGAACACCCTGGTCCCCGGCCCGATCGTCACCCCGGGCAACACCGGCCTGGCCGCCGACGCCGACCAGGCCGCACAGATGAGGGACGCCTTCGCCAGCCAGGTTCCGCTGGGTCGCATGGGGCAGCCGGACGAGGCCGCGGCTGCCGCACTGTTCCTCGCCGGCAACGAGAGCAGCTTCGTCACCGGATCCGAGCTTTTCGTGGATGGCGGACTCAACCAGATCTGATCGCCGCAAGAGGATGCGCTGTGCCTGTCCCGGCGAAGACGACAGTCGCCCTGCCCGCGTCGCGATCACACCGGTAGGCACACCGAACCCAACGGGCGGGCGCAGCCCCACCGGTGTGTACGCAAGCGATGGCATCCGGAACCTGCGGTTGATCCCTGGGAGTGGACACCGGGTTTCATGCGACGCGCGGCGGACGCCATGCCGGCGGCAGACATCGGCGGGGGCGGCCGCGCTGTATTGGGCGCCTCTGTCCGTGTGGAAGACGACGCCGCGAACCCGGCCGCCGCGGGCGGCCACGGCCATCTTGATCGCGTCGGTGACCGGCGAGGTGCGCATGTGGTCGGCGATCGACCAGCCCACCGCCTTCCTGGAGCAGATGTCGATCACTGTGGCGGGACAGAGCGACGTCGAGCCGACGGCTATGTAAGTGATGTCGCCGCACCACCTGGTATTCAGCGTGTCCGCGGTGAAGTCGCGCATGACCAGGTCCGGCGTGGGCGGCGCGGTCCTGTCCTCGATCGTCGTCCGCTTCCTCTTGCGTAGGTGCCGGCCGACGATGTGGTGGATGCGCATCAGCCGGGTGACGCGCTTGCGGCTGATCTTCCGTTCCCTCGCACGCAGTTCGGCTGCACGCCGAAGTCGGCGCGGTCCTCGGAGATGAAGTCGCAGCGGTGGGGGCCTACTTCACCCCTCGGGCGAAGTAGGCCGCTGCCCTGCGCAGGATCTGGCGTTCCGGCTGCCACTCTTGCTCAGCCTTGAGCAGCCGGGCGTTCTCCGCCCGCAGCCGGGCCAGTTCCTCCGCCGCGTTCCCTCTGCCATCGCGGTCCTCGGGCGCGGCATGGGCCTCATCCTTGCGCACCCAGGCCCGAAGCGATTCGGCGGTGATGTCGAGATCCGTGGCCACCGCCCCGTGTGGACGAGCGGCGAGGACGCGGCTCCCGGAGGGCTGTGGGCGCCCTACTACAACGCAAGATCGGTGAGGACCAGCACACGCTCATGGGTGTAGTCCGCCATGGCGAACTTCACTCCTTCGCGGCCGACACCAGACTGCTTGACTCCGCCGTAGGGCATCTGGTCGGCGCGATAGGAGGGCACGTCGCCGATCACGACTCCGCCGACTTCCAGAGCCCGGTGTGCCCGGAAGGCAGCCTGCAGGTTGCGTGTGAACACCCCTGTCTGCAGCCCGTACTTGGAGTCGTTCACGGCCGCGAAAGCCTCGGCCTCGCTGGACACCTTGAGTACCGTCAGAACTGGCCCGAAGACCTCCTCGCAGGCCAGGGTCGTGTCTGCTGGAACATCCGCGAGGACCGTAGGCGTGTACGAGGCGCCCTCCCGCTTGCCGCCCGTGTACAGCGTGGCCCCGGAACCGACGGCTTCGTCGACCCATGACTCGACGCGGCACGCTGCGTCCTCGCTGACAAGCGGACCCACATCAGTTCTGTCATTCGAAGGGTCCCCGGTGACCTGAGATTTGACGGCTGCGACGATACGCGGCAACAGCCGGTCGTACACCGCGGCGTCAGCTATCACACGCTGCACAGAGATACAGGACTGTCCGCCCTGGTAGTTGGAGAACGTAGCGATGCGCGCGGCGGCCCGGTCAAGATCCTCGTCGCCCGTGAAGTCGGCCAACACCGTTCCCGCCGAGCTCCAACGTGCAGTGTTTTCTGGAAACGGAGTCCATGATGGCGTACCCGACCCTCTCGGAGCCGGTGAACGAGATGACGGGCAGGCGCTCGTCCTGCACCAGCCCCGGCATTCGGTCATTGGCGACCGGCAGGATGCTCCATGAACCGGCGGGCAGTTCGGTCTCGGCAAGGAGGTCACCGATGATCAGACCCGAGAGCGGGGTATTGGGCGCCGGCTTCAGGATGATCGGGGCGCCGGCCGCGATAGCCGGGGCGACTTTGTGGGCACACTGGTTCAGCGGGAAGTTGAACGGCGTGATCCCCAGCACAACGCCCTTCGGGAAGCGGCGGGTGAGCGCCAGTCGGCCCTGGCCGCCGGCGTCAGTGTCGAGCCGCTGAGCCTCACCGCTGTTGAAGCGGCGGGCTTCCTCCGCGGCGAACCGGAACACGGACACCGCACGGCCCACTTCTACGCGAGCCCACTTGATCGGCTTTCCGTTCTCCGCGGAGATGAGCTGCGCGATCTCCTCGCTGCGCTCGATAAGGCGCTTGCTCACGTGGTCGAGCGCGGCGGCACGAACATATGCGGGAGTAGCCGCGAACTCATCGCGAACGGCATACGCCGCCGCCACCGCCTCCTCCACCCGCTCATCGGTGGGCACACTGACCTCTCCGATGAGCTGACCGGTCCAGGGGGAGGTAACGGCCAAGGTCGTCTCACCGCCGTCTGTCTGGCCTGCTTGCCGGCGCGGACCAGCGCGATGGCACGTGCCCGGAACTCCGGAGGATAGGGACGAGGCATGACTGCCAGCCTTCCGTGAAGGGCTGTCAGTTAGCCACCAGAACTGGAACCTGAGAGGTGGGGCAGGTCAACCTGTCATCCGAGTCTGCATCAGAAACCACTGGGGGATCCAGCAGGCTCGGCCGTCGCGAGGTGAAACGGGTCGCCTCCTACCGAGACCGGTACTTTCCCCTGCGGCGATCTGGCCGACGAGGGGGACGTCGACGGTCTCCGGGGTGGCGGGCAGCCACTGGGCCTTTGCCAAGGCCACTGCGACGGTCGCCAAGAGTTCCGGGAGCCGGCCACGAAGGGACGATGCGTGTTCCCACAGCGCTTCCCTCAGTGCATCAGGTCGACCAGTTCGTCCGTCGCCAGCAAAGCATGGGCGAAGAAGCGGTAGTTGATCATGGCCGCCTGATAACCGTCGCCCCAGACCGGGTGTCGGGGTCCAGCTGTTGCATCCCTGACCACGGCGACTTCAAATCCCTCCTCGATGAGGTGACGCATATGGGACTCAACGCACATGTTCGCCAACATCCCACCAAGAATAATTCCTTGAATTTTTCGCTTACGCAGTTGCAGTACCAGGTCGTTGGTTTCCGGCCCGAATACCTTGTGCGGGCTTGCGACCACCGTTCTCCCGTCCTCAATATAGGGTTTGAAGCGCTCCAGCCAGTCTGCCCCGGAGTTCCGGAATCCCGCCAGATCGAGCTGCCCCGCCCGTTCGAACGTATGTGTCTCCAGTTCGTTTGTCTCCAGCGGACCGTTCATGCGCCAACCGCTGTCGGTCGGGTAGAAGTAATGGGGCGAGATGAAGACTTCGTATCCGACTGCCTTCGCCACCTCGAAGATTCTCTCCATATTCTCGACGGTCCTGTTTTCTGTGACGCTCGCCCCCACCACGTCCCAGTTCGCTCCACCCTCGCTCAGCACGTCGTTCTGTGGATCAATGAACACAAGCGCCGTGTCTGTCTTATTGAATTCCACTTGCCCGCTCCTCATGCGATTAACAGGCCACTGGTCTGATGGGCATTGGTACAGCGGGCGCCCTTCCGGAACGCATTCCGGTCCGGTGACCAGTGGTTTTTCCACGTGCACCTTGGAGCGCACACCCCGTGGAGGCGCTGTCCCGGCTGTTCGGCTCTCCGTCCACTTTGCCCCATCGCGGGACCTTCTGCATCGGTGAGCCACCTCGGTCGCTGCAGCCATCCGGAGGCGTGCACGGCGGTGGAGGGGAATACGAGGTCTGGGTGCTCCAGTCAGCGTGTCCGCTGGTCGGGGCGTCCTTCTTGACCGCCAGCGGCAGCAACTTCTTGCCGCTGTTGCTTCGTGCGGCGCCTTGGATATCCGTTCGCTCCGGGCGGGCAGGCGTCCTACTCTCGGCCCATGAACAGGCCACTCGTCGCCATCCTCAGCGGAGCAGGGATCTCCACTGATTCCGGCATCCCTGACTACCGCGGTCCGAACGGTCTGTGGCGGAAGGATCCCGAGGCCGAGAAGCTCGTGACGTACGAGTACTACATGGGGGACCCGGAGATCCGGCGACGGTCCTGGCAGATGCGACGGCAGAACCGCGCGCTCATGGCCGAGCCCAACGCGGCGCACCGGGCGGTCGCCGAGCTGGAGCGGTCGGGGACACCCGTGCGGGTCATCACGCAGAACGTGGACGGGCTGCACCAGCTCGCCGGGATGCCCGCCCGCAAGGTGCTCGAACTGCACGGCTCCGCACGCAGCGTGGTGTGCACGAAGTGCGGGGCGCGCGGCCCGATGGCGGACGCGCTCGCCCGGGTGGAGGCCGGCGAGGAGGACCCGCCGTGCCTGGAGTGCGGCGGCATCCTCAAGTCCGCGACCGTGATGTTCGGCGAACGGCTCGACCCGGCCGTCCTCGGCGACGCCCTTGCCATCAGCAAGGCCTGCCAGGTCTTCGTCGCCGTCGGCAGCAGCCTCCAGGTCCAGCCGGCCGCCGGGCTCGCGGGCGTCGCCGCCGACCACGGCGCCCGGCTGGTCATCGTCAACGCGGAGCCGACGCCCTACGACGACCGGGCCGACGAGATCGTCCGGGAGCCGATCGGCACCGCCCTGCCGAAGCTGCTCGCCGCCCTGCAGCCCGGTTAGCCGCCGCTCCCGAGCCGGTCAGAAGAGGCCTGCTCCCCGTTCGAAGTCGAGCAGGCGCTGCTTGCGGGGCAGGCCGCCGCCGTAGCCGGTGAGGCTGCCGCTCGCGCCGATCACCCGGTGGCAGGGGACGATGATGCCGACGGGGTTGCGGCCGTTGGCGAGGCCCACCGCGCGGGAGGCCTGGGGGTTGCCCAGGGCTTCGGCGAGTTCGCCGTAGGAGCGGGTCTCGCCGTAGGGGATCAGGCACAGCTGTTCCCAGACGCTGCGCTGGAACGGGGTCCCGCTCAGGCGCAGTTCGACGGTGAACTCCGTCAACTCGCCCTCGAAGTAGGCGGTCAGCTGTTCCTCGGCCTCGGTGAAGAGGCCGTCGTCGCGGGCTCCGAAAGTCTCCTCGGGCGGGCGGTGGCGCTGGTCCTCCATGTAGAGGCCGCAGAGGATGCCGTCCTCGGCCACCAGGGTGAGGGGGCCGTAGGGGCTGTCGGTCACGGTGTGGTTCTTCACGGCGGTGTCCTTGAACTCCTTCATACGGGCAGGAAGTTGATCGGGTGGCTGTCGGTCGCCCACAGGTACTGGACGGCGTAGGCCCGCCAGGGGCGCCAGGCCGCCGCGCGGGCGGTGAGGGCGGCCGGGGTGCCGGGCAGGCCCAGCTCCTGGGCGGCGCGCCGGATTCCGAGGTCGGTGGGGAGGAAGGCGTCGGGGTCGCCGAGGGCGCGCATGGCGATGACGTCGACGGTCCAGGGGCCGAAGCCGGGGAGCGCGAGCAACCGGGCCCGTGCCTCGGCCCAGTCGCTCTCGACGCCCAGGTGGAGGCTGCCGTCGGCGAGTTGGCCGACGAGGGTGGTGAAGGTGGTGCGGCGGGTGCGGGGCATCGCCAGGGAGTCCGGCGGCACGTCCGCGAGCGCCTCGGGGGACGGGAAGAGGTGGGTGAGGCCGCCCTCGGGGTCGTCCACCGGGGTGCCGTGGGCGGCCACCAGGCGGGCGGCGTGGGTGCGGGCGGCGGCGGTGGAGACCTGCTGGCCGAGCACGGCCCGGACGGCGAACTCCGCCTCGTCGACCGTACGGGGCACCCGCCGTCCGGGCGCCTTGTCGACCAGCGGGGCGAGGATGGGGTCCGTGCGCAGCTGGTCGTCGACGGCGACCGGGTCGGCGTCCAGGTCGAGCATGCGCCGGCAGCGGCTGATGGCGACGGGCAGGTCCCGCAGGTCGCTGAGGGTGAGCCGGCAGGCGATGTGGTCGGGCTTCGGGGTGAGGGCGGCGATGCCGTGGCCGTACGGCAGCCGCAGGGTCCGCCGGTAGGCGCCGTCCCGCCACTCCTCGACGCCGGGTACGGCGGTGGCCGCGAGGTGGCCGAAGAGGTTGTCGGGATTGAGGGGGGCGCGGAAGGGCAGCCGGAGGGTGAGTGCGCCCGGCGTCTGATGCGCCGACTTGGGGCGGCGGTTGCGCAGGTCGGTCGGCGAGAGCGCGAAGACCTCGCGGACGGTGTCGTTGAAGGTGCGGATCGAGGAGAAGCCGGCCGCGAAGGCGACCTCCGCCATCGGCAGCGCGGTGGTCTCGATCAGCAGCCGGGCGGTCTGGGCGCGTTGGGCGCGGGCCAGGGCGAGCGGGCCGGCGCCGAGTTCGGCGAGCAGCTGGCGCTCCACCTGCCGGGGGCTGTAGCCGAGGCGGGCGGCGAGGCCGGGGACGCCCTCGCGGTCCACGACCCCGTCGGCGATCAGCCGCATGGCGCGGGCGACCAGGTCGGCGCGCTGGTTCCACTCCGGGGAGCCGGGGCTGGTGTCGGGACGGCAGCGCTTGCAGGCCCGGAACCCGGCCTGCTGGCAGGCGGCGGCGCTCGGGTAGAACGTCATGTTCCCGGGTTTGGGCGGTACCACCGGGCAGCTGGGCCGGCAGTAGATGCGGGTGGTCAGGACGGCCGTGAAGAACCAGCCGTCGAACCGCGCGTCCTTCGACTGCACGGCCCGTACACAGTGCTCGCGGTCGAGGTGCATCCCTTTCTGCATGGCTCCAGCATCGGCCACCGGGGGTGGCCGATGCTGGCGGAAATCCGACACGTAGGTGCGCTGACCTCCGGGACCCCGGCGACCTGTGGTTGCGGCCGTCAGGCGAAGTAGTGGTCCTGGTCGAGGTCGGCCAGCAGACCCGGCTGGGCGGGCCGCCAGTCGTACCGCTCCCGGGTGGCGGCGCCGGACGTGGGGTTGTCGTTGCCGACGAAGGCCGCCATCCAGTCGAAGTGGCCGGCCGCCTCCTCCCGTGCGAGGGAGACGACCGGCACGTCGAGTCGGCGGCCGATGACCTCGGTGATGGCGCGGAGCGGAACCCCCTCGTCCGCGACCGCGTGCAGCACGGCCCCGGTTGGGGCCGTCTCCAGGGCCTTGCGGTAGAGGGTGGCGGCGTCCAGACGGTGCACGGCCGACCAGCGGTTGGCGCCGTCCCCCAGGTAGGCGGCGACACCCTTGTCGCGGGCGATGCCGATCAGGAACGGGGCGAAGGCGTGGTCGCCCGCTCCGTGCACCTGCGGGAGCCGGATCGCCGACACCCGCACGCCGCGGTCGGCCAGGGCCAGGGCGGCGCGTTCCGCCTCGGCCCGGTGGGCGCCGGGGCCGGTGGGGTCGGGCGCGTCCTCCTCGGTGCCGAGGCGCCCGGGGGTGAGGAGGCCGGTCACCGAGGTGACGACCAGGGGCCGGCCGGACTCGGCGAGCGCGTCGCCGAGGGCTTGCAGCGCGTCGAGTTCGGTACGGAGGGCGCCGGGCATGTCGGAGAAGTCGTGGTTGTAGCCCGTGTGGATCACCCCGTCCACCGCTCCCGCGGCCGCCCGCAGCCCGTCGGTGTCGTTCAGGTCGCCGCGGTGCGCCTCCGCTCCCGCCTCCTTCAGGGCTGCCTCGGCCGCGTCCGAGCGGGCGAGGCCGAGCACCTGATGGCCGGCACCGAGCAGTTCGCGGACCACCGCGCTGCCGATGAACCCGGTGGCACCGGTGACGAACACACGCATGACAGATCACCTCGTGGAGAGTGGATGTGCTGGGACGACCTCAGCCTGCGTCCGGCCCCGCTGCCGGGTCCAAGACCTGTTCCGTACCCGGTGATGCCCGTTCGGTCATGACCGCAGCTCACCGCGGCGGGAGCACGGACGCCGGGAGTAGAGTCGAGGGGTGCCCGATTCCTCCGTACCGCCGATGGACCTGGAGCTGCGCCTGGTGCGCTACTTCACCGTGGTCGCCGAGGAGCTGCACTTCGGCCGCGCGGCCGACGCACTGCATCTCGCGCAGCCGTCGCTGAGCCGTCAGATCCGGCGGCTGGAGCGGGAGTTGGGCGTCCGGCTGCTCGACCGCACCCCGCGCGGCACCCGGCTCACCGAGGCCGGGGAGACCTTTCTGCCGCAGGCCAGGGAGCTGCTGCGGATCGCCGCCCGGGCCGCCGCCAGCGCCCGCTCGGCCGCCGGGCACGGCCCGTTCACCGTCGGCTACACCACCCACCAGATCGTCACCCCGGCCGTGCGCGAACTGCGCCACCGCCACCCGGAGGCCGACGTCGGCACCCTGCACGTGGACTGGAACGAACCGCGCGCCGCGCTCCTCGACCACCGGGTCGACGTGGTGGTGACCAGGTTCCTGTTCGCCGCCGACGGCCTGGACATCACGGTCCTCTACGACGAGCCGCGCGTCCTCCTGGTGCCGCTCGGCCACCGGCTGGCCGGCCGGGAGTCGGTCACCCTGGCCGACTTCGCCGACGAGCCGCTCCCCCGTTTCACCGGCGCCGACCGGATCGGCGCGAATCCCCCCGGCCACGCCAACCTGGGCGCCCTGGTGGAGACCCTGGAGGACAAGCTGGAGCTGGTGGCGAGCGGTGAGGTGGTGTCGCTGGCGCCGGCCGGGTTCAGCGGCGGCCTGCGGCCGGACATCGTCGCCGTCCCGATCGAGGACGCGGTCCCGCTCCAGGTGGTCCTCGCCGTCCGGGCCGGGGACCGGCATCCCCTGCTCCCGGCGTTCCGCCGTGCGGCCGAGGCCCATCTGGTCCCGTCCGGCGCCACCGGGGCCGGGCGGCCGCATGCCGGGGCCGGCGCGGGCCGATGAGCCGGGGCCGGGGCCGGCCGGTGAGCGGATCCGGGAGGGGCACGCCGAACGACGGGGCGGCCGCGAGCACTTCTCGCGCGCCACAGTCGGCTACGGCCGCGCGGACCGCGGTGGGGCCGGACACGGCGGGCCTGGTACCGGTGCCGACGCGGACCGTCGTGCGGGACTCGGCCTGAGCGGAGTCCCGCACGAGTAGGGCGGCACGCACCGGACCGTCAGCGCAGGTCCGCGCCCGTGGCCGGGCCCGTGTCCGCGGTCTCGTCGCCGCGCGCCACGCACAGCGCCCAGATGATGAACCCGGACAGCGCGATCATCACGACGGACCAGACCGGGTAGTACGGCAGGGACAGGAAGTTGGCGATGATCACCAGCGCGGCGATGGCCACCCCGGCGCCGCGTGCCAACGCGGCCGGCTGGAGGAGGCCGATGCCGACGACCACGGCGATCACGCCCAGGACCAGGTGGATCCAACCCCAGCTGGTGAGGTCGAACTTGAACACGTAGTTGGGGGTCGTGACGAAGACGTCGTCCTGGGCGATCGCCATGATGCCCCGGAACACCGCCAGCAGTCCGGCGATCATGAGCATGACGGCGGCGAAGGCGGTCAGTCCGCCGGCCCACGCCATCTTGGCGGTGTGCTGACGGGGGTGGTGCGCGGGATGTGTGGCGGTCATGGGGCTGCCTCGATTCGTTCTCGGAGGGGGTGCTCAGCGCCCGTGGGCGGTGGGCACCGAACCGGAGCCGGAGCGCTCGGCCGGCCCGTAGTCGCTCAGGACCAGTGCCTTGGCCCTGCGGAACTCCTCGTCCGAGATGTCACCGCGGGACTTCATCTCGGAGAGCCTGGCCAGTTCGTCGACGCTGCTGGTCCGGCCGGGGCCGCTCTTCGCGGTCTGCCGGATGTACGACTCGAACGCCTTCTGCTGGTCGCGGGCCTGGGCGATCTCGCGCTGCCCCATCCCCTTGCCGCGGGCGATCACGTAGACGAGGACGCCCAGGAAGGGGACGACGATGCAGAGGGCCAGCCAGCCGGCCTTGGCCCAGCCGCCCATCGAGTCGTCGCGGAAGATGTCCACGATGACCCGGAACAGCAGGACGAGCCACATGATCCACAGGAAGAGCCACAACATCGTCCAGAAGGCGCTCAGCAGCGGATAGTCGTATGCGAGGTAGGTCTGCGCGCTCATGTACGTCCTCCGTCCACGGCGCCGGCCGGTCGGCCGGGCCCTGCCGTCCCAGCGTGCGCACGGCGGGCGCCGGGGTTCCTCACCCGGTGCGGGTGATCGTGCGCGGCTGACGGCACCTCGGCCCCGTCACTCCGGCAGGCGCCGCATCTCGACGACCCGCAGCCCCAGCGACAGGCAGCGATTCAGCAGGCCGTACAGATGCGCCTCGTCGACGACGGGACCGAACAGGACCGTCTCGCCGGACATCGTCACGTGTTCCATCTCAGGGAAGGCCCTGGTCAGCGTCTCCGACATAACCCCTTCGACGCGGATCTCGTAGCGCATGAGCCGTCTCCCGCCGCGGGTCTGCTGCGGTCTGTCCGTTCCGTGATCCTGCCCCCGCGGCCACCGGCCGGCCTCACCCGGCACAGGTGAACCGGGCCGGGGCGGGCAACGGTCAGAGCAGTCCGCGCTCGCGGGCCCGGCGCACCGCGTCGCCGCGCCGGCCGACGCCCAGTTTCCGGTAGATGCTCTTGAGATGCGTCTTCACGGTGTTCACGGAGACGTACAGATCGGCGGCGATCTCCTGGGTGGACATCATCTGCGCCAGCCGGCCGAGGACCTCGCGCTCGCGGCCGCTCAGCTCCTCGACGAGCAGCGGCGGGGAACCGGCGCCGGGGCCGTCGCCGTAGAGCCAGCCGGCGGCCAGGCCGTGCAGCGGCGGGGCGTCCAGGAGGCGGCGGATCCCCGGCCCGGCGTCGAGGAACGGGCGGCGCAGCCGGTCCCGGCGTGCCTCCAGGAGTGCCCGGGCGAGCAGCTTGCGGGCGGTGCCGGGGTCCCCCGCCTCGGCCGCCGCGCGGGCGCGCACCAGGGTGGCCCGGACGGTGACGCCGGGGCCGGACCGGGCGTCCGCGCACAGCCGGTCGGCCGTCCCCAGGGCGTCCTCGCGGTGGCCGGCGGCAAGCCGCACCCACGCGGCCTCCGCGGCGTACAGGGGCCCGGGCAGGCCGTCGATCCCGTCCAGCACCTCGGCGGCGGCGCCGGTCCGGCCCTCGGCGAGCAGGACGGCCGCGGCGGCCAGGGCCGTGTTCGCCCGTGCCCAGGGCGAGCTCACGTGCGTCCGTACGGCAGGGTCGGCCGCGTGCGCGGCGGCGGCCGGGTCGCCGAGGGCGAGCCGCAGCCGGCCGCCGGCGAGCGCGCGGCAGGCCTCGGTCACCGGGTCGGGCGCGCCGACGCCGGGGCCGGACTCGGCGGCCTCGTCCAGCAGGGCACGGGCCCGCTCCAGCTCGTCGCGGTCGACGGCGACGGCGGCCAGCACCAGCTGGCCGAGGCCGGCGCCGGGGAACGGGCGTCCGCCACAGCTGCGGGTCGCGTCGGCCGCGGCCAGCGCCCGGCGCTCCGCGCGGTCGAGCCGGCCGTCGAGGTAGTCGATCAGCGCCAGGTGGCCGAGGCAGTCCTGCCGGGGCAGTTCGGTCAGGGCGTCACCGGGCAGCTCGGCCACCTCGGTCAGGGCGGCCCGTGCCGCGTCGAAGTGCCCGGCCCAGACGCGGGCCGAGCCCAGGTGGGTGTGGAGGAGGGCGGCGAGTTCGGGATGCCTGGCGAGGAGGCGGGCGGGCACCTCGTGGCGCAGCAGGGCGACCGCGGCCACCGCCTGCTCGGCCCTGTCCGGCGAGCCGGTCAGCCTCGCCGCCAGGGACTCCAGGAGCGCGAGGCTCAGCCGGGCCGCGGCGGCGGCCGCACCGGTGGCGGGGCTCTCCGCCGCGCGGCCGAGGCGGGCCAGTGCGTGGTCGAGGTGGGCCAGTGCGTGATCGAGGTCGTACTCGGCCAGCCCGCGGGCCGCGCGTACCAGCTCCACGGCCGCCCCGGTGGCCTCCGGGTCCAGCGCGGAGAACAGCTCGGTGAGGCCGTCCGCGCGCGGGCCGGTGAGGAGCCGGCCGATCGCCAGGTCGTCGACGAGGGTGCCGGCGGCGCACTCCCAGTCGCCCGCCGCCGCGCCGTGGGCCAGCGCCTCGGGTACGGCGCCGTGGGCCCGCAGCCACCGTGCGGCGCGCCGGTGCAGTTCGGGTTCGAGCCCTGGGGAGCGGGCTCGCAGATGGACCCGGAGGATCTCCCCGAACAGCGGATGCAGCCGGTACCAGGAGTGTCCGAGGTCCTCGACGAAGGCGTTCTGCCGGCAGAGCCCGGCCAGCAGCGGACCGGCGTCGGGGCGGCCGGTCAGCGCCTGAGCCAGCTCGGGTCCGAACCGGTCCAGGACGCTGACCCGCAGCAGCAGGTCCTGCGTCTCGGGCGGCTGCCGTCCCACCACCTCGGCGAGGAGGAAGTCGGCGATGGTGCCGTGGCCGGCCTCGAACTCCTTGAGGTACGTCTCCGGGTCCGCGCTCTGCTGGGCGGCCAGGGCGCTCAGCCGCAGTCCGGCCGCCCAGCCCCGGGTGCGCTCCACCAGGGCGCGGGCGGCATCTGCGGGCAGCCGCAGCCCGTGCCGGGCCAGCAGGTCGGCCGCCTCCTCGGGGGTGAAGGCCAGCTCCTGGTTCCTGATCTCGGTCATGGCCGCGGCCGCGCGGTAGCGGTGCAGGGGCAGCAGGGGTTCGGTGCGGGTGACGAGGATCAGCCGCAGGCCCGGTCCCGCGTGGTGCAGGACGAACTCCAGTTGCTCGGCGGTCTCCGGAGCGGTCTGCCGGTCGAACTCGTCGAGGACGAGGACCGCGGGCCGGTCGCGTCCGCTCAGCTCGTCGGCGAGGCGGGCCAGCATCCGGTGGTCCACCGTGCACGGGCCTCCGGGAGGGCCGAAGGTCCCCACGGGAGGCCGTGTTCCGGCGCCGTGCAGGGCGTGCAGGACATGGGCCCAGAACATGCCGGGGCCCTGGTCGCCGGCCTCGTTGGTGAGCCAGGCCACCGGTCGGGCGAGGCGGGCCGCCCAGTCGGCGACGAGGAGCGTCTTGCCGGCGCCGGCCGCGCCGTTGACCATGGTCAGCGGGGTGTCGAGGGCCTGGTCGAGGTGTGCGGTGAGCCTGGGTCTGCGGACGAAGGTGGCGGGTCTGGCCGGCACGGCGAACCGGGTGCGCAGAAACGGCTCCCCCAGGGGGTCGGCGTATCCGAGGGCCGGTCCCCGTGCGCTGTCGTCCCTCGCGGCCACAGAGATCACCTCCCGTGTCCGGTCGGCCGTGGTCGGCGCTCCGCACGATCAGGATCCCAGTGTTGCGGCCGGCCCGCAGAGCGTCAGGACGGCGGCGCCTCCGGGTTCCGGCGGGGCGCCGGGCTGCCGAGGCGGCCGGCGAGGAACGGCTCCTGAGCGAGGACCGCGCCGGCGCTGACGCTGACGGTGGCGGTCAGGCAGACCACGATCAGCCAGGACAGCAGCACGAACACCGAGCCCAGGGAGCCGTACTCGGCGACGGTGCGGTCGAGGGCGCGCGGCAGGTACAGCTGGGCGGCCGCGCTCAGGGCGGTGAGGGCGGCCGCCGTGATCAGGGCGCCGGGCAGCAGGGGCCGCCAGCCGATCCGGCCGCCGAGCAGCAGGTGCTGGGTCCACCACCACAGGCCGGTCTGGCAGACGAGGGTGACCGGGACGCCCAGCCAGACGCCCAGACCGAAGCCGTTGTGCAGGGTGCCTTCCAGGAGCAGGGCGCCGATCCACAGGACGAGCCAGGCCACCCAGCGCCACGGGGCGATCCGGGTGCCCTCGCGCGGGATCTGCCAGGCGCGTTTGCACAGCCGTTGCACGGCCCGGCTGACGGCCGTGGCCGAGATCAGCGCCATGAGGCCGCCGATCACGCCTGTCGTCTGCCGCAGGTCCTCGTTCGGCGGCTGCATCAGCTGCTGGACTCCGGTGTCGACCGGGCCGGACAGCCCGAAGGCCGAGCGCAGGGAGTGCAGCAGCTGGTCCCGGACGACCGGTGGGGCGTAGGCCGCGAAGACGAAGAGCAGCGGGACGGCGGTCAGGAAGCACTGGGCGGCCAGGCGGGTGGCGGTGTCGAAGATGTTCACGGACACCAGCCGTGCGGCGAGGTGCGTGACGACCGGGAAGCGGGTCTCCGCCCGCCGGTGCGCGGCCTTCGCGGCGGCGACCAGGCGTGCGGTCCGCGAGCGCCACCGGGGCACGGCGGACCGGCTGGTTCCGGACCCGCCGTGCGGCCTCCGCCCGCTGGCCGGCATCGCCTGCTCCTCTCCCTGCTGCCTCCCTGCCGTCCAGGGTGCGGGGCGGGAGGTGCGACGGCACCCCGTGCCGTGCCGTCAGGGCAGCTGCCGGGCGAACGCGTCGTAGGCGCGCTCGTCGAAGAGCACGAAGCGGACCTCCTCGACCGCCGTGTCCGCCTCCTGGACGGTCGCGACGGCGATCCGGGCGCCGTCGTCCATCGGCCAGCCGTAGATCCCGGTGGAGACGGCGGGGAACGCGACGGTGCTGGCGCCGAGTTCGTCGGCGCGTCTGAGGGACTCGCGATAGCAGGAGGCCAGCAGCTCGGAGCGGTCCTCGCCGGTGGAGTGGACCGGGCCGACGGTGTGGATGACCCACCGGGCGTCGAGGTCGCCGGCCGTGGTGGCGACGGCCTGGCCGGTGGGCAGGCCCTTGCCGTAGTGCGAGGCGCGCAGCCTGCGGCAGTCCTCGAGGATGGCGGGGCCGCCGCGGCGGTGGATGGCGCCGTCGACGCCTCCGCCGCCGAGCAGGGAGGAGTTGGCCGTGTTGACGATGGCGTCGACGCTCTGCCGGGTGATGTCGCCCTGGACGAGGGTGATACGGGTCATGACTGTCGCAACCTCCTCCACACGGCCTTCGCCGCGTTGTGCCCTGACATGCCGTGCACGCCCGGTCCCGGCGGGGTGGCCGACGAGCAGATGAAGACGGCGGGATGCGGGGTGCCGTACGGGAACAGGGAGAGCTTGGGGCGGAGCATGATCTGCAGGCCGGAGACCGCGCCGGCGCCGATGTCGCCGCCGACGTAGTTGGCGTTGCGGGCGGCGAGTTCGGCGGGGCCCGCGGTGGCGCGGGCCAGCACGCGGTCGCGGAACCCCGGGGCGAAGCGCTCCAGTTGACGCTCCATCACCTCGGTGAGGTCGCCGCTCCAGCCGTTCGGCACGTGGGCGTACGCCCAGAAGACGTGCTGGTCCGCGGGGGCGCGGGTCGGGTCCACGACACTGGGCTGCACGGTGATCATGAACGGCCGGTCGGGGGCGCGGCCTTCGCGGGAGGCGGCGCGCAGGGCGGTGCCGATCTCCGTGCTGTCCGCGCCGATCTGCACGGTCCCGGCGCGGCGGGCCTCCGGTGCCGTCCACGGGACCGGGCCGTCCAGCGCGTAGTCGATCTTGAAGACGCCCGGGCCGTACCGGTAGTCCCGGTAGTAGTTGCCGAGGCCCGCGATGCGGGCCAGGGCGGTGGGCGAGGTGTCGAAGATGTACGACCGGGCGGGCGGCAGGTCGTCGAGTCGCTTGACCTCGTAGTCGGTGTGGATCGCGCCGCCGAGGTCCGTCAGGTAGGCGGCGAGGGCGTCGGAGATGGCCTGGGAGCCGCCGGCGGCCACCGGCCAGCCGCGGGCGTGCGCGGCGAGCGCGAAGACCAGGCCGACGGCGCCGGTCGCGAAGCCGCTGAGCGGGGCCATGACGTGGGCGACGAGTCCGGCGAACAGGGTGCGGGCCCGCTCGTCGCGGAAGCGGCGCATCACCAGGGCGGCGGGCGGCAGCCCGGCGAGGCCGAACCGGGCGAGCGTGAGCGGGTCGCGGGGCAGCGCGGTCAGCGGCAGGGACATGAAGTCCCGGGCCAGGGTGTCCCACGTGGGCAGGAACGGCTCGACCAGCCTGCGGTAGGTGCCGGCGTCACGGGGCCCGAAGGAGGCCGCGGTCTCGGCGACGGAGCGGGCCAGGACGGCCGCGCTCCCGTCGGGGAAGGGGTGCGCCATCGGCAGGTCCGGGTGCAGCCACTCGAGGCCGTAGCGCTCCAGGGGCAGGGCACGGAACGCGGGCGAGTTGATGCCCAGCGGGTGGGCCGCCGAACACGGGTCGTGCCGGAAGCCGGGGAGGGTGAGCTCCTCGGTGCGGGCGCCGCCGCCCACGGTGTCCCGTGCCTCGAAGAGCGCCACGGAGAAGCCGCGCCGGGCCAGCTCCACGGCGGCCGTCAGGCCGTTAGGCCCCGCCCCCACCACGACCGCATCGAGCATCGACGGCACCTTCGGACCCCTTCGTCAGCCGATGGCCACTCGGCTTCAGGATATGCCGGGGGACTGACACTCCCCTCGCTCGGGTCACCAGTGCGGGTTCAGCAGCACGTCCACGATCCGGTGGGCGGTGGCGGTGTCGCGGGCCGCGGTGAACGGAAGGGCGTTGTCTCCGGTGATCCGGAACGGCTCGCCGGCGATCGTGAGGTGGGCGCCGCCCGCCTCCTCGACCAGCAGCAGCCCGGCGGCATGGTCCCAGGCGGCCTCCCAGCTGAACACGACGCCGTCCAACTCGCCCCGGGCGACGGCGAGATACTCCAGGCCCGCGGAGCCGCAGGCACGCGGGGCGAACCCGTCGGTCCACAGCGGGAAGAGCGCGCGCTTCTGCGCGTCGGTCGTGTAGTCCGGGTGGGAGGTGGCGATCCGCAGGTCCCGGCCCGCCGCGGGCGCGCCGGAGAGCAGCCGCGCGCCGTCGAGGAAGGCCCCCTTTCCCCGTACCGCGGTGGCGAGTTGCTCGCGGGCCGGGGCGTAGGTCCAGGAGGCGAGCAGGACGCCCCGGTGGGCGAGCGCGACCAGGGTGCAGAAGCCGTCCTCGCCGCGCACGAACTGGCGGGTGCCGTCGACCGGGTCGACGATCCACACCGGCGCGTCGCCCTGGAGCGCGCCGTAGGTCTCCGGGTCGGCGTGCACCGCTTCCTCGCCGACCACGACGGAGCCGGGCAGGAGGGCGCCGAGCTCCGCGGTGAGATACCGCTCGGCAAGCCGGTCGGCGTCGGTCACCAGGTCGTGCGGGCCGCTCTTCTGGTCGACCTCGTGGTCGGCGAGCCGGCGCCAGCGGGGCAGGATCTCGGTCCGGGCGGCCTTGCGGATGGCGTCCTCGACGTCACCGGCGTGCTGGAGGAGAAACTCGTCGATGGTCTCCGTTGCTTCGATCATGCCTCCATGAGAGCACGCGCCACTGACAACAATCCCCACGCGTCGGGTGTACGGCACATGGAATACGGACGAACAGGCGGTACCGACGGTCGGCGGGCCGTCGGCGGGCGTACCAGGCCGGCGGGCCCGCGTCAGCGTCCCACCGCGTAGCCCTGCATCCCGCGCGGGTTGGCCGCCGCCGACAGCACCCCGGTCTCCGGGTCCCGGGCCACCGCGCACAGGCGGCCCTCCGACCAGCCCGGCCCGACCGTCACGTCGTGGCCGCGCCGCCGCAGCTCAGCCACGACCTCGTCGTCCGTGCGGGACTCGACGGTCACGCTCCCGGGGCGCCGGCCGCGCGGGTAGAAGGAGCTGGGGAAGCTGTCGTTGTGCCAGTTCGGGGCGTCGATCGCGCCCTGCAGGTCGAGGCCGCCGCGGACCTGGCCGCGCAGCGCCAGGGCGAGGAGGAAGTGCAGCTGCCACTGGTCCTGCTGGTCGCCGCCGGGCGTGCCGAAGGCCAGCACCGGGACGCCGTCGCGCAGGGCGAGCGACGGGGTGAGGGTGGTGCGGGGGCGCTTGCCGGGCGTGAGGGAGTTGGGCAGTCCCTCCTCCAGCCAGGCCATCTGCAACCGGGTGCCGAGCGGGAAGCCCAGTTCGGGGACGACCGGGTTGGACTGGAGCCAGCCGCCGCTGGGCGTGGCCGCGACCATGTTGCCCCAGCGGTCGACGACGTCCAGGTGGCAGGTGTCGCCCCGGGTGGTGCCGTCGGCGGCGACCTGCGCGACCGTCGGCTCACCGGCACCGAGCGGGTCGAAGGCGGTGCTCCGCCCGGCCTCCACGCGCGCGTACGCGGGCAACCGGGGCGCGCGCCCGCCGGGGCTGCCCGGCCGCAGCTCCTCGGAGGCCTTGGCCCCGATCAGCTCCCGCCGTCCGGCGTTGTAGGCGTCCGAGAGCAGCTCGGCCAGCGGTACCTCGGCCGCGTCCCCGTACCAGGCCTCGCGGTCGGCCATGGCGAGCTTGCAGCCCTCGATCAGGAGGTGGACGTAGTCGGCCGAGCCGTAGGCGGGCAGTTCGGGCGGCAGCAGGGCGAGCTGCTGGAGCAGGGCCGGCCCCTGGCTCCAGGGGCCGGCCTTGCACACGGTCCAGCCGTTCCAGTCGTACGAGACCGGGCTCTCGTAGCCCGCGGACCAGCCGGCCAGGTCGGCGGCGGTGAGGGTGCCGGTGTGCCGGGTGCCGCTGGTGTCCATGGTGGGGCGGGCGGCCTGGCGTACCAGCGCCTCGGCGATGAAGCCGGTGCGCCACACCTCGCGGGCGGCGTCGATGCGGGCCTCGCGGTCCCCGGCGCCCGCGGTCTCGGTGAGCAGCCGCTGCCAGGTGGCGGCGAGGGCGGGATTGCGCAGCAGTTCGCCGGGGCGGTGGGCCCGGCCGCCGGGCAGGTAGAGCTCCGCCGACGACGTCCACTCGGTCTCGAACAGGCTGCGGACGCTCGCCACCGTGGCGCCGACGTTCTCCACGGCCGGATGCCCGTGCTCCGCGTAGCCGATGGCGTACTTCAGGACCTCGTCCAGCGGCTTGCTGCCGTGGTCGCGCAGCAGGAGCAGCCAGGCGTCGAAGGCGCCGGGTACGGCCGCGGCCAGCGGCCCGGTACCGGGGACCAGGTCCAGGCCGAGGCTCCGGTAGTGGGCGACGTCCGCGCCCGCCGGGGCCACGCCCTGCCCGCACAGCACCCGCACCTCGCCGCCGGCCGGGGCGAGCAGGATCGGCACCTCGCCGGCCGGCCCGTTGAGGTGCGGCTCGACCACGTGCAGGACGAAGGCGCCGGCGACGGCCGCGTCGTACGCGTTGCCGCCGCTCTCCAGGACCGCCATCGCCGACTGGGAGGCCAGCCAGTGCGTGGACGAGACCATGCCGAAGGTGCCCTGGAGGGTGGGACGGGTGGTGAACTGCATCTGTCACCTCGCTGTGCGCACGGCCGGGCCAGGTGTCTGGCGGTTACATGCTTTCACGGCCGTGGCGAGGCGAACCCCCTCCGGGGGGGCTCGCCTCCCCCCGTCACTTGTCCGAGTCGGGCTTGTTCGTCGCCGCCGCGTACGCCTGGGACGGGGTCATCGCGATCCCGTTGAGGCTGACCGTCTTGTACTGGCTGACCTTGGCGCAGGTCTTGGTGTCGGCGGCGGTCGAGGCGTTGGCGTTGGAGACGGCCGCCTTGGTGTCGCCGGAGCTGGCCGGATAGGAGGTGCCGCTGCTCCAGTCGCTGCCGATCACCAGGACCACGCCGGTGCCGCTGCCCGACTTGATGTGCGAGCTCGGGATGTCCAGGGCCTTGGCCACGGTCTGGGCCTCGGCCTTGTCGCCGCTGCCGTAGGTCAGGGTGGTCGAGCTCGCGGAGCTCGGGGCGTTGGCCGTGCTGGTGCCGGTGCTGAAGCCCTGCGAGATCAGGGAGTTCGCGATGGCGGAGGCGCGGCCCGTGACGTCGGTACCGTTCTCGACGGTCACGGCGATCTGGGAGGCCGGCACGGTCGCGGTGGGCGTCGGCTTCGCGCTCGCGGTCGCCGAGGCCGCCGACGAC
The DNA here is from genome assembly GCF_042894765.1 of Streptomyces sp. NPDC001507. NCBI lineage: Bacteria > Bacillati > Actinomycetota > Actinomycetes > Kitasatosporales > Streptomycetaceae > Streptomyces > Streptomyces sp. NPDC001507. The sequence goes on from NZ_JBIAVV010000006.1 coordinate 230,741, forward strand.
TTCTTGCCCGAGCTGGTGGTCAGCGACTGGTCGTTGGCCATGGTGGCGAACAGGTCCTTGGCGCCCGCGCCGACCACCACGCGGTTGCTGTTGTTCGGGTCGGGCGCGGTCTGCATGGTGGTGAACGTCATCCGCTTGGTGGGGACCTTGTTCACGTCGGCCGCGAGCGAGATCAGCTTCTTGACGCTGTCGAGCTCGTCGTCGACGGTCAGCGCCTTGGTGGCCGCGTCGGCGAGGCTGTAGACCGCGGTGGGGTCGGTGAGGGTGCCCGCGCTCTTGAACTTGCGGATCATCGCGCTGAGGAAGATGTGCTGGGAGATGGTACGGCCGAGGTCACTGCCGTCGCCGAAGCCGTGCCGGGAGCGGACGAACTCCAGCGCGGCCTCGCCCTTGAGGGTGTGGGTGCCCTTGGACAGCTTCAGGTGCGAGTAGGTGTCGTACACGTTGTTGTTGACGCAGACGGAGACTCCGCCGACCGCGTCGGACATCTTGACCACGCCGGAGAAGTCCAGCTTGACGAAGTGGTCGATGGGGACGCCGGTGAGCTGGTGGACGGTGGCGACCTGGCAGGCCGCGCCGTACTGGAGGGCGCTGTTGACCTGGCCGTAGTAGCCGGAGGTGGACTCGCCGCTCGAACTGTCCTTGCAGGCGGGGACGTCGACCATGGTGTCACGCGGGATGCTCATGACGGTGGCGTTGGAGCGGTCGGCGGATATGTGGACGACCATCTCCACGTCCGCGTTGCCGTTGCCGGTCTGGACGCCGGTCTGCTTGCAGCCGCCGCCGAGCTTGCAGTCGGCCGAGCTGGTCCGGCCGTCCGAGCCGATCACCAGGATGTTGATCGGAGTGCGGCCGAACGCGTCGGCCTTCTCGGTGCCGCCCTTGCCGTCGAGGGAGACGCTGTTGATGTTGCCGTTGAGGTGCTCGTAGAACCACCAGCCCGCGCCGGCCGTGACCAGGACCAGGACCGCCGTGCACAGGCCCAGGATCTTCAGGACCCGCCGGCCGCGGCCCGTCGGTTTCGCCCGCCGGGAGCCCCCTCTGCCACCGCGGGTCTTCGCCGCCTGCCGGGCGGCGGCCCGGCCGCCGGGCGGCCGCGTCCCGTCCGGCAGGGCCCCACGCTGTCCGGGCACCCGGTCGGTGCGGCTGCGCGTGGCCTGGCCTCCCGGGCCGTCCCACGGGTCGGTCATCTTCCACTCCCATGAACGGTCGGGTCCGTCTGCGGGTACGGTCGGGCAGGTCGGGCGTCCGCGGCGGCTCAAGGGCAGCCGCGAGGTGGGCCCATTTGGGTTGCGTGATTGCGCAATCTAACAAACCCACAGCCCCGACAGCACAAGCCCCACCCGAATTCACAGGTGAGGCATCTCATGAAACCTCCAGGACACACCCGCCGTCCGCCCCCGCGCGCCGCGCCGGCCCGCTCGGTCAGACGCCCGCCTCGTACAACCGCCGCACGGGCACGGGGGCCTGGTGCGAGCGTGCGGTCAGCTGCCCGACGGTCACTCGCACCACGGTCACGATGTCCGGATCGTCCACGTAGTAGACCTGCCTGCGGCCCTCCCGGCGGGACCGCACGAGACCGGCCAGCCGGAGTTTGGCCAGGTGCTGGCTGACCGCCGGCAGGGCGCCGCCGACCCGGTCGGCGAGGCGCGTCACGTCGCTCTCGCCCTGGGACAGCGCCCACATGATGTGCAGCCGGGCCGGCGAGGCGAGCAGCCCGAACACCGCGGCCGCCTCCGTCAGCACCCCGTCGGAGGGGTCCGTGTAGCCGTCGCCGTTCTCCCCCACGGACCGCTCCCTCCCACGCACAGCCTCGGCACAGATGCCCACTCAGTGTAGGCGTACGGTCACCGCACCCCGCAGGGCCTCCCCGCCATGTCCGCCACGTGTTCTTCGCATTGTCATGGGCGCGTGACAGAACATCGACGGCTCGACGCCAGGCGTATACCGGCGGCCGCTCCCGTTCCTAGGCTTGCGCAACAACGCAACCCAGCGGGGCGGCAACCCGCGGAGCGGCGGCGTCCGTCAAGCAGCACCCGTACCGGAGGACAACGAACGTGGGCATCATCGGCTGGATCGTCCTGGGTCTCCTCGCCGGAGCCATCGCCAAGATCCTGCTGCCCGGCCGCGACCCGGGTGGCCTGATCGGCACCACCCTCATCGGCATCGCGGGCGCATTCGTGGGCGGCTGGCTCTCCTCCCGCTTCCTCGACCGCCCGGTGGAGAAGCACTTCTTCGACCTGTACACGTGGGGCGCCGCGATCGCCGGCTCCCTGGTCCTGCTCATCGGCTACCGGCTGCTGTTCGGCAACTCGCGCGACTGAGTACCGGCCGGGCCCGACGGTGACTCCGGTCACCCTCGCGGGCCGATGCAGTCACGACATTCCGGATGTACACGGACCGGAAAGGCGCGACATTCCGGATGTAGGGGGACGGCCCACGGCCGCTGTCAACAGCGCGCCGTGGCCGGCCCACAGGCAAGGCGCGGATTCCACTTCCGCCCCACAGGGACTCGTGTGAAACTGGCGTCCCGTCCGCAGTGCGGACCACTCCGCACACCGTCCCCCAGCGAGAAGTGCGACTTGCGTTCTCTTCCACTGCCGCTCGCCCTCACCGCGCGCCTGACGCCGGTCGCCGTGCTCGCCTGTGCTGGCTGGGTGATGGCGTCGGGCCCGGACACGACGACGTCCACGAGCACCTCGGGTGACACCTCGGCCCAGCAGGCGTCCGGCCAGTCGGCCGGCGACTCCCCGTCGACGTCCGCCGCCTCCACGGCCGCCACCAAGGCGTTCTCCGCCGCCCCCGCCCCCTGCGGCAGCATCCCGGTGGCCACCATCAAGTCGCTGGTGCCCGGTGCGAAGACGGCCGGCAAGGAGATTCCCTCCACCGACACCAAGCTGCGCCGCACCTGCTCGTGGAACGCGCTCAAGGGCTACGACTACCGCTGGCTCGACGTCTCCTTCGAGATCATGGACACGAACGCGGCGGCCGCGAAGGAGTACAAGGACCGGGTCGCCGAGAAGAGCGGCGGCGGGGCCGTGCCGGGGCTCGGCGACAGCGGCTACTCGGTCGTGAACCTCACCACCGAGGACAAGCAGCAGACCCGTGAGGGCGTGGTGATGGCCCAGGTGTCCAACGCGCTGGTGGTCGTCACGTACAACGGCAGCGACTTCGAGAACAAGAAGGCGCCCAGCACGGACGTGATCAACAAGGGCGCCATCCAGGCGGCGAAGGCCGCGGTGACCGCGCTGAAGGGCAGCCAGTAGCCGCACCGGCTGCCCCTCGTTCGCACGCCACGCCTGCTGCTCAGGCCTCCTTGGGCCGTACCAGCGTCGTCAGCCCCAGGTACAGCACCAGGGACGTGCCGAGGCCGACCGCCCAGCCGTAGTCGGCCAGTGAGGACAGGGCCGGGATGGGCCTGCCGTCGATCAGCGGCTTGAAGCTGGCGCCGCCGATCGCGAGGATGCCGCCGACGAGGAAGGCGACGACCGCCCGCCAGTTCCAGCCGCCGTCGTACCAGTAGCGGCCGCCTGTGCGGTACAGGTCGGTCAGGTCGAGGCGGGTGCGGCGCAGGATCCAGTAGTCGGCGACGAGGATGCCGGCGACCGTGCCGAGCAGGCCGCCGACCAGGCCGAGCCAGGTGAAGATGTAGCCCTGCGGGTCCGAGTACAGCTTCCACGGGAAGATCAGTACCGCGAGGACCGAGGTGATCAGCGCGCCGGTACGGAAACTGATCTTCCGGGGCGCGATGTTGGAGAAGTCGAAGGCGGGCGAGACCAGGTTGGCCGCGATGTTCACGGAGAGGGTCGCGACGAGGACGGTGACCAGGGCGTAGAGCAGGCCGACCACGTTGTCCGTCTTGGCGGCCAGCTGGACCGGGTCCCAGATCGGCTGCCCGTAGACGGCCTGCGAACCGGAGGTCACCAGGACGGAGAGGAAGGCGAAGAGGGTCATGGTGGTGGGCAGGCCGAGCGCCTGGCCCCAGGTCTGCGCCTTCTGGCTCTTGCCGTACCGGGTGAAGTCGGGGATGTTCAGCGACAGCGTCGACCAGAAGCCGATCATGCCCATCAGGGACGGCCAGAAGATCTTCCAGAAGCCGCCGCCCCAGCCGAGCTTGGAGGGCTGGTCGAAGAGCGGGCCGAGGCCGCCGGCCTTGTTGCTCATCCAGATCAGCATCACTACGGCGCCGACGATGACGAAGGGCGCGGCCCAGTTCTCGAAGCGGCGGATGGTCTCCATGCCCCGGTAGATGATCGCGACCTGGAGCACCCAGAAGAGCGCGAACGACAGCCACATGGTCCAGGCGTAGCCGCCGATGTGCGAGGCGTTCGCCCAGCTGTCGCCGATCAGCTTGCCGGCCAGGAAGTAGATGGCCTCGCCGCCGATCCAGGTCTGGATGCCGAACCAGCCGCAGGCCACCAACGCCCGTACGACGGCAGGGAGGTTGGCGCCGCGCACGCCGAAGGAGGCGCGGGCGAAGACCGGGAAGGGGATGCCGTACTTGGGTCCGGCGTGCCCGGTGAGCAGCATCGGGACGAGGACGATCAGGTTGGCGAGGGCGATGGTGAACACGGCCTGTTTCCAGTCCATGCCGACCGCGATGAGCCCGGAGGCGAGGGTCCAGGACGCCGTGTTGTGGGCCATGCCGACCCAGAGGGCGGAGAAGTTGTACGTGGTCCAGGTGCGCTTGACGACGGGGACCGGCAGCAGGTCCTCGTTGGCGTACGGACCGCTCGGCGGCGGGGAGCCCGGGGTGAGCTCGACGCGCCCGTCGGGGAGGGAGACTTGACCGGAGATGGGTATGGCCGAGGGAGCGGTGTCGGTCATGGGCAGGCCAATCGGGGTGAGGTGGGACGGGAAAGGCCGTGCGGGCGGGGCGGGGGGTACGCGTGTGGGGTGCGCCCTGACCCCCTTCCCGGGACGGCGGGAAGGGGGAGACCAACTGCCAGGTGTGGGCTAGCCGTTGACGGCCGGGATGACCTTCGTCCCGTACGCGTCGATGGTGGCCTCCTGGGCGTCGTGCATGTCGTAGACGGCGAACTGGTCGACGCCCAGCTCGCGCAGGGCGGTCAGCTTCTCGATGTGCTTCTCGGCCGGGCCGATGACGCAGAAGCGGTCGACGATCTCGTCGGGCACGAACTCGGTGTCGGGGTTGCCGCTGCGTCCGTGGTGCGAGTAGTCGTAGCCCTGGCGGGCCTTGATGTAGTCGGTGAGTTCCTCGGGTACGGCGGCCGAGTGCTCGCCGTACTTGGCGACCAGGTCGGCGACGTGGTTGCCGACCATGCCGCCGAACCAGCGGCACTGGTCGCGGGCGTGGGCGAGGGCCTCGGGCGAGTCGTCCTCGGTGACGTAGGCGGGGGCGGCGACACAGATCCTGACCTCGGACGGGTCGCGTCCGGCCGCCACGGCCGCGTCCTTCACCGCCTTGACCATGTACTCGGTGAGGTAGAGGTCGGAGAGCTGCAGGATGAAACCGTCGGCCTCCTCACCGGTCATCTTCAGAGCCTTCGGGCCGTACGCGGCCATCCAGACGGGGAGTTCGGCACCCGGCTTGACCCACGGCAACCTGATGACGGTCCCGCCGAGGTCGGCCTCGCCGCCGCTGCCGAGGGCGCGGATGACCTTCATGGCCTCGCTGATCCGGGCGAGGGTGTTGGGCTTGCGGCCGGCCACCCGCATCGCGGAGTCGCCGCGGCCGATGCCGCAGACCGTGCGGTTGCCGAACATGTCGTTGAGGGTGGCGAAGGTGGAGGCGGTGACCTCCCAGGTGCGGGTGCCCGGGTTGGTGACCATCGGGCCGACCGTCAGCTTGCTGGTGTTGGCCAGGATCTGACTGTAGATCACGAACGGCTCCTGCCAGAGCACGGCGGAGTCGAAGGTCCAGCCGTAGCGGAAGCCGTTGCGCTCGGCCCGTTTCATCAGGCTGACGACCCGGGAGGCCGGCGGGTCGGTCTGCAGGACGAGTCCGAAGTCCATGGGCGCCTCTCCTAGTTGAGGTACTGACAGGTGGAGCGCGGGGTGTAGACGCCGTGCCCGGCGTGTCCGGTGTACTCGCGCTCGGTGATGACGGGTACGCCGCGCGAGAGGACCGTCTCGACGCGGCCGGTGAGGCGCTTGCCCTCGTACGCCGAGTAGTCGACGTTCATGTGGTGGGTCTCGGCGGAGACGACCTGCTCCGCATGGGGGTCGTAGATGACGACGTCGGCGTCGGCACCCGGGGTGATGGTGCCCTTCTTCGGGTACATGCCGAACATCCGGGCCGGGGTGGCGCAGGCGATCTCGATCCAGCGGCGCCGGGTGATGTGCCCGTCGACGACGGCCTGGTGGAGCAGGTCCATGCGGTTCTCGACGCCGGGCAGGCCGTTGGGGATCTTCGAGAAGTCGCCGCGGCCGAGTTCCTTCTGGCCGACGAAGCAGAAGGGGCAGTGGTCGGTGGAGACGACCTGGAGGTCGTTGGTCCTGAGGCCCTGCCAGAGCTTGGCCTGGTGCTCCCTGGGGCGCAGCGGGGTGCTGCACACGTACTTCGAGCCCTCGAAGTCGGGTTCGGCGAGGTTGTCGGTGGAGAGGAAGAGGTACTGCGGGCAGGTCTCGCCGAAGACCGGGAGCCCCTCGTCGCGGGCGCGGGCGAGTTCGGCGACCGCCTCCATCGCGGAGACGTGCACGACGTAGAGGGGGGCGCCGGCTACCTGGGCCAGCTTGATGGCGCGGTGGGTGGCTTCGGCTTCCAGGAGGGCCTTGCGGACCTCGCCGTGGTAGCGGGGGTCGGTCTCGCCGCGGGCCAGCGCCTGTTCCACGAGTACGTCGATGGCGATGCCGTTCTCGGCGTGCATCATGATCAGGCCGCCGTTCTCGGCGGAGCGCTGCATGGCGCGCAGGATCTGGCCGTCGTCGGAGTAGAAGACGCCGGGGTAGGCCATGAACTGCTTGAAGGAGGTCACCCCCTCCTCGACCAGCAGGTCCATCTCCTTCAGCGTCTCCTGGTTCACGTCGGAGACGATCATGTGGAAGCCGTAGTCGACGGCGCAGTTGCCCTCGGCCTTGGCGTGCCAGGCGTCGAGGCCCTCGCGCAGGCTGTGGCCGACGCTCTGCACGGCGAAGTCCACGATGGTGGTCGTACCGCCCCAGGCGGCGGCCCGGGTGCCGGTCTCGAAGGTGTCGGAGGCGAAGGTGCCGCCGAACGGCAGCTCCATGTGGGTGTGGGCGTCGACGCCGCCCGGGATGACGTACTTGCCGGCGGCGTCGATGGTCCGCTCGGCGGTGAAGGCCTCGGCGGCGGGGGTGCCGGTCGCCGCGAGGGCGGCGATGCGGCCGTCCTCGATCAGGACGTCGGCGTGGATCTCGTCGGACGCGGTGATGACGAGTCCGCCACGGATGAGAGTGCGGCCGACCATGGGTTCACGCTCCGTTCGGTTGTCGGGAAAGTGCCGGTCGTCTGTGGCTGGTCGCGCAGTTCCTCCCCCAGCCTTCGGCCGGGGGTACCCCCAGCGCCCCTTACGGGGCGCTTCCAGCGGGGCGCGATCAGGGAGCCGTCAGGGGGCCGTACGCGTCCGGGCGGCGGTCGCGGAAGAACTGCCAGCGGTCGCGGACCTCGCGGAGCTTGGCCAGGTCCAGGTCGCGGACGACGAGTTCGGTCTCCTTGTCGGAGGCCACCTCGCCGACGAACTGGGCCTCCGGGTCCACGAAGTAGGAGCTGCCGTAGAAGTCGTTGTCGCCCAGGTCCTCCACGCCGACCCGGTTGATCGCGCCGACGAAGTACTCGTTGGCCGCGGCAGCGGCCGGCTGCTCCAGCTGCCAGAGGTACCGGGAGAGACCGCGCGAGGTGGCAGACGGGTTGAAGACGATCTCGGCACCCGCGAGGCCCAACGCCCGCCAGCCCTCGGGGAAGTGGCGGTCGTAGCAGATGTAGACGCCGATCTTCCCGACGGCCGTCTCGAAGACGGGCCAGCCGGCGTTCCCCGGACGGAAGTAGAACTTCTCCCAGAAGCCGGGGACCTGGGGGATGTGGTGCTTGCGGTACTTGCCGAGGTACGAGCCGTCGGCGTCGATCACGGCTGCGGTGTTGTAGAGGACGCCGGGCTGCTCCTCCTCGTACACCGGCAGGATCAGGACGAGGCCCAGTTCGCGGGCGAGGGCCTGGAAGCGCTGGACGACCGGGCCGTCCGGGACCTGCTCGGCGTACTCGTAGAAGGCCTTGTCCTGGACCTGGCAGAAGTAGGGTCCGTAGAACAGCTCCTGGAAGCACAGGACCTGCGCGCCCTGTGCGGCCGCGTCGCGGGCCGCCTGCTCGTGGACCTGGATCATCGACTCCTTGTCGCCGGTCCAGGCGGTCTGGAAGAGGGCGGCACGAATCACTCGGCTCATCGGGACCTCCGGTCGCTCGGTGTGCGAGAAGGCTAGAAAGCCCGGAAGTCCTGTTTGAGTTGCATCGTGTCACGTCTGCGGGCGCCCGGCGTGGCACCGTGTCACGCTGCCGTCGGCTCATGTTTCACCGCCGTTTTCCCAGGTCGTCGCATGTTTCACTGCTGTTGCGCGTCGTGTGCGAGGAGTGCGATGTGCACCGAGGCCGCCTGCTCGAAGTCGTCGAGGTCGACGCCGAGCCGGGTCTGTATCGCCTCGAGGCGGCGGTACAGCGCGGGTCGGGAGACGTGGTGGAGCTGGGCGGTGCGGGACTTGTTGCGGCCGGTGGCGAGGTAGGTCCGCAACACGCCGAGCAGGTCCTGGTCGGTGCCGTTGCCGCACAGCAGGCCGTCCAGCTCGCGCTCGGCGAAGGACTGGACGTGCGGGTCGTCCCGCAGCAGCCGGATCAGGCCGCGCAGGTGGACGTCCTTGAGCCGTACGACGGCCGGGAGGTCGAGGGCGTCGGTGGTGTCGGCGACGGCGTCCGCGACGTGCTGGGCCTCGCGCAGGCCGACGGGCACGTCGTCCCAGACGGTACGGGCGCCCGCGGCCGCCACCACCGCGCGGGGCCCCGCAGACTCGCCGTGCAGCCGGGCGGCGAAGTGCGCGGCGAGGGCGACGGCGTCCTGGTCGCGGGCGAGGCTGAGGAGGACGGCGGTGGTGCGCTCGGTGAGTTCGGCGACGAGTCCTGGCAGGCCCAGCAGCCGCAGGACCCGCTCCAGTTGGGCCGGTTCCGCGTCCCGTACGACGAGCGGGACGAAGGTCCGCCGGTTGACCGGGAGGCCGGCCGCCCGGGCCCTGGGCAGCAGCTGGCGGGCCGGTACGACCCCGGAGACCAGGTCGGTCAGCAGGCTCTGCGCGGACTGCTCCTCCCAGGTGTGGGCGGAGCCGCCGCCGAGCATGCGGTGCAGGACGAGGGCCTCGGCGCCCCGCTCGGCCAGCAGCCGGCCGGTGGCGGTGTCGCCGCGGTAGCCGCAGAGCATGATCTGGCCCCAGCGCTCGCCCCGGCCGCCCAGTTCGGCGCGGATCCAGCCGTCGGCCGCGCCGCCGCCGGCCTGCCGGGCGATGCGTTCCCAGTCCCGCAGCACGTCGTCCACGGCCGACCGCTCCCCCGCGGTGGCGAGGACCCGGTGCGCGAGGTTGGTGACGACGACCGGGCAGGCGCTGTGCACGGCGACTTCGTCGAGGAGCCGCTGGAGAGGGGCGGCGGCCGTGATGAGGCCGGTGAGGGCGGTGCGGACGGACTCGGAGAGGCTGACGGCGGCGAACTTCCGCCGGACCAGCCTGGACTGGACCTCCTCCGTCAGCTCGGCGAAGGGGAAGGGGCGGTGCAGGACCACCAGGGGGAGGCCGCAGCGGTCCGCTGCGCGGCGCATGGCGTCGGGCGGGGCGGGGAAGGCGCGGCCGAGGCCGAGGACGACGGCCGCCGCCTCGGCCCGGTGCAGGGACTGGATGTAGTCGGCCTGTTTGTGCTCGTCACCGGCGAGCAGGACGCCGGTGGTGAGGACCATCTCGCCGCCGGTGAGCATGACGCCGACGTCGGGAGCCTCGGCGACGTGCACCCAGCGGACGGGGCGGTCGAGGTGGGCGGCTCCGGCCACCACCTCGGGGTCTCCGGCCAGGACCCTTTCCAGGGCGAGGATCTGGCGGACCGACAGTATGGGGTCTGTGGTGTTCGGGGGATCCCAGGTGGCGGTCATCTTGCGTGGTCCCTTGGTCTGGTTCGGTGCGTTCGGAGACTGCGGGCCGGTGGGGGCTGGTCGCGCAGTTCCCCGCGCCCCTCAAGGGGCGCTGGTGCAGCCCCCTGCTTTTTTTGGGGGGCGCGGGGAACTGCGCGACCAGCCGCGACGGCGCCGCAGCCGGCACACGGCGGGTCGCCTAGTAGGCACTCCGCAACGCCTGTTCCAGGATCGCCGCGCCCTCCTCCGCCTCCGCCACCGTCAGGGACAGCGGCGGGGCGATGCGCAGCGCACTCGTGTTGTGGCCGCCGCCCTTGCCGATCAGGAGGCCGCCTTCGCGGGCCGCCTCCAGGACGGCCGAGGCGGACTTGGGGTCGGCCTCGTCCGTGCCGGGCTTGACCAGTTCGACGCCGATCATCAGGCCGCGGCCCCGGACCTCGCGTACGCCGGGCAACTGGGCGGCGACCGCGCGGAGGCGTTCGATGAGGAGGCCGCCGACGCGGCGGGCGTTGCCCTGGAGATCGTGCTCCAGGAGGTACGACAGGTTGGCGAGGCCCGCGGCCATGGTGATCTGGGTGCCGCCGAACGTCGAGATGCTGTTGGAGTCGAGGCAGTTCATGATCTCCGAGCGGGCCACCACGCCGCCGATGGAGCTGCCGTTGCCGATGCCCTTGGCGAAGGTGAGGATGTCCGGCGGGCCGCTCTGGCCGTGTGCCTGCCAGCCCCAGAAGTGTTCGCCGGTGCGGCCCCAGCCGGTCTGCACCTCGTCGGCGATCCAGAGGATGCCCTGCTCCTGGAGGACCTTGCGGAAGGCCGCGTAGAGCCCGTCGGGAGGGGAGGTGAAGCCGCCGACGCCCTGGATGGGCTCGGCGATCAGCGCGGCCGGCGGGCGGGTGTGGCCGAGGAGGTCGCGCAGGTCGTCGACGCAGGCCGCGATGAAGTCGCGGTCGTTCAGGTCGGCGAACGGGCCGCGGGTGCGGACGCCGCCGTGGACGTACAGCGTCTGCAGCGGGGAGAGGGAGGTCGGGGACCAGCCCTTGTTGCCGGTGATGCCGACCGCGCTGAAGGAGCGGCCGTGATAGCTGTTGCGCATCGCCAGGATGGTGTTGGTCCGGCGGTACGTGGTCGCGAGCAGCAGGGCCGTGTCGTTGGCCTCGGTGCCGGAGGTGGTGAAGAAGACCCGGGCGTCCGGGATGCCGCTCAGCTGGGCGATGCGCTCGGCGAGTTCGACCATCGGGCGGTTGAGGTAGAGGGTGGAGGAGTGGATGATCCGGCCGGCCTGCTCGCTCACCGCCTTCGTCACCTCGGGCAGCGCGTGGGCGGTCATCGTGGTGAGGATGCCGCCGAAGAAGTCGAGGTACCGGTTGCCGGCCGCGTCCCAGACGTGCCGGCCCTCGCCGTGGGTGATCTCCAGGGGCTCGTCGTAGTAGAGAGCCAGCCAGTCGGGCAGGACCTGGCGGTGGCGGGCGAAGAGGTCGTTCACGGCTGTACCAGCCCTTCGTAGGCGTCGGGACGGCGGTCGCGGTAGAAGGCCCACTGCTGCCGCACCTCGTCGATCAGGTCGAAGTCGAGGTCGCGCACGACGAGTTCCTCGCCCTTGTCGCTCGCCACCTCCCCCACGAACTGCCCACGTGGATCGACGAAATAGCTCGTCCCGTAGAAATCGTTGTCCCCGTACTCCTCCTGGCCCACGCGGTTGATGGCGGCGACGAAGTACTCGTTGGCGACGGCGGCGGCCGGCTGCTCCAGCTGCCAGAGGTAGGCCGACAGGCCGCGCGAGGTGGCCGACGGGTTGTAGACCAACTGGGCGCCGTTGAGTCCGAGTTGCCGCCAGCCCTCGGGGAAGTGGCGGTCGTAGCAGATGTACACGCCGACCTTGCCGACGGCGGTGTCGAAGACCGGCCAGCCGGCGTTCCCGGGCTTGAAGTAGTACTTCTCCCAGAAGCCCTTGACCTGCGGGATGTGGTGCTTGCGGTACTTGCCGAGGACGGTGCCGTCGGCGTCGATCACGGCGGCGGTGTTGTAGTAGAAGCCGGACTGCTCGACCTCGAAGACCGGGACGACGATCACCATGCCGGTCTCGCGCGCGAGTTCCTGCATACGGCGCGTGGTGGGTCCGTCCGGGACCGGCTCGGCCCAGCGGTAGTGCCCGGGTTCCTGGACCTGGCAGAAGTAGGGGGCGTTGAAGACTTCCTGAAATCCGATGATCTTCGCGCCGCGGCGGGCCGCCTCGCGGGCGTGTTCCTCGTGTTTCGCCACCATGGACTCGGTGTCGCCCGTCCAGGTGGCCTGGACCAGAGCGGCGCGTACGACGTTGGCCATGAGCTGCTCCTTCTACGCCCGTAGAGGGTCGAAAGTAGGCCTCCTCGGGGTCCTTGCCAAGACCATCGTCGTTAAGCCGCCGAGTCGATCGCGTTTCTTACCTGGCTGGCGGATGCGGGGACCGTCCCGGAAGCGTCGTTCCAGCTTGGCGCCGTTCCCGACTGCGGGGGGCGTGGGGGCTGGTCGCGCAGTTCCTCCCCCAGCCTTCGGCCGGGGGTACCCCCAGCGCCCCTATGGGGCGCGCCTCGGTTACGCCCTCTCAAGAAGCGAGGCCTGCCACCCGCAGGGCGTGCAGCAGGTCCCAGTGGCGCTGGTCGGAGATCTGCTGGGCCGAGCGGAGCAGCAGGGGCACCAGGCGCTGGGGATCCGGTTCCGCGCTGTGGGCCGCCTCCTCCGGGGGACGGACCTGGACGTACGTGTCCAGGAGGGCCCGGGCCTCGCGGTGGCGGCCCTCCGTGTCCAGGGCGAGGACGGCCTCGCCGATCTCCGGGGCGGGGCGGGCGACGCCCTGGCGCAGGATCTGCCGGCCGTCGTCGGTCCGGCCGGCGGCGGTCAGGGCGTCGGCCGCCGCGACGAGCCGGGCGGGCGGCAGCGAGGCCGCCTCCCACAGCAGCGTGGCCCAGTCGGCGCCGAGCCCGGTCCGCTGGAGGGCGTCCGCGAGCAGCGGGAACCGGGCCGCGGGCCAGAGCGCGACCTCGGCGAGGAGCGCGTGCGCCTCCCCGGTGCGGCCCTCCGCCCGGAGCCGTTCGAGCATCTCGACAGCCGCGGCCACGGCCCGCCCCGACTCCTCGTCGGACTCCGCCGGCACCGGCTCCGGCGGCGCCGGTGCCTCGACGGCCCCGGCGAAGCGGGCGCCGCGCGGGGTACGGCGGCCGGTGGCGGCCTCGGGCACGGACGCGTCCGGCGTCCGTGGTGCGACCTGCGGTGCGACGCCGGTGGCGGCCTCGTCCTCGGCCAGGCCGGCGAACCGGGCACTGCCCCGCCGGCGCTTGCGCTGCTTGGCGGGGGCGGGCGCCGGGGCGGGCTCGGGAGTCACGGTGAGGGTCTCGGCCGGCGGTCGCCCGGCGGGCTCGGCCCGGTGTTCCAGCCTTCCCATCCGGGCCCGGAGCTCGGCGCACCGGGCGGAGGCCCGCTCGTGGTCGTCGCGGGCCCAGGCGAGGTCGATGTGCAGGGCCTCGGCCTGCTCGCGGGAGTGCGCGGAGTCGAGGGCGCGACCGAGCTGGGCCAGCCGCTCCGCGGCGTACCGCTGTTCGCGGAGGGTGACGTCGAGGCGGTCACTCAGGTCCTGGCGGGCGCCCGGCCGGTTGTCGTACGCGGCGAGCGCGTCCGCGTGCAGCCGGCGGGCCTGCTCGGCCTCACGCGCGGCGGCCTCGGTGCCGTGGACGGTCGCCAGGTCCTGGAGCAGGGCCTCCACGACGTCCCAGGGCGGCATCTCGCGCCCGCCGAGGCAGGCCTGCATACCGTCGGGATCGCGCTGCCAGAAGACGGCGCACCAGCCGCCGCCCTGGTCGAGGCGCGCCAGCAGGCCGTTCAGGTAGCTCGCGAACTCCCGTACTCGGCCCGGGAGTTGATCCACAGTCATCGCTCGACTCCCACCAGACCGGAACACTCCGGTTCCGTAGGCAACACCAGTTGTGTTACGGGGTTGCTACGGGGAGTTTTCAGCGGGGGCGCGGAGCCCTCATTGCCCGATCTTGACCGATGCGCGGCACGCGTCGACGCGTGTCACGCACCGCCCCATGTCACACGACGACCAGGGCGCAGCGCTCCACCAGCTCGTCCATCGAGAGGCCGAGCGCGCGGGCCAGCGCGGCCACGGTGAAGAAGGCGGGGGTCGGCGCCCGCCCGGTCTCGATCTTGCGGAGCGTCTCGGCCGAGATGCCCGCCTCGGCCGCCACCTCCGTCATGCTCCGCCCGCCGCGCGCCTCGCGCAGCAACCGCCCGAGCCGCTCGCCGCGTTCGCGCTCTTCCGGAGTGAGAGGGGTGCGCACCATGCCGTCATTCTAAGCCGTGATTCCAATCCGGTCGAGAAAGCCGGTATATTAATTGGCATGGTGGAACTGAAGACAGACACATCGATCGACGCCATGTACGCGTCGGGCCAGGTCGTCGGGCGTGCTCTGACGGCCGTACGCGAGGCGGCCGGCATCGGCGTCTCCCTGCTCGAACTGGACGAGGTGGCGCGGGAGGTGCTGCGCGCGGCCGGCGCCTCCTCCCCCTTCCTCGGCTACCGGCCCTCGTTCGCGCCCACCCCCTTCCCCGCCGTCATCTGCGCGTCCGTGAACGACGCGATCGTGCACGGCATCCCGACCGGCTACCGGCTGCGCGACGGAGACCTGGTCTCCATCGACTGCGGCGCGGTGCTGGACGGCTGGGCGGGCGACTCGGCGATCAGTTTCACGGTCGGCAGGCCCCGCCCGGCGGACGTACGGCTCGTCGAGACGGCCGAACGGGCGCTCGCGGCGGGCATCGCGGCGGCGGTCGTCGGCAACCGCATCGGCGACATCGCGCACGCGGTCGGCCGGGTGTGCCGGGACGCCGGCTACGGCATCCCGCAGGACTTCGGCGGACACGGCATCGGCCGCCGTATGCACGAGGACCCCGGGGTGCCGAACGAGGGCCGTCCCGGCCGCGGGCTCCCGCTCCGGCACGGCATGGTCCTCGCGATCGAGCCCATGCTGATCGGCGGCGGCCGGGACGGCTACCACGCGGCCGAGGACGGCTGGACGCTGCGGACGAACGACGGTTCCCGGGCGGCGCACGCGGAGCACACGGTGGCGATCACGGAGGCGGGGCCGCGCGTTCTCACGGCCAGGAACCCGGAGAACTGACAGGGGCCCGGCAGGTGCGGCGGCACGGGGCAGGCACGGCCCGGCCCGTCGCCCGAACTGCTGGACGTGCCCCCCTCCGGCGGGCGTGCGAAGGTGGTGTGACCGGGCCCCTGCAGGGGCACCCGCGTGGACCGGCACGTCGACCAGCGAGCGCGTCCCACCAGGCGCCGGGACGCCGGAACGGAACGAACGCTCATGACCAGCGGTTACCCCGGACCGGACAACTTCGGACAGGACCCTTTCGGAGAGTTCCTCGCACGCTTCTTCGGCGGCGGCGGAGCCCGCCAGGGCCCCCGGCAGATCGACATCGGCAGGCTGCTGAGCCAGCCGGCCAGGGAGCTGGTCAAGGGCGCCGCCCAGTACGCCGCCGAGCACGGCAGCCGGGACCTCGACACCGAGCACCTGCTGCGCGCGGCGCTCGCGGCGGAGCCCACCCGTTCCCTGCTGAGCAGGTCCGGCGCCGACCCCGACTCGCTGGCGACGGAGATCGACGGCCGCGCGGGCCCGGTCCAGCACCCGCCCGGCGAGGCACCCCCGCCGACCTCGCTCTCCCTCACCCCGGCCGTCAAGCGGGCCCTGCTGGACGCCCATGACCTGGCCCGGGCCGGCGGGGCCGGGTACATCGGCCCCGAGCACGTGCTGGGCGCGCTGGCCGCCAACCCGGACTCGGCCGCCGGGCACATCCTGAACGCCGCCCGGTACGCCGCCGCCGGCCTGCCGCCGGACGCCGCCGAGACCGACCGCTCGCACGCCGGCCCGGACACCCGGCGCCGGGCGAGCGGCACGCCCACCCTCGACAAGTACGGCCGCGATCTCACCGAGCTGGCCGGGGAGGGCCGGATCGACCCGGTCATCGGCCGCGACGACGAGATCGAGCAGACCATCGAGGTGCTCTCCCGTCGCGGCAAGAACAACCCGGTACTGATCGGTGACGCCGGGGTCGGCAAGACGGCGATCGTGGAGGGCCTGGCCCAGCGGATCGCCGACGCAGACGTGCCGGACGGGCTCGCCTGCCGCCGGGTGATCGCCCTCGACCTGCCGGCCGTGGTCGCCGGCACCCGGTTCCGGGGCGACTTCGAGGAGCGGCTCAACAACATCGTGGGCGAGATCCGCTCGCACTCCGACCAGCTGATCGTCTTCATCGACGAGCTGCACACCGTGGTCGGCGCCGGGGGTGGCGGTGAGGGCGGCGCGATGGACGCGGCCAACATCCTCAAGCCCGCGCTGGCCCGGGGCGAGCTGCACATCGTGGGCGCGACCACGCTCGAGGAGTTCCGCAAGATCGAGAAGGACGCCGCGCTGGCCCGCCGCTTCCAGCCGATCCTGGTGCCCGAGCCGACGGTCCCGGACACCATCGAGATCCTGCGCGGCCTGCGCGACCGCTACGAGGCGCACCACCAGGTCCGCTACACCGACGAGGCCCTGGTCGCCGCCGTCGAGCTCTCCGACCGCTACCTGACCGACCGCAGGCTGCCGGACAAGGCGATCGACCTGATCGACCAGGCAGGCGCCCGGGTCCGCCTCGGCGCCCGCACCAAGGGCACCGACGTCCGCGCCATGGAGCGGGAGATCGAGCAGCTCACCCGGGAC
This sequence comes from Streptomyces sp. NPDC001507, assembly GCF_042894765.1. Classification (NCBI taxonomy): domain Bacteria; kingdom Bacillati; phylum Actinomycetota; class Actinomycetes; order Kitasatosporales; family Streptomycetaceae; genus Streptomyces; species Streptomyces sp. NPDC001507. The sequence goes on from NZ_JBIAVV010000006.1 coordinate 247,560, forward strand.
AAGGACCAGGCGGTCGCCGACGAGCAGTACGAGCGTGCCACCCAGGTCCGGGACCGCATCGGCGAGCTGAAGACCCGCATCGCCGAACTCTCCGGTGAGGACGAGGCGGACGAGGGGCTGAACCTGGAGGTGACGGCCGAGGCGATCGCCGAGGTGGTGTCACGCCAGACCGGCATCCCGGTCAGCAGCCTCACCCAGGAGGAGAAGGAACGGCTGCTCGGCCTGGAGTCCCACCTGCACCAGCGGGTCATCGGCCAGGACGAGGCGGTCGCCGCCGTCTCCGAGGCGGTCATGCGCTCCCGCGCCGGACTTGCGAGCCCGAACCGCCCGATCGGCAGCTTCCTCTTCCTCGGCCCGACCGGCGTCGGCAAGACCGAACTGGCCCGCGCGCTCGCCGAGGTGCTGTTCGGCAGCGAGGACCGGATGGTCCGCCTGGACATGAGCGAGTACCAGGAGCGCCACACCGTCTCCCGCCTGGTGGGCGCCCCGCCCGGCTACGTCGGCCACGAGGAGGCGGGCCAGCTCACCGAGGTCGTCCGCCGCCACCCGTACTCCCTGCTCCTCCTGGACGAGGTGGAGAAGGCGCACCCGGACGTCTTCAACATCCTGCTCCAGGTCCTGGACGACGGCCGCCTGACCGACTCGCAGGGCCGCACGGTGGACTTCACCAACACGGTCATCGTGATGACGAGCAACCTGGGCTCCGACGTGATCACGCGGCGCGGTGCCGGCATCGGCTTCGGCCCCGGCGGCGAGGAGGCGACGGAGGAGGCCCGCCGCGAGCGGGTCCTGCGCCCGCTCCGGGACCACTTCCGCCCGGAGTTCCTCAACCGCATCGACGAGATCGTCGCCTTCCGCCAGCTCACGAGCGACCAGCTGCGCCAGATCACCGAACTCCTGCTGGAGCACACCCGCCGCATGCTGCACGCCCAGGGCATCACCGCCCACTTCACGGACGCGGCGGTCAACTGGCTCGCGGAACACGGCTACCAGCCGGAGTACGGCGCCCGCCCCCTGCGCCGCACCATCCAACGGGAAGTCGACAACCAGCTGTCGCGTCTGCTCCTGGACGGCACGATCGCGGAGGGCAGTCAGGTGACGGTGGACGTCACGGACGGCCACCTGGAGTTCCGCCCGGAGAAGGCGCCCCTTTAGGGGCGCTGGGGGTACCCCCGGCCGAAGGCTGGGGGAGGAACTGCGCGACCACCCCCAGCCCCCACGCACCCGGACCCGGCGTCTAGGACGAAGGATCCACCACCTGGGCCGATCCCCCACCCCGCCGCACGGTCTCAGCCGCCGCCAGCCACTTCCCACCGGGCAGTCGCTGCACACCAGTCGCCGCACCGATCTCCGGATTCAAACTGAACGAGTGCCCGATCGCCTCCAACTTCCCCCTCAACACCGGGTCGTTGTACAGCGCCGGCTCCAACTCGGTCTTCGCCGCGTTCCGCTGCGACGCGCGAGGCGCGGCGATCGCGTCCACCAACGGCAGACGCCGGTCGAGGAACTCGGTCAGCACCTGCAGCACCGTCGTGATGATGGTCGCCCCACCGGGCGACCCCACGGCCACCACGGGACGGTTCGCCTTGTCCAGCACGATGGTCGGCGAGATGGAGGACCGCGGCCGCTTACCGGGCCCCGGCAGGTTCGGGTCGTGCACGGCGGGGTTCGCCGGCGTGAACGAGAAGTCGGTCAGCTCGTTGTTGAGCAGGAACCCGCGCCCCGGCACGGTGATCGCGCTGCCACCGGTCTGCTCGATGGTCAGTGTGTAGGAGACGACGTTCCCCCACTTGTCGGCGACCGTGAGGTGCGTCGTGTTCTCGCCCTCGTACGTGGTCGGCGCCGCCGTGCCGGTCGACCCGGGGTTGTTCGGGTCGCCCGGTGCGACCGGGCTGGTCAGCACCGCGTCGTCGCTGATCAGCTTCGCCCGCTCGTCCGCGTACCGCTGGGACAGCAGCCCCTTCGTCGGCACGTCCTCGAACGCGGGGTCGCCGACCCAGCGCCCGCGGTCGGCGAAGGAGATCCGGCTCGACTCGATGAAGTGGTGCAGGTACTGCACCTCGCTGGCCTTGGCGAGGTCGGTGTTCTCCAGGATGTTGAGGGCCTCCCCGACCGTGGTCCCGCCGGACGACGACGGCGCGATCGAGTACACCTTCAGCCCGCGGTACCCGGTCTCGGTCGGCGCCTGCAGCTTGGCCCGGTAGGCGGCCAGATCCCTGGTGGACAGCTTGCCCGCCCGCGCCTTCCACCCCGAACCCGGATCCACGGGCGGGTTGTCGACCGTCGACACGATGTCCTTTGCGAGGTCGCCGTTGTAAACGGCACCGATCCCCTTCTTCCCCAGCTCCTCGTAGGTCCGGGCCAGTTCGGGGTTCTTGAAGGTGGAGCCCACCACCGGCAGCTTCCCGCCCGGCAGGAACAGCTTGGCCGTGTCCGGGAAGTACCGGAACCGGGTCTCGTTCGCGGCGGTCTGCGACTGGAAGGTGCCGTCGACGACGAACCCGTTGCGGGCGATCCGCTCGGCCGGTTTCAGCACTGAGCCGAGCCGCTCGGTCCCCCACTGGCTGAGCGCCGTCTGCCAGGTGGCCGGCGTCCCCGGGGTGCCGACGCTCAGCCCGCTGCTGACGGCGTCGGCGAAGGCGAGCGGCTTGCCGTTCTCCACGAACAGGTTCGAGTCGGCGGTCAGCGGCGCGGTCTCACGGCCGTCGATCGTATGCACCGTACGGGACTTGGCGTCGTAGTAGACGAAGTAGCCGCCGCCTCCGATGCCGGAGGAGTAGGGCTCGGTGACGCCGAGCGCGGCGGCGGTGGCAACGGCCGCGTCGACCGCGTTGCCACCCTTGCGGAGCACCTCGATACCGGCGGCGGTGGCGTCCGCGTCGACGCTGGATACCGCACCGCCGTAGCCGACGGCCACCGGGGTTTTCGCGGTGGTGGCGGCGCCGGGGGCGGGAGGCGCCGCCGCCCCCACCGACACCACGGCGGCCGAGACCGCCAGGACCGTCAGTTTCCGCGCGACAGGGCGACGCATCCGCACCTCCAGTTCCGGAACGTCCGCGCAGCGTACCGACGAGGCCGGGGCCCCGACAGCCACATTCAGGGCACTGTCATATGACCGCCACACTTCGAACACGGGTACGTTCCGGCCACCTGTGACCGCTAGCATGCGCGCCCATGAATGACGACCTGCGCAACATTATCCTCGGCGTCGTGGCGGCCGGCATCAGCGCGGCGCTCGGCTGGCTGGCCCGTACCTCGCTGTGGCGCCGGAGCCTGCGCCGCAAGCAGGCCTTTTTCGGGCTGCCGGAGAACTCGGAGTCGCTGCTGGTCGTCAACCGCGATCCGGCCACCTCCGAACCCGCGGTCCACCGTTTCGACGTGTTCGCGCTCCTGGAGCTGGCCGCGCTCATCAAGGACTGCGGCGCGAACCTGCAGATGGTGACCCAGGACAACGTCCAGCAGGGCTTCGGCGAGCGGACCGAGTTCTGTGTCGGCGGTCCCGGGTCGAACCGCCGCATGCTCGCCCACATGTCCGCGATGCTGCCCGGCGTCCGCGTCAACATTGACCCGGAACCGGGCCCGGACCGCGGCGCCTTCCAGATCGGTGCCGAGCGCTACCGCCTCGATTCGGGCATCACGGAGTACGTGCTGCTGGCCCGCCTCACCGCCGGCCAACGCCCGGACGCCCGCCCGGTGTTCCTCTTCTGCGGGCAGCGCGCGATCACCAACCAGGCGGCCACCCGCTACCTCGCCCGCAACCACCAGCGGCTCGCCCGCAAGCACGGCAACAGCTCCTTCGTGCTGCTCCTCAAGGTCGTCAACTCGCAGGCGTACGGCCCCGACGTGGTCGAACTCGTCGAGGACGTCACCCGTGCCGCCCAGGCCCCGCTGCCGCCCGACGCCACCGAGACGCCCCGCGCCTCCTGACCGCCCGCCCGGCTCAACAGTCTTTACTGGTACGTAACTTACCGACGGGTTACTTGCAGTAGGGAGTCGCGGTTACCGTCGGGTCACTTTGCTCTGACACAGACGGGGAGTGACCTATGGGAACCCATCGCAACGCCCTGCGCACGACCGCCGTGGGGGCGGTCTCCGCGACCCTGATCGCCGGCGGTGTCCTCGGGTTCACGCCCGCCGCCCAGGCCGCCGGGAACGGCGTCCGGTTCGTCGACATCACCGGGGACGGCGGCACGACGCTCAAGGCGAACGTCGTCACGCCCGCGGGCGCCGACGGCTCGCACCGCTACCCGCTGCTCGTCATGCCCACGAGCTGGGGCTTCCCCCAGGTCCAGTACCTGGCCCAGGCGCAGAAGCTCGCCGACTCCGGCTACGTCGTGGTGGCCTACAACGTCCGGGGGTTCTGGCAGTCCGGCGGCGGGATAGAAGTGGCGGGGCCGCCCGACGTGGCCGACGCGTCGAAGGTGATCGACTGGGCGCTCGCCAACACCCCGTCCGACGCGGGGCACATCGGCATGGCGGGCGTGTCGTACGGCGCCGGCATCAGCCTGCTGGCGGCCGCGCACGACAACCGGATCAAGGCGGTCGCCTCGCTGAGCGGCTGGGCCGACCTGATCGACTCGATCTACTCGGGCCGCACCGAGCACTCCGAGGCGACCGCCCTCCTCGACGGCGTCGGCCAGGTCACCGGCCGCCCGAGCGCGGAGACCAGCCAGGTCTTCAAGGACTTCTTCGCCTCCGACCTGTCCAACGAACAGGAACTGATCGACTGGGGCAAGAAACGTTCCGCCACGACCTATGTCGACCAGATCAACAAGAACGGCGCGGCGATCATGCTCGCCAACGCCTGGGGCGACACGGTCTTCCCGCCCAACCAGATCGCCGACTTCTACGGCCGGCTGACCGGCCCCAAGCGGCTCGAACTGCGCCCCGGCGACCACGCGACCGCAGAGCTGACCGGACTGTTCGGGCTGCCCAACGACGTGTGGACGGACACCGGGCGCTGGTTCGACCACTACCTCAAGGGCGCGGACAACGGGATCGACCGCGAGCAGCCGGTTGAGCTCAAGTCCCGTTCCACCGGCGGCTACGAGGGCTATCCGGACTGGAAGTCGGTCGGCGCCACCGGGCGGAAGATCGACCTCGCGGGCACGGCCACCGTGCACGCGAACGTCGACTCGGGCGCGGACGGCGGGATCGTCTTCCTGTCCAGCATCCTCGACCAGGTCGCCCAGCTGCCGCCGGTCGCCTCGATCCCGCTGCTCCCCCGCCGGTGGGCCGCCGTCTGGCAGTCCGGGCAATACACCGGCACCCAACAGGTGCGCGGCACGGCCCGGTTGCACACCACCCTCACCCCGACCGCGGAGAGCGGCACCCTGATCGCCTACCTCTACGACGTGGGGCCGCTCGGCCTCGGCAAGCTGGTCACCAACGCGCCGTACACCTGGCACGGCCGGACGCCCGGCAAGGCGTTCGACGTGGACCTGGACCTGTTCTCCACGGCCTACGACGTGCCCGCCGGGCACCGGCTCGCGCTGGTGATCGACACGGTGGACCCGCTCTACATCGAGCACAACCCGTCCGGCGCGCAGCTGACCTTCTCCTCGCCGGTGGACGACCCGTCGTACGTGTCCGTCCCGCTGCGCGAGCAGTGATCTCCGGCTGCCGCCGGCCGGGCCTGGCCCTTTGGCTGCTGCCCCTACGGCAGCAGCGTCCCTGGTTCGGCCGGGGCCACCTCGGCGGCCCCGGTCCTGGGACTGTGCCGCTCCCGCCTGGCCACCCAGCCGGCGAACCACGAGAGCAACATGCACATCCCGATGTAGATCGGCGAGATCACCATCACCACGGGGATGAAGGGCAAATCGTAGTCGAGGTTGGATGCGATCAGTTTCCCGGCATGGAGGAACTCCTCGTAGGTGATGAGATAGCCCAGCGAGGTGTCCTTCAGGGCCACCACGAGCTGGCTGATGACAGCGGGCAGCATGACCCGGACGGCCTGGGGCGCCAGGACGTACGACATGACCTGCGTCTTGCGCATGCCGAGCGCGAACGCGGCCTCCCGCTGGCCGCGTTCGACGCTGTTCACCCCGGAGCGGAACACCTCGGCGAGCACCGAGCCGTTGTAGAGGGTGAGTCCGGTGACCAGAGCGGGCAGGGGCCGGACCTGCAGCGCCACGAAGACGAAGAAGATCATGACCAGGACGGGCATGGCCCGGAAGAACTCCACGACGACGGTCGCGAGCAGGCGCACCGGCCGGTGCTCGGAGAGCCGTCCGGTGGCCAGCAGTCCACCCAGCGCCAGGGAGAGGACGGCGGCCGTCGCGAAGGCCTTGAGCGTGTTGCCGAGACCACGCAGGAGGAGCTCCTGGATCCCCTCGTAGGCGAAGGGCATCCACTTGGTGGACGTGAACTGGCCGGCGGCGGAGAGGAGGTGGAGGATCCCGGCGAGCAGGGCCACGATGACGACGGCCGCGAGGACGCCGTAGGCCGTGTGCCGCCTTCTGGTGACGGGTCCCGGGATGTCGTAGAGCGCGGTGGCCTCGGTCATCGGGCGACTCCCCAGGTGCGCTCCATCAGGTGGAACAGGGCGCTGATGGCGAGGGTGAGGATGAGGTAGCCGACGGCGATCCACACGAAGGTCCAGACGATGTTGTAGCCGAGTTCGCTCAGCGTCCGGTAGGTGCCGAGGAGTTCCGTGACGCTGAAGGCGCCCGCGATCGCGGAGTTCTTGGCGAGCGCGATGAGGGTGGAGCCGACCGGCGGGATCACCGACCGGAACGCCTGGGGCAGGATCACCAGCCGGAGCGTCTGACCGAAGGTCATGCCCAGGCTGCGGGCCGCCTCGCCCTGCCCCCGTGGCACCGTGTTGATGCCGGAGCGCAGCGCCTCGCAGATGAACGCGGAGGTGTAGCAGCCGAGGGCGAGGACCGCGAACACCTTGAAGGGCAGCACCAGTCCGAAGCGGGGCAGGCCGAGCAGCACCGCGAAGAACAGGAGCGTGAGCGGGGTGTTGCGGAGCACGGTGACCCAGGCCGTGCCGAAGGCCCGCAGGGAGCCGACGGGCGCGACCCGGAAGGACGCCATGACGAAGCCGAGGAGCAGGGCCAGCGCCGAGGAGTAGACGGTCAGTTCGAGCGTGCCGAGGAAACCCTCGGCGTACGTACGGAAGTTGTCGGTCAGTACGTTCATGCCGTCCTCGCTCAGCTCGCCGGATAGCGGTCGATCGGGGGCGGCGTGGGGGCGGGTACGCCGGACAGGCCGAGCGTCGCCTCGTACGCCTTCTTCCAGTCGCCGTTCTTCTCACGTGCCTCCAATGCGTCGTCCATCGCGAAGCGCAGGGCGGTGTCGCCGCGGGGGACGCCGATGCCGTACGGCTCCTTCGAGAAGGGCCTGCCGACCACCTTGAGTTCGCCGGGGGCCTTCGCCGCGTAGCCGATGAGGATGGCGTCGTCGGTGGTGACGGCGTCGACCTGGTAGGTGAGCAGGTTGTCGACACAGACGGAGTAGGTGTCGTAGGCGACCAGGACCGCTTTCGGGTACTCGGCCCTGATCCGCTGGTACGGCGTCGACCCGGCCGCCGAGCAGACGCGCTTGCCGGCGAGGTCCTGGGGGCCGTGGATGTCGTTCTCGTCGTGGCGGACGAGGAGGGACTGACCCGCCATGTAGTACGGGCCGGCGAAGCCGACCAGCCGCTTGCGGTTGTCGTTGATGGTGTAGGTGCCGACGTAGTAGTCGATCTGGCCGTTCTGCAGGGCGGTCTCGCGGTTGGCGGAGGCGATGGTCCGGAACCGGACGGTCTTCGGGGCGAGGCCGAGGGAGGCGGAGATCATCCTGGCGATCTCGATGTCGAAGCCCGAGTAGACGCCGGTGGCCGGGTCCCGCTCGCCGAGGTAGGGCTGGTCCTCCTTGGCGCCGACGACGAAGTGGCCGCGCTTCCTCGCCCGGGTCCAGGTCGGGGAGGCCGGCAGCCGGAAGCCCCGCGCGACGCGGTAGTCGGGGAGCGTGCCGGCCGCGGGGCCCTTCCGCGGCGGGCTGCCCTCCTTGCCGCAGCCGGCGACGCCGAACGCGGCACCGGCGCCGCCGATCAGTGCGGTGAACAGGGCCAGGGCCGCGGGCACACGGGTGGTACGGACCATGGGTGGTGCTCCCCGCTCAGTGCTTGAGGATCTTGGACAGGAAGTCCCTGGCGCGTTCGCTGCGCGGGGCGGTGAAGAACTCCTCCGGGGTGCGGTCCTCGACGATGCGGCCGTCGGCCATGAAGACGACCCGGTGTGCGGCGGAGCGGGCGAAGCCCATCTCGTGGGTGACGACGACCATGGTCATGCCGTCCCGGGCGAGCTGCCGTATGACCTCCAGCACCTCGTTGATCATCTCGGGGTCGAGGGCGGAGGTCGGTTCGTCGAAGAGGAGGGCCTTGGGTTCCATGGCGAGGGCGCGGGCGATGGCGACGCGCTGCTGCTGGCCGCCGGAGAGCTGTGCGGGGTACTTCCCGGCGTGCGCCGACAGGCCGACGCGGTCGAGGAGTTCGCGCGAGCGCCGGTCCGCCTGTTCCTTCGGGCGCCCGCGGACCTTGACCTGGGCGAGGGAGACGTTCTGCAGGACCGTCTTGTGGGCGAACAGGTTGAAGGACTGGAAGACCATGCCGACCTCGGCGCGGAGCTTCGCGAGGGCCTTGCCCTCCTGGGGCAGCGGCCGGCCGTCGAGCGTGATGGTCCCGGACTCGATGGTCTCCAGGCGGTTGATCGTCCGGCACAGCGTCGACTTCCCCGACCCCGAGGGGCCGATGACGACGACCACTTCTCCCTTGCCGACGGTGAGATCGACGTCCTGGAGGACATGGAGCTCGCCGTAGTACTTGTTGACGTCCCGCAGTTCGATCAGAGGATCGACGGCCATCCGCAGCCCTACCCGCTCTCAGCTGTGTCGTGGTTGCCGCAAACTATCCAGCCGGGAGTGGACTTAAGGCACGACACGCACTTTTCGGGCATTAGCCGTATTTATGCCATCTTTATTGCCGCCCTTGTCGAAGGGGTCACCGCGGTTCAGGCCTCGGCGACCTCCGCGTAGAGCTGGGAGAGTTCGGGGACCCCGCTCGCCGCCCAGTCGTGACCGGCCTCGACGACCTCGAACTCCCGCCCGGACGACAGCCGTACGACGGGCTCGCCGTCCGCCCGGATCTCCCACTCCGCGCCGGTCACGGTCCGGGTCAGGACGGTGCCCAGGTACAGGCCGGCGTCGGTGCCGAGCCAGGTCAGGGTCTCCTCGTCGTCCCGCCAGCGCGGGAGCAACTGGTCGAGGGCCTCCAGCGAGGCCGGGGTGTCGTCGAGCGTGACACCCTCCTCGGCCGCCTGGGCGCGCAGCAGCTCGCACTCGGCGAGCAGATCGGGGTCGGCGTGGTGAGGGACGTCACCGGGCTTGCCGTGCCTGTTACCCAGGAAGGGGATGTTCATGGTCCCAGGTTGACACTCACACCTCGAGGTCCACCACCACCGGAGCGTGATCGGAAGCGCCCTTTCCCTTGCGCTCCTCTCGGTCGACATAGGCGTCCTTCACGGCTTTGCCGAATGCTTCGTTGCCGTACACCAGGTCGATGCGCATGCCGCGGTTCTTGGGGAAGGCGAGCTGGCGGTAGTCCCAGTAGGTGTAGGGGTGGTCGTACTTCAGCGGGCGCGGGACGACGTCGCTCAGGCCGGTCTCGCGCAGGGCGGTGAGGGCGGCGCGCTCGGCCGGGGTGACGTGGGTGAGTCCCTCGAAGGCGGCCACGTCGAAGACGTCGTCGTCCGTCGGCGCCACGTTGTAGTCGCCGAGCACCGCGAAGGGGCGGCTGCCGCCCGCGTCCCCGGCGACGGCGGCCTTCAGCGCCTCGAACCACTGGAGTTTGTAGGCGTAGTGCGGGTGGTCGACCTCGCGCCCGTTGGGCACGTACACCGACCAGACCCGGACCGGCCCGCAGGTCGCCGAGATCGCGCGGGGCTCGGGCGCGCCGTCGTAGCCCGGGTCGCCGGGCAGGCCCTTGACGACGTCCTCCAGGCCGACCTTCGACAGCACCGCCACGCCGTTCCACCGGCCGGTCGCGTGGACCGCCGCCTCGTAGCCCAGCTCGCGCAGCTGCTCGAACGGGAACTGTGCCTCGGCGACCTTGGCCTCCTGGAGGCAGAGCACGTCGGTGCCGCTGCTCTCCAGCCAGGCCAGGAGCCTCGGCAGGCGGGCGGTGATCGAGTTCACGTTCCAGGTCGCGATGCGCATGCTCCACAACCTACCGGGCGCCTCTGACAACGGGCCCTCGGACGTCCGGCCCCGCACCTTTGGCCTCGCGTCTGCTCCCGCCTCGCGTCTCCTGCGGCCTCAGACGTCCGCCGAGGCCCCCGGCGCCAGCCGCTGGTGGTCCGCGCCGCCGAGGGCGCCGATCTGGCGGTCGTAGATCGGCCGGGCGAGGTCGGTGAGCAGGGCGTCGTGGATGTCGTAGGCGCGCTGCGGCTTCACCTCGCGGACGTAGTCGATGACCTCGGAGATCTTGTTCCAGGGCGCCATCACGGGGAGCATCAGCGTCTCGACGGGGTTGCCGGGGACGGTGAGGGCGTCACCGGGGTGGAAGACCCTGCCGCCGTCGATCAGGTAGCCGACGTTGGTGATGCGCGGGATGTCCGGGTGGATCACCGCGTGCAGCTCGCCGTGCACCTGGACGTCGAAGCCGGCGGCGGTGAAGGTGTCGCCGTGGCCGACGGTGTGCACCCGGCCCGGGAAGGCCGCCGCGAGCTGGTCGGCGACGGACTTCAGGGTCCAGATCTCGGCGCCGGGGTTCGCGTCCAGGGCGGCCCGCAGCCGGCCCTCGTCGAAGTGGTCGGCGTGTTCGTGGGTGATCAGGATCGCCTCGGCGCCGACGGCCGCGTCCTGCTCGCTGAACCCGCCGGGGTCGAGGACGAGCGTGCGCCCGTCCTTCTCGAGGCGCACGCACGCGTGGGACTTCTTGGTGAGCTTCATGGTCACCATCCTGCCCCGCTCAGCCCTCGGGGGTGGTCTCCTCGCGGATGACCTGCTGGGCGACCCGGAACGCGCTGTTCGCGGCCGGTACCCCGCAGTACACCGCCGCCTGGAGCAGCACTTCCTTGATCTCGGCCGGGGTGAGGCCGTTGCGCAGCGCGGCCCGGAGGTGGAAGCCCAGTTCCTCCAGATGGCCGCCCGCGACCAGCGCGGTGAGCGTGACGCAGCTGCGCGAGCGCCGGTCGAGACCCGGCCGGTCCCAGATCTCGCCCCACGCGTAGCGGGTGACGAACTCCTGGAAGTCTCCGGAGAACTCGTCGGCCTGCGCCAGCGCCCGGTCCACGTGCGCGTCCCCGAGCACCTCCCGGCGGACCTTCAGCCCCGCCTCGTAGGGGTCGGGCCGCCCGAACGGCTGCGGCGCCACGACGGCCGGGGCGATCTCGGCTATCGGCGCCACCTGGGGCGCGACCTGCGGCACGGCCTGGGGCGCGGCGGACAGCACCGGCTTGACCGGCGCGGCCGGGAATGGCGATCTGTCCGGTGGTCGAGTCGTAGGCGGGCTGCCAGGCGGTGGAGAAGTGCCGCACCAGCAGGTCGGTGACGGCGGCCGGCTGCTCGACCGGGACCAGGTGGGAGGCGCCGGGCACGACCGCGAGCCGGGCGTCGGGGATCCCGGCGACCAGGGTGCGGGCCTCGGCCGGGCCGGTGACCTGGTCGTCGGAGCCGACCAGGACGAGAGTCGGTACGCCGACGCGGGCGAGCTCGTGCCGTACGTCGAAGCCGGCCAGCGCCTCGCAGGCGGCGATGTAGCAGCCGGGGTCGGTGGTGCGGACCATCTGGACGGCCCACTCGGTGATCGCGGGCTGGGCGGCGGCGAACCCGCCGGTGAACCAGCGCTCGGGCGAGGTCCGGGCGATCGGGTCGAGGCCGTTCGTCCGTACGATCACGCCGCGCTGCCGGAACTCGTCCGGCGTCCCGAACCGGGGCGAGGTGGCGACCAGCGCCAGCGAGGCGATCCGCTCCGGGTGCCGCAGCGCCAGCTCGACTCCGACGGCTCCGCCCAGCGCGCAGCCCGCGTAGCCGAAGCGCTGCACACCGAAGGAGTCCAGCGTGGCCAGCAGCCGGGCGGTCAGCTCGGTCACGGAACCGGCCGGGTGCGCCGGGGCGCCGCCGTGCCCCGGCAGGTCGTAGCGGAAGACGCGCCACTGCTGGACCAGCTCCGGGATCTGCCGGTCCCACATGTGCCATGTGGTACCCAGTGAGGGACCGAGGATCAGGACCGGGGCGTCTTCTGGCCCGTCAAAGCGGTATTGCAGGGTGTTCGGTGGTGTCTCGCTCACCCGTCTGAGCCTCTCATCTGTCACGACAGCCCCTATGAGCGGGGTGCTGGCTGTAGTTGTTTGACCAGGTGGAAGACCTCCCGCGCAGCGTAGCGTTTGAGGCAGCGGACGATTTCGCGCCGGGTCTTGCCCTCCTTGATCCGGCGCTCGTAGTAGCCCTGAGTGCGCGGGTCGACCCGCAGGCGGGTGAACACGATGCGGTGCAGCGCGGCGTTGGCCTGCCGGTCGCCACCGCGGTTGAGGCGACGGAACTGCCGGCGTCCCGAGGAGCGCTCGACAGGGCTGACACCGCACAGCGCGGCGAACGACGCCTCACTGTCCAGCCGTTCCGGGTTGTCCCCCACCGTGATAAGCAGAGCGACCGCCGTGTCCGGACCGATCCCCACCACGTGGAGAAGCTGCGGGGCATGCCGTTCCACGAGCCGGGCAAGACGAGCCTCCACGTCCCGAATCTGCTCGGAGAGCTGGCCGATCCGGTGAGCTAGCAGGCCCAGCGTGATCCGGGTGGCCTGCAGCACCGACTCCTCGCCGACCTCCTCGCGACCACGCGCATCGGTGAACTGTGCGCAGGTACGGAAGAGTTCGGCATTGCCCAGTCCGGCCAGTTCTTCCCGTAAGACGGGATCAGCAGTAACAAGGACGGCCTTGAGCTGATTGATGGCCTGGGTGCGGGCCTTGACGGCCGACGCCTTCGTGAGCTTGTACATCCTGCCGATCTGCACCGGCCCGTCGCCCGCTTTGGCCCGAGCCGAGGCCCGCCCGCTCAACACAGCTCGCGCCGCATTCTGGGCATCGAGCGGATCCGACTTGCCATGCCGCCGACGATCCGCCCGGTCCATCCGATTCACGTCAAACACGTCCACGCCCTGGGCCAGCAGATAACGAGACAACGACGCTCCGTATGAGCCGGTCCCCTCCACCCCGGCCCGCCTCACGGTTCCCCACTTCTTGGCGCTCTTCAGCAGATCGCGGTAGCCGGCCGCCGTGGCCGGGAACTCATCGGTGGCAAGGACTGCCCCCGACACGGAGAGCACCGCAGCCACGTGAACATCCCGGTGCGTATCCACTCCCAGCACCACCTCCCCCGCAGGGCGGCGGGTCCGCGGAACCGACGACGTACTGAGCACGGTCAAACTGGACATGCCCGTTCCGTTCCTCCCTTCCGGTCCGATGACGTGTGGCGTCGCCGGTACCGGGCCGCGTCAGACGGTCAGAATCGTGAGGACGCCACAACTATCGGCAAGCCCCTATCGGGACACACCCCGCCAGCCCGGCACCGACAACGCACCATCCCTGGCCAACGGCCGACACCGTGTGATCGAGACACTTCGGTCAGAGAAATCATGAGTCAGACCCCGGACCCGGGACAGCACCCGCCCATCCTCCCGCCCCGATCTCTCTACCACTCAGGAACCGCAGGACATGCTCAATCCCCTTCACGCAACACCCCGAACCTGATCCTGGCAGAGCACAACAGCGCACAAAGGCGAGCGGCGCGATCAGGGCTCACCAACGGCAAGAGCAACCCTTGGGCGCCGGCCTCGTCGGCCACCTCACGGATGACCTCGCGCTGGTCGTCCAGGTCCAGAAGTACGCGCCAGAGCGCAGCGTGTCCTCACAGGACCCCGCACATATACGGCTCAGAGGGCCGGCTGCCGCACTTTCCCCATGATTCCTGCACGGTTTCACCCACGACCGGCCACACTGGGTGGGCTGGACGGCCAGTTCCTTCGACGGGCGGCGATGAGGCCGTCGCTGCAGGACATGTCCAGGGCCAGGACATCACCGCATGCGCCTTCAGGGAAGGCGAGGAGCTGGACGCCGTTGCTGGCGGCTTCGCCGATCGCGTCGATCGTCTTGCGGACGGTGTCCCGCTTGTTCAGGAGGACGGGTTCGAGGTGTGCCGCGGTGACGGTGACGGTACTGCCCATGGCTACTCCTGGGTGACGAAGACGACCCGCTGGTGGATGCGGTTGCGGCGCGGGGTCGAGGGCTGTGTCGCGCCCGAGCGTGTCGTGGCGCGGCAGGCGAGGATGTGTTCGCCGACCGAAGAGGGCGTCCAGGCAAGGGTGAACTTCTGCCAGGCGTGTCCCGTGCGGGATGTGACCTGGGCCGGTGTCCACGTCTGCCCGCCGTCGACGCTGACGTCGACGCGGGTCACGGGCTCGTGTGCCCAGGCCCAGCCCCAGATCTCGACGGGCTTGCCGGCATGGACGCCTGCGTCGACGGGGGCGACGAGAAAGGAGTTGGGTGCCAGATCCCATACCGGGGTGGCTTGTGCTGAGGCGTCTGCTGGCGGGTCCATGTAGTACTTCGTGTTGAAGGCGCCGGTGCTGCGACGGTCCGACACCGTGAGCGAGGTCAGCCACTTGGTCGAGTTGGTGCCGTAGTAGCCGGGTACGACGAGGCGGACCGGTCCCCCGCGGCGTGCGGGCAGTGGGGCTCCGTTCACGGTGAGGGCGACGAGGGTGGTTCCGTCCAGGGCTTTGTCCAGGGGGAGGTCCTTCTCGTAGTGATCGTGGTACGCGGAGTCGTACACACCGTGATCGAGGCCGGTGGAGATGACATAGACCGACCCGTCGTCCGGCCCGGCGAGGCGAAGGAGTTCGCTGAGGCGGACTCCGCCCCAGCGGACGTTTCCCACCCGTCGCTGGGGGATCGACGGTGCGAGAGGGCTGCCGGCGCATTCGTGCACCGAGGTGATCTCTGTCTGGGGAAGGGCTCGCAGGTCGTCGAGAGACAGGGTCAGCTGCTGGGCGACCGCTCCGCCGACCGTCAATGACCATCTGTCGGTGGCGACATCAGGGATGCCCAGATGCCAGACGGAGAACAGGTCGGCCTCGGGAGTGAGGAAGGAGGTCATGTCCGGCAGCCGGAGTCTCTGGTCCAGGCCGAAGCCTTCTACGAGCATCGGTGTGCGGTGAGGGTTGTCCGGGGCGTCGGGGCGGGAGGAAGTGGGCATGGCAGAGGCTCTCGTTCCTGGGCCAGCGTCCAGGTCTTCTTGATCATTACTTTCGGCTTTGTCTGGTGGGATGGCCGCGAGATTGGGTTTGTCGGCGCGTCGACGCAAGGCTGAGCCGCTCGTCCGCGTGGAGCGCCGCGGCGCGTCCCATCCGGGTGATCGCCTCCGTCAGGATCGACTGAGGGGTGGCGAAGTTCAGGCGGACATGCCCGGCTCCTCCAGTTCCGAAGATGTGACCGGAGGACAGGGCCACCCTGCCCTGCTCGAAGAACAGCCTGGCCGGTCCGGCCAGGTCGGTGACGGCCACGAGACCTGTGCCGCTCTCTTCCTGGGCGACGCCGAGTGAGCGGCAGTCGAGCCAGGCCAGGTGAGTTCCTTCCGGCCTGGTGAATCCGACCCCCGGCAGGTGCTCGGCGACGAGTTCAGCCAGCAGGGTCCGGTTCGCGGCAAGCCCTGCGAGCAACGCGTCGAGCCATGCGTCGCCGTGGCGGAAGGCCGTCGTGTGAGCGATGACGCCCAGATAGCTGGCACCGAGGTGGATCTCCGCAGGCATCCGGCGCAGATCAGCAACTGCCTCCGGCCCTGCGAGGGCGAGCGCCGCCTTGATTCCGGCGAGGTTCCAGCCCTTGGTCGCTGACATGAGCGAGAAGGCATTCTCGGCGCCGGGCACGCTCAGGTAGGGCGTGAACTTGGCGCCGGGGAGCACGAGCGGGGCGTGAATCTCGTCGGCGACGACACGGACCCCGTACCGGCGAGCCAACTCGGCCACGGCGGTGAGCTCTTCCAAGGTGTGGACGGCGCCGGTGGGGTTGTGCGGATTGCTGAGGAGGTAGGCGATCTTGCCCTTTGCGTTCCGTTCCCGGGCTCGCCGGAACGTCTCTCCGAGCGTCTCCAGGCTGATCCGGCCGTCCTGACCGAGCGGCGCTTCGATGGTCTGGCGGTCGCCATGGGTGATGAAGGCGTAGAACGGGGCGTAGACGGGAGAGTTGACGACGACCGGGTCCCCAGGGTCAGTGATGAGACGCAGCACCTGGACCGCGCCCATCATCACGTCCGGGATCACGGCGGCACGGTCGACCGATGCTCCGTCCCAATTCCAGCGCCGGGAGGCGAAGGCGACCAGCGACTCGGCGAACTCGGTTCCGAAGGGGTACCCCGTGTCACCGGTCTCGATGGCTTCGTGCAGCGCGTTGACGATCGCCGGTGCGAGCCGGACATCCATCTCCGCCACCCACAAGGGCAGGACATCCGCCGGGTGAGTGCGCCATTTCATACTCCCGCGCCGGCGGAGTTGTTCGAGGGACAGTTTCTCCAGGGGGTTCGCGAACTCCCCGGCTTCGGGGACGCCGCCCGCGGGACCGGCCCCTCTGACAGCGCTCCCTTGTCCTCGGTCGGTCGGTGCGCGCGAGGGGCGGGCCGAGGCCGACTGGTTCATGAGCAACCTCCATGGTGAACCGGGGGCAGGACAGCTCGTGGCTTCGCGACGTCGGTCCCGCGGACTCGGACCGATGCCGCCCGTCCGGCTGACGACATCGGGTCTGCGTGAACGCTCAGGAATGGGTCGGCATCGCGAAGTCCGCGCGCACCTGGCTGTCGTTGGGCCAGCGGGTGGTGGCGGTCTTGTAGCGGGTGTAGAAGCGCACGCCTTCGGGACCGTGGATGTGGTGGTCGCCGAACAGGGACCGCTTCCAGCCACCGAAGGAGTGGAAGGCCATGGGCACCGGGATGGGCACATTAACGCCGACCATGCCCGCCTTGACCTTGGCCAGGTAGGTGCGCGCGGTGTGTCCGTCGGCGGTGAAGATCGCCGTGCCGTTGCCGAACTCGTGGTCGTTGACCAGCTCCAGCGCCTCGGTGAACGACTGGGCGCGCACCATGGAGAGCACCGGGCCGAAGATCTCCTCCCGGTAGATCCGCATGTCCGGGGTGACGTGGTCGAAGAGGGAGCCGCCGAGGAAGAAGCCGCCCTCGTGCCCGGGAAGCGCGGTCTGGCGGCCGTCGACGACCAGCTCGGCGCCCTCCTCGGTGCCCACGTCGAGGTAGCCGGCCACCTTGTCCCGGTGAACCTTGGTGACCAGGGGGCCCATCTGGACTCCGTCGTCGGTGCCGGGGCCGATCTTGAGGTCGGCGAGGGCGGCGACGATGCGCTCCCGCAGGGCGTTGGCGGTGTCCTCGCCGACGGGGACGACGACCGAGATCGCCATGCACCGCTCGCCGGCGGAGCCGTAGGCGGCGCCCATCAGTGCGGCGACGGCCTGGTCGAGGTCGGCGTCGGGCATGACGACCATGTGGTTCTTGGCGCCGCCGAGCGCCTGGACGCGCTTGCCGTTGGCCGTGGCCGTCTGGTGGACGTACTCGGCGATGGGCGTGGAGCCGACGAAGCTGACGGCCTCGATGTCGTCATGCGCGAGGAGGGCGTCCACCGCGGTCTTGTCGCCGTGTACGACGTTGAACACGCCCTTGGGCAGACCGGCCTCGGTGAGCAGCTTGGCGAGCTCGACGCTGAGGGTGGGGTCCTTCTCCGACGGCTTCATCACGAAGGTGTTCCCGCAGGCGAGCGCGACGGGGAACATCCACATCGGCACCATGGCGGGAAAGTTGAACGGTGAGATGCCCGCGACCACGCCGAGGGGCTGGCGCAGGGACACCGCGTCCACTGCGCGGGCGACGTTCTCGGAGAACTCCCCCTTCAGCTGCTGAGGGATGCCACAGGCGAACTCGACGACTTCAAGCCCACGGATAACCTCGCCCTTGGCGTCGTCGAGCACCTTGCCGTGCTCGGACGTGATGATCGCGGCCAGCCGGTCGGCCTCCCGTTCCACCAGGTCTCGGAACCGGAACAGGATGCGGGCCCGGATGTGCGGTGGGGTGACGGACCAGGTCTCGAACGCCTCGGCGGCGGCCCGTACCGCCGCGTCCACGTCCGTGGCCGTTGCCAGGGCGACGAGGCCGGTCACCTGGCCGGTCGCCGGGTTGTACACCTCACTGCGGTCCTGTGCTCCACGGTCGTCGAGGCGGCCGTCGATGTAGTGGTCGATGTGGGTTGCTGTGGTGGTCATGTGTGGCTCCTCAGAGGGATGGGGGAATCAGCCGTGGATCGTCGGGTCCCGGAAGCTCGGGGTGTGGACGCTTCCAGGTCGTGGGCGATCGGATACCGGCTGGCTGCGATCGAGCGGCTCGTGCTGTGGGTCGTGGGCATCGCGACCGCCTGGAGGTCGGAGACGAGGCGCCGCCCGGCCGTCGTACGGTCACCGATTCGAGTCGCGCAACCGCGAGTTGGCCGTCCGCAGCGCCGCGGTCGACGCCTCCTGCCACGCCCGCGCCGAGGCCAGCAGCCCGGTCATGGACGGGGACATGTGGACATGCCCCTCCCCCAGGTACAGCTCGACGGGGACACCTGCCTCGCCCAGTCGCTGCGCGTACCACTCGCCATCACCGCGCAGTACGTCGTACTCGGCTACCGCGATGTACGCCGGAGGGAGCCCCGTGAGGTCCGCGGCCAGCAAAGGGGAGGCGATCGGGTCATCGGCTTTGCCGCTGTCCCCGAGGTAGAGCGCGCAGAACGTGCGTACGTCGGTCATCGACAGCGGCAACTCGTCGCCCTCTTCCCTCGGGCGGCTGTGGGTCAGGTCCAGGACGGGCACCTCAAGGAGCTGGTGGGCGACGTCGTCCCGTCCCTGGTCGCGCAGCAGGAGCGTCGCTCCGGCGGCGATGTTGGCGCCCGACGACTGGCCGCCGACGGTGATCGCACCGGGGAGCGCGCCGATCTCGGCGCTGTTGTCGATGACCCAGTTGACGACCGATATGACATCGTGCACAGGCGCCGGAAAGGGGTGCTCGGGTGCCTTGCGGTAGTCGACGGAGATCACGATGCAGTCGGCGTGCACGCTGCGGTGGCGGGTGACGGCCTCCGAGTCCTTCGAGAAGGCGCTGTTGATCACCCACCCTCCACCGTGCAGGAAGATGTGGACCGGATGGGGTCCGGCGGTGGCCGGCCGGTACAGGATCGCTTGCACGCTCTTGCCGGCCGAATCGATGTTCAGGACCCGGCGCTCGGCGACGCTCGGACCAGGACGGCCGAACGTGTCGAATGCTTCGTCGTTGTTCTGGTTCATCTGCGCCCGGAAGAGCTCAGGGTCTTCGATGACCTTCGGAGGATGACCGAAGGGCAGAAGCGGCTGCAGGGCCGGGTCGATCGGCATGTGTGTCCTTGAGGGTGCGTGGAAGGGCAGTGCAGAGGACAGGCGTCAGCGGACGCGCCGTACCGGCAGGATCGCGAGGCCACCGAGGATGGCGACAGCGCCGGCGGCGGCGAACAGCGTCGCGTAGGACCCGCCGCCCAGGAGGAGGATGAACGGAGCCGCCGCGGGAGCGAGGGCGTTGGCGAGCGTGCTGGACATGTTGAAGACCGCCATGTCCTTGCCCGCGTTCGCCGGGTCCGGGAGAACGTCGGTGACCAGTGCGAGGTCGACGGCGAGGAATGCCCCGTAGCCGATGCCCGCGACGGCCATCGCAACCAGGTAACCGTTGAACCCCGTGACCAGCGATGCGATGATCAGCGCGACGCCGTATATCGCCGCGGAGGCCAGCACGAAAGCCTTCCGGCGGCCGAGGCGGTCCGACAGCTTCCCGCCGGTGACGCTGGTGAGGATCGTGGTGATCGACAGCACCAGACTCGCGACGAAGATCTGCCGTGGCACCTCGTTCTGGCTGGATCCGAGGTGGTTGAGCAGAAAGAACGCCTGGTAGGTGGTGAGGAAACCGTAACCGATCACAAAGAGGAGACGGCCGAGCCAGACCCACGCGAAGTCAGGGTGCCGGACCGGGTTGACCCAGAAGGTCCCCGCGATCTCGCGCACCGACAGTTTCGGTGTGAGGGCGTCCTTGGCGAGCCGGCGATCCTTGACCAGGGCGATGAAGACCAGGACACTCACGGCCGCGATGAGCGGCGGCAGCAGGAACATCAGCAGCGTGTCGGTGGCGACGGCCTGGACGATGAACGTACCGCCGATCACCGCCAGCGGGAGGGTGAGACCGACCAGACCCGACACGAGGCCACGCTGGTGCACCGGCACCCGGTCGGCGATGACCGCGAGCAGCGGGGTACCGATCAGGTTCGCCGCGACGCTGTACAGCGCGAACGCGACGAGCAGCACGGGCACGTTCGGGGCGAGCCCCATCACCGCTCCGAGCGCGACGACTCCGGCCGCGCCGGCGAGAAGGTACGGACGGCGCATGCCCATGCGTGCCGTCGTCCGGTCGCTCAAGCGCCCCACGACCGGCATCAGCAGCAGGGGCAGGAGGACGCCCACACCGACAACGGCACTCAAGGTGCTTGCGGCGTCCTTGGAGCCGACCAGGGTCTGGACCTTGAGTGCGAGGGAGACTGTGCCGGGTGTCAGGCAGGCGATCCAGAATCCCGCGTAGGCGAACGCGAACGCGAAGATGAACGACTTCCCCACCGGGGGGTGCTCATTGTCGGACGGCGCAATGAGAGACTCGGTCAGCGGCCCGGGCGAGATGGGGGACGCAGTCATGTCGTGCCAATCTTCGTTCTCACACTCAGTCCCGGTGGGTGTAGGTCGATGGTGCGGCGTTGCGGAGACTGTAGGCTCGCCGAGATTTCAGAACCAACGATTGGTTGCGATGGAGTCCATCGCTGACAGAGAACCTTCGGAGTTCGACCTGTCCTGGCGGCCTACAACCTCAGCACGCGCGCGGCGCAAATCTGCGGCGCTCGGTCAGCGCCAGTAGTCGTTCGCTGCCGCGATCGTCGCGAACTCCACCGCGACCACATGAGCGATCGAGATCAGCGAGTCTGCGTCCTGCGCGTATTCGGGGCGCAGTTGCTCGCGCACCGCGCCGTCGGGCTGCGTGGCCTTGATGACCAGCCGGGCCATCCTGAGGCAAGCTCGCGGCCCTCCTACGGAGAAGCGGTGATCAGGGTGTTGCCGGGGACCAGTTCAGTGGCCATGTCATACCTCCGTGGTGTTGACGGTTCTCTGGATCATCTTGTTCTCGACGGGTCCCGCTCGGCGGCGAGCGTCCGCGGCCAGCCGCGCCGCTGACGCCGGGCACGGTGCGCCTGTCGCAGGACTCACAGCTGGTCAACGAGCCGGGCGAAGGTGTCCGCGATGGATTCGGCCTTCGCCTCCCGGTGCCCGGTTCCGGCCCAAAGGTGGATCAGCCGTGTGTCGATGGCTGCGGTGGCGGCCTTGCGGAGTGGGCCTGTGAGGTGGTGGAGAGCGGGGTAACCGGCCGGGGCGATCGCGTCGTACCGGTCGGTGAAGTGGTTGCGCAGGGCACGCGCAGGTCGCCCAGTGAAGGCACGGGTGACGACGGTGGTGGGGAAGGCCGGGTCGACCAGGGCCGCCTTGTGCGGTGCGGACGCCCCGCTCTCGTGCGTGCGCAGCAGGACGGTGCCGACCATGGCGGCATGCGCACCCGCATCCAGCGCGCCTGCCACATCGGTGGCGGTGGTGATTCCGCCGGTGGCGATGAGGGGCAGCGAGACGGCGCCACGCACTCCGGCGATCAGGTCGGGCAGCCGGACCGGCGTGGGCGGCTGTGCCGGAGTGAGGGTGGCCGAGTGCCCGCCGGCGGCGGGTGCCTGCACGATGAGGGCGTCGACCCCGGCGTCAGCCGCTCGACGTGCCTCGTCGGCCGAGGTGACGCACTGCAGAACGGTGCTCCCGGCCCTGCGCAGGGCGCTGACGACCACGCGGTCCGGGATGCCGAAGGTGAAGGACACCCAGGGGACGGGAGAGGAGGTGAGCAGGTCGATCTTGTCCGTCCAGTGGTCGTCGTCCTCGATCGGCTCCTCGGGCAGCGTGAGGCCGTAGCGATCGGCCTCCGCCTGTACCTCCCGCGCGTAGCGCCGGTACGCCTCCCGGGACGCGGGGAGCGGGTTGGGGGCGAAGAGGTTGACACCGAAGGAGACGCCTTCTACGCGGGTGGTGTGGATCTGCCCGGCGAGTGCTTGTGCGGTCTTGTACCCCCCGGCCAGGAAACCCAGGCCGCCCGCCCGAGCGGCGGCGGTGACCAGAGCGGGCGTGCTGGGTCCTCCGGCCATCGGCGCCGCGATGAGGGGAAGGTCTGCTCCGAGGTCGGAGAGCAGGGTACTCATGGCAACTCCTCCTGAAAGGTATGAGCGTCAGGCCGCCGGAGCCACGGGGCCGAGGTGGTGCGGGAAGCGGACGAACACGGCGGCGGCCGCGACCGCGGAGACGGCGACCAACGCACTGCCCAGCAGGAGCGCCTGGTGGTAGCCGTGCCTGAGTAGCGGGGCGGCGAGCAGCGGCCCGAGGATCTGGCCGACGCTGTATCCGGCTGTCAACAGGGCCACAGCCCGCGGCACTTGAAGGTGCGCGCCGATGGACAGGGCGATCGTGCTGACGCCCATGAAGGTGGCGCCGAACAGCACGGCGGACACGAGTGCCGGCGTGGCACCGTCCAGCAGTGCCGGCAGAGCGATGCCGACCGCCTGGATGGTCAGCGAGGTGAGCAGCAGAGCCGGCCTGGACCAACGGCCGGCCAATCGGGTCCACAGCGCGCACGAGGGGAGGGCGGCGAGGCCGACCACGATCCAGGCCCCGGAGCCGAGACGGCCCGGAACTCCCTGCTGGATCGCGGCGACCAGGAAGGTGCCGGCGATGATGTAGCCGATACCTTCGAAGGTGTAACTGGCGAGCAACGCAAGGAACCAGCGGTGGGCGCGGGGGCGTTCGGCCTGCCCGGCCGCCTCGGAACTCCTTGGTTCCGGCTGTGGGGCCAGGGGCCAGGCGATCGCGGCGAGCAGGCCGGCCAGGGCGGCGCAGGTCCACCATGCCGCCTGCCAGGTGGACGCGGCCTGCACGGCGACAACCAGCAGGCCGGACAGAGCGATTCCGGCACCTACTCCGCCGAACGCCCAGCCGACCAGGTGGTGGGCGTGCTCGCGAAGGCCGGAGAGCATCGCGCTGACGGCAATGACGAAGATCAACGCGCTGGCGGCGCCGGCCACTAGACGCAGCAGGAACCAGACGGTGCCGTCGTGGGTGACCGGCATGAGCGCCAGCGTCGCCACCAGCACGACGAAGGAACCACGCAGAGTCGCGGCCGACCGTACGACGGCGGGTACGGCGATGCCGGCCAGGGCACCTGCGAGGTAGCCGATGAAGTTCGCCGTCGCAAGGTTCGCCCCTTGCGCCGAGGAGAGTCCGGCCTGGGCGTGCATGAGGGGAAGGATGGGGGTGTAGACAAACCTGCCGATCCCCTGCCCCGCGGCGAGCGCTGCCGCCGCCTGGGCCACGATCGTCCAGGGAGACCGGGTTCGCGGACGGGGCGGGGCTGATGACTGCACGGTCTTGGGCACCTTCCTGGCGTCTTTCTGTGGCCTCCTTTGACGCTAGGCAGCGCGCGTATCGCTGTGAAATGCCGGTTAGGGTGCCTCTATGCATGGCAGGCATGGATGCCGGGAAGGGACGCGAGGAGTATGGACGTCGAACTGCGTCATCTGCGGGCCTTCGCGTCCGTGGCCCGCCATCGCTCGTTCTCCCGTGCGGCCGAGGAACTGCTGATCACACAGCCGGCGCTGAGTCGTACGATCGCGCAACTGGAGGGCAATCTGAGCGTCCGCCTGCTCGACCGGTCCTCCCGTCACGTCGAACTGACCGATACGGGCGCGGAGTTCCTCCTCCACGTCGAGCGGGTTCTCGCGACCCTCGATCAGGCCCTCGCCGTCGTGAGTCACCGCATCACCCTGCGGCTCGGCTTCAGCTGGCTGCTGCCCGACCCCTGGACACAGCAGACCGTCAGCCGCTTCGAGGAGACCACGGGTGCGACGGTCGCCCTGACCCGGACCGACGATCCCCTTCAGGCGCTGCGTCAGCGCACCCTCGACATCGCGGTGGTCCGGGGCGAGTTCGACGCGCCACGAGGAGCGCGCGCCGTGCACCTGTTCGACGAGCCGCGCATCGCCGTATGCTCCGAGCACTCCGACCTGACCCGTTTCGACCATCTGGACTGGACGGACGTCCAGCACTGGACCCTGGTCGTCAACACCGTCAGCGGCACGACCGGCCCCTGGTCGTGGCCCGTGGACCAGCGCCCGACCCAGATCATCGAAACGACCAACTACGACGAATGGCTGGAGACGGTAGCCGCCAACCGCGGCATCGGCATCGTCCCGGAAGTCGCGCGGCGCCGTTCCCCGCACCCCGCCGTGCGCTTCGTGCCCCTCACCGATGCACCACCGAGCCCGGTCAGCCTCGTCCACTTCCCCGACGCCCAGCGAACGCTGATCCGCCGGTTCCTGGACGCCGCGGTACCGGCCGCCACCCGGCAGTGACCGCACTCCGACCAGGAATCTATGTCTGACACACATAGATGGGTCACCACAGGCATTTCTGCCGGGAGCTGGAGGTCGTTAGCGTCGGCGGCATGAGCGAAACCCTCAGCGCCGGTCTGTCCCGACAGGAATCCGCGATCACCGTCCTGGGCGGCCCCACGGCCGTGATCGACCTCGGCGGACTGCGCATCATCAGTGATCCGACTTTTGATGACGCCGGCCCGCATGGGTATCTCACCAAGACGGCGGACACCGTCGTCGGCGAGGAGGGCGTGGGACCGGTCGACCTTGTTCTGGTCAGCCACGACACGCATCCGGACAACCTCGACGAGCGTGGCCGCGCGTTCGCGAAGGCCGCCCCGCTGGTCCTCACCGGCCCCCTGGCCGCCGGACGACTGGGCTCGCCGGCCGTCGGCCTCGCACCGTGGACCAGCCACTCCGTGCCGCGCGCGGACGGCGGCGGCGACCTGACCGTGCTGGCGGTCCCCGCGGTCCACGGCCCCGAGGACGGCGAGCGCGACGCCGACGGCAACGTCAACTGCGAGGTCACCGGGTTCGTGCTGTCCGGGCAGGACCTTCCCACCGTGTACGTGAGTGGCGACAACGCCTCGATCCGCACCGTCGCGGAGATCTCCCGCCGGGTGCCGGACATCGACGCGGCCGTCCTGCACGTGGGAGCGGCACGCGTCCCTGCGAAGTTCGACGGGCGCCCCCTCTCACTGGACAGCCGTGCCTCCGCTGCCGCAGCGGCTGTGCTGGGCGCGGACACGGTCGTCCCGGCCCACTACGACGCCTGGGCCCACTTCACCGAGGGGCTGCCGGAGATCGAGCTGGCCTTCCACGAGGCCGGCCTTTCCTCCGTACTGCGGGCCGCACCCCATGCCACGTGGGTGCGGCTGAGCCGCTGACTGCCGTCACCACCACACACCGGCAACAGACGAGCAAGGAACGACGCATGCCATTCGTACGAATCGATCTCATCCGTGGACGCCGTCCCGAGGAGCTGAGGGCGATCGCCGACGCTACGCACCGGGCACTCGTCGACGTACTGGCCATTCCCGAGCGGGACAGGTTCCAGGTCATCACCGAGCACGACGCGGACCACGTCATCGCCCTCGACGCCGGCCTCGGCTTCGAGCGCAGCGACCGGCTGGTGATGATCCAGATCTTCACCCAGTCCGGACGCACCACCGAGGTCAAGCAACGCCTCTTCCAGGCCGTCGCCGAACAGCTTGAACCCCTCGGCGTCAGCGGTGAGGACGTCTTCATCGGCATCGTCGAGAACGGCCCTCAGGACTGGTCGTTCGGCTTCGGTCGCGCCCAGTACACCGAGGGCGACCTGGCCGTGCCCGGCCGCTGACACCATTCGCCTTGTGACCGGCCGCAGGTATGCTCCTGCCCACGGGCCCATGTGGAGGTCGACGTGGAACTCTCCGACCTGCGGATCTTCCTGGCCGTTGCGCGCACGCACGGCATCACCAAGGCCGCTCAGGAACTGCACACCGTGCAGTCGAACGTCAGCGCGCGCATCCACGCGCTGGAGAAGCAGCTGGGCGCCCCGCTGTTCCGTCGGCACGCGCGGGGTGTGGCGCTGACGAACGCGGGCGAGCAGCTGCTGCCGTACGCCGAGCGCATCAGCAGGCTCGTCGACGAGGCGCAGCAGGTGATCGGCGACGAGGCCGATCCTTGCGGTCCCCTGCGGATCGGGTCCATGGAGACCACGGCGGGCCTGCGACTTCCCACCGTGCTGGCGGCCTTCGCCGAGGACTGTCCCCGCGTCGATTTCTCGCTGATCACCGGGCCGACCGAACAACTGGTCCGGGATGTCCTGGAGTATCGGCTGGACGGCGCACTGGTCAACGGCCCGGTGCGGCGGCCCGACCTGGTGGAGACTCCGGTGTTCGAGGAACGCCTCGTCCTCGTCACCGCGCGCCGCGTCACCGACCTGGACGCGGTCATGCGCGACCCCAAGATCCTCGTCTTCCGCAGCGGCTGCTCCTACCGCAGGCGCTTGGAGAGCATCCTGGAGGCGCGGGGCGCCATCGGCGTTCGCTGCATGGAATTCGGAACACTGGACGGCATTCTCGGCTGCGTCGGGGCCGACATGGGCCTCACCCTGCTGCCCGCCGCTGTTGTCGAGCGGCACGCCTCCCGCGAACAGGTGCGGGTGCACGAGCTGCCGGAGGAGGAGGCACGCGCTCAGACCGTCTTCGTCCAGCGCGTCGACACACCGCCGTCGCCCGCCCTGACCCGGTTCCTCACCCATGCGCGAGCCGTGCAGCAGACACCGCCCGTCCTGCGGATGGTCGGGGGCTCCTCCGCGGCGACCGGCTAGGCGAGGTGCGTCAGCAGGTTGTTGACGCTGTGGCCGAGAGATCAAGGTGTCTTGAGCAACGTCGCGACGGCTGCGCGAGCATGACGGGCTGGAGCCGGGTCGCCACTGATACCGGCCGTCACGATGGCTCCTTCGGCGAGGAGGAAGACTGGTTCGACCACCGGCACCCCGGTGGCGTGGACCCATATGGCGATCTGGTCGTGGAATGCCTCCTTGTGCGACCGGACTTCGGCCACCACCGCTTCGGACGACGAGCCGAGTTCGCCGTGGATGTTGATCCAGGCGCATCCGCGGAAACCGGGCTGTGCGAACCACTCGGCAAGCCAGTCGAATATCGCGAGTACGCGCTCGCGGGGATCCCGTACCTGTTCCACGTGGGCGGCCAGGTCTCCTCTCCACCGTCGGTCGCGGCGTTCGAGCATCGCCACGACGAGGTCCTCCTTCGATGCGAAGAACCGGTAGATCCGCTTCAGCGGCAGACCGGATGCCGCGCGCACCTCATCCATTCCGACCGCTTGGATGCCTCGCTCGTAGAAGTGCTTCTCTGCTGCGTCGAGCAGTGCTTCACGGTCCAGGCGGTTCTGTTCCTCGGCGATCGGGGCCGGCATCGGGGCTCCTTGACGTTGAGAACGATCGTTCCCTACCTTAGTTCCCACCAATGGAGAACGTACGTTCTCAATGTGTGAGGAGACCGCAGTGCCGGAAGATCGCCCGCCCTATCCCCCGTTCACCCGGGAGACCGCCCTGCAGAAGGTCCAGGCCGCCGAGGATGCATGGAACTCCCGCGATCCCCAGCGGGTGGCACTGGCCTACACCGCGGACTCGATGTGGCGGAACCGGGACACGTTCGTCAGCGGCCGCGAGGAGATCGTCGCCTTCCTGACGCGGAAGTGGGAGCGGGAGCTGGGCTACGCGTTGCGCAAGAGCCTCTGGGGGTTCCACGAGAACCGGATCGCCGTCCGCTTCCGGTACGAGTGGCATGACACGGAAGGCCAATGGTGGCGCAGCTACGGCAATGAACTGTGGGAGTTCGACGAGCGCGGCCTCATGCGGCGCCGCGAGGCGAGCATCAACGACGTCGCCATCACCGAAGCCGACAGGCGCATTCACGGTCCTCGGCCCGTGGACGAATACGGGATCGACTTCCCGCTCCAGTAGCGCCCGCCCTCACGTCATCCCAAGCCGGTGGGCTCAGGCAGCACGCTCGCCCGAGCCCACCGCGCTCATTCGGAGAGGCAGTCCTCGTGACGGCGAGGCTCGTATCGCAGGCGGAGATTACGGCCTGGACGGGCGTCGAGGCCGGGGGTCCCGCGCGCAGACGAGCCTGGAAGGCCGGCACCAGGGCCGCGCAGACGCCGGCCCCCGCCTGCCCCTCACGCTTCCGTACAGCGACGGCCCCGCCGAGGGTGTCAACGCGACACCGATTCACCCGCCGGCCGCCCGTTGGCCATCGGAAAGTTCTCCAACGGTGATGGCTCCCATCGCAAGCAATCGTTGGATATGAAATCTTGGTGAACCTACTGTCCCCTTAACGCCGCACCGCCCACGCACCAATGGCGGATGCCTGGACGAAGAGGACTTCGCCTTGCTGACAACGCGCCTTACCCACGCCTTCGGAATCGAGCACCCCGTCGTGCTCGCCCCCATGGACCTCGTCTCCGGGGCCCGGCTCGCCACCGCGGTGACCACCGCGGGCGGACTGGGCCTGATCGGCGGAGGCTACGGCGACGCAGATTGGCTGAAGCAGGAGTTCGCCGCAGCGGCCGGCACCCGGGTGGGATGCGGCTTCATCACCTGGAGCCTGGCCCGCCACCCTGACCTGCTCGACATCGCACTGGAACACCAGCCCGCAGCTGTCATGCTCTCCTTCGGCGACCCCACCCCGTTCGCCGACCGGATCCGCGCCGCCGCCATACCACTGCTGTGTCAGATCCACACGCTCGACCAGGCCCGCCAGGCCCTCGACGCCGGAGCGGACGTCATCGTCGCGCAGGGCGGCGAGGCCGGCGGGCACGGCGTCGGAACGCGGTCGACGTTCACCCTCGTCCCCGATGTCGCAGACACGATCGCCGACCGCGCCCCGGACACTCTCCTGCTGGCCGCGGGAGGAGTGGCCGACGGTCGCGGGCTCGCCGGCGCGCTCGCCCTCGGCGCGGACGGCGTCCTCGTCGGCACCCGCTTCTGGGCGGCGGAGGAAGCCGTCGTCTCCGCTCGCGCCCACGCCCGAGCGGTGGCCGCCGACGGCGATGAGACCGTCCGTACCAGCGTCTACGACATCGTGCGCAGGTACGACTGGCCCGTCGAGTACAACGGTCGTGTGCTGCGCAACCGGTTCATCGACCGGTGGCACGGGCGGGAGACGGAACTCGCCGCACAACTGGCCGAGGCCGCCGGAGAGTTCAAGGACGCCGTCTCCCAGCAGGACTTCGACATCGCGAACATGATCGTCGGCGAGGGAGTGGGCCTGGTCCAGGAGATCCTGCCCGCCGGGGAAGTGGTGCGCAGAATGGCGCAGGACGCCGCCGCCCGCCTCGGCCGACAGGCTCCGCAGACCGCCGCGGTCGGCGGCTGAGCCGGGCTCTTGACGCTGCGTGTGCCGCGATCGGGGTCAACCTCCCCCTGACCGCCCTGAGTTCTTCCGCCAAGCTCGGCACGCCCGATCGGGCGGACTCGCCCGAACCCGTCCCCACCGGGTGATCCAGACCAGTGCCCGCCTCCCTGACACGGCGGGCGCTGCACGGGGTTCCGCCACCCATCCCGGACGTGGCGGAACCCCGCCCCCCACCTCACCACAACCCCCATCACCGAATGCCCCTCCCCGCAACCACTGATCACTTATCCCGCTCAAGGAGCCCCCCGTGCCCCGATTCCGCAGATCTCGCATCGCCCTGATCGCGACCGTCGTCGCCACCACCGCCGTCACCGCCGCGTGTTCCAAGCGCACCGCCTCCACCGGCTCGCACTCCAGCGGATCCTCCGGCCGCAAGCTGTCCGTGATCGTCGTGTCCGGTCCGCTGAGCGACCCGTTCTTCGGCGCGATGAAGACCGGCGCCGACAACGCCGGCAAGGAGCTGAACGTCTCCACCGAGTACCTCAGCCCGACCTCGACCGACGCCTCCGGCCCGACGCTGGCCAGGCTCATGCAGGCGGCCGTGGCGAAGAAGCCGGACGCGATCGTCGTGGGCAACTTCTTCCCCGCGGCCCAGAACCCCGAGATCAAGGCCGCGGTCAAGGCCGGTATCCCGGTGGTCGTCATCAACTCCGGCGAGTCGGACTGGAAGCAGGACGGCGCCCTCGCCTTCGTCGGTATCGAGCCGGCGGTCGCCGGCACCAGGTCGGGCGAGAAGTCAGCCAAGCTCGGCGTGAAGAAGGGACTGTGCGTCAACACGGTCCCGGGCAACCCCGCCTTGGAGCAGCTGTGCCAGGGCTACACCGACGCGCTCAAGAAGGGTGGCGGCACGGGGAGTGAACTGCGTATCCCGTACCAGGACGCGACCAACCCGACCAAGGTCACCCAGGCCATCGAGGGCGCGCTCAAGGCGGACAAGAGCATCGACGGCGTGATGGCCACGGGCTCCATCGTCGCCGAGTCCGCGCTGAGCGCGGCGAACGACGTCGGCCGCAAGCTGGTCATCGGCAGCGGCGACCCGTCCACCAAGGTCCTCAAGGACATCGAGGCGGGCAAGATCCAGTACGCCATGGACCAGCAGCCCTACCTCCAGACGTACTACGGCGTGCTGATCGCCAAGCAGTACGTGCAGTACAAGATCTCCCCCTCCGGCACGGTGCTCACCGGCCCGCTGGTCATCGACAAGGACAGCGCGGCCGCCGTGCTGAAGATCAACGAGACGTACCAGGGCATCCGCGGTGCCGCCTGAGACGCCGCAGCAGACTTCCAGTTTCAGGAGAGCGCACCCATGACCATCGACCAAGCGGCTGCGGCACCCGCGCTGCCGGACGAGCAGAGCGAACCCCCCGGCCGTTCACTGATCTCACGCACGGCACGGCGCCCGGAGTTCGGCGCGCTGATCGGCGCCGTCGTCGTGTACGTCTTCTTCCTGGTGACCGCGTCCGGCTCGGGCTTCACTAGTGTGAACGGCACGGCCAGCTGGCTGGACACGGCAGCCGAACTGGGCGTGGTCGCCACCCCGGTAGCCCTGCTCCTCATCGCAGGCGAGTTCGACCTGTCGATCGGCTCGGTCGTCGGCGCGACGTCGGCGATCGTGGCCATCGGCAGCGGGACGTACACCATGCCCCAGTGGGCGTCGATCCCTCTCGCGATCGGCTTCGGCCTGCTGGTGGGACTGGTCAACGGTCTCGTCGCCACCCGCACCAAGCTCCCGTCCTTCATCGTCACCCTGGCAAGTTCGCTGGTCGTCGGCGGTGGCGCGCTGGGCCTCAGCCGCGCCCTGTCCGGGAGTACAGCCGTGACGCTGGCACCGGAGCCGAGCGTGCAGGCCGTGTTCGGCTCCAAGGCCGGGCAGTTCCAGGTGTCCATCGCGTGGTGGCTGGCGATCACCGTCGTCGCCTGGTGGGTGCTGACCCGTACCCGCACCGGCAGCTGGATCTACGCCACCGGCGGTGCACCCGAGGTCGCCCGAGACGCCGGCGTGCCGACCGCCCGGGTCAAGGTCGGGCTGTTCATGGCCACCTCCGCCGGTGCCGCGCTCGTCGGTGTTCTGCAGACGATCGCCTACAGCGGAGGTGACGTCACCCGTGGCTCCAGCTTCATCTTCGACGGCGTCATCGCCGCCGTGATCGGCGGCGTCCTCCTGCAAGGCGGCTACGGCTCCACCCTCGGCGTCCTGCTGGGCACAGCGACCTACGGCATCGTCAGCATCGGCATCTTCTACACCGGCTGGAACACCGACTACGCCCAACTCTTCCTCGGCGCCCTGCTGCTGGTCGCGGTGATGGCGAACAACTACTTCCGCAAGCTCGCACTGAGCGGCAGGTGACCCTCATGACGACCACCACCACCGACCATCCCCTGATCGAACTCCAGGGCGTCACCCAGCGGTTCACCGGCGTGACCGCCGTCGCCGACGTCTCGCTCACCGTCCGCCCCAGCCAGGTGCTCTGCCTCCTCGGCCACAACGGCGCCGGCAAGTCCACCCTCATCAAGATCCTCTCCGGGGTGTACACGCCGACCGAGGGCACCCTGTCCATCGATGGCGAGCCTGTGATGCTCAGCGGCCCGCGCGCCGCCCTGGACCGCGGCATCGCCACCGTCCACCAGGGCGCGGGCACCGTCCCGCTGATGAGCGTGGCCCGCAACTTCTTCCTCGGCGCCGAACCCACCAAGGGCCGCGGCCTGTTCCGCCGCTTCGACTCCGCGACGGCCGGCCGCATCGCCCTGCGGGAGATCCAGCAGCTGGGCATCCGCCGCATCCGCGACGCCGACCAGTTGGTGGGCACCATGTCCGGCGGTGAGCGCCAGGCCCTCGTCATCGCCCGCGCCCTGCACTTCGGTGCCCGGGTGCTGATCCTGGACGAACCGACCTCGGCACTCGGCGTCCGCGAGGCCGAGATCGTCCTGCAGGCCGTGGAATCGGCACGGGACCGCGGCGTCGGCGTCGTGCTGATCACCCATCAGGCCCACCATGCCCTGCGGGTCGGCGACCACTTCGCCGTTCTCGCGCACGGCCGGCTCGTCGCCTCGTTCGCGCGGGGCGAGATGGAGGCGGCCGAGGTCATCGACCTGATGGCAGGCGGCACGGTGATGGAGGAGCTGGAGCGCAAGCAGGCATGAGCACGACGCACAAGGCATTCGGCTACACGGCGCCCCGTTTCTCAGGCGTCCACGACGCCTTCGAGAGCAATCTCCGCAACGGCGACGACATCGGCGCCTCCGTCGCCGTCTACCACCACGGCGAGCTGGTCGTGGACCTGTGGGGCGGCGCCCGGGGCCCCGGCGGGACGCCGTACCCGGAGGACGCGCTGCACGTGGGGTATTCGGTGACCAAGGGCGTCATGGGTCTGGTGTTCGCCAGCCTGGTCGACACGGGCGAGGTGGATCTCGACGCGCCCGTGTCGGCCTACTGGCCCGAGTTCGGCGCGGCCGGCAAGGACGGCGTCGTGGTCCGTGAACTGGCCTCGCACCGAGCCGGCTTGCCCGCCTTCGACGAGCCGGTGACCGAGGCCGACCTCGCCGACTGGGACGGCTGTGTGCGACGCCTGGCCCGGCAGGAGCCGGCGTGGTACCCGGGCATCCGGCACGGCTACCACGCGCTGACCCTCGGCTATCTGGCGGGCGAGGTCGCGCGACGCGCGAGCGGCAGGAGCGTCGGCGCCCTGTTGCGCGAGCGCTTCGCCCAGGACGGCGACCTGCAGGCATGGATCGGACTGCCCACCGAGCACAACGGCCGCGTCGTCACGTACCAGGACGCCTCCCCCACGCCGGGAATCGGCGCCTGCCTGGCCACGGCCGCCGCGACCCCGGGCACGCTGACCCATGCCACGTTCACCAACCCTGTCCTCACTGCGGATCTCTTCAACGACCCCGCGCTGTGGCGTCCGGAGATCCCCGCCGCCAACGGCGTCTTCGATGCCAGGTCGCTGGCACGGCTCTACTCCAGCGTGGTGGACGGTCCGCTGCGTGCCATCTCCCCCACCACTGTGGACCGAGTCCGCCACCAGCAGGTCCACGGGCTCGACGAGGTCCTGGTCGATCAGCCCACTCGGTTCGGCACGGTCTTTGGGCTGTCGTCCGCACGTCAGCCCATGCTCGGTCCCGGCTCGTTCGGCCACGACGGTCTCGGCGGTCATCTGGCCTTCGCCCACCCGGAGTCCGGCATCGCGTTCGCCTTCCTCACCAACCGGGCCATCCCCGACCCCACGCCCCACACGCGGCTGTGGCGTCTTCTCTCGGCGGTGGCGGCGGCCCTGTGAGCGGTCGTGCCCTGTGCGGGTCAGGTGGTGGCGGTTGGACCGGGCGGCAGATGGACCGTCATGATCAGGTGGCAGGTCTCGGTGCCCGCCCCGCGGTAGGTGTGCGGAGTGTCGCCGTCGAACGTGGCGGTCTGGCCGGCTTCGACGATGTGCTCGGTGCCGTCGACGATCAGGGCCATCCGGCCGGAGGTGACACTGGCGGTTTCCACGACGCCGGCCTGGTGGGGGTGGCTGGGGTATTCCTCACCCGGTTCCAGCCGCCAGCGCCAGACCTCGACCGGGGCCGGCCCCGACGTCGTCAGCATCAGCTTGGCCTCGCTGCCCCGCTCCCCGGTCCACAGAGGTGCCACGGCGTCGGCGGACACGACACGGACCCGGTTGTCGGACGGCCCCTGCATCAGCGCGGACACCGAGATGCCGAGCGTGTCGGCCAGCCGGACCAGGGTGGCCAGATTGGGGTTGCCCTGGGCCTTCTCCAGTCCCACGAGCGCGCCCTTGCTGACCTGGGCGCGCCGGCTGAGTTCCTCCAGAGACAAACCCGCACGCAGGCGGGCCGCCCGGACGTTGTGCGCGACCGTCCGCAGGGCTGCGGCTGTCTCGGCCACCTGGTCACCTTTCCTACCACTGGACATTCTGATGCACCGCGCGGTCGATCGGTTGTAACCTTCGGTCGATTCGCTGTACGGTGTGGTCGTTCCACTGAATGGTAAGGGATTGTGCTGTGCTCGCTCTGCTGCTGGCCCTGGGCAGCTCACTCGCCTACGGATGCGCCGACTTCCTCGGCGGTCTCGGCGCCCGAAAGGCCCATGTGCTGCGTACGGTGATGGTCGCCGCCCCGGCCAGTCTCGCGGTCGAGCTGCTGCTGTGGCCGCTGCTCGGCGCCTCCTTCAGTCCCGCCGCCCTCAGCTGGGGTGCCGCCTCGGGCGTCGCCTCGGCCGCCGCGTTCGCCCTGCTCTACCGCACCCTGGCGATCGGTCCGATGAACGTGCTCTCCCCGGTGACCGCCCTGGTGTCCGCCGCGCTGCCCGTCGGCGTCGGACTGCTGCAGGGCGAGCACCTGGCAGCCACTGGGCTGGTGGGTCTGCCGCTCGCGCTGGTCGCGGTGGTGCTGGTCAGCGCCGGGCACGGCGCGGGCTCGGCCCGCCCCTCCCGTACGGCACTGCTGCTGGCCTTCGGGGCGGGCGCCGCCATCGCCCTGCAGCTGGTCTTCCTGCACCAGGCGCCGTCCGACAGCGGCGTGGCCCCGCTGATCGTGGGCCGGGCCGTCTCCTCGGCCGTCACCCTGGGCGCCGCCGCGCTGCTGCACCGCAGGCTGGGCCCCGAGCGGCCGGCATACGCGCTCTCGGCGACCGCCGGAGTGCTGGACTCCGTGGCGAACCTGCTGTTCCTGCTCGCCGCCCGCAGCGGAGACCTCACCGTCGTCGCAGTCATCACCGCCCTCTACCCGGCCGGCACCGTCCTGCTGGCCCGCGGCGTCCTCGCCGAGCGCATACACCGCGGCCAGGTCGCCGGTCTGGGCGCCGCCGCCGTCGCCGTCACCCTCCTCGCCCTGACCTGAGCAGACCCGTACGACCAAGGAGACGCACATGCTGGTTCACCCCTGGGACGCCGGCCTGGACGAGGCCGAGTGGCAGACCTGGATCGCCGACGGCCACGACTTCGGGCAGCTCAGCGTCAACGGCCTGCCGGGCCAGCCGCCCATGGTCGTCCCCACCCACTTCACCTGCGACGGAACCCGTCTCCTGGTCCATCTCGCCAAGCCCAACCCGGTCTGGAAGGCGATCGAGCACGACCCGAACGTCGTCTTCACCGTCATCGGCGACTACGCCTTCATCCCCGGCCCCTGGCGCGCCAAGCCCGGCGTCCCGCCCACCGACGGCGTCCCCACCAGCTACTACGCGGCCGTCCAGTTCACCTGCCGCGCCGAGATCATCGACGACCCCGAAGCCAAGGCCGAGCTGCTGCGCCGCCAGCTCGCCCACTTCCAGCCCGACGGCGACCACGCCCCCGTCGCCGTCGACCAGGCGCCCTACGGCCGGATGCTCTCCGGCATACGAGGGCTGCGCCTCGACGTCACCGACGTACGCGCCAAGTTCAAGTACGACGACCACAAGCCCGTCGAGCACCGGAGCGCCGTCGCCGACCGCCTCACCGAGCGGGGCCAGGGCCTGGACGCGCCCGCCGCACGCCAGCAGCTGCGCCGCCTGGACCACATCGGCCCCTGGAAGTCCTGACCGCCCCCCGCCCACAGGAAAGTAACGCCGCCCATGCCCTCCTTCCGCATCGCCCCCGCCGTCGCAGACGCCTTCCCCGACACCCTCATCGCCCTGGTCACCGCCACCGGCCTGCGTGGCCGTGAGTCCTGGCCCCACACCGCCGTCGCCGTGGAGAAGCTGGAACAGCAGCTCGCCGACGGCGCCTGGCACCCCGCCGACGAGAGCGACCCCCGCATCGAGGCGTGGCACATCGCCTACCGCTCCTTCGGCACCAACTCCCGCCGGATCCGCCCCAGCGTCGACGCGCTCGGCCGCCGCCTGACCAAGAAGGGCAGCCTGCCGCGCATCAACCCGGCCGTCGACTCCTACAACGCCGTCTCCGTCCGCCACGCCCTGCCCGCCGGCGCCTTCGACCTCGACCACGTCACCGGCGACGTCGACATCCGCCACGCGGACGGCACCGAGTCCTTCACCCCGCTCGGCGAACCCGACACCGTCGAGAACCCCAAGCCCGGCGAGATCATCTACGCCGACACCACCGGGGTCCTCACCCGCCACTGGAACCACCGCGACGCCCACCGCACCCGCGTCACCGAGGACTCCACCCACGTCGCCTTCGTCCTCGAAACCCTCCACGCCGACCGGGACGGCGACCTCCTCAAGGCCGCGGCGGAAGAACTCCAGGGCCTGCTCGCCCCGCACACCCGACAGGCCGCCGTGCACTTCATCAGCCCCGCACAGGCCCAGACCACCACCTGAGAGCAGCGAATCGAGGATCTCCATGCCGAATTCGAGCACTCGGCCGTCCGGGCCCGACAAGCACGACCCGGCCACGCTCGCGTTCCAGACCCAGGCGGTGCACTGCGGCAACGAGGCTGACGTGGGCACGGGCGCGATCCGTACACCGATCGTCATGGCGAACTCCTACACCCTGCCCGGCGACCCGTTCACACTCGACCCGGACAACCCCGACCTGCTGGTCTACACCCGGGAGTCCGGCGCGAACCAGCTCGCCCTCCAGACCAAACTCGCCGTCCTGGAGGGCGCCGAGGACGCGGTCGTCCTGGCCAGCGGCGTGGCGGCTTTGCACGCCGTGTTCTTCACCCACCTCCGCGCCGGGGACCACGTCGTCGTCTCCGACGTCACCTACAGCGCCGTATGGCGACTGTTCGCCGAGCTACTGCCGGCCAAGTCGGGCATCGAAGCGACGTTCGTCGACGTCACCGATCTTGAAGCCGTGCGTGCCGCGATGCGTCCCACCACACGGATCATCCACACCGAGGTCATCGCCAACCCGACCGTCAAGACAGCCGACATCGCTGCCCTTGCCGACATCGCCCATGCGGCGGGCGCGCTGCTGACCGTGGACTCCACCTGTACTCCGCCACCCCTGTTCCGCCCGCTGGAGCACGGCGCCGACCTGGTGGTCCACTCCCTGACCAAATACATCAACGGGCACGGCGACGCCATGGGCGGCGCCGTCATCGGGCCGCGGGAGCTGATCCTCCCCATCAAGTCCGAGGCCATGATCAATGTGGGCGGCGCCATCTCCCCGTTCAACGCGTGGCTGATCTCACGAGGTTCGATCACCCTGCCGCTCCGCCTACGTCAGCACCTCGCCAGCGCCCAGCGCGTGGCGGAGTTCCTGAACAGCGATTCCCGCGTACTGCACGTCGCCTATCCGGGACTCGCCTCGCACCCGCAACATGAACTCGCCCAGCGACAGTTCGGCGGGCAGGGCTTCGGCGCGCTGATCGCTTTCGCACTCGACGCCGACCACGACACCCGCAACGCCTTCGTCAACAGCCTGCGGCTGATCACCTCCGCGGTGTCCCTGGGACACGACGAGACCCTCATCGTCTACGAGGACACCCCGGCCGGCCGCGCCGCCCTGTTCCCCGAGGTGTTCCGCACCCACGGCCTGCTGCGTCTGGCGGTGGGACTCGAAGACCCCGACGACCTCATCGCCGACCTGGCCGCAGCCCTGGACACGACGATGCCCGTGCTCTGACATCCCACGG
This sequence comes from Streptomyces sp. NPDC001507, assembly GCF_042894765.1. Lineage (NCBI taxonomy): Bacteria > Bacillati > Actinomycetota > Actinomycetes > Kitasatosporales > Streptomycetaceae > Streptomyces > Streptomyces sp. NPDC001507. Next base: position 285,591 of record NZ_JBIAVV010000006.1, read on the forward strand.
GAAGACCCCTGGGAATGCCGCCTGCTCATCGTCACGGCACCGCGGGGGGACCAACGAAGGCCGCCCCATCGTAATCCCGGCCGAAAGAGACCGACTCGGCCTGCAGGACGGCGTGCGCGGAGCAGTGGCCACGTCGGCGCCACCGGAGTACTTGGGCATTTGCGCCTTACACACTCACCGGCGCAGTCCCCGGCGGCGCGAAGTCGACAACGTCAACGGCCCTTTGCCGACGATCGGGTAGTGCACGCAATACCGTCGGGATGGGCGCGGACCGGAGTCCGTCAAGGCAAGGACCGTGGGGCCAGCCTGCCGACGGCAACACAACACGGAGGAACGGGAGATATCCGGATGTCCGTGAAGCCCGGCGACCGCTTCGCCGTCGTCCTTCAGTCCGCCACCTGGGATGAACTGGCTGCGGTACCGACACTGCGGGCTACTCGCTCGACCTGCCCATCGGGCGCCCTCACCATGGCCTCCGGATACGGCATCCTCACATGTCTCGGCGCACCGCCGGTCCGACTGGAGGCCCGCGTCGTCCTGGAGCAACTGCTGGATCGCTTCCCCGAAGTACCGCTCGCTCCCGGCTACCACCGCGAACCGCCTGCTGACCTGGTCGTGATCCGCCGCCCGGCCCGACTCCACGTCGTGTTCCGAGGTTCGGCAGCCGCGAAGAGTGGGTATCGCCGCGACGGTCTGCACTCGGGCCGTCAGGCTGACACCCGTCTGGAACATGACGCGGTTGCGCCGGCACAAGCCGGCGCAACCGAGAGCGAATCACTCCGAGCTCATGCTAGATCGCCGCGAACCGCAGTTGTTCGACGATCTCGCCGCCCTCGCGACGGGTGAAGGTGGCCGATCGCTTGCCCAGTTCGTCGCCGCGGATGACAGCGCTCCAGCCGGGGCGGACATCGGCTGCGACCTGAAGGAGCTTGTCATCGGGGCTGGTGATGGTGACGAAGGGCTTCTCGTCCTCGTACGGGTCGGGCTCCTCCTCCGTGAGCTCTCGCATGAAGAGGTACTCCTCCACTATCTGCCCTTCGCGGTGGCGGGCGAAGGTGCAGAGGCGGAAGTCGCCGGGGACGTAGTGGCCGACGACCGCCGTCCACTCGCCCTGCGCGACCTGCGGGTAGTGCTGGAGGATCCGGGCCTCGGGGTTGTCGACCAGGATGTCCTTCATGGCGGCGATGTGCTCGTCGACGTCGGCGGTCGCCGCGCCGCCCATCTCCACGTAGACGTCTGACGCGTGGTAGTAAGCCTGCATGTCGAACTTACGGTTGTTCCAGGCGACGAAGTCGACCATGTGGAAGTGGATGCAGTTGTCCTTCTCCACCTGATATGTGTCGCCAGCCTGTGGATGCAACGATTCCATGTCCATCTCCGGTTCAGTCGAGGGCCAGGTTGAGTTGGGCCGGCCTGGCCGAGCCTTGGCCCGAAGCTGTGCGTCTGCGGCCCTCTTTGCGGCGGGAAAGGGCACGCGGCGGAGCGCTTGATGATGCACGTCCGATGCGAGGACGCAGGGCGCTCGGCTTCGGATCGAAGCCGAGCGCTCGTCAGCCCTGGGTGCCGTCGCGGTTGATCGGGTACAGGCCGAGGACGCCGCCCGGGTCGGAGGGGTCGACGCCCTTGACGTCGCCGACGTAGAGGGTGATCAGCGCCTTGTAGCGGTCGAGGGCGGTCCGGTTGCCCATGAACTTGCCGAGGGCGAGCGGGTTCGTGTTCTTGTAGTTGAAGATGGGCTTGCGGCCCGCAGGTGCGGCGACATCGGTGCGGGCGCTCCAGGTGCCGATGGAGTTGGTCTGGGCGTCCTTGGACAGCAGCCAGCTCAGGTAGAGCTTGGCCGCGGCCTTGTGCGGGGCCTTCTTGAGGATGGCGGCGGTCTGCGGCCAGGTGACCCAGGGGCTGTGCTGCGGAATGCTGGTGGTGGACAGGCCGGAGAAACTGCCGGCGCTGCCGAAGTTCGCGACATAGCCGCCGGTGCCGACCGTGTCGGCGGCGGCCTGGGTGCCACGGACGAACTTCGGGTGCTGGGCCAGGAGCTTCTTCAGGTAGCCGAGGCCGTACTTGTCGGTGAGCTGCTTGAAGTAGAAGAGGACGGCGTCGTCGTCGTTGGGGTAGGTGAAGACGAGCTTGTTCTTGAACTCGGGCTTGAGGAAGTCCTTCGCCTCGACGGGCGCGTCGCTGCCGAGCGTCTTGGCGGTGACGTCGGCGAAGCCGAAGAACATCACGCCGGTGTAGTAGCCGTCCTTGTCCTTGATCTGGTTGTAGACCTTGTCCCAGCCGACCGGCTTGTACTTCGCCAGCACGCCCTCCTTCTTCCAGTACGGGAAGTCGTCGAGGGTCTGCAGCTGGGCGACGTCCGCGACGACTCTGTCGGTGGCGATCTGGTTGTCGATGCGGGCGTCGTGGTACTTGCTGAGGTCCGTGACCATGTTGAACTTGATCTTCGGGAACTTCTTGAGGAAGGCATCACGGAGGTAGTCGGCCTGGTAGGGCGTGTCGCCGCCTGCGTAGACGGTCAGGGTCCCGCCCTCAGCCAGGGCCTGCTGATACAGCTTCTGCAGTTGCGCCTGCTCGCTCGTGGGCACGAGGCGCGGGGTGTCGGCGCCACGGGAGGGGGAATCGGCGAGAGCGGCGGTGGCGCCGCCCGCCAGCACGCTGAGCGTGAGTGCTCCGATCAGAGTCCTGCGCAGGGGGTTCATGACAGCTCCTGAGAGTCGAGAAGTGCTTAAACTTTTCAGCACCTGGGCAGGACTGACGCTAGGGCGCAGAGCTTAAACTTTCAAGCGTTCACCCGACACTTTCTTAAAAGTTGAAGCAGTGCTAGGGTCCCGCACATGGAGAAGACTCGCTGGCTGAACGCCGAGCAGCAGCACGCCTGGCGCGCCTACTGCAACGCCAGCGCCCTGCTGGAAGACACCATCGACCAGCAGCTGAGAAGCACAGCGGGCATCATCCACCTGTACTACACAGTGATGGTCCGCCTCTCTGACGCCTCCGACCGACGCCTGCGGATGACAGATCTGGCCGAGCAGCTCAAAATCTCCCGCGGCCGGCTCACCCATGCGGTCCGCCGACTGGAGGAGGACGGCTGGGTTCGCCGCGAGAATTGCTCCACCGACAGGCGTACCCAGTTCGCCGTTCTGACGGACGAGGGCATGGCCGCCCTGGCACGGATCGCGCCCGGACACGTCGCCACCGTCCGCGCCGCGATCTTCGACCACCTCAGCAGCGAGCAGACCCGCGCCTTCACCGAGATCTGCGAGACCATCCTCGCTGCCCTCACCGACCCCCACGGCCCCGCCACGACGGGGATGCCCTGGCGCCGCTGAAGCGATCCCTCGCCGGACCGCGCCCGATGCGGTGACGCAGCGCCTCCAGCTCCGCTCTCACCAGAAGGGCCGGGCCACGTTGGCCGTCACATCCGGGAAGAAGTCGGCGTACCAGGAGGCGCGCCATTTCCAGCCGCGACCGGCGGATCACGTGATCCGCCGGTCCGTCCCGACCCGGCAGCTCAAGTCGATCAAGGAAAGTTCTCTGGGCCACAATGACGCCATGACCGACAGCCCTTCCCGCAAGGCGCCTCGTCCGCTCCTGCGCCGCCCCTCGGACGGCGAGCTCATAGAGGTCGCCGGCGTCGCGCACTTCTTCCGACTCACCGGCGAGCAGACGGGGGGACGCTTCGCCTTCGAGGAGTTCAGTCTCGCGCCGGGCACCATCGGAGCCAGGCCCCACGTACACGAAGGACATGACGAGTACTTCTACGTCCTTGAAGGTGAGTTGACCCTCCACACCGGGGACGGCGAGGTGACGGCCGGCCTGGGACATCTGCTCGCCGCGACCCGCGGCACCCCTCACGGCTTCCGTAACGAAGGCCCGGCTCCTGCACGAGCCCTGTGCCTCTACACCCCGGCCGGCTACGAGAACTACTTCCGCGACGTCCATGCCGCCGTGAGCGCCGGTGCAGAAGCGACCGACCAACTGCTCGCCGAATTCCGCAGCCGCTACCGGACCAGCTCGTACCCGCTATCCCCGGACATGCTGTGAAGGGCGCTGACTTCCGCCTGATCATCGCAACATGATCACTCCGCTGTGGCGACGAGCTCGGCGAAGAGTTCCGTCGGTGTTTGCCATCCAGCACCTTGCGGGGACGGCTGTTCAGCTCGGCGGCCGCGTAGGAGTGCTCGGGGAACCGGGCCCGGACCCACCTTGGCAGGCCGGGTATCGCTTCTCGTGCTAATCGCAATCAGGAAGCAGATCAAGTCGGACAGGCTCGTCGCGGTCGCGGTGCAGCCTGCCGTCGACGACCCGGGCGGCGGCGACCTGGAGTGAGGAGCGGCGGGTGTTGTGGGTGCTGTCGTCCTCGGTGACCCCGGCGGGGCGGCTGTGATGCAGGGCCCGGCCGGCCGGACACCATCATCCGTTCGTCTCGAAGAGCCGCTCCACGGCAGTGCCGCAGAAGCCTCCAAAGGCGGTGGGCTTTGCAAGAGTGAAGGGTATGTCCTGGTTGGTCGCGAAGAGTTCCCGGGTCGGATGCTGCGCGCCGGCCATAAGACACGTGTCGTCACCGCGTCCTTGCTTCGGGTGCTTGAGAGAGGAGAATCCGAGTGCAACGGTGCCCACGGCGGACACTGAAACCCGCCTACTCAGAAGCCAGCCGGGCCGCACCTGCGGGGCTTCTCGTCGCGCGCCGCTCTCACGGACGCCCCTATAACGGGGGAACGCTGGATACCGTTCTGACCAGGTTGAAGACCTCGCGGGCGGCATATCGTTTGAGGCATCGGATGATCTCGCGCCGGGTCTTGCCTTCCTGGGTGCGGCGTTCGTAGTACGCCTGGGTTCGGGGGTCGTGGCGCAGGCGGGTGAACACGATGCGGTGCAGGGCGGCGTTGGCCTGCCGGTCGCCGCCGTGGTTGAGCCGTCGCGTGATGCGCCGCCCGGAGGAGTACTCGATGGGGCTGACTCCGCAAAGGGCAGCAAAGGACGCCTCGGTGTTCAGCCGCTCGGGATTGTCCCCCATGGTGATCAGGAGAGTGACGGCGCTGTCCGGGCCGATGCCCATCGGTACGAGCAGTTGCGGCGCGTGGCGTTCGACGAGTCGGGTCAGGCGTTGGTTCAGCTCGTTGATCTGCCCGGTGAGCTGTTCGATGCGTTCGGCGAGCATGCGTAATGTCATGTGGGTGGCCTGGACCACCGCGTCCTCGTCTCCCCCACCATCGGGTGGGCTGAGGGTCGCGCAGGTGCGGAACAGCTCGGCATTGCCCAAGCTCGACAACCGTTCCCGCAGGGCGGTCGGCGATCACTAGGACGGCCTTGAGCTGGTTGATCGCCTGTGTGCGGGCCTTGACCGCGGAGTCCTTGGCGAGTTTGTAGATCCGGGCGCCTTGCACGGGTCCGTCGCCGGACTTGGCCTGGGCCCGGGTGCGACCGCTGAGCACGGCTCGCGCTGCGGCCTGCGCATCGAGCGGGTCCGACTTGCCGAGCAGACGGCGGGCTGTGCGGTCAGGCCGATTCACTTCGAACACCTGGATCTGCTGCGCCAGCAGGTAGCGGGACAGGCCCGCGCCGAAGGTGCCAGTGCCCTCCACACCGGCCCGGCGCACCGTCCCCCGCCTGCGGGCCCACACGAGCAGCCGCCGGTAACCGGCCGGCCACCGCCGGAAAGGACTCGGTGCCCAGGATCTTGCCCAGCGGGGACACCACGGCGGCGACGTGCACCTCACCGTGCGTGTCCACGCCGAGCACGACTTCTCTCCGCACGGGAGGATCCGTACTGGAGGAGGTGATGCGCTGTCTGGTCGTCATGGTGGTTCGCCTCCCGCAGGGTGACACGCTGAGTGGATGGCACCGGCCCGCTCGGGCGGTCTGAACCGTGATGGCGCCTGGAACTCGGCAAGGCCCCTATTGGGACACGCCCTGTGGCTCGGTGACAGCAGAAGCCAGCCCGCAACGACGGTCGACAAGCCTGTGACTGGACACTTCGGTCAAAGATCTCAAGAGTCAGACCCCCGTCCGGGACGGCATCGCGCAACCGTCGCATCGATCCCGGCGTATCGGCATCTACCGACCACAGCCGGATGGCTTCGCCCGAACCAATGCCCAACCTGGCCGGAGCAGGCTGAGAATGAGTTGACTCCCCGCCCACTCGCGACCGGCAATGACAGACAGCCGTCTGGGCCGCCTTACGGTCGCCCTCCATCGGCCATCGCACGAACGGCTTCGAGCCCTCATTCTGGTGCACGGTTGTCCGCAAGTCATGGGGCGGGCTGCCAAAGAGGCTGCCTAGCAACTCGGCAAAGGCACCGGCGAGTGCTTGGGAACTCGGTCTACTCGAGTAACGGGGAACAGCAGCACCGCACGAAGGGGCGCCCGCGTGGAAGGCATGGCGCATGTGGGCGCTGCCGGACCCGATGCTCGCGGCCCCCGTCACCGACCCGGCGCCGCCCGATGGGTGGGCCGCCGAGGAGAAGTGGGACGGTTCTCCAGACACCTCGTGATGTCTCATTCGCGTTGGCACCGTTCACCCAGGTCACGACTGGTCCTTCGTGCGTGCGGCTGAGGCTTGCCGGGTGTCTGCGCCGCTGCTGACGTGCCGCTGGGTCTCCTGGGGGCCGTGCCAGTCCAGGCAGACGGCGGTGGCATCGTCTTCGAGCCGGCCGTCGGCGGCGTCCCGGACCGCGGACGTCAGCGCCAGCGCGGTCTCCCTCGGGTGCAGATTCCGGGTGCACCCCAGCAGGGCGGGCAGATCGACCTTCTCTCCGTGACGTTCGAGCATGCCGTCGGTGACCATGAGCAGACGGTCACCGGGCCGCAGGTCGAGGTCCTGCACACGGTACGGGTGGGGAGTCAGCTCAGACAGCCCGAAGGGATGGTCCACCTCGCAGGCAATCGTCTCCACAGCCCCGTCGCGCATGCGCAGCGGCCAGGGATGACCGGCGTTGACGAACCGGGCCCGCCCGGTATGGAGATTGATGCGCAGGAGCTGCCCGGTGGCATGACCGTGGCCGTGTTCGATCAGTGCCTGGTCTGCCCGGTGGGCCTGTTCGCCCAGGCCGGTGCCCGCCCGGCGGGCACCGCGCAGGGCGCCCACCAGGACCGTGGCGGCCAGGGCGGAATCCATGTCGTGGCCCATGGGATCGGTCACCGACACGTGCAAGGTGTCGCGGTCCACGGTGTAGTCGAAGGTGTCGCCGCTGAGGTCCTCGGAGGGCTCCAGGTTCCCGCACAGGGTGAACTGTGCGGCCTCGCACGACAGCGACAGGGGCAGCAGCTGGTACTGGATTTCAGCTGCCAGGGTGGCCGGCTTGGAGCGTTTGCCCCAGGTGTAGAGATCGGTGAAGCGGCCGTTGGCGATCACGATGTAGGCCAGGATGTGGGCGGCTTCCCCGACTGCGTCGAGCACATCCTCGCCAGGGCCGGTCGGCAGGAGCAGTTCCAGCAGCCCGATCGCATCCCCGCGGTTGGTGACGGGCACGATCACCCGCTGCCCCTCGCCGGTCGCGTCCTGATACAGGCGCTGGGTACGGATCACCTCCTCGTAGACACTGCCGAACAGGGGAACCCGCTCGGCCTGCCGCCCACCCTGAGTGGGAGCGGTGGACAGCCGAGCCACCGCCTTCCCCGTCAGGTCCACGATGAGGAAAGAGACCTTAGTGGCCTCGAAACGCCGCCGCAGGTCCTCCGCGATCACGTCGACGGCGTCCGCCGGCGCCGCTGTCTCCGCTGCTGTCAGCAATCGAGTGAGCCCACTTTGTCCACCGCTCACGACCGCAGTCCCTTCCGCAACCCCCCCACCAGCTTGGTAATCACCGCAGTGAGCGTCAATCCGTGAACAGTCACGCTCCGGCGTTCGCCCGCGGACGGGGCCGCCACGGCTGCTCTGTACAAAAGCGGCTCGACAGGCCGATGTCTTATGCGACACGCCAGAGTCTGGAGCTCCATGGTGGGCGGGCTTCGACGGGCACGTCCGGAGGAGTAACTCACAGCCGGTCACCCCGTACGGGAGCCGGATCGTCGGCGGCACTGAGGCTTGAGCCGCGACCACCCATGTAGGACTTCCGGACGGGGAGCAGCGCGCTCCCACGGTCGGCGACCTGCCGCTTGCCGAACGACGGTTCGTGGGGCCTGTGCCCGCGCCGCCGCTCATGCCGCGTCGCGCCAGGCGGCAATACCGGTCACCGTGACCGCGACGGTGACCGGCTCCGCGGCACCGTGGGTGGCGAGGTGGGTGACGAGGGCGGCTGTCACCCGGTCGTGGACGATTCGGGCGATGTCCAGCGCCCGCCGACCCTCCGTCAGGACGCAGCGCACCTCGATGTGCCATCCCGACCCGTCCGGCGCCCGGTCGGCGCGTATGCCCGCCTCGGGTGGCGTGGTGTCCGCCCGGGTGGGCGCGGCGGCTGCCGCGAGGCGCCGGGCGAGGCGGGGTTGCAGGGCGGCCACGCCAGGAACCGCGAGGGCTGCCTCGGCCGCGACGCCGGGGAGCGCGGTGGTGCCGGTGGCGGTCATCATGCGCCACCGCCCGTCGGGAGGCGGGGACCTGGGGTCGGCCCCGGTTCCAGAACGTCGGCCACGGTGATGTCGACGGCTGTCACCGTGAGCCCCAGGTCCTGTCCGGCCGAGTGGAGGACCGTTCGGCGTACCTGGTGGACCCGGTCGGGCAGCGGGCGGTCGAGGGCGGCGGCCAGGGTCATGGTCACCCGCACGTCGGTGCCGTTGCCCTCGGGTACGAGCCGGCAGGTCGCGGCCCTGGCACCGGGGACCGTGTCCGCGGCCTGCCTCAGCACCTTCGCCGCGGCGCTCTCGGCGATCCGCAGGTCGCGGTCGGGGTCGGCCAGGGGCAGCAGTCGCCCGAACCGGGCCTCTGCCCTGACGACGTCCATGACCCGGTCCGCGAGTGCGTGCAGGCCCGGAGGGTCCTCGTCGCGCAGCGCCCGGGCGGCCGCGTTCACCGTTGCCAGTCCCTCGACTGCCTCTCGGCAGTGAGGACAGGACACCGGGTGCAGGTCGGCGGCCGGCGGTGCGTCCCGCGCCTGTTCCCAGACCCGGCTGAGCAGGCGGCCGCAGGGCAGTACCTCATCGCCTGCGATCGGGGGCACGTCGGCGGCGGCCGAGCCGTTGCGGGGCCCGTCGGCTCCGGGCGGTCCGGGAGGCCGCGTGTGCGGGTCGTCTAGCGCCATGGGCCCATCGCCTCCTGCAGGGATCGGCGTGCCCTGAACAGTCTGCCGCGTACCGTCTGCTCGCCGGTACGCGTCACGTGCGCGATCTCCTTGTAGGGCAAGCCCTGCACCTCCCTCAGGATCCAGCAGACCCGCTGCCCGGCGTCCAGCTCGGCGAGTGCGCGGGACAGGGCGGCCGTGGCCGCGTCCTGCTCGGCGGTCCGGGCGGGCTGGCACGCGTCGCCCGCCGCGGGTTCGGCGACGGCGTCCAGGGGGAGGGGCGGCGGTCGGCGGCGGCACATGGTCTGGCAGCGGTTGACGGTGATCCGGTACATCCAGGTGTGGAACTCCGCCCTGTGGCGGTATTCCGGCAGGTGGCGCCAGGCGCTGACGAAGGCGTCCTGAACGGCCTCCTCGGCGTCCTGGGGGTTGCCCAGCATGCAACGGGCCAGGGTCAGCAGGGACCGGCTGTGCCGCTGGACGAGAACGGCGAAGGAGTCCTCGTCTCCCTCGGCCGCCCGTACGGCCAGCAGGCGGTCGGGCAGGTCGCATCCCAGTCGTGGGGAAGCAGTGCGTTCGATCATGGCGCTCCCACGCAGGCTCGGAACGATCGTGTACCCCTGATACGAGTTGTGACGCACATCACATGCCAGACGCGTGAGGATTGTGCCGCCCGGTATGTCCAACGTTCGACGGGCACCATTCCGGTGCCCGGCCGACCGATCGAGGCGACCGCCATGACGGACAACATCACCAGCGTCGGCGGGGGCAGCCGGCCCGAAGCGGGCGTGAGCGCGCTCAAGGGCCGCACCGGGGCCGGGGCTCCGGCCGAGACACGGGGCAGGACCACCATCGCGGACGGTGTGGTGGCCAAGATCGCGGGCATGGCCGCCCGCGAGGTACCGGGCATCCACAGCCTGGGCGCGGGGATGGCCCGCGCCTTCGGCGCCATGCGCGAACGCGTCCCCGGCGCAGGCGGAGGCGGAGCGGTCACCCGCGGCGTCAAGGTCGAGGTCGGGGAACGGCAGGCCGCGGTGGACCTGGACGTCGTCGTCGAGTACGGCGTCTCCATCGTCGACGTCGCGGGCGGCGTACGCGTCAATGTCATCAGCGCCGTGGAGCGGATGACGGGCCTGGAGGTCGTCGAGGTGAACATCGCCGTCGACGACGTCCACCTGCCCGACGACGAGGAGGAACAGACCGGACCGGACGAGGGCCGCGTGAGGTGACCGCTGCCGGGAGCACCGCCGTGTCCTCGGGCCCGAGCGGATGATCACGGCGAAGTGGGACGCTCGCGAGACGGGTGAGTGCGAGATGAACACAGCAACGACGGGACTCGCGGCCGGCATGGCCCTCGGCTTCGCCGGCTACTTCGGCGGCTTCTGGGCCTTTCTGCTGGTGCTGGTCCTGGGTGCGGCGGGGCTGATCGTCGGCCTCGTCGTACAGGGCGACCTGGACCTCCGGACACGGAGGCAGCGGTGAAGACCCGGCCCGGTTCCCCCGGCGAGGGGTCGGGCCCGCCGGCGCCGGCCGCCGGGCTGCCGCCCCCGGCCGAGCGGGGCGCCACCGTCATCCCGGACAGGGTGGTCGCCCGTATCGCCGCCCAGGCCGCACGCACGGCCCAGTCCCGGCGCGCCGCCGTACCACCCGACCGCGGCGGACCGGCGGCACCCCACGCCTCCGCCGCCGTCCGTACCGGATCGGTGCGCCTGCATCTGACCATGGACCTGCCCTACCCCACCGACATCCCCCGTGTCTGCGAGCGGATCCAGCGGGACGTCGCCGAACGGGTCGCCCAGCTGACCGGGCTGCGAGTGGGAGAGGTCCTCCTCACCGTCCGGCGGCTGGTGACCGCCACCGACTCGAGCCGGGGGCGGGTCCGGTGAGCGGCCGGGCGGCCCGGGTCACCGGGCACGCCGTGCAGGAAGGGCGATCGCGATGACATCCGGTCCACGTCCCCCGGGCCGCGGCTCCGAGTCGACCACGCACCCTGCCGCGGTGCCCCTGGCGAAGGAGCCCGACCCTCCCGAACGCGACGTGTCCACCTCCGACCTCACAGCCGGTGAGCGCGAAGGAGGACACCGAACACATCGCAAGTGGTCCGCGCGCCGCGTCACGGCGGCGATGGTCGCCGCGGTGATCCTCGTGGCCGCGGTCGCGGCGCTCGTCGACGTCGTCGCCGTACGGGTGGGACGTCCGGCGGCGGCCTGGCGGCGGCACCTGGCCGACGAACTGGCGACCCGCCCGGTGGACGACGTGTGGATGCTGACGGGGGCCGCCGTGGCCGCCGCCGTCGGCGTCTGGCTGATCGTCCTGGCCCTCACCCCCGGTCAGCGACGCTGGCTGCCCCTGCGCTCACCCGCCGGCTGCCCGCGATTGCGGGCCTTCGTGGACCGCAACAGCGCCGCCGTCCTGCTGCGCGACGCCGCCATGCGGGTCCCCGGAGTCGGCGCGGCGCACGTCCTGGTGAGCCGCCACCGCATCAAAGCCCGCGCGGACGTCCGCTTCCGAGACCCCCGACAGGTGAAGGACGACCTCACCGCCGTCCTCGACGAGGAGCGCGACCGGCTCGCCCTCGCCCGTCCTCCCCGCATCGCCGTACGGGCGCGGCGACGCACCCGCTGACACAAGACCCGCAGCACCGGAGCCCGCCATGACGCCGCGATCCGCCCTCAACCGCACTCTGCTGGCCCTCGCCGGACTGGTCCTCCTCGGCGGCGGACTGCTCATCCTCTTCGCCGGGCTCGACCTCTACCGGCGGCACAATCTGGCCCCACCCGCCGGCTGGCCCCTGACCACCCCGGCCGACGTCCTGCTCGGCTCCGCCGACCGGGCACGCTGGAGCAGCCAGGGCTGGTGGTGGTGGCCCGCGGTCATCGCCGCCCTCGTCCTCACCGCCCTGCTCGCCCTGTGGTGGCTGCTCGCCCAGCTGAGCCGACACCGCCCCGGCTCACTGCCCGTCGGCGGCACACCCCCACAGGAAGGCGTCGAACTGCGCGACCGCGCACTCAGCGAAGCGATCGCGAACGAAGCCGGTGCCCTGCCAGGGGTAGGCCATGCGGCCGTAGTCATCACCGGCCGACCGGCCCGCCACCGCACCCGCATTGACCTCACCCTCACCCCCGAGGGCACGCCCGGCGCCACTCTCGGTGCCCTGTGCGAAGGCCCGATCGGCACCGCGCGTCGGTCCACCGGCCTCACCGACATGCCCACCGAGGTCCGCCTACAGGTCAGCCGCCACGGACCACACCGTGTGGAGTAAGGAGGAGATCGGCCGTTCCCGCCGACACCCTTGCGGCCCACCGCGGTTCGCGGGCGCGCCGACACCACTCCCCGAAGGAGAGATCATGATCATCCTGGGCGTCATACTGCTCGTCGTCGGCTTCCTCACCGGCCTGTCCATCCTGTGGACCATCGGGATCATCCTGCTGGTCGTCGGAGCCATCCTGTGGATCCTCGGCGCGATGGGACACGCCGTCGCCGGCCGACGCCACTACTGGTAGTCGGAATCGTCGCCCTGCAGGACAGTGATCCAGGCTGCGGGCAGGCCGGCAGACGTCGCGGACCCCACCAAGACGTTCGCGGCGGCGGACGACAACGGCGGAGAGGTCGATCCGCCTGAGGCCGCCGCCGGTGCCGGACAGCCGCCGCGGTTCGGAGCGCGGGGCGCCCGGTGGCCGTTGTGCCGGTCCTCGCCGCACGAGCGCACGGCCGACTCGTCGGGGAGTCGGTGGAACGGCCCCCACGGTCCGGGCGGAAGTTCCCCACGCGTCGGCCCGTGAGTCTCCGTCGGGAGTTCGTATGCACAGCACCTTCGTGAGGATCCGCCAGAACGTCCCCCGGGGCCACGGCGATGACGGGCGGTGAGCGGCAAGGACCCACGGAAGGCTCCACCCGGTCGGAGTGCTTCGGGGAGGAGTTTCTGGGAGTCCTGCTGGACCAGGGGCACGAGTTGCCGCCGTACCAGCTCGGTCCGCTCGTCGCACGGCAGATCGGCAGGCTCGACGGCCGCGAGACCTCTATCTTCCTGCAGGACTACGGCCAGGTGCGGCTCGTCCCCCTGCCGGGTGACGGGCTGGCGGCCGGGGAACCGCAGCCGATCGACGGCTCCGACGCCGGACGCGCCTTCCGGGAAGCTCGTCCCGTCGAGGTTTCGCAGGCCGACGGTGTGCGGGTCTATCTGCCCCTACTGGACGGTGGCGACCAGGTGGGCGTCATGGCCGTCACCCTGGACCGTCTCCAGGACGACGAGCGACGGCTGCTGCGCAGGCTCGCCTCACTCGTGGCCGACATGCTGGTGACCAAGCACGGTTACACCGATCTGTTCTTCCGGCTGCGCCGCAGAGAACCGATGAGTGTGGCGGCGGAGATCCAGTGGTCGCTGCTGCCACCGCTGGCGATGTCCACGCCCCGGGTCGAGCTGGCCGGGATGCTGGAACCCGCCTACGACGTGGCCGGCGACAGCTTCGATTACGCCCTCAACGGCGATGTCCTGCATGTGGCCATGGTCGACGCGATGGGCCACGGACTGGACGCCGCCACGATGGCCACGGTGGTCATCGGAGCCTACCGGCATGCCCGGCGCATCAGCGTCGGCCTGTCGGAGATCTATACGTTCATGGACCGGGCCGTCGCCGAGCAGTTCGGCCCCGACCACTTCGTGACCGCTCAGATGATGCGGCTCAACACGGCCACGGGCAGGCTTCAGTGGGTCAACGCCGGACATCCCGCTCCTGTGCTGATCCGTGGACACCGTGTCGTACGACGGCTGGAGGGCCCGACGACGCTGCCCGTCGGTTTCGGCGGTCACGAGCCCCGGATCAGTGAAGTGGCTCTCACCCCCGGCGACCGGATCCTGTGCTTCACCGACGGACTGACAGAGGAGCGCGATGTCGGCGGTGAGGAATTCGGTGAGGAGCAGCTCATCGGGTGGGTGAACCGCCTTGAGCCCACGGCCCAACAGATCCGGACGGTGGCGCGCTCCCTCTCCCACGCGCTGCAACGGGCGCGGGGCGGGATCACCACGGACGATGCGACGCTCCTGCTGATCGAATGGCGCGGGAGCGCCACCGACGACCTCGCCCTCCTGGAGTGAGCCGGCAGCGCACCACCATGGACATGGCCGACGGCACACTACGTTCCTCTCCCGCCGCTCTTTGCGAAAGTCCTACCGGCGGGGGCGGCTCCGCGATCCTCCTTGGAGCGGGTTCACTTCCCCGTGCGGTGCCATGGCGAGAACCGCCACCGCCGGGTACGGCCGGAGGTCAGGGTCTCCATGCGATCATCGTGGCTCGCGGTGAACAGCTGAATCACGATCACACCGAAGACGATCATCGCGAGCAGCACGCTCACCGTCACGAAGGTGCCCATATCTCCCATGCTCCTGCTGCCGTGGTGGGGGGCCCGTGACCGGTGACCGGTCCGTCAGGAGTGCGTGAGGCGGGGTGGGGGGCGTCGTGTCCGCCTTCGGAGTCCCAGACCGCCTCCCCGAGTGAGTCCGAGTCGGCCGCTGCCTCTGCCGCGGCCCGGAAACGTTCGGCCTCATGGATCAGGCCGGTCGCCGTGAGGCTCCGTGACGGGTCGGTGGCCGCGGCCATGAGCCGGGCCGCGGTGGCCGGGGCTGTCTCCGGTGGGATCACCAGCAGGTCCCAGCGGCCGAAGGTGTAGGACAGCAGCAACAGCTTGTGCGGATCCTGCCCAGCGTTGGACCAGCCGACGCGCACCATGTGGCCGTGCGCGGGCACTTCCCCCGGAATGACCGGCCAGAACGTGCGGCTCACCGCTACCCGGGTGATCCGCCCCCACAGCCGGTCGAGACATTCGACGAGCGCCGGGAGCTGCTCCGTCAGGTTGCGCGAACGGGGCCACCAGGCACCGTCGATGAGGGCCGGAGGGGCGCCGGCCGGCGCCAGCGTGAGTCGGAGCGGTGACGAAGAAGGAGCCCGGCCTCCGACTGCGGGTGTGAACGGAATGGTCGCGGTCATGGCGGGGACCCAACCCCGGGCCGGTCACGGCCGGCCCGGTTGTGATGAATCGCCGAGAACGACCCGGCGTGGAAGCCGGTGTACGAGATGCTCTCGGTAATCACCAGGATACTCCCCGCCCGCGCCCGGCGGACCGATGCGGAGCGACGGGTTGAACAAAACACGAGGAAAACCTCCCGCGCAATACAGCCAAGGAGTGCCGGCCAGGGCATGCGAGCCGTCGGGCGTGAGACCGGTCCGGTAGCCGGCGTACGACGTGCCCCGGCGCCCTCAGCCCACTGCCCGCCGGTATCGACAGCCGCTTCACGGATCCGGCGGCGCCTCCACAACCGCCCCGGCGTGTGCGGAGTACCGTGGACAGCACCGAGGACATTTCGCACACCGGCTTCCACTCCGGGTCGTTCTCGGCGAGAGACGAAACCCGGGGCGCCGCCAAGGCGGCCCGGAGACGGGTCCGCATCATGTCGGCGACCTTGCACCAACTCCTGCCACACCACGAGCCCGTCGCAGCCCCGGCCGCGCGTCTCGCGCTGAAGACCGACGGCCCGTCGCGCGGCCTCCTGGACGGTGCCTGGTGGCCCCGCTCCCGGGACCTGCTGAGCGAGCTGCCCGCGCTGACCGATGTGCTGGACCCTCTGTGGGGCCGCATCACCCGCATCGCCGTCAACCCGACGTACTGGCCGGTCATCCCGCACGAGATCCCCGTGGGCGGTCATGTCGTCAAGGCCGGATGGTTCACCCCGGAGATCGACCCGCACAAGCTGCTGCTGCTCTCCTACGGCACCGGCCGCTGGGACCTGCTGGTCATCCCACCCGAGACCGAGACGAAGTCGGCGGCCCGCCTGATGGCGGCCGCGTCCGACTACGACGGCCCACCGCTGACCGCAAGCGCTCTCATGGCCGCGGACGAGACCCGGCAAGCCGTCTCCGCCGCCGACCGGCCACTCGAACCCGACGAGGCAGGGAAGTACGGGGAGGACGGCCCCGCCTCAGCGGCCGTTCCGGCAGGGACGGATCGCGCCAGTCGCCTGGCCATCGGCATGTGAGACGGCCGCCCCGACCCGTGCCTTCCCGGGTTTCGGCCCTGCCTCGCGAACCGGCGCAGGCACATGCAGGGGTCTCGACCGGCGGATCCCCGCCCCCGTGGTCCTCGTCCCGAGGAGCAGCACATGCAAGCCCTGATCGTTCTCATCGTCGTGATCGGCCTCCTGGCCGTCCTGGCCCTCGCCCTGTCCGTGAAGGTCGTCAAGCAGTACGAGAAGGGAGTGCTGTTCCGCTTCGGCCGACTCGTCGGAACACGCTCCCCGGGACTGCGGTTCATCATCCCGTTCGTCGACACCCTGCACCGGGTGTCGCTGCGGGTCGTCACCATGCCGATCCAGTCCCAGGGCATCATCACCCGGGACAACGTGAGCGTGGACGTGTCGGCGGTCGCCTACTTCCGGGTCGTCGACGCCGTGAAGTCGGTCGTCGCCGTGGAGAACGTCAACGCGGCGATCAACCAGATCGCCCAGGCCACCCTGCGGAAGGTCGTCGGCCGGCACACGCTCGACGAGACACTGTCGGAGACGGACCGTATCAACCTGGACATCCGCCAGATCCTCGACGTCACCACCGTCGACTGGGGTGTGCAGGTCACGCTGGTCGAGCTCAAGGACATCCAGCTGCCCGACACCATGAAGCGCGCCATGGCCCGCCAGGCCGAGGCCGAGCGGGAGAAGCGAGCGAAGATCATCAACGCGGAGGGCGAGTCCCTGGCCGCAGCCGCGCTCGGCGACGCCTCGGACACCATGATGGCCCACCCCCTGGCGCTTCAACTGCGCAATCTGCAGAGCCTGGTGGAGATCGGAGTCGACCAGAACACCACCGTCGTCTTCCCGGCCCCCCTCATGAGCACGATCGGCGAGCTCGGCTCCTTCCTCGCCCGGGAAACCGCTGCCGCCGCACCCGCCGCGGCAGCGCCACCGGACGGCACCGGCCGCACCCACACGTCCCTCAGCCCGGCAGGCAGCGCGCCCGGCACCGCGGCGTGAAGCCGACTACGGCCCGAGCGATGCACCAGGGAGGATCCGTGACCGTCGCCTGTCGCGCGCGCCCTCCGGGCAGCGGCTGATGATGGGGGTACGGCCGAACACGCGGAGCTGATCATGACGGGTTGGCGGGTCAGGGACTACACCCAAGACGATCTCGAAGCGGTGATCCGTGTCGACATGCAGAGCGGCACGACCGAGGAGCCGCCGCTCTTCCCGCTCTCGGACGCCGTGACGGCCCTCCAGACCCGCCACCCGGCCGTGGTGGCCACGGCCGACGACGTGCTGATCGGCGCCGCGGTGAGCAGGGTGGAGGGCGAACGGGCATGGATCCTGCGCATCTGCATGGCGCCCACCTGGCGGCAGCGCGGGCTGGGCAGTGCCCTGATCACCGCCCTTGAGCAACGCGTCTTCGCCGCCGGCGTCCGCGCGGTGCACGCCGCCCTGCCCGAGGGCGAGACCGGTGCCACCGCCCTGCGCAACTGCGACTTCGGCGCCCGCCCCGGGCTGGTCTTCTTCGAGAAACGCGGACCGGTGACCCCGCAATCGGCCGGCACGCTGTCCTCGCTCGGAGCGGAGCTGCCGCCAGGGGGGCTCTGGCAGAAGGTCGCGGGCATGCAACGGGAGAAGCAGCTCATCGAGCGGCGCCTGGTCCTGCCGCTGGCCCATCCCGAACTGGCCGCCCAGCACGGAGTGGAACCGCCACGGGCGGTGATGCTGTTCGGCCCGCCCGGGACCGGCAAGAGCACGTTCGCGCACGCGATCGCCAGCCGCCTGGGATGGCCCTTCCTCGAACTGTTCCCCGCCCGTCTGGCCGCCGAGTACGGCCTGGCGACCGGGCTGAACCGGCGCTTCGACGAGATCGCCCGGCTCGACCACGTCCTCGTCTTCATCGACGAGGTCGAGGAGGTCGCCGGCGAACGCGGCGGCGCGGACGCGACCGCTGTCGGCGTCGTCAACGAACTGCTCAAGGCGATCGTCCGGTTCCGCAGCCAGGACGGACGGCTGCTCGTCTGCGCCACGAACAACGTGACCACGCTCGACTCCGCGTTCCTGCGGCACGGCCGTTTCGACTACGTGCTGCCGATCGGCCCTCCCGACCACACCGCCAGGACCGCGCTGTGGGAGAGCTACCTGGCCCGAGCGGGCGCGCGGGCCGACAGCGCGGTACTCGCGTCCGCCAGCGAGGGGTTCACCCCCGCCGACATCGCCCACGCGGCGCGTACCGTCTCCCAGGCCCAGTTCGAGCGCACCTTCGACACCGGAACCCGGACCACCCCCACCACCGACGACTACCTGGACACGATCCGCGACACCAAGCCCACGGTCAGCGCTGCCATGGCCCGGGAATTCGCCCAGCAGACGGAGGAGTTCGCCCGCATCTAGCGTCCGGGCCGGGTGGGGAGTCGATCTGCGACGGACGTGTCAGGCCGGCGTAGGTGGCGTGTCGCTGGCCGTTTCGATGAGGATCTGCCTGGCCTCGGTGACGTTGTCGGCCCGTACGGCCCTGGCCATCGCGGCGCGTGCCGCGTCGGGCGACGTGTCCGGAGGGACCAGCATCAGGGAGAAATGGTCCCGCTCGCCCCGGCTGATGAGGACGGTGTCGTCACCGACCGGGAAGGAATCGATGTGGACGGCTCGGCCGTCGACCATCACCCGGGTAGGCAGTCCGTCCCAGGCGCTCCCGTCCAGACCGACCCGGGTGATGAGCCCGAGATGCTCGGTCAACGCGGAGATCAGCGAGGGGAGCTCGGCACCGATGTCCCGGGACCGCGGCCACCAGGCACCGTCCAGGATTCCCTCGCGTGCGTGTGTCGTCTCCAACCGCAGCAGGGCAGTCCCCGGTCTCACCGACCGGTGAACGGCGTCCGGCAGGAGCCGGGGGAGGTGGTCGGGGGTGTCTGAGTCGGCCATGATGTCCGCCCGTCCGCGAAGGTCAATGCGACCGCAAGGCATGCGACCGCGATACGACCCTGCTCGCTCACCGTACTCCGTACGACGCTCGCGCGAGCGCTTCGCCGCAGGGCGCGGTTACGGAAACAGGCAACGGCTCCGGCGTATACCCGCCGGAGCCGCCCTTCCGGGTCATTGCACGTGAGCGTGCGCCGACCCGCTATTCATGTTACGCCAAAGGGATTAATCCGACATGGACCATCTTTGCGAAGGTTCGCATCGGTCCGATGAGCCGACGCAGCGGCTCAGCCATGCCCTTCCTCTTCCGTCTCCATCTGCCGGATCCCCTGGTGCGTCAGCGTGATCATCGCGGGCGTGTTGCCCCTCCCCCAGTCCACGACGGCCCAGCCTTCACCCGCCAGGTACGTGCAGGCAGCGGCCATGTCCTGCTCAGGAATGCCGAGGTCGGTGCGGAGCTTCGCCCCATCGACGCCCAGGAGGCGATTGCCTTCGGCGGCTTGGTACAGAGCCTGCATGATCCTCTCGCGGTACGTCTTCCGGTCTCGCAATATCGCCATGACGCGCCTTCCTCTACCGTCCGTCGGGCCGAAGTCGATGTCATCCGCGGCCGCCGTCGCGGTGGGGCGCATCGGAACGCTCGCGTCCACCGTCGACCGACGGCGCCTCCGGGGCCGACGCCCGATCCCCGGCAGGACATCGCTGTAGTGGAAGGCAGCAATCCGTTCATCGTGCTGACCGTTGAGCTGGTGGATCAGAACGACTCCGACGGCGATCAGGACGAGCAGCACGGCCACGGCGATGACGAGCATGGGATCTCACCTCCGCCGACCGGCGGGCGAAGGCCCTGCCGAGCCGATGGGCCGGGGGGGGCAGGGACGACGGTAGACCTGCTCCGCCGTCGGCCTCCCAGGCTTCTTCCCTGTCTCGTGCATCGATCCCGTCTGCTGCTTGCTCCCGGGCCGAGGCATCGACGCCGTCGCCGACCATCAGCTGCGCGGCGGCATCCGCACCGGTTTCCGGCGGAATCACCAGCACGTCCCAGCGGCCGTCAGCGGAGAAAAGAGTGAGCCTGTGGGGATCCTGCTCCTCGGTGGACCAGCCCACCTGCACGGTGCGCCCGGCGTAGGACACCCAGTGCGGCAGGACGGGCCAGTAGGCCGGGTGCACGGTGACACCCGTTATACGACCCCAGAGATCGCCCAATGCGGCCGTCAACGACGGCAGCTCACGGGTGAAGGCACGGGAGCGAGGCCACCACATACCGTCCAGCCCGCCCGGCGCGGGCGTCAGGGACAGCCGGGCCGGCTGCGGCGGCGCACATCTGATCGATGTCGTACGGTCAATGGTCACAGCCATGGCGCGGACCTGTCCCCGGGCTCGTGGGTGCGGCCCGGCGCTGTCGATCACCGGGAACGGCACCCGCGTCGGAGCCGGTGCGCGAAAAACTCTCGGTGTCTTCACACTACTCCGCTCACCGGCCCGAAAAGCCCGGGATGACCAGGCAGTTTCCTACCTTCAGGACCTGGTCGCCGGTGCCGATGCCGGTCAGAGCCAGTCCTTGCGCTTGAACGTCCGATACAGCAATGCGGACAGGAGCACGATGACTGCGGCGGAGGTGATGAATCCCGACTCGCGGCCGAAACCGGGATAGGGGAGGTTCTGGCCGTAGTAGCCGGTGATCGCGGTGGGTACGGCGATGATCGCGGCCCAGCTCGTCACCTTCTTCATGATCAGGTTCATGCGATTGGCCTGGACCGAGAGGTTCGTCTCCATGACCGAGGCCACCAGGTCCCGCAGCGATTCCGTCCACTCGGTGGCACGCAGCACGTGGTCGTAGACGTCCTGGTAGTACGGGACGAGAGGGTCGCTGATCAGGTGCAGGCCGGGGCGCATGAGCCCGTTGACCACCTCGCGCATCGGAAGTACGACGCGGCGCAGCCGGACGAGCGACTTACGCAGTGCGAAGACCCGGCGCTGCACGGCTTCGACCTCACGGCGCCCGGCCGCGAAGAGCAGGCCCTCCAGCTCCTCGATGCTGTCGTCCAGTTGCTGGACCGCGGCGAAGTGTCCGTCCACGAGATGGTCGAGCAGACCGTGCAGCAGGAATCCGACGCCGTGGCCGGCCAGGTCCGAGCTCTCGTCCCAGCGGGCGACGACGTCCTCGATGTCGAGGCCGTCGTCCTTGCGGACGGTGATCATGGCCTGACTGGTGAGGAATACGGCGATCTCGCTGTACGTCAGTTCCGCACCGTCCGGGCTGACGGTCACGGCGTAGGCGCTGAGGAACTCGTGGGTGCGATAGCGGTCGAGTTTCGGCCGCTGTCCACGCTGGGCGGCATCCTCCAGAGCCAGTTCGTGGATGCCGAACTCCTGACCCAGCATGGTGAGTTCATTGGCTCCGGGCCGGTGCAGGTCCAGCCACAGGACCGACGCCGGATCAGCGAGATGCGCAGGGACGTCACTGACGGGAAAGCCCTCCAGGACCAGAGTGCCGTCGTGATACAGCCGGGTGCGCGTCACCATGGCCCGAGGCTAGTGTCTTATACCCCTGTCATGCCGCTTCGCCCCGATTGCCAGCGCGGCAGGTTCATCGACAGCAGCCACCCTCCGTGGGGGCCTTACGTCAAAGCCCGCGACATCCGGAGCTCCGACCGACGAGCATCGGGTGCCGGTCCGAAGGCAGGGATGTGGGTACCCGGCTGCCGCATCGCATCCGGCGTGCACCGCCCGACCGGATGCGGCCCGTCAGCCGGGAAGGACACACCGACAGCATGACCACGCACACCCCGCCCCGTCGCCCGCCTCCCCCCGCAGGCGGCAGTGATTTCGCCCGCCTGTCCAGGAAGATCGCCGAGGCCGGCCTGATGAACAGGCGACCCGGCTACTACACCGTCCGCTCCGTCGTCGTGGCCGTCGCCTACGCCGGGGGCTGGTGCGCGTTCGTCGTCATCGGCGCCGGCTGGTGGACTCTAGCGGTCGCCGCGTTCCTCGCCGTGATGTTCGGGCAGGTGGCTCTGCTCGCCCACGACGTCGCGCACCGCCAGGTCTTCCGCCGGCGCCGGCCCAGCGAAACGGCCGGCCGCATCGCCGGGGCCGCGATCGGGATGGGCTACGGATGGTGGCAGGACAAACACACCCGCCACCACGCCAACCCCAACCACGAGGGCCTCGACCCCGACATCGCCCCGGACCTGCTGGTGTGGTCCCAGGACCAGGCCCGCGCCGCGACCGGACTGCCGAGGCTCCTCGGCCGCCGGCAGGCGTTCCTCTTCTTCTTTCCCCTGCTCCTGCTCGAAGGGGTCAACCTTCATGTCTCCAGCGCGCGAGCACTGGGCAACCGCACCCTGAAGAACCGCGCCCTGGACGGCGCGCTGCTCTACGGGCACACCGCCGCCTACCTGACCGCAGTGTTCCTCGTCCTCCCACCCGGCATGGCGAGCGCGTTCCTGGCCGTCAACCAGGGCCTGTTCGGCCTCTACCTCGGCTGCCTGTTCGCCCCCAACCACAAGGGCATGCCGACCCTGACCGGCAACGACCGCCCCGACTTCCTGCGCCGGCAGGTCCTCACCGCACGCAACGTACGCGGCAGCTGGTTCAACGACCTAGCCCTGGGCGGCCTGAACCACCAGATCGAACACCACCTGTTCCCCAGCATGCCCAGCCCGCACCTGCGCAGGGCCCGACCCATCGTCCGCCGCTACTGCCAGGACCTGGGAGTCGACTATCTGGAAACCGGACTGATCGCCTCCTACCGGCAAGCACTCGCCAGTCTCCACCAAGCAGGAGCCCCACTGCGGCGAGCCCGTATCAGCAGCGCCCGAGCATGACGCACCGGCGCCGGCGGTAGATGATCTCGCCACCCTGTCTGAACCAGGAGGCAATCCCGTCGAACCGCTTGCATGAGTCGGCAGCTGCAACGCATCCAGATTCCCTTGCCGTACTCCAGCGCCTTTTCCCGGTGCCCGACTGAAGTGATCCGGTGAGACCCAGCGGCTGGAACAGCCCCGTCGGCTTCCCGGCGCGGCTGCGTCGTCTTACGGCTCCCCTCCCAGATGGGCGCAATCGCAAATCCAGCGTCCCGCGAGCATCGCAGGAGCGCGCACTGTGTGCGGAGCCGAACGCGGTCATGCGCGCAAGCACAGTCGAGATCACAGCGAAGCGCCGCCGGAGCGCTCCGGCGGGGCTTCGTCTCATGGCTCCGAGCAGAAGCCCCGTCGGGGGATGGTTCCCGGAAGGGCTTCACTGCTTCGCCCTCTCTCACGCCGCTGTCACGAACTGAGCGGACACCCGCGAACCATAGGGATCTGACCTGCAATTTTATGCGCGCCCCGGAGCGGCTGGACACCCATGGACGATCGTTACGACCTGTGCCAGGTGGTACCCAGTGAGGGACCCAGGATCAGGACCGGAGCGTCTTCTGGCCCGTCAAAGCGGTATTGCAGGGTGTTCATCGGTGTCTCACTCACCCGCCTGACCCTCTCATCTGTCACGAGATGTCACATCGCCGGGGTGAACCTCGCGGACCTTGCCACGCTCCGGCACCGCCAGACCTGCCGACGAGAGCCCAGGCACAGGTTATCCGCCATGCACTCGTGGCCGTGTCGACAGTGGGCCCTCCGGGGGCGTGCCCTCCTTCAGTCACTACGAGCAACGCTTTCCCCTTTGATCACGGCCTTCAGGCAGTTCGCGTTGCAGCATCAAGTGTGGTGGCACGGACGAGGCTCGGTGTGACTCACCTGGAAACCTTCCGGAATCCCGCCCAACAGCAGCTTGAACAGCACACGGTGAACACTTAGTAGACGGCTTGGCCGTAGCCGCATGCTCTCAGTGACAGCCACCGGTCCAAAACCAGCAAGCGGACCTCGAATCCACGTCGCCCCAATCCTGCTGGCCATACTGCTCGCAAGTCGCTCGGCTGATAGTCCGCGTGGCTCACTGCTGCCCCTCCGCCGCACCCCCGTGCAGGCCATCCCAAGTGGTGGCGGCTCCGCGAAGATCCTCTACATCCGGCTTGACGTACCACCGTTTGGTCGTCTTTACGTTCGTGTGTCCGGCCCATCGCGCGAGGATGTGGTCCGGGACACCGTTGTTGGCCAGGAAGGTGAAGCACGACGAGCGTGCGTCGTAGAGCCTGACGCGGCGGAGCCCGAGGAGCTCCATAAGCCGGTACGCGCGTCGGCGAAGTTGCTTGATCGTGAAGGCGTCGCCCGCCTCGTGCGCCAGCACGTAGCCCGACACTGTGTACGCCTCCCCCAGAGCGAGCCTCTCCTCGGCTTGAAGAGCCCGGAATGCCTTGAGGGCTCCCAGCACCAGCGCTGGCAGCGGCAGATCCCGCTCACCCGCAAGAGACTTGGTGTCCTTCTCCACCACGTACCGGTTGCCCATCATCGTGCGCGTGTTGGCAATGACGATCGTGGCGTTCTCCAAGTCAACGTCTTCCCACCGGAGGCCGCAGACTTCAGCTGGACGAAGCCCCATCAGCGAAAGAAGAAGCGCAGCATAGAGCCGATCACCCCTAATTCCATGTATGAATTTCTGAACCTCCTGGACATTCCAGGGCCGCACCTCCTCTTTAGTCTTCCGCTCTTCCTCGCGCGCTCTCCGAGGAATGGTCACGTACGCAGCGACATTGACGTACACCAATCGCCGGGTAACGGCTCTCCCCAGCGCTTCCTTCAGCCGAGCAAGGCTCATATCCACACTCGTGACACTGAGTGGCGTCCCGGCCCTATTACCACGCACGCGGCCATGCGCCAGCGCCCAGTCCCTCCACTCTTCCACGTGCTCTTCAGTAAGGTCCTGGAGACGGATATTGCCGAGCCTCCCTCGAACTCGGTCCAGGGTAATCCCGTAGTTGTAGATGGTGGTTTCTTCGAGGTCCTCCGCTTTCATGGCCAGCCATCGGTCGAGCCACTCATTCACGGTGATCTTGTTGGGCGGCACAAGCGACCCATCATGCCGTCGATTAGTTATGTTCGCGTACTCAGCCCTAGCTTCCTTCAACGAGTCGAAGGTGCGCCTCAACTGCTTACGCTTCCCAGTTTCGGGGTCGATTCCTACGTCGACAACAAACCGGTATCGAACCTTCCCCTTCGAGTTCGGCGGAAGTTTCTTGATGGGATCGGACAGAATACTCACTCTCCTTGAGGGTGTGGAAACTGCACAGGAGTGGAAGAGCCGCTGCGCTTCAGCGAAGGGCGCCGCGGACATCAGGGCTGCGGCAGCTGATGTCCCTCCTCTTCCTCCCTGTGGGTTTGGGGAGCGCTGCCCTTTGCTGTGTCCGCTATGGCTCCACCGCCAAGTACAGCCAAATGCGGACCTGCTCAATGCTCGCGACGATCGCCGGTTTGGCTAACCGGCGATCGTGGTCTATGTTGCGCGCTGCATCACGAACCCGGCGTCTGCTTGCGCTCGCCATCGGGAAAGGCAAGCTGATCTGAACGCAAGGCTCGGGGTGTGCCGTCCGAGGCGACCATTAGCAGGCCGTCGTCCGTGAGCCGGTCGAGATTTCGCGTAGCGCGGCGCTCGGGAATCTTGATGGCCTGTGACACTTGCCGTGTTGTGGCGCCGAGATGCCCCGCAACATAGGCGAGGACGGCATGGTCACCGCGGTACCCCCGTTGCAGGAGATCCTCACCGAATAGGCCGGGCAGACGCAGACGCAGACGCAGTGCCCAGTGGATACCGCAAGGTAGGCACCCGTCGTTTGGCCGATCCAGGCGTTCAGTCCGGCAAGGACGAAGAGTGCGGGTGAGGTGAAGCGGGCAGATCGGATAGCGGAGTCAGACAGACGGGCCTCCCAAGTAGGGGCCACGCCAGCGGGACAACTCGCGCAACGCGTCATTCCGAGCAGTTTCGGAAACCTGAGCGCAGCCGACGAGTAGCACCATCTGGCCTGGCGTTTCGCGGGACGTTGTACGTTGACATGGCCCCGGCCTAGCTTTCCAGTCTTTCGGCGCTATTTCTTGTCTGCCGTCGGCGAATCCCCTACTTACCATCTCATGAGGGGTTGATGCGGCACGGACGCGACGCGGGAAAGGCTCGCCGCAGCATCACGACCGTCCTGGGAAACCGAGGGGAACGATTCGTCCGTTTCCACCCACCCAAATGACGAAGTCAGCGACGGCCGGCGTCGACAGGGCGGGTCCGTCGCGACGAGGAGAGCAACCCGCGGCCGGGCGCTGCGCCGTTGAACGGCATATTAGGTGGCGATGCCTCGGAGACGGCGGCCACGGACTGCGGACGAGATTCCCCGTGTGGCTGGGCCAGGCAGCGGGCAGGAACGCTCGGGCCGGCCCCATCTGCCGTGGGGCCGGCCCGTTGTCGTGCCGTGCTTTAGGACGGGGTCACAGATCGAGCAGGAAGTCGAAGTCCGTGTCCTTCGCGCCGAGCAGCCACGCCTTGGCCTCGGCCGGGGTGAAGACCTGGGGCGGACGACCAGGGTTCTGCGAGTCACCGATCACGCCTGACCACCGCAGAGACGAATCAGCTGACCGACCCCATCACAGCGGAACTCGCCGACCTGGTCGAGGGCCTGATCGCCAGGAAGCTCAACGGAAGGCAGATCTGGACAGAACTCATGGACCACCACGACTACTTGGTCACATACGACAGCATCCGCCACTACATCCGATACACACGACCCCGTACGGCGGCAGCACGAGCAGACTCACTGCCATCCGCCCCAGTCGGCGCAGGTCAGCTGGCTGTACACGGTGAGCAGGCTAAGTAGCACCACTCAGGGGGAGGTCCCTACCGGTTGGTACCGAAGATGCTGAGCAGGCCACTGCCTACCAGTCGGGTACAGGGATGTCGGCCGGTGGACAGTGATCGCCCTTTCCCATCCCTGGCCAGTATTCAGTCCACTGCAGTGCGACTGGCCCTGTACCGGCCCGCAGGCGCCAGCTCGGATGGACACCGAATCCGCTGGCACCATGTGAAAGGCTCTCGATGACCATGCCGCGAACCCGTTCGTTCATGCAGGTCGATGTGTTCTCCGCACAGCCCTACGGCGGCAATCCGGTCGCGGTCGTGCTGGACGGTACGGACCTGACGGATGAGGAGATGCAGCGCCTGGCGCGCTGGACGAACCTGTCCGAGACCACATTCGTGCTGCCCCCCACTGCCGCGGAGGCGGATTACCGGCTGCGGATCTATACGCCCGGGGGCGAGCTGCCGTTCGCGGGGCATCCGACCCTGGGTTCCGCGCGGGCCTGGCTGGAGGGCGGCGGCTCGCCACAGCACGCCGACCGGATCGTGCAGGAGTGCGCCGGGGGCCTGGTCACTGTGCGCTGCGGGGACGGCTCACTGTCCTTCGCCGCCCCGCCCAAGGTGCGCGAAGGCGCGCTCGACGACACCTATCTGGACCAGATCGTTGCCGCGTTCGGCATCAGCCGGGAGCGGGTGCTGGCCCACCAGTGGGTGGACAACGGGCCTGGCTGGGCGGTGGTTCAGCTGGCCACCGCCCAGGACGTCCTCGCCCTCGAGCCCGACCTGTCTCTCATCCCGACCGCGATGGTCGGCGCGATCGGGGCCCACCCCGAGGGATCCTCTCACCACTTCGAGGTGCGCACCTTCGCCCCAGGGGCGGGCGTTCCCGAGGACCCGGCGTGCGGCAGCATGAATGCCGGTGTCGGGCAGTGGCTCACCGCCACCGGCGGCGCACCCTCCACCTACCGGGTCTCCCAGGGCACCCGGCTGGGGCGGGCCGCCAGCATCGAGATCACCGCCGATCCGGACGGCACCGTCTGGGTCAGCGGCGCCACCACGGTGTGCATCCGCGGCTCCATCACCGCGTGACAGTCCCACCGCCCGCGCCGGCGCGGCACCCACCAACTCCGGTCATGGTTCGACCGTAACCGTGGGTCGCCCGGGCCGCGGGCAGCTGGGTCGTCATGCGGTGTCGAGTGTCTTCATGATGACGAAGCTGTTCACCGTGCCGACGCCGGGCAGGGCGGCCAGCTGGTTGGCGTGGAAGTCCTCGTAGGCGGGCAGGTCGGCGACCTCCACCTGCAGCAGGTAGTCGAAGTTGCCGGTGATGTGGTGGCAGGCGGTCACCTCCGGCAGCTCCATCACCTGTTCCTCGAAGGCGACCACGGCTGCGCGGGTGTGCCGCATCAGCCGCACCCCTGCGAAGACGCGCAGCCCGCGGCCGACCGCCGCCGGGTCGATCAGCGCCCGGTAGCCGCGGATGACCCCGGTCTCCTCCAGCTGCCGTACGCGCCGCAGGCACGGTGAGGGCGTCAGTCCGACGCGGGCGGCGAGTTCGTTGTTGCTGATACGGCCGTCCCGTTCGAGTACGGCCAGGATCGACCGGTCCACTTCATCCATGACAGCAGGATATTGCTTGATGGGCTCATGTAGCACAAATTAGTGCCGTACTTGAGCGCAATATATTGCCAAGATTGCTGGCAACCGGGTCATGTCGGCGTCACCGGCGGTCATGCTGGGGACGGACATAGCGTCGAATTCCGGAAGGGCCGCCATGCCAGGCAAGAGCACCGTCACCGTTCACACCGACCGTGAGATCCACTCAAGCCGCGCTGTCGCGCCGCCCATCTACCAGACGGCGGCGTTCTCGGCCGAGGACGCGGCCACGTTCGCCGCCGGCGCCGTCGAACCGCGGGGAGCCGACTTCTACACCCGTTTCGGCAACCCCAACCACGCCCAGGTCGCGGCCGTGGTCGCGGAGCTGGAGGGCACCGAGGCCGCGATGGTCACCGCGTCGGGCATGGCCGCGATCACCACGGCGGTACTCGCTCTGGTGTCCGCCGGTGACCATGTCATCGGGCAGAAGTCCACCTACGGCGGCACCGCGTCGGTCCTGCTCAATCTGCTGCCGCGCCTGGGCGTGTCCACCACGCTGGTCGACCAGACGAGCCCCGAGGAGTTCGAGAAGGCCCTCACTCCCAAGACCCGGCTGATCCTGGTGGAGACACCGAGCAACCCGCTGCTGCAGATCACCGACCTGAGCGCCGTCGCCGGCCTGGCCCGCGCCCACGATGTGCTGACCCTGGCGGACAACACGTTCGCCACCCCGCTGAACCAGCGCCCGGCGGACTTCGGCATCGACGTGGTCTGGCACAGCGCGACGAAGTACCTCAACGGCCACTCCGACGTCTCCGCCGGGGTGCTGGCCGGGCCGGCGGAGATCCTGGACCGGATCTGGGACACCAGCCTGCTCACCGGTGCCACCCTCGGCCCCATCGACGCCTGGCTGCTGCTGCGCGGCATACGCACCCTGCCGCTGCGCGTGCCGCGGCACAACGACAACGGCCTCGCCCTCGCCGAGGCACTGAGCAGCCACCCGGCTGTGACGCGCGTGCACTACCCCGGCCTGGCGGCCCACCCGCAGCACAAGCTGGCCGTCGACCAGATGACGGGATTCGGCGGAGTGCTTAGCGTCGAATTCACCGGCGGATACGAGATGGCCGACGCCTTCCTGTCCCACCTGCGCTACCCCCGCCGCTCGGCCAGCCTGGGCGGTGTCGAGTCCCTTGCCGTGCACCCGGCCTCCATGTGGGCCGGAATGCTCAGCGACGACCAGATCACCGACGCTGTCCCGGCGGGCCTGGTGCGACTGGCGGCCGGCACCGAGGACACCGACGATCTGGTCGCCGACGCCCTCGCCGCGGCCGACGCACTGCACCACTGAGCGTCCCTGCACCCGGCCTCAGCCCGCCTGGCGCGGGTGAGCGTGAACACCGAAGCAAAGGACCCCCTGTCATGAAGACCTTGCTCTCTGGCGGCGTCGTCGTCAGCATGGACCCGGCCATCGGCAACCTTGGGCGCGGCGACGTGCTCATCGAGAACGGAAAGATCACCGATGTAGCCGAGCGGATCGACGCGCCGGATGCCGAGGTGATCGACGCGTCCGACCGGATCGTCATGCCCGGCTTCGTCGACAACCACCGCCACGGCTGGCAGACCGCGTTCCGCGGTGCCGGCGCGGACTGGACGTTCCCCGAGTGGGCGGTGGCCATGCACGGCACCGTCAAGCCGCACTACCAGCCCGAAGACGTGTACCTGGGCACCCTGCTCGGCCGCCTTGAGGCCCTGCACTCCGGTGTGACCACGATGCTGGACTGGTACCACGTCGCGCAGGGCCCGGAGCACGAGGACGCCGCCATCGCCGCACTGCGCGACGTACCGGCCCGGTCCATCTTCTGCCTGGGCGCCGGCTGGGGCTCCGCCGACTCCGTGGACGACGCGATCCGCCGCGTCCACGCCGACCTGGCCGGAGACCAACGGGTCAGCCTGGTGTGGGGACTGCGCGGCCCCGAGGACACCGGCATGGATGCCCTGGCCCGGGAGCTGAAGCTGGCCGAAGAACTGGGCCTACGCACCAGCCTGCACACCGGCTCCGACGGCACCCAGCGCCCCATCGCCGACCTGTACGCGCACGGCCTGCTGCGGGACACCACCACGTTCGTGCACGGCAACGGCATCAGCGACGAAGAACTGCGCATGCTCGCCGACGCGGGCAGCTGGCTGTCCATCAGCCCGGACGTCGAGCTGAAGATGGGCTTCGGCAACCCACTGACCGGCCGTGCGCTGGCCGCCGGCCTGCGCCCGACGCTGTCCGTCGACGACGTCCCCTCGGTCGGCGGCGACATGTTCTCCACCATGCGCACCGCCTTCGCGGTGCAGCGCGGCCTGGACGGCGGCCTGAACTCCCGCGACCTGCTGGAATTCACCACCATCGACGCCGCCGCATCCTGCGGACTCGACGCCCGAACCGGCAGCCTCACCCCCGGCAAGGACGCCGACATCATCCTGCTGCGCACCGATGACATCACCGTGTTCCCGGTCACCGACCCGGCCGGCACCATCGTCTCCGCCGGCCACCCCGGCCTGGTCGACACCGTGCTCGTCGCCGGCCGCGTGGTCAAACGAGACGGAACCCTGCTGGACGTCGACCTGCCCACGCTCAAGACCCGGCTGATCGCGTCCCGCGACCGCATCGCCGCCGCGGCAGGCGTACCGCTCGACGGCACCTGGCGTCCGCAGCCCGCGCAGTAGTCGCATCCGAGCCGCCGCAGCAAGACATCGCCCGCCGCCCTGCCCAACCACAGCATGAGGAAGGAGCCCGGCTGATGAAACTCGTAACGTTCACCGCCGCGGAGCGCGCCGCGCTCGGCCGAATCGACGACGAAGGACACGTACGCGACCTGAGCAGTGTGCTCGGCAACCGCACCCTGCTCGACGTCATCGACGACTGGGAAAACCTGCGACCTGTCATCGACACCGCCGCCGGTCTGCCGGCCGTGGTCTCGCCCCGGCTGCTCGCACCGATCCCGCAGCCACGTCGAAACCTGTTCGCGGTCGGCAAGAACTACCGCGACCACATAGCGGAGTTCGGCCGCTCCGGCTACGACCAGCCGGAACGCCCCGGGGCGCTGCCGACTGTACCGGTCGTCTTCTCCAAGCTCCCCTCCACGGTGATCGGACCGTATGAGGACATCGACCCCCACCCCGCGGTCACCTCCGAACTCGACTACGAGGCCGAGCTGGCCGTCATCATCGGCCGCGGCGGGCGCGGCATCCACCGCGATCAGGCGATGGACCACGTGTGGGGATACACGATCATCAACGATGTCACCGCGCGGGATCTGCAAAGGGACCACCAGCAGTGGCTCTTGGGTAAGTCCCTCGACACCTTCGCCCCGATGGGCCCCTGGGCGGTCACCGCCGACGAAGTCGGTGATCCCACACGGCTCGTGGTCTCCTCCACCGTGAACGGCGAGCCCCGCCAGAAGGCATCCGTCGCCGACCTCATCTTCGACATCCCGGAACTCATCAGCACCATCTCCGCGGGAATCACCCTGCACAGTGGCGACATCATCGCCACCGGCACCCCCGCGGGCGTCGGCCTCGGCTTCAGCCCGCCGCGCTTCCTCACCCCCGGCGACGTCGTCGAATGCGCGATCACCGCACTAGGCACGCTGCGCAACACCGTCAGCACGCAGCCGAAGGACAGTCCCTGAGAGGACGTTCCGTTTGAAGACGGGATAGTTCATGGATTGTGCCAGGTTATGGGTGTTTCACCGGTTGCTCGTCGCGCAAGGTTGGAGATCATCGCGAGGCGGATCATGCTCTCGGAGTGGACGGGTTTGGTCTCGTAGTCCCGGGCGAGGCGGCGGTGCAACATGATCCACCCGAAACTTCGCTCCACTACCCAGCGCCTGGCGATCACCTGAAATCCCTTGACCTGCGGGTTCCTCGGGACGACGTCGACATCGATGCCGAGGGTGGCGCCGTGCTCGATGGCCTGGGTCTTGTAACCGGTGTCGACCCATGCCTTGGTGATCGTGGGGTGGTCGGCGGCGATCCGGGTGAGGAGCTGTTTGCCGGCCTCGTTGTCGGAGACGCTGGCGGCCGTCACCATGACCAGCAGTAACAGGCCGAGGGTGTCGACGACGATGCTGCGTTTGCGGCCTACGATCTTCTTCCCGGCGTCGGTGCCCTGGGTATCGGTGGGCACGCTGGGGGCGGTCTTGACGCTCTGGGCGTCGATCACGCAGGCGGTGGGCTCGGCGGTGCGTCCTGCCTGCTCACGGACCATGCGGTGGAGGTGGAGACCGAGCTTTTCGATGGTGCCGTCGGCGGTCCAGGCGCTGAAGTAGCCGAACACGGTGGTGTGCGGCGGGAAGTCATGGGGCAGGTAGCGCCAGGGGACGCCGGTCCGGTTCAGGAAGAGGATCGCGTTCATGACTTCCCGCAGGTCAGTGACCTTGCCGCCGAGGTTGAGCGAGGTCTTCTGGCGCTCGGCCCGCCAGGCTGTCAAGGTCGGTTCCATCAACGACCAGCGGGCATCGGACAGATCACTCAGGTACGGCTGGCGCTGCTGCGAAGAGGTCATGGGAATACTCATGCACGAGGTTCCCAACCGGGCGTATCGCTCGATCGGGCGAGGCAAAAGCCAACTTCATGGACGTCTTCGAACCGGACAGGAGCTATCGGTAGGAACTGGGGTGGAGCGCGAGATCAGGCGCGCTTCACCTGAAGGGACATATTGCTCGTTCTACCTGTACAAGGCGAATCCTGACGCGGCCCAACTATCCCAAATCTACCCATAGATGACACGAACGTCCTCTGAGAGGCAAAATCGCGCCGCGGCCTCCTGGCTCTCGTCGCCACAGGACTTGCTGCCTTTGCCACGGCGATCTATACAGACAAACTACTCGAAAGCAAATCCCCCACCGAGCAACCACATACGCACAAGGACGATTCCATGCGGCACATCTCCAGCGGTCGACACCATGCCACCTTCGAATTCGGCGACCTCACGGACGCCCCTATAACGCGGGGGCGCGGGAAACCGGTCTGACCAGGTTAAAGACCTCGCGGGCGACATACCGCTTGAGGCATCGGATGATCTCGCGCCGGGTCTTGCCTTCCTGGGTGCGGCGTTCGTAGTACGCCTGGGTTCGGGGGTCGTGGCGCAGGCGGGTGAACACGATGCGGTGCAGGGCGGCGTTGGCCTGCCGGTCGCCGCCGTGGTTGAGCCGGCGCGTGCTCCGACGGCCGGACGAATACTCGACGGGGCTGACTCCGCAAAGCGCAGCAAAGGATGCCTCGGTGTTCAGCCGCTCGGGGTTGTCTCCCATGGTGATCAGGAGCGTGACGGCGCTGTCCGGGCCGATGCCCACCGGGGCGAGTAGCTGCGGGGCGTGGCGTTCCACGAGCCGGGTCAGGCGCTGATTGAGCTCATCGATCTGTACGGTGAGCTGCTCGATGCGCTGGGCCAGCAGGCTCAGGGTGATGCGGGTGGCCTCGGCCACGGCGTTTTCATCTCCCCCACCATCTTCGCCGTCGTGCGGGCTGAGGCGCGCGCAGGTGCGGAACAGCTCGCGGTTGCCCAGGCTGGACAGTCGTTCCCGCAGGGCCGGGTCGGCTATGACCAAAACGGCTTTGAGCTGGTTGATCGCCTGGGTGCGGGCCTTGACCGCGGAGTCCTTCGCGAGCTTGAACATCCGGGCGCTGTGCACGGGACCGTCACCGGTTTTGGCGCGGGCATTGGCGCGACCGCTGAGCACGGCCCGCGCAGCAGCCTGCGCATCGAGCGGGTCCGACTTCCCCAGCAGCCGGCGGGCCGTGCGGTCGGGCCGGTTCACCTCGTACACCTGGATCTGCTGGGCCAGCAGGTATCGGGACAGGCCCGCGCCGAAGGTACCGGTGCCCTCCACACCGGCCCGGCGCACCGTCCCCAGCTTGCGGGCCCAGACGAGCAGCCGGCGGTAGCCGGCCGCCGTGGCCGGAAAGGACTCGGTGCCCAGGACCTTCCCCAGTGGGGAGACCACGGCGGCGACGTGAACCTCGCCGTGCGTGTCCACACCCAGGACGACCTCGCGCCGAACGGGAGGATCCGTGCTGGAGGAGGTGCTGCATTGTCGGGTCGTCATGGTGGTTCGCCTCCCGCGTGGTGACGTGCTGGTTGGATGGCACCGGCCTGCTCGGGCGGTCTGAACCGTGATGACGCCTGAAAATCGGCAAGGCCCCTATAGGGACACGCCCTGTGGCTCGGTACCGGCAGTCGCCATCCCGCGACGACGGTCGACACGTCCGTGACTGGACACTTCGGTCATAGATCTCATGAGTCAGACCCCCGTCCGGGACGGCACTGCGCAACCGTCCCACTGGCCCCGGCACAACGGCATGATCCGATCACTGCCGCACGGCTTCGTCCGAACCGGCGCTCAACCCGGCCTGGACGGGCTGACAATGAGTTGACTCTCCGTCCACTCATGACCGGCATTGACGGACAGCCATGCGGGCCGCCTTACCGGCTGCCCATGTCGACCATCGCACGGCCTCGAACTCTCTCCTGGTAAACGGGACTGTCCACAAGTCCTGTAGTTGCTCCTCGCGTTCGCTGGTGGTTAGCCCGTCACGCTCGCCCGCGTCGACCTCGGCCTGGCTGACCCACAGCCGTACCGCGGTCTCGGTCAGGTCGAAGTCCTTGGGGCGACCTGGCCCACCGAGCGGTCACCGCGCCGGCACAGCTCGACGATCTCGGCCTTGAACTCCGGCGTGAACGAACGGCGAGGCCGAGGCTTCTTCTTCCCCATGCTCTCCATGATGGACATCCTCCCGGGGCAGAATCCCTGATCTCGGATGTCCGCCAAAGCAGATCAGCCCCCCTATGCGACATCAAATCTGATAGGCCCTGGAGTTGTTCGTTACGCCAGGTAAGGGCAAGGAGGCGATCCGTTGGCACTTTTATTAAATCCTTACCGATTGATCCACTTTTTCTTTCACGTCTTGGGAAAATTTTGAATCGGCCAGGGGAACCCTTTGCGGCCTCGCGGCATCCAGTACAAGCGAACGTAGGGGCGCAAAAAGCCTTCAATCAGGAAAATCATGGCTGAGCACCCCCGTCTTTCCTTGGTGGATCTTTGGTGATTTCAAGGGTTTGACTTCAGCATCTCCCGTGACGCTCGTGGTGTACTGCGAACCTTCAGTGAAGATCAGTTCGTTTCTGTTGGCTCCGCTTCGCGGAGTGTCAGGGAGGGAGCTGATCGTGCGTCACAGACCTGTGGCCTATGACAGATCGAGTAGGGGCGGGTCGCGCCAGGCGCGACGGCTACGGCAGATCGCTATCGGTGTGGTGATGCTGTTCGCGGCCGAGGCCGCGCTGGTGTCGCAGGGCACTGGTGCCGCATTCGCCACGCCGGCATCCGCTGCGACGGTGGAGTCCGCCCAGTCGGACGCCATCAAGGCGTCCGGTCCTGCGGAGGCGCAGGACGAGGCGTCGGCGGTACTGATGGCGCGTGTGCAGGACCGCAAGATCGAGGTGTTGTCCGCTCGGGCGACGGATTCGACGACGTATGCGCTGCCCAGCGGTGAGCTGGAGACGGAGGCGTACGCCGGTCCGGTGCGGGTGAAGCAGGACGGGACTTGGAAGGACATCGACACGTCCCTGTCCGACACCGGCTCCGACCTCACGCCCGCCGTGGCGGCGGCCGACGTGGCCGTTTCCGACGGCGGTAACACACAGCTGGCGTCGGTGACCAAGGACAAGGAGTCCTTCGGGCTCGGCTGGGAGGACAAGCTCCCGACCCCGACCGTCAAGGACAGCACTGCCTCCTACGATCTAGGCAGTGGCCAGACCTTGTCCGTCACGGCGCTGGCCCAGGGTTTCTCGGAGAACATCAAGCTGACCCAGCAGCCCGGCGATGCGGTCTCCTACCGGATTCCCCTCAAGCTGGACGGGCTGAAGTTGTCCCAGGCCGACTCCGGGCACCTGCTGCTGAAGAACGGCGACGGTGACCTGGTGGCCGAGGCGCCGGCACCGATGATGTGGGACGCGAGCAAGGACGAGGCGTCCGGCGAGTCCGCGCACCAGGAGCAGGTGGCGACGAAGGTCGAGACGGCGTCGGACGGTTCGCAGGCACTGGTCCTCACTCCGGACCAGGACTTCCTGGCCACCGCGACCTATCCGGTGACCGTGGACCCGACCTCCACCCTCGCGGTGACCACGGACACCTGGGTGCAGAACCCGGACTACCCCGACTCGCAGGTCTCCTCGCAGGAGCTGAAGTCGGGCACCTATGACGGCGGTACGGACACCGCGCGCTCGTATCTGAAGTTCGACGTGTCGAAGTTCGCCGGTAAGCACATCACGTCGGCGACGATGTCGCTGTACAACTACTACTCGGCGACGTGCTCCACCTCCGGTGCGGCCACGGTGGCGAAGCGGATCACCTCCACCTGGTCTTCCTCGTCGATCACGTGGGGTGCGCAGCCGTCGACCACGACGACGGGCATGGCCTCCAACACCGGCCACTGGGGCTACACCGGCTGTGCGGCGAACTGGTCGAACTGGAACCTGCAGACGATCACGCAGGCGTGGGCGGACGGCTCCACCAACTACGGCCTGCAGATCCGCGGCGCGGATGAGACGGACTCGACCACTTGGCGGCGTTTCCGGTCGGCGAACTACACCACCTCCGGGTACGCGCCGAAGCTGGCGGTGACCTACAACTCGTACGCGACGACGAGTTCGCTGGCGATCTCGCCGAGTTCGGTGAACGCGTACAGCGGCAAGCGGTATGTGACGACGTACACGCCGACGGTGTCGGCGAAGGTGACGGACGCGGACGGCTCCACGGTCAAGGCGCAGTTCGAGATCACCAACGACCCGTCGTACAGCGGTGAGACCTCGTACTCTTACACCGGCACCTCGTCCTCGGTGGCCTCCGGCAGCACCGCGACGCTGGCCATCCCGTCCGCGAGCCAGCTGGCCGCGTCTCACCTGCGGATGCGGGTGCGCGGGTACGACGGCACGGACTACGGCTCGTGGTCGTCCTACATCTACTTCGTGCCGAACGTCGCCAAGCCCGCCGCCCCGACGATCTCCTGCGATCCGTACGCCGGGCAGACCTGGACGGCGAAGGCCGACAGCGGTGCCATCTGCACCCTGGACACGTCCTCGTCCGACGGTATGGGCTACTACTGGGGCCTGGACGACTCGTCGGTGCCGGGCCGTGTCTACGACACCACCGACGGCAACGGCGGTGACCCGCTGACGATCACGATCAAGCCGGGTGAGGACTGGCACAAGCTGTACGCCAAGACCGTCGACTCCGGAGGAAACGTTTCCTCAACGGCGACGGAGTACGACTTCGGCGTCGGAGGCGGCGTCGGTCTGCTCACCCCTCGCGACGGCGACAGCGCCGCCCGCAGGGTCAGCCTGACCTCGACCGGCAAGAGCATCTACACAGGTGTCACCTACCAGTACCGGCGCGGAGAAACCGACACCTGGACCAGTGTCCCCGCCACGAACGTCACGAAGTCCTCCGACGGCTCCGCGGTCTCGGCCTGGCCGCTCGCCATGTCGGCCGGATCACCCGCGGCGCTGACGTGGAACATCACCGACTCCCTGTCCCAGGACGGTGCCATCGACATCCGGGCGGCCTTCACCGACGGCACCACCACTGTCTACTCGCAGCCGCACACCATCACCGTGGACCGCAACGCCGGCACCGCCCCGAGCGCCCAGGTCGGCCCCGGCTCGGTGAACGCGCTGACCGGTGACTACACCCTGTCCGGCACCGACGCCTCCGCCTTCGGCCTGACGGTGTCGCGGACCGCGTCCTCGCGCCGCCCAACCGCTGGGTCCGACGCCGAGGGCCAGGTGGCCATCTTCGGCCCGCAGTGGACCTCCGGCACCACCGCGAAAATCACCGACTCCGACTGGGCCTACCTCCGCGAGACCTCCGCGACCTCCCCGGCCTCCCCGACCTCCCTCGCGCTGGTGGACGCCGACGGCAACGAGACCGGGTTCACCGCCACCAACTCCGGCGGCTGGAAGCCCGAGCCCGGCTCGGAGGACCTGACCCTGACCGGGTCGGTGACCGGCTCCTTCACCCTCAAGGACGACCAGGGCACCACCACCACGTTCACGAAGGTGGACTCGGCGGCCACGACCTGGCAGGTCGCCAGCACCTCCCTGCCGACCGCCAACTCCACTACCACCGTGGTCTCGGAAAAGCCCTCCTCGGGCAGCACGCTGGCCCGCCCGAAGTACCTCATCTCCCCCACCTCGGCGGTCGCGGCCGACAAGTGCCAGATCGCGATCGACACCGCTATCGCCGCCGGCCAGGACTGGTTCACCAACGCCAGCGACACCACCGGCTGCCGGGTTCTGCAGTATGTCTACGCCACCTCGACCACGGCCACCAGTTCGGCGTTCGGCAACTACACCGGTCAGGTCCAGCAGATCAAGCTCTGGGCCGTCACACCTGGTGACAGCACCACCACCGCCACGGCCGTCTCCCAGTACGCCTACGACACCTCCGGCCGGCTCCGCGAGCAGTGGGACCCGCGTAACAGCACCGCGCTGAAGACCACGTACGCCTACGACAGTTCCGGACGCGTCACGACGCTCACCCCGCCGGGCGAGCTGCCGTGGACGTTCGCCTACGGCACAGCCGGCAACGCGGCCACCGCCGGCACGGGCATGCTGTTCTCGGCGTCCCGCCCGAACCTGACCGCCGGCAGCAAGAGCACCACCGACGGCACCAACGCCGTCACCAGCGTCGTCTACGACGTACCTCTCACCGGGACCAAGGCGCCCAACGCGATGGGCACCTCGGACGTCGGAAACTGGGGACAGACGGACGTCCCCACGGACGCGACCGCCGTCTTCCCAGCCGCCGCCTCCTCGGCCGACTTCGTACCGACATCCAACACAGGCAGTGACCTGGCGGCGTCCGACTACAAGCGGGCGACCGTCACCTACACCGACGCCTCCGGCCGGGAGGTGAACACCGCCACGCCGGGCGGGCACATCACCACCACCGGGTATGACAGCTTCGGCAACACGGTGCGTCAGCTGACCGCCGGCAACCGCGAACTGGCCCTCGCCACCAGCGGTGCCAGCCAGGCCGAGCAAGTGGCGCTGAACATCGACCAGATGACCTCCGCCGACCGCGCCGAGCTGCTCGCCACCCGCTCGTACTACTCCAGCGACGGCCTGCGGGAGACCGAGGAGTACGGCCCGCTCCACGAGGTGACCCTCACCTCCGCGCTCAAGGCCGGTAGCGGCGGCACGGACCTGCCCGCGGGCACCCCGTGGCCGGCCCGGCAGCACACGGTCAACACCTACGACGAGGGCCGTCCGACCGACGGCACGGCCACCGTCGCCAACCAGGTCACCACCACCCAGGTGGGTGCCTACGTGGACGGCTACCCGTCGGACGCGGACGTGCGGACCACGAAGACCGAGTTCGACTGGGTCAAGGGCCTGCCCACGGCCACCACCACCGATCCGTCCGGTCTGGCGCTGAAGACCACGACGTCGTACGACGCGCAGGGCCGGGTCACCAAGACGACCCTGCCCAAGTCGTCCGGCACGGACGCCGGGGCAACGGTGACCACGTACTACTCGGCCACCGGCACCGGCGCCTGCAACGGCAAGCCGGAGTGGGCCGACCTGGTCTGCTCCACCGGCCCAGCCGCTGCGATCACCGGCGGCGGAGCCAACCCCACCCAACTGCCCACCAAGACCACCGAATACGACCGGTGGGGCAACACCGCCAAGGTCACGGAGACCGCGAACTCGGTCACCCGGATCACCGCCAACACCTACGACAGCGCGGGGCGCATCAAGACCGTGTCCGTCAGCGGAGGCGTGGGCACGGCAGTGCCGGACACCACCACCACATACGACGCCGACAGCGGCGACGTAGCTACGGTCACCTCCAACGGGCAGACCATCACCCACACCTACGACCAGCTCGGACGGGAGATCTCCTACAGCGACGGCGCGGGCAACACCGCCGCCACGCAGTACGACGCGCTCGGCCGCGTGGTGAAGACCACCGACTCCGCCCCGTCCACCACCACCTACACCTACGACACCGCCAAGGACCCGCGGGGACTTGAGACCACCCGCACCGACTCGGTCGCCGGCACCTTCGCCGCCACCTACGACGCCGACGGCGACCTGACCACCGAGTCCCTGCCCGGCGGCTACACGCTGACTATCGGCCAGGACGAGACCGGCGCCGAGACCTCCCGCGTCTACACCCAGGACAGCGACGGCAGCGTCGTCGCCTCCGACACCACGGACGAAAGCGTCCAGGGACAGATCGTCGACGACACGGACACCGCTGGCCAGACCCGGGCGCGCAGTTACACCTACGACGCTGCCGGACGCCTCACCAGAGCGGACGACACCGACCCGGACGGAGCCTGCACCCGCCGCGACTTCACCTTCGACGCCAACACCAACCGCACCGCCCTCGCGACCTCGGTCAGCGACGTCGGCGCGGCCTGCACCTCGACCGGCGCCACCAGCACGTCGTACTCCTACGACAGCGCCGACAGGCTGACCACCACCGGAACGGTCTACGACGCTTTCGGCCGTACCACCACCCAAGCATCCGGCGCCACCCTTGGCTACTACACCAACGACCTCGTCCACCAGCAGACCTCCGGCACCAGCCGGCAGACCTGGACCCTGGACGCGGCCCACCGCCTAGCCGCCTGGACCACCGACACCCAGGGCACCGACGGTACCTGGACCCAGACCGGATCCAAGACCAACCACTACGGCTCCAACACCGACAGCCCCGACTGGACCCAGGAGACCAGCTCCACCATCACTCGTAACGTCCAGGACATCCGCGGGGACCTAGGAGCCGTCACGAGCGCCACCGGCGGCGTCGTCCTCCAGCTGACCGACATCCACGGCGACGCCACCGTTCAGCTCCCGCTCGACACGAGCGTCTCGCCCACCGCCCAGTCCTACGACGAGTTCGGCAACCCCGAAAGCAGTACTACCGCCACCCGCTACGGCTGGCTCGCTGGCAAGCAGCGCTCCAGTGAAACGGTCACCGGCGCCACCCTCATGGGAGTCCGCCTCTACGACCCCACCACCGGACGCTTCCTGTCCGTCGACCCCGTCCCTGGCGGCTCAGCAAACGCCTACGACTACGTCTACCAGGATCCGATCAACAAGTTCGACCTCGACGGCAGGTGCTTCTTCTGCTGGCACCATCGCTGGATATACCAGTCCCTGAGAGTGGTCGCCGTCGTGCCCTACGCGTACTACTACGCCGGCTACCGGTTCAACCGCAGCAGGTACAGCAGGTGGGCACTGCCACTGCATCCATATGGTTGGATCGCACAGGGAGAAGGCATCGCAGGCGACGCTGCAGTGGACTGGATGAAGCGCCGGACCGGCTACGCAGGGAAAGAGGACGCGTGGGATGAACACCAGAACGGCTTCCTCAATCCGCTGCACGGGAAGGGCAAAGGGAACGTCTGGCTGCCGGGACTGTACAAGGATCGGCACCATCATCGGCGCCTGGATTGGTCGTGGTGAACGCGTCGCATGAAGAGAAACGGAATAATCATCGCTCTGGCGGTCACACCCATCGTGGCGTTTCTGGGCTTCGGTGGCTGGGTCATCCTGTTCTCGAAAGATGACTCAGGATTCAGAGTGGTGAATGACACGGATCGCGAGGTGCGAGTGGCGGCTTGCTCCCAAAATCGCCCCGCCTTTCCGGGAGCTTTCGACATAAAGCCGCACAGTTCCGTCCTCATGGGCGGGGACTGGCTGCCAGCCGATGACCCGGGCGCCGCTTGCTTCATCGCCAGTCCCTCGACCGCCGGAAAAGTCGCATTCCACGGCTGCCTGAAGATGTCTACCAGAGATGACACTCGCGATAAGTTCAACATCTCCGAAGCCGACCAATCGATGAGTCAGCGACAGTGTCTTGACTTGTCGAAACCCGGATTCCCGTAACTAGCGCGGTCCATTTCATGCGGGCTGGCATTCTCAGGCCGTGTAAGTAGGCAGGTCTACCCAGACAGGGGTGGACCGGGGTCAGGTTCCCGGTCCACCCCTGCGCTCGCTATGCTGCGGGCCGAGCGGACCAAGCACTGCCTGTTCGACTGTCACGTGGTCCTGACAGAGCCGGCAGTGCCCGCTCTCGTGAAAATCGGCTCGCGCCACGGACCTGCGACGAAGACGGCGGACATGGCGGAGCTGCGGCACGCAACCGACCGTCCATGTCCCGCACCTACCACTACGTCTGCGAGCTGGACACCGACAAGAAGGGTCACCTCATCGGCATGGCGGCCGCCAAGCAGGACGGCACCTGGGCCCTCGCGCTCAGCCGAGAGACCGGAGACCACTACCTCAGAAGCGCCCGGGTCACCGACTACGTCGACGTCCCCTAGCCGTTGCCGTGATGACGGCAGCACCTTGACCCACCTCGTCGCCACCTCCCGGGCACCAGTCCCGGGATGCACCACCGGCAACATGGCCCTCTACCAAAACGGCACCCTCATCCGGACCGCCACCAACGTCAGCCCCTAGTACGACTCCTCCATGCCCCTCACCATCGGCGGCTGCATCAACAGCGCCTCCGCCTCCACCCCCTACCTCGCCTTCCCCGGCTCCGTCGCCGACGTCCACGTCTACCCACGCACACTCTCGGCGACCGAAGTCAGCGCGCTGCACTGACCCACCGCCGAACCAGGGCCCGCGCCGACTCCGACAGGAGCAGCGCGGGCCCGCCCGCGGCAGCCGCCAGCCACACCCAGCCGGCGAACGGACGACACCGTCGAACACTCCA
The DNA here is from genome assembly GCF_042894765.1 of Streptomyces sp. NPDC001507. NCBI lineage: Bacteria > Bacillati > Actinomycetota > Actinomycetes > Kitasatosporales > Streptomycetaceae > Streptomyces > Streptomyces sp. NPDC001507. The sequence continues at coordinate 328,766 of NZ_JBIAVV010000006.1, forward strand.
CCCAAGACCAGCCTGCGGAGACCACCCAGGAGATCACGCCCGCCAGCGCAACCTCCGAGCAAAGGCGCGTTGCCGAAATCGAAGCGGCACACCACAGGCGCGTCCACCGGGAAGCCGCCACAGAAGAGGCCCGCATCCAGTACGTCGGCTCTGCGCGCGCGATATCCACCATCGCGCCAGCCATGCCGCCGAGCCAGACCAAAACACCACCAGCCGACGGGGGCTTCGTCACGCTGCCAGCTGTCACGGGGGGAGTCACAAACCCCGTGGACACCCTATCGGCACAGGATCTCGAAACCGAACATATATGCCCGCACGGGAATGGATGGACGGTCCTGGACGGCTTCTACGACATGTGCCAGGTGGTACCCAGTGAGGGACCCAGGATCAGGACCGGAGCGTCTTCTGGCCCGTCAAAGCGGTATTGCAGGGTGTTCGGGGGTGTCTCACTCACGCCCCAGACCCTCTCACGTCTCACGACTGCCCCTATGACGGGGGTTGCGACTGCACAGGTCCGACCAGGTGGAAGGCCTCGCCGGCTGCGTATCGCTTGAGGCTTCGGACCATCTCGCGCCTGGCCTTGCCCTCCTGGGTGCGGCGTTCGTGGTACGCCTGGGTGCGGGGGTCATGGCGCAGCCGGGTGAACACGGTACGGTGCAGGGCGCGTTGGCCTGGCGGTCGCCGCCGTAGTTGAGCCGGCGCGTGCTCCGACGACCTGACGAATACTCGACTGGGCTGACTCCGCAAAGGGCAGCAAAGGATGCCTCGGTGTTCAGCCGCTCGGGGTTGTCTCCCATGGTGATCAGCAGGGTGACTGCGCTGTCCGGGCCGATGCCCACCGGTACGAGTAGCTGCGGGGCGTGGTGTTCGACGAGCTGGGTCAGGCGTTGGTTCAGCTCATTGTTCTGCCCGGTGAGCTGTTCGATACGCTCCACGAGCATTCTCAGGGTCATGTGGGTGGCCTGGGCCACCGCGTTCTCGCCGTCCTCACCGTCGCCTGGCCCGAGGCGTGCGCAGGTGCGGAACAGCTCGCGGTTGCCCAGGCCGGCCAGCCGTTCCCGCAGTGCGGGATCGGCGATGACCAGGACGGCTTTGAGCTGGTTGATCGCCTGGGTACGGGCCTTGATCGCGGAGTCCTTGACGAGCTTGAAGATCCGGGCGCTGTGCACCGGACCGTCGCCGGACTTGGCCCGGGCCCGGGCGCGGCCACTGAGCACGGCCCGCGCGGCGGCCTGAGCGTCGAGCGGGTCCGGCTTCCCCAGCAGCCGGCGGGCCGAGCGGTCGGGCCGGTTCACTTCGAAGACCTGAATCTGCTGGGCCAGCAGGTAGCGGGACAGGCCCGCGCCGAAGGTGCCGGTGCCCTCCACACCGGCCCGGCGCTCCGTACCCCGCTTGCGGGCCCAGACAAGAACTGCCGATAGCCGACTGTCGTTGCCGGAAAGGGCTCGGTTCCCAAGATCTTCCCGAGCGGGGAGATCACGGCGGCGACATGCACCTCGCCGTGCACGCGTAGGTCTGCGGCGGTGGCCGCAGGACGGCACCCGCCGTGTGCGAGGCCCTGGCCGCCGTCTACCGAGCGCTCCCGGTGCTGTCAACCATCCCGGACGGGGATCAGAGCCACCCGCGGCGAACGGCCTGCGCTCCCGCCTGGAACCGGCTCGTCGCCCCGAGGCGGACGGTCAGGTCGGTGATCCGGCGGCGCAGGGTGCGTTCGCTGAGGCCGAGTTGGCGGGCTATGGTCTCGTCCTTCAGTCCGGCGTGGAGCAAGTGGAGCAGAGCACGCTCCGCCTCGCTGAGGTCGGGATGGTCGTCCGTCTCCCGGGCCTCGCTGCCGAAGACGGGCGTGGCCTGCTGCCAACTCGCCTCGAAGAGGTCGACCAGTGCGTCGCACAACGGTGACCGGTGGACCAGGGCGGCCGTGGTGCGCAGGCCGTCCGCGCCCGCGGTGAGCGGAACCAGGGCATCGCGGCGGTCGAAGACCAGCAGCTTCAACGGCACATGGGGCAACACCCGGGCCTGCTCTCCGAGTGACACGAGGTGCTGGAGCAGTTCCGCGCGCTCGGGGACGGCCAGCACCTGGCTCGAATAGACAGCCCGCGCCCGCACGCCCCGGGCCAGCAGGTCCTCCTCGAACTGCAACGCACTCGCGTCAGCCGTGAGGTAGGGCGGGGTGTCGAAGCACAGTACCTCGTGCTCGGCGCCCGCCATCAGCTCGGTCAGCCAGTCGTTGATCGCTGTCGGCCCCTCGATGATCTCCACCAGCCGACTCGGGTCGGAGCTCAGTTTGCGCTCGTTGAACTCGGCGCCGTAGGCGTCCAGCGCGGCCTCCGCGCGCTCCAGCTCCAGACGGCGGGCGCGGATCAGAGCGGCCAGGCCGATGCGCGGATCCAGCGGGGCGTAGCGGGTGGGTCGTCCCGCCGAGGGGACCGCGAGGCCCGTCGCGACCAGGTCGTCGAGCATGCGGCGGGCCTGTGCCGTGCCGCAGGACTGATGCTTGGCCATTTCGGTCGCGGTCAGTGGCGGCGAAGCCAGCAGATGGCGGTAGGTGCGCTCGGTCGCATCGTCCAGACCCAGGGACTCCAGCACAGGTTCGCCTCCTCATGTATGTCCCGGCCGAGGCGGCGCCTGGCCGCTACCGGCTGCTGACCGGTATCGGCCAGCCGTTCGTCTCCCGGTGAGCCGGGTGCGCTGGAACAGTACCGGCATCCCCTGCAGGGCGGTTCACCAGTGCTTCTTCGACACAACCGCCCTGCTCCCACCCGAGAGGCGCGTGGTCACTTGAGAATGTGTGGAAAGGGCATACGCTCCGGCATGGTCGCCACCGTGCTGGGGCTCGCCGCCGGCCTGCTGGTCACACCGTCGGCTCAGGCGGTCCCTCAGCAGGGTGCGAAGAGCGTCCGGCTGACCGCCGCCGCGATCGAGAGGCTCAGCAGGCGGTACGAACCCCGGATCGACGGCACGCCCGGGCAGGTCGCCGCCCAGGAGGGGCCCGCGGCTGCCGCCCCGGTGCTGCCGGGCACGAAGCCGAGCGTGATGGCCGGCCCGGGCGAGCACACGGACACCCCGTCCTCGTCCGTCGCCCCGGGTTTCCAGCGGACCGGTCGGTGGGAGACAGCCCGTGGCTTCGCCGAGAGCCTGGCGCTCGGCGGCACCAAAGACTGGGTGGGCGTCTTCAGCGGCGGCACCGTCGCCCGGTACGACGCCCAGGGCAAGCAGGTGTGGAGCCGCGGAGCCACCTCCTTGTACAAGGACTGGCAGGTCACTCCGGACAACTGGTTCCAGCCGTACCCGTATCTGCCGAACCTCTATGCCGGCTACAACCCGTACCAGATGTCGGCCGCCGGCAAGCAGCCGTATGTGACGGGCGACTTCAACGGCGACGGTGTCCAGGACGTCGCCGTCGCCTACGCGGTGGGCGACTGGCCGTTCCGGCCGTTCTCCTCACCCGGTTCGAAGGTGGACTACGGCACCTTCGTCACCGTCCTGGACGGCCGTAGCGGGAAGACGGCGTGGAGCAAGCTGGTTCCCGGCTACGTCGGCACCATGCTGTTCCAGGACGGCAAGCTGATCGTCGCCAACACGGTCGGCCCGGACTGGGGCGGCGATCCGGTGGCCGAACAGGGCGACAGCCGCAGCAATCTGACCGCCTACAGCTTCGGCCACGCCGGTGACGGCAAGCTCACCGGAACCGCCGACTGGACCTACTCGACGCACGCGCCCTGGGCGTACTGGGGCGATCTGACGTCGATGGGAAGCGGCCGGATCGCCGCGTCGTGGTCCGACACCCCGATGGACCTGGGAAGCCCGCGCCCGGCGGACGGCAACGTGCTGGTGCTCGAGACCTCCGACGGCAGCGTCATGGCGCACACCAAGACTCCCGGCTACCCGCGCATGCTGGTGAAGGATCCGGGCGCGGACCGTGTTCTGGTGGTCGAGCAGAACGACCCGTTCGACAAGGTGCGCTGGGACCTGACCGCGATCGACGCGCACAGCGGCGAGCGTGCGGTGCTCGCCTCTCGTGAGGGCACCGTGCCGGAGGCCTTCCACGTCCTGCCGGACGCGAAGGACGGCCGGCCCCGGTTCGCTGTCGCGGAGCTCGGCATCGACGCCGACTTGTCGGACGGTCAGAGCACCGTCTCCGGCTGGGACGCTCAGGGCCACACCCTCTGGTCGTACACCACGGCCTCCACGACCGGCGGGCCGAACGCCCCGACCATGGAGCTGTCCTCTGACGCGAAGGGCAGCGAGGTGTTCGCCTCGCTGTCCGACCCGACGACCGCCACCGCCGCCACCCCCGCGGGTCCCGAGCACACCCAGCTCATCGGACTGAAGGCCGCGAGCGGTCAACTCGACTGGCGAAAGGACGGCGCCGTCTCCGGCGACACGCTCACCCAGTACCAGGGCGGACTCCTCACCGTCGGCTATGACGACACCGCCTACACGGTCAACCCCCACAGCGGTGCGTCGCATGCCATGCCCCTGGCCGGCGACCCGTACACGGCCGTCGCCACGGACGTGAACCGGGACGGGACCAAGGACCTGGTCGTCGCCGGCCAGAGCCGCGGTGTCTTCGCCCTCGACGGCAGAACCCTGAAGAAGGCGGCGCCGACCGTTCTGTGGCGGGCCACCGTCGACAGCTCGGTGCACGCCCTGCGCCTCCTGCCGAACCCCGGCAAGGACGCCACCGGCGCCTCGGTGGTGGCCGCGACCGACCACGGCTTCGCCGTACTGGACACGCACAGCGGTGAGGTGCGCGCGAACGTGCGCACCGGCGGCTATGCCGCTTCGCTCACGGTCGTGGGCGACGGCCGCGGCGGATCCGAGATCGTCGTCCCGGGCAGCAGCCTGACCGCGTACAGCGAGCAGGGCAAGATGCTGTGGACGTACCGGCCGAAGGGTACGGCGGGCAAGAGCCTGGTCTTCTCCAGCGTCACCACGGACGGCGCCGGACACCTGTTCTTCGAGTACGGCGGCACACACCACGGCATCGGCCTGCCCACGCAGGCCACCGACCCGGCGCCGACGGCGGTCAGCCTGGACGCCGCCACCGGCATCCCGAACTGGACCGAGACCCCGACCGGCTCTGATGCCGTCGCGATCGTGCCGACCAACCCCGCCCTGGCCGACCCGAACATCCCGGGCGCCAGCGGGCACGGTGTCGCCTTCGCCTACACCGGCGATTTCAGGAACTACAGCCACCTGGTCCAGATCCTCGATGCGCGCTCCGGCGCGGTGATCAAGAACTACGACAGCCCCGGAACCTCGCAGGGCTTCGTCGCGTCCAAGAAGACCGGCCTGGTCGAGATGCGCGAGTTCAACGACTTCGTGTACCCGGCGAACGGCGGTGAGCCCTACGACGTACCCACCTTCCTCGGCTTCCACTCCGCAGTGTTCGCCAGATCCGTCGGCGGAACCGAGGCGTTCGTCGGTGCCTACCAGAACCTGTGGTCCTACGACACTCCCTTCGCGGACAACGACGGCTTCCTCCGCGAGAGCGCGACGGACTTCGCCCTGGGGGCGAGCCAGGTGAAAACAGCGGCGCTGGGCGACGGCCCCGGCGACGACCTGATCGGTCTCGCGCTCGACTGGCGGGCTCTGAACATCGCGGCGCAGTCGATCGGTGACGCCGTCAACGACATCGACTACTTCCCGCATGGCCTGACCACCTACAAGCTCTCCGAGGACGAGCCCACCCGGATTCCGACTCCTCCGCACGGCGACACGTCGGCCGCGGCCCCGCAGACCGCCGCCAAGGCGGGTCAGTTCAACGGCGACCGGATGCACAGCGCGAGCCCGCTGAAGGACCTCGGCATGCCGATCGGCACCGCCTCGGTCCCCATCGAGATCCAGTCGAAGACTCCGGCAGCCAAGAGGCTGAGCGCGGGCCAGGACAACGCCCAGGAGGTCGCCCCCGGCTACACCCCGCAGCAGATCCAGGCACGCCTGGGCCTCAAGGGTGACGGCACGGGCCAGACGATCGCGATCGTCGACGCGTACCACTACCCGACGGCGAAGGCGGACCTGAACCACTTCGCCGCGCACTTCAACCTGCCGCAGACCTGCGACACGGCCGGCACGGGAGAGGACTGCTTCGACTTCCAGCAGGTCTACGCGGACGGTACCCAGCCGGACGTGGACACCGGCTGGAACGAGGAGGCGGCGCTGGACATCGAGTGGGCGCACTCGGCGGCCCCGCACGCCAAGATCGTCCTGGTCGAGGCCAAGGATCCGACCATGGCAGCGCTGTCCCGGGCCCAAGACGCGGCCGCGGCGCTGCACCCGGCCGCGGTCAGCAACAGCTGGGGCGCCGGCGAGTTCTCCGAGGAGGCCTTCTACGACGGCCACTGCAAGCTGGCCGACTCGGTCTGCGTCCAGTCCACCGGAGACTTCGGCTACCCCGGCAGCTACTCCGCCACCAACCCCTACGCCCTGGCCATCGGCGGCACCAACCTCCGACTGGACGCCGACGGCAACACCATCGACGAGACGGCGTGGAGGTCCACCGGCGGCGGCCTGAGCTACTTCGAGCCGCGCCCGGCCTACCAGGACGGCGTGCAGCCCTCGCCACTCAGGGCCACACCGGACGTCAGCTTCGTGGCCGACCCCGCCACCGGCGTGCCGGTCTACCTGACGATGACGTACGGCGGCGCCTCCCACTCCGTGTGGTTCAAGGTGGGCGGCACCAGCCTGTCCGCCCCGATCTGGGGTGCGATCATCGCCTCGGCCGACCAGCTCCGGGCCACCGCCGGCAAGCCGCACCTGGCTTCCGACGGTCCGGACGGCGACACGGCGCACACCGATGTCTACGCGCTCGGCAGCACCTACCTGCGAGACATCACCGCCGGCTCCAACGGCCGATGCGGCGCGGAGTGCACAGCCGGCCCCGGCTACGACACCGTCACCGGCCTCGGCTCCCCCACCGCGGGCGTCGACGGGGCCCTGGCAGCCATGAAGTAGCCATCCGGTGTGAGCACGCAGGGTCCCGGCGTCCTTCTGGACGCCGGGACCCTGAGCTGTCTGTCGTCGAGGCTCTCAGCCGAGGTCGTGCAGGGGGCGCTGGGTGACCTTACGAGCGGCTGCTGTCACGCCTTGGACCTGACCAACACCGGCCCGCTCACCTTGCTGACCGGCTACCAGACCCCCGCCGCCATCCGCCGTATCGGCGCCAACCGGCCGGAAACCTGGCTGCGCAACCGCCATGTCGTGCACCCGGACCGGATCGCCCAGATCGCCATCGAGGCCGCTGAACAACAGCACATCAGCCTGCCCGGCGAGAAGCCGGCCGCTCAGCTGGTGCATACGCTCGCGAGGGAGGTGATAGAGCTCAACCAGCAGGTCGCCGAACTCGACAAGGACATCGAGGCCAGGTTTCGCGACCACCGAGCTTTCGGCGTGATCACCAGCAGGCCCGGTCTGGGCATCACCCTTGGCGCCGAGTTCCTGGCCGCCACCGGCGGCGACATGACGCTCATCGGCGCGTCGGCCCCGGTGCCCCGCGATTCCGGGAAGATCAGCGGCAACGGGAGTCCGCCGGCAAGCGCAAGCGCGCTCCCACCCGACACGGCAACGTGTGGCTGAAGGCCGGACTCGGTATCGCCGCCCTTGCCGTCGGCCGCACCAAGGGCACCTATCTCGCCGCCCAGTACCACCGGCTGCGGCCCCGGCGCGGCGAGAAGCGCACCATCGTCGCGGTCGCGCACAGCATGCTCGTGTCCGCCTACCACATGCTCGCCAACGACGTCCCCTACCAGGACCTCGGCCCCGACTACATCACCCGCCTCGGCGAAGAACGCCACCGCCGACGCCTCCTCGCCCAACTCGGCGCCCTCGGCTACGACGTCACCCTGGAACGACGACAGACCGCCTTAGCCACTTTGGCGCGAGCCTCGAAGATCATGGCCCCAACGTCGTACTTACCAGGCAGGTCCACAGACTGCCCGACGCGCCGGAAGCTTACGGAGCCATGATCACTCGCGCCAAAGCAGCTCCGGCCGAAGTCGCTTCGTCGACCGCTCGGTACCGTGCACCGCGAGGGACGGCGGGTCAGTCGTCACCCCAGTCGCGGAACGTCCCTGCCCAGCGGCGGAGACCCGCCCCGATCAAGCCCGGTCTGCATCCATAACCCTTGTGACCTGCAACACATTACCCCACATGCCCATATATGTCCGTTTTAATTGATAGAAGCATCAGAACCGAGGATATGATCCCTTACGAGACGGAGCAGCACATGGCATTCACGTTCCGCGACCCTGCGTGTACGGCTGCAGGTTGCGTGCAGGAGCCACACCTGATGCATCACCGAGCTGGGCCGTCACTCGTTCTCTCGCGCACCTTGCAGCAACCACGATCCGCGCTGACAGTCGCCTTGCTGTTCATTCTGGCGATCACGCTCATCGATCTTCTGCTGCCTGACTCAGTTCATCTCGGCGACTTGCTGATCATGGCGCCTGTACTCACTTCCTGGTACGCGAGCTCACGGGTGACCTCACTTGTCGCCATGATGGCCGTGTCGGCTTTGACGGCCATCTTCCTGGTCCGGCAATCGGTGAACCCGCCGCAGGCGGCTGCCCTCCTTGCGACCTCGGTGGCCGTCGTGATCGCCCGGTACCTGACGGAACACGGACAGCGAAAGCTGGTCCAGCTGCGCGCAGTCGCCGAGGCCGCGCAACGCGCCATACTGCCTCCCCTCCCCCACCGACTCGGCCCCCTTCACCTGGCCTCGACGTACCTGGCGGCGGAGGACGAAGCACGCATCGGCGGAGATCTCTACGCCGCCGTGCGCACGCCCACGGGCACACGGTTGATCATCGGTGATGTTCGAGGCAAGGGCCTGCCGGCGGTCGGCATCGCTGCCCACACCATCAGCACGTTCCGCGACGCCGCCCGCCGGCTGACCACGCTGCCGGAACTCGCCGCCTACCTGGATTCAAGTGTCCGCAGCAACGCATCCGAAGCAGTGAGCCCCGAACAGACCGAAGAGGCGTTCGTCACCGCCACTCTCCTCGAAATCCCCGATGCCGAGCCCGTCGTGCGGAGCGTCACCTGCGGACACCCCCCACCGCTGCTCCTACGAGCGAACGACGTCGTGCCCCTGGAAGCCGGCCAACCCGCGCCCCCGCTTGGACTGGGCGCATTGACGCAAACCACCTACCACCTCGACACCTTCGCCCTACGCGCCGAAGACACCCTCCTCCTCTACACCGACGGTGCCATCGAAGCCCGCGATACCGACGGCGAGTTCTACCCGCTTGCCAAACGACTCACCCCCCAGGACCACCGCCATCCCACGGCACTCCTCAACCACCTCCGCGGCGACCTTCTCCACCACGTCGGCGGCCGACTCGACGACGACGCCGCCTTGATCGCCATCGAACGTCAACCCGCTGACGGCACAGCGCCATCGGCTGACCAATCGACCTGTGATGAGTGGGGCGTCTCGATGTCCTTCGACATGCGGTCACGCAGCACTGTTGACCTGGGGGAACGACCCAGTGCAGTACAGCAGTGAAGTACAGCAACCACCACGACCGCCACGGACCGCCAACGGTCCTTGGCGACCAGTTGACCAGCCCACCTGACCTCAATGACCATCCTGCCCATAGTTCGCATCGAGGGGCGGTCCGACATTCACAGCTGACATCAGCGACGCCGGACGGGGACGTGCACCAGCACCCCTGTCCGGCAGTGGTGCCGGTCGTCAGTAGCCGCCGGAGCAGGCTCGGATCGAACTCCTCAAGCGGGTGACGCAGGTTCTAATCCTGCCGGAGGCCGCGTGTGGCTCAGGCCCTCAGGCGTCCCGCACTTCTGCGGCGACCTCCCGAAAACGGAGCAGAAGCTCGTCCTGGCGACAGGCGCTGTGCCAGTGGCGGACCTGTTCAACCAGCAGGTTCCCGGCACCGCCTGGCGGACGAAGGCCAACCTGGTACATCGTCGCCAACAACCGCAGGAACCCAGACCGCGTGAGGCACCGACTGCACCGTCCGCGCCGGCGCAGCCGATCTCACGGCGCAGCCGCACCGGAGCGATCCGGTGCGGCTGCGCCGTCTCAGGGCTCCGCGTAGAGTCCCGGCAGGAAGTGCCCCGGCGGGGCCTCGCCGTATCACAACCGCCCCTATGACGGGGGTTGCGACTGCACAGGTCTGACCAGGTGGAAGGCCTCGCGGGCTGCGTATCGCTTGAGGCTTCGGACCATCTCGCGCCGGGCCTTGCCCTCCTGGGTGCGGCGTTCGTGGTACGCCTGGGTGCGGGGGTCGACGCGCAGGCGGGCGAAGACGATGCAGTGCAGGGCCGCGTTGGCCTGAGGGTCGCCGCCGTAGTTGAGCCGGCGCGTACGCCGCCGGCCAGAGGAGCACTCGATGGGGCTGACTCCGCAGAGGGCAGCAAAGGGCGACTCGGCAAAGGCGACGGCCGGCCCCATCTGGGTGAGGCCGGCCGTCGGCGAGGTACACAGTCCGGTTCAGCGCTGCAGAGTGAGGACAGCCGGCCGCCAGGGGAGTTGGTCGTAGGGGCCGCTCGCGGTGGGGGACTTGCCCTGGTAGAGGAACTGCAGGTTGCAGGGGTCGATGGTCATGGTCTGGTCGGGGTTGTTGCGGACCAGGTCACCGTGGCTGATGTCGTTGGTCCAGCCGGCGCCGCTGTTGGCCTTGCCGGCGAAGGGGTTGCCTTCGGTGGCGGCCTGCGGGGTCCACGCGCCGTTCAGGCTGGTGGCGGTGAAGGAGCGGAAGTAGCGCTGCTCCTGCGCGCCCCGCGCCTCGACGATCATGAGGTACTGGTTCTGGCCCTGGACCTTGTAGACCTGCGGCGCCTCGAACAGGTTCTTCACCGTGTCGCTCATGACCGTCGTGTACGACGAGCCGAAGTTGCCCGGGAAGTTCCCGATCGGCATGCTCGCCCGGTAGATGTTGCCGTTGTCCCCGGCGAAGAACAGGTACATGTTCTGGCCGTCGGCGATCAGGGTCTGGTCGATCGGGGCGGCGCCCGGGATGCTGCCGGTGAACAGCGGCTGCGGCGCGGACCAGCCGTCGGGGTTGGTGGGGTCGCTCGACGTGCGGTAGACGAAGGGCCACGCACCCCACTGGTACGCCAGCACCCAGATGTTCTTGGGCGCGAAGTAGAACAGCGTGGGCGCCACCGCGGCCTGGCTCATCCCGGTCTGGCCGGCCGACGCCATGTCCGACCAGTTCGTGAAGGGTCGGAACATCATCGAGCCGTACGACGATCCCGACACGTTCGACGCGTAGACGAGGTGCTTGCCGTTGTACGTCACGTCGGTGAAGTCCTTCAGGGAGACCCAGCCGTTCGCCGGCTGCGCCAACGCACCCGTCGACGTCCACCGGTACGTCGACGGCAGAGAACACGTGCCGTTCCCCGGCGGGGTTGTCCCGGACAGGCCGGTCCACTTCTGGTTGCTGCCCCCGTTGCACGTCCAGATCTGCGCCGCTGTGCCGTTGGCCGTACCGGAGCCCGTAACCTCCAGGCAGAGCCCGGACTCCACGCCGACGACCGTGCCGTCGGAGTTCACCCGCCACTGCTGGTTGGCACCGTCGGAGCAGGTCCAGATCTGCACCCGGGTACCGGCCGCGGTGGCGTGGCCGGGAACGTCCAGGCACTTGTTGCCGTACACGGTGAGCTGGTTGCTGTCCGTCAACGTCCACTGCTGGTTGGTCCCGCCCCAGCAGTCATAGATCTGCAGATACGTGCCGTCGGTCTGGCTGGCGCCCGGCACGTCGAGACACCGGCCGGAACCGACACCGCGCAAGGCGCCGCTGGAAGCCGCCTGAGCCGGGGCGGCGACGAGCATCGCCGCCAGCGCCGCCAGGGCCGCAGCCACGGCGGCGAGGACCAGTGCTGGATGCCTGCGGCTGGAACTTCCTCTGCGCATGAATACTCCCGAGACCTTGAGTAGGCGACTACTGACGGGTTCATGACATACGCCTTGCATGTACATGGCCCTATCTGTGCGATGGAGCGGCTCAGAATGTTCGTCATGTCGAACAAGAGTCGAAGTGTCGAGCAACCCGAATATCAAGGAACCGGTGAACGGCGTCAATAGCTCTCGCACGTATCGCCACTCACGTCGAAAGATTCGCACCACCGCAGCCCGACCAGCGCGCACCACGGCGCCAACTGGCTGGCTCGTAAGCGACTTGACCCCGGAACGGGGCGATGGGCGGACGATGCAGATACTCGGTCACCCTGCCCCCAACGTCCGTGAAACCGAAATTTCGCACGCCACCGACGCCGACACCGGGGCCCGCCGTCCACTGAACCGAAGGACCGAAAGTTTCGTGCGGCAATCGGAAATTAATTTGGCCCAGAGTATTGACGATCCACGGTCACGCCTCAATCATCCCTGTCTGAGAAGCCGACCCTGGTTCGGGATTCCGGGCTGTATCGGCCAAGGCAACCCATGCGGTACGGCAGAGCCGCGCACCACATCACCTGCGCCACCCCGTTTCGTTCCGGTGAGGTCCGCACCAGCGCATCCTGGCTCTTCCGCAGTTGGAGAGGTATGCGACGCCGTGTGACGGCTTCCCGGCTGAGCCGCGATGGAGTCCCCATGCCTGTATCGAGACGTGGAACGCCCGCCGTACGTCGCCCGACGGCCGACGTGCCGGTTGGCGTCATCCCGGTCCCCATGACTGCGGTGTCCACTGATTCCTTTGCTGCCCGGACGACGCAATCCCCTGCGCTTCAGTCGATCAGCGATTTCTACCCCGGAGGCACAGTCATGGGCTCGTATGCCCTTCCCAGATCCGTCACCCGCCGGATGATCCGCGGCCTGCTGCCGGCGCTGGTCGTCGGCGTCCTCGGGACGGTCGCCGCACTGGCCGCACCGCCGACCGCACACGCCGCCGAGAACACGCTTGGCGCCGCGGCGGCACAGAGCGGCCGCTACTTCGGCACCGCCATCGCCTCGGGCAGGCTGGGCGACTCGGCGTACACGACGATCGCAAGCCGTGAGTTCAACATGGTGACGGCCGAGAACGAGATGAAGATCGACGCCACCGAACCACAGCGGGGCCAGTTCGACTTCAGCGCCGGCGACCGCGTCTACAACTGGGCGGTGCTGAACGGCAAGCGGGTGCGTGGCCACACCCTGGCCTGGTACGCCCAGCAGCCCGGCTGGATGCAGAGCCTCAGCGGCAGCTCACTGCGCCAGGCGATGATCGACCACATCAACGGCGTCATGGGCCACTACAAGGGCAAGATCGCCCAGTGGGACGTCGTGAACGAGGCCTTCGCCGACGGCAATTCGGGAGGTCGGCGAGACTCCAACCTGCAACGCACGGGCGACGACTGGATCGAGGTCGCCTTCCGCACCGCGCGCGCCGCCGACCCGGCGGCCAAGCTCTGCTACAACGACTACAACATCGAGAACTGGACCTGGGCCAAGACCCAGGCCGTGTACGCCATGGTCCGTGACTTCAAGCAGCGCGGCGTGCCGATCGACTGCGTCGGGTTTCAGTCGCACTTCAACAGCGGCAGCCCCTACAACAGCAACTTCCGCACCACCCTGCAGAATTTCGCCGCCCTCGGCGTCGACGTGGCCATCACCGAACTCGACATACAGGGCGCCTCGGCCGCGACCTACGCCAACGTGACCAACGACTGCCTGGCCGTCCCGCGCTGCCTCGGCATCACCGTCTGGGGTGTACGCGACACCGACTCCTGGCGATCGGGGGACACGCCGCTGCTGTTCAACGGCGACGGCAGCAAGAAGCCTGCCTACACCGCCGTCCTCAACGCACTCAACGGCGGCGGCTCCACGACACCCCCTGCGGATGGCGGACAGATCAAGGGCGTCGGTTCGGGCCGTTGCCTGGACGTGCCTGGAGCCGGCACCACCGACGGCACACAGCTCCAGCTGTGGGACTGCCACAGCGGCACCAATCAGCAGTGGACGTACACCGACGCCGGCGAGCTCAGGGTCTACGGCAACAAATGCCTTGACGCCGCCGGCACAGGCAACGGTTCCAAAGTCCAGATCTACAGTTGCTGGGGCGGCGACAACCAGAAATGGCGCCTCAACTCCGACGGATCCATCGTCGGCGTCCAGTCCGGCCTCTGCCTCGACGCCGTCTCAGGCGGCACCGCCAACGGCACCCTGATCCAGCTCTACTCCTGCTCGAACGGCACCAACCAACGCTGGACCCGTACCTGAGGGGGCTCGCCACAAACGAAGGGGGAAGCCGTGACAGCCCACGGTGCGGCTTCCCCCGCCCCTCCGCAAGGACATCGTTGATGGTCCCGGATCGCCGCCGTGGTGGCGGTGGCGGACCCGGACCGGTGCTCCCTGGCGGGACGTGCCCGAACGTTCTGGGCCGTGGGACCGGGTCTATGACCTGTTCCGGCGCCGGCAGCGGGACGGCACCAGGGCAAGGATCCTCACCCAGCTCCAGCCGAGGCGGACGCGAAGGGCCTGATCACCTGGGACGTCAACGTCGACTCCACCGTCTGCCGGGCCCACCGGCACGCCGCCGGGGCAACGAAAAAGGGGACCTCCAGAAAGAACCGCCCGGCGGGATCTTCGTCGAGCCGGCCGACCACGGCCTGGGACACTCCCGCGGTGGACTGACCAGCAAAATCCACAGTGATGACGGCTGGGTGGTCGCTTCGGATCTGACCCAAAAATCCACGGTGAACGCGGTGACGGTGCTCGCCAAGATCTCCGAGCACCGCACCGACCGCATGGTCAACGGCAACTTCAGCGAGCTGCCGGCCTTCCTGGCTCCGCGGCCGGGGCTCGACAGCGGCTACATGATCGCGCAGTACACGGCCGCCGCGCTGACCATGGAACTGCGAGGCATGGCGGTGCCCGCGTCGGCGGACACCGTCGCCACCTCGGCGGGTCAGGAGGACGTGGTCAGCAACGCCTACCTGGCGGCGCTGAAGGCCTGCCGTGCGGCCCGCAAGCTCAGCCATGTGGTGGCGATCGAGGTGATGTGTGCCGTGCAGGCACTCGACCTGCTCGCGCCGCGCTCGCCGTCGCCGGCCGCGGAGGCACTGCGGGCCAGGATCCGGGAGACCGTGCCGACGGTCGACGCGGACCGCGGCTTCCACGCGGACCTGGAGCACATCGCCGAACTCGTGCGAAGCGGGGAGGCACTGCGGATCGTCGAGAACGTGATCGGCCCACTGAGCCGCTGAGTTCGCCCCCCGGCGCGCCGTCCCAGCCGTGCCCGGGGCGGTGCAGCGCGGCCCCGCGGGCCTGGTTCACGGGCGGTCCGGTGTCGTCGTGGCGAGCCACAGTGTCACGATCCCGAACGGGCGCAGCACCAGGTCGGCATGGCCGTCCACCAACGCCACGGGTGATGTCGGCCGCCGGTCCCTCTGCTCAAGGAACCGCGAACAGCCAGTTGCCAACTGTGCTCCCAAGACAGCACCGCGAGGTCTTCTGGGACTGATTCCCTCGCCACGAGGGGCGAATGGACGGTCATCCGGCACGTCGCCTACAGTCACGCCAATTACGAATGATCAATCCCCCACTTCTACGGGGCCGACGCCACACCGACAAGAGGAACCCCTGGTGAGCAGCGATCCGGAGCGCACGCTGCACTATGCCGTGGACGTCACGGTGGACGATGCCTGGGCGATCATCAATTTCCTGACGCCGCGTCTGGAGTCATTGGAGCGCACCTACGATGGTGGTACGGAAGAACACCGCACGGCCGCAGCCCTCGGTGAAGCTATGTCCGTACTCTTTCTGGCACTCGAGTTGGAGATCCGAGGCCCTGGCGCAGGGCGTCACCGCAACCGGTCAGCCGCGCCGCCCGCTGTCAGCCCTTCACCGACCGAGGACGAGCGGATCGTCGAGAAGAAGCGGCGGCTCACCAGGATCGCGGAGTACTGGAACCAACTCTGCGGCATCGTTCGCCCCTGGTCCGAAAGCAAGGGTTACGACCGGGCACGGTGGCACACGGTGACCTTCCTGGACATGGCTGCTGAGGACGAACATCACCGGCGCGTCACCGACGCCGGTCTCCGGCGCACCCCATAGTCGTGAACACCGCGACGTCCGTCACAGAACTGCGGACAGACCCAGATTCAAATGGTCCCATCATCCCCGCTGCTCCTCGTCGAGCTGGGCGAAGAGGGCTGGCGTCTGGCGTCCCATTGCCTGCTCGACCAGAGCAGGCTGGCCGATCCGGGTCCGGCGGAACACCCCCGGGTCGGGGGAGGCGTGGAAGCCGGTGATGCGGGTGGCGTAGCGGTAGAGGTGGACGGGGCGCCCTGTTTCAGGTTCAGGGCGTGGGTGCCTGCCGTGAAGCGGACCGGTGCCTGGGTGGTGTGCAGGTACTGCGAGGGCGTCGGCAGGCCGATCGCCCCGGGGTAGGTGCTGGAGGTCGGCCTTGCGCGCAGGCGGCCCGCGGCCGTGGCCGCCACCGGGACCGCTGCCGGGCGGGATCTTCCTTTGCCGGTACCGGTGCAGGTGCAGGCTCCCTCAAGTCGTCCGGAGCCGCACCGGCACCGCATGTCCGTGCGGGCGCGGTGAAGGGGCCGTTGACACTCATGCATGAGTCATACATGGTGGATCCCATGGGTATGGACTCCATGGCCGGGGACGGCCGGACGGGGAACCTGCTGGGTGCCCTGGTCACCGCGCTGGGTGACGCGCAGCGGATGGCGAGCGAGGGTGTGGCGGGGCAGAGCGGGGCCACCCCGGCCGCCCTCACCTACCTGTTGCAGGAACCCGGCGCCGGCATCGACCAGATCTCCGGCCCGCTCGGGCTGACCCAGTCCGCCGCCACCCGGCTGGTGGACCGGCTGGAGCGCGACGGCAAGGCGCGACGGGAGCCGGGCGCCACCGGGCGGAAGGTGTCCGTCTTCCTCACCCCGGAGGGAACACGTGAGGCCGGGCGACTGCTGGAGCTGCGGCGCGGTCTCATGGGGGACGCGCTGTCCGTGCTCCGCCCGGACGAGAGAACGGTCCTGACCGGCCTCATCGAGCGGATGCTGGCCCACCTGACCACCGACGCCGACCACGGACAGCGCATCTGCCGCATGTGCGCCCTGGACGAGTGCCCCAGGCAGTCGTGCCCGGTCGACACCGCGGCCGTCGCCCGGCCGGAAGGACCGTCATGAACAGGACCTTCCGGCTGCGGCCGGGTCGCAGCAGGTTACGGACGGGCGCCGTGGCCGGGCTGCTGCTCGTCACCGCCGTCTGGGGCGCCACGTTCCTGGTCGTCAAGGACGCCACCGTCGGCATGGCCGTCTTCTCCTTCCTGACCTGGCGGTTCGCCATCGCCGCCGTGGTGATGGCCGCGATCCGCCCGTCGGTCGTCGGCCGTGTCGACCGCGGCACACTGGGGCGCGGAGCGGCGGCCGGTTTCCTGCTGGGCATGGCGTACATCCTGCAGACCCTGGGCCTGCAGCACACGTCGGCGGCCGTCAGCGGCTTCCTCACCGGCCTCTTCGTCGTCCTCACCCCGCTCCTGGCCTGGCTGCTGTTCCGCCAGCGCCTCTCCCCGCTCGCGTGGACGGCGGCACTGACCGCGACCGCCGGCCTGGCACTCATCACGCTCAGCGGTGTCTCGTTCGGCTCGGGGGAGGCGCTCACCCTGCTGTGTGCCGTCTGCTTCGCGCTGCATCTGCTGGCATTGGGACGCTGGTCCCCGGGAAGGGACGCCTACGCGCTCACCGTGGTCCAACTGGCCACCGCCGCGCTGATGTGCCTGATCGGCACCGTCCCGCACGGCGTGCGGATCCCGCACGACGCCGGCGCCTGGACGGCGGTCCTGGTCACGGCGGTGCTGGCCTCGGCCTTCGCCTACATGGTGCAGACCTGGGCGCAGAAGCATGTGACGGCGACCCAGGCCGCGGTGATCCTCACCATGGAACCGGTCTTCGCGGGCCTGTTCGCCGTGTTCGCCGGCGGCGAGCGCCTCACCTTCTCCACCCTGGCCGGTGGCACCCTCGTGGTGACGGCGATGTTCCTGGTCGAGGTCCCCGGATCGACCTCCGGGACCTCCGGGACTTCCGGGACCTCCGGGACCTCCGCGGCCGACGAGCCGTCAGCCGGATCCGGCGCGGCACGTCCGCAGGGCGGTGAGGCTCAGGGCAACCCGCAGCTGTGGGCGAAGGAGACGAGCTGAGCGCGGTCGCGCACATTGAGCCTGTGCCTCGGCCGGGAGATGTGTCCCCGCGCCGCCGCCCTGACCGCGGTGAGAAGCTGCTCACCCCCCGTCTCCTTTTCCGGCCGATCCGTTCCGTGCCGGGTTCCGGGCTGTCAGGGGTGACCGTCCGGTCCTGGACGAACCCGGTTCCCCGGGTGGGCCGGGCCGGTCCCGATGCGTGATCGGCCCGGCCCACCCGGGCGGCGCGGCCGTACGATGTGCCAGGACGAACGTACGGCCCCGAAAGTGAGACCTCCGCATGGCGGCACCCCCCGCATCCGGTGAAGCCGGCGGTTCCGGTGGGGCGCGTAGGCCCAGGCCACGGCGTGACCGCGAGCTGAACCGCGGCAAGCTCCTGGCCGCCGCACGCGAGGTGTTCCGTGATCACGGCCTGAAGGCGACCCTGGACGACGTCGCCCGCCATGCCGGGCTCGGGGTGGGGACGGCCTATCGCCACTTCCCCAACAAGCAGGCCCTGATCGACGAGCTGGTCGACGACATGTTCGCGCGCGTCGAGGATGCCACCCGGGAGGGGGCCGAGGACGCCGACGCCTGGCGCGGGCTGACGGTCAGCCTGGAGCGGGTGGCCGAACTGCAGGCGCTCGACCGCGGCCTGCGCGAGGTCGTGCTCCACAGCGACCGCACGGTGCCGGCGGGGCTGCGCCACCGGGAGCAGATCAGGCGCAACGTCGATCTCGTCGTCGAGCGGGCCAAGGAACAGGGCGTCCTGCGCGCGGACGCGGAGCCCTGGGACCTGGTCGTGATGCAGCAGATGCTGGCCGCGGTGACCGAGCGGAGCGGCCGGCCGGACCTGTGGCGGCGCTATCTGAGGCTGTTGCTGGACGGCCTGCGGGTCGGTCCCGAGCACTCGGAGCCGCTGCCCTGCGGGGACTACGGCAAGCGGTTCGACCCGTCTGGACCGAACTGGACCGGCCCGCCGCCACCGGGCACGGACGGACCCACCGGCCGAGGGTAGGTTTTCGGATTTCAGAATGCCTGGCGGAACTGCTGCCAGGTCTCGTCCGAGACCCAGTTCGCGCCGCAGCGGGGAATCGTGCCGTCCTTTTCGGCGGCCACGATGTAGTGCCCACCGACCGTGAACGTCAGCCGCTCCGGAAGGTCGGGGTCGCTGCTCAGCAGGACCGTCCGCGAGCCGCCGCCGCGCAGCCAGTGATCGACGTGAAGGGTGACCAGGGGCCCCTTCACGGAGGTGACCGTCCCGTAGAAGAGGGTCGGGTATCCCGCCAGCTGGTCGGGAACGGGTGCCTGGCACTTGCCGAGGGCGGCGCTGCCGGGGAGGGTCAGGTTCAGCGGGGCACCGTCCGTGGCCGGGTGACCGCTGCCGGAGTTCGCCGCGATTCCCGCGGTGATGCCACCTCCCAGAAGCAGGGCGGCAGCCGCCGCGAGCCCGAGGAGACTTCGGCGTCCCCTTCCTGCGGTGGCCTTCGGCGTTTGCGTGGGGCCGGTGGCGGTGTTTTCCGACCGGAGCACGAATTCGGATTCGGTGTTCAAGGCATCCTCCACAAGACGAGTGAGGTCGGGCGGCGGAGCTTTCGAGGTCAGTGCCGGATCCGCGTCCCTCAGCAGGGTCAGCAGCTCGTCGTCATTCACTGACTGCTCCTTCCTTCGCTCATCTTGTGTCCGGGGCGTTCTGCGTTCTTTCGCCCGGGCTGCATTTTTTCGGCGAGTTTCTTTTTCGCCCGGTGCAGCCGCATGCTCACCGCATTGGGGGTCAGGCCGGTCACTTCGGCGATCTGACGTGGCGCCAGCTCCTCCCAGGCCCACAGGCGCACCACCTCACGGTCCAGCTCACCGAGCGCGGCGAGCGCGACGTGCAGGTCGCTGTGATCGGTGTCGGCCGCCACGGGGGCCGGCTGTGTGTGCATCAAGCGCTCCACCAGACGGAGCCTGCGGCCGTCCGCGCGGCGGGCGTTGGCCAGGCAGCCGCGTGCCACCCCGTAGCACCAGGGCAGCACGTCGTCGCGGTCGGGCGGTGCGGCGGTTCCGAGTCCGGGCACGTGGTCGATGCGACGCCACAGCACCAGCATGGTCTCGGACAGGACGTCCTCGACCATGTCGGGGGCCGTTCGGCGCAGCAGATACCGGTGCAGGGGCTCCGCCACCACGTGCGCCAGACTCTCGAAGCGCGCGCGCCGCTGCCGACGCGTCTCCTGTTCCGTCATGGATTCCACGACCCGTCCGTGTCCGGCACCGGTCGGTTCCTTTCACCGGGAACGCCGTCGGCTGCTGAGGAAACGCCCGGTGCCCTCCCCCGCGGCCGTCCAAAGGTCCCGTACGGCTGCGACCGTACCCGTCCCGCACCGTACGGCAGTTGCCGTACCGCCCGGTGACGGTGCCCGGGGATGTGCGGGCGGGCTGCGGACGACACCTTGGGCACGTCGAACTCGACGCCATTTTGCGACCCTTCGTCTTTCGCCCCACCACATCCCCATGCCATTGCGCGGACCGGCCGGAGCATTTCGGATACGGCCGCGGGAGGACAGAAAACGCAACGCCTATTCCTCGGCCTCGCCGCCGCCTCACTCGTGCTCGGGGCCACCGCCTGTGGATCGTCGGGCGGTTCCGGTGCTTTCGCGTCAGCCGGTGACGGCCTCACGCACGTCAAGGTCGGAGTCACTCCGATCGTCGACGTGGCCCCCCGTCTACCTCGGACGGCTACATCGCGCACATCGGCCGGTCCCGTCTGGTGCCGGCCTTCGACGACAAGGCCCTGTCGGAGCCGGAGCCGGGTTACTTCGGCGACGAGACCCACGACGCCCGGCACTTCACCGACTTCGG
Source organism: Streptomyces sp. NPDC001507 (assembly GCF_042894765.1). NCBI lineage: Bacteria > Bacillati > Actinomycetota > Actinomycetes > Kitasatosporales > Streptomycetaceae > Streptomyces > Streptomyces sp. NPDC001507. Next base: position 349,681 of record NZ_JBIAVV010000006.1, read on the forward strand.
CCTCCGGTACGCGACCGGCGACAGGACCGCCGGGGTCGACGGCGACATCCCGCACAAGGTCATGCTGACGAACCCGATGGCCTACCTGCAGCGGCGCAACCCGCGGCGGGCGAGGCACTGGTGGCTGCGCATCGGCACCAGCGACACCACGCACTCCCTGACCGCCATCACAACCTCGCCCTCAAGTCGCAGAACCTCGGCGACGACGTCAACCTCAAGATGTACTGGGACGGCGGCCACGGCGCCAACGAGGACCCGGGCGACCTGATCAGGTGGATGGGCGAGATCACCGGCTACACCGCCGGGTAGCACGACGGGCGGGCCCGGCCGCCGGCATGGTGTGTGCCTTCGCGGCACGCTCGAACGGCAGCGTCCTGGCAACTCGCAGGTCCAGCCGGCCGCTCACGACCAGCGGACCGGCTCGGTGAACTCGGCGGCGTCCGCACGCGCCTGCACCAGGCCGACCCTGACACCGCGCACGGCCCCCTCGTTCCGGCCTGGCCGGCACCGGCGGGACCGGCCGTCAAGCGCACGCCCGCCGTACCGCTCGTTCGGTGCGGACGGTCCGGTGCGGCCGGCCTCCGGTCCCGCGGGCTGTCGCAACGGCTGCGGTGAGCTCCTTCTGGACGCGATCCGGCAGCGAAGCGCCGTGCACGGTCGTCAGCACGTCCCTGGCGAGGTCGTGCAGTTTGGTGTCGGTCTTCCGGGAAGTCGTGACCAGCACCTCCCACGCCACGTCCCGGTTCAGACCGAACGTGGCCATGAGTACCCCGCGCGCCAGGTCGATGTCCGCACGGGTGCGCGTGGCACGGCGAAGGTGCACCACCCCGGTCCGCAGACGTCCGTCGCCCGCCGCCGGCGGAACGGGGGCGGCGGACGCGGCCGCTCCGTCGGGGGCGGCGGAGAACAGGGCGTAGGTGCCCGTCAAGGTCAGCAGGCGCTCCACGGCGGGGCTGACGGCGGTGACGGTGATCGCCTTCCCCGCGGCGACCGCCTGGGCACGCGCGGCCAGCAGTTCGTTGAGCGCGCTGCAGTCCGCGAACGTCACCCTGCCGAGATCCAGGTCCACACCCGCGGCGGACCTCACAAGGGCGTCGTGCAGTGTGCGCCGGAGCTCGTGGCTGTTGTCGAGACAGAACTCGCCGCTCACGCTGATGGTCACACGGCCGCCGCCCTCGCTCACGAACGGCGCTTCCTCGGACGGTCTCAGCATGATCGCCTCCTCTGCATGTGCCCCCTCAAGCGTCGTACGCTCCCCCCTGACCCGTCAAGGTGTACGTGAACTTCAGTTCGTGTTTTTGCCTGCGTGAAAAAACAGTCGTACGATTTGGGCCATGGTGGCAATCGACGGGGTCCCTGAGCCGCACACCGGCTGGACGTTCGTGACAAGTCACGCGCGCGTCCTGGCCAGCATCGCCGACAACCACAGCGCGCGGATCCGGGACATCGCGGCTCGCTGCCGGCTCACCGAGCGAGCGGTCCAGAAGATCATCTCGGACCTGGAACGGGACGGTTACCTCTCCCACACCCGCAGCGGCCGCTCCAACCACTACCGGATCGACCCGAGCAAGGTGCTGCGCCATCCCGCCGAGGCGGGCCTGACGGTGGCCTCCCTGCTGTCGTTGCTGGTCAGGGACGAGGCCGAACGCCAGGGCACGGCCACGGGAGACGACGGGGGCACGAGCCGTGGGCCGGGGAGCGAGGACGACCGTTCAGCCGAGGCGGGGCGCGCGCAGACGGGGACGTCCGGGATGACCCGGTACGAGTCGCACGGTTTCGGGGTGTTCGTGGCCCACGGCGCCTACGACGCCGCCTCGATCGCACCGCTGGCGGACGCGCTGCGGGCAGCCGCCGACAAGTTCTCCCGGGTGGTGATCGACGCCCGCGCGGTCAGCTTCGCCGACTCGACCTTCCTGAATCTGCTGATCAGCACCCACCACACGACCGACCTGCGCGTGGTCGCGCCGTCGTCACAGCTGCGGCGCCTGCTGGAACTCACCGGCGCCGACAAAGCCCTCAAGGTCCAGGCCAGCCTGGAGGAGGCCACGGCGTGACCCGTTCCCGTCCTGGCCCGCTGTCAGGGCGGTCCGGGCCGAACAGGCGTCCGTGCCGGCTCACTTCTTCTTCAGCGCGGACGGCTTGTGCACCGCGGACCGCCCGGACTTGCCGCTGCGCACCTGGTACTGCGGTTCGTCCGGTGACGCGTCCACCGTGCGGCCCGCGGCCTCGGTACGCTCGGTGATCTTCTCCTCCACTTCACCCTCGGCCTGTCCGCCGTGACTCTCCCAGGTCACCTCGTCGCCCTTTTTCAGCTCCTTGCCCGCACCCCGTCTCCGAGCCATACCGGCACTCCTCCGCATACTTTGGGTCGTTTCTCCCAGGGTGCGGGCATCGCGCCGGCACCGCATCGTCACGGCCGTCCAGCCGCAGTCGTGCATGAAATGCGCGCCGGCGGACATCCGGGGAACGTGACATCCGAGGCCTGAACCGGGCGCCGCGGCTGCCATCCGGCGCGGGCCGCCCGGTACCACGGTCTCGCTCACGCTTGCCGATCAGGGTCTGTGGTCGGACACCGGGAGGCGTCGGCCGGCCTGCGCGGGGAACCCGTCGGGCCATCCGCACTCAGGACTCCCGCACCGGCCGGAGCGGAGAAGTCCCGTGCCCCGCGCCGGACGAATGAGGTACTCACCGTGGAAAGCCGAAACGACCCCGAAGGCGTCGCGCTGTCGCCGCACGAGCGCCTCGCGCTGTGGGGTATCGAGGCAGGACTTCGCCAGGACCGGCGTCTCGCGCGACGGATGCGCCACCCGGGCACACGGCCGGCGTGGCTGCCCCTGTCGGTCGCCGTGCTGACCTGTGTCTCGTTGCTTCTGCTGGTGACCGGGATACTCACCTCGGACCTGACCGCCCTGTGGTGCCTTGCCGCGCTGTGGCCCGTCACCGTCCTGCTGGCTTTCCGGATGCTGCGACGTGCGGCCGACGCCGGGGGCCGGTCCAGGACATGGCCGTGAGCTCGCCGAAGGGGCGTCGAGGACGTCGTCCACGCCGAGTTGCAGCTGACCGGCCGGCCGTTCACGCGCCGGCGCCGTGCAGGTGCACGCCCTGGGGGACGGTGGCCCGCAGTTCTTGACGACAGGACCTAGCCCAGGTCGAAGGTGTTGGGCAGGCCCAGCCGGTAGCGCACCTCGTCGACGCGTTTCAGGGGCTCCAGCTCCGGCGGCCGGAACAGCTCCCACAGGTGACACCGTTCCGCGTCCGAACCGTCCGCGTCCAGCAGGGCGTTGACGGCGCGCCGGGCGGACTCGTTGGCGCCCTCCATGGTCGCGAGGTCCACGTCGGTGCGGATGTAGTCGCCCGCGAGGAAGAGGTTCGGCACCGCCGTCCTCGCCGACGGGCGGTGGTAGAGCGTGCCGGTGGGGTGGATGAGGAGCTGTTCGCGGTTGCGCGGGTCGGGCCCGCCGAGGCCCGTCACCGCCGGGTCCATGAACCAGCCGAGCCGGTCCTCGTCCCTGAGCGTCGTCTTGCCCGAGTCGTTCAGCCCGTCCTTCAGCTGAGCCCACAGTTCGGCGACGATCTCGTCCTTGGTGCACTCACGGGCGGTCTTGCCGTACAGGATGCCGGGCTTGTCCCACTCGGAGATGATCGTGGACAGGCACTCGTGGGCCTGCCCGTCTCCGTAGTCGCGTGCGAAGTCCCGCACGTCCCAGAACTGCGTCTGGCCGATTCCGGTGACCGCCCAGGGCGAGTCGAGGCAGTTGATGTGGCCGTGCACGACCGGGGTCGGTGTGCGCAGGTAGAACATCACGCCGGTCATCCAGTCCGTCTTCAGCGCGTCGCACCGCCCGAGCTGCGGGTCGGCGGCGCGCAGGGCCGCGCCCCAGGTCGCGCGCGCGTGCTCGACCGGGAGGGCGCAGACGTAGTGGTCGGCGGTGACGGTACGCTGCCGGCTGCCGTCGCGGGCCGCCACCCGTACGCCGGTCACCCGGCCCCCGTCGTACACGATCTCCCTGGCCTCGGTGCCGAGCACGAACTCCACGCCCAGGGAGCGCAGATGGGTCTCCCACGGGTCGATCCAGGCCTCGCTGGTCGGGGCGTTCAGCACCCGGTCGACGTCCGCGTCGCCGTCCATGCCGCGGCCGAGCAGGCCCCACAGGATGAGGGCCTCGATGATGACGCGGCCGACGGTGCGGGTGGAGGCGACCTCGGCGCGGGTGGCGACGAGGTTGCGGGTCTGGCCGATGCCGAGGAGCACCTGGTACTCGCGGCTCATCTCGCCGGCCCGGATGAAGTCCCACCACGCGACCTTCTCCCACTCGTCCTCGCGGCGGGCGTCGCAACTGGTGAGGTGGACCAGGAGGCGGTCGGCGAAGTAGGCGGCCTCGTGGGCGGGCAGGTGGGTGCCGAGGTCCAGCACCGACAGGACCTGGTCGCGGATCCAGGACGGGGTGAGGTCGCCGGGGGCGGGCGGGGTGGTGACCCGGCGGAGCGGGAAGTGCAGGTCCGGGCGGCCCGAGTCGCGTGCGAACAACTCCTCCGTGCCGTTGCGGAGGTTGCCGTGGACGCCGGTCGCGCTGCCGGGGAAGGGGATGCGGCGCATGGTGTCCGGCAGGTTCCGGTAGAAGCCGGGGAAGAAGCGGAAGCCGTGCTCGCCGGGGAGCGGCTTGCGGCCGCCCGTTCCGGTCCCGGGGACGTCCATCGAGCGGGCCTTGCCGCCGAGGGCGTCGTAGTACTCGTAGACCGTGACCTCGTAGCCGCGTTCGGCGAGTTCGTGAGCGACGCTGAGGCCGGAGACTCCGCCGCCGAGGACGGCGACACGCTTGCCGGAGGCGGCGACCGCGCTGCCGGCGGCCCCTAAGGCGCCGACCGCTCCGGCGGCCGCTCCGGCGACCACTCCCCCGCCCGCGGCCAGGAAACGCCTGCGGCTGTGCCCGCCGTGCCCCTGAGACTGCTGCGCGTGTTCTGTTGTCATGAGAACCGGAGCGTAGGGAGGGGCTCCGGCGGCCGGAAGCCCTCCTCGCCGTCGCCTACAGCATCCTCACAAACGCAAAGAGACGGCGGCGCCCGGCGGCGCGGCGGCCGGGCCGGTCGGTGGATCTGTGCGGGGCTCGGGACAATCATGAGCATGAACGACCGAATGTCCGACGCCGAGAACCGGCTGGCGAGGATCGAAGGGCTGCTGGAGAGCGGCGAGCGCGGCGTGGTGCCCGCGTGGCGCAGGGCCACCCGGGGCGAGCCGCGGTGGGCGGTGACCGCCGTGATACTCGTGGCGATCGCCCTGCAGGTGATGCTGCCGCGCCGGCTCGTCTTCCAGCCGTACTGGGCCCTGCCGGTCCTGGAGGTGGTGCTCCTGGCCGGCGTCATCGCCGGCAACCCCCGGCGGGTCGAGCCCCGCACCCGGTGGCTGCGGCTGCTGGGCCTGGTGCTGATGGGAGTGATCAGCCTGGCCAACGGCTGGTCGGCGGCCCGCCTGGTGGTGGGGCTCGTGAACGGCACCGAGGGCCGTGACGCCGGGCCGCTGCTGCTGACCGGCGGGGGCATCTGGCTGACCAACGTCATTGTGTTCGCCCTCTGGTACTGGGAGTGGGACCGCGGCGGGCCGATGGCACGGGTCCTCGGTCGGCACCAGTACCCGGACTTCCTCTTCGTGCAGATGCAGAGTCCGGAGACCGCGCCGCGGGACTGGGAGCCGGGCTTTCTCGACTACCTGTACCTGTCCTTCACCAACTCCACCGCGTTCAGCCCGACCGACGTGATGCCGTTGTCGCGCTGGGCCAAGATGCTGATGATGCTGCAGTCCTCGGTCTCCCTGGTGACGGTGGTCCTGGTGGTGGCGCGGGCCGTCAACATCCTGCGCTGACGGCCGGTGCCCTAGGTTCGTCCCATGAGCTCCACGAACGAAGACTCCCTGCGCCTCGTCACGGTCGAGCGCACCGGCACCGGCCGTTTCACCGCCACGAACGCCCGCGGCGGCACCATCGCCTTCGAGATCGGCGACGGCACCGGATTCACCCCGGTCGAGCTGCTGCTCGCCGCGATCGGAGGCTGTACGGCGGCGGACGTCGACGTGTCCACGAGCCGTCACGTCGAGCCGGCCGCGTTCACCGTCACGGTCAGCGGCCACAAGGTGAGCGACGAGGACGGAAACCGGATGACGGACCTGGCGGTCGCCTTCTCCGTCGGCTTCCCGGCCGGCGCGGCCGGCGACCGCGCCCGCGCGATCCTGCCCCGGGCGGTCGCCGTCTCCCACGACCGGCTGTGCACGGTCAGCCGCACGATCGAGGCCGGTACCCCGGTCGCCGTGTCGGTCGAGGAGGCCTGACGTCCGCCGCCGCGCGGGGCCGAGGGACTGGGAGCAGCCGCCTGCGCCGTCGCTCCGTGGTGGCGGTGCCCGGCGCGGACGCCACGAGCCGGGAGCCGCAGCCGGCCGACGGCACAGCCGCGATGCTCAGACGTCGTCCGACGCGCCAAGGCCCGTCAGCGCGCCCACCGGGTCCAGGTCGGGGGTGCCTCTGGGCCACCAGTCGTCGTGGCCCGGCTCCGACTCGTAGGCGTACCACAGGCCGTCGCGGCCGAAGCGGAGCTGGAGATGGCCGCCGGGGTGGGTGAGGTGGTTGTGCCACGGCCGGAAGGCCGGGAGGTCGGCGGCGAGGAGCAGCGGCCGGGCCCGGTCGAAGCGCCCGGCCGGGGGGTCCCAGGGCTCCTCCAGTACGGCCAGCCCCTCAAGGCCGCCCTGCCGCCAGGCGGCGACCGCGCGGGCCAGGTCACCGGGGGTACGGCCGACGGCGTCCGCGAGGGTGGCGTAGAGGGCGCGGGTGGACGCCGTCAGGCCGGAACCGGGGCGGGCCGCGGCGAGCCGCACCGCGTCCTGCCAGAGGGTCAGGTCGCCGACCGGGTCGTGTCCGGTGGTGAGCAGGGCGTGGGCGCGGGCGGCCGCGTCGGTGGCCAGCTGGTCCAGCGCGAACGGGTCCGGGCCGCCGGGCACCGCCGGATACACCGGCGGCTGCTCGGGGTGCGCCGGCAACGGCAACGGAGGCGGCAGCGGCGGGAGCTGACGCGGTACGAGGGCCTCGGTGGCCCGGATGCCCGGCAGCGCGGCCGGCCGCCGCTCCCGGGCCGTGCGGGCGGCGTTGCGCCGGGCCAGCACGTCCAGTACCTCGCGCTCCCCGCGGCCGCGCAGCAGGAGCAGCACGAACGGGTCGGCGTCCAGCAGACGCGCGGTCTGGTAGCAGAGGGCGGCCGCGTGCTTGCAGGGGTGACCGAAGTCGGGGCAACTGCAGCGGGGTTCGAGCTCACCGGGCCCCGGCAGCAGCGGAACCCCGCTGTCGGCAAGGGTCTGCGGCAGCTCCTTGTCGAGCAGCGCCGCGATGTCGGCGGGCCGGTCGGCGGCGGCCTCCAGCAGCCGCTCCCACTCGTCCTCGCCGAAGGTCCGCAGCCGCAACTGCACGCGGTACGGCCGGGGCCGGCTGCCCTGCACGTACGCCAGGACCAGTCCCGGGGTCACGGTGATGGCGTCCACGTGCCCGCGCTCGGCGTAACTCCGTCCGCGCCCAAGCCGCTTCACGTCCAGTGCGCCCTCTTCGAGCGCCCGCACCCAGGCGTTGCCCCACCAGGTCTCGGCGAACCCCGAAGCAGCGGCGGGGGCGGGGGCATGGGACGGGAGGGACGGGAAGGTACGGCGGAGTTCGGTGTCGCGGTGGGGGGTGCCCATGGTGCGCGGGAGGTGGGGGGTGGCGGCGGGTTCGGGCTCAGACGGCCCCGGCCCCGGCCCAGACGGTTCCGGCTCGGCCTCGTCCCGTGGCATCCGGAACGCGGTCGTCAGGAACTGCTTCAGGTCATGGGCGGTGCGACCGCGAGCTGCGGACACCGGGGCCGCAGAGGACGGCGCAGGCGGCGACGGCGGTCGCCGTACCGGGCGGGCCGCGGACTGTCCGGAAGCTGCCGACTCAGCCGCCTCCTCGACCCGCCTCGCCTCCGCGCGCGCCGCCCGCAGCGCCGCCCGCGCCACGTCACCGGGACGGCCGCCCGGCGGTACCGCGGCGGAGGCGCCGGTGCCGGCCTGCTCGGTCCGGTCGGCAACGGCGTCGGGCTCGCCCCCGGGCTCGGCGTCCCCCTGCTCCGCCTCCTTCGCGGCGGCAGCCACCCGCAGCGCGCGCCGCGCGGCGTCCCCCGGCCTCGGCACCCGTTCTTCCTCTCCCCCGTCCGGAGCCACCCCGTCGCCCCCGGTCTCCGCCTCGCGCGCCCGCGCCGCCCGCAACGCACGCCGTGCCGCGTCCCCCGGCCGCTCCTCGCCCGCGCTCATGACGTCCTCCGCAACGACACCAGGTCGGACAGCTCACGGTCCGTCAGTTCGGTCAGGGCGGCTTCACCGGAGCCCAGGATCGCGTCGGCGAGGGCGCGCTTCGCCTCCAGCATCTCGGCGATGCGGTCCTCGACGGTGCCCTCGGTGACCAGACGGTGCACCTGGACGGGCTGGGTCTGGCCGATGCGGTAGGCCCGGTCGGTGGCCTGTTCCTCGACCGCCGGGTTCCACCAGCGGTCGAAGTGGACGACATGGCCGGCCCTGGTGAGGTTGAGGCCGGTGCCCGCGGCCTTGAGGGAGAGGACGAGGACCGGGGTCGCGCCGCTCTGGAAGCGGTCCACCATGCGCTCCCGCTCCGGCACCGGGGTGCCGCCGTGCAGCAGGTCGACCGGGACCGCGCGGGCCTGGAGGTGCGCGGTGATCATACGGGCCATGCCGACGTACTGCGTGAAGACGAGCGCCGACCCGTCCTCGGCGAGCACGGTGTCCAGCAGCTCGTCCAGCAGGGCGAGTTTGCCGGAGCGGGCGGCCAGGCCCTCGATGCGGCTCTGCTCCTCCTTGAGGTACAGCCCGGGGTGGTCGCAGATCTGCTTCAGGGCGCCGAGGAGCTTGAGTACCAGGCCGCGGCGCGCGATGCCGTCGGCCGTCTCGATGGCGAGCAGCGACTCGCGCACCACCGCCTCGTACAGCGCGGCCTGTTCGCGGGTGAGCGGGACCGGGTGGTCGGTCTCGGTCTTGGGCGGGAGTTCGGGCACGATCCCGGGGTCGGACTTCTTGCGGCGCAGGAGGAAGGGGCGGACCAGCCGGGCGAGCCGCGCCACGGCCTCGTCGTCATCGCCGTTCTCCACGGCGCGCGCATGCCGGGCGCGGAAGGACTTGAGCGGGCCGAGGAGTCCGGGGGTGGTCCAGTCGAGGAGGGCCCACAGCTCGGAGAGGTTGTTCTCCACGGGGGTGCCGGTGAGCGCCACGCGCGCGGGGGTGGGGATGGTGCGCAGGGCTTTCGCGGTGGCCGAGTAGGGGTTCTTGACGTGCTGTGCCTCGTCGGCGACGACCATGCCCCAGGGCTGTTCGGCGAGCCGGCTCGCGGCGGCGCGCATGGTGCCGTACGTGGTGAGGACGAAGCCGCCGGCGAGGCCGTCCAGGGTGCGGTCGGGGCCGTGGAAGCGGCGGACCGGGACGCCGGGCGCGAACCGGGCGATCTCCCGCTGCCAGTTGCCGAGCAGCGAGGCCGGGCAGACCACCAGGGTCGGCTCGGTGCGGGCACGCTTGAGGTGCAGGGCGATGACGGTGATCGTCTTGCCGAGGCCCATGTCGTCGGCGAGGCAGCCGCCGAGGCCCAGGCCGGTCATCAGGTCCAGCCAGGCCAGGCCGCGGAGCTGGTAGTCGCGCAGGGTGGCGTGCAGGCCGGCGGGCGGCTCGGCCGGCCGGACGCCGGCGGTGAGGCGGTCGCGCAGGGACGCGAGGAGGCCGACGGGGACCGCCTCGACCCGCTGGCCGTCCACCTCTGCCTCGCCGGTGAGCGCCACGGAGAGCGCGTCGACCGGGTCGAGCACGCCCAGTTCGCGCCTGCGTGCCTTGCGGACGAGGGCGGGGTCGACGAGCACCCAGCGGTCCCGCAGCCGCACGACCGGGCGGTGGGCCTCGGCGAGGGCGTCCATCTCGGCGTCGCTGAGCGGGTCGCCGCCGAGCGCCAGCTGCCAGCGGAACTGGAGCAGTTCCTCGCTCTCGAAGAAGCCGGTGCCGTCGGTGGCCGAGCCGGGGGCGGGCCGGACCACGGCCGCCGCGGTCAGGTCCTGGGCCAGGTCCCGGGGCCAGTGCACGGCCACCCCGGATGCCGCGAGCCTGGTCGCCGCGACCCCGAGCAGCTGCCCGAGCTCCTCCTCGGAGAGCGCGAGGACGTCCGGCACGTCCTGTTCCGCCAGGCGGGCCAGCGGCGGCCACACCCGCGCCGCGCGGCGCACGGCCAGCGCCGCGTCCACGCGCGCGCGGGGGCCGAAGGCGGCGTCGGAGGTCCCCGACCACAGTGCCGCCGCGTCGGTCACCAGGGTCGGGTCGGCCAGGCTGTGCACCTGGACGATCGCGGCTCCCGCACGGCGCGCGCCCTCGCCGTCGTCGAACAGGTCGTAGGCCGACAGGTCCAGGCGCAGCGAGATCCGCACGCCCGCGTCCATGCCGGCGGCGACCTCCGCGGCCCACTCCTGGGCGTCGGGCAGCCGCTGGGCTTCGCGGGCGGCGAAGGGCCGGCCCGCCGTGTGCTGCGCGGCCGGGGTGCGGGGCAGTGTGTCGGCGACCGCGTCCAGGAAGGAGCGGATCAGTGCTTCCGGCTGGGGCAGCAGGAGCGGACCGGGGCCGGGCAGCGGGACGGCGTGGCCCTCGGCGGGCAGGGCGGCGGCCACCGCGCGCAGGTGGGCGATGTCGGCCGGCTCCAGGGGGCCGGCCCGCCAGGCGTCGTGTCCTGCCGGGGTGAGGCCGGGCAGCAGCCGGCCGCGGGCGGCGAGCCGCAGGGCGTGCAGGGCGGCGGCGCCCCAGCAGGCGGTGGCGGGGTGGGCGGCCGGGTCGCGGCGGGCCCGGACGAGCACCGGGAGGGCGGCGGCGAGCGGCAGGGTGAGCGCGGGCACCTGCCGGCGGCGGACCCCGGTGGCGCCGTGCGGTCGTACGACCGTGAGCTCCTCGGTCGCGGTGGCGGGCAGCGGGTCCCCGGCGGGGTCCCAGAAGGCCATCCGGCCCCGGCGCGGGAGGCCGGCGGGCAGGTAGACCGCCGCCAGGCGCACCGGTACGTCCACGTCGGCCCCGGCCGTCGTGCCGCTCATACGTTCTGCCACCTCCCGCCCGCCCGTCGGATCAGACGTCTTCGACTGTACGGGCGGGGTCTGACAATCGGCCCCGGCGGCCTGCCGGGGGGTGCCGCTACGGGACGGTGCGGGAGACGACGTAGATCATCGGGTAGTCCGGGTCGGCGGTGTTCACGACCACGTCCTGGGTGGGCGCCGGGTTCTTCTGCTTGTGCGTCAGGCCCGACCAGGTCCCGGGGCCGGTGAACTTCCAGCCGCTGACCTTCTGGTCGCGCGAGCTGATGCTGATGTCGTCCTTCTTCAGCGCGTCCCGGTCGACGCCCATGCCCGCCAGGAAGCTGTCCAGTCCGGCGCTGTTGGTGCGGAACTGGACGTAGAGACGGCTGGTCTTCCAGTTGTTCGTCTCGTAGTACGCGATCCGGTCGGCCGGGTGCGGGACCGGGACCTGGTAGAGGCGGCGCTGCACCTTCGACGGCCAGCCCTCGGAGAGGCCGGTCGCCGAGTACTTGGACTCCTTGTCCTTGCCGCTGTTGCGGCTCTGGGCGGCGGAGATCACCAGATAGCCGGCCGGCACGCCGATGAGCAGCACGATGATCAGCAGCGTCAGCGCCCGGCGGCGGGCCTTGTGCCCCGGGGTCTCGGGCGGACGCTGCGGTTCCTCCGGGGACGCGGCCTGCCGGGGCAGCGAAGCGGTCATGCGGTGTCCCGGGTACGGCGGGCCTCCGCGAACCGCTCGTAGCGCTCGTACCGCTCGACCCGGCGCCGCTTGGCGCGCCGGAACCGGCGGGCGACCAGGCGGGCGAGGTCGGCGGCGCCGACCATGCCGGCCTCGGGACCGAGCTGGGCGCGGGCGATCCGGGCCTCGGGGCGGTAGCCGCGGCCGGTCAGCTGGCGCTTGAAGGCGTCCCGCGCGGGGCCGATCAGCAGGTCGTCGGCGGCGCTGACGCCACCGCCGATCACGAAGCAGGAGGGGTCGAGGGCGGCGGCGAGGTTGGCGATGCCGACGCCGAGCCACTGGCCGATGTCCTGGAGCAGTTCGACGCACATCGCGTCGCCCTCGCGGGCCAGCTCGGTGATCATCGGGCCGGAGATCTCGCCGATGTTGCCCTTGACGTGCTCGATGATCCCGTAGGCCACCGGGGAGTCGGCGGCGGCCAGCTCCTTGGCCTCGCGGACCAGCGCGTTGCCGGAGCTGTACTGCTCCCAGCAGCCGCGGTTGCCGCACGGGCAGCGGTGGCCGCCGGGCACCACCTGCATGTGGCCGAACTCGCCGGCGACGCCGTACTTGCCGCGCTTGACCTGGCCGTCCTCCAGGATCGCGCCCCCGATGCCGGTGCCGAGCGTGATCATGACGAGGTGGTCCTCGCCGCGGCCGGCGCCGAACCGCCACTCGGCCCAGGCGGCGGCGTTGGCGTCGTTGTCGACCAGGACGGGCACGGCGAGCCGGCCGGCGAGGCGGTCGCGCAGCGGCTCGTTCCGCCAGGACAGGTGGGGGGCGAACAGCACGCGGTTGCGGTCGGCGTCGACCCAGCCGGCCGCGCCGATGCCGACGGCGTGCACGTCGTGCCGGTCGGACAGGTCCAGGACCAGTTCGACGATCGTGTCCTCGACGACCTTCGGGCTCTTGGACTTGTCCGGGGTCTCCGTGCGGAGCTTCTCCAGGATGTTGCCGTCGGCGTCCACGACGCCCGCCATGACCTTGGTGCCGCCGATGTCGATGCCGACCGTGGGCACGCGGGGGGCCGTCAGGTGGGAGCGGCGTTCCCGGGTGCCGACGGTCCGCAGGACGGGGGCACGGCGGGAGCCGATGGGGGCGGTGAGGTCGCGGTAGGTGCTCATCGGGCTTGATTGTGCCTCACCGCGAGAAAGGGTGCCGTTCGCGGGAGATAAGGAGGGGCGAGCACCGCGGCCGGGTGCCCGTCCGTTGTGGCTGGTCGCGCAGTTCCCCGCGCCCCTTTCGGGGCGCTGCGGCTCGTGGCGTGGAGAGTCCGGGTCACCGCCGCCCGCCGGGATACGTCGGTCACATTGTCCGGACATTAGAACCAGAACGTCAGCATCCTCAGGACCGCACCAGCAGCTGAAACTCGAAGGAGTAGCGGGTCGGGCGGTAGATGTGGTCGCCGAACTCGACGGCGCGGCCGGTGTCGTCGTAGGTGGTGCGCTGCATGGTGAGCAGCGGGGCGCCCTCCGGCTCGGCGAGCCGGTCCGCCTCGGCGGCCGTGGCGCCGCGCGCGCCGATGGACTGGCGGGCGCTGTGCAGGGTGATCCCGGCGGTCCGCATCAGCCGGTACAGGCCGGTCGCCTCCAGCTGGGCGGTGTCCAGGTCGAGCAGGCCGGGGGGCAGGTGGTTGGTCAGGTACGCCATGGGCTCGCCGTGCGCCAGCCGCAGCCGCTCGACGCGGTGCACGTCGGCGGCCTCGGCGACCCCGAGCGCGGCCGCGACCTCGGCGGTCGCCGGCACGACGGTGTTGACCAGCACCTTCGTCGCGGGGCGCTGGCCGGCCGACTCCAGGTCGTCGTAGAGGCTGCTGAGTTCCAGCGGGCGCTTGACCTGGCTGTGCACGACCTGGGTGCCGACACCCCGGCGGCGGACGAGCAGGCCCTTGTCCACGAGGGACTGGATGGCCTGGCGGACCGTCGGACGGGACAGGCCGAGCCGTGCGGCGAGCTCGATCTCGTTGCCCAGCAGGCTGCCGGGGGTGAGCGAGCCGTGCTCGATCGCCGCTTCCAGCTGCTGGGCGAGCTGGAAGTACAACGGGACCGGGGAACTCCGGTCCACACTGAGCTCGAGCGTCACGGTCGGGTCCACATCTGGTTTCGGCACGGGGCCGAGCGTATCTCCGTGACGGGTTGACGGGAAGTTGTGTAGTTCGATTGTCCGGACATACGGATTGACAGCGCGCGGGGTGCACCAGCACCTTGTTCCCATGCGCATCGGGGTCATCGGGACGGGCCGCATCGGCACCATTCACGCGAACACGCTCAGCCGTAATCGCGAGGTCGGATCGCTGATCCTCACGGACGTGGATCCCCAGCGGGCCCAGGATCTGGCGCACCGGCTCGGGGAGACGGCGGCACCCGGGACGGACGAGATCTTCAAGTGGGGTGTGGACGCCGTGGTGATCACCGCCACGACCTCGGCCCACGCCGACCTGATCGGCCGGGCGGCCCGTTCCGGGCTGCCGGTCTTCTGCGAGAAGCCGATCGCCCTCGATCTGCCGGGCACGCTGCAGGCCCTGGCGGAGGTGGAGAACGCCGGGACGGTGCTGCAGATGGGCTTCCAGCGGCGCTTCGACAAGGGGTACGCGGGTGCGCGCGAGGCGGTGCGCTCGGGGCGGCTCGGGCGGCTGCACACCGTACGGGCGCTGACCTCCGACCAGTCCCCGCCCCCGCCGGAGTGGCTGCCGCTGTCCGGCGGGCTGTTCCGGGACACGCTGATCCACGACTTCGACGTGCTGCGCTGGGTGACCGGGCGGGAGGTCGTGGACGTGTACGCGACCGGCTCGGACGCGGGGCCCGCGATGTTCCGCGAGGCCGGTGACGTCGACACCGGCGCGGCGGTGCTCACCCTCGCCGACGGCACGCTGGCCACGGCGACCGGGACCCGGCTGAACGGCGCCGGGTACGACGTGCGGATGGAGCTGGCCGGCGAGCGGGACACCGTGGTGGTCGGCCTGGACGACCGTACGCCGGTGGCCTCGACCGAGCCGACCGGGCCGCCGCCCGCGGACAAGCCCTGGCCCGGTTTCCTGGAGCGGTTCGGGCCCGCCTACGAAGCCGAGCTGTGCGCCTTCGTCGACGTGGTGCGGGGCCAGCTGGCCAACCCCTGCGACGGGCGCGAGGCGCTCCAGGCGCTGCGGATCGCGGAGGCCTGCGAGATCTCCCGGCACGAGCGCAGGCCGGTGGCGCTCGCGGAGATCCCGGACCGCCTGGCCTGACCGGCGGCGACCGCCCCGGCGGCGGCCGCCCCGGCCGCGGCTACCAGCGCACGGGGAGGCTGCGGACCCCTCTCATCAGGGTGCCCGGCAGCCATTGCCCGTGCGGGCCGTCCAGGGCGAGGTCCGGAGCGCGCTCCAGGAGGGTGCGCAGGGCGATCCGGCCCTCCAGGCGGGCCAGGGGTGCGCCCAGGCAGTAGTGGATGCCGTGGCCGAAGGCGAGGTGCCCGCGGTGGTCGCGGCGGATGTCGAAGCGGTCGGGCTCGGGGTAGCGGTCACCGTCGCGGTCGGCGCCGGCGAGGCTGATCATCACGGGGTCGCCCCGGTCGATGGCGGTGCCGGCGATCTCCAGGGGCTCGGCGGCGTACCGGTACGTGGCGTTCTCCACCGGGCCCTCCCAGCGCAGGGTCTCCTCGATCGCGCCGTCCAGGAGGCTCATGTCGGCGCGCAGGGCGGCCAGTTGGTCCGGGTGGGTGAGCAGGGCGAGGACGCCGTTGCCGATGAGGTTGACGGTGGTCTCGTGGCCGGCGATCAGCAGGACGAAGGCCATGCCGCGCAGCTCTGCGACAGAGAGCCGGTCGCCGTCCTCGGCGGTGGTGCGGATCAGGTCGCTGAGCAGGTCGCCGCTCGGGCCCGCGCACCGCTTGTCCTCGATCAGCTCCGCCAGGTAGTCGGCGAGCGCGGCGAAGGAGTCGTACTCGCTGCCCGGATCGCTGGGCGCGACCACCTCGTTGGACAGTTTCCGGAACCGCTCGCGGTCCAGCTCCGGGACGCCGAGCAGTTCGCTGATCACCGTGATGGGCAGCGGGTAGGCGAAGGCGTCGACCAGGTCGGCGCGGCCGCGCGGCAGCATCTCGTCGAGCAGCTGGTCCGTGATCTCCTGGATCCTCGGCTCGAGACCGGCCACCCGGCGGGCGGTGAACGCGCGCGTGATCAGGCCGCGCAGCCTGGTGTGCTGGGGCGGGTCGGCGACCAGCAGGTACTTGCCGATCAGTTCCTCGTCGAGGAATTTGAAGCCGATCTTCTCGGTGTCCTTGGCCAGTCTGGGGTCGGCGAGCGCCGCGCGCGCCTCCTGGTAGCCCACGACCAGCCAGGTCTCGTGGTACTGGTCCGGAAGCGGCCACCGCACCCGGTGCACCGGGCCGCGCTCGCGCAGCCGGGCGTACACCGTGTGCGGGTCCGTGCGCAGACCGTCGCCGTACTCGCCGAGGTCGGTCACCTGCATGCTCTGCTCCCCCTTCAGGAGGTCCCCGAGGCCGTCCCGTACCCGGAGAACGCACGGGCCGCCCCACAGGTGCCCCGCAGGCGCCCTATTCCTCCAGCAGTCCCGCGTCGTACGCCAGCAGGGCGATCTGGACGCGGTTGTTGAGGCCGAGCTTGGCCAGGATGCGGGAGACGTGGGTCTTGACGGTGGCGACGCTCATGAAGAGGCCGGTGGCGATCTCGGCGTTGGCGAGGCCCCGGCCGACGGCGACGGCGACCTCGCGCTCGCGGTCGTTGAGGGCGGCGAGCCGGTCGCGCGCGCGTGCCTGCCGGGTGTCCGCGCGGGTGCCGGCCGCGTGCGCCATCAGCTGCCGGGTGACGGCGGGCGACAGCACGGGGTCGCCGGCCGCGACCCGGCGGACCGCGGCGACGATCTCGGCGGGCGGGGTGTCCTTGAGGACGAACCCGGCGGCTCCCGCGCGCAGGGCGTGCAACACCTGTTCGTCGGCGTGGAACGTGGTGAGGACGACGACCTGCGGGGCGTCGGCACGCGCGCGGAGCCGCTCGGTGGCGGTGAGTCCGTCCACGGAAGGCATCCGGATGTCCATCAGCACGACGTCCGGGCGGGTGCGGTCCACGAGCGCCTCGACCTCGTCGCCGTCGGCGCCCTCCCCGACGATCTCGATGTCCCCGGCCCCGCCCATCATGAGGGCGAGCCCGGCGCGCACCAGCGGATCGTCGTCGACGAGCAGCAGTCTGATCGTGGTCATGGCGCCTACGTAATCACGCGGGTCAGGAGGCACGTGCCCGGTCGCCCGCTCGTCATGCGGCCGGGGAGGGGGCGGCCCAGGGCAGCCAGGCGCGCACCTCGAAGCCGCCGTCGCCGACGGACCGGTGCTCCAGCCGCCCCCCGGCCAGCGTGGCGCGTTCGGTGAGGCCGATCAGGCCCTGGCCGGAGCCGGGGACGTGCGGGGCCTCGGTCGCGGGGGCGGGGTTGTGCACGGTGATGTCCAGGCCGTCGCCCGGGGCGCCGGTGACGCGGACGGTGACCTCGGCGCCGGGGGCGTGCTTGCGGGCGTTGGTGAGGCCCTCCTGGGCGATCCGGTAGGCGGTGCGGCCGACGGAGGCGGGGACGGCGGCCGGGTCGCCGACGTGGTTGTCCAGCACCACCTTCATGCCGGCTCCTCGTGATTCGGCGACCAGTGACTCCAGTGCGGCCAGGGTCGGCTGCGGCCGGCCGCCCGCCTCGTCGCCGTCGGCGGCGCGCAGCACACCGATGATCTCGCGCAGGTCCTGGAGGGCCTCGTGGGCGCTCTCCCGGATGACCCCGGCCGCCCGTGCCACCTCCTCCCGGGGCGCGTCGGGCCGGAACTCCAGCGCCCCGGCGTGCACGCTGAGCAGGGTCAGCCGGTGGGCGAGGACGTCGTGCATCTCGCGGGCGATGGCCTCCCGGGCCAGCCGCTGGGCCCGCTCGGCGCGCAGCCCGGCCTCGGTCTCGGCCCGCCGGGCCCGGTCGCGCAGGCTGACCATCAGCTGCCGCTTCGAGCGCACGAACATGCCGAGGCTGACCACCAGGAGGGTGAGCAGCACGACGAGGATCACGACGGCCAGGTAGGGCAGGTCGGGGTCGGGTCGCAGCCAGTAGAAGAGCGGGACCAGCACGAGGTTGGCGGCGGTGATCCAGGCGACGTGCCGGAACGGGCGGTGCACGGCGAGGGTGAACAGCGCGACCATGGAGGCGCCGCCCGCGGTGTCGGAGGCGAAGCTGACCGGGATCATGGCGATGGCCAGACCGGTCGGCCAGCGGCGGCGCAGCCAGACCGCGGCGCAGGCCAGACCGCCGATCAGCTGGTCGGCGACGGCGAGGCCGTGCGGGACGTTCGGGTCCTGGCGCATGGTGTTGGCGGCGGCCGCGCCGAGGAGGACGGCCAGCAGGAAACAGCTGAAGTCGACGAGCCAGTCACGCGCGGTGCGCCGGGGCCGACGGCCGGCCGGACCGGCCTCGGGGTCCAGTTCATGGATCACGGCGGAGGGGAACAGCCACCGCCGCCCCTCGAACGTCCGTATGGAGATGTCACCGCTCACGGTCGACAAATCTACGCAGGACCGGTCCGTGTCACCTACTCGCGCACGGGATCGTCGACCAAAGTTGTGCCCGTGTGGACTTTCGGTGCGCCACGCGCTCGTGCGGAGGGTCTTCCGGCGGGCGTGGCCGGCCCCACGGCCGATGGTGCGGGGGGGAGGACGCGGGGCGAGGGTCGTGCCGTGAAACGGTTGTTGGAACTGTTCGGATTCCTCGCCCTGGCACAGGGTGTGCTGGGGCTGGTGCACGAGTTCACCCACTGGCGGGTGGGTGTCCTGCGGCGGCTTGCCTTCCTCGACGCCTACGGCGTCTACGCGAGCGTCGCGCTGATCGTGCCGGCGTGCGCGCTGTTCGCCGCCGCGGGGAGCCGGAGGCCGGGTGGCGGGTGAGTCACAGGGATATATATGCGAGTGCCGATAGTGGGCGGAAATAAAATACCCGCGCATGCAATTATGAGTCCTGTGCCGGGCGAGAGGACCGTCGCCGACGGCCCGACCGCACGGCACCCACCGATGGACCTCCCAAGGAGTCGCGTGTTGAACCCGCTCTTCACCCCCTTCGACCTCAAGTCGCTGACGATCCCCAACCGCATCTGGATGGCGGCGATGTGCCAGTACAGCGCGGAGCCGGACGGTGCGGCGGCCGGCGTCCCGACGGACTGGCACTTCTCCCACCTGGCCGCACGCGCGGCCGGCGGCACCGGTCTGATCATCACCGAGGCCGCGGCCGTCAGCCCCGAGGGCCGGATCTCCCCCTACGACCTCGGCATCTGGAACGACGAGCAGGTCGCCGCCTTCCGGCGCATCACCGCCTTCCTGAAGTCGCAGGGCACGGTCCCCGGGATCCAGCTGGCGCACGCGGGGCGCAAGGCGTCGACCGAGCGCACCTGGGTCGACCGCGGGCGCCCGATCGCCCCGGACGAGCCGCACGGCTGGACGCCGGTGGGCCCCAGCGCGGTGGCCTTCGACGAGACGTCGACGGTGCCCGAGGAGCTGACCACGGACGGCATCCGCGAGATCGTCCAGCAGTTCGCCGACGCCGCCGTACGCGCCCGCGCGGCCGGTTTCCAGATCGCCGAGATCCACGGTGCCCACGGCTACCTGATCCACCAGTTCCTCTCCCCGCAGAGCAACCGGCGCACCGACGAGTACGGCGGTTCCTTCGAGGGCCGGATCCGCTTCGCCCTGGAGGTCGTCGACGCCGTGCGCGCCGTGTGGCCCGAGGAGCTGCCGGTGTTCTTCCGCATCTCGGCGACCGACTGGCTGTCGGAGAACCCCGAGGACGGGCGGACGGGCTGGACCGCCGACGACACCGTCCGCCTCGCCAGGGAACTGCTGGCGCACGGCGTCGATCTGATGGACATCTCCACCGGCGGCATCGTCCCCGACGCGAAGATCACGAGCGGCCCCGGCTACCAGGTCCCCTTCGCCGACCGCGTCCGCAACGAGACCGGCATGCCCGTCGCCGCCGTGGGCCTGATCACCGAGCCCGCGCAGGCCGACAAGGTCGTCGCCTCCGGCAGCGCCGACGCGGTCCTGCTGGGGCGGGAACTCCTGCGCAACCCCTACTGGGCCCGGCACGCCGCGGACCAGCTCGGCGGCAGCGTCGGCGCGCCCGTCCAGTACCACCGGGCCTGAGACCGGCCCGCAGGCGGCGGCTGCGGCGACGGCGACGAAGGCGTCACCGTTCGCCCGCCCCGCGCTCCGGCCGGACACTTGGAACGAGCGCACCGCTCACCCTTTCGCCGTTCCCCGTCGCGAACCGCATCCGGACCGCCGGCCCCGGGGCACTTCCCGGGCCGCGGCGCCGCGCCCGCGGAACGCGGCCGACACTCCCGGAAGCGATGCGATCGACATGATTGTCGCGTTCACCTGTGCCGTGCTCGCCGCTGCCAGCAACGCATGGGGCACGGTCCTGCAGCGACGTGCCGCCACGGCCACGCCCGAATCCCGCTCCCCCCTCGCCCTCGTCGGGAGCCTGCTGCGCAATCCCGTCTGGCTCGGCGGAATCCTCGGAGTGATCGGCTCGGCCCTGTTCCAGGCACTCGCGCTCAACTTCGGGACCCTGGCCGCCGTCCAGCCGGTCTTCATCCTCGAACTGCCGCTCGCGCTCGTCTTCGGCAGCCTCGTCTTCCGGGTCCGGGTCTCCCGGAAGGCGTGGGGATGCGTCGCCGCGATCTTCGCGGGGCTGGCCATCAGCCTCTTCTCCGCCGCTCCCTCCGGCGGACGCGCCCAGGTCCCCGGCGTGTGGTGGGTGCCCACGATCGCCGTCACGGGCGCGGCCGGCGCCGCGCTCGTCCTCGTCGGCCTGCGCCGACCGCACGGCCTGGCCCGCGCGGCCTGCCTGGCCGCGGCCGCCGCCGTCGGCAACGCGCTCACGGCGGCCCTGGTGAAGTCCGCGACGCACATCCTGTCCCGGCAGGGAGCCCCCGCGTTCTTCCTCGCGTGGCAGACCTACGGCTTCGCACTCGTCGGCTCGTTCTCCATCATCCTGCTCGGCTACGCCATGCAGGGAGGCCCCCTCATCGCCTCCCAGCCGGCACTCACCCTCGGCGACGCCGTGGTCAGCTTCTGTCTCGGAGTCACCCTCTACGCGGAGACACCCCGCCACGGCATGTGGGTCGTGCCGGCCCTTTTCGGGGTCGCCCTCCTCTCGTACGGCGTCGTCACCCTCTCCCGCACCCGCTGCCTGGCGAAATGCGTGGACCGTGACGCGGAGGAGGACACCCACCGGTCGGAAAGCCGAGCGGCGACGGCGATGTAGCCGGGGCGGCATCAACAGGTACCCCGGCGCCCGGACCGGAGTTGCCGGCATGATGTCGCCCATGTCCTCGTACCGAAAGGCCGATGCCGCGTAGGCGCCCCGGCGCGCTGCGCGCTGAACGGTTGCCCCGTGCCGAGTGGTCCCCCCTGCCCCCGGAACGGATCCACGGGCTCTCCGCCCGCACCAGCGTCGCCATAGACCGAGTGGAGAGGCTCTCGGGCGACTACCACGTCCACCCCGGCGTCACCGACCGTGCGCTGCGCCGGTACCGGGCGTTTCTGCAGCCGCCCGGACGACGGCCCCGGTATCCGCAGAACGCGGAGTGTTCGTGCCGAGGCTGCTCCTTCGACGACGTGCGGCACGCCCGCGACGTGCTCGCGGAGGTTCTGCGGCAGGTGCCGCCCCGGCCTCGCGCCCAACTGGCGAGCCAAGTGCGAGCCCTTGACGCCCGGTACGTCGAACGCACGCTGCCCGATCCGTTCGCCGCTGACCGGCAGTGGGGTTCCGACCTCTGGTGGCGGCGCCGCCTGACCGGCTGAGGGGTCCGCGAAGGCGCCGCGGCCCAGGTTAACTTCGCGAAAACGAACGGGACTTGACGGGTAATTCTTTCAACTTGTCATTGACATGCCATACTCTACGCGCGTCATCATGGGCCCATGAGATTCCCCCACGAATCACCCGTATCGGCGCTGCGGGCGCCCTGCTGTCCGCCCTCCTCGTGGGCGGCACCGTCTCCGCCGTCACGGCGGACGCCGCTGCCGCCTCGGTCGGCAGTATCTGCTACAGCGACCTGCCGGCGCAGGCGTACGACACGCTCGACCTGATCGCGTCGGGCGGTCCGTTCCCCTACTCCCAGGACGGGACCGTCTTCCGCAACCAGGAGGGCGTGCTGCCGAGCGAGCCCACCGGCTACTACCACGAGTACACCGTGAAGACGCCGGGCTCCTCCACCCGCGGTGCGCGCCGCATCATCACGGGCGAGGAGTACCAGGAGGACTACTGCACCTCCGACCACTACGTCACGTTCGACCTCGTCGACTTCGGCTGCTGATCCACCCGCCGGCCGACGCCAGGAACGGTGCGCCCCTCAGGGATTCCGGCCCCTGTCCGCCCGGGGCCGCCGTGCCCCTCACCCCCCACGGTGAGGGGCACGGCGGCCGGTTCGGGCTCCTCACCGGGCCGGGCGCCCTCTTGCCCGGCCTGTTGCACGACGGTCGGTGGCGGCGTCGAAGGCTACGCCGCCGACCTCGAAGCGGCCCTGCGCCGCGAAGTCATGGAGGAACTCGGCGCCACGATCGCAGTGGTGCGGCACGACGGTGACCTGGGGTGCGGTCCGTTGTCGTCGGTTCAGGCCCCTGGGCCACCGGAAACTCGTCGTCCGGCCGGTCTCCGGTGCGCCCTCAGCCCGTGTGCGTGGAGAACAGTCCGCCGGTCGGGCCCTGCTTGTCGCCGCCCTGGGCCTTCTTCAAGGCGTTGGCGAGGCTCTCGATGGTGAGGGACTGCAGGATCACCCGGCCGTTGCCCTCCAGGGTGGCCAGGGAGAGTCCCTCGCCGCCGAAGACGGCGTTCATGAGGCCCTGACGGTTGAGGCCGCCGACGCGCTGGACGCCGTACTGGATGCCCTCCTCGAAGGCGACGACGCAGCCCGTGTCGACCTCGATGCGGCCGCCGAAGTCGGCGGGGTTCAGGTCGATGAAGTTGCCTGCGCCGGCGATGATCACCGTGCCGTGGCCGGTGAACTTCTCCAGGATGAAGCCCTCGCCGCCGCTCATGCCGGTACGGCCGCCCTGGAAGGCGATGCCGAACTCGACGGTGGACTCGGCCGCCACGAAGGCGTCCTTCTCGGCGAACCACGCACGCGTGCCGTTGAGCTCCAGGGCGCGCATCTCGCCGGGCAGTACGCCGGCGAAGCCGACGGTGCCTTCCCCGCCCTGCGCGCTGAAGTACTGGAACGCCAGGGACTCACCGGCGAGCATGCGCTGGCCGACCTGCATGGCGGTGCCCATGGCCTGGCGCAGCATGCCGCCCATGCCGCCACCGCCGCCCTGCTGCTGACCGCCGCCGTTGGGGCCGCTCAGCCGCGTCTCCATGGTGACGTTCGTCGTCTTGAACAGGAACTTGCCGGCCTCGCAGTACACGGTCTGGCCGGGGTGCAGGTTGACGACGGCCATCTGCATGGCGTTGCCGACGATTTCTTGCTGAAGGGTCACGAGAGGAGAACGTAACCGACGGCCCGGCGGTTCCCTCCGCCCGCCCACCCGGGCGGCACGAGACTTCTCCTCGCACCGCGGCGAACGCTCCGGGCCCCTTGCGACAAGTACAGGGTGGGGCCGCTGTTCACGCGGCGACGACGGGAGGTCCGGTGGAAACGGACGAGCATCTACTCACCCGCTCGATACGGGAGCCAGAGGCGTTCGAGCAGTTGGTGGTACGGCATTCGGGAGCGCTGCACGGCTACCTCGCGCGCCGGGCGCCGGGCGCCGCGGACGATCTGCTGGCGGAGGTGTGGCTGCAGGCATTCAGCGGCCGCGCCACGTACGACGCGACTCGCGGCACCTTCCGCAGCTGGCTCTTCGGTGTGGCCAGGAACGTGCTGGCCGCGCACCGGCGCCGCGACGAGCACGACGGACGGGTGCTTCACGGGGACGAGGCGAGCAGCGACCCGTGGCGCGCGGTCGACCAGCGGCTGGACGCCGCGGCGGTCGCGCCGCTGATCCGCGACACGCTGGCCGGCCTGCCGCACGTGGAGCGCGAACTGCTGCTGCTCGTCGCCTGGGAGCAGCTCACGCCCTCGGAGGCCGCGGCCGTGGTCGGCATCCCGGCGGGCACGGCCCGCTCCCGGCTGCACCGTGCCCGTACCCGGCTGCGCACCGCGCTCGGCTCGGCCCCTTCGCTTCCCCTGACAGGAGATCTCGCATGACCGAGCACGAGCGGCACGAGCGGCACGAGCTGGATGTTCTCGACTTTCCCGGCGCGGACCGGCTGCGGGCCGCGGGGGACGTCGCCCCGCCGAGCCCCGCGGTCGTCGGCGCGGCGCTCACCGCGGTGCGCGCGGCCGCGGCGGACAGCGCCACGGTGGTGCCCTTCGGGTCCCGGCCGCGCCACCGCGGGCGCCGGATCCTGGTCTCCGCCGCGGCGGTCGCCGCCGTCACGGCGGGCGCGGCCGTCTACCCCACCATCGGTGTCGGGGGCAACCCGCCGGCAGCCTCGGCCGACGCGGCGGGATTCCTGCACCGCATGGCGGACACCGCGGGCGCCGAGCCGGTCTCCGACGCCCGGTACTGGAAGGTCGAGACGCGTACGTCGGTGACCTCCCCGGCTCCCGGTGGGGTGCCGGGGACCAGGACCAGGACCGAGACCGCGACCGAGTGGCTCAGCCGGAACAGTTTCCTCCGTGCCTCCTCCGGCGAAGGCGAGGTCATGGAGTTCACCGGCCTGGCGAACGGCTGGGCCCTGTCGCCCGACGGCGGTGCACGGTCCACGACGGGTTACCGTCTCGCACAGCCGGGCCGGCACGAGCTGACGTCGTGGAACGTCGGCGGCCTGCCCCCGTCCCGCGGCAGGGCCATCACCTGGGACGACCTGAAGACACTTCCGACGGAGCCGAAGGCTCTCCGGGCGAGGCTCCTCGACGGTTCCGGCGGCACGGAGGCCGACGAGCAGCTCTTCAACGGCATCGAGGCTCTGCTGGCCGACGCACCCGCCGGCCCCCGTCTGCGGGCCGCGCTCTTCGAGGTCCTCGCCGCCATCCCGCACGTGCGCCTGGCCGGAAGCGTCAAGGACAGCGCGGGACGCGGCGGCACCGCCGTCGAGCTGAAGTCGGGGTACGGGAGCAGCCGTATGATCATCGACCCCGAGACCTCCAAGCTCCTGGAGGCGAGGACGGTCGCCCGGTCCAACGCCGAGAGCGACGCCGGAACCGTGCGCACGACGTACCTGTCCGCCGGGCCGTCCGAGGACGCTCCTCGTCCCCACTCACGGTCCGAGACGCCCGCGGCGAAGGCCTCCCCCCGGTCGGACGGCTGATACCGGGTCCGGCAGCCCACGAGAGCCAAGGGTTCCCGAAAGGCGAGTCGGGCGGAGACGGGTCAGGACAGTTCGCGGTGCCTTGTGGTCAGGGCCGCCGCGCCCGCTTCCGTCGGTGTGCCGAACAGGCGCAGGCGGGAGATTCCGCCGTCCGGGAAGATGTCCACGCGCGCGTGCGTGCCCACGGCCGGGGAGGCCAGGACGAATCTGTGATCGGTGTCGGGCTGGAGGCGGGTGCGCGGGAGGATCTCCCGCCACTCGCCGTCCTCGCCGTCCCGTACCGACACGGACGCCCAGCCCGCGCTGTTGCCCTTCAGGTACGCCGTGTCGATCTCGATCGCCCGGATCTGGGACTGGGTGACCAGGCGGTAGCGGATCCAGTCGTTGCCCTGGTCGCGGCGGCGGCGCGTCTCCCAGCCGTCGTCCATCTTGCGGGAGCGGCCGGGCTGGATGGTGTTGGTCGCGGGCGAGTAGAAGAGGTTGGAGGCGTCCTCCACCTGGCCGCCGTGCTCCAGGGCGGCCACGTCGAAGGTGCCGAGCACGGTGAGCCACTCGGGGTCGGGCACCACCTCGCCGTACACGCGCAGGCGCGCGATGCCGCCGTCGGGGTGCTGGTTGACGCGGAGGTGGGTGAAGCGCTGTTCGACGGAGACGGCGAAGCCGTTCGCCGCGTGGCCGCCGACGGGGGTGCGGGGGACGAGGGTCGTCCACTTCACGTCGCCGCCGAGCAGTTCCTCCGGCGACGGCGAGCCCGCGACCGACGTGCCCTCGACGGACACCGCCTGCGGGTAGTTGCCGCGGAAGTGGGCCGTGTCGACGACGATCCCGCGGATCACACCGGGCGCGCCGAGACGGACCAGCGCCCAGTCGTGGTCCTCGGCGGTGGGCCAGGGGTGCTCGGCCGAGACCCCGCGGCGGCGGCGCGTCTCCCAGCCGTCCATGATCTTGCCCTTGTGCCCGAAGTGCTCGGGGTCGAACTCGGCCCGCCCCGGCACCAGCAGGTTCTCCCGCTGGGCGAAGAACTCGTCGTTGGCGGCGATGACACCGGCCCCGAGCTGCCGGTCGGCGAGGTTGGCGTACTGGGTGAAGGGGAAGTCGGCGGTGCGGTAGTCCGCGTACGGGTCGCCGCCGGAGTAGGGGTGCGCGTCGCCGGTGAAGGTCGGGATCGCCGTCAAAGGTGTTCCTTTCGGTGTCGGCCGCTGCGGGTGCGGGAGGAGAAGGAGGAGAAGAAGTGAGTCAGGGGGTGCGGGTGAGGAGGTGGCCCTTCGGGGGCGTGAACTCGCCGTCCGCGACGATGCGTTCGCCGCGCAGCCAGGTGGACCTCACGACGCCGTACAGGGTTCTGCCCGCGTAGGCGGTGACCCGGTTGCGGTGCTGCAGGCCCGCCGGGTCCACGGTGAAGGTCTCGTCGGGCGCGAGGACGGCGAAGTCGGCGTCACGCCCGGGCGCGATGGCGCCCTTGCGGTCGTCGAGGCCGACGAGCGCGGCCGTGCGGGCCGACATCCAGCGGACCACGTCCTCGAGGCCGTGGCCGCGTCTGCGGGCCTCGGTCCACACGGCGGCGAGGCTGAGCTGGAGGCCGGAGATACCGCCCCAGGCGGTCGCGAAGTCACTCGTCTTGAGGTCGGCCGTGGAGGGCGAGTGGTCGGTGACCACGCAGTCGACGGTGCCGTCGGCCAGGGCCTGCCAGAGCAGGTCCTGGTTGGCCGCCTCCCGGATGGGCGGGCAGCACTTGAACTCGCTGGCGCCGTCCGGGACCTCCTCGGCGGTGAGGGTGAGGTAGTGCGGGCAGGTCTCGACGGTGAGGCGGACGCCGTCCGCCCTGGCCGCCGCGATCAGTGGCAGCGCGTCGGAGGAGGACAGGTGCAGGACGTGCACGCGCGCGTGCAGGCGTTTCGCCTGGGCGATCAGCTGGGCGATCGCCGTGTCCTCCGCGTCGCGCGGACGGGAGGCGAGGAAGTCGGCGTACTTCGGGCCGCCCTGCTGCGGGGCGGCCGCCAGGTGGTGCGGGTCCTCTGCGTGCACGATCAGCAGGCCGTCGAAGGAGGCGATCTCCGCCAGGGAGCGGGCCAGCTGCTCCTGGTCGAGGTGCGGGAACTCGTCGACGCCGGACGGCGACAGGAACGCCTTGAAGCCGAAGACGCCGTCCTCGTGCAGCGGGCGGAGGTCCTTGACGTTGCCGGGCAGCGCGCCGCCCCAGAAGCCGACGTCGACGTGCGCCTTGTCCGCGGCGACCTGTTGCTTGACGCGGAGGTTCTCGACGGTCGTGGTCGGCGGCAGGGAGTTGAGCGGCATGTCGACCAGGGTGGTGATGCCGCCGGCGGCCGCCGCGCGGGTGGCGGTCCAGAAGCCCTCCCACTCGGTGCGCCCGGGGTCGTTCACGTGCACATGGGTGTCGACCAAGCCGGGCAGCAGGACGTCGTCACCGAAGTCCTCCAGGCGGGCGCCCTCCGGGACGGGGGCGTCGTAGGGCAGTACGGCCGTGATCGTCCCGGCGGAGACGGCGACCGAAGCGGCCCGTGTCCCCTCCGGGGTGATGACGCGCGTCGAGCGCAGCACCAGTTCAGCGTCGGACACCCGGACCCCTCTCTCTGCCGCCGTTTTACTTCCGCGAAACGGGATTTACACCCACGCAACGGAATTCAACGTTCTGTTGAAGGAGTCTTCACTCCCGCTCCCGCGCCGTCAAGGGCACACTGCATCTCGGGGGCCCGGCAGGCGCCCACTCTGGACGTTTCCACGAAGCGGAATTACACTTCCGGCAAGCAGAACGTAGCTACGTACCACCAGGGAGTCAACCGACCGGCGGGTAGGCTTCTGCCCTTCCCGCCAGTCCCGAAAGGAACGCGCCGTGCCGACGTCCAGCGCCAGCACCTCCGACTCCGCCAAGTCCGGCGGCGGCGTCCAGTCCCTAGAGCGCGCCTTCGATCTGCTGGAGCGGATGGCGGACGCGGGCGGCGAGGTGGGCCTCAGCGAGCTGTCCGCGAGCAGCGGGCTGCCGTTGCCGACGATCCACCGGCTGATGCGGACGCTGGTCGCCTGCGGCTACGTACGGCAGCAGCCGAACCGGCGGTACGCGCTCGGCCCCCGGCTGATCCGGCTCGGCGAGTCGGCGTCCCGGCTGCTCGGCACCTGGGCGCGGCCGTACCTGGCGCGGCTGGTCGAGGAGACCGGGGAGACGGCGAACATGGCGCTGCTCGACGGGGACGAGATCGTGTACGTGGCGCAGGTGCCGTCGAAGCACAGTATGAGGATGTTCACCGAGGTGGGCCGGCGGGTGTTGCCGCATTCCACGGGGGTGGGCAAGGCCTTGCTGGCGAATGTGCCGGATGCCGAGGTGCGGGCGCTGCTGGGGCGGACCGGGATGCCCGCGGCGACCGAGAGGACGATCACCACGCCGGAGGGGTTCCTGGCCGCTCTGGCCGAGGTGCGGGAGCTCGGGTACGCCGTGGACGACAACGAGCAGGAGGTGGGGGTGCGCTGCCTGGCGGTGTCCGTGCCGGACTCGCCGACCGCGGCCGCCATTTCGATCTCCGGGCCCGCAGGGCGGGTGACCGAGGCGGCGGTCGAGAAGATCGTGCCGGTGCTGCAGCAGGTGGCCGTCGAGTTGTCTCAGGCACTGGTGAGTTCAGGGGCCTGAGGGGTGGGGCCGACGGGAGCGTTGCCGGGTGCGGGTGGGTGGGGGCCGAGCGCGCAGTTCCCGCGCCCCTGACGGGGCGCTCAGCGTCTCGGCGTTTCACCGAACAGGTCCACCGCCTGCCGTACCTCCGACAGACCCCTGGACAGGGCGCTCATCGAGCCGATGGCGCCCGCGACCAGTAACAGGGAGCGGCGCAGGCGGGGGATCTCCGGCAGGCCGCCGGTGGCCATCGCGGCCAGGGCCGCCAGTTCGTCCTCGGCTATCGCGCGGTCCGGGAACTCGGCCGGATGTGCGGCCAGTTCACGGCGCAGCCGGGAGACCGCCGTGCGCAGTTCCGTCAC
The DNA here is from genome assembly GCF_042894765.1 of Streptomyces sp. NPDC001507. Lineage (NCBI taxonomy): Bacteria > Bacillati > Actinomycetota > Actinomycetes > Kitasatosporales > Streptomycetaceae > Streptomyces > Streptomyces sp. NPDC001507. Next base: position 378,763 of record NZ_JBIAVV010000006.1, read on the forward strand.
CCTCGGATCCTCGTCGCTGCCGGTCACTGGCCTCTGTCCCAAGCTCCGCAACACAGCTCTCCCCCCTCTCCAGGTGCCCTGAACGGTGGTCGGGCGCCCGGGGACGCGGGTCAGTAAACGCCCTCCCGTACGGAAAGCGCTACAGCGCGGACCGAATTTCAGCCCTTCGGAACCGGCCGTCCGCTCCGGCGTCGGGTATGCAGGACGCATGACGGACACGCGGGAACGGATCGCCGGGCTGCTGCTCGCCGCCGGCGGTGGCAGACGGCTCGGCGGGCGGCCCAAGGCGCTGCTGACCCACCGGGGACGGCCGCTGGTGGAATACGCGGCCGGGGTGCTGCGGGCGGGCGGCTGCGGACCCGTACACGTGGTCCTGGGGGCCCGCGCGGACGAGGTGCGGGCGCGGGCCGAACTCGGCGGCTGCGTGGTCGTGGAGAACCCGGACTGGGCCGACGGCATGGGGTCCTCGCTGCGGGTGGGGCTGGAGTCGCTCGCCGGGACGGGGGCGCGGGCCGCCCTGGTGTACCTGGTTGACCAGCCCGGGATCGGGGGCGCGGCCGTGGCGCGGGTACTCGGCGGGTACCGGGACGGGAACTCGCTGGTGTCGGCCGCGTACGACGGGGTGCGCGGCCATCCCGTCCTGTTCGGCTCGGCGCACTGGGCGGGGATCGCCGCGAGCGCGACCGGGGACCGTGGTGCCCGCGCCTACCTCGGTTCCCACGAGGAGGCGATCACGCTAGTCGAGTGCGGGGACGTGGCCGAGCCGTACGACATAGACACGGAAGCGGACCTGAGCCACCTTGAGTGAACGGGATGGCACCGAGCGCCACCTTTGCTCGACCCGGAGAATCTCGACGTCAACAAACCATTGAACTTCCACGATGAGAAAACTAGTATCCACTGTTCAGAAGCACCGGTCCCCTGATCAGGCGTGCTTCGCTCTACCCGGAACGACTGGCACCCGGTGCCACCGCTGAAGGAAGTGACAGCTCATGTCCGCACCAGCGCCGTCTCCGCCGGCCATCGTCGACGCCGAGCCCCTGCCCCGGCAGGATGAGGTCCTCACCGACGCGGCGCTCGCCTTCGTGGCCGAGCTGCACCGGCGGTTCTCGCCGCGCCGCGCCGAACTCCTCGCCCGCCGCGCCGAGCGCCGCGCCGAGATCGCCCGCACCTCGACCCTGGACTTCCTCCCGGAGACCGCCGCCGTCCGCGCGGACGACTCCTGGCGGGTGGCCCCCTCCCCCGCGGCGCTGAACGACCGCAGGGTCGAGATCACCGGTCCCACCGACCGCAAGATGACCATCAACGCCCTCAACTCGGGCGCCCGGATCTGGCTCGCCGACTTCGAGGACGCCTCCGCTCCGACCTGGGAGAACGTCGTCCTGGGCCAGCTGAACCTGATCGACGCCTACAGCCGGAACATCGACTTCACGGACCCGGCGAGCGGCAAGTCGTACGCCCTGCGCCCGGACGAGGAGCTGGCGACGGTCGTCATGCGGCCGCGCGGCTGGCACCTGAACGAGCGGCACGTCGAGGTGGACGGCGAGCAGGTGCCCGGCGCCTTCGTCGACTTCGGCCTCTACTTCTTCCACAACGCGCAGCGGCTCCTCGACCTCGGCAAGGGACCGTACTTCTACCTCCCGAAGACCGAGTCGCACCTCGAAGCCCGGCTCTGGAACGACGTGTTCGTCTTCGCACAGGACTACGTCGGCATCCCGCAGGGCACCGTCCGCGCCACCGTGCTGATCGAGACGATCACGGCCGCGTACGAGATGGAGGAGATCCTCTACGAACTGCGCGACCACGCCTCGGGGTTGAACGCCGGCCGCTGGGACTACCTGTTCTCCATCGTGAAGAACTTCCGTGACGGAGGGCCCCGGTTCGTCCTCCCGGACCGCAACGCGGTCACCATGACGGCCCCGTTCATGCGGGCGTACACCGAACTCCTGGTCCGCACCTGCCACAAGCGCGGCGCGCACGCGATCGGCGGCATGGCGGCCTTCATCCCGTCCCGCCGCGATCCCGAGGTCAACAAGGTCGCCTTCGAGAAGGTCCGCGCCGACAAGGACCGCGAGGCGAACGACGGTTTCGACGGCTCCTGGGTCGCCCACCCCGACCTGGTCCCGATCGCCATGGAGTCCTTCGACCGGGTCCTCGGCGACAAGCCCAACCAGAAGGACCGGCTGCGCGAGGACGTCCACGTCGAGGCCGCCGACCTGATCGCGGTCGACTCGCTGGAGGCGAAGCCGACCTACGCAGGTCTGGTCAACGCCGTCCAGGTGGGGATCCGTTACATCGAGGCGTGGCTGCGCGGGCTCGGCGCGGTGGCCATCTTCAACCTCATGGAGGACGCGGCCACCGCGGAGATCTCGCGCTCGCAGATCTGGCAGTGGATCAACGCCGGTGTCGAGTTCGAGAACGGCGAGAAGGCCACGCCGGAGCTGGCCCGCAAGATCGCCGCCGAGGAACTCGACGCCGTCCGCGCGGAGATCGGCGACGAGGCCTTCGCGGCCGGCCACTGGCAGCAGGCCCACGACCTGCTGCTCACGGTCGCCCTCGACGAGAACTACGCGGACTTCCTGACGCTGCCCGCGTACCAGCAGCTGCGCGGCTGAGCTAGTCCTGCGCCGGCTTGTCCGAGTGGCCCAGGGACTTCCCCGGGGCCACTCGGTCGCGTACGGCCTGCTTCACGGCCGTGGGCTCGGGGAATCCCTGTTCGCGCCGGTCCCAGACCACCTCGTCACCGACCCGTACGACGAACACGCCGCCCCTGCCGGGCTTCAGCGCCAGTTCCGTCAGCTCGGTCTCGAAGGTGGTCAGCAGCTCCTGCGCCAGCCAGGCCGCCCGTGGCAGCCAGCGGCACTGGGTGCAGTACTCGATCTCTACGCGTCGGCTGTCGCTCATCCCAGGTGTACCGACCAATCCTGTTGGGCCGCGGGCTTTCCGTGCAGGTCGGGGACTCGCTGCAGCCAGGCCGGGCGGCCCCGCCGGGTCCTGTCCGCGCGGGCGGCCTCCTCGGCCGCGAGTTGGTCGCGGCCCGGGAAATCGGTGGGGAGCCACTCGGCGGAGGCCCGCACCCGGGCCAGCAGGTAGCCGACGTAGGCCTCGCGCGTCTCCTCGGGCGTCCCGAAGCCGGTGAGCCAGGCGTCCGGGACCTCGGCGAGGACGTCCCGGAGCAGCTGTTCGGTCACCCTGGGCGCGAGTTCGGCGTCGGCGGCCCGGGTGTCGGGGCCGTACCGGCCGAGGGCGTGGTGCCGGAAGTCGTACGGCTTCCCGGGGGCCGAGGTGTCCCAGCGGTGGTGGAAGACGAGCGCGGCGCCGTGGTCGATGAGCCACAGGCGCGGGGGTGCGATGCCGAGGGTCGGCCAGACCATGAGGTTGGAGCTGTGCACCGTACGGTCGACGTTGACGGTGAGCGCGTCCAGCCAGACGATCCGGCCCGCCTCCAGCGGGTCCACCGGGAAGACCTCGGCGACCTCGGGGGTGAAGTCCTCCGCACCGGGCAGGAAGTCCATTCCGAGGTTCACCCCGCCGCTGGCCGCGTGCAGGTCGCGCACCTCCTGGTGCGGCTCGTCCCCGGCGATCACCGGGTCGAAGTGCACCAGGACCAGCTCCGGGAACCGCAGCCCGAGCGCCCGCGCCAGCTCCCCCACGATCACCTCGGCGACCAGCGCCTTGCGCCCCTGCGCGGACCCGGTGAACTTCACGACGTACGTCCCCAGGTCGTCGGCCTCGACGATGCCGGGCACGGAGCCGCCGGAGTGCAGGGGCGCGACATAGCGGGTCGCGGTGACCTCTCTCAGCATTCTCTCAGGCCATCCACTTCATTGACCTTGCAGCCCATGGCCGACCTGGGACCGCCCCTTGCTGCCGACCTCCGGTATGAAGTGAACATAGTAACCGAGGGTGATCGCCGCCGTGCACTCTCACGACTGACTTTCAGGCCTCCAGCACGATCGATGCACAGGTGTGCCGCAGCGCCGTGTCAGCGGTGCCGGCGGGAGAAGTCGGCCCCGCCGACACGGCGGGAGTTCGCAGCGGCGGTCACCCTCGCGGGCGACGATGAGCGGGGTGCCTCACTCGGAAATATCTTGGCTCAGCCACCGAAAGACCCACTCTTGTACGTCACCACTCGGCCTTTGCGAAATGGGTGACCGTACGACTAAAGCGGAAAATCACATTTCCATGGAACATCCAGCTCTTCGGGGTCGACACCCGCCCGGATGACCGACTCGTCAACATCGTCGATCGACGAGACGACCTCGTCATGGACGATCGACATGTTCCCGTCATAGATGTCATTGCCGTCGGCCAACAGATCACGAAGAACTTCGAATGCACGAACTCTGAATTCTCCGGATCGAAGCGGTATAACCCAGATCCACGACTCGCTCTCTGCGGAGCTGGGCGCCCTGCGAGCAGCGATCTCCGATTTGGACATGAGAAGCCGGTTCATCGCCTGAATCTGCATGTCAGGGCTCCCAGAAGATTCGAACGATCGGACCGTCGAAGGTATGGACTTGAAGATGCGGAAGATCCCCGTCACGGTTTCCTTCACCGTGCCCAAGGACTCGGCCGTCCTCCCCGAGCTGGTCATCCCAGTGATACGTGCCGCGCTTGGTTCCGTAGTACTGCTTTGTTCCGACGCCGTCCATTCCGGATGCGTTCCTGTACCCTTCCCCTTGATACGTCCGAAAGAAGAGCTCTTCCGCTTCAGCACGACTCTTTACCGTGACGCTCGTCGCGCCATCAGTCAGGGATTTGAACGCTCTGGAAACGCTTCCGCTCGACCACGGAATACAACCACCGGAGTTGTGAACCAGAACCGGTATGTTCCCCGCCAGCACATAGTACGTGTGGAGTTGCTGGACGGTGAGGTTGTACATGTCCGCGGCACCGGGGCGGGCGATCACCGCGTCGATGCGGACGTGGTGGTCGGTGGCGGTGTTGAGGACGTGACCGGTCTTGAGTTGGCCGGCGGGGATCCAGGTGTGGAGGGTGTCATCCCAGAAGGGGTGCCGGGCCGTGGTGTGGAGCGTCGCTTCGTGACCGTCTGCGCCGCGGATCGTCACGTCGACGAGGTCGTCGTCATGGTGAACCAGGCGAGCGGTGACCTTGCGCGAGCCGCGGTGCTTACCGGTGGCGGGGTCGGCACTCTCCACCCGGTCACCCGGTTCGATGCTGCCGATGGGTTTTGTCTTCCAGCCCGCCATGAGGACCGGAGTCTGCGGATCGAAGCTGCAGATCGGCACACCCTCCGCAGCAGCCTCCTCCGCCAGGCCACCCTTGGCGAACATTCCCACAGCCAGATCGCCGAGGGACTGACACAGACTCACAGCCTCGCAGGGGTTGCTCGGGACGTCCTTGATGTCGGCCCAGGTGTGGTAGTACTGCTGGAATCCCTGGCACGAACTGGTCCACAGAAGATCTTCGCCGGTGCACCGTTCCCGGAAGTACAGTTCGACGTTTCTCGCCGGGGAAAGGTCAGAACGGTAGGTCCCGTAGTTCACCATCATTTTGATGGTGGGTACCGGATGCGCACTGTTGAAGCTCTTCATGAGCTTCATCGGCGGCAGGGTGCCTTCGTCTCCGGGTGCGTCGTAGCTGGTTCCGTCGTAGTCGGGCGACTGGGGGTCGTTGTGCGACTTGTAGGGCCCGTAGGTGCCGTTGCTGCCGGAGCAGTAGGCGCTCGGGAAGCACGATTCGAGGCCGGTCGGGTCGGCTGAGGCGACGGGGTTGTCGGCGGCGTAGGTGTAGCCGCCGAGTTCCTGGGGGTTGGTGGCTTCGAACACCGGGTCGACGCTGATGAAGCGGCCCAGGGTGGGGTCGTACTTGCGGGCGCCGATGTCGGTGTAGCCGGTGCTGCTGTCCTGGGGTTTGCCGAGGTAGGAGTGGGTGGGGTCGGGCCAGGTGACGGTGTTGGCGCTGCTGCGTGGCTGGCCGTAGGGGGTGTACTGCTGGCGGGCGACCTGCTGGGTGGTGGCGTCCATCGCCAGGGTCGAGGTGCCGTGGGTGTCGCTGAAGAGGTACTTGAGTCCGCCGCCGGTGAGGCTGGAGCGGAGGGCAACGGGGGTGCCTGCGCCGCCGTGGAGGTAGGAACGCAGGGCGCCGAGCAGGGTGTTGGGGGTGACGCTGGTGTTGACGACGATCTCGGTGTCGCCGGCGAAGAGCGTGGTCTGGCCGGGGTCGCGACGGATGAGCTGGTTGCCGTCGGCGTCGTAGAGGTACCTGGTGCTCGTGGGGCTGGCGCCGGTGGTGTCCACCTCGGCCAGGTGACCCTCGTCGTCCCAGGTCAGGGTCTGGCCTGGGCCGGTGGTGGGGGTACGGGTGTGCAGGTTGCCGTTCTCGTCGTAGCCGAAGGCCGTGGGATTGGTACCGCCGGTCGTGGCGGTGAGGGTGTGGGGCTGGGCGCCGGTGGAGTTGCAGTTGGCGGTGCACCCGTCGGTATAGGTGGTGGTGACCGTGCTGCTGGTGCTGCCGATGGCGTGGTCGATGCTCTGGTGGCGGTTGCCGATGGCGTCGTAGCTGAGGGTCTGCCAGTACGAGCCGGGCGCCGTGGTAACAGTGCTGCTGGTGGGCGGTTTGGCGGTGCAGTTGTCGTTGGCGGTCCAGGCGTCGGTGAGCCGGGCCAGGGCGTCGTAGGTGAAGCACTGCTGGTCGGTGACGGTGGTGCCGGTCTCCGACTGCTGGTCGGTGATGGAGGTGGGGTTGCCGGAGGCGTCGTAGGCGTACTTGGTGTCATCGACCGTCGGGCCGGGCGCCTGGGTCCGGCTGATCACACGGTCCGTCATCCGGAGGGTCTGGGCGTCGTAGTCGTAGGTGGTCGTGGCCGGGTTGGTCGAGGCGCCCTGGGTGACCTGGGACAGCGCGCCGAAGTCCGTGTACACGGTCCCGCTGACGTACGTGAAGGCACTGCTCTTGGTGATGTTCGGATTGCCCAGTGCGTCGCGGTCGTAGGTGATGACCTCGTTGCTGAGTCCCTGGGTGCGCGGATCGCTCTGCGAGGCGAGCAACTGGTCGCGGGACGTGTAGGTGTAGGTCGTGGTGTAGGTCGAGGGCAGCGGGGCCTCGGAGTCGGGCAGGGTGATCTTGGTGCCGGTCGGCTTGCCGAGGGTGGTGTAGCCGGTGGCGGCGACCGTGTAGCCGCCGGTGACGCCCTGGACGTAACGCGTGGAGGAGGTCGGCAGGCCGATGCGCAGTGTGTCGTAGGCCCAGGAGGCGAACTGGAAGTTGGACTTCGACTTGTCGGTGGCGGTGAGCTTGCGGCCCAGGAGGTCGTAGGTGTAGTCGAGTTCGGTCTGCTTGGCCTCGTCGGTGGTGGACACGAGGTTGCCGGCGTCGTCGTAGCCGTAGCTGCTCTTGCCCACGTCCGGGTCGGTCTGGGACTTCTTGCGGCCCAGCAGGTCGTACTCGGACGTCCACGCCGTCTTGTCGGGGCCCGTGACCTGGTGCTGCATGCCCGCGGCCGTGTATCCGTAGGTCGTGGCCGAGGGAGTTCCGCCGGTGGCGGTGAAACCGGCGGCCGCGGTCCCGGACACGGTGGGCGGGACGGTGTACTGGTCGAGTTCGGTGGTCTGGCCGCGGGCGTCGACGACCTTGGTGGAGGCCACCCCGCCCTTGGGCGGCAGGACGGTGGTCTTGTCTCCGGTGTAGGCGGTGGTCGTGTTCCAGGTCTTGGACCCGTTGTGTTCCTCGGTGACCAGGTCGGTCCGGCCCTGCCCGTCGTAGTCGGTGACGGTGGTGTCGGGGACGGTCACCTGGGAGACGGGGATCAGGGTGCTGCGGGGGCTGCCCGAGACGCTGTAGTTGTTGTTGGTGACGACCGTCCAGCCGTGGGAGTCGTACTGGGTGTCCGAGACCGCGGTGCTGGAGTTCTCCGCCGTCACCTGGACCTGCAAGGGCCGCAGCATCGCGTCGTACAGCGTCTGGCTGGTCTGGTAGCTGCCATTGTCGAGCAGCGTGTTGGCAGCGACGACCGACGGTGCCGACTGGGACATGGCGTAGGTGTAGGTCGTGTTCGCCGGTGCGCTGTTGGCCTTGACCTCGTTGGGCAGCCACACTCCGGTCAGACGGCCGAGCGCGTCGTACGTAAGTGAGGTGAGCAGGCCGGCCGCGTCGGTCTTGGCGGTGGGCAGGGCTCGGGCCGGGTCCAGGGTGTCGCTCGCGAGCTGGCAGTCCTTGGAGGACGCGGTGGCCGTGGAGCAGTCCGTGCCGGGCGTGACCTGGGTGATGACCGTGCTGCCGGTGGGCAGCGCGCCGCTCGCCGGGCTGTAGGAGGTGAAGACGGTCTGGGCGAGGCTCTTGCCGTCCGGCGAGGTCGAGTTCGGGGTCCGGGTGACCTTCGCCGTGCGGCCGTAGGAGTCATACCTGGTGGCGGTCTGGTCGACGAAGGCGGTCGCACTGGCACCGCTGGCGGCGGATGCCACCTGGACGAGAGTGGCGTCACCGGTCTTGGGCAGGGTCGGATTCGTCTGCCCGTCACCGTCGTAGGCGAAGGCGTTGGTGTCGTAGGAGGTGCGGGTGTCGGAGATCAGGGTGCCGCCGGGGGTGGCACCTGCGGTCGAGCAGTCCTGCGCCGTGGTGATTGTCTCGGCCGGCACCACCACGGTGTCCGTACTACCGGTGAGGTAGCGGGTGTAGGTGCACTTGGCGACGTTGTCGCCCGCCGCGGGCTCACCGCGGTCGTCGGCCTGCACGGACATGCCCGTGGTCGACTTGCCCAACGCCGTGTTGTAGAAGGTGTCGGTCTCGGTCTTGCGCCAGCCGTAGGACACGGCCTGCCGGGTCAGCGTCTTGGCGGTGCGGACCATCTGCGCCGTCAGATCCGGCACGCCACTGCGGCCGCGGGTGGCCGTGGGACCGATGATCGTGGGAACCGTGACGACGGCCTTGTCCAGGCTGCCCGCGGCACTGGTGTAGGTGTCGGTCTCGAAGGCCTGCCCCGCCAGGGCGTTGTCGTCGGCGACCGAGGTGGCGCCGTCCTGGCTGGTCAGCGCCGGTACCGAGCGGGTCTTGCCGCCGGGCAGTGTGTCGCCGTTCATGCCCAAGAAGTAGTACGTCTTCGTCAGCGTCTTCTGGTCGTGAACCTCGGCGCCGTCCGTCTTGTGGAAGACGGTGGGGTCGCCGGTGGTGACGTCCACTTCCGGATAGCCCCGGAACTGGCCCCAGGTACGGTTCTTCGCCTTGACGAGTTCGTTGTCGTCATGGTGCCAGCCGGGGTTGCCCTTGTAGGCGTAGTCCGTCTCCAGCTTGGGCTGGGTACCGTCCTGATAGGAGTTGTTCGGGTCCTCGGTGACGACCGAGGTGACCTTGTACTTGTAAAACCAGTCCATCCACGGCGCGGGCTGCCCGTCAGGGGTCCAGTACACCGGGAAGCACGACAGCGTGTTGGTGGAGGCGAAGGTCTGGGCAGCCGCGTCCGTGGGGTCGTTCGGGTCGCTGGCCGGGGCGCTGGAGCAGTTGGGCCGGTCGTAGGTGACCGTTGTCTGCGCGCCGGACTCGCTGGTGACCACCTGAATCCGGTCGTGGTACATCAGCGGCATCTGCGGGATCGTGCCGACCCGGTTGGGCAGTTGCAGCGGCGGGTCGAAGCTCACCGCCGGAGTCGAGGTGCTGCCGGAGGCTCCGCCCAGGGTGTCCAGGCCGGTGCGCTGGATGGAGTCCAGCCAGAGCGTGGGGGCGTGGTCGCCGCCGTCGGGGAAGGACTGGGTGAACGTGTACTTGTCGACCTGCTTGGTCGACCCGCCCGACTGGATCTGGGTGGTGATCGACGTCAGGCGCTTACGGGACCAGAAGCTCGGGCCGTGGTTGGTGCAGCTGGCGTCCTTGGTGCAGTTCAGGTCGATCGGCACGTCTGGCCAGTACGCGGCGTTGGCGGGCGTGAACTGGCTGTCCGCACAGGTGTTGCCCGACGGAGCGCCGGGGATGCACCGCTCCGCGGTGTCGAAGACGATCTGCTCCGGCGCGGTGGCCGAGTAGATCGTCGAGGAGGTCATGCCGTAGTCGACGCGGGACAAAGTGCCGCCGCGGGTGTACGTCACCGCGGTGTCCTTCATGTCCGCGCCGTAGTAGCCGGTATCCGGCGTGTAGTACCAGGCGGTGGCGTTGCTGTGGGTGTCGACCACGTAGTCCAGGTTGAAGCGGTAGCCCAGCGTGCAGGAGGTGGCGGCGAAGTCGGTGCTGTCCGGGCAGTCGGACACGCCGCTGTGCGCGTGGTAGACCGGTTCGGTCCACACCGACTTCGTCTCGTCCTTGCCACTGCTCCAGCCAGGCAGGCGGTTACGGCCGAAGAAGTACTGCACGCCACCTTCGGTGACCTTGAAGTACTCCCCGTTCGCCGTACCGTTCGTGGCGCCGGTCAGGTCCTCGATCTTGGTCGTGGAACTGTCGTCGGCGGGGCGGAAGGTCTTGGTCGAGTCGTCGTAGACGATGTCGGTGGACTTGCCGTTCAGCGACAGGGTGAGGATCTGTCCCGCCCAGCACTGGTCGCCGTCGTTCTTCGGCGCCCCGGACGACGAGTCGTCCCTGCAGGACTTGTACGTGCGCTCGACGTAGTTCTCCGCCGAGGTCCAGCCGTCGCCCAGCCACGAGGACTGGTTGTTGGTCCCCTCGGTGCGTGCGTCCTGGCCGGCGGAGCTGTAGGCGAGATCGACGTTCGGGACCGCGCCGCCGATCGCCGGCGGCACCGAGATCGGATAGCTGTAGGTGAACGCGCCCGTGTTCCCCGAAGTCGACCAGGAACCGCCGGGCGACAGGCTGGTCGCCGAGTAGTCACCCGACGAACCAGCGGTGCCCGAGGTCGCCGCCATGACCACCGTCGCACCGGAGGACGTCATCGCCGAGCGGGCAGCGCCGGCGGCACCCGGCGACGCCACGCCCGGGCCCGGAACGGTGACCTGGGCGGACAACGGTGTTCCGGCGGCGGTGCGCACGGCGCTCTGTGACTGGCACTTAGCCGTCTTCGGCGTGGTCAGGGCGCAGGCGGGCAGCTGGACCAGGTGCAGTCGGGCGGCAAAGTCACCGCCGAAGGCGTAGCGGAACGCCGAGTCGTCGACCTGCAGCGCGACCCTTCCGGCACCGGGGCTGGTGCGCTGGAGAGTGAAGAGCACACCGTGAACACCGGCCGCCCGCGCGGCCTTCTGGTCCAGCACGGTCACCCGCACCCGCTGCGATCCGGTGACGGCGCCCGCCTTGGACCCGGCTCCTGCCACGGCTCCCAGCAGGACGGGCGTGCCCTTGGCCCGCAGCTGAGTCGCCTTGGCGGTCAGCCGCGCGGAGGCGGTGGCAATCGGCAGAGTGACCACGGCACTGCCCGCCGCGGGAAGCTTCGCATGCCCACTGGGATCGAAGTGCTTGAAACTCTTGGACGTGGAGCCCCGCTTGGGCCTGGCATGAATGACGGGGACCCGCTTGTTGCGCGGAACGGCGGGAGCTGCCACATGTTCCTGCACCGACGAGGCCGCTGTGGCCACGCCGGCGGGCAGCAGGCCCACCACCAAGGCACCGACCATCACCGCTGCCGTGCGACGAACCCTCCGAGTGGCCCAGGCCACCCGACCGCGTCTCCACCCCGTAGTCCGCGCCATGCTGTGCGTCCCTTCCCCCGTCCCGGATCGCCCAAGTCACCTTCACCTGTGGCGATTTGACTGCACGTCCGAACGGAGGCACGCGTCGATCACGTCCCCCCGCGGGAGATCACGCTAGGACCCGAGGCCGACCCCGATCCCAAAGGATCTCCACAGAAAAGGCAAAGGAACTACCCATGCTGGAACGCAAGTTGACATCAATTCGTCAAAATCCAACTCCGGGCGGCCAGTCGGCAGTCCAGTGACCGGCTGCCCGCGTCGAGACCTGTCGCCGGAGCACTGGCCGAGACGGCACCAGCGCACATCGTGTCCCGCGCGCCGACGCCATCACGTCAGACCTCGTCCCCGAGCGGCCTTCCCCGGTCCCCCGTGCACGGGGCTCCCCGCATCCGTCGACTCGCCTGGCATCGGGTGCCGTATGACCGTCCGTGCTCTGCGGCGGCCGCCCAGCCTCTGCGGCCCGACGCGCTGAGGCTCTCGGAGGAGAGATCTTCAGCGCGTCGGGCCGATCACACATCACAGGTTCTGGCCGGGTGCCGCCGCGGGCGGTGCTCAGCCCGCCTGTCCCTGCTCCGTGCCGGTCGTCGGCGGGACCACTCGGAGGTTCGCATCGGGCTGCACCCAGGACAGGTCTGTGCCCTCGATGCCCTCGAGATCGACGACGGCGTGCCAGCCGGGGGACAGTTCGGAGAACTCTCCGAACGGCGGCCGGTGCATCCGGACCACCCGGGCCGGGGAAAGCCCGGCATCCACTGGGCTGTCCACCGGAAGCACCGAATCGCCGGGGAAGATACTCCGCCCCACACTGACGCAGCGGGCGTGACAGACCACCCTGTTCGCCGAGGGCCGCTCGTACACGAGGTCCACTTGCAGCAGGCCGACGGGCTCGGTACCGCTCATTGCGAGGATGCCTCCATCCAGGGTCAGAACCAATTCATTACCTTGTCGGCCACATCGGACGCCACACCGCTGCCGATGATGCCTCCGACGACACCCCCGACGACACCGCCGACGACGGTACCCGCCCCGGGTATGGCCGAGCCGATGGCCGCACCCACCTCCGCGCCGTAGGCAGCGCCCGCGAGGCCGCCCGCGAGGCCCGCGGCGTCCCGCGTGGCGGTGTGGAGCCGCTGGGCCGGCGGTGCTTTGGCGACGTCGTAGGCGGAGAGCGCCACCGCGCCGACGAAGAGGCTGCCCTTCAGCGCGCCGCCGACCGAGATGAAGCCCGCGTCGCCGCCCGCCGAGTCCGCCAGCTTGCTCGCGGTCGAGGCGGCACCGCCGCCCGAACCGCTGTCGGCTCCGGCGCTCTTGGCGAACTCCCCGATCTGCTCGGGGGTCAGCTTCGGGGTCGCCTCGATGTTGTATTTGAGATCACCGAGCCGGGTTGACGGATCGACGTCCACCCCCATCTTGGAGAGGATGTCCCGCGCCTGCTCGACCGGAATCGTCACCCGGGCCCGGTTGGCAATGTCCTTGGCGGACGCCCCGACCAGCACCTCGCTCTCGTACCGGAGCGACAGTTCGTAGTTGTCGATCACCTCCACGTCGGTGAGGTCCTGTCTGTTCAGGATGTGGAGTACGCCCTGCGTGTGGTAGTCGTTCGCGGATTGGACGGCGAAGTGGACGGAGACACCAGGGTCCGAAGAGGTCGGTGTGAACCCGCTGGACTGAATGTGCTCCGAACCACCGAAGTCCACGGTGGAGCCGCGGAAGAGCCAGTCCGTCGCGTCCGTCGGCGGGCGGTAGGACGGGCCGGGACCCATGTCCGCCGGGTACATCTGGCCGCTCGGGTCGGCGTTCGTGACGGGGTTGTCACCGGCGTAGGCGTAGCCGCCGAGCTGCTGCGGGTCGGTGGCCTCGAACTTGGGGTCGACGCTGATGAAGCGTCCCAGCGCCGGGTCGTACTTGCGGACGCCGATGTCGGTGTAACCGGTGGCGGCTTCCTGGGACTTGCCGAGGTACGAGTGGGTGGGGTCGGGCCACGCGGTGCCGTTCGCGTTGGCCCGCTGCTGACCGTAGGGCGTGTACTGCTGACGGGACACCTTCTGCGTGGTGGTGTCCATGGCCATGGTGCCGGTGCCGTGCGGGTCGTCGAAGAGGTAGTCGGTGCCTCCGCCGGGCAGGCTGGAGCGAACCGCCACCGCGCTGCCGGCGCCACCGTGCGCGTAGGTGCGTACGGCACCGAGCAGGACGTTCGGAGTGACGCCGGTGTTGACGACGATCTCGGTGTCGCCCGCGAACAGCGTCGTCTTCCCGGGGTCGCGGCGTATCAGCTGGTTGCCGTCGGCGTCGTAGACGTACTTGGTGGTGGTGGGGCTGCTTCCGGTGGTGTCGGCCTGGGCCAGGTGGCCTTCGTCGTCCCAGGTCAGGTTCTGGCCGGCGCCGCCGCCGGTGGGCGTGCGGGTGAGCAGGTTGCCCGCAGCGTCGTAGACGAAGTCGGCCGGGCCGCTCCCGCCGGTGGTCTTGGTGAGGGTGTGCGGCTGGGCGCCGGTGGCGTTGCAACCGGCGGTGCAGCCTTCGACGTAGCCGGTGGTGACGTCCGCTCCACCGGTGGTGGAGTGGTCGACCACCTGGGTGCGGTCACCGATGGCGTTGTAGCTGTACGACTGCCAGTACGACCCGGCCGTACCGGCCACGGTCGCGGCGGTGGGGTCGGTGCCCTGCGCCGGGCAGGCGCCCTTCGCCGTCCATGCCTGGGACAGCCGGGCCAGTGTGTCGTACCGGTAGCACTGGGTGTCGGTGACCGTGTTGCCGGTCTCGGACTGCTGATCGGCGGCAAGCAGCGGGTTGCCAGCGGCGTCGTAGGCGTACGTGGTGTCGTCCACCTGCGGCCCGGGGGCCTGCGTGCGCGAGACGAGGCGCTCGGTGGGTTTGCGGGTCTGGTCGTCGTAGGAGTAGGTGATCCAGGCGGGGTTGCTGGACGCGCCCAGAGTGAGCTGCGAGGGCTGGCCGTAGTTGGTGTAGACGGTGCCGCCGACGTAGGTCTGGGCGCTGCTCGCGGTCGTGGTCGGGTTGCCGAGCACGTCGTGCCCGTAGGTGATGGTCTCGCCGATCAGGCCCTGGGTACGCGGATCGACCTGGGAGGCCAGCAACTGCGTCTTGGGGGTGTAGGTGTAGGTGGTCTGGTAGCTGGTCGGCAGCGGCGCCTCGCTGTCGGGCAGCGTGATCTTCGTGCCGGTCGACTTGCCCAGTGTGGTGTAGCCGGTCGTCGCGACCGTGTATCCGCCCGTCACGCCCTGCACATAGCGGGTGGACGAGGTCTGCTGGCCGATCCGCAGGGTGTCGTACAGCCAGGAGGCGACCTTGAAGTTCTTCGCCTTGTCCGTCTCGGTCAGCTTGCGGCCGAGCAGGTCGAAGGTGAAGTCCAGTTCGTCGCCGCGTGAGTCGGTGGTGGAGAAGAGGTTCCCGGCGTCGTCGACGCCGTAGCGGCTGGTGCCGGCGTCCGGGTCCGCCTGCGAGGTCTTGCGGCCCAGCAGGTCGTAGCCGAAGGACCACACCGCGTTGTCGGGGCCGGTCACCTTGTTCTGCTGGCCGGCCGCGTTGTAGCCGTAACGCGTGGCCTGGGAGGTCCCGCCGGTGGTGGTGAAGCCGTCGGTCGCGCTGCCGCCGACGGTCGGTGCCGCGGTGTACTGGTCGAGCTCGGTGTTCTGACCGCGAGCATCGGTCACCGTGGTGGTGGCGACCGCACCGGTGGGCGGGATGACGGTGGTCTTGTCCCCCGTGTAGGCGGTGCGGGTGTTCCAGGTCTGGGCCCCGTCGTGCTCCTCGGTGCTCCGGGTGGTGCGTCCCATCGCGTCGTGGTCGGTGACGGTGGTGGCGGGGATGGTCACCTGGGAGACCGACACCAGGCTGGAGCCCGGGTTCCCGGAGACGGCGTAGCTGTTGTTGGTGACCACGGTCCAGCCGTGCGAGTCGTACTGGGTGTCCGAGACCGTGGTGCTGCCGTTCTCCGCCGTCACCTGGGTCTGCAGGCTGCGCAGCATGGCGTCGTACAGCGTCTCGTTGACGCTGTAGCTGCCGTTGTCCAGCAAGGTGCCGGTGGACACCACCGAAGGAGCCGTGGCGGACAGCGCGTAGCTGTAGGTCATGCTGGCGGCGGCACCGGACGCCTTGTTCGCGTTGGGCAGCCAGACACCGGTCAGCCGGCCGAGCGCGTCGTAGGACAGCGAGGTGACCAGACCGGCGACATCGGTCTTGGTGACGGGCAGGCCACGGGCGGCATCCAGGTCGGAGGTCGCCACCTGGCAGTCCTTGGACGAGGCGGTGGCCGGTGTGCAGGGCGCGCCCGGGGTGACCTGTGTGGCGGTGGTGGTGCTGGTCGGCAGCGCGCCGGCGGCCGGTGTGTACGAGGTCGCCACCGTCTGAGCCAGGCTGCTGCCGTCCTGGGCGGTGGAATGCGGCGTCCGGGTGGCCAGTACGACTCGGCCGTAGGAGTCGTACGTGCTCTGGGTCTGGTCGACGAACTTGGTGGCACTCGCCCCGCTGGACGCCGACGCCTTCTGGACGAGCGTGGCGTCGCCCGTGCTCGGCAGGTCCGGGTTGGTCTGACCGTCGCCGTTGTACGCGAAGGCGTGCCCGTCGTACGACGTGCGGGTGTCGGAGACCAGGTTTCCGGAGGGGGTGGCCCCGGAGCTGTTGCAGTCCTGGTCGGTGACGATCTTCTCGGCGGTAACCACCACGGTTGCGTGGGTGCCGTCGAGGTAGCGGGTGAAGGTGCAGCTGGCGGTGTTGCCGGTGGCACCCACCTCACCCCGGTCGTCGCTCTGGACAGCCATTCCGGTGGTGGTCTGGCCCAGTGTCGTGTTGTAGAAGGAGTCGGTCTCGGTCTTGCGCCAGCCGTAGGAGACGGCTTGGCGGGTCAGCGTTCTGGCGGGACGGACCATGTTCGCCGTCAGGTCCGCGATTCCGGTCCGGGACCGCGTGGCGGTGGGGCCGATGATCTTGGGAACGTTGACGACGGCCTTGTCGATGTCGCCGTTCACACCGGTGTAGGTGTCGGTCTCGAAGACCTGCCCGGCCAGCGGGTTGTCGTCGGCGACGCTGACGCTGCCGTCCTGGCTGGTGAGCGGGGGCACGCTACGAGTCCCCGACGGCATGGTGTCGCCGTTCATGCCCAGGAAGTAGTAGGTCTTGGTGAGGGTCTTCCGGTCGTAGACCTTGGCCCCGTCGGTGTAGTGGAAGACGTTCGGGTCACCGGTGGTGACGTCCACTTCCGGGAAGCCGCGGAACTGGCCCCAGGTGCGGTTCTTGCTCTTGACCGTCTCGTTGTCGTCGTAGTGCCAGCCCGGATTCCCCTTGTAGGAGTACTCCGTCAGCAACTCCGGCTCGGTGCCGTCCTGGTAGTTGTTGTGCGGGTCGATGGTGGTCACCGATTTGACCGGGTGCAGATAGAACCAGTCCAGCATCGGCGCGGGTTGTCCGTCCGGCGTCCAGTACGCCGGGAAGCACCGCAGCTTGTTCGTCGAGGCGAACCCCTTCGCCGCCGCGTCCGCCGGGTCGGACGGATCACTTGCCGGGGCGCTGGAGCAGTCCGGGGTGTCGTAGGCCACCGTGGTCTGCGCACCGGTCTCGGTGGTGACCGTCTGGATCCGGTCGTGGTACATCAACGGCATCTGCGGGATCGTCCCGACCCGGTTCGCCAGCTGCAACGGCGGATCGAAACTGACCGACGGGGTTGAGGCACTGGCGGAGGCCCCGCCGAGCAGGTCCAGGCCGGTGTGCTTGATGCTGTCCAGCCACAGGGTCGGGGCGTGGTCCCCGCCGTCGGGGAAGGACTGCGTGAAGTCGTAGCGGTCCACCTGCTTGGTCGCCCCGTTGACCTGCACCTGCGTGGTGATCGAGGTCAGACGCTTGCGCGACCAGAAACTGGGCCCGTGGTTGGTGCAGTCCGTCGCGTCCTTGGCGCAGTTCAGGTCGACCGGCACATCCGGCCAGTAGTCCGGGTTGGACTTGGTGAACTGGGAGTCCGAGCACGTGTTGCCCGCGGGCGTGCCCGCGATGCAACGCTCCGCCGTCGCGTCGAACAGGATCTGCTCCGGTGCGGTACCCGAGTAGACCGTGGACGAGGTCATGCCGTAGTCGATGCGCTTCAGCGTCCCACCGCGGATGTAGGCCACCGCGGTGTTCTTCATGTCCGGGCCGTAGTAACCCGTCTCGGGCGCGTAGTAGTACGCCATCGCGTTACCGTGGCGGTCCACGACGTAGTCCAGGTTGAACCGGTAGCCCAGAGTGCAGGAGCTGGACGCGAAGTCGGTGCCCGCCGGGCAGTCCGACACCCCGCCGTGCGCCTTGTAGACCGGCATCGTCCAGGCCGACCTGGTCTCCTCCTTGCCGGAACTCCAGCCTGGCAGGCGGTTCCAGCCGAAGTAGTACTGGATGCCGTTCTCGGTGACCTTGAAGTACTCGCCGTTGTCGGTGCCGTTGGTCGCGCCGGTCAGATCCTCGATCTTCGTGGTGGAGTCGTCCTGCGCGGGGCGGAACGTCCTGGTGCTGTCGTCGTAGACGATCGGCGTGGACTTCCCGTCCAGCGACAGGGTAAGGATCTGGCCCGCCCAGCACTCGTCGCCGTCGTTCTTGGGCGCGTCCGACGACGAGTCGTCCGTGCAGGACTTGTAGGTCCGCTCGATGTAGTTGTCCGAGGTCGACCAGCCGTCACCCAGCCACGAGGACTGGTTGTTGGTGCCCTCGGTACGCGCGTCCTGGGTCGCCGAGTTGTAGTTCAGGGTCAGTGTGGGTGCCGAACCGCCGATGGCTCCGGGCACGGCGATGGGGTAGTTGTAGGTGAAGGCGCCGGTGTTGCCCGCAGTGGACCACGTGCCACCGGACGACAGACTGCTCGCCGTGTAGTCGCCGGACGAGCCGCTCGTACCCGAGGTCGCGGCCAGCGCCACCATGCCGCCTGAGGCCGCGGCGGTGTGCGCGGAAAGGGTCTTGGACGTCGTCGTCGCCGGCAGCGAGACCTGGGCCGACAACGGCGCACCGGCCTTGGTGCGCAGCGGGGTCTGCGCCTGGCACCGTGGCAGTCGAGGGGCCGTCAGCACGCAGGCCGGCAGCCGCACCAGGTGCAACCGGGAGGCGTAGTCGCCGCCGAAGGCGTTGCGGAAGGTCGCGTCGTCCACGTCGACCCCGACGCTGCCGGAGCCGGTACCGCCCACGCTGCGCAGGGTGAACAGCACGCCGTGCACACCGGCGGCCCGCGCGGTCTTCTGGTCGACCGTGGTCACCTGGACCCGGCGCGCCGTGGTGCCCGAACGCACCGCCGACAGCAGCACCGGCGACGACCCCGCCCGCACACGCGATGCCCTTCGCTGCGAGGACGCCGAACCCGTCGGCGCGTGCGCGGAGCGCCCGCCGGTGGGCGGAGCGGTCAGCGACACCGTCGAGCTCCCCGCACCCGGCAACGACGCGTGCCCCGCGGGATCGAACCGTGTGAATCCCTTCGACACGGCTGCCGCCTTCGGCTTCGCGTGCGTGAAGGAAATCCGCTTGTCCTTGGCCACGGCGGGGGCGGAGACGTGCCGATGCCAACCCGGCGCAGCCATCGCGTCCGCGGCGGGGGCGAGCATGCTCACCATGAGGACACCCGTCGTCGCGAGGCTGAGGCCACGAAGCCGTCTGACGCCCCGTCGTATCCGTCTTCCCAACCCGGCCGTTCGTGTCATGGTGAGCGCTCCCCCGTTCCCGGCCCAGGGCACGGCGAAGCCGCCCCCGGGTGTTGCTGTGGGCGCCCAAGTGGCCTTAGGTCAGGGCCGGTTGAGCGCACGCCAAAGCGGGGGCACAGTTGATCAAGCCCCCACGGAAGCTTCACGCTAGGTCCTGGGATCAACACAGCTTGCAAAGCGCACGCACATGGATTGCAAAGGAATCCCCCAGGGTTGAACCCAATTTGACTTGCATACGTCAAAAACGGACCCACTTCGGTCACCAGGTGATCAATCGACGATGGACCCGGCTCACACCGGCCCCACAGAATGCACCTCGGCGCGGGGCCCACGGGGGGACCGCCCGAGACCTGCAAAGGATCCCGACTTCGAATGTCCGCCTTCCGCACACGCATGCCCGCGTCCAGACGGCCCGTGCCAAGACCCGTTGCCGTCGCTGTCGTCGCGGCCCTGGCCGCCGGCTCGCTGACCGCCACGGTGACGGCCCACGCGGCGCCTGCCGCCTCCGCCCAGTCGTCGCACCCGAAATCGCACAGCCCGCGTTCCCAGTCCGCCGGCCGGCGTCTCAACGCCACGGAGGCGGCGTCCGCGCGGGCGAAGGCGACCGGCAAGCCGGTGACGATCGACCAACTCACCGACAGCGGAACGCTGGTGATGGCCAACCCGAACGGCACTTTCACCCGCACCGACTCCTCGATGCCGCAGCGCACGCTGCAGCACGGGAAGTGGGTGCCGATCGACACAAAGCTGGTGCGGCAGGCGAACGGAACCTGGGCGCCCAGGGCAGCCGTCACCAACGTGACGTTCTCCGACGGCGGTTCGGGCGCGCTGGTCACGATGCGCAGCGGCAGTGACCGGCTGGGCTTCTCCTGGCCGGGCAAGCTGCCCGAGCCGGTGATCTCCGGCGCCACCGCCACCTACCCCGACGTCCTGCCGCAGGTGGACCTGCAGCTGACCGCGGACGCCTCTGGTTACTCCTCGATCCTCGTGGTCAAGTCCCGTAAGGCGGCGGCCGATCCGCGCCTGCGGAGCCTCACGTTGAACACCACCTCCTCCCATGTCGAGGTGACTCCCACCCGTGACGGTGGGGCCCGGGCCACAGACAAGCGCACCGGCGAGACGGTGTTCCACAGTGACACCGCGCTGATGTGGGACAGCGCCGGCAAGAAGTCCTCCGGCGTGCCGACGGCCCACACGGCGACCGTCTCCTCGGCCCGTGCCGAACAGAAGGCAGCCGCCAAGGTCGGCAGGCACCGTGCCCAGGTGCGGGTGAGTCTGCACAACGGCAAGCAACTGCTGCGCCTGGACCAGAAGTTGCTGACCGCCAAGAGCACCACCTACCCGGTCTACGTCGACCCCGAGTGGAGCGGCAGGCCCTCCCAGCTGGACTGGGCGCGGATCTCGGACAACGGGTGGAACGTCTACAACTCGACGTCCACCTCGGGCGCGACCAACGCCCGCGAGGGCTGGGACAACTCCTCCCCCGGCAACGGAGAACGGGCCCGCACCTACTACCAGATGAACACGAGCGGCATCAAAGGCGCGGTGGTCACACACGCCTCGCTGTACGTGAAGCAGCTCTCCGCCGCCTCCTGCTCGGACACCCCGGCCGCCGTCTACGGCACCGACCGCCCCGCCGGGTGGAGTTCGTCGTCGCTGTACTGGGGTCATGAGCCCGGCGGGCGCACCGGCTCGCTGGGCACCAACCCCAAGAGCCACGAGGCCGGTACCTGCCCGGTCACCGACGGTGCCAACTCCTGGGTCAGCCCGCCGTCACTGGAGTTCGACGTGACCTCCCGGGCGCAGAGCGCGGCGGCCGGTGGCTGGAAGAGCATGACGCTGATGGTCCAGTCGCCCGACATGAACGACGCCACGCAGTGGAAGCAGCTCGCTTATGGCGGCGGCGCCACCATGTCGGTCACCTACAGCTACCGGCCCAAGCTCAAGAACGGCACCGGCACCCCCGCCATCAAGCCGTCCACGGTGAACCTGGGCAAGACGATGACCACCACCCACACCCCGACGCTGTCCGCGCGCGCGGTCGACCCCGACCTGGCCGGCGGAAGCGAACTGGTGCGCATCGAGTACAACGTCTACAACTCCTCCGGCACCCTGATCCACCAGGGCTTCGGACCCAGCACGGACTCGAAGAAGCGCGCCAGGTACAACACCAACGGCAGTGACTGGACCACGCCGAGTCTGCCGGACGGCACCTACACCTGGAAGGCCACCGCACAGAACTCGGCCGGCTACTGGGCGGGCACCGGATCGGGCATCTGGACCAAGACGCAGACGTTCACGGTGGACACCAGCGCGCCTCCCGCGCCCACGGTGACCTCGAGTCAGTTCCCGGCCAAGCAGATCGGGGCCGCCTACGGCGACAAGGGCACCTTCACGATCAGCAACAACCACACCAACAACATCACCGGCTACCTCTTCGCGCTGGACGCCACGCTCGGCAACACCGTCTACAGCAGCACCGTCACCCACTGGACCACCAGCACGACGATCGCACCGGGCCACGTCTACTACGCCACCTCCGACAACGGCCCCGGCACCGGCACCGCGGTCCTCAACGGCAGCGCCTCCCCCGCCTTCGCCCCCGCCAAGGCGGGACCGCACACGCTGTACGCCAAGGCGGTGGACCAGGCGGGCTCGACGTCCATCACGCAGACGAGCTACGCCTTCTACGCCGGCACCAGCACCCCGACGTACGCCTACGGCGACAAGATGATCACCGGCTGGACGGCGACCAACACCGACGGCACGACCACCGCCGTACCCAAGGCGACCACCACGTCCAAGGGCGGTCAGCTGATCAGCCAGGCCGCTTTCAGCGGTTACGAGTTCGCCGACGGTTACCAAGCCATGCTGGCCAACAAGAGCACCACCTCGAAGGTGGTCAGCGGTGACACCGCGACGTTCGGCTTCGACATCCCCAAGGACGGTCCCTGGAGCTTCGGGGCCAACCTGACCAAGGCCAAGGACTACGGCATCTACAACCTGGTCCTGGACGCAGGCAAGCCCACCCAGGCCACGCTGCTCAGCGGCTTCGACGCCTACGGCTCGTACACCACCACCCGGTTCGTCAACCTCGGCATCCCCAAGGACGCGAACGGCCAGCTGCTCACCCTCAAGCAGGGCGCGCACACCCTGACCCTCACCCTGACCGGCAAGAACCCCAGTTCCACGGGCTACCAGGCGGGCATCGACGTGCTGCGGCTGGCGCCGGCACTGACCTGCGCGATCAACAGCACGGGCAGCTGCCTGAACAACACCGCGACCAGCACCTTCACCACCGCGACCAGCCCGGCCGACGCCGACGGATCCGGCAACAGCATCAACTCCGCTGATTTGACCGGCACTTCGGGCTGGCAGAGCGGCAAGTCGGTGACCGTCGACGGTACGAGCATCGCGCTGCCGAAGTTCGGCACCGGCACCTACGACAACATGCTGGCCTCCGGGCAGACCGTCACCGTGCCGAGCAGCGGCACGGTGAACACCGGCGGCGCCGTGGTCTTCCTGGCCTTCGCCACCGGCGGCGCGGCCAAGGGCGCCACCGGCACCGTCACCTACGCCAAGAACAACTGCCTGGACCCGAACGGCGCCCCCGCCGATCAGTCGTACACGCTGGACACCGTGCCCGACTGGCTGAGCGGGCCCGCCTCCGGGGCCACGCTGACCCTCGTCCACCAGAACCACAGCAACAACACCCAGACCAGCCCGAGCCCCGGCCCGAAGATCTACGCCGTCAGCGTCCCGCTGGCCTGCCCCGGCTCGGTCATCAGCAGCATCTCCCTGCCGCTGTTCACCAACGGCGTCCAGGCCGGCCAGCCGGCGCTGCACATCCTCGGCATGGGCCTGCGGCCGCTGACCGCCACCGGCAGCGGAACCGGCGCCCAGCACTGGGTCGGCACCTGGTCCTCCGTCCAGGACACCGCCAAGGTGACGCAGTCCGGCGGCAGCGCCGCCACCGTCAACGGGCAGACACTGCGCGTCCCGGCCCACGTCAGCATCGGCACGGACGACGGCAACGGCGTCCGTGTCCACCTGTCCAACGCCATGGGCAGCGGCCCGGTGACCTTCGACGCGGCCTCCGTCGCCCTGCAGGACACCACCGCCGGCGGCGCCACGGCGACCGCGGCACCGGTGGCGCTGGCCTTCGGCGGCGCCGCCACGGTCACGATCCCGGCGGGCGGCGACGTCACCAGCGACCCGGTGACCCTGCACGTCGACCAGCAGGCGACGGTCCTGGTCTCCCTCCAGGTGCACGGCTCGGTGTCCGCCCTGCCTGGCCACGCCACGGCCCAGACCCCGGTCTGGGTCAGCGACGCGGCCAACCGCACCGGCGACACCGCGGCCACCAAGTTCACGCAGACCACGTACACCGGTCTGCCATACCTGGCCGGCATCGACGTCACCACGCCGGCCTCCGCCCCCACCGGCTCCTTGGTCCTCTACGGTGACCAGAGCGTCAACGGCGACACCGCGAGCGGCGACGGACAGCACCACCTGAGCGACGCCATCACCGGCGCCATCGTGGGCGACGCCAACGGGGACTCCTCGGTGGACTACGGCGTGCTCAACGCGGGCACCAACAGCACCAGTCTGAGCAACAACCTGCTGCCGCAGGGCACGTCGAGCGACACCCCGACCAACGCGCTCAACCCACTGGACCGCAACGTCCTGGCACAGGGCAACGTGCGGACCGTGCTCGTCTCCACCGGCGCCGCCGACCTGCTCAACTGCACCGGCACCGCCGACGCCTGCGCCACCGGCGTCGAGACCGGACTGGCCGCGCTCAACAGCGAACTGAGCTCGTACTACACCGACGACGGACAGGCCTACATCAACGGGCAGCCGGTCACCCAGAACTCCAACATCACCGTCTACCTCACCACCATCCCGCCGTTCACCGCCGCGCACCCGGGCACGGCGACCCAGGAGGCAGCGCGTGAGCAGGTGAACCAGTACCTGCTCGACAACTTCCCGACCCAGGTCATCGACTTCGCGGCGGCCGTCTCCACGGACGGCACGGCCACCTCCTCGACCGTCAAGGCGGCGGACCTCTCCAGCGGCAACCCGTCGAACACGTACTACGACGACCTCGCCGCCCGCTACCTCAACGACACCAACACCCAGGTCGTCGGCATCGCGCCGAACCTGATCGTCCCGGAGGCCACCGGCGGCGACACCCCCGACAACGAGTGGGAGCTGGCCGCCGACGGCACCGACGCACGCGGGGACAACCCGTTCACCGCGGTCGGCGGTGCGAGCTTCGGCTCGACCGGCGCCGACGCGGTCAACGCCCCGGACACCGCCATCTCCTTCGACGGCAGCACCGGCTTCCTGGAGAGCGACCACACCGCGGTCAACACCCTCGCCGACTACACCGTCTCCGCCTGGGTGAAGCTCGACTCCGCGGACAACCCGGCCACCGCCATCTGCGAGGGAACCAGCCAGCACCAGGCCTTCTACATCGGCTACGACCGGGGCAACAAGGGCTGGATGTTCCAGACCACGACCACCAACGACGACAGCGCCGACTTCCCCACCGCGGAAGGAGACACCAACACCGGGGCCCTGGGCACCTGGACCCACCTCCTGGTCACCTACACCGCACCCGTGGAAGGCGACGGCAACAGCGGCGTGATGTCCATCTACCAGAACGGCACCCTCATGGGGACCGCCGTCAACCTCACCCCGCAGTACGACTCCTCCATGCCCCTGACCGTCGGCGGCTGCGTCAACGACCCCGCCGCGACCTCTCCGTACAACGCCTTCCCCGGCTCCGTCTCGGACGTCCAGGTCTACCCCTTCGCCATGACGGCGAGTGACGCCGGCGCGAACAGCGTGATCGTGCCCGCCGGCTGGCAGAACGGCATGCCCGAGGACGACTGGAAGCTCGCCGCCAACGGCGCCGACACCGCCTCCCTCAACCCGGTCACCGCGACCGGCGGCGCCACCTACGGCAGCGACGCGCCGAGCGGGCTGTCCGGCAGTGTCGCCTTCGACGGCAGCACCGGCTTCCTCAAGAGCAGGCAGAGCGCGGTCAACACCCTCGGCGACTACACCGTCTCCGCCTGGGTGAAGATCAACTCAGCCCTCGGCACCACCGCCGTCTGCCAGGGCACCACCCAGCACCAGTCCTTCTACCTCTCCTACGACAAACCCAGCGCCGCCTGGATGTTCCAGACCACCACCACCAACGACGAGAACTCCGACTTCCCCACCGCCGAGGGAGACAACAACTCCGGCCCGGTCGGCACCTGGACCCACCTCGTCGCCACCTTCCGGGCACCGGTCCCCGGAGCCTCCACCACCGGCAACATGGCGCTCTACCAGAACGGCACCCTGGTCGGGACCGCCACCAACCTCAGCCCCCAGTACGACTCCTCCCTGCCCCTGACCATCGGCGGCTGCGTCAACAGCGCCTCCGCCACCACCCCCTACCTGGCCTTCCCCGGCTCCGTCGCCGACGTTCACGTCTACCCCCGGACACTCTCGGCGACCGAAGTCAGCGCACTGCACTGACCCGCACGGCATTGGAAGGCTAGGAGTCTCCAAGAGGTCGAAGGCCCCCGCCACTCGGCGGGGGCCTTCTTCCGCGTGCGGGGGGGGCGGGTGGATCAACAACAGCCCGCCCCCGCGCAAGCCGACAGCGGCGTGGCCGGCGCGTGCCGATCTGGTGATCGTCGGTGCGGTGAACTCTTCGGCGTGGCGACTGATCGGGGGACGGGATGGTTGCCACCGACGTTGCAAGATCCCCTGCCACCAGCGCGCCCCGGTCGGCCCTGCTGCGCCTGTGGCTGCACGGCACCCTCGCAACGGTTCGGCGTCTCCGTCGGCACCGCTCGCTCTCTCTGCCGTCCCGCGGGGCACGGCCGTCAGCGCCGGAACTCAGTAACCTCTCTCCCGGCTCTCCACGCGGAATCCGAACGGCACCGTGCCCGGGTCGAGGGCGGTGATCCCGCCGTCGACGGTGAGGGCCGCGCCGTTGACGAAGGACGCGGCGGGCGAGAGCAGCCAGGCGATCGCCTCGGCGACCTCGGCCGGGTCGGCCGGGCGGCCGGCCGGCGCCAGGCGCGTCGCCTCCGCGTAGGCCTCCTCGATCCCGCCGGCCATGCCCTCCTCCGCCGCGAAGCGGGCCATGCGGCCGTCGGCCATCTCGGTGCGCACCCAGGTGGGGCACACCGTGTTGGCCCGCACGCCCCTGCTGCCGTAGTCGACGGCCACCGAGCGGCACAGCTGGAGGAGCGCGGCCTTGGAGGTGGCGTACGCGGCGTTGCCCCAGCCGTTGCGCAGCGCGGCGACGGAGGCGACCGCGACGACCGCGCCGCGGGTCTCCAGCAGGTGCGGCAGGGCGGCGCGCAGGGTCAGGAACGGGCCGGTCAGGTTGGTGCGCAGCACCTCGTCCCAGGTCTCGTCCGAGAGGTCGCCGACCGCGCCGCTGCGGCCGATGCCGGCGTTGAGGACCAGTCCGTCGAGCCGGCCGTGGCGGGCGACGGCGGTGCCGATCAGGTCCTGGATCGCCGCCGGGTCCGCGAGGTCGCCGGGGTGCGCCAGCGCGCCCGTCTCCTCGGCCACCCGCCGCAGCGGTTCGGGCCGCCGCCCGCCGATGACCACGTGGTGTCCGGCGGCCCGCAGCAGCCGGGCGGTGGCGGCGCCGATGCCGGTACCGCCGCCGGTCACCACGACAACTCGTTCGTCACCCATGGCGGTTGGCACTCCTCGTCGGCAGCGGACCGGACGCTGTGATCGTAGGCCGGCGCCCCTTCGCCCCCGCCGGTTTCAGGCCAGCGGATTCGGCAACGGCAGATAGCGCGCGTCGGCCCCGTCCGCGCCGGTCCAGCGCAGCAGGAGGTTGGTCTTGCCGGGCAGGGCCGGGGAGGCCAGCAGTTCGGCCGTCTCCGGGAGCGGATGCCGGGCCAGCTCCCGCCGGGCCGCGGGCCAGGGGTCGAACCCGGGGTGGCGTTCGGCGAGGGCGGCGGCGACCTCGGTCAGGTGGTTGACGACGAGGCAGTACACCAGCCGCTCCCACCCGGCCACCCGGTCCACGTCGGCGCGCAGCTTGACCCCTTCGGCGTCCCGGTACAGCGCCTGCACGGGCATGCCGTCGGCGTCGACGGCGACCAGGGTGTTCTGCAGATGCGCTTCGAGGACGACGCCGTGCTCCGCGAAGGCGGTCAGGGCCGGGGGTACGACCGCCCGCAGATACGCCTCCCACCAGGCGCCGGGGTCCGCCGCCGCGGCCAGCGGGTCGCCGTCGAAGCCCTCCACCAGGCCGGCGGCGAGCAGCGGGGTCGCCCCGGGGAGCAGCGGTCCGCGCAGCCCGTCCCTGACGATGACCGCGAGTTCCTCGAAGGCGAACCGGGCGGTGCGGTAGCCGCGGTCGCCGAGCCAGCCCGCGGGCCCGCCCATCGCCGTGAACGCGGCGGTGACGGCCGCGTTGGTACGGCCCAGTTTCCGCAGGTCGTGCGCCCAGAGGCGGCGGATGTCGTTGGTGATCCGGACGTCCAGGCTGAACTTCAGGAAGAGGTCCCGCTCCGGTTCGTACACCGTGCGGATCGCCGCCGTCGGCCAGGCCGTGAAGCCGCTCTCGCCGAGGCGCAGCAGCCGGCCGTCCGCGAAGGCGGGGGCGAGGCCGCGGGCGGCCAGGTCGAGCTGCCAGGGGTGGGCGGGCAGCAGCCGGTAGCCGGGCGGTACGGCGGCCAGCCGGTCCAGCGCCGTCGTGTCGCCCTCCTCCGCCACCTCGTCCTCGCGCACCCCGAGCAGCACCAGCGGGAACCGGGCGTGCGCCTCGGGGGCGTACGGCAGCCAGGCGGTGACCGGGCCGCCGCCGCGTGCCTTGGGGGCGGGGTGGTAGGGATGGCCGGTGATGAGGGACTGCTCCGAGCGCAGGTACGGATCGTCGGGCGCCGTCGCCCCGGCGCGTGCCGTGAGCAGCGCGGCGACCGCGTCCCGGCTGTCGAGCATCTCGGCGGGCAGGTCGCCGTTGGAGTGCCCGGTGTGGGTGCGCAGCTCCTCGGCGACGAGTTTCACGAGTTCGGCGTGGCCGAGGCGGTGCCAGGTGCCGTCCGCGAACACCTCGGGCGCGGTCGGCCGGCGTTCGCCGCGCACCCGCAGCAGCCGTCCGCCGCCGGGCAGCCGGTGGACCCGCCACGGCCCTTCCCCGGCGTCCGGGAGCGGGTGGGCCACCTCCCGCAGCAGGCAGTTGAGCAGGGGCGCGGCAGCATACGCGTCGGCGCGTTCGCCGGCCGCGTCGCTGAGGGGCATGAGGTCCACGCGTTCCATTCGTTCGCTACGTCCACACAGTCCGTTCCTGATCAGTATGTCGCCCGTCATCGGTCATCATGTCCGTCGTACCCGTCCCCGAGGAGCCTCCCCGTGCGCCGTCCCTCCCCCGTCGAGACCCGGCTGGCCGCGGAGCTGGCCGAGGTGCGGCCGGACCTCGTCGACCGGTACACGGCCGAGCTGCCCGGTGCGCGGGCGGCGGTGCTGACCCGGCTGTGGCGGGCGCTGGCGCACGAGCCGCTGCCGTGGGTGGCGCGCCGGGTGCGCGGGGCGCACAGCCTCGCCCTGTGGCTGGCCGACGGGCGGGCGCTGCACGGGCCGCGGGCGGATCCGTACGCGACGGGCGCGTATGTGACCGCCGTGCGTCTGGACGGGGAGGCGTACGACGATCCGGCGCGGCTGATGACGGAGCTGGGGTGGCCGCACTCGACGGGGTTCGCAGCCGAGCTCGGCCACAGTGCGGCCTCGCTGGCGCTCTCGCGGGCCGGTCAGGAGGCCGGTTCCCCAGAGTGGCCCCGGTCGGACTGGGAGTGGGAGCAGCGGGTCGTCGACGGCCATCCCTTCCACCCCAACTGCCGTTCCCGGCCGGGCTTCTCGGCGGCGGAGCAGCTCGCGTACGGGCCGGAGCACCGGCAGGCCGTGCGGCTGGAGACGGTCCCGGCCGCGGCCGGGGACTGCCTGCTGATCGGCGACTGGCCGGCCGAACTCCGCGATGGGCAGCGTCTGCTGATTCCCGTGCACCCCTGGCAGCACGCCCACGTCCTCAAGGGCGGCCCGGCCGGGCCCTGGCGGGAGGCGCACCCGCTGATGTCCCTGCGCACGCTCGCCCTTGACGGCGGGACGCACGTGAAGACCGCGCTCAGTGCCCGGCTGACCTCGTCCGTGCGGGACATCTCGGCGTACTCGGTGGGCGCGGCGGCGACGTTGTCGTCGTTCGCCACCGACGTGGCGGACCGCACGGACGGGCTCCTGCACGTCACCCGCACGCTGGGCGCGGTGACCGCCGGGTCCCCCGACCTGGCGGCGCTGCTGCGCGAGTCCCCGCAGGCGTACGCGGCACCGGGCGAGCGGGTCCTCCCGGTGGCCGCGCTGGCCACCACCACGCTCCCCGAATCGCCGTCCTGGCTGGCCGCGTTCACCCGGCTCGCGCTGACGGTGGGGCTGCGGCTGCTGGACCTGGGCGTGGCCCTGGAGGCGCACGGCCAGAACCTCCTGGTCGTGCTCTCCGGGACCGGCGCCCCGCTCCGCCTGGTCTACCGCGACCTGGCCGACATCCGCCTCAGCCCAGCCCGCCTGCGCCGCCACGGCGTCACCCCGCCCGATCTGACGGGCCGTCTGGTCACGGACGACGAAACCGTCCTGCGCCGCAAGCTGTTCGGCTCCCTGGTCGCGGGCGCCCTCGCGGGCACGGCGGGTTCGGGACCGGCCCTGGCGACGGCCCTGGAGGCGGCCGTACGGCACCTGCCCGCCACCCCCGACCTGACGGCGCTCCGCGAAGGCCCGCTGCCCACCAAGGCGTTGACCCTGATGCGGCTCTCCCCGGAGGTGCCCGGCGACCAGTGGACGGCCCTGCCGAACCCGCTCGCCGCCGTCCGTTGACCTGCCGGCCACCCTGATGCACCGGTCCGGACCCCGTTTTGGAGCCCGGCGCCTTTGATCAATAGGATCCGCCGATGATCAGAACACATCGGCCGGCGGCAGGAGTCTGTGCTCTGCTCGCCGCCCTGGCGGCCGGGATCGCGTTCCCCGGCCATGCGGTCGCCGACGAGACCGAACAGGCCGCTCCCAAGGTGGAGCTCGTGCTGGACGTCAGCGGTTCCATGCGGACGGCGGACATCGACGGCGGGACGCGGATGGCCGCGGCCAAGCAGGCGTTCAACGAGGTGCTGGACGCGACGCCCGAGGGGGTCCAGCTCGGCATCCGAACCCTGGGTGCCAACTACCGCGGCAACGACCGCAAGGAGGGCTGCAAGGACACCGCGCAGCTGTACCCGGTCGGCACCCTGGACCGCACCGAGGCGAAGACCGCCGTCGCCACGCTCTCGCCGACCGGCTGGACCCCGATCGGCCCCGCGCTGCTCAAGGCGGCCGACGACCTCCAGGGCGGTGCCGGAACCCGCCGGATCGTCCTGATCAGCGACGGCGAGGACACCTGCCAGCCGCTGGACCCGTGCGAGGTGGCGCGCGAGATCGCCGCCAAGGGCGTCGGGCTGACCATCGACACCCTCGGCCTGGTCCCGGACGCCAAGACCCGCGACCAGCTCAGCTGCATCGCGGACGCGACCGGCGGCACCTACACCTCCGTCCAGCACAAGGAGGAACTGACCGACCGGGTCGGCCAGTTGGTGGACCGGGCGGCGGACCCCGTGGTCACGCCGGTGGCCACCGAGGGGACGGACCAGTGCTCGTCCGCGCCCGCCCTGAAGTCGGGGCTGTACACCGACCGTGAGGAGTTCGGGCAGCAGCGCTGGTACAAGGTCGACGTCGAGCCGGGCAAGGAGCTGCGCGCTTCGGTGAGCGTCGCGGCCGACCGGGCCGTCAACCCCGACTACGGCGTGCTGCTGCGCGCGGTGACCGTGCACGGCCGTGAGATCGTGCGCGGCGAGGCCTCGGGGACCGGCCGTACGGACGTCATCTCGACCGGGCTGCGGTACCCGAAGGCCGAGAGCGACGACGAGGACACCACCCCGGAGACCGTCTGCCTCCAGGTGACCAACTCCTTCTCGGCCGCAGGCGGGGTGAAGACCAGCCCCGGTCTGCCGGTCGAGCTGACGGTCGACGTGGTGGACGGTCCTTCGAAGGCGAGCGACGTCGCCTCCTTCGGTCTCGGCCGCGGCTGGTGGCTGCTCGGCGCGCTGGTGCTGACCGGCTTCCTCGCGGGTCTGGTGTGGGGCTGGGTGTCGCGGTGGCGGGTCGCGGTCTGGAGGACCAACTGATGTCGATCACACGTGTGTTGAGCGCCGCCTTGCTGGCGGTGGGCCTGGCGGCCGGTCCGGCGGCCGCGGACTCCTCCCCCTCCCCCAGCGCCTCGCAGGACAGCGGCGCGCCCACCCAGGCGGGCACCTCCTTCCGTACCGCGGCCGAGATCGGCCAGGGGCAGCAGGCGACGGCCAGCGGGTCGACCGGCGACTACCTGTACTGGTCGTTCCCGGCCGACGCCGGCCAGCGCCCCGACGTCAAGGCGACGGTGAAGCTGCCCGACGCGCACGCGGGACAGACCTGGCAGCTCGACGTGTACGACGGGCTGCGGCGCCGGCAGGCCTGCCAGTACGGCGCGCAGACCCGCACGGCCGCACAGGGCGCCGCCTCGGTGGAGCTGGCCTGTGTGATGCGTACCGTGCGCGCCTGGTCGGAGCCGTGGGCCGACGACCCGCTGCCCGGCACGTACTACATCCGGCTGACGGTGGTGGACCTGACCTCGGCCGACCTGGGCCAGCCGGTGAGCGCCGAGGTGAAGGTGGACTCCAAGGACATCGGCGGCTCGGCGGCGGTGGACGGCTCGCTGGCCGAGCCGCTGGTGCCGGGGATCGCGGTCAAGTCCGCTTCGGACGGGAGCGGTTCCTCGTCCGACGACGGCTCTTCGTCCACGAAGTCGGCGGTGCTGTCCAGCATCGAGCCCGACGGCGGCTGGTCCTCCGGCTGGTGGAGCGACCGGTGGGTGTGGACCGGGATCGGCGGCTTGCTGGCCGCGCTGGCGGGGATCGGCGGGTACGCGCTGACCCGGGGCTCGGGACGGCCGGGGCGAGTGCCGCCGGGCGTGTGAACCGATACCGGAACCGGTGACCGGGCCCCCGTTCGCGGCGGCCCGGTCGTCGTTTCACGCCTCCCGCAGTTCCTTGGCCAAAGGCCCGTCCCCCGTCACGGTGATCCGCCCGTCCCGCACCGCCTCCGCCAGGCCCGACTCGCCCCGTGCCAGGGCGGCACCCGTGCCGGCGTCGAGCACGAGCCGGGCGTCGGGCTCGGCCGGTGCCGGGCCGTCGCCGTACACCGGACCGTCCTCCGCGCCGGCGCGCAGGTGGAAGTGCGCCTCCCCCAGCCGGACTTCGACGAGCCCCTCGCCCGGCAGGGCCCGCAGCAACGGCAGCGCGAACCAGTGGGCGCGTACCGCGTCGGTGGGGCGGCGTTCGCCCAGTTCGGGCTCACCCCACCTGCCCAGCGCCTGAAGCACCGGCAGCAACTCCCGTCCCCGTGGGGTGAGTTCGTAGACGTACGCGGCGCCCGGCGGGGGCAGCCGCCGCCGGGTGGTGAGCCCGTCCCGCTCCATGTCCTTCAGCCGGGAGGCGAGGACGTCCGTGCTGACCCCCGGCAGATCCGCGTGCAGGTCCGTGTAGCGGCGCGGACCGGCGAGCAGCTCCCGGACGATCAGCAGGGTCCAGCGGTCGCCGACGACGTCGAGGGCGCGGGCCGCGGAACAGAACTGGTCGTAGCTTCGGCGAGGTGGCATGCGACGCAGTCTAGACAAGATGTTGGACTTTCCAAGCTCCCACTTGGTAAAACCAAGCAACACGAGTTTCCGGAGGGGCGCAATGGAGTTCCGGCAGTCCAACAAGCTCAGCGAGGTCTGTTACGAGATCCGCGGACCGGTGATCGAGCACGCCAACGCGCTGGAGGAGGCGGGCCACAGCGTGCTGCGCCTGAACACCGGCAACCCCGCGCTGTTCGGCTTCGAGGCGCCTGAGGAGATCCTCCAGGACATGATCCGGATGCTCCCGCAGGCGCACGGCTACACCGACTCACGCGGCATCCTCTCCGCCCGCCGGGCGGTGGCCGGGCGCTACCAGACGCTGGGCCTGGAGGTGGGCGTCGACGACGTGTTCCTCGGCAACGGCGTCTCGGAGCTGGTCTCCATGGCCGTACAGGCGCTCGTCGAGGACGGCGACGAGATCCTCATCCCGGCCCCGGACTTCCCGCTCTGGACCGCGGTGACCACCCTCGCCGGCGGCAAGGCGGTGCACTACCTCTGCGACGAACAGGCCGACTGGTACCCGGACCTGGCCGACATGGAGTCGAAGATCACGGACCGTACCAAGGCCGTCGTCATCATCAACCCCAACAACCCGACCGGCGCGGTGTACCCCAGGGAGATCCTGGAGGGCATCCTCGACCTGGCCCGCCGGCACGGCCTGATGGTCTTCGCGGACGAGATCTACGACCAGATCCTGTACGACGACGCCGTCCACCACTCGGTCGCCGCCCTCGCCCCCGACCTGGTCGTCCTGACCTTCTGCGGCCTGTCCAAGACGTACCGGGTGGCCGGCTTCCGCTCGGGCTGGCTCGTGGTCACCGGCCCGAGGCAGCACGCCAAGGACTACCTGGAGGGCCTCACCATGCTGGCCTCCATGCGGCTGTGCGCCAACGCCCCCGCCCAGTACGCCATCCAGGCCGCGCTCGGCGGCCGCCAGTCCATCCGCGAACTCGTCAGCCCCGGCGGCAGGCTCTACGAGCAGCGCAACGTGGCCTGGGAGAAGCTCAACGAGATCCCCGGCGTCTCATGCGTGAAGCCGAAGGGCGCCCTCTACGCCTTCGCCCGCATCGACCCCAAGGTGCACCCCATCCACGACGACGAGCGGTTCGTCCTGGACCTGCTGCTCCAGGAGAAGATCCAGGTCGTCCAGGGCACCGGCTTCAACTGGCCCACCACCGACCACTTCCGCATCCTCACCCTGCCCCACGCGGAGACCCTGGAGACGGCGATCGGCCGGATCGGGCGGTTCCTGAGCGGCTATCGGCAGTAGTCGCGTGGTAGTCGTCCGGGGCCGTCCGGGTATGCCGTCCCCATGACCCAGCGGCCTCTGCTCCTCCTCGACGTCGACGGCCCCCTGAACCCCTTCCGGGCCCGGTTCCTGCGGCACCGCGGGTACGTGACCCGCAGGCTGTACCCCGCCAACTGGTCCGCCCGCCAGCGGCCCGGCTCCCGGGCGCTGCGCCGGGGGCTGCGGGTGCGGCTGCATCCGGGGCACGGGGCGCGGCTGCTCGCGCTGCCGTACGAGCCGGCCTGGGCCACCACCTGGATGCACCAGGCCAACGAGATGATCGGGCCGGTCGTCGGACTGCCCGAGCTGCCCGTCATCGAGTGGCCGGAGCTGTTCGCGAAGGATCCGGACGGCCTGTACTGGAAGACGCGGACCGTCCTGGCCTGGGCAGCCGGGCGGCCGTTCGTGTGGGTGGACGACATGGTCACCGAACTCGACGCCCGCCATGTCGCCGAGCACCACGACAGGCCCGCGCTGCTCCTTCCGGTGGATCCGCGGCACGGTCTGCGGGCGCGTGACTTCGCCGAACTGGAGCGCTGGGCTCTTAGCCTCTGACGTATGGCTGATGTCTTTCTCGTCCGGCACGGTGAGACCGAGTGGTCGCGGTCCGGACGGCATACCGGGTGGACCGACGTGCCGCTCACCGAGCACGGCAGGGAGGAGGCGCGCCGGCTGGTGCCGCTGATCCGCTCGCACCGCATCGGTGCCGCCTTCGTCAGCCCGCTCCAGCGGGCCCGCGAGACCGCCGAGCTGATCGGGGTGCCCGACGCCCGGGTCGACGCCGACCTGCGGGAGTGGGACTACGGCGGCTACGAGGGCGTGACCACCGCGGAGATCCAGCGCACCCGGCCCGGCTGGTTCCTGTTCACGGACGGGGTCGCGCCCGGCCCGCCGGACCATCCCGGGGAGAGCCCGGAGCAGGTCGGGGAGCGGGCCGACCGGATGCTGTCCAAGGTCGAGGCGGCCCTCGCCGACACGGAGGGGGTCGTCCTGCTGGTCGCCCACGGGCACTTCCTGCGCGTCCTGACCGCCCGCCGACTCGGCCTGCCGCCGTCCGCCGGAGCCCTGTTCCAGCTGGCCACCGGGACGCTGTGCCGGCTGGGCACGGAGCACGACCGGCCGGTGATCGCGGGCTGGAACATCCGGCCCGGCGGCTAGCGGGACCGCGCGGTCAGTGCGTTGTCAGTGCCCGGTCGTAGGCTGCGGAGAAGGGATCCCGAGGAGGGATCCGGAGCAGGGATCAGGAGCAGGGATCAGGACCGCGCGCGACGCCGGGAGGTGTGCACTCTGACCCGACCGCCCACCGCCGCGCAACGGCGGGTCGTCGACGCCGCCGACCCGGTCACCGGGCGGCTGCGGGGTACCGAGGCGCAGCTGACGGCGCTGGTGAAGCGCGGGCTCGCCTTCCGGCACCCGCGCCCGCCGCACGACCACTTCCTGACACCGGCCGGGCACCGTCTGCGGGAGGCTCCGGAGCCCCGGGCCGAGACGGAGCCCGAGCGGGCCCAGGGCTTCGCCGCGCGCGTCGGCGGCGAGGAGTCGGCCGACGCCGGCCCGGCGCGCGCCCGTGAGGTGCACAGCGCCTGGCAGGGACTGCTCGAACTGCGCCGGATGACCAATCCCGACGGCGCCACGGACCGGCCGTGCGGCTGGGAGCGTGCGCATCTGGTACGGGCCGCCGCACTCGCCCTGGAGGCGGCCGGGCATCCGCCGGAGGGGCCGGACGTCCCCGGCTACCGGGTGCGGGCGACCCCGCAGCCGGAGGCGGTCGCGGTGTACGCGCCGGAGGGCGAGCCCTTGCGGGCGTGCGCGGCCACCCTGGACCGGGCGGGCTGGCAGACGGGCGAGTACACGGAGCCGCGTACCAGAACGCGCTATCTGCTGGCATCGCCGCGCCGGGTGTGACGGGCGTGTCAGGATGCCGGCAAAGGATCAGTGCGTCGTACACGAGAAGGGGAAGTCGTGAGCGAACCGTATTCCGTCCGCGTCACGGTCCGTGGCTACGAGACCGATGTGCAGGGGCACCTGAACCAGGCGGTGTACCTCAACTACGCCGAGCACGCGCGCTGGTCACTGCTCCAGGCGGCGGGGGTCAGCCAGGCCGGGCTGATAGGGCGGGGGGTCGGCCCGGTCTCGCTGGAGACGACGATCCGCTACAAGCGGGAGCTGCTCGCCGGCGACGAGGTCGACGTGACCTGCGCGTTCGAGTGGGGAGCCGGCAAGACGTTCCGCGTGCTGCAGAAGATCACCAAGGCGGACGGCACGCTGGCCGCCGAGGTCGACGCGGTCGGCGGGCTGCTGGACCTGAAGGCCCGGAAGCTGGTCGCCGACCCGCGCGAGGTCTTCGAGGAACTCACCTCGGCCCCGGAGCTGTTCGGGTTCTGACGCGGTCCACGCCGGCCGCGTCGGCAGCGCCGTCTACACGTCGAGCAGTTCCGGCTGGTGCTCGGCGTCGTAGACCGCCCGGGCCTGCGCGATGTAGTGGCGGTTGTGCTCGGCCCAGTCGGTCAGCCGCTGCAGGGTCTCGTGCAACTCCAGTGCCACCGGGGTGAGTTCGTACTCCACGCGCGGAGGAACCGTCGGATACACGGTGCGGGTCACCAGGCCGTCGCGCTCCAGGTTGCGCAGGGTGAGGGTCAGCATCCGGCGGCTGATGCCCTCGATGCCTCGCTCCAGTTCCGTGAAGCGGATGGGCCCGTGCGAGGCCGCCACCAGGATCTGCACGCTCCATTTGCCGGCCACCCTGTCAAGAACCTCGCGGACGGGGCAGGCCTGCGCGTTCACGACCTGGCTGGTAACACCGGTGTTCCTCTGGGACATCGAGCTGCCTCCTTACGCCGTCCTCTCATGGTCACTCACCATGAACCCCGTTACAAGTCGTGCACCTTGCGCACGATCGGTTCCTGTTGATGTCCACGGCGAGCTACGGCGATTGCGGAGGCCACAAGGCCATGTCGACCACGACCGGCACACCGGCCGCACCGGTGACTCCTTCCCGAACATACCCGCGACGGGCGTCCCTCGCCGTCCTGTGCGCGGGTGCGCTGATGACGATCCTGGACGGCAACATCGTCACCGTGGCGATGCCGGCCGTCCAACGCGACCTGGGCTTCAGCGGGGCGGGGCTGGCCTGGGTGGTGAACGCCTATCTGATCCCGTTCGGCGGTCTGCTTCTGCTGTTCGGCCGTCTGGGTGATCTGGTGGGCCGGAAGCGGATGTTCGCGGCCGGGCTCGTCCTGTTCACCGCGGCCTCCGTGGCGTGCGGGCTGGCGACCGGCCAGGGCGCGCTGATCGCGGCACGGGCGGTGCAGGGCGCGGGCGGCGCGATGACCTCGGCCGTCGTGCTCGGCATGCTGGTGTCGCTCTTCCCGGAGCCGCGCGAACAGGCGCGCGCCATCGCGGTGTTCAGCGCGGTGGGGGCGGTGGGCGCCACCCTGGGCACCTTCCTGGGCGGCGCGCTGACGCAGGCGCTGAGCTGGCACTGGATCTTCCTGATCAACCTGCCGATCGGGCTGGCGGCCTGGCTGGCCGCGGTACGGATCCTGGCCCCCGAGCCCGGGGCCGGGCTCCGCAGGGGCGCCGACGGTCCGGGGGCGGCCCTGGTCACCGGCGCGCTGATGCTCACCGTCTACGTCATCGTCGGCTCCGGCGACCGGAGCCCGGCCACCACCTGGCTCCTGGCCGCGCTCGCCCTTGCGCTCCTCGTGGCGTTCGCCGCCCGCCAGGCCCGGGCCGAGCACCCGCTGCTGCGGCTGCGGCTGCTGCGCTCCCGGACGCTGAGCGGCGCGAACGGCGTGCAGGTCCTGCTGATCGCGACGATGTACGGCTTCCAGTTCATCGGGGCGCTCTACATGCAGCGTGTGCTGGGCTACGACGAGTTGCGGACCGGCCTCGCCTTCCTGCCGGCACCGCTCGCGGTCGGCGCCCTGATGCTGGGGCTGTCGGCGCGCGCGACCGCCCGTTTCGGCGCGTACCGCGTGCTCCTCGCCGGGCTGGTCCTCGTCACCGCCGGGATGGCCCTGCTGAGCCGGGCGCCCGCCGACGGCTCGTACGCGGCCGACGTGCTGCCCCCGATGCTGCTCATGGCGGCCGGTTTCGCCGCGGCGATGCCCCCGCTCACCGGCCTCGCCATGGCCGGCGCCCGCGAGGAGGACGCGGGACTGGCCTCCGGGCTCTTCAACACCACCCAGGTGGTGGGGGGTTCACTCGGCCTCGCCGCCCTGTCCACCCTGGCGGCGAGCCGTACCGACGGCCTGCTGCACGCGGGCGCGGAACTGGTGCCTGCCACCGCGGAGGGCTACCGGCTGGCGTTCCGGGTGGCCGCGGTGATCGCCGCGGGGGCCGTGGCACTGGCGGCGGCCGTGCTGCGGCCCGGGCGCGCCTGAACCGGGCGGCGGCGCGCCCGGACCGGACGGGGCCGGCCGCTCAGGCCCCGCGAACGCCCGGTGGTCCTCGGGACGCCGCTGCCGCGGGCGGGCGTCGACGCACTGTCCGTGCGGCTGGACCGGGCGCCCGCGCAGGTAGGGAACGTGGCCCGCGAACTCGCCGTCATCGAGCGCCAGTTGCGGAACATGTTCACCGATGGCGTCGGGGTCTCCCCCAAGCACTACGCCCGTATCGACCGGGTCCGCACGGTCGCCGCCCGTGGGGGCGGCGTCGGCTGGTCCGAACTCGCCGCCGTCGCAGGCTACTTCGACCAGTCGCACATGACCGCCGACTTCCGCGCCCTGATGGGAGTCCCGCCCCGCTCGTACTTCACGGACCGGCTGCCCGCGACCACGCCCTGCCAGGCGATCCGGCTCCGGGGTGCCCTGAACCGGGGCGGCGGGCCGAAGCCGTGGCATCACGTGATCGACTGGGGTGCGGCCAGCGGTACGGCGGTCTCCATCGCTCCCCTCGTCTGCGCGCGCCGCCGGCCCAGGTGGTTGAAGACGAGGTTGAGCACCACCGCCGTCATGCATCCCGTCGAGATCCCCGAGTCGAGGACGATCCGGGCGGTCTCCGGGAAGGCGTGGTAGAAGTCCGGCTCGGTGACCGGGATCAGGCCGACGGCGAGGGAGACGGCGACGACCAGGACGTTCTCGCCCTTCTCCAGGCCGGCCCCGACCAGGTTCTGGATGCCGCTGGCCGCCACCGAGCCGAACAGCACCACCCCCGCGCCGCCCAGGACCTGGCGGGGTACGACGGCGATCAGCGAGGCGGCCATCGGGCACAGCCCCATCAGCACCAGGAAGCCGCCGCCGGCCGCGACCACGAACCGGCTGCGGATCCGGGTCATCGCGACCAGACCGATGTTCTGCGCGAACGCGCTGCACATGAACCCGTTGAAGAGCGGGCTGAGCGCCGAGCCGAGGGTGTCGGCGCGCAGCCCGGCCGCGATCGTCCTCTCATCGGCGGGCCGTTCGACGATCTCGCCGAGCGCCAGCATGTCCGCGGTCGACTCGGTCATCGAGACCACCATGACCACGCACATGGAGAGGATCGCGGCGAGCTGGAACTGCGGGGCGCCGAAGTGGAAGGGCGCCGGGAAGCCGATCACGTCGGCGTCCGCGACCGGGCCGAAGTCGGTGACGCCGAGCGGGATCGCGACGACCGTGCCGGCGACCAGGCCGAGCAGCACGGCGATCTGCTTGACGAAGCCGTGGGTGAAGCGGCGCAGGAGCAGGACGATGACGAGGGTCGCGGCGGCCAGCCCCAGGTACTCGGCCGAACCGTAGTCCTTCGCCGCCGGGTCGGGGCCCTGCGCCCACCCGAAGGCGACCGGGAGCAGGGAGACGCCGATGAGCGTGATGACCGTGCCGGTGACGACGGGCGGGAAGAAGCGGATCGCCTTGCTGAAGAAGGGGGCGGCGAGGAAGCCGAGCAGGCCCGCGACGATCACCGCGCCGAAGATGACGGGCAGGGCGTCGGACTTGTCGCGGGTGGACGCGGCTATCGCGGTCATCGGGGCGACCCCGGCGAAGGTGACGCCGTTGACGAAGGGCAGCCGGGCGCCGATCTTCCAGCAGCCGAGGGTCTGGAGGAAGGTGGCGAGGCCTGCGGTGAACAGGCAGGCGGCGGTCAGGAAGGTCAGTTCGGTGCCGGTGAGGCCGATGGCCGCGCCGACGATCAGGGGCGGGGCGACCACTCCCGCGTACATGGCGGCCACGTGCTGCAGGCCCGTGGTGGCCATTTTCAGGGCGGGGAGTTTCTCGTCGACGGGGTGCACGGGATACGCGGACACGGGCGGCTCCTCCGGTCGGTTACGCATCGGCTCTGACGCGGGTTTCAGGGAGGTGGTGCGGCGGTCATGGGGGCACCTCCCGCTCGAGCGAAGCCGAGAGTGGGGGAGGGACCGAAGGACGGTGACCGCTCTCCCGGGCGCGCGCAGGGCTGCGCGCGCCCGGGAGACGGCCGCCGTGGGCCCTTTCGGGGTCCACGGCCACCGGCCGGGAGCCGTCCCTCCCGACCGGAGCTCAAGTGGTGTGCGGAAAAGCGGGGTTACCGCCCGGCGATCTGTGCCAGCCGCTGGGCCTCGGCCCGCGTCGCGCGGGCGATCGCGTCCTCGTCGACGTGCAGCAGCCGGTTGTCCGCGACGATCTGACGGCCGTTCACGAAGGAGGCGGTGACCGGGGCGGCCGCGCCGAGGACCAGGGCGGTCACCGGGTCGGCGATCGAGGCGTGGGCGAGGGTGTCCAGCTTCCAGAGGACCAGGTCGGCGAGCTTGCCGGGTTCGAGGGACCCGATCTGGCTCGCGCGGCCGAGGACCTGGGCGCCGCCGTAGGTGCCGAGGCGCAGTGCCTGGCGGGCGTTCAGGGCCGCTTCCCGGTGGGCGCCGAGGCGGTTGATCAGCAGTGCGTTGCGCAGTTCGGTGTGGAGTTCGCCGGACTCGTTGGACGCGGTGCCGTCGACGCCGAGACCGACCGGGACGCCGGCGGCGAGCATGTCGGGGACGCGGGCGATGCCGGCCGCGAGGCGGGCGTTGGAGGACGGGCAGTGGGCGACGCCGGTTCTCGTGCGGGCGAACGCGGCGATGTCGGAGTCGTTCATGTGGACGCAGTGCGCCATCCACACGTCCTCGCCGAGCCAGCCGGTGGACTCGAAGTAGTCGGTCGGGCCCATCCCGAACAGTTCCTTGCAGAACTGCTCCTCCTCGACGGTCTCCGAGCCGTGGGTGTGCAGGCGCACTCCGAGCCGGCGGGCCAGTTCGGCGCCCTGCCGCAGGAGTTCGGTGGAGACGGAGAACGGCGAGCAGGGCGCGACGGCCACCTGGGTCATCGCGTCGAAGGAGGGGTCGTGGTGCTCCTTGACGGTCGCTTCGGTGGCGGTGAGGGCGCCTTCGAGGGTCTCGACGGCGAAGTCCGGGGGCAGTCCCCCGTCCTTCTCACTGCGGTCCATGGAGCCGCGGGCGAGGGTGAAGCGGACACCGGTCTCGCGGGCGGCGCGGATGATCGCGCCGGAGAGGTCGCCGGAGTCCTTCGGGTAGACGTAGTGGTGGTCCATGGCGGTGGTGACACCGCCGCGGGCCATCATGGCGAGCGAGCCCTGCGCGGCCGCGTACACCATGGGCTCGTCGATGCGCGCCCAGGTCGGGTAGAGCGCGACCAGCCAGTTGAAGAGGTTGTGGTCGGTCGCCAGGCCCCGGGTGATCCACTGGTAGTAGTGGTGGTGGGTGTTGACCAGGCCGGGGGTCACCAGGTGGCCGGTGGCGTCGACACGCCGTACGACGTTCTCCAGGCCCTCGGGAGCACGGCCCGCGCCGAGCGACTCGATCCGGTTGCCGGCGATGACGACGTACCCGTTCGCGTACTCGGTGTCGTGGGCGTCGACGGTCGCGATCGAACAGTTCTCGATGACGATGCGCTGGTCTGCTGCCATGATTCGTCCTTTTCGCTCAGTGGACTTGTGGTGTGGGCACGGCAGGACCCCGGGGATTTGAGTGCCGCGGCCGGGGAGCCGGCAAGGCCCGGCACCCCGGCCGAGGGTG
This sequence comes from Streptomyces sp. NPDC001507, assembly GCF_042894765.1. Taxonomy (NCBI): domain Bacteria; kingdom Bacillati; phylum Actinomycetota; class Actinomycetes; order Kitasatosporales; family Streptomycetaceae; genus Streptomyces; species Streptomyces sp. NPDC001507. The sequence continues at coordinate 421,022 of NZ_JBIAVV010000006.1, forward strand.
CCGAAAAAGGGCAGGTCAGAGGTTGGTGAGGTCCACCGGGATCCTCGCCTCGCGGCCGTCCCGCAGGATGGTCGCCTCGATCAGGCCGTAGGGCCGGTCGGCGGCGTAGTACACCTCGTTGTCGTTCTTGAGGCCGAACGGCTCCAGGTCGACCAGGAAGTGGTGCTTGTTGGGGAGCGAGAAGCGGACCTCGTCGATCTCGCCGCGGTTGTCGATGATGCGCGCACCCATCTGGTACAGCGTCTGCTGCAGCGAGAGGGAGTACGTCTCGGCGAAGGCCTGGAGCATGTGCTTCTTCGTCTGCTCGTAGGACTTCTCCCAGTTGGGCATCTTCTGCTCGTCGTCGGTCCAGTTGAACCGCCAGCGGCCGGAGACCTGGGTGGCCAGGATGCGGTCGTACGCCTCGGGGAGGGTGGTGTACCTGTCCTTGACGTAGCCCCAGAACTCCGAGTTGGTGGAGTTCATCACGACGAGGTCCTTGAGCCCGGATATGACCTCCCACTGCTCGCCGTCGTAGGTGATCTGGGTGAGCCGGGTCTCCTGGCCCTTGCGCACGAACGAGTGCTTGACCTCGTCGGCGCCGATGAACTTCGAGTTGGCGTCCGAGGCCTCGATGCGCTCCCAGGCGTACTCCTCGATGCGGATCCGGGCCCGGTGGATCGGTTCCTGCGAGGTCACGAAGTGACGGGCGAGGTGGATGCCGAACTGCTCGGCCGACTCGATGCCGTACTCCTTGGCGAACGCGAACACCGTGTTCTTGGTGGTGTCGGTCGGCAGGACGTTGGCGTTGGAGCCGGAGTAGTGGACCTCGTCCATGTCACCGGAGAGCGACACCGAGACGTTGAGGTCCTTGATGTGGTGGGTGGCACCGTCCCGCGTGATCTTGACGACCCGGTTCTCGGCCTTGCCGTACTGGTTCTGTCCAAGAATCGTAGGCATGTGTAGCTAGCTCCCTCGGTAAACGGAGTAGCCGAACGGGTTGAGCAGCAGCGGTACGTGGTAGTGCTCGCCCGGCACGACGGCGAACGTGATCGCCACCTCCGGGAAGAACACGGCCGGTCCGCTGTCCCGACTCGCGGGGGCGTCCTGCTGCGCATCGGCTTGCTTCTTCTCGAAGTACGGCTCCACGGCGAAGTCGAGCCGTACGTGTGTGGTGCCCTCCGGCAGCGCCGGCAGATCCTTGCACCGGCCGTCCCCGTCGGTCGCGGAGCCGCCGAGCGCCTGCCACTGCGCTTCCCGGCCGGGGCGGGCGGAGAGCCGGACGGCGACGCCCTCGGCGGGACGTCCGGCGCTGGTGTCCAGGATGTGGGTGGACACGGAGGCGGTGGTGCTGGTGCTCATGGTCTCAGGCGTCCTCTTCGACGAGTCGGGCTAGCCGGATGCGGTTGATCTTGCCCAGCTCGGTGCGGACGATCTCCCGCTCACGCTCCGGCGGGTTGCCGATCCGCTCCTTGACCGCGTCCCGCATCTCCTCGCCGGTGCGGCCGGTGGCGCAGATCAGGAAGACATGGCCGAACCGCTCCTGGTAGGCCAGGTTCAGTTCGAGCATCTCCGCCTTGAGGCCGTCCGCGGCGCCGGCCATGCCCGACTGCTCCCTGGCCGAGGTGGGGTCGCCCGGCCTGGGGCGGCCGATCGGCGGGTGCCCGGCCATGGCCTCCGCGAGGTCCCCCTCCCCCAGCTCGGCCGTGGCGGCGTCGCTGGCGGAGTAGAGGGCCTCGGGGGTGGCGTAGGGGCGGGCGGCGAGCAGGCGCCGGGCCCAGGCCGTGGCGGCGCACGCCTCGTGGAGGGCGGCGAGTGCCGCGGGCTCCTCCAGGTCGTTGAACCGGGCCAGGCCCGGGGGCGTGGAAGTCGACGTCACGGGAGCCTCCGTGGCCGTGTGCGGCCTTCGTGCTGAACGGGCTGCCGTTAGCTAACGCCCTCCGGCACCCAGCGTCAACACTTTGTTGAAAATTCCGCGTAACAACCCCCGCGGCACACCGGGAGGGTCAGTTCTCCTTCTCGCGGTTGAGGTAGTTGTAGACGGTGAAGCGGCTCACGCCGAGCGCGCCCGCCACGGTTTCCACGCCGTGCCGGACGGAGAAGGCGCCCCGCGCCTCCAGTATGCGCACGACCTCCTGCTTCGCCTTGCGGTCCAGGTCGGCCAGCGGCCTGCCCTGCTTGCGCTCCATGGCGGCCAGGATGTGGTCGAGGGAGTCGGCGAGCTGCGGCAGCCGTACGGCGACCACGTCGACGCCGTCCCAGGCGAGCACGACGTCGTCGGGACCGGCCTCGTCGGGCGGGAGCATCTCCCCGCCCATGGCGTCGACCAGCGGCTTCACGGCGGTGATGAAGGGCTCGTCCCCGTTTCCGGTCACTTGTCGCCGCCCTCCCCCACCACGTTGACCTGGAGCGAGATCCGGGTGGCGCCGGCCTCCAGGGCCCTGCGCAGCAGCGCGTCCACGGCGGTGAGCACGGTGTCGGAGCCGCCCTCCGCCGTGTTCCCGAACGGCCCGACGTCCACCGCGTCCAGCTCGGCCGCCTCGATGACCTCACGGGCGACCAGCGCGTGCGCGGGGGCCTCGTCGAGGTCGAAGGGCTCGGTCGTGAACTCCACTCTCAATCGCACGCGCTCAACCTAACGCGCGGCGCCGGTGTTCGGGCAGCCCTCCGGGATCATCGGCCCTTACGCAGGAAGCTCCGCAGCCGTCGCTCGGGCCAGGTGTTGATCACGTCGTCGGCGGTGAGCCAGCCCCGCTGGGCGGTGCCGATGCCGTAGCGCATGTTGGCGAGGTGCGGCACGGCGTGCGCGTCGCTGTTCACGGCGAACCGCACACCGTGCCGGCGGGCCCGCAGGATGTCCTCGTCGCGCAGGTCGAGGCGGTCCGGGTGGGCGTTGATCTCCAGGGCCGTGCCGGTGCGGGCGCAGGCGGCGAAGACCGCGTCGAGGTCGGCGTCGATGCCGGGCCGCCTGCCGATGAGGCGGGTGGTGGGGTGGCCGATGACGTTGACGTACGGGTTCTCGCAGGCCCGGACGAGCCGCCGGGTCAGCTGCTCGCGGCTCTGCCTGAAATGCGAGTGCACGGAGGCCACGCACAGGTCGAACCCGGCGAGGAAGTCGTCCGGCCAGTCCACCTCGCCCTCGGGGCCGATGTTCAGCTCGGTGCCGTGCAGCAGCCGCAGCCCGCCCCGTCGGCCCTTGGTGGGGTAGGTGCCGTCCAGCTCGCGCACCCGTTCGCGCTGGGCCAGCATCCGCTCGTCGGTCATGCGCTGCATGGCCAGGTCGGGCGCGTGGTCGGTGATCGCGTAGTAGGCGTAGCCGCGCGCGGCGGCCGCCTCGGCCATCTCCTCCAGCGGGGCGAGCCCGTCGGTGAGGTCGGTGTGGGTGTGCAGGTCGCCGCGGAGGTCGGCCTCGGTGACCAGCTCGGGCAGCTCGTCGCGGAGCCCGGCCTCGATCTCCCCGCGGTCCTCGCGCAGCGGCGGCGGGATCCAGGGCAGGCCGAGGCGCGCGTACACCTCCTCCTCGGTCCCGGAGACGATCTTCTCGCCGCTCCCGGCGTCGAAGAGGCCGTACTCGGAGAGCTTGAGCTTCTGGTGCACCGCGATCTCGCGGGTGCGGATGTTGTGGGCCTTCGAGCCGGTGAAGTACTGCAGCGCGGCGCCCCACGAGTCCGGCGGGACGACCCGCAGGTCGACGTTGAGCCCCTTGGCGGTGCGCACGGACGTCTTGGTCCCGCCCTGCCCGATGACCTCGGTGACGTACGGCAGCCCGGTGAACGCCTTCATGAGCGGGGCGGAGTCCTCGGCCGCGGCGAGGATGTCGATGTCGCCGATGGTCTCGCGCATCCGGCGCAGCGACCCGGCGTACGCGCACCGCTCGCAGCCGGTCACGGCGGAGAGCGCGCCGACGACGTCCTCGGCCAGCTCCATGGCCGCGTCGATCCGCACCCGTCCGCCGGAGGACCGGAGCAGTTCGATGCCGTGCAGGATGTTCTCCTCGGTCCTCGGCCCGAAGCCCTTGAGGTCGCGCAGCCGTTCGTCGCGGATGGCGGCGGCGAGTTCGTCCACCGACGAGACGCCCAGCTCCTCGTAGACCACCATGGCCTTCTTCGGGCCGAGGGTGGGAATGGCCGTCAGCCGCCGGACCCCGTCCGGGATCTTCGCCCGCAGCCCCTCGACGGCGGCCACCGAGCCGCTGTCGAGGTACTCGCGGACCTTCTGGGCGATGGACTTCCCGACGTTCGGGATCTCCTGCAGCCCCTTGAGGTCGAGCGTGGCGACGTCGGCGTGGTGGCCGCCGACGGACCGGGCGGCCTTCTCGTAGACACGCGCTTTGAACGCGTCGCCGCCGGTGATCGAGATCAGGTCCGCGTACTCCTGGAGCAGCGCCGCCACTTCGTCGTTGGACCGAGCCATGCCTTCAGGGTAGGGCGCCCGTTTCGCGCGGGCGCTCTTGACAGCTCTCCCCGGTCACAGGCAGTCTTCCATTAAGCAGAAATCAACTTCCACAATATGGAAACAGAGACAGCGGAAGGGAGCGCCCACCCCCATGGGATTTGCAGAGCAGCGCTTCACCGTCAACCTGTCGATCCTCTTCACGGAACTCCCGCTCCTGGAGCGTCCCGCGGCCGCCGCCGCGGCCGGCTTCACCGCGGTCGAGCTGTGGTGGCCCTGGGTCGACTCCCCCACCCCCGAGCGCGCCGAGCTCGACGGGCTGCGGAAGGCGATCGAGGACGCCGGCGTCCGGCTGACCGGCCTCAACTTCTACGCCGGACAACTGCCCGGCCCCGACCGGGGCGCGCTGTCGGTCCCGGGCGCGGAGTCGGAGCGGTTCCGCGCCAACATCGACGTGGCGGCCGGTTTCGCCCGCACCCTGGGCTGCCGGTCGCTCAACGCCCTCTACGGAAACCGCGTGGACGGCGTGGACCCGGCCGAGCAGGACGCGCTGGCCCTGGAGAACCTGGTCCGGGCGGCGGAGGCGGCCGACCGCAACGGGGCGGTCCTGCTGATCGAGGCGCTCAACGAGCCGGAGTCGCCGCGGTATCCGCTGGTGTCGGCGCCGGCCGCGGTCGCGGTCGTCGACAAGGTGAACGAGACCTCGGGACTCGGCAACGCCCGCTTCCTGATGGACCTGTACCACCTGTCGATGAACGGCGAGGACCTGCCGTCGGTGATCGAGCGGTACGCCGCGAAGACCGGCCACGTCCAGATCGCCGACAACCCGGGCCGCGGCGCCCCGGGCACGGGCTCACTCCCCCTGGAAGACCTCCTCGGCCGGCTGCACAAGGCCGGTTACGACGGCTGGGTGGGCCTGGAGTACAAGGCGGGGGCTTCGCCGAGCGCCGAGGCCTTCGGCTGGCTGCCGGCGGAACAGCGCGCCGCCCGTTGAGGTGACCGTCCCCGGGGGCCGCCGCCCCTGGATCCCCGCTTCGGCCTTCGGCCCTCGTCCTCACACGCCGGACGGGCTGCTTTTGCCGACGCCCGCCGAGCAGCAGACGTATCACAGCAGTCAGAGAGGCACCCTTTTATGAGCACCCTCCCCAAGATCGCCTGGATAGGCCTCGGCATCATGGGCTCCCCGATGTCCGAGAACCTCGTCAAGGCGGGTTACGACGTCACCGGCTTCACGCTGGAGCGGGACAAGCTGGACCGGCTGACCGCCGCCGGCGGCACCGCGGCCGGCTCGATCGCCGAGGCGGTGCGGGACGCGGACGTGGTCATCACCATGGTTCCCGCGTCCCCGCAGGTCGAGGCCGTCGCGTACGGCCCGGACGGCATCCTGGAGAACGCGCGGTCCGGCGCGCTCCTCATCGACATGTCGTCCATCACGCCGCAGACCTCCGTCGACCTGGCGAAGGCCGCCGGGGACAAGGGCATCCGCGTCCTCGACGCGCCCGTGTCCGGCGGCGAGGCCGGGGCCGTCGAGGCCGTGCTGTCCATCATGGTCGGCGGCGAGCACGCCGACTTCGACGCCGCGAGGCCGATCTTCGAGGCGCTGGGCAGGACCATCGTGCTGTGCGGTCCGCACGGCTCCGGCCAGACCGTGAAGGCCGCCAACCAGCTGATCGTCGCCGTGAACATCCAGGCGTGCGCCGAGGCCGTGGTCTTCCTGGAGAAGTCCGGGGTGGACCTGACCGCCGCGCTGGACGTGCTGAACGGCGGCCTGGCCGGCTCGACCGTACTGACGCGGAAGAAGGACAACTTCCTCAGCCGCGACTTCAGGCCGGGCTTCCGGATCGACCTGCACCACAAGGACATGGGCATCGTCACGGACGCGGCCCGCAACGTCGGCGCCGCCCTGCCCGTCGGCGCCGTGGTGGCCCAACTGGTCGCGTCCCTGCGGGCGCAGGGCGACGGCGGCCTCGACCACTCCGCGCTGCTGCGTGCGGTGGAGCGCCTGTCCGGCGCGCAGGTCTGAGCCGGACCGCATGACTTCCGGGCGGTGCCGGCGCCGACACCTGTCCTGTCGCGCCCAGGCTCCGGCGCCGCCCGGAAACCACTTCAACAAACTGTTGACGCCCCGGCCGACCCGATCCTACGCTCCACGAAGCGGAAATGAATTTCCGCTGACATCCGCACGGAAGGCCCACGATGTCGAAGCGCGTGCTCACCACCGAGTCCGGCGCCCCGGTCGCCGACAACCAGAACTCCGCCTCCGCCGGCATCGGCGGCCCGCTCCTCCTCCAGGACCAGCACCTGCTCGAGAAGCTCGCGCGCTTCAACCGCGAGCGCATCCCGGAGCGCGTGGTGCACGCCCGCGGCAGCGGCGCCTACGGCCACTTCGAGGTGACCGACGACGTCACCGGCTTCACCCACGCCGACTTCCTGAGCACGGTCGGCCGGCGCACCGAGGTCTTCCTGCGGTTCTCGACGGTCGCCGACTCCCTCGGCGGCGCCGACGCCGTCCGCGACCCGCGCGGCTTCGCCGTCAAGTTCTATACCGAAGAGGGCAATTACGACCTCGTCGGGAACAACACCCCGGTGTTCTTCATCAAGGACCCGATCAAGTTCCCGGACTTCATCCACTCGCAGAAGCGCGACCCCTTCACGGGCCGTCAGGAGCCGGACAACGTGTGGGACTTCTGGGCGCACTCCCCCGAGGCCACCCACCAGGTGACCTGGCTGATGGGCGACCGGGGCATCCCGGCGTCGTACCGTCACATGAACGGCTACGGCTCGCACACCTACCAGTGGACGAACGCCGAGGGCGACGCCTTCTTCGTCAAGTACCACTTCAAGACCAACCAGGGCGTGCGCAGTCTGAGCGCCGAGCAGGCGGCGGAGCTCGCGGGCAAGGACCCGAACTCGCACCAGACGGACCTGCTCCAGGCCATCGAGCGGGGCGTGCACCCGTCCTGGACCCTGTACGTGCAGATCATGCCGGCGGCCGAGGCGGCGGACTACCGCTTCAACCCGTTCGACCTGACCAAGGTGTGGCCGCACCGGGACCACCCGCTCCAGCGGGTGGGCCGCCTGGTCCTGGACCGCAACCCGGACAACGTCTTCGCCGAGGTCGAGCAGGCCGCGTTCTCCCCGAACAACTTCGTGCCGGGCATCGGCCCCTCCCCCGACAAGATGCTCCAGGGCCGCCTGTTCGCCTACGCGGACGCGCACCGCTACCGCCTGGGCGTCAACCACACCCTGCTGGCCGTCAACGCCCCGCGGGCGACGACCGCGCAGAACTACGGCCGGGACGGCTTCATGGCGGCCAACGCCCAGGGCCGGCACGCCAGGAACTACGAGCCGAACTCCTACGACGGCCCGGCGCAGACCGGCCGCCCCCTGTCGGCACCCCTCGCCGTGACCGGCCACACGGGCACCCATGAGGCCCCGCTCCACACCAAGGACGACGACTTCTCCCAGGCGGGTGAGCTGTACCGCCTGATGTCCGCGGAGGAGCAGCGGCGGCTGGTGGCGAACATCGCCGGCAGCCTCTCGCAGGTCTCCCGCGACGACGTGATCGAGAAGAACCTGGCCCACTTCCACGCCGCCGACCCGGAGTACGGCAGGCGCGTGGCGGAGGCGGTCCGCGCCCTGCGCGAGGACTGACCCCACAGGCGGCCCGCGGCGGCCGACCGGCCCGGATGAGGGGTGACCGGTCGGTGTCGGCACGCGGGCGGGGCGAGGACCGCGGCGGCGTGCGAGCCAGTGCGGTGGTGAAGGAACCGAGCGCTCTTCCCGACCAGAGGGAGGAACGCCCCGGACTCCGTCGCACCCGCCGCGGTCCCAGCCATCCCCCTGAACCCCGTCCGGCGGCGCGAACGTCCTGTCGCGCCCAGCCTCGCGCCGTCGGACGGCCACAGCGGCAGAGAGCCCCACGGGCTCCCCGAGCGCCGGATGCGGAACCGCCCGCGTCCGGCGCTTCGGCGTGCGTTTCCGGCCCCGCCGCAGGAGCCTTGTGGCATGACTGCACATCCACCGACCGAGTTCCCGCACATCGTCGTGCACGCCCCCGCCCTGGACGGCTCCCGGCGGGTCACCGAGGGCGACGTGACCCTGGGGATCGCCTCCCACCTCGACGACGTGATCGAGATCCTGCGGCTGGCCGACCTGGACCGGATCGAGGTCGAGGAGAGCGACCTCATCGAGTGGCAGGGCGGCGGCCCGGACGACTGGCCGGGCCTGAGCGAGCACCCCGAAGGCTGAGGTACCGGGACGAAGAGACCGGCCGAACCTCAAATCAAGCTCTGAACTCCGTTCAACATGCTTCAACCGCCCCAGTCAGAGGGCATATTCACCTCACAAGGTGCCCGCCGGCACGGGGGCGGCGGGCACCGAGTCGTCTGCGACGCGAAACGGGCGGCCCATCCCCCGGATGGGCCGCCCGCTCTCGTCCGCGCCGGCTCAGACCTTCAGCGTCCTGACGGACGTGGGCGCGTGGCCGGGCTCGGTCGCGATCTCCTCGAACTCCACGACGTTCGAGATGTCGTTGGTGGTCGACATGGAGATGTTGGTGACCCGCTCCAGGATCGCCTCCACGACGACCGGCACGCGGTGCTCGGCGGCCAGTTTCCTGGCCTCCTCGAAGGCCGCGCCCAGCTCCGCCGGGTCCGTCACCCGGATCGCCTTGCAGCCCAGGCCCTCGGCGACCTTGACGTGGTCGACGCCGTAGACGCCCAGTTCGGGCGAGTTGATGTTCTCGAACTCCAGGTTGACCTGGAAGTCGATGTCGAACGCCCGCTGCGCCTGCCGGATCAGGCCCAGGTAGGAGTTGTTGACCAGGACGTGGACGTACGGGATCTTGTGCTGCGCGCCGACCGCCAGCTCCTCCATCATGAACTGGAAGTCGTAGTCGCCGGAGAGGGCGACGACGGACGCCTCCGGGTCGGCCTTGGCGACGCCCAGCGCGGCCGGCACCGTCCAGCCGAGCGGGCCCGCCTGGCCGCAGTTGATCCAGTGCCGGGGCCTGAAGACGTGCAGCATCTGGGCGCCGGCGATCTGCGAGAGGCCGATCGTGGAGACGTACCGGGTCTCCGGGCCGAAAGCCTTGTTCATCTCCTCGTAGACGCGCTGCGGCTTGATCGGGATGTCGTCGAAGTGGGTACGGCGCTGGAGGGTCGCCCGCTTCTCCTGCGCCGCGGCCGCCCAGCGCGAGCGGTCCGGGAGGCCGCCCGACGCCTTCAACTCCCGTGCCATCTCGACGAGGAGCTCCAGGGCTGCCTTCGCGTCGGAGGCGATGCCGTAGTCGGGGGCGAAGATCCTGCCGATCTGGGTGGGCTCGATGTCCACGTGGACGAAGGTGCGGCCAGCCGTGTAGACGTCCAGCCTGCCGGTGTGGCGGTTGGCCCAGCGGTTGCCGATGCCGAGGACGAAGTCGGACTCCAGGAAGGTCGCGTTGCCGTAGCGGTGCGAGGTCTGCAGGCCCACCATGCCGGCGTTCAGCTCGTGGTCGTCGGGCAGGACGCCCCAGCCCATCAGGGTCGGAACGACCGGGGTGCCGGTCAACTCGGCGAACTCGACCAGGAGTCCGGCGGCGTCCGCGTTGATGACCCCGCCGCCCGCGACGATCAGCGGGCGCTCGGACGCGTTGAGCATCCCGATCGCCTTCTCGATCTGGGCGCGGGTTGCGGCCGGCTTGTAGACCGGAAGCGGCTCGTACGTCTCCGGGTCGAACTCGATCTCGGTGAGCTGCACGTCGATCGGCAGGTCGATCAGGACCGGGCCGGGGCGGCCGGAGCGCATCAGGTGGAAGGCCTGCTGGAAGACGCCCGGGACCTGCGCGGCCTCCAGCACGGTGACCGCCATCTTCGTGACCGGCCCCGCGATCGAGGCGATGTCGACGGCCTGGAAGTCCTCCTTGTGGATCACCGCGGTCGGGGCCTGGCCGGTGATGCACAGGATCGGGATGGAGTCGCCGGTGGCCGAGTAGAGGCCGGTGATCATGTCGGTGCCGGCCGGTCCCGAGGTGCCGATGCAGACGCCGATGTTGCCGGGCTCCGTACGGGTGTAGCCCTCGGCCATGTGCGAGGCGCCCTCGACGTGGCGGGCGAGGGTGTGGTGGATGCCGCCGGAGGCCTTGAGCGCCGCGTAGAAGGGGTTGATCGCCGCGCCGGGCACACCGAACGCGTCGGTGACGCCCTCGCGCTTGAGGATCTCAACTGCCGCGCGGGCAGCGGTCATACGAGCCATCGAGAACTCCTGCTTTCGGCTGTCGGATGCCTGCTCCCGTCGCGCCCCGCGGTGAGCATCGTTTCCAGTTGTTCGAGTTGTTCCGCAGTTTTTCCACATAGCGGAAAGTAACTTCTACTATCTGAAATCAATGTAGGTGCGGTGACGAACGTCGTCAAGGGACGGACAACCGGGCCCCGGCGGGAGCACCATGGGACGGCTGAAGCGACGCGACGCCTGAGGTGGGGCCATGTCCGAGAGCGTGCCGGTGCGCTGTCCGGCCTGTCGGCGCGAGCACGTCTACACCGCGCCGTCGTACCCGTGCGCCTGCGGCGCGCCGGTCACCCCGGACCTCGACGGCACGGCCGGGCCGACGCCGGTGGCGCACCGCGCATGGGACGCGGACTGGGTGACGGTGAGCTGCGGGTCCTGCGGACGGCGGGACCAGTGGCCGCAGCCGGAGCTGGGCTGCCCGTGCGGGGCGGTGCTGCGCATCGCGGTCGCCGGCGGCCTGTCCGTGCCGCCGGCGCAGTGCGGGCCCGGGGCCGAGCCGCGGGCCGCCTTCCATCCCGTGACCATCCGCACCGCCCGGGACGCGGTCACCGCGGCCGCGCTGTACCTGCGCTGGCTCGGCTACCGGGACATACGGCGGGCCGACCAGCGGCCGCCGTCCGGCATCGGGCTGGCCGCCCGGGGGCTGGTGGCCCAGGTGGACCCGACCTTGCAGCCGGCCTCGCCGCGGGACGTGGAGTGCGTGTGGCTGACGGCCATGACGGAGGACTCGGGGTGCGTGTACTTCTCCCTTGCGGGGTACGCCGAGGAGGCGCGTGAGCGGGCCGACGCCCTGGGGGTGCCGTTGTTCGTGCTGGACTTCACGGGGACGCCTCAGCCGGTCAACGGGTGCGCCGATGAACTGCGCGGTTCAGGTGCGTGATCCGGCTGCGGGCCGGTGGGAGCTGGTCGCGCCCACGCGGCGGAGCCGCACATCGATACAGCCCCGCGCCCCTTACGGGGCGCTGTCCGCAACGGGGCTTTCCCCTTGCGAGGCGCGGTAGGTCTCCCTCAGTTCGATCTTGCGGACCTTGCCCGAGACCGTCATGGGGAAGGTCTCCAGGATCTGGATGCGGGTCGGCACCTTGTAGTGGGCGAGGCGGCCCTCGCAGAAGGCGCGGAGCTCGTCCAGGGTGGGCGGGGCGGCCGGGTCGTGCGGGATGACGCAGGCGAGGACCTCCTCGCCGTACCTCTCGTGCGGCACCCCGACCACCTGGACGTCCCGGACCTTGGGGTGGGCGTAGAGGAACTCCTCGATCTCGCGCGGGTAGATGTTCTCGCCGCCCCGGATGATCATGTCCTTGATGCGGCCGACGATCTCCACGTAGCCGTCCTCGCGCATCAGCGCCAGGTCGCCGGTGTGCATCCAGCGGCCGGCGTCGACGGCCTCCGCGGTCTTCCCGGGCTCGTTCCAGTAGCCGAGCATCACGCTGTAGCCGCGGGTGCACAGCTCGCCCGAGGTGCCCCGCGGCAGGGTGACCCCGGTGGCCGGGTCGACGACCTTGACCTCCAGGTGAGGCAGCACCCGGCCGACCGTGCCGGTGCGGTGTTCCAGGTCGTCCTCGATCCGGGTCTGGAGCGAGACCGGTGACGTCTCCGTCATGCCGTAGCAGATGGAGACCTCCGCCATGTGCATCTCGGCGACCACCCGCTTCATCACCTCGACCGGGCAGGGCGAGCCCGCCATGATGCCGGTGCGCAGGGTGGAGAGGTCGTACGACGCGAAGTCGGGGAGGTTCAGTTCCGCGATGAACATGGTCGGGACGCCGTACAGCGAGGTGCAGCGCTCCCGCTGGACCGCCTCCAGGGTGGCCTGCGGATCGAAGGACGGGGCCGGGATCACCATGCAGGCGCCGTGGGAAGTGGCGGCCAGATTCCCCATGACCATGCCGAAACAGTGGTAGAAGGGGACCGGGATGCAGATCCGGTCCTGCTCCGTATAGGCGATCAACTCACCCACGAAGTAGCCGTTGTTGAGGATGTTGTGGTGGGAGAGGGTGGCGCCCTTCGGGAAGCCTGTGGTGCCCGAGGTGTACTGGATGTTGATGGCGTCGTCGCAGGACAACTCGGCCGCTCGGGCAGCCAGTTCGGGGGCCCTGTCGGCGGTCCCGCGCGCGGTCAGGGCGTCCCAGCTCGGGTCGCCGATGTACACCGTCTCCCGCAGCTCGGGGCACCTGCCCCGCACTTCCTCCACCATCGCCCGGTAGTCGCTGCCCTTGTGCCGGAGCGAGGCGAACAGCAGGGAGATCCCGGCCTGGTTGAGGACGTACTCGACCTCGTGGGTGCGGTAGGCCGGGTTGATGTTGACCATGACCGCGCCGATCCGCGCGGTGGCGTACTGCACCAGCACCCACTCCGCGCAGTTGACCGCCCAGATGCCCACCCGGTCGCCCTTGGCGACCCCGCTCGCCAGCAGCGCGTACGCCAGCCGGTCGACGTCGGCGGAGAACTGCGCGTACGTCCAGCGCCTGCCGGTCGGGACGTCCACCAGCGCCTCGCGGTCCGGCCAGGCGGTGACGGCCCGGTCCAGGTTGGCCCCGATGGTGTCGCCGAGCAGCGTGCTGCCGCTCGTGCCGTGCGCGTAAGACCCCTGTGCGTACGACGAGTTCACCGGAAGTCCTCCTCGCGGTACTCGGCGGCCGAGCCGGCGGCCGTGGCCTCGCGCAGCTCGATCCGGCGGATCTTGCCGGACACGGTCTTGGGCAGCGGGGCGAACTCCAGCCGCCGGACCCGCTTGTAGGGCGCCAGGACCTGCCGGGAGTGCTCGAAGAGCACCTTCGCGGTGTCCGGGCCCGGCTCCCAGCCCGCCGCCAGGACGATGTACGCCTTGGGCACGGAGAGGCGCAGGTCGTCCGGCGCGGGCACGACGGCCGCCTCGGCCACCGCCTCGTGCTCCAGGAGCGCGCTCTCCAGCTCGAACGGGCTGATCTTGTAGTCGGACGCCTTGAACACGTCGTCCGCGCGGCCGACGTAGGTGATGTAACCGTCCTCGTCGCGGGAGCCGATGTCGCCGGTGCGGTAGTAGCCGCCGGCCATCGCCTCCGCCGTACGGTCCGCGTCCCCGTGGTAGCCGGTCATCAGGCCCACCGGCAGCGCCGACAGGTCGAGCGCGATCTCGCCCTCCGCCGCGCCGGGGGCGCCGCTGACCGGGTCCAGCAGCTCCACCCGGTACCCCGGACTGGGGCGGCCCATCGACCCGGTCTTCAGGGGCTGCCCGGGGCTGTTGGAGACCTGCACGGCCGTCTCGGTCTGCCCGAACCCGTCCCGGATGGTCACGCCCCAGGCCCGCCGCACCTGCTCGATCACCTCGGGGTTGAGCGGCTCGCCCGCCGCCACCACCTCGCGGGGCGGGGTCGCCAGCTGGCTCAGGTCCGCCTGGATGAGCATGCGCCACACCGTCGGGGGGGCACAGAAGGACGTCACGCCGTGCCGGTCCATCTCTGCCATCAGCCGGCCCGCGTCGAAGCGCGCGTAGTTGTGGATGAAGACCGTCGCCTCGGCGTTCCAGGGGGCGAAGAGGTTCGACCAGGCGTGCTTGGCCCAGCCCGGCGAGGAGATGTTCAGGTGCACGTCACCGGGCTTGAGGCCGATCCAGTACATGGTCGCCAGGTGCCCGATCGGGTACGAGGTGTGGGTGTGCTCGACCAGCTTGGGACGGGCGGTGGTGCCCGAGGTGAAGTAGAGCATCAGCGGGTCGTCGGCGAGGGTGGGGCCGTCGGGGACGAAGTCGGCCGAGGCGGTGTACGCGTCCTCGTACGGCTCCCAGGGCCCCGCCTCCGACGGCGGCAGCCCGCCCACCGCGATCCGCGTGTACGCGCCCGGCACCTCGGTGAACTTGGCGGCGTCCTCGGCCCGCACGAGCACGTGCTTGACCCGGCCCCGGTCGACGCGGTCGCGCAGGTCGGCCGGGCCGAGCAGCGGGGTGGCCGGGATGACCACGGCCCGCAGCTTCATCGCGGCCAGCGCGGTCTCCCACAGCTCGGCCTGGTTCCCGAGCATGACCAGGATGCGGTCCTCCGGCTCGACGCCCCGCGCGCGCAGGTGGTTCGCGACCCGGTCGGAGCGCTCGGACAGCTCGGCGAAGGACAGCTTCGTCTCCGAGCCGTCCTCCTCGACGATGTGCAGGGCGGTGCGGGCGTTGCCCTCGGCGATGACGTCGAACCAGTCCAGCGCCCAGTTGAAGTGGTCCGGACGCGGCCACTCGAAGCCCGCGTAGGCGGTGGCGTAGTCCGCACGGTGTTCCAGCAGGAAGTCCCGTGCCCTGCGGAAGTCCTCCGTCGCACTCGTCATTCGCGTCTCCTTCAGTACCGGACCATTGCCGGGCGGCTCTCTGGCATCGTGTAATCCGTGATGCAGGTCTCACTACCCCCGAACGGGGGTGTGGACCGCACAAGGCCGGGGTCGAAGGGGCAGGACAGGTGGCAGCAGAGGTCGCGGGGGCGCTGGAGATACGTGGTGCGCTGTCCAGACTCCGGCGCACCACCGGCCTTCCGATCGCCTTCGGCGGGCTGGTCGAGGCGGGCCGGACACAGGTCCGGATCAGTGAGCTGACCGGGACCAACACGGCGTCGCTGCGCTCGCTCGCGGTCACCTCGGGAAACGGCCTGGGCGGCAGGGCGGTCGCCCTGGCCCGCCCCTGCGCGGTCGTCGACTACTCGGCCTCGCGGCAGATCAGCCACGAGTACGACATCCCGGTGGCGGCCGAGGGCCTCCGCTCGGTGCTCGCGGTGCCGGTGGTGGTACGGCGCCGGGTGCGGGGCGTGCTGTACGGCGCGCTGCGCACCGCCCAGCCGCTGGGCGACCGCACGCTGGGCGCGGCGGTGGCGGCGGCCCGGGACGTGGAGCAGGCGCTGGTCGTGCAGGACGAGGCCAGGGGGCTGCTGGCCGCGGCGCGGCCGGCACCCGGTGCGGTGGCGGAGCCGGGGACCGCCTGGGAGCAGGTGAGGGAGGCGCACGCCGCGCTGCGGGCCCTCGCGCCGCGGATCACCGACCTGGGGCTGCGCGCCGAACTGCTGGCCGCCTGCGGGCTGCTGACCGCGCCGGCGCCGGTTGCGGAGGCGGAGGCGGTGCTGGCACCCCGGGAGGTGGACGTGCTGACGTGGGTGGCGGCCGGGGCGACCAACGCGGCGGTGGCCGAGCGGCTGGGGCTGCGGCCCGAGACGGTCAAGGGCTACCTGCGCTCGGCGATGCGGAAGCTGGGCGCGCACACCCGGGGGGAGGCGGTGTCGGCGGCTCGTCGGACGGGGGTGTTGCCATAGCCGGAGGGGACCCATTCCATTCATGCGGACGCGCAGTGAATTGACCTATGCGAAGCCCCTGTTATTTCCCTCACCACGCCGTTCGGCCGGATTTCAGGGTTCATTGCCTAGAATTTGGCCCGGACACGACACACGAGGGGAGCGGTGACCGTGCGACGGGACTTCCAGGAGCCTGCCAGATGCCGCCCCGACCTGGTCATCGGCCGGGCGGAGCTGTTCGCGGCCGCCCGGGAGCAGCTCTCCTCGGGGGGCAGCGTCCTCCTGCACGGGCCCGCCGGAATAGGTAAATCGACCGTCCTGCGGGCGCTGGACGCGGAATATGCCGGGACCGCCCGCACCGTGTTGCGCTGCTCGGCCACGGAGTCCGAATCCCATCTTCCGTTTCTCGCCCTCGCCGACCTCTTCGGCCTGGTCCTCGACGACGTCTCCGCCCACCTGCCCGGCGCCCAGCGCACCGCCCTGGAGTCGGCCCTCACCGGCCGCGGCGAGTCCACCCTCCAGCGCGACGGCCTCGCCCTGCGCCTCGCCGTGCTGTCCACGCTGCGCGCGCTGGCCGCCGAGGGGCCCGTACTGATCGTCGCCGACGACCTCCAGTGGCTGGATCCGGCCAGCGCCGAACTCCTCGGCTTCGCGGCCCGCCGCCTCGGCGGCACCCCGGTCCAACTGCTCAGCGCGGTCCGCACCGAGGGCCAGGAGTACGACCGTCACCTACGCGCGTCGCCCCCGGACACCGTCGCCGTCCGCCTCGGCGCGCTCAACCGCAAGCAGGTCTCCGACCTCCTCGACCACCGCGGCCACACCGGCCTGAGCCGGTCCACGGTCCGGGAGATCCACCGCACCAGCGGCGGCAACCCGCTGTTCGCCCTCGAACTCGGCCGCGCCCTCGCCGAGAACCCGACCCCGCCCCGCCCCGGCGAGCCGCTGCCGGTGCCGACCTCGCTGCGCGCCCTGGTGCTCAGCCGCCTCGACATGCTCTCCGTCGAGGCCCGCCGCACCCTGCTGGTGGCCAGCGCCGGTGCCCGCCCCACCCACGCCCTGCTGCATGCGGCCGGCCGGGAGAACGCCGAGGCCGAGTGCGCCCAGGCGGCCGAACTGGGGCTGCTGGCCACCGAGCCGGAGGGACCCGCCGTACGGTTCGCGCACCCCCTCATCTCGGCCGCGCTGTACGCGGAGGCGCCCGCCCAGGAGCGCCGGGCCGCGCACGCGGCGCTGTCCACGGCCGCCTCCGACCCGATCGAGCGGGCCCGGCACCTGGCGCTGGCCACCACCGGCACCGACCCGGAGGTCGCCGACCGGCTCGCCGAGGCCGCGACCGAGGCACGGGACCGCGGCGCCCCCTCGGTGGCCGCGCAGATCGGCCTGCTCGCCGCCCGGCACACCCCCGGCGACAACACGCCCACCCCGGTCGAACGCCGGCTCCAGGCGGCCGAGGACGCGACCAGCGCGGGCGAGATCGACCTCGCCCAGGACATCGCCCGCGAGGTGCTCACCCACGCCACCCGCCCGGCGGACCGGGTACGGGCCTGGATCCTGGTGATCGACTCCGCCGGCCACACCATGACCGAGGTCGACGCGGCCTTCCCGCACGCCCTCGCCGACGCCGGTGACGACCCGCGGCTGCTCGGCAAGGTCCACTACCAGCTGGCCTGGCGGGCGCTGATCGTGGGCGGCGACTTCACCGAGGCCCGGCAGGCGGCGGCGCACTCCGCGGACCTCGCGGCCGAGGGCGGCGACCGGCGCACCGAACTCCTCGCGCTCTCCCTCCAGGCCCAGGTCGAGACCCTGATGGGCCACCCGGCGGCCCCCGCCACCATCAAGCGCGCCCTGAAGGAGCCGCAGGACCCGTACGTGGCCTGCCACCACAACGGGGCGGGCAGCGCCAGGTTCCGCTGGCTGGTGATGGGCGACCAGCTGGCCGAGGCGCGCACCACCGTCACCG
Organism: Streptomyces sp. NPDC001507; assembly: GCF_042894765.1. Lineage (NCBI taxonomy): Bacteria > Bacillati > Actinomycetota > Actinomycetes > Kitasatosporales > Streptomycetaceae > Streptomyces > Streptomyces sp. NPDC001507. Next base: position 438,854 of record NZ_JBIAVV010000006.1, read on the forward strand.
CCCTGCTGCGCGAGGTCCGCAGGCGCGGGCAGGTGGAGAGCGAGGTGCACTTCCTGCGCGGGCTCGCCGAGACCGAGCTGCGCTCCGGGCACTGCGGGCGCGCCCTCGACCTGGCCCGGGAGGGCCTGCGCCTCGCCCACGACTCCGGGATCGGTGAGACCGCCTCCGCGATGCTCACCTCACTGGCCGAGGCGTCCGGCGGCGACGTGGACCGGGGCCTGGCACTGGCCCGGGAGGCGGTGGAGCACGCCGAGCAGGACGGCGACACGATGTACCTGTCCCGGGCCCTGGGCGCCCTCGGATACGCCCAGTTGGTGGCGGGAGACCCGGCGGGCACGGTCCGCTCGCTGCGCCGGGTGCGGGAGCTGGAGCAGAGTCTCGGCATCACCGACCCGGCCCGCGGCCGCTGGCAGGGCGACCTCGCGGAGGCACTCGTCCGGGTGGGTGAACCCGCCGAGGCGCAGGACGTCATCGACGTCACCCGTCAGCACGCGCTCAGACTCGGCCGGGAGAGTGTCCTGGCCGCGCTCGACCGGGCCGAGGCGCTGGTCCGGGCCGCGCACGGGGAACGCGACACCGCCGTCACCCTGCTGACCTCGGCTCAGGACCGGTTCGCCAAACTGGGCCATGGCCTGGAGGAGGCGCGGGCCGCCTTCGCGCTGGCCGTGCTGCGCGAAAGGCGCTCCCCGACCGCGTTCGACGAGGCCACCCGGCTGTTCAGGCGGTGCCGGGCGCTGCCGTGGCTGCGGCAGGTGGACGAGGCCGTCTCCGCGCCGGAGCCGCCGGTCGAGGCACCCGCCGCGCTCGACGCCCTGGACGGGCTGGCCGCGATGGAGCGTCAGGTCGCCGCGCTGGTCATGGAGGGCGCCACCAACCGGGAGATCGCCGCCCGGCTGTTCATCAGCGTCAAGACGGTGGAGGCCACGCTCACCCGGGTCTACCGCAAGCTGGGCATCCGATCGCGCGTGGACATAGTCCGTTTGGCCGCGGGGCGACGCGCGAAGTGAGGACGCTCCCGGTTAACTGAGGCGGACCGAGGGTTTTCCCTCCCCCATCCCCCTAGGGGGTTCCCTCATTGGGAGGGTGGGGTTCCGGGTCCTAGCTTATGGATGTGCCGCTCGCCCGGGCATACGGGGGTCGGTCCCGCGACCCCCGTGCTGCACCCCCCACACCCGCGCGACCCCCACCGGCAACCCCCACTGAGGAGACTCATGTTCGGGCAGCACCGCGCAAGAAAGTCCGCCGCAGTCCTGGTGGCCACCGCCGCCGCCGCGGCGACCGCGCTGATCGCGTCCCCCACCGCGTCAGCCGCCCCCCAGCCGATCGTCGGCGGCACCACGACGACCACGACCGCGTACCCGTTCATGATGCAGATCACGGACGCGTCCGGCAGCCAGTTCTGCGGCGGCACCCTGGTGTCGGCCACCAAGGTGGTGACCGCCGCGCACTGCATGGAGGGCGAGTCGGCGAGCGGCGTCCGCGTGGTCGGCGGCCGCACGTACCTCAACGGCACCAACGGCACGGTCAGCAAGGTCAGCAAGATCTGGATCAACCCGGACTACACGGACGCCACCAACGGCGACGACGTGGCCGTCCTGACGCTCTCGACGGCGATGTCGTACACCCCGGCGTCGTACGTGACGTCCTCCCAGACGAGCGTGTACGCGGCCGGCACCACGGCCCGCATCCTCGGCTGGGGCACCACCTCGGAGAACGGCAGCTCCTCCAACCAGCTGCGGACCGCGACCGTCCCGGTCGTGTCCGACTCCAGCTGCAAGAGCTCCTACGGTTCGGACTTCGTCCAGACCGACATGGTTTGCGCCGGATACACGTCCGGCGGCGTAGACACCTGCCAGGGCGACAGCGGCGGTCCCCTGCTCATCGGGGGCGTCCTGGCAGGGATCACTTCCTGGGGAGAGGGGTGCGCGGAGGCGGGTTACCCGGGTGTCTACACCCGGCTGACCACCTTCTCGAACCTGGTGACCGCGCAGGTCAACTCGTAACCAGAAGGTCTCCCGAGTATCCCTCGGGTGAGTGACCAGGGGGCGTTGCGGGCTACCACGAGCAGCCCGCAGCGCCCCCTATCCATGCGGGTGCCTACTTGTCCGCGGTGAGCTTCCCCGCGGCACCCCAGCTGTCGGCCGGGACCTCGTGGATCCAGACCTGCACGGTCTCGGCGGGGATCTTGTACGCGTCGACGAACGCGTCGGTGACGCGCCGGACGAGGTCCCGCTTGAGTTCGGGGTCGCGGGGTCCCTGCTGGACGGTGACGATCGGCATCGCTGAACTCCTTCGAGTGGGTGGCCCGTTCGGGGTCCTTCCGCAGTGCTGCCGGGAGCCCCGTTCGGTCCTGTTCGATGGGTCCAGTCCATCGCGCCTGGCGTCCGCGGCCAAGGAGCAGATCCCGACCGCAGCGATCAGCTTCCGTGATCGCCGCAGGCCAGGAGCAGGTCGGCCAGGTGCGGGGAGGGGGCGGCCGCGGGCACGGCGAGGCCCGTGGTGAGGGCCAGGCCCGGTGCCCGGAACGGCACGAAGGCGACCCGGGGACTGTGCAGCACGCGCGCGTGGGACGCGTACACGACCGTCCAGAGCACGGGGGTCCCCCCGCTCGAGCGAAGCCGAGAGTGCGGGAAGGTGCCGATGCTGGCGAGGGTGTCCTGGAGGGAACCGGTCGACGGTCCGGGCAGCGGCTCGAAGCCGGCCTCGCGGCAGGCACCGACGACCAGGTCGACGAGGGCGGGGTTGGTACGGCGCTCAACGAGCGCGAGGCGGAGGCCGGCCAGTTCTTCGACGCCGATCTCGGCGCGGCCGGCGAGGGGGTGGGTGGCGGGGAGGGCGGCCACCAGGGGGTCGGGCCACAGCGGCCGGACCCGGACGCCGGGCACGGGCTCGACGGCCCGGACGAACGCCGCGTCCAGGCGGCCCCCCGCGACCCGGGCGAGGCGTTCCGCGGCCGGCAGCGAGAAGAGCTCGACGGGCACACCGGGCGCGCGGCGCGCGAACGCGTCCAGCACCCGGTCCAGGTGGGCGCCGAGTCCCGTACTGGTGCCGATCCGCAGGCCGGCCGGCGCGGCGACCGCGGCCCGCGCCCGCTCGGCCGCCGCCAGCACCGCCCGTGCCTCGGGCAGCAGCCGCTCCCCCGCACCGGTGAGCCGGACCCGGCGCGGCGAGCGGTCGAACAGTTCGGCGCCCAGTTCCCGTTCGAGACGCTGTATCTGCTGGCTGACGGCCGACTGCACGATGTGCAGGCGTTCGGCGGCCCGCCCGAAGTGCAGTTCCTCGGCCACGGCGACGAAGTAGCTGAGCTGCCGCAGTTCCATGGCCCTGACTCTAGGCGGGTCCTGGCGAAGTCCGCCGCGGTGGGCAGCGCCCCCGAAGGACGCCGGGGCACCCCAAGCCTTCGGCCGGGGGCCGAACTGCGCGACCGGCCCCGACGCCGCCGCGGTCGGCAGACGGCATGCCGCCAAGCCTCCGGCGGCACACCGGATGTGGCGGACCCTCCGGCGGCACACCGGATGTGGCGGAGCCTCCGGCGGCACACCGGATGTCACGGAGCCTCCGGTGGCGCGCCGGGGGGCGGGCGGATTCGCCGCCCTTCAACGCCCTGCCTGCGCCACGACGGTCCCGAACCGGACGTCGTAGCGCTCACCGGGGTGCAGGGTGGCCAGCATCCGCTCGCCCTCCGCCAGGATCGCGGCCCGCTCGGCAGCCCCGCCGCGCGGCGGCCCGAAGGTCTCGACGATCAGGGCGTCCTCCGTCAGCTTCCACACACCGGCCAGGAAACCGTCCACGAGCAGGGTGCGGTATGCCTGGTTGCCCCGCCAGGCACGGCCACGGTGCTCGGGGCGCACGACGCGGGTGCGGTCGGCGTGGGAGAGGAGCAGGTTGTCGAACTCCGGGAGGAAGCGGGGCGGGGCCGGGGTCGCGGGGTCGGGGCGGGGGGCGTCGGGGAGGTCGAAGAGCTCGGTGCCGGTCTCGGCCCGGAAGGTGAGGAGGCGGGGCCGCAGCCGTTCGAAGGCCGCGCCGAGCCGGGTCAGTCCGGCCCAGGTCTGCATGTCCCTGACGGAGGCCGGGCCGAAGGCGGCGAGGTAGCGCAGGACCGCGGTGTCCGGGGCGGCCGCGGTGTCCGTGGCGGCCGCGGTGTCCGTGGCGGCCGTGGTGTCGAGGGCGGAGGCCGGCTCGACAGGGCGGCCGAGCCAGTGCTCGGCGGTGGTGAGGGCGACCTGCCCTGACCGGCCCCACAGTCCGCGCGGGGTGACCTGGACGAGCGGCAGGGTGCAGCGGGCGGCGACGGCGAGGGAGTGCGGGTCGGCGTCCGGCCATTCGGCGCGCAGCGCCTCCCGCAGCCCGGCCATGGTGCGCGGCTCGGCCTCGACAAGGTCCCTGGCGAGCGCGGCGAGCCGGTCCAGGTCGACACCGGCCAGCCCCCTGCGGAAGGCGGTCAGCTCCCGGGTCCGGGCGGGCTGGACCAGCGGGCGCAGGGTCAGCGCGTCGGCGGCGGTGTGGGTGTGGATGGTCGACCGCAGGGTGACGATCCGGACCACCTCCCGGTCGGCCATCAGCCCGGAGAGCTGCTCGGGGGCGAAGCCGTCGAGGCGGGCGGCGAGTGCGTAGTACGGCGGCTTGACGTTCTGCGCCTGGAGGCCGACGAGGTGCGCCACGGCCTCCCTCGCCGACCGGGACGAGCGGCGCAGCAGGAGCTGGCGGTCGAGGGTGGCGCGGTTGAGGGCGCGGGTGCCGAGGACCGGGCCGGACGGCTGGTTCTTCATACCGGGCACGCTAACGCCGAATGAGGACAGTCCCTGTCCTCGATCGCACCGCGTCTCTCACCGAATCCCGTCCTCGATTCCCTCCGCCGGGCCCGTATGCCCCGTATATCCTGCGACGAGACTCACCGATCACGTGTGATCACCCCGACCGCGTGGATCACACAGCTCACGCCGATACTGGCTCCACCGAGAGGCGGCCGCGATGTCCGAGCGACGCCGCAGCCCGGCCTCGAAAAACACCGCGAACGGCCGGGGCACCAGAAGGTCCGTCTGGCGTCGCGCCCTGTCGCAGGAGCACGACGACACGGCCGAGCTGCCGGCGGCGGGGTCCGCGCCGGGCGGGGAGTCCGCCGAGCCGCCGAGCATCGTGGAGGCGGCGCTGTACAGCGACGGGGTACGGGTGTCGACCCCGGCGACCCTCGCGGAGACCTACCGCGAACTGCGCGACACGCCCTCGGGCATGGCGTGGATCGGCCTCGCCCGGCCCACCTCGGACGAACTCCTCTCCCTCGCCAGCGAGTTCGACCTGCATCCGCTCGCGGTCGAGGACGCGATGGAGGCCCACCAGCGGCCGAAGCTGGAGCGGTACGGCGACACGCTCTTCGTGGTCCTGCGCGCCGCCCGCTATCTGGACGCGCCCGAGGAGGTCGACTTCGCCGAGCTGCACGTGTTCGTCGGCCCCGACTTCGTGATCACGGTCCGGCACGGCGCGGCCCCGGACCTCTCGGCGGTCCGCCGTCGCATGGAGGACTCCCCCGACCTCCTCAAACTCGGCCCGGAGGCCGTCCTCTACGCGATACTCGACGCAGTGGTCGACGGCTACGCCCCGGTCGTCGAGGGCGTCCAGAACGACATCGACGAGATCGAGACGGAAGTCTTCCGCGGCGACCCGTCCGTCTCCCGCCGCATCTACGAACTCTCGCGCGAGATGGTCGAGTTCCAGCGCGCGACGCGCCCACTCGTCGGCATGCTGCACGGCCTGATGGCCGGCTTCACCAAGTACGAGACCGACGAGGAACTCCAGCGCTACCTCCGCGACGTCGCCGACCACGTCACCCACATCAGCGAACGCGTGGACGGCTTCCGCCAGGCCCTCACCGAGATCCTCACGGTCAACGCAACCCTCGTCACCCAGCAACAGAACGCGGAGATGCGAGCGCTGGCGGAGGCGGGGTTCGAACAGAACGAAGAGATCAAGAAGATCTCGTCGTGGGCCGCGATCCTGTTTGCTCCGACCCTCGTTGGAACTATTTACGGCATGAACTTCTCACACATGCCCGAGCTGCATTGGGGGTTCGGATACCCCTTCGCGATCGGCCTGATGGGGGTTGTATGCGCCAGTTTGTACGTGATTTTCAAGCGACGGGACTGGCTCTAGCCCCTCGCGCTACGCTCAAGTCCCTGTTCACCCTTTGCTCACGCATCTGCTGCAGATCGGCGCAGGATCGGCCGTGGGGAGCCTCTGGGGAGAAGCGATGTGGATGATCTCCTCGCCCTCACGAAACCACGCCTCTGACCTGGCCTTTTGAGCGCCTGTCGACGCTGGGGAGAATCCGGGGAGGATCGAAAACCGCTACCCGCTTTCCGCCATGCACAACGAACCCGTCGCGTCTCGCCGTTCGCCGGCTTCCGCCGCGCCGGCCTGCCTGTGGCACGTGACAGAGAGTCGCCGAACGAGTGAGAGGAACCGACTGTGGAGCGACCACTGCACATGACGTGGTCGGGGACGTCCTCATACGACATGAACAATCCTCGCCGGTACGCGTCCCGTCGCAGCGCCGGCGCGGGTGAGTGGCTCGCCGCGCGATCCTTCGCCGCCGACGTTGTACCTGCCCTAGGAGTAGTCCCGCAGTGAAACACACGTGGGCACGCCCAGCTTGACCGCAAGAGTGGTCGCCCTCTGCGCGACACCCGCCGCGAGAAAAGGCCCGCGCAACCGCCGACCTGCCGGACTTCGACCCGACCACGACCCAGGTCGTCGGCCACAGGGTCCACCACGGGCCGGGCCGCAGCACCGGCAAGGAACTACTGGCCGCCGCCGTTTGTCACGACCGCTCCCATCAAGGGCAGTTTCTGCAGGAGGACGGCGACCGACCGTGACTCCGACCGCCCTTGAGAAACTGCTAACGCCCCCAGGCCGTAGCCCGCCTCCAACTCGGCCGCTCGACCGTCCCAATCTGCCATGGCAACAGCGCCATCGACCGGACATATGTCGGTGTCCAGCCGGTGACTCCGACGTCGAGAGGGGATCAGGGCGTCGGATCGCCTCATTAGCGGCACCGGAGCTGCGCCACCGCCCAAGTGCCGGGCCAGCTCCCCTCGACGCACCGACCTACCCACCTGCGGCGCGGCAAGGTGGTCTGGCGCGAGTTCAGGTGGTCGCGGCCCCCAGTTTGACGGACTGCTGCCGCTCCGCCGTCGTCGACCCGGTCCCTGGGTCGTCTCCCAGGACGTTGAAGGTCGCGAGGTACTCCACCGTGCCGCCGACGGAGCCGACGTCGAGGTAGATGGGCAGGGTCTGGCCGCCGACCTTCGCGGCCAGCCGGAAACCTAGAGAGGTCTGGGCACTCAGATAGGCGCCGTATTGAGCCACCCCGACATGCTGCTTACCGTCACCGCCGGACCCGTCGAAGCCCTTGCACTGCTGAGCCGCACCCGCCAGGTCAGCCATGATCCTGCTGGCGCCGCCGCCGGCGTACGAGGCCAGTCGCACCCGCACCATGACCCCGGAACGGTCCTCCGCCACCGCGCTCCGCTCAACGGAGGCCACCGGCTTGACGGCCCCGGTTTCGCTCAGTGCGTCGGCAACGGGCTGACACGCGGCCTTGTCGGCCGCCATGCGCGCCCCGCCGACGGGCCCGGAGGCCGACTTGGGGACAGACACCTTCCACCCCGCCACATCACCATCGGCGATCACCGCACTCTCCAACTGCGCACGCGTCATCGCGGCCGACTTCCCCCCGGCCGCAGCAGCGGTCGTACCACTCGCCTTCGCTGAAGGCTCAGCCGCCTTGGAGGAGGAGCCATGCCCTCCACATCCCGTGGCCAATAACACCGAGCCGACGACGATTCCGGCTGGCACCATTCCTGCTTTTCTGTTCATCAACGCCTTCATTTCCCGTGAACACGGCCAGCCAGGCTGGTTTTCCAACGCTCAAACGTCATGTCGATCCGGATTCAGGTCTTCACCGGAAAAGGCCGCAATGTCATCGAGCGCATCTTCCGCCCGGCCCCCCAGTTCAGGGTCGTCGAGCAGCTCTTGCAACCGACGGACGATGTTCGCACTGACCGCTCGATGGATCCTTGCCAGATGTCCCATGCAAGTCACTGCCAGGGCTCTGATTTGAGCGTCCGCTTCAGGTGAAAGACAGCCGAGCAATACAGCTTCCACCCGTATGCGATCCGGATCATCATAGGTCAGCCTCAGCAGAGCCCTAGTCGACAGCCCGACATCTGAACTCTGGATGTCTGCCGTCAGGGCGGCCCGCCAATTCTCCAGCTCCAGCTGCTTTCGATCCATCATGGAACCTCAATGTCCCCTGACTTGATTCCCTTACGCAGCGCCGTCTTCGCCTTCGCCATGCCGGGATCCGTATCGACATCTGTTCGGACATGGCCATGGAATATCTCGTTGGTTCCATCCTCAACGGTACAACCGCAGGGAACCTCGCCAGTCCGGTCAAGGATCACTGTATCCCCGGTGGACGGGTCGATCCCCACCCTACGGGGAGATGTGGGCTTGATCTGTACCGAGTTATCCAGTGCCCCCTGTCCATCCGCTGGTTCAGCACTGTTTTCACCACGCGAACTACTCCTCGCCTCAGATCCGTGCTTGCCGCCTGCCTCATATACCTGCTCGCCGCAGTTGTGAACCAGAATCGGCACGGATCCCGCCAGCACGTAGTACGTGTGCAGGGTGCCGACGGTGAGGTCGTAAGTCGTCTCATGCTGGTGGAAATTGCGGACTTCGGCCACCGTGACGGTCGTGCCGTCAGCGGTGCGGAGCTTGGTGCCCGGGGTGAGGTTGTGGGCGTCGGTCCAGCGGTGGTGCGTGGCGTCCCAGAATGGGTGGTGCCAGGTGGTGGTGAGAGTCTGCTTCGCAGACGGGGAGGCGGAAGGCTTCCCGTGCGGGGGGCCTCGGGTCGGGGAGGTGTCCAGGGTGAGGGTGGTGAAGTCCTCGTCCGTCGTGGTGATGATGACGCGCTGGACCTTCTCGGGTGCCGTGACGCCGGTCTGTGGGTCGGTGGCGAGGACTGTGTCGCCGGCTTTCACCTTGCTGATGGGTATCGACGTGCCGTCGGCCAGGCGGACCTCGGTACTGGGCACGAAGCTGTGCACCTCGCAGGCTTCGGCGACGTCTGTACCAGCTCCTTCCGCTCCCACCACGAAGCGTTCCGCCTCGAGTGCGTCGTCGGCGACCTTGGCTGCTTCCTCAGCGTCCTTCACGGCGGTGTAAGCCCGGTCCAGGGCGCGCCAGATTTTGAGTGCTTCGACTCCGACCTTGATGGCTTTGAAGACCTTGCCCCAGGGCACGAAGGTCAGGGCTGTGCTGATGCAGCCCATGACGTCGCCCTTGGTGAAGCAGTTGTAGGCGTCGGTCACGCCCAGTACGTCGGCGACCAGGCTGAGCAGGCGGTGTTTGAAGCCTGTCGCCTGTTTCTTCGCGGCAGCTGCTGCGGCGTCCGCTGTGGCTTTCTGTCGCTCCAGGGCCTGCTCCTCGGCCTGGGCGTTGGCGGTGCTGTTACTGATGTCGGCCTGGTACTTCTTCGCGTACGACTTGGTGTTGGTCGGCGTGCTGCCCGAGCCCGGGTAGTCGTGCAGGGCCGGAGAGTTGGGGTTCTTGTCGGTGGGAGTGCGGTTCAGACACGACGGGCAGTTGCGAGTGGGGCAGTCGATCTCCGCGCAGCCGCCGGAAGGGTCCGAGCTGGTGACCGGGGTGTCGTCGGCGTAGTCGTAGGCGTTCCAGCTCTGTGGGGAGCCGGGGTCCATGAGGGGGTCGGGGCTCAGGAAGCGGCCGATGGTGGGGTCGTACTCGCGGGCGCCGAGGTTGGTCAGGCCGGTGTTGTCGTCCTGGGTACCGCCGACGTAGCCGCGTTGCCCGACCCAGGTGCCGCTCTGGTCGCGTGACTCGCCGAAGGGCTTGTACTGGCGGCGGGTGACCTGCTGGGTCTGGGAGTCGATCTGCAGAGCGCCGGTGCCCTGGCGGTCGGGGATCAGGTAGGTGAACTTGCCGTCGGAGGAGTGGGTGGCCACGGTCTGGCCGGCGATGGAGATGTAGCGAACGCCGTCGGCGGTGGTGGCGCCGATCTTGAGGGTGATCTCCTCGTCACCCGTGTAAAGGGTGGTGGCGTCGGGACTGTGCCGGATCAGCAGGCCGCCGTCGGCGTCGTACAGGTACTTTGTGTCGCCCGCGGAGCCGGTGGAGGACAGTTCCGACAGATCTCCCTCGTCGTTGTAGGTGAAGGTGTCGGTGCCGGCTCGGGTGGTGCGGGTGTGGACGTTGCCGTCGTCGTCGTAGGTGTAGGCGTTGGTGGTGTCGGCCGTCGGGTCGCCGGGCACCACCTTGTCCACCGTCGACACCGCGTGAGCCGGGCCCTCGCCCGCCTTGAAGGGGGTGTACGAGGACGTCGCGTCGTGGGACGTGTCGCCGCTGGTGTTGTGGTCCACCTGGGCGGAGCGGGCGCCGGTGGCGTCGTAGGACCACGACTGCCAGTACGGCGACGGGCCGCCCACGGTCGTGGAGGCACCGGATGCGGGGGTGGCCGCGCAGTCGTCGGTGGCCGTCCACGCATCCTTCAGGCGTTGCGCCCAGTCGTAGTCGAAGCACTGGGTGTCGGTCGAGCCGGTCTCCAGTTTGTCGCTGATCTTCGTGACGTTGCCGGAGGGCTGGTAGGTGTAGCTGGTCTTGTCGGCGATCGCGGCGCCCGACTTGGTGACGGTGGTGGACCCCATGAGGCGGTGGGTCTGGTCGTCGTAGGTGAGGGTCTGCTGGGCGAAGTTGCCTGAGGTGCCGTAGGTGAACTGCTGGGGCTCGTCGAACTCGGTGTAGGTCAGGCCGCTGACGTAGGCCCAGCCATTGGTGTCACCTCCTACGCCGATGGGCCGGTCGAAGGCGTCATAGGTGTAGGAGACGGTCTCCTGCGGCAGCTTGACGGCCGTGGGGTCCTGGTCGGTGTAGCTGGCCAGGGTTCCGGTCAGGTTGTACTTGTTCTGGTGAATGTAGTTGCCGGCCAGGCTTCCTTCCGCTGCGGGGAGCGTGAGCTGTGTGGCCTGTGCCCAGCCGTGGCTGTCGTACCCGAGGACCTTGCTGGTGTAGGCGGACCCGCCGGTGCCGCCGACGTAGCGGGTCGACGCGGTCGGCTTGCCCTTCTTCAGGGTGTCGTACGTCCAGGCGGCCAGCTCGTTCGACGTCGACTGCGCGACGCCGCCGGTGGTGTCGTACTCGGCTGTCTTGCGGCCCATCTCGTCGTACGTGTAGCTGATGGTTTTGCCGCGGTTGTCGGTCGTGGTCAGCAGTTGCCCTGCGTTGTCGTACGTGGAGTGGGAGGTACCGGTGTCGGGGTCGGTCTGGGAGGTGCGGCGACCCAGGAGGTCGTAGCCGCTGGACCAGGTGTGGCCCTGGCCGTCGTCCTCGCCGGTCTGGTGGCCCGTGGCGTCGTAGGAGTAGGTGACGGTGTCGGCAGCACCGGTGGTGGTGGCGCCGTGGTAGCGCAGCAGCTTGGCCAGCTGGCCGCGGGCATCCGTGTACGTGGTGGTGGGGGTGGCGCCGAAGGGTGCGACTCCCGCGGAGGGGGTGACGTCGACGCGGTCGGAACCGGGGTAGGCGGTGGTGGTGCGCCAGGTCTCGGAGGCGAAGTGGTAGGCGATCGAGGCCGTGGCGCGGCCTGCGCCGTCGTAGACCGTGGCGGTCTGGGACGGGGTCTTGTTGTCGGGCGCGTCTACCAGTGTGCCGGTGGGGGCGCCGGCGTTGTAGTAGGGGTCGGAGGAACTGACCGCCCAGCCGTGAGAGTCGTAGACCGTGTCGGTGATCGTCTGGCCGCCGTCGACGGTCGCCGTCTGCGTCTCGCGCGGCCGCAGCATCGCGTCGTAGATCGAGATGGACGTGACGTAGGCGTTCTTGTCGGTGAGGGTCTGGGTGGTGACCGTCGACGGCACCGACGGTGAGAGGTTATAGCTGTACTTGACGTTGGGGTTGTTGTCGGTGGGGAAGCCCGGACTCCATACCTGGGTCAGGCGGCCCAGCGGGTCGTAGGAGCTGGTGGTGGAGTAGCCGGCCGCGTCCGTGGTCTTCAGGTCCAGGCCGCGGGCCGGGTCCAGTGTCGTCGTGGTGGCGAACCCGGCGGTCTGACCGGTGACCTTCGGCTGGGAGACCTTGATGGTGGTCGGGGAGGCACCGGACGTGGGTGTGTAGACGGTGGTCGTGACGTGGCTGTCGGCGTCCGTCTCGGTGAGTTCGCGGCCGTAGGAGTCGTAGGTGTTCTTCAGCGCCGTGACGTAGTGCGGGGTGCCGTCGGCGGCGACGGAGTCGGCCTTCTGGACCATCGTGACGTCGCCCTTGGTGGGCGTGGCGGTGTTGCTGGTGGAGCCGTCGAAGAAGGTGAGGTCGTCGCTGAGCAGGTCGTCCGGGTACTTCGGGGTGGCCGAGCAGGAGACCGCGACCTCCTGGACCCGGCGCGGGATCGGCAGAGCGTTTCCGGAGGAGTCCGCCGCGTACCAGGTACGGGTGCACTTGTCGTCGGAGGCGGTCGAGGTGTCGCCGAGGTCGTCCACGGCCTTGGGAAGACCGCTGGCTGCGTCGATCGTGTAGTCGATCTCGGTGGTGCGCTTGGTGCCGTCCGCCTTGGTGGTGACGGTACGAGCCCGCTGGATGTTCGTACGGCGCGCGACCAGCGGGTCCAGGCCCGCCTTCGTACGGGCCTGGGTGGCCGTCGCCGGCGAACTCCACGGGTCGGTGACCCCGTCGGACAGGAGTGCGCCGCCGTCGCCGTTGAACGACTGCGTCTCGAAGGTCTGGCCCGCCAGCCAGTCGGAGTCCTTCTGCGGGTCGTCGCCCGCGTCGTCGTTGAGTGGGACGTTCCGGGTGCCGGTGGATGTCTTGTCGCCGTCCATGCCGCGGAAGTACGTCTCCCGGGACAGCGTGACTTTCTCCGGGGACGTGCCGGTGCGGGTCTCGACCGTGCCGTAACCGCGCCACTGGTTCCAGGTACGGTACTTGGCCTGGGTCAGCGGGTCGTCGTTGTAGTGCCAGGCCGGATCACCGACGTATTTATACGACGTCTGGACCGGCAGCCCACCGCCGGTGGGGTCCTGTGTCGTCACGGAGTTGACGACGAACTTGTTGAACCAGTCCAGCTGCGGGGAGGTCTGCCCCGGAGGGGTCCAGTACTGCGGATAGCAGCGGTACGTGTTGTTGTCCTCGCTGGACGGGAGTACCACCGTGCCCGTGCGATGGCATTGGGGCGCGGTGTAGTTGACGGTGATCACTTCACCGGACTCGGTGGTGACCGTGGTCATCCGGTAGCGGGTGATGGGCTGGTAGCCGTCCAGACCGTCCACGCGGTTGGCCAGTGCCTGACCGACGAACTTCACCGGCGGCAGGTCCAGGCTTCCGCCGTCCTTGCCGGTACGCACGATCTGGCTCAGCCAGAGCGACGGCGTGGCGGTGTCGCCGGTCGGCGGGAAGGTGTGGGTCAGGGTCCAGGCGTCGACGTTCTGGTAGGCGCTACCGACCAGCACCTGGGTGCGGATGCCGGCGAGGCGCTGGGTGGTGAAGTACGACGGACCGTGGTTGTTGCAGGTGCCCGACGAGGCGCAGACCTGGTCGACGGGGACGTCGGGCCAGTGCGTGGCGTTTGCTGTGGTCATCTTCGAGGAGGCGCAGTCGAAGCCCGAGTCGGGCAGGCAACGTTCTGAGGTGTCGAAGAAGACCTGGGCCGCCGCTTGGGCTGTGGTGTCGTAGACCTTGCCCGCCAACTGCCCGTACTGGATCTTGGCGAGGTAGCCGCCGCGGGCGTAGGCGGTCGGCGTGGTGGAGTTGTCCCGGCCGTAGTAGCCGGTCTCCTGCGTGTACCAGTAGCTGATGGCGTTGCCGTGCGGGTCGACGGTGTAGTCGAGGTTCCAGCGGTAGCCCTGCTGGCACCAGGAGTCGGCGAAAGTGGACGCGTGGCAGGGTTCGCCGGTGTCGTTGCCGTAGACGGGCGTGGTGAACACCGAGTTGGTGGTCGCGTTGCCCGTGGTCCAGCCGGGCAGCCGGTTCTTGCCGAAGTAGTACTGCGTACCGTCGGTGGTGGTGACGACGAAGTATTCGTTGTCGTTGTCGCCGTTGACGGTGTCGGTCTTGACCTCGATTTTCTCGCCGTTGTCGCCCTGCGGATGCCAGGTACCCGTCTTGTCGTCGTGGACCAGCGTGTTGGACGCACCGTTCAGCGACAACGTGAGTGAGTCGACGTCGTCGGACCAGCACTCGTCGGAAGTCTTCGGGGTGCCGTTCGCAGAGTCGTCGGAGCAGGAGGCGTAGCTGCGCTCGACGAAGCCGGGCGAGTAGTCCCAGCCGTCACCGATCCAGGAGGACTGGGCGTTGGTCGAGGAGGTGCGCCCGTCCACGCTCTGAGAGCTGTATCCCAAGGACACGCTCGGTACCAGGCTGCCGGGCACGTCCGGCACAGAGATCGGGTACGAGTAGCTGAAGGCGCCGGCCGAACCGCCCGCCGTCCACTGACCGGAGGCAGCCAAGGACGTGGCCGCATAGGTGCCGCCTCCACCCGAGGCACCAGCCACGGCCGCGAGCACCATCGGAGAGGTAGCCGCATTTCGCCCGGCCGTCGCGTTCTTGGCTGAGGGGAGGGTGACATCGGCGGAGACTGTGCTGCTCTTGGCGTCGTTGCTGCTGGTCAGGGGAGTCTCGGTGCGGCATGCGGCCTTGGAGGGAGTGGTGAGCGCACACGCAGGAAGCTGCACGAGGCGGAGTCGGCCGGCCCAGTCGCCTCCGTAGGCGTTCCGGAAGGCAGCGTAGTCCAGGCCGAGCCGAGCGGTACCCGAAGCCGTCGCGTCATCCTGCTGGACCGTGAACACCACGCCGCGCACGCCGAGCTTCTGTGCCGTGGCCTGGCCGGGCAGCCGGACGTGCACCTTCGTACCTGCAGCGACGCGATGGCCGTGCCTGGCGGCGGCCACGGTGACCGGCAGCTTCGCCGCGTGCGCGGCGTCCTTGGCAGGCACGGTCGCCTCGGCCGTCGCGGCCGCGGGCCAGGTCCGGTGCGCCTGAGCAGTGCTCCAGCGCCCCATCGTCTTCCTCTTGACCGGCTTGGCCTTGACGGGCGTGACCGGGACGGACGGTTCTTTCTTGGCAGTGACGAGGTAGTCGGGGCTCTTCGTGTCGGCCAGAGCAGATTGCGGCGCGAGAAAACCCGTCAGAAGACCGAGCGCAGTGACCGCGATCACCCATAGAGCGGGCATGCGCTGCAACCGCATGGTCTTGCCGTATATCCGCCACAGCGCATGACGACGCACCACGGACCCCCCAATTCAACGTGACCGACGACGGGTTATTTGATCAGGGCGCCACTTAAATCCACAGGACCTTCACAGTAATCAATTGGTATAGAGATGCCCATGAAATCCTCCGAGTGACGCCAAAAAGTGCTGTTCAGCGCATCGATACAAGGATGAATGACTGGTGATCGGTCAAAATATTCACCAACCGCCTTCTCCTGTAACCAAGTTGCACACAGCACCCATCCCTGGAGTCCGCTCGGCAGGGGCGCTTTTCGGCCACCGGTTGTCGGCTTGAAGAATTTGTGTGTAACCTCCTCGCGCCCATCGCGCACTCACATTCGGACGCAACATTTGGGGGGCAGATGTCCGAGATTTCCACCCCGCATTACGCGGGAAAACAAGCCAGTAAACGGCGACGATTTTTCGCCCGTTTCATGTTCACGGCCGTAGCTGGTGCGATGTCGCTGTCCACGGTGACCGCGGTGCCGGCCGCAGCCGACAGCGGTGCTTCGATGCCGCTGTCCACCCCTGCGCCCTCGCTGCCGCAGAGCAGCCCGGACGGTCCACTGGGCACCTCGCGGCCCGCGGATGACTCAGGGCTCTCCAAGGAGCAGGAGGCCGCTCTGGCCGACGCGCAGAGCAGAGCCGCCGACACCGGCGGCTCCGTCCAGGTGGACGCCTTGACGACCGAGACCGCCACGGTGCAGGCGAATCCGTCCGGCACGGTCACCTGGACCACCACTCTGCTACCCGAACGGGTCAGAAAGAACGGGGCGTGGCAGCCCGTCGACGCCACGCTCCAGCGGAACGCCGACGGCACCTACAGCCCCGCCGCGGCCTCCGAGCCGCTCGTCTTCTCCGGGGGCGGGACCGTGCCCCTGGTCTCCATGACCAGCGACACCGCGCAGCTCTCCTTCACCTGGCCGACGTCACTGCCCACGCCCACCGTGTCCGGGGCCACGATCACGTACCCGGACGTGCTCAAGGACGTGGATCTGCGGCTGACGGCCAACACTCTCGGCGGCTTCTCCGAACTCATCGTCGTGAAGACTGCGGACGCTGCCAAGGAACCCGCGCTGGCCACCCTGAAGCTGACGACCCACGCGACCGGCGTGGCCGTCACCGACGACGGCCACGACAACCTCCAGGCCACCTCGACGACGGGTCAGGTGATGTTCAGCGCGCCGCAGCCGCTGATGTGGGATTCTTCCTCGTCCGGTGGGACGGCCCGGGCGCGCACTGCCTCAGCGGCCTCGGACCCGAGCGTTGCCGTTCCGGGAATCGGCGCGCAGGTCGCCCACGTGGGCGACGACGTCAAGGGTTCCGAGCTCTCGCTGACTCCGGACCAGGCGCTGCTCACCGGTTCGGATACCAGGTACCCGGTCTACATCGATCCCACTTGGAATCCGCACTACGCGACCGGCAGCAAGCAGCACTACGCGGAGACGCAGCAGGGCTGCTCGTCGGCTAAGAACTACGACTCCACGCAGTACGGGGATCCCGGCGTCGGCTACAACAGCTGGTCCGGGTGCATCGGCGGCGAGCGCTCCTACTTCCAGCTCGGCATCCCCTCCAGCGTCTGGGGCACCCACATCGTGGCCGCCACGGTCGACGCAAAGGAGAACTACTCGGCCAGCTGCAGCCTGACATCGGACGTCAAGCTGTATCTCACGGGCGCCATCGGCGCGAGCACCACGTGGAGCAACCGGCCCGCCCTGTCCAGCCTGCTGGCAACGAAGAGCTTCGGTCCCGCCTGCACCAGCGAACCGTCCGGCGGGTTCTCGGTCACGTCCACCATCGCGAAGAAGGCCGCCGCGAAGGACGGGAGCTGGACCTTCGCCCTGGTCAACAGCCAGGAGAGCAGCAGCGACGGCAACTACTTCAAACGCTTCGCCAACAACCCCTCCATGTCCATCGAGTACAACCATGTCCCCACGGCGCCCGGAACGCTGGCCGCGAAGTTCGGTACGCACTCGGTCGGCTGTGGAACGGGGACGCCCTACCCCGTGATCGGCAAGACCCTGGTCACCACGCCACCCACGCTCAACGCTGTCGTCAGCGATGGTGACAGGGACGCTCTGGCTGCGACGTACAAGTACTGGGTCAACAGCTCCGCCGCCACCACGACAGCGAGCGCCACCGTCGCCAGCGGCGCCAACGCGCCGAAGCAGCTTTCCTCCAGCTTCATGAGTGGCCTGAAGTCCGGTGACGTGGTCAGCTGGAACGTCACCTCAAGCGACGGCAAGGACACCAGCAAGGCATCCTCCACCTGCCACTTCACCGTCGACCTCACCGCCCCCAACCCGCCCACCGTCGCCGACCCGGCCGGTCTCTACCCCGAGGACGAATCCGGCGTCACGGCGGCCGGCACTCCGGACACGTTCACGCTCACCACCAACAGCGCCACCAAGTTCCTTTACGAGCTGGACGCCACGCCGCCCACCTCCAACACACCGACTTCCGAGATCGCTCCCGCTACCGCGAACAAAGCCAGCATCACCGTCACGCCCACCGCTCCCGGCACCCACACCCTGTACGTCTACGCAGTCGACTCCGCCGGAAACGTCTCTACGCAGCAGCAGTACCAGTTCACGGCGCTCGGCCACGCCGGCAAGAGCTATGCGAGCCTTCAGGCCGCGTTCAACAACACCGCCGTCACCGATGACAGCAACAAGGCCACAGCCGACGCGGACGGCTACGGCGCAACCATGTCCCTCCAAGACCTCAAGGCAGCCGGCTGGCAGCCCGGCGGCAAAATCACCGTTGACGGCGCCGCTTTCACCCTGCCCGCCTTCGGTTCCGCCGCCGGCGACAACGTCCTGGCGGCCAATCAGACGATCCAGATGAACGGCACCGGCGGCAAGGCCCTGGTCTTCCTCGGCTTCTCCACCTACGGCCTCGTCAGCTCCGAACGCGCCGAGGACGACTACTCCAGCCCCGCCATCCCCGACGGCACCTCGGTCAGCGGCACCGAATGCACCCTCGGCAACGGACAGTACGAGGACTGCCGCGCAGGCGGCCCCTACGGATCCATCACCTACGCCGACGGCACCACCGCCGCCTATCACCTGACCGTCCCCGACTGGGTCTACGGCTCCAACGCGCTGGCCGCCGTCACCCTCCCCCACCGCAACCTCTCCACCGGCACGCAGGAAACCCGCAGCACCAACATCTACGCCTTCGCGGTCCCCCTCAAGCCGGGGGCAAAGGTCAGCTCCGTCACTCTGCCCGACCTCACCGCGTCCGCCCGCAAGTACACACCCGGACTGCACCTCTTCGGCATGGCTGTCCGCGACACGACCACTGCAGCCGCCGGATCAACGTGGACGGGCGCCTGGAGCAGCCCGAACGAGGGCGCCTTCAACTACGAAAGCACCGACTACAAGGACCAGACCTTCCGCATCGCCGCCAACCCCAGCGTGGCGGGCTCCGGCGTCCGCCTGAGGCTCTCCAACGCCCTCGGCCGCACCCCTCTGACGATCGACCACGCCACCCTGGCCACCCAGCTCTCCGGCGCGGTCCCGACCGCCAAACCCGCCGACCTGACCTTCAACGGCGGCAGCAAGTCCGTCACGATTCCGATCGGAGGAGAGATCTACACCGACCCAGCCGCCTACGCCGCAGCTCCCGGTAAGCGCCTCATGATCAGCCTCCATCTGGTCAACGACTCCCCCTACCTGGTCCAGCACAGCTGGGCGAGCGCAGCTACCCAGTACGTCAGCGCCGTCGGCTCCGGCGACCGCACAGCGGACACCACCGACACCGCGTTCACCGGCACCGGAGTCTTCTCGGGCTACTTCACCAACATCCTCACCGGCATCGACGTCACCACCAGCGACAGCCGGCCCACCGTGGCCGTCCTCGGCGACCAACTCGTCGACCCCTTCGCCGACGCCACCACCCCCGGCCTCACCACGCCCCGCCTCTCCGACGACCTCGCCAGCGCCCTCCAGACGAACCAACAGGGCGTACCCGACTACGGCGTCGTCGCCACCGGCATCGAGAGCAACCGCCTCACCACCGAACAGACCCGCGGCGGAGCGGCCACCCTCACCCGCCTCGACCGCGACGTCCTCACCCTGCCCAGTGTCACCACCGTGATCGTCGATGAAGGTCTCGAGGACATCGTCGCCGGTACCGAGGACACCACAGTGGAAGAGGCGTATGCCACACTCGTCGCCCAACTCCGCGGCTGGGGCGTCAGGGTCGTCCTCACGACCCTCACACCGTGCCAGGGCTACGCCGCCTGCACCACAGCCATCGACGCCAACCGCATCGACACCAACACCTGGATCACCGACCAGGACGACTTCACCACCCCCAAGGTCACCCACGCGGACACCGAATCGACCGTGGCGATCCCCGTCGATCCGAACTCCACCACCGAACCACTGCCACTGAAACTCGATGCCGGCACGGCACCCGAAAACTACGACACCGGCGACCACGTCAACCTCACCGCCAACGGCTACCTCGCAGTCACAGCCACTCTCGACCTGACAGCCCTCGGACCCGACAACTGACAACTAAATCCGGCGGGGTGCCCGGACATAGACCGCCCGGACACCCCGCCCCCGCACAAGGGCGCAGTGGCGCCCAACCACCGCTCCCTGCCCACGCTCGGGTACTTCGTCGAGTCCACCGGTCGCATTCGGGACAATTGAAAGGAGCGCCCGTTATGCGTTGCACCGGAGTAGTCGCTACGGCCGTCGCAGCACTGACTCTCCTGCCACTCTCGGCCACGAGGTGTGACCGGAGCACATGGTCGGCGGACCTTCTTCACCACGCCGGCCACGATCATCCCCCTGCCCCCTCTGGGGAGCATCTGGGAAGTACGAGCGACGCTGGGGAGCGCGTGGGGAGAATCGACTGCATAACCGGGCACGAGCGTGAAAGACCCAGAAAGACGGATCGGCCCAGGCCAGAGACGTTCCCAGCAGCATCATCGCAGGTCAGCGCCGCCAGGTAGACGACTTCAAGAAGATCTCTTCCTGGGCGGCGATTCTGTTCGCCCCGACGCTGGTCGGGACGATCTACGGCATGAACTTCAGGGAGATGCCGGAGTTGCACTGGGCGCTGGGATACCCCTTCGCGATCGTCCTGATGGCGGCCGTATGCACCAGTTTGTACTTCATTTTCAAGCGGAAGGACTGGCTCTGAGTAACCGGTCGACGAGGGCCTACGCCAGGGCCTCACGGGAGCCGAGTCAGTCGTCAAAAGGGCCGCCCGAGGCCGCTGGGGAGAATCTGGGCAATGCTGCGCCCCTCTTCTCGTAGGCGTCCGAATAGCGTCCCACTAACCGGCCGTGACGGGAGGGTGATGGTGGGCGTCGAGTGGCCGAGCCACCGAGCGAGCGTGACCACGGACTCGCCCGCTTCCAGAATGACCGACGCGTAGGTGTGCCGCAGCACGTGGAAGCCGTCCTTGCGAGACGCCTTCCAGCGTTCCCCCGCATTCCGCACCGGGATGACGCCGACCGCAGCCAGAGCAGGCTTCCACACCTCGACATTGGAGATGTTCGCCCGGAGGGCGTTCCCGTACGTCGTGGTGAGAATGAGCGGGAACTTCTTCCTCTCCCGGTCGTCCTCCGGACCGCCCCAGGGCAGCTCCACCTCGACCGCAGCGGGGAGCCCGACGGACTCCCGGGTAGGCGTCCTCCGCCGTTCCTACCCGGAACACCGTAGCCCTGCTGCGCCTGCCTGATATGCCAGGCCGGCTCAGGATAATCCGCCCGTTCACCATCGAGCGCGTAACGCATCGAAGCCGTGAACTGCTGATAGTTGCAGCCCGTCGGGACGCTCGCGTCGACGGTGTCGCACCGCAGGAGCGGCGAGCCGCTGGGATACGTTTCCGTAATGCGGTTAACGGTACCGGGGACAGTGATTTCCACGCACGAAGGCGGCTGGGACCATGCGTCGTCCCCGAGATTGATGGCCGCTGTCGAGGTTTTTCATTTCCCGACAGCCATGGGACCGGCATCGAAGGAATGAGCCGGCCCGAAGTCCGCGGGACCCTCCCTGGGCGCCTGACGCGAACTCGGTCTCACGACATGAGCACGCATCACACCGGCCGCTTCGAGTGAGGCGAACCTATTTCTCGAATTCGCGAACGGACAAGCGAAGGCCCGCTACATGTAATTTCTCTGTAGCGGGCCTATGGTTTTCTACACCGACCTGTCCTGGCGATGTCCTCAGATCGAGAGGCGCGCCGCGATGCCGTCGAGGACGGAGTCCAGACCGGCCTCGAACTGCCACTGCTGATCGTCCTTGCGCCGGGCCTCGCCGATGTAGCGCGCGTACATCGGAAAACGGCCGGTGCTCATGAGCCAGGCCATCTGCGAGGCCAGTCCCGCGCGGGCCTCCTCCCGGGTGGACCAGCCGCGGACGCGCAGCATCTGCGTCAGCCTGACCTCCGAGTCCACCGCGCCGTGCACATAGGCGGTGAGGGTGTTGTAGACCGCCATGGCGGTGTCCGGGTCGAGCCCGAGGCCGTCGAGCGCGGCCAGGACGGCCTCGGGCACGGCCAGCTGGTTGGGGGTCGGCGCGCACCACGTCGCCCGCGTCACCCACGAGTGCCGCAGCAGGACCTCCCTTATCCGCAGGGCGACGGACCGCATGGTCGCGCGCCAGCCCTCCTTGCCGTCGGGCAGTTCCAGTTCCGCGTACACGAAGTCGACCATCAGCTCGAGGAGCTCGTCCTTGCCGGTGACGTAGCGGTACGCGGCCATGGGGGCGACGCCGAGTTCGGTGGCCAGGCGGCGCATGGTGACCGCGTCGAGTCCCTCCGCGTCGGCGACGCCGACGGCGGCCTTGGCGATCCGCAGGGGGGTGAGGGTGGTGCGGGGGGCGGGCGTCGGCCGTTCGAGGCGCTCCCACACGGAGACGCGGTCCTTGTCCTCGCTCGCTGCTTGTCTCTCCCGGGCGGCCATCGCTTCGGTTCCTTCCGACGAACGGTGCTGTGTACACCGTATCACCAGTAGACGGCGTACGCGCCGCTGTGTACGTTGTACGAGATAGATACGACGTACACACCACCGAGGAGTCCTCCATGGCCGACGTGACTGACGACACCCTCCGGACCGCGGTGATCATCGGCAGCACCCGGGACGGGCGGTTCGGTCCGGTCATCGCGGACTGGATCGCCGGACACATCACCCAGCGCGAGGACATGGAGGTCGACCTGATCGACCTCGTCGAGACGCCTCTGCCCACCGTCTTCCCGGCGTTCGGGCAGGCCCCCTCCGACGAGGTCGTGACCCAGCTGGGGGCGGTGTCCCCGCGGCTGGCCCGGGCCGGCGCCTTCGTGATCGTCACGCCCGAGTACAACCACAGCTTCCCCGCGCCGCTGAAGAACGCCATCGACTGGCACAACGAGCAGTGGCACGCCAAGCCGGTCGGCTTCGTCTCCTACGGCGGACTCGCCGGCGGCCTGCGCGCCGTCGAACAGCTCCGTGTCGTGCTCGCAGAGCTGCACGCGGTCACGATCCGCAACACCGTCAGCTTCCACAACTACGGCGAGGTCTTCGGTGCCGACGGCAGGCCGACCGACCCCGGGTGCGACGTTGCGGCCAAGGCCATGCTCGACCAGCTCACCTGGTGGGGGCAGGCCCTGCGCGAGGCCAGGCGCGCGCGCCCGTATGCCGTCTGACACCCCTCCACTCGTGCCCTGGGGGCAGCGATGAACGACCCCGCAACCGACACTCCCGCGCCCGACCGGCCCGGCCTGCCCCGGCTGGGTGTCTTCGGACTGATGCTCAGCATCTTCCTGGCGACGCTCGACGGACAGCTCGTCAGCACGGCGCTCCCCACGATCGTGGGCGACCTCGGCGGCCTCGACCACTTCTCGTGGGCGGTGACGGCGTACCTGCTCACCATGGCCGCGTCCACTCCCGTCTGGGGCAAGCTCGGGGACCTGTACGGCCGCAAGGGCGCCTGCCTGAGTTCCGTGACGCTCTTCCTGGTCGGGACGGTGCTCTGCGGCCTGGCGCAGAGCATGGGGCAGCTCATCGCCTTCCGCGGCCTCCAGGGCCTCGGCGCCGGCGGCCTGACGGTCGGCGCCCTCTCGGTCATCGGCGTGGTGGTGCCCGCGCAGGACCGCGGCCGCATCCAGTCGATGGTGGGCGTCATGATGCCGGTCGCCTTCGTCGGCGGCCCCCTGCTCGGCGGGTTCATCACCGACTACATGAGCTGGCGCTGGGCCTTCTACGTCAACGTGCCCATCGGCCTGGTCGCGCTGACGGCGATCACCAAGGGCGTGCGGCTGCCCGCCGGCCGGGTCGCGGGGCGGATCGACTGGCTCGGCACGGCCCTGCTCACCAGCGGCATCCTGGCCCTCACCCTGCTGGCCGGCTGGGCCGGCACCACCTACGCCTGGACGTCCTGGCAGATCGCCGGACTCGCCGTGGTCGTCGTGCTCGCACTGGCCTGGTTCGTGCGCGTGGAACTGCGCACCGCCGAACCGATCACGCCGCCCCGGCTCTTCGCCCGCCGGGACTTCACCCTCGCCCAGATCCTCAGCTTCCTGGTCGGCGCCCTACTCTTCTCCGTCGTCAACTACCTCCCGCAGTACATGCAGTTCGTCCAGGGTTCGTCGTCCACGGCCAGCGGCCTGCTCATCCTGCCGCTGATGCTCGGCATGCTGACGGCACAGCTGGCCACCGGGCGGCTGATGGACCGAGGCGGTCTGGACCGCGTCGTGGCGCTCACCGGCGGCGCCGTCGCCCTCGCCGGGGCGTTGCTGCTCCTCCTGCTCGGCACGGACACCCCGCTCGTCACGGCCTCCGCGTTCACCCTGGTCATCGGGGTGGGAGTCGGCGCCCTGATCCAGAGCACCATGGTGGCCACCATGAACAACGCGGCCCCGCGGGACATGGGCGCGGCCACGGGCACGGTCACCCTGGTGCGCACCATCGGCGGCTCCCTCGGGGTCGCCCTGCTCGGCGCCCTGCAGAGCAGCCGCATGACCGATGTGCTGACCGAGCGGCTGGGCTCCGCCGCACAGCAGCGGCTCACCGCGGGCGGTGCACTGACCCCGGCGCAGCTGAAGGACATGTCGACCGCCACGCGCGACGCGGTCCGGGAAGCCGTCAGCAGCGGTCTGCACGGCGTCCTGCTGGGCGCGGCCGTCCTGTCCGCGCTCGCGTTCGGCACGGCGTGGTTCGTCCGTGCCGCGCCGCCCCTGATCCCGACTGCCGCACGGCCGACGGCCGCCGGGGCCGGAGCCGGTGCCGGGACGGACTCCGCCCGGACCCCTTCGGAGGACTGAGCGCGGCCCCGCGCCGTCACCCGTCCCCCTACCCACCCAAGCAGCCGGCCGCACGGACGAATCCACCGTCGCCGTGCGGCCGGCCCCTATCGAAGGCGAACACCGATGCCCAAGTACTCCGTCGAACGTGCCCGGGACGTCCTGGACCGTCCGTTCTCCCTGGGAGGCCTCATACTGCCCAACCGCGTCGTGATGGCCCCGATGACGCGCGAGTTCTCCCCCGGCGGAGTGCCGGGCGACGACGTGGCGCGGTACTACGCCCGGCGGGCGGCCGCCGGGGTCGGTCTGATCATCACCGAGGGCACCTACGTCGGCCACGACTCGGCGGGCAGCAGCGCCCGCGTCCCCCACTTCTACGGCGACGAGGCGCTCGCCGGCTGGGCGGCCGTGGCCGAGGCCGTCCACCAGGCGGGCGGCCGGATCATGCCGCAGCTGTGGCACGTCGGCATGGACCGCACGGCAGGCAGTCCGCCGGTCCCCGACGCCCCGCGGATCGGCCCCTCGGGCATCGCCCTGGACGGCACGAAGTCGGGCAAGGAGATGACCCAGGCGGACATCGACAACGTGGTCGCCGCCTACGCCACGTCCGCCGCGTCCGCCGAGTCGCTGGGCTTCGACGGCGTCGAGATCCACGGCGGCCACGGCTATCTCATCGACCAGTTCCTGTGGGCGCACACCAACCGGCGCACCGACGCCTACGGCGGCGACATCGTCGGCCGCACCCGTTTCGCCGCCCAGATCGTGGCCGCCTGCCGGCAGAGCGTCTCCGACGACTTCCCGATCTCCTTCCGGTTCTCCCAGTGGAAGATGAACCACTACCAGGCGCGGGTCGCCGAGACGCCGCAGGAACTGCAGACCATGCTCGGTCTCCTGGCCGACGCGGGCGCCGACGCCTTCCACTGCTCCACCCGGCGGTTCCACCTCCCCGAGTTCGAGAGGTCCGACCTCAACCTCGCGGGCTGGGCGAAGAAGCTCTCCGGCAAGCCCGCCATCAGCGTCGGCTCGGTGGGCCTCAGCAACGAGTTCCTCGAGGTGTTCCAGGGTGCGCAGGCCACGGTCACGGACATCGGCGAGCTGCTCGACCGCATGGAGCGCGAGGAGTTCGACCTCGTGGCGGTCGGCCGGGCCCTGCTCGGGGACCCCGAATGGCTGCGGAAGGTCCTCGCCGGACGCGTCGACGAACTCACCCCGTTCCACCGGGGCCTGGTCGGCAGCCTCCACTGAGCCGTACGGCCGCCTGCCCGACCGCGCGCCTATGATCCCGTCGCTCCGGACGGCCCCCGGAGCGTCTGATCACCCACCGGATCCCTGCCGCGTGAAAGCGCGAGGCCAGGGAATTTCGAAGCTGCTGGTCTCGGACCCTATTCGGGCTCGGTCGGGGCCCGGTGCGCGGGTCCTGAGCCGTCTCCTTCCGCCGCCGCGGCGGCCCGTACTCGCTGCTCCTCGCGAGCAGAGCCGACGTCCCGTTCCAGGGGTGTGCGGCTCACGGCTGTCGCGAGGTCTTCCAAGGCCCGTTTCTGCAGTTCCGCTTCGCGCCGCACGACCGGGCTCCCGTTGCCGGCGGCGGCCTCCTTCCACGAGTGGAGGGCCTCCTCCACGCGTCCCCAGTCCGGATTCCTGTGCTCGCGCACGGCGGCTGCCGCCTTCGCGGTGTCCGTCTCCAGAGCCTCGGCGAATCGCTCCGCCTCGGGGACGGAACGGCTTTCGGCCCGCGGGACGTGACCCTCCATGAGCATCGCAGCCCGGCCGAACCCCTTGAGCGCCTCCTGCGCCTCCTGCGCCTCGCGCGACGTCAGACCCCTGGGGCGGACCGGTTCCCGCCTTGCCCGGTCGTATGCCTCCTGCCAGGTGGCCCGTGCCTCCCTGCTCTCCAGCAGTGCCCTGCGCATGGCGGCGTGATGCTCCCGGGTCGGTTCGGCGTAGTCGCGGAGCACCGCGGCCGCGTAGCGGCCGTTGGCGGCGAGCCAGTCCGCAAGCCGGCCCGGCAGGCGGGGTGTCTCCCATGCGGGGAACACCACGTACGCCAGCATCGCCAGGGCCCCGCCGAGCAGGGTGAGCAACACCCGCTCCGGGACCGTCTGCTCCCATGCCTGGCCGCCCATGCCGAGCAGGAAGACGACGTACGCGGCGGTGAAGCACTGGGAGTAGGCGTAGCCGGTCCGGTTCAGCGTGTACGACAGGCCCGCCGAGACCACCGCGAGCGCGCCGGACACATGGGCGTCCGGTCCCAGGGCCCGCACCGTCCCGGTGGCGAGTGCGACCCCCGCCAGGGTCCCGGCGAGACGGGCCACCGCACGCGCGTACGTCCGGTGGAAGTCCGGACGCATCACCATCACCGAGGACAGGGGCGCCCAGTAGCCGTGGCCCAGAGGCAGCCGGGCGGCGATCAGATAGCCGAGCGGGGCCACCGCCGCCAGGCGGACGGCGTGCCGGAACACGGGCGAGTCGGGGCGCAGCTCACGGCGGACCGCCCGGACGACGACCGGGACCAGCCGGAGCATGGTCGGGCGCACGAGGAACTGGGCGCCGGCGGGGCCGGGCGGCGTGGGCGTCGTCCCGGGCGCGCAGCCGCTCCCGGCGATCTCCAAGGCCTCGCCGAGCAGTTCCACGAGCTGCTCGGCGGCCTGCCGCGCGGGGCCCTCCAGCACCTCGTGCTCCTCGTCGACGCGCAGGGCGTCCATGCTCTCGGGCCGTACCTCGGCGGGAGTGCCGCGGCGGATCGAGCGGGCGGCCGCGTCCAGGACGTCGGCGGCCGCGTCGAGCAACTCGCGCGCGCGGTCCCGGCCGGGTCCCTCCGCCGGGGCCCCGACGTCCGGGTCGGCGAGCGCCGCGACCACCGGCCGGATGCGCTCGGCGAGGCCCCGGGGGCCGTGCAGGACGGGGGGACGGGTGCGGGCCTGTGACGGCGTCACGGCAGCCGCGTCCCGGGCCGTCATCAACGGCTCGGGGTCGAACGGGGCGGTCGGGTCGTGCCGCAACCGGCGGGCGTAGTCCGCGACGGCGGCCAGGGCGTCGGCGAGCGCGTCCCGATGCGCTCCCCAACGCCGGATCGGGAACAGCAGGATCAGCACGGCCTGCGTCACGCCCCCGAGTGCGATGACCCCGGCGTGTTCCAGGGCGAGCCCGACGCTCGTGGGCAGGGTGATGGTCACCAGCATGCTGCCCACGGTCGTCGCCGCGACGATCCCGGCGGTCGATCCGACGGCCCACGCCATTCCCGCGGCGAAGGCCCACACCGCCAGCAGCGGCAGAAACGTCACGAGTCGCCCCGCCGCCAGGTAGCCCACGAAGGTGCTGAGCGCCAGACCCGCGCCCGCGCCGAGCGCGATCACCTTGCGCGGACGCCAGGTGCGCTGGAAGGTGGCCCCGCCCGCGGAGTAGGCGCCGAGGGCCGCGGACGCGGCGTACGCAGGGGAGACCAGCCACAGTGCCGGCCCGACGACGATCGCCACCCCGGCGGCCGCGCGCAGCGCGAGCAGGGGCTCCAGCCGCGTCTCCTCGATCGTGAGCCCGGAGCGCACGACCTCCCCGAAGGCCCGCAGCCACGTCACGGGTGTCCGCCCGGCCGGAGCGCTCTGCCGCGTCGCGTCGGCCTGGTTGGGGTCCGGTAGCCGTCGGGCAAGGAAGCCTCCCACGCGGCCCGCTGACCGGCCGGCGGCCGCAGCCGCTGGACGGGGTGCCGCCCCTGCGGGCACTGCCGAGCGTCCGCCGTCCGCCTTCCAGGCCGGAGCTCGGGCAGTCGTTGTAGGTTCAGGTCCGGCCGGAGCGCGGTGACTGCCCCCGGCCGCGTCCGGCGGACGGGCGGATCGCCATCCGTCCCCCGGACCGGTCCAGGTGAGACAGGGGGCACGGCGGCCCCGGTCTCTTACCGCTTGTGGCCGTTCCCGTGCCCGTTCGGATGGAGGACCACCTTGGTCCACCCCTCGTCACGGGCATCGAAGTGCTCATAGGCGGTGGGGGCCTCGTCCAGGCTGAGCTCGTGGGAGACGACGAAACTCGGCTTCGCCTTCCCGCCGGCGATCAGATCCCGCAGCGCCCGGTTGTACCTCTTCACCGGCGCCTGCCCGGTCCCCATGCGCTGGCCCTTGAACCACATCATGCCGAAGTCGATCGGGACCTTGCCCTGCGCCTCCAGCTCCCCCTGGGCCTCCGCGCCACCGGGGTCCTGGGGCAGGAACACGCCCACCACGCCGATGTCGCCCGTGAACCTGACCGAGTCGATCAGTCCGTTGAGCGTGAGGCTGGCGTCCTCGTGTCCCTGGGGGTCGTGCGCCTGGTAGCCGACGCATTCGCAGCCGTTGTCGGCGCCCAGGCCGAGGGTGGCCTCCTTGACGACCTCCGCCGGGTTCTGCTCGGCGGTGTTGATCGGGATGGCCCCGATCTCCTCCGCCTTGCGCAGCCGGTCGGGCTGGTGGTCGGCCGTCCAAACGCGGCCGGCGCCCCTGAGGAGGGCGGAGTAGGTCGCCATCAGCCCGACCGGACCGGCTCCGAAGACGATCGTCTGGTCGCCCGGTTTGACGTGGGCCATCTCGGTGGCGTGATACCCGGTGGGGAAGATGTCGGCGAGCATCACGTAGTCGGTCTGCCGCTCGGCGGCGTCCTCGCCCAGACGCAGCGCGTTGAAGTCACCATAGGGCACGCGCAGCAGCTCCGCCTGGCCGCCCTGGTAGGGGCCCATGTCGGCGAATCCATAGGCGGCTCCCGCGAGAGCCGGTTCCGGCTGCATGGTCAGGCAGTAGTTGGTCAGGCCCTGCTCACACTGCTTGCAGAAGCCGCAGGCGATGTTGAAGGGCAGGACCACGTACTCGCCGACCTGGACCTTGCGGACGGCCGAGCCGACCTCCACCACCTGGCCCAGGTTCTCGTGTCCCAGGGTGCGGCCGGACTCGAACGAGGTGCGGCCCTCGTACATGTGCAGGTCCGAACCGCAGATGTTGGTGGTGGTGATCTTGACGATGATGTCGCAGGGGTGCTCGATCTTCGCGTCCGGTACGTCCGTCACTGTGACCGTTCGCGGGCCTTCGTATACCGCTGCTTTCATGATGACTTCCCTAGATGTCGTCTCATGACGTGAGAGGGCGCCTGAAGCCTGACTCTCGGAAGTGCTGCGACGGGGTGCGGGGTTCCGGCACGCCTCTGGGGGCCGTTCACCTGGGTCAGGTGGAACGGTGGTTCCGCCGTGGGCCCGCCAGAGGGGGCTCGGGCGCTTCGGCGGCGTGCCCTGCGAGTCCCCGTCGACCCCTGGGACAAACACATACACACCGAGCGATCAGCGGAATATCCCGACCTGAAACCACCGGGCGACGGCACGTCCGCGACCGAGGTCTCCCGCTAAGCACCCTGGTCGCCCTGCAGCGCGGTGCGACGCTCCTGTTCGCGCTTGGAGTAGGCGGCTGCCCGGATCGCCTCGTCGCTCTCCAGGCCCGATCCCAGCGCGCCACCCACCGTGGCGACCGAAGCGACGAACCAGGCCAGCGTCCAGTACTCCGTGGCGTGCAGCGGCGTTCGTGTCGTGGAAGCGAACAGCCGGTCGTTGAGGATGAACAGCGCCCACACCAGGTTGATGAGCACCAGACCCACGTAGCAGACGATCACCCCGATACCCAGGGTCACGACCGTCGAGGCGTTGTAGAGAGCCGCCTTCTTCCTCGCCTCCGGCGAAACCTCGTCCGTTCGATGCCACAGGTCCGCGTCCACGATCAGCCAGCCGATCATGAGCGCCACGGACCCGACCGTGGCGATCACCAGTCGTGGCGTGCTCAGGGAGGTGGCCAGGTTCCAGATGGTGGAGTTCACGGTGGCGACCGCTCCCGTGGCGAGTGCGGCCGCCAGGGCTTTCGACAAGCCCGGCACCAGGCGCCACGGCCGGTTGGCGCGGACCATACCGAGGAGCACCCTCAGGTAACCGCGCGGCCCGCTGACGACGTACCGCAGATCGACGATCTCCTCCGCACCGATCTGGCCCGGCCGGACAGGCGCGAGACGACCGACGAACGGCCCGCGCAGCGGCTGACCTCGTGAAGTTCCCTCAGGCTCAGTGGCCTGCGGGCTCGCCAGACTGAGCACGGCTTCTTCCACGGCCCGCTGGGCCCTGGCCTGCAGCCGGAAGCCCCCCAGCGTGGGAAGAGACAGCAGCGCCAAGCCGTGTTCGTGACTCAGATCCACCACGAGCTTGTGCCCATGTGAGTGCAGCGGGAGGTCGGTGAGGGCCACGACGATGTCCCAGTTCCCCGCACTTCCGCGGTCCCTGATCCGGTGCATCAGGGTGAGCGGGTCCTCGGCCGCTGCGGTGAAGGGCTCACTGACCACCTCGACGTCGAATCGTCGTCCCTCGCCCGACCTGTCGGCCAGCCGGTCGGGAAGCATCCGGGCCATGCGCTGCGCGATCTCCGTCGGCGCATCCGGATCCGCCAGAAGAGTCACGACCGTAACGCCCTGAGACGACACCCGCATGCCTCCTGCTCGTCGGCTGCCCCCGCGATCGCGAGTGCCCACAGAATGCCCGCCGATGTGACACCGACTCCCCGTGACACGCTGGCCCCTGCCCGCAGGTGGCTGCGTGCCCCGCCGGACGTCGGCACTCGTGCGAGCGGGGCCTGGTGACGGCGTCTGTCGCGCGGTTCCCGGCGCGATCAGGTAGTCAGGAACGGTGAACAAGGACGCGACCGACCCCTTCGTGCATGTCCGGGGCGCCGGTGAGAACAACCTGCGGAACGTCGATGTCGACGTTCCGCGGGACGCGATGGTCGCCTTCACCGGCGTCTCCGGTTCGGGCAAGTCCTCGCTGGCGTTCGGCACGCTCTACGCGGAGGCCCAGCGGCGCTACTTCGAGTCCGTGGCACCGTACGCCCGAAGGCTGTTGCAACAGGTCGGCGCACCGCACGTGCAGGAGATCACCGGACTGCCACCGGCCGTGGCCCTGCAGCAGCGACGCGGGGCGCCCAGCTCGCGCTCGACGGTCGGCACCCTCACCACGCTGTCCAATCTGCTGCGCATGCTGTACTCCCGCGCCGGCACCTATCCGCCCGGGGCCGCACGGCTGGAAGCCGAGTCGTTCTCCCCCAACACCGCGGCCGGTGCCTGCCCGGAGTGCCACGGACTGGGCGTCGTGCACGACGTCGCCGAGGACCTGCTCGTCCCGGATCCCTCGCTGAGCATCCGCGAGGGGGCGATCGCCGCCTGGCCGGGCGCCTGGCAGGGCGCCAACCTGCGCAGCGTCGTGAGCAACCTGGGGATCGACATCGACCGGCCGTGGCGCAGGCTCAGGAAGAAGGACCGGGACTGGCTGCTGTACACGGACGAGCAGCCCTCCGTGTACATCGAGCCGGAGGAGGACCGGATCGACTACGGCTACCAGGGCAAGTTCTGGAGCGCCCGCAAGCACGTCATGCACGTCCTCGCCGACTCCAAGAGCGAGAAGATGCGCGAACGGGCGCTCCGGTTCGTCAGGAGTGTGCCCTGCCCTGCCTGTCACGGCAGCGGACTGCGGCCCGAGGCGCTCGCCGTGACCTTCGCCGGACGTTCCATCGCCGAGATCAACGCGCTGCCGCTCACCGGGGTCGTGGCGCTGCTGCGACCCGTCGCGGGGCGGTCCGAGGCCGACGCCACCACGTCGACCGCCCGGTCCGGGGAAACGACCGAGGTCGCGGTCCGGATCTGCGGCGATCTGGTCGCGCGGATCGACGTGCTGCTCGACCTGGGCCTCGGGTACCTCAGCCTCGGGCGCCGCTCGACGACCCTGTCGCCCGGCGAGGCACAGCGCCTGCGGATCGCCACCCAGCTGCGCTCGGGGCTGTTCGGCGTCGTCTACGTCCTCGACGAACCGTCCGCGGGCCTGCACCCGGCCGACGCGGAACCGCTGCTGGACGTGCTGGACCGCCTCAAGGCGGCGGGCAACTCGCTGTTCGTCGTGGAGCACGACATGGACGTCGTACGGCGGGCGGACTGGGTGGTCGACATCGGCCCCGGTGCGGGCGAGGGCGGCGGGCGGGTGCTGTACAGCGGCCCGGTCGCCGGGCTTGAGCAGGTCGCGGAGTCGGCCACGAGCCAGTACCTGTTCGGGCGCGCCCAGCCGCTCGATCACAGCCCGCGTACGCCGCACGGGTGGCTGCGCCTGCGCGGCGTCTCCCGCCACAACCTGCACGACGTGTCCGTCGACGTACCGCTGTGCGTGCTGACGGCGGTGACGGGCGTGTCCGGTTCCGGAAAGTCGACGCTGGTGACGCAGGTGCTCGCCGAGGTCGTCCGCGGCCACCTCGGACTCGTGCCCGAGGAACCCGACGAGGCGCAGCTGGAGGTCGACGTCCAGGACGCGTCGGGGGTCGAGTCGTTCGACCGGCTGGTCCGGGTCGACCAACGGCCCATCGGCCGAACGCCCCGGTCCAACCTGGCCACGTACACGGGGATGTTCGACGCGGTGCGCAAGCTGTACGCGGCGACGGACGAAGCCAGGGCGCGCGGCTACTCGGCCGGACGGTTCTCCTTCAACGTGCCCGAGGGCCGGTGCGAGACCTGCCAGGGCGAAGGATTCGTCGCGGTGGAACTGCTGTTCCTGCCCGGCACCTACGCGCCGTGCCCGACCTGCGAAGGCGCCCGGTACAACGCCGAAACGCTGGAAGTCACCTACCGCGGCAAGAACATCGCGGACGTACTGGCGATGTCCGTCGACGCCGCTGCCAAGTTCCTGTCCGCCGTCCCGGCCGCCTCCCGCAGTCTGGAGACGTTGCGCGAGGTGGGACTGGGGTACCTGCGGCTGGGCCAGCCCGCGACGGAGCTCAGCGGCGGCGAGGCGCAGCGCATCAAACTGGCCACCGAACTGCAGCGAGCCCGCCGCGGGCACGCGCTCTACCTGCTCGACGAGCCGACGGCGGGGCTGCACCCCTCGGACATCGCGCTGCTGCTGCGACAGCTGCACCGGCTCGTCGACGCCGGCAACACGGTCGTCCTCGTCGAGCACGACCTGGACACGATCGCCACCGCCGACTGGGTCATCGACCTCGGTCCGGGCGGCGGCGACGCGGGCGGGCGGGTGGTCGCGGCGGGCCCGCCGGCCAAGGTGGCGAGGGCCCGCCGCAGCGCCACCGCGCCCTATCTCGCGGCCCGGCTCGCGCGCTCCTGACGACAGGGCGGGGGGCTGAGCACCGGTCAGCCGGGTTCGGGCGCGGTGGTGTGGCGGCAGTCGACGTGGCTGCGCGACAGCCACGGAACGGCAGCCGTGGGCACGCGACCGCACGGCTGATCGGCCCGTGAGATGGAGAGTGGGCCTCGCAGGCCGTGGGCCCACTCCCCCTGCGCGGCGCCCGCAACCGGTCTGCCGGGTCAGCCGGGTCAGCCGGGGATGGGATGGTGCGCCCGGGCGAACTGTTCCACGATGGCGGCGCAGAAGGCGGGCAGGTCGGCCGGGCCGCGGCTGGTGATCAGCTGTCCGTCGACGACCACCTCCTCGTCGGCGACGACCTCCGCGCCGGCGTTGCGCAGGTCGGTGCGGATGCTGGGCCAGGACGTCAGGCGCCGGCCGCGCACGGCGTCGGCTTCCGCCAGGGTCCACGGGCCGTGGCAGATCGATGCGACCGGTTTCCCGCTGGCCATGAAGTCCTTGACGAACTGCACCGTGTCGCGGTCCATGCGCAGCTGGTCGGGGTTCATGGTGCCGCCGGGCAGGAGCAGCGCGTGGTAGTCGTCGACGGAGGCGTCGGCGACCAGGCGGTCCACCGGGAAGGTTCCGGCCGCGTTGAGGTCGAACTGGCGGGCCTGGATCTCGCCGTGGTGGAGCGAGACGATCTCGGTCTTCGCCCCTGCGCCCTGCAGCGCACCGCGCGGCTGGTCGAGTTCCACGCGCTCGACCCCGTCGGTGGCCAGAATCCCCACCCGCATCCCCCGGAGTTCCTGTGTCATGGCAAGGCTCCCTTCACGAGTCGCTGGGTGCAGGCCGCGAGCGGTCGACAGACCCGGCAGGGACTGTCCGACCCGGCAGGGATCGTCCGCATCCCCGCCGTCCGCGTGAGGACGAGCTCCTTGGAGACGCTCCGGGGCGGCTCGGCCTTCCCGGCCTGGGACGAGTCCGGGGACATGCGACGGAGCGCGACCGCGCTACAGCAGCCGGTCGAAGACCGCGGTCACGCCGTCCCAGTGGCTGGTCTGCGGGTTCTTGATGTCCGGGTACATGATTTTGAACGTGTCGGCGAGGGCGACGCTGAGACCGCCGATGATCTCGGGGTAGCGCTCTTCGGTCTCCTGGGTGGGTGTCCTGTCGAGGGGAGGATGCGCGGCGAGCTGTTCCAGGATCGGCTTCAGCTCGACCTCCTCGTCGAGCCGCCGGAACCGGTGGACGCTCTCCTGGAGGCCCTTGGTGATCGGCAGGTCCCACGGCTCGACGGTGTCCCGGCCGTTGGCCTTGGCCGATGCCTGGCCGACGACCAGGAGGTCGTAGAGCTTGGCGTCGACGAAGTCGCCATACCGCTTCAGGTCGTTCTTGTCCACGTCGAGGCCCGCGGCGGCGCGGAAGAACCTCTCGAACTTCGACACACCCATCACGGCCATGCCTCTCGCCTCCTCACCGGAAACCGGCCGGCGTCCTTCGCTCCCGCCGGCGTCGCCATCGGCTGTACCCGGTCGAGATTCGCAGAGCCCCCTGCTGACCGCCTCCGCACTCCAGGCCGAAAATCGGCGACCCCTCCTGCCCTGGCAGAGCAGCATGAGGTGGCATCACCCGGCCCCTCGACAAGCCGGCGCCCACCAGATCGGCCACCACCCCCGACGCCGAACGGGCCGACCGGAAACGCGACGGCGGGAAAGCCGACCGCGCCCACGGGCACGGCGCCCTGACGCCCGTCCGGCGGTGTCCCCTTTCCCGTGGCGGAGGCCGTCCGCACTCGTGCTCGGAGGTCCATGGAGCCGGCCGCTTTTCCGCCCGCCGGGAGCAGGCCGGAAGGGGCCCGCATGCGGAGCATGGAAACGGCCACTGGTGACGCGCACGGACCAGGACGCGAGTCGCAAAACTTCGGAGAGGGAACGGCACATGGACTACAAGACCTTCCTCGACACCATCACCCGGCGCGCCCCTGTCCCCCCGGAGAAGGCGGAGCCCCTCACCCGTGCCACCCTGGAAACCCTCGCCGAGCGGCTCACCAGGGGTGAGGCGGAGGACCTCGCGTCCGAACTGCCCAAGCAGCTGAAGGAACCGCTGGTCTCTCCCACTCCGGAGGCCGAGCCCTTCGGACTCGACGAGTTCATCCATCGGGTGAGCAGGCGAGCAGGGGTGAGCCCGGACGAGGCCCGCGAGGGCGTACGGGCGGAGCTGAGCACCCTGAGGGACGCGGTCAGTGACGGCGAGTTCCGCCACGTGATGTCCCAGCTGCCCCGGGACTTCGAGGCCGTCGTCGGCGCCCCGGGCCAGCAGGAGCCATGACCGTCCCGCCACACGGCGCGCAGACTCGGACTCGGCACGAAATCGCCGGAGGATCGCATGACACGGTCGACAGTTCCTTCAGCCGGCGCACCCGTGGACGTCGAAGGCGGGGCGCAGCGGCCGTTCTCCGAGCACGCGGCCATGGCCAGGGCGTATCCCGGCGGCCGGATGACCGTGGGCGCCATCACGCCCCTGGAGGGCTTCGACGGGCCCGTGCCGTCCCTGGCCGGGCACATCGAGCGGATCCAGCAGGCCGAGCGGGCCGGCTTCGCCTCGGTGTGGGTCCGTGACGTGCCGCTGCTGGACCCGGGTTTCGGGGACGCCGGGCAGGTCTTCGACCCGTGGGTGTACCTGGGGCAGCTCAGTGCCCGCACCACCTCGATCACCCTGGGGACCGCCAGCATCGTCATGCCGCTGCGGCATCCGTTGCACACGGCCAAGGCGGCCGCCACGGTGGACCGGCTGTCAGGGGGACGGCTCCTGCTCGGGGTGGCCACCGGTGACCGGCCCGTGGAGTTCCCGGCCTTCGGCCAGGACCTGGGCGACCGGGCCGAGAGGTTCCGGCAGTCGCTGGAGTACTTCCGTATCGTCCTCGAGCACCGTTTCCCGCAGGTGGAGTCGCCGCTCGGCCGGATGCGCGGCACCGATCTGCTGCCCAAGCCGGTGTATCGGCGGATCCCCGTACTGATGACGGGACGCGGCAGGCAGGACGTCCGGTGGATCGCCGAGAACACGGACGGCTGGCTCTACTACACCCCGCCACTCCAGCAGCAGGCCGAGAACATCGAGCGGTGGCGGGAGCTGACCCGGGGCGATGGCGGCGGGTTCAAGCCGTATGCGCAGGCCACTTATCTGGACCTGACCGAGGACCCGCTGGCCCTGCCCCGCCGCATCCACCAGGGCTTCTCGGTGGGCCGGGTGTCGTTCCTGGCGATGATGCGGGCCTGGCAGGACATCGGCATCGACCAGCTGATGATCAACTTCAAGCACAGCCGCCGTCCGGTCGCCGAAGTGATCGACGAACTGGCCGAACACGTGCTGCCGCACTTCCCGCCCGGGCGTCCCGGGGTGCGCGGGGAGCACCGGCGGCCCGTGGAGCGGACCGGGCGCTGACGAAGCACGTTCCCGGCGCCCCCTGTGTGACAGGGGGCGCGCTCAGTCCCGGACGGCCCCGGACGGCAGCTCCTGCGCGTAGTCGCACGTGCCCTCCGCCCGGAACTGCAGGGCCGCCCTGGTCACCTCCGCGCCGAGGCCGCGCAACTGGTCGGCGACCGCCTGGTCGGTGAGGCGTCCGTCGCCGTCGAAGAGCCTGGAGGACCGCGGGACCGCGAACACCAGCGGCACGGCCCAGCCGCGCAGCGACCGCACGATGAACTCCATCGCGTTGATCGCCTGCAGGCCCTGCACTCCACCGGCGGTCGTCAGCATCCCCACGGGTTTGTTGCTGAGGTAGGGCGGGTCGTGGTCGGCCAGGAGGGCGAGCCAGTCCACCGCGTTCTTGAACGCGCCGCTGACCGACCCGTGGTAGGTCGGGCTGCTCCACAGCAGGGCGTCGGCGGCCTGAACGGTGTCCGCAAGCCGGCGGGCGGACGCGGGGATCCCGTGCTCGGACGTGTAGAAGGGAAGAGCCAGCCGCTTGAGGTCGATCACCAGGGTGCCGGCGCCCGCGTCGGCCGCCCCTTCGACCGCCACACACAGTGCGGTGAGGCTGGTCGACGGTGTGCGCAGCGAGCCTCCCATTCCGACGACGAGCGGCCGCGTCATGCTGTCAACTCCTTCAGAGCATCTCCAGGGGCGTGGGCCCGCCGGGCGGCGGGAACGCCTCGTCGAGGGCGGCGAGCGCCTCGGGGGGAAGGCGGAGGTCCACTGCGCCGCGGTTCTCCCGAACGTGGTCGGGTGATCCGGAGCGCGGGATCGCGGCCACCTCCTGTTCCAGCACCCAGGCGAGTGCCACCTGGGCCGGCGTCGCTCCGAGGGCCCGGGCCACGGCATCCAGTGCCTCGGCCTCCAGGATCCGGCCCTGCTCGACCGGGGAGTAGGCCATGACCGTCACCCCGGCCTGGCGGCACCAGGGGAGCAGATCCCACTCGATGCCGCGCCGGGAGAGGTTGTACAGCACCTGGTCGACGGCTGCGGCGTCGCCACCGGGGAGGGTGGCCAACTCGGCCATGTCGGCGACGTCCAGATTGCTCACCCCCCAGTGACGGATCTTCCCCGCCTCCATCAGGTCGGTGAATCCCGCAAGGGTCTCCTCGAGCGGCCACCGTCCCCGCCAGTGCAGCAGGTACAGGTCCAGCCGTTCCGTACGGAGCCGCCGCAGGCTGTCCTCGCAGGCGGCGACGGTGCCCTTCCGGTCGGCGTGACCGGGCAGCACCTTGCTGACGAGGAAGACCTCCTCCCGGCGTCCCCGGATGGCCTCTGCGACGAGTTCCTCGGCCGCGCCGTCGCCGTACATCTCCGCCGTGTCGACGACGGTCATGCCCAGGTCCACGCCCAGCCGCAGCGCCGCGATCTCCTGTTCACGCCGGGCCGGGTCCTCCCCCAGGTACCAGGTGCCCTGCCCGAGCGCCGCGATCTCCTCACCGGAGGGGAGCGCGATCGTTCTGGCCGATGCTGCAGACATCTCGGGCCTCCTGTCCACCGCGGGTCCGCGTCACGCGCACCGGGTGCCCAGGTCCACGCCTCCCAGACAACCGGTGTGAGACGCGCCGGAGGGAGGTCAGGAGGGGCGAGCGGACTGCGCCGAGAGCTCGCCGGGACCGGGTGCGCGATCCCGCAACGCGACGACCACCGACACAACGGCGCCGCAGGAGAGGACCGCCGCGAAGCCGATCATCGCGGTCTGCACGGCGAAGTGCCGCAGAGCGATGCTGAACAGGACGGAGGGCAGGCCCATGCCCAGGTACGCGATGACGAAGAACACGGCGAGGACTCCCGCGCGTGAGGCGGGCTCGGCCGCTGAACCGGCACGTTCGACTCCTCCCTTGAACAGCAGCCCGGAGCCGGCTCCCGAGAGGGACACGGCGACCAGGTAGAGCCAGAGCGCCGGGTGGTAGAGGGCGACGGCGCACAGGACCAGGCCGACCGGAAAGACCACTGCCCCCACGGTCAGGAGCCGGGGCAGTGGGAGGCGGCCCAGCACCAGCTGGGCGGCCGCCGCGGAACCGAACATGAGGAAGGCCGCCAGGCCGACCACGAGGTGCGAGTCGGTGTGCAGGGTGCCGTGGAGCACGCTCGCCCCGAGGGAGGAGATCAGGCCGAGGATCGCGAAGGCGAAGGCGCCCAGCGCGCCGGCCGCACCGAACGACCGCCGGCCGCCGGGGCGCAGGACGAACCTGTCGGGCGGTCCAGCCGCCGGCAGCTCCAGGTCCACGGTCTCCGGGGTGCACAGCACCAGCGCCAGGCACACTGCCATGGCGAGCGTGAAGATCGCCTGGGCGGTGATCAGGGGCGCGGGAAGCCACTCGGCGGCGGCTCCGGCGACCAGGGGCCCGGTGGCCAGGCCGCCGAGGTTGGCGGCGGTGGCCACGATGCCGGGCAGCACCGAACCCGTCCGTTCCGGACGGACCTCGTGATGCAGGTCGTGCAGGTACGTCGTGGCGGTCGAGGCCATCAGCCCCAGTCCGGCACCGTTCAGGATCCTGCCCGCGATCAGCCCCGGCAGGTCCCGCCACACGATCAGTACGACCGACGCGACGATGCCGACCAGCAGTGCCGGGACGATGATGCGCCGTCTGCCGAGCCGGTCCGACAGGTGTCCCAGCCCCAGGAAGGCGGCCGCTGCGCCCACGACCATCGAGGCGTACGCCACCGTGACCGTGGTCGCGCCGAAGTGGTCCCGGGCCTCGTACAGCGGCCACAGCGGGGTCGGCGCGGTGCCGAAGGCCATCAGCACGGTGAAGGCCACCGCCACGAACCAGAAGCCGGTGGTGTGCGAGGCACGGCGCCGGGCCGGGGCACGGGGCGGCAGGCCGGCGGGAGCGGGTGCTGGGATCCGGTGGGTCGGGGTCGTGGTCGGGGTCGGGTCGCCGGGAGCGTCGGCTGTGGGACGGCTCAGCGGCGTCGGAACGGCAGGCAGGGGTACCCCTCCTCGGGTGGCGGCGGATGACACTTTCCATCCTCCTCACCAGCCAGAATCAGTGCCAACGAATGTTTTTGCTGAGCTCCAGCAACACGAGTGATACTTCTCGTGTGGAGCTACGTCAGCTGGAGCACTTCATCGCGGTCGCCGAGGAGCTGAGTTTCACGCGTGCCGCCCGTCGGCTGCACGTGGTGCAGTCAGGGGTGTCCGCCGCGATCCGCTCACTGGAGCGCGAGCTCGGCTGCGCGCTGTTCGAGCGCACGTCGCAGCAGGTCCGGCTCACCGGGGCGGGCGCCGCGCTGCTGCCGGATGCCCGGGCCACCCTGAACGCCGCCCAGGCCGCCCAGGACGCCGTGCGCGCCGCACAGGACACGGTGCGCGGCACGGTGAACGTGGGCGCCATGGCCTCGGTCGAGGTGGTGGACCTGCCTGCGCTCCTCGGGCAGTTGCACGCGCGGCACCCGGCGATCGACGTCCGGCTGCGGCTGGCGACGGCCGGCTCGGCGGGACTGGCGCACGCGCTGCTCGGCGGGGACCTTGACGTGGCCTTCCTGTCGCTGCCCGAACGCAAGCCCGCCGGGATCGACGCGCGGGAGCTGGCCACCGTGCCGCTCGTCCTGGTGGTGAGCGCCGCCCATCCGCTCGCGCAGCGGGGAGAGGTGGCACTTGCGGACCTCGCGGGGGAGCCCTTCGTGGACTTCCCGCCGGGCTACGGCAACCGCGAGGTGGTCGACCGGGCGTTCGCGGCGGCCGGCGTCGTACGCCGGGTGGCACTGGAAGTGCCCGACATCGACATGGGGGCGGCACTGGTCCGGCACGGTCTGGGCATCGCCTTCCTGCCCGCGTTCGCCGTCGCCCGCACCCCCGGCCTGCACGTCCTGGACGTCGACGGCACCATGCTCCGCTGGAGCATGCATCTCGGCACGTCGTCGACCCGGCGGCCCAGCTCGGCTCTGCGAGCCCTGCTCGACCTGGTCGATCTCCACGTCATCGCCTTGTGACGCCCGGCCGCCCCCGGCGTCATTCGTCGTTGGTGTCCGGCCCTCCGCGTCCGTCTCGCTCCGGCCGCGACATCTGCCGCAGCATCCGCTGACGCTCACGCTGCCGTCGTCCATACGCGGCCTCGGACACCTTCTCGTCCCCTTCGAGGCCGGTGCCGAAGGCCCCGCCGACCATCGCGATGGCGGTGATGAACCACACCTTCGTGTGCGCCGCACGCCGTGCGCCTCACGCCCTCGCGGCCGCGAGGGACCTGCGGTCCGCGGGTGTCGCGCGCCGTGCCGTCCGTCCCCGGCGCACACGCGGCGTCCGGGCCGCTGCCGCCGTGGCGCGGTCGGCGTGCCGAGGGATCCGGGGTCACTCGGCGGATTCGACGGCCTGGGAGAAGTCCGATCCGAGTTGCGACATCAGGTCGTTGAACTCCTTCTCGCTGATCGCCTCCCGGAGCACGGCCAGTACGGTCCGCACACCCCGGTCGGCTTCCTCCTCCTTGAGCATGGTGCGTTCGGCAACGCGCCGCACGCTGTCGTCGTGGCCGAAGCGCTCGATGCGGTCCGTGGTTCCCCGGCGCACCGCCTCCGCGAGGCCCTCGGGGAGTTCGGTGATCAGGTCCCTGGCCTCCCCCGAACTCAGCCTGTGGGCCAGCGTCTCGAGCGTGGCCCAGGTCAGGTCCGCCGCCTCCTGCCGGCCCAGTCCGGTGCGCTCGGCGACGGTACGGACGAATTCCTGCTCATCCATGTGTGGTCCTCCTTCGCTGCTGTGTTGCGACGAACGACGCGGACCCCTTGCAAGCCTGTCACACCGACCTCGGCCGCGCCCGCGCACGGACGGCGGTGACCACCGCACCATGAGAGCGCCGGCGTAACCGAACTCGGGCGTCGACTCTGCGCATTCGACGTGAACCGGGCAGCCCGGATGCTCCTCCGCAGCCCGGCCACCCACTCCCGCTTCGACATGGGGTTCCAGCGAGGCGTCAGCGTGGCCCGCCCAGCACGATCCTCCACACTCGGGTCGCCACCTGGAGGTTCAGCCGGTCCTCGACGTTCGCGAGGTCGTTGCCACTGATGTCGCGGATGCGCTGGAGCCGGTAGCGAAGTGTGCTGCGGTGGATCGCGAGGGAGTCGGCGGTCTCGTCGTAGTTGCCCCCGCAGTCGAAGTACCGGGACAGGGTCTCCACCAAGGTCGCGTGGTGCCGGGAGTCGTAGTCGATGAGCTGCCCGAGCCACTCCTGTACGAATGTCTCCAGTTCCCGGTAATCGCTGCCGGGGCCCAGGATGCGGTAGAGGCCAAGCTCGTCGAAGAACGACGTGCCGTAGCGCTCGCGGCAGTGGCGGCGCACCTCCAGGGCGCGCTGCGCCTCCTCGTAACGGCGGGGGATGTCGTTCACGGAGACGCAGGGGGCGCTCACTCCGATCGTCCCGGACCGTGTACCGGTCTCGCGGGCGAGCTCCTCGTACAACGCGCGGGTGTGCGGCCTGTCGTCGGCGATCAGGACGACGTGGTCGGCACGTCGGGTCAGCAGCGAGCGCATGCCCACGGCAGTGGCCGCCCGGCTCACGGTCTGCGCGAAGAGATCGTCCGCGGTCCGGTTCG
This sequence comes from Streptomyces sp. NPDC001507, assembly GCF_042894765.1. Classification (NCBI taxonomy): domain Bacteria; kingdom Bacillati; phylum Actinomycetota; class Actinomycetes; order Kitasatosporales; family Streptomycetaceae; genus Streptomyces; species Streptomyces sp. NPDC001507. The sequence goes on from NZ_JBIAVV010000006.1 coordinate 481,461, forward strand.
ACCACTGCACAACGACGATGTAGTGGATGCGGTGCAGGTCGTGTCCGACTGCCTCGGACCGGGCGTAGGCGCTCGACTCGTCCGTCCCTGCCAGAAGGTCGTCGGTCAACTCGCGGTGCAGTCGCAGCTCCACCTCGGCCAGATCGCGCACGTGCGTCAGCTTCGCGGCGAGCGACGCGGCGGCCTGTTCCAGCGCGAGCACGGTGTGCGCGTCGGCCTCGTCCCCGGCATCGACCAGGGCCAGCACGCCCAGGATCTCGCCGTGCGAGCGGATCAGGGTGATCAGCCGGTCCTTTATCCGCACGGGCCCGGTCTGACGGGCGACGGCGTGCAGCATTTCGTCCCGGTGCACGGGGTTCGGTTCGGGATAGGGGGCGGGGCGGCTGGGGCCGGACCAGGACCTCAGCCGACCGAAGCGGTCCTCGACCAGCGCGGGAAGTCCGGTGAGCCTGTGCAGGGCTCGGGTGACGGCATCCTCCCCGCCACCCGAGGCGGCGACGTCGGCCATGACAGCGTGGACGGCTCGCTCGTAGCCCAGCTCAGCCATCACGGAGATCAGCTGCTGCTGGAGGACTGTGCGTTCCTCCCTCAGCCGGCGCAGCTCCCGCGCGTCCTCGCGTTGGCGGCGAAGTGCGAAGGCGGCGGACAGCGCGGCGGCGGTGTACCGGACGAGCATGGCGAGCAGGGATCGTTCGGCCGCGGTGGGCCGGGAGCGGGACGTGACCACGAGGTAGCCGTGGAGTCCCGCAGGTCCGCGTAGCCCCAGGGCCCAGCCCCAGCGCCTGCCGGGGAAGGCGACGTCACCGTCCTGCCCGGCCAGCTCCCGCACCCTCCGGCCCACGGCCGAGGCATGCGTCTGCCCGTTCCTCGGACTGGGGACCAGGTCGCCACCCACCTGGAGGTACCCGGCCTCGGCACTGTACGGCCCCGCGGCGGCTACGTGGTCCATGGCCAGACGCAGGATCTCGACTTCGTCCGGGGCGCCGGACAGGGCCCGGGAGAGCGCGACCAGATCGAGGAGGGCATGGTCGGCCGGGGTGCGGGCGGGCGGGTGGGGCTCTCCGCGCGCGGCCATGGGGCGCCGCCCGACGCTGCCCCGTGAAAGGCTGCCCTTCCGGGGGGAGGGGCGGCGGTGCAGGCTGTGCGCCCGACTGCTGACCATGGGATCACTCCGTCCCTCGACGCCTGCAGAGAACCGAGCGGCATGTCGCGTACCCCCTCAGGTCCGGCTTACCCGAGATGTGTGGATCCCTTTGAGGCCAGGCCCGCCTCGTTCCGCAGTCAGCTGGCTCACGTCGCCTCGGCCGGCCAAGGGGCAACTCCACCCGGCAGGCGGCGCTGTCACCGGTGCCCCGGGCGGTCGTGGGTCCGTCGGCGGACGAGCCGGACGGACCCGTCGCTGTCCACGGCGCCTCCGATCCGCAAGCCGTCGCAGGTACCGTGCATGCACTGCCCCAAGCGGTGGGCGAAGTCCCGGAAGCGCCGGTCACTTTCGGTCCTCTTCACCTTCCTCGGTAAAGGGACGCACCGCGTCCAGCAGGACCCTCAACGCAGCGGTGAGCGTCCCGACCTCGGCGGCGTTCGCCAGGACACGTCGGCGGCCTGAGCCGCAGCGCGCAAGGCGGCACGTTCGAGGAGCACGGATTCACCGGCGACTTCGAGCGCGTCCACCGCTGCGGTGTGCCCTCCGCCGGGGTACGCGCCGGACAGCAGACATACGCGGACATCGGGAATGCCGCCGCGCACCCGCACGGACTGCCGGACGGCAGGCGGGCCGGGAACCGGTGACAGTGCCGGAAAGTGCACCACTCTCACCCGCCCCCGGCGACGGTGTCATCGACTGGCGGCGCTAGGCGTCGTCGCCGCGCTCGCCCTCCGCCTGGGACGGCTCGCTCCGGAGGACGTCCGGGTGCTGTTCCGCTGCGGTACGCTCACTCGCCTCGTCCCGCTCGCCCTCGGCCTGCGAGGGTGTGCGCGCGTACCAGGCGTCGTCATCAGGGGACCGGGATTTCATGACGGGCCTCCTTCCGTCGCTTCGCTCACATCCATCCTCCCCTCTCAGGCCGTGACGCGGCGTCCGCGTCGTCAGCCGCCGACCGCGGCGCGCACCGCCTCCTCGATCGGGGTGGACCCGCTGATCAGCTCGAGGATGCGCCCGGCGGTCCTGGGCTCGTGGAGCAGGGCGGCGAGTACCGCAGCCACGTCGTCGCGAGGCACCTGGCCACGGTCCGTGTGCTCGGCGAGCCGGACGCGGCCGCTACCGGGGTCGTCGGTCAGCATCCCCGGGCGCAGAATCGTCCAGTCAAGTCCCGGGCGCGAGGCGATGTCGGCGTCCGCCTCGCCCTTGGCCTTCAAGTAGGCGGCGAACACCGGGTCCGTGCCGGGCGGCGGCGGGCTGTCCACGCCCATCGCGGAGATCACCAGGAAGCGGCGCACCCCGGCGCGCTCGGCCGCGTCGGCGAGGAGGACGGCCGCGTTCCGGTCGACCGTCTGCTTGCGGGTCGCGCCGCTGCCCGGTCCGGCGCCCGCGGCGAACAGTGCCGCGTCGGCGCCGCGGAGGTGGCCGGTCACCTCGTCCACCGAGGCGTGCTCCAGATCGCACACCACCGGTTCCGCGCCGTCCGCGCGCAGGTCGTCGGCGTGTTCCGGGTTGCGGATCAGCCCTGTGACGTGGTCGCCGCGCGCCGAGAGCAGCCGGGTCAGCCGGCGCGCGATCTTTCCGTGTCCACCCGCGATCACCATGCGCATGGGGATCATTCTCGCCACACGCCACCGCTCACGCCGGGCTGCGGGACTGCCGCGGCATGTCGGGTCCCGCGGTTGCCGTGCCGTCGGCGCACTCGCGCACTGCGCCGGTGCGCGAGACCACCGGGCCGGAGCGGTGCGGCCACCGGCCCGATCACGGGGGCCGTTCGCCAGTTTCCGCGGTCGCACCTCGGCCCGGTGTCATCGGGGCGCGGTGGTGTCCCGGGTGCTGCCCCGCCTCCCGAGCGCCGGAGCGGGAGAAAGAGTCTTCATCCCGCCTCCTGTCCTCGCAGACCGACCGCCGGCGCCACTTTTCGACCCGCTGGGCGCAGGCGGGGTGACCGGGCGAAGCGCCACTCTGGGGCCTGTCGGGACCGCTCGGCGGTCCGTCGGCGGGAAGGAGTGGCCATGACCGAGCAGGCCCGCAGGGCCGTTGCCACCTACTCCACGTACCAGGAAGCCGAACGCGCCGTCGATCACCTCGCCGACCAGGGCTTTCCCGTCCAGAAGGTCGCGATCATCGGTCGGGACATGCGCCTTGTCGAACAAGTGATCGGCCGAATGGGGTACGGCGACGCCGCCCTCCACGGCGCAGCCACCGGAGCGCTGCCCGGCGTGCTCGTCGGCTGGATCTTCGGGCTGCTGAACTGGCTGAATCCGGTCGTCTCCGGTCTGCTCCTCGCCCTGTACGGGCTGATCTTCGGAGCGGTCGTCGGTGCGCTGTTCGGCGTGCTGCTGCACGCGGCCCAGGGCGGCCGCCGGGACTTCGCGTCGGTCCGCTCGATCGAGCCCAGCCGGTACGACGTCGTGGCGGACGAGGACGTCGCCGATGAGGCCGTGCGGCTGGTCGCCGGGCTGGACAGCCGTCCCGGTACGAACACGGAGAGCGCCTCCTCCGGGGGCCGGCGCCCGCGCAGCCACCCCGCCCCCGGCTGAACGAGTTTCGAAGCCGGGCACACAGGGCCCGGAGGAAGAACGGTCGCCGACGGACGTCGACCGCCGCGGAAGGAGTTCCTCATGGCCAAGGCAGTGGGCATCGACCTGGGCACCACCAACTCGGTGATCGCCGTGTGGGAGGGCGGCGAGCCGTCCGTCGTGCCCAACAGCGAGGGCAACCGCACGACACCCTCCGTGGTGGCCTTCACCGACACCGGGGAACGTCTGGTGGGCCAGCTGGCCCGGCGCCAGGCGATCCTCAACCCCAAGGGCACCATCTACTCGGCCAAGCGGTTCATCGGCCGGCACTTCGACGAGGTCTCCGATGAGGCCAGGGCGGTGGCGTACGACGTCGTCGAGGGCGAGGGCGGGGCGGCCCGCTTCAAGGTGCGCGACAAGCTGTACGCGCCTGAGGAGATCAGCGCACAGGTGCTGCGCAAACTCGCCGACGACGCGTCCAAGCAGCTGGGGGAACGGGTCACGGAGGCGGTCATCACGGTGCCCGCCTACTTCAACGACGCCCAGCGCACCGCCACCAAGGACGCCGGACGGATCGCCGGTCTTGAGGTGCTGCGGATCATCAACGAGCCGACGGCGGCCGCCCTCGCGTACGGCATGGACAAGAAGGAGCACGAGACGGTCCTCGTCTTCGACCTGGGCGGCGGCACCTTCGACGTGAGCATCCTCGACGTCGGCGACGGCGTGGTGGAGGTGCGCTCCACCGCCGGTGACAGCCACCTGGGCGGCGACGACTTCGACCGGCGTCTGGTGGACTACCTCGCGGACGACTTCCAGAAGGAGAACGGCATCGACCTGCGCAAGGACCCGCAGGCGCTGCAACGGCTGTTCGAGGCGGCGGAGAAGGCCAAGACCGAGCTCAGTTCGGTGACGCAGACGCAGGTCAGCCTGCCGTTCATCACCGCCGACGCCTCGGGCCCCAAGCACCTCACCGACTCGATCATGCGGTCCACGTTCGAGCAGATCACCGGCGACCTGGTGGAGCGCTGCCTCGGACCGGTGGAGCAGGCGATGGCCGACGCGAAGGTCGGCGAGAGCGACATCGACGAGGTCATCCTCGTCGGCGGTTCCACCCGCATCCCCGCCGTCCAGGCTCTGGTCCGCCGGCTGACCGGCGGCAAGGAACCCAACATGAGCGTCAACCCCGACGAGGTCGTGGCCCTGGGCGCCGCGATCCAGGCCGGGGTGCTCAAGGGCGAGGTCAAGGACGTCCTGCTGCTCGATGTCACACCTCTGTCGCTGGGCGTGGAGACGCGCGGCGGAGTGATGACGAAGATCGTCGAGCGGAACACCACCATCCCGGTGCGCCGCAGCGAGACCTTCTCCACCGCCGAGGACAACCAGCCGGCCGTCGACGTGGTGGTCCTGCAGGGCGAGCGCGAGCGCGCCGCCGACAACCGGGCCCTGGGCCGGTTCCAGCTCACCGACATCCGGCAGGCGCCGCGGGGCGAACCACAGGTCGAGGTCACCTTCGACATCGACGCCAACGGCATCCTCGACGTCAAGGCCCGCGACCGGGACACCGGCAAGGAACAGGGCATCACCATCAGCGAGAGCTCCAACCTGGACCGCAGTGAGGTCGAACGCATGGTCCAGGAGGCCGAGCGCAACCAGGGCCAGGACCAGGCACTCCGGGAGGCCGTCGACGCCCGCAACGAACTCGACGCCGTCGCGTACCAGGTCGAGAAGCGTCTCGCCGAACTCGGCGACGCGGCGCCCGCGCACGAGAAGGCACGCGCCGAGATGCTCGTGTCCGACGCCCGGGCGGCGGTCAAGGACGAGGCGGGCGTGGAGCGCGTGCGGCCTCTGACCTCCGAACTCCAGCAGGTGCTCGCCGGGCTGGCGTCCCATCAGGGCGCCTCCGCCACGGGCGGCGGTCCCGGCCAGGACACCGGCACCGGTGGTCCCACGACCGACGGTGGCGGTGACGATGATGTCATCGACGCCGAGTTCGACAAGGGCTGAGGCGCGCCATGCCCACCCACCCTCAGGAACCCGACCGGGCCGCGTCGGATCCGGACGTGCGGGTCCCGGAAGGCGCCGGACCTCCTCCTCGCGAGGATCTGCCCCGACCGGGCCCGCCCCGGCCCGAGGCGGCGAACGGTGAACCGGGACCCGATGCCGCCGGCCCCACGCCTGCCGAGGACGAGTACACGACCGCGATCCGGGAACTGGAGGACCGCTGGCGGCGCGCACTCGCCGACCTCGACAACCTTCGCAAGCGTCACGCCAGGGAACTGGAGCGCGAACGGGCGGTCGAGCGGTCCCGCACGGCGGCCGCCTTCCTGCCCGTCCTCGACAACCTCGAACTCGCCCTCACCCACGCCGGCGCCGATCCCGGCGCGATCGTGGAGGGCGTCCGGGCCGTACGCGACCAGGCGGTGAACGTCCTCGAACTGCTCGGCTACCCGCGGCACGCGGAGACCGGCGTCCCCTTCGACCCGGCCCGGCACGAGGTGGTCGGCGTCGTCCAGGACCCCGACGCCCCACCGGGCACCGTCGTCGAGGTGCTGCGCCCCGGCTACGGTGACGGCGAACGGCAGCTCAGGCCCGCCGCCGTGACGGTCGCGAAGCGGGAGTGACCGGTCATGGCACGGGACTTCTACGAGGTGCTGGGCGTGTCGCGGACGGCGAGCCAGGACGAGATCCAGCAGGCATACCGGAAGCTCGCCCGCAAGTACCACCCCGACGTCAACAAGGACCCCGGGGCGGAGGAACGCTTCAAGGACCTCAACGAGGCATACAGCGTCCTGTCCGATCCCAAGACCCGAGCCCGCTACGACCGCTTCGGCGAGGACTTCCGCAAGATCCCCGAGGACTTCGACGAGCGGGTCGCGGCCGGAGCGGGCGGCGGCTTCCGCGGTCGGACCGCAGGCGGTGGCGGTCCTCGCGTCCGGTACGCCACCGGCTTCGGCGACGGCTTCGGGGACGGCTTCGGCGCGGAGGGCATCGACATCGAGGACCTGCTCGGCTCCATGTTCGGAGGCGGCGCCGCCCGAGGCGGCGTCCCCGGAGCGGACCAGGAGGCCGAACTGCCGCTCACCGTCGAGGAGGCGTACCGAGGCGGCCGTCGTACCGTCACCCTCGCCGGCCCCACCGGGCAGCCGCGGCGGTACGAGGTCGACGTGCCGCCGGGCGTCACCGACGGGCAGCGCATCCGGCTGGCGGGCGAGGGTGGCCGGGGCAGTGGTGACGCCGCCGCGGGTGACCTGTACCTGCGGGTACGTATCCAGCCCCACCCCCGGTTCCGGCTGGACGGCCGTGACGTGCACGTCCAGGTCCCGGTCGCCCCGTGGGAGGCGGCCCTGGGTGCGACCGTGCCGGTGCCGACGCCCGGCGGCGGCACGGCCAAGGTCACAGTGCCCGCGGGCTCGTCCAGCGGCCGGCGGCTGCGGCTGCGCGGCGAGGGCATGCCGAACCCGCGCGGCGCGAACGGCGACCTGTACGCCGAACTCCGCATCATGGTGCCTCCCGTCCTCAGCGACCGGGAGCGCGAACTGTTCGAGGAGCTCGCCGCCACTTCCTCGTTCGACCCCAGGAGGACGCGATGAACGACCGACCCGCAGGAGCGGGAGGCATCGGCCGGAGCGCCATGGGCGCCCGTCCGGTCCGAACGGGCGTCGACATCACCGCCTCGACGGCCGTCCGGTACGCCCTCGTGCCCGTCCCCAGGCTCTCCCTGGCCGCCGTGGCCCTTCGCTCGGGCCTCCACCCCGATCTGATCCGCCGGTTCGTCGCCCTCGGCCTGGTCGACGCCGAACGCGACTCCGCGGGGCGACTGGTGTTCGACCCCACGGCCCCGGCGGTTCTCGCCCGTATCCAGCGGCTGCGCACCGGACTCTGCCTCAACTACGCATCCATCGGCCTGGTGCTCGACCTGCTCGACCGCATCAGCCTGCTCGAAGCCGCCCTGCGCGGCCGCGGCACGAGGAGTGAAACACCCCCATGGACATGAACCGTCTCACCCAGAAGTCCCAGGAAGCCCTCCAGGAGGCCCAGAGCGCGGCCATCGGCATGGGGCACACCGAGGTCGACGGGGAACACCTGCTGCTCGCGCTCCTCGATCAGGAGGACGGCCTGATCCCACGGTTGCTGCAGCAGGCCGGCACCGAGCCCAAGGAGCTGCGCGCGGCCGTGCGCGAGGAACTCTCCCGTCGCCCGAAGGTCACCGGCCCCGGCGCGGCACCCGGCCAGGTCTTCGTCACCCAGCGCCTGTCGCGCCTGCTCGACGCCGCCGAGCGGGAGGCCAAACGCCTGAAGGACGAGTACGTGTCCGTGGAGCACCTCCTGCTCGCCCTGGCCGAGGAGGGCTCGGCGACCGCCGCCGGGCGCCTGCTCAAGGAGCACGGCGTGACCCGGGATTCGTTCCTGAGCGTCCTCACCCAGGTCCGCGGCAACCAGCGCGTCACCTCCGCCAACCCCGAAGTCGCCTACGAGGCTCTGGAGAAGTACGGCCGCGACCTGGTCCTGGAGGCCCGGTCCGGGCGGCTGGACCCGGTCATCGGCCGTGATGCGGAGATCCGCCGCGTCACCCAGATCCTCAGCCGCAAGACCAAGAACAACCCCGTCCTCATCGGCGATCCCGGCGTCGGCAAGACCGCCATCGTCGAGGGCCTGGCCCAGCGCATCGTGCGCGGCGACGTCCCCGAAGGCCTGCGCGACAAGACGGTGTTCGCCCTCGACATGGGCTCCCTGGTCGCCGGCGCCAAGTACCGCGGCGAGTTCGAGGAACGCCTCAAGGCCGTGCTGGCCGAGGTGAAGGCCGCCCAGGGGCGCATCCTGCTCTTCGTCGACGAACTCCACACCGTCGTCGGCGCGGGCGCCGCCGAAGGTGCCATGGACGCGGGCAACATGCTCAAGCCGATGCTCGCCCGCGGCGAACTCCACATGATCGGCGCCACCACCCTCGACGAGTACCGCAAGCACATCGAGAAGGACGCCGCCCTCGAACGCCGCTTCCAGCAGGTGCTGGTCGACGAGCCGAGCGTGGAGGACACCATCTCCATCCTGCGCGGACTGCGCGAACGCCTGGAGGTCTTCCACGGCGTGAAGATCCAGGACACCGCGCTGGTCTCCGCGGCCACCCTAAGCCACCGCTACATCACCGACCGGTTCCTGCCCGACAAGGCCATCGATCTCGTCGACGAGGCGTGCGCCCGGCTGCGTACCGAGATCGACTCGATGCCGGCCGAACTCGACGAGATCACCCGCCGCGTCACCCGCCTGGAGATCGAGGAGGCGGCCCTGTCCAAGGAGACCGACGCCGCCAGCAAGACCCGCCTGGAGGAACTGCGCAAGGAACTGGCCGACCTGCGCGGCGAGGCCGACGCCAAACGCGCCCAGTGGGAGGCCGAACGGCAGGCCATCCGCCGCGTGCAGGAGCTGCGCCAGGAACTGGAGCAGGTCCGCCTCGAGGCGGAGGAGGCCGAACGCGCCTACGACCTCAACCGCGCCGCCGAACTCCGCTACGGCCGCCTCCAGGACCTGGAGCGCCGGCTGAAGGCCGAGGAGGAGCAACTGGCCGCCAAACAAGGGCAGAACCGGCTGCTGCGCGAGGTCGTCACCGAGGAGGAGATCGCCGAGATCGTCGCCGCGTGGACCGGCATCCCCGTCGCCCGCCTCCAGGAGGGCGAACGCGAGAAGCTGCTGCGCCTCGACGAGATCCTGCGCGAGCGCGTCATCGGCCAGGACGAGGCCGTCAAACTCGTCGCCGACGCCATCATCCGCGCCCGCTCCGGCATCCGCGACCCGCGCCGCCCCATCGGCTCGTTCATCTTCCTCGGCCCCACCGGCGTCGGGAAGACCGAGCTGGCCAAGACCCTCGCGGCGGCCCTGTTCGACTCCGAGGAGAACATGGTCCGCCTCGACATGAGCGAGTACCAGGAGCGGCACACCGTCAGCCGGCTCATGGGCGCACCGCCCGGATACATCGGCTACGAGGAAGGCGGCCAGCTCACCGAGGCCGTGCGCCGCAAGCCGTACTCGGTCGTGCTGTTCGACGAGATCGAGAAGGCGCACACCGATGTCTTCAACACCCTGTTGCAGGTCCTCGACGACGGCCGCATCACCGACTCCCAGGGCCGCACCGTCGACTTCCGCAACACCGTGATCATCATGACGTCCAACATCGGCTCCGAGCACCTCCTCGACGGCGCCACCGCCGAGGGCGAGATCAAGCCGGACGCCCGCGCCCTGGTGATGGGCGAGCTGCGCGGGCACTTCCGCCCGGAGTTCCTCAACCGCGTCGACGACATCGTGCTGTTCAAGCCGCTCGGCGAGCGGCAGATCGAGCAGATCGTGGAGCTGCAGTTCGACGAACTGCGCCGCCGCCTCGCCGAACGCCGTATCACCGTCGAACTCACCGAAGCGGCCCGTGAGGTGATCGCGCACCAGGGCTACGACCCGGTCTACGGTGCCCGGCCGCTGCGCCGTTACATCTCCCACGAGGTCGAGACGATGGTCGGGCGGGCCCTGCTGCGCGGTGACGTCCAGGACGGCGCGACGGTCCGCGTCGACGCCGAACACGGAGAGCTGGTCGTCACCTACGACCGGCCCGAGGACGTGAAGGGAGCGCGGGCGGCATGAGCACGATGCAGGCGACGACCGTCAGTTGTCCCCATTGCGGGCGCACCAACCGGGTGCCCGTGGCCGCGGCGGGCCGTCCCAGGTGCGGCCACTGCAAGCAGCCCCTGCCGTGGATGGTGGACGCGGGCGACGACGACTTCACCGAGGTCGCCGAGCGGGCCGACGTCCCCGTCGTGGTCGACCTGTGGGCCACCTGGTGCGGCCCCTGCCGCATGGTCAGCCCCGCACTGGAGAAGGTCGCCACCGATCTCGCCGGCCGGATCAAACTCGTCAAGGTCGACATCGACAGGAACCCACGACTGTCGCAGCGCTTCGACGTCCAGGCCGTACCGACCCTGCTGATCCTCGACCAGGGCGAGACGGTCGCCCGGCAGACGGGGGCGGCGCCCGCCCCCGCTCTGCGCCAGTGGGTGGAACAGTCGATCACCACCAGGAAAGGGTGATCCGGATGACCCTGCACGCAGACCCCCACCTCACGCTTGTCCGGCCGGTCCAGCCGCTGACCCCGGAAGGGTGCCAGGAGTGTCTGGCGCTCGGCTCCCCGTGGGTCCACCTGAGGCTCTGCCTGACCTGCGGGCACGTCGGCTGTTGCGACTCCTCGCCGAACAAGCACGCGCGCAGGCACGCGGCTGCCGTCGCCCATCCGATCGTGCAGTCGTTCCAGCCCGGCGAGGACTGGCGCTGGTGCTTCGTCCACGAGGCGTTCGTCTGATGTCCGGCGACCAGCCGCTGCCGGGCGAAGCACCGGTGCCGGAGGAAAAGGGCGAGGCCGCCTTCTGGGAGACCCCGGACATCTACGGCGCGTACCCGCGCCTCACGGACGACCAGATCGCACGTCTGGCGGAGCACGGGCAACGCCGGAGCATGGCGCCGAACGAGGTGCTGATCCGGGAGGGGGAGCGCTGCGAGACGTTCTTCGTCGTCCTCAGCGGTTCCGTCGCCGTCGTCGAGGACTACGGCACTCCCGAGGAGCACCTGCTGCGCGTGCACGGCCCCGGTCGCTTCATCGGCGAACTCGGCCTGCTGCACGGACAGGTGGCCTTCTACACCGCTGTCGCCAGGGAGCCCGGCGAGGTCCTCGTCGTCTCCTTGGACCAGTTGCGCCACCTGGTGGCCCGGGACTCCGGCATCGGGGACGTCGTGCTGCGCGCCTGTCTGGGCCGTCGCGCGCTGCTCGTCGGACAGGGCGCCGGCTTCCGCATCGTCGGCTCGCGCTACTCGCCCGACACCAGGCGGCTGCGCGAGTTCGCCGTCCGCAACCGGCTGCCGCACCGGTGGATCGACCTGGAGACCGACGAGGAGGCCGAGGAACTGCTGCGCCGCTTCGGCGTCGGCCCGGCGGAGACACCGCTCGTCATCTGGCGGGACACCACCCTGTTGCGCAACCCCAGCAACGCGGAACTGGCCCGGCTCATCGGCCTGCCGTCACTGCCCGCCGGAAACCGTCACGGCGACGTCCTCATCGTGGGCTCCGGACCGGCCGGCCTCGCTGCCGCGGTGTACGCCGCCTCCGAGGGTCTGAGCACCACGGTGGTGGAGGCGATGGCCACCGGCGGCCAGGCCGGCACGTCGTCCCGCATCGAGAACCTGCTCGGCTTCCCGTCCGGTATCTCGGGCGCCGAGCTCACCGAACGCGCCGTGCTCCAGGCCGACAAGTTCGGCGCCGGGATCAGCCTTCCGCTGGAGGCGACCGGTCTCCATGCCAAGGACGACGACCACTACGTCGTGGCGTTCGCCGACGGCAGCGAGATCGCCGCCCGCGCCGTCGTCCTGGCCATGGGCGCCCGCTACCGCCGGCTCCAGGTGCCCGGCATCGAACGCCTGGAGGGAACGAGCGTGCACTACTCGGCGACCGTCTACGAGGCCCAGCAGTGCCGCACCGACCCGGTGGCCGTCGTCGGCGGAGGCAACTCGGCGGGCCAGGCGGTGCTGTTCCTCGCCGGGTACGCACCGAAGGTGCACCTGCTGGTCCGAGGAGCCAGCCTGGACGCCAACATGTCCCGCTACCTGATCGACCAGGTCGAGCGCCATCCGCGGGTGGAGGTCATGCTGCACACCGAGGTCGCCGAGGTCATCGGCGAGAAAGTGCTGGAGGAGCTCGACGTGGTCGACAACCGCACGGGCGAGCACCGCCGGCTCGCGGCACGGAGCCTGTTCGTCTTCACCGGCGCCGACCCTCACACCGAGTGGCTCGCCGGCATCCTCGCCCTCGACTCCCGCGGCTTCGTCCTCACCGGGCCGGAGGCTCAGGAAGCCTGCGCCTCCCCCGAGGTGTGGCAAGGCCGCGGGCGCCCGTGCATGACCCTGGAGGCCAGCCTCCCGGGAGTCTTCGCGGTAGGGGACGTCCGCAGCGGCTCGGTGAAGCGGGTGGCCTCCGCGGCCGGTGAGGGCGCCATGGCCATCCACTTCGTGCACCGGCACCTGGGGCACTCGGCCGCACCCGGCACCACGGGCACGCCGGCTGCCGCGGGCCACTCGGACGTCTCCCCACGCATACGTCACAAGGAGTCCGCGTGGCTCGCATGACGAACGACGCCTCCTGTCCGTCGCCACGGCGGTGGTGGCCTGGCGGACACTCCGTGCGGGCACGAGAGGCCACCGGAGACGCCGGTGCCGAATGGGACGCCGGCAGACGGTGAGACGGATCAACTCGCTGCGCACAGTGGCGTGCTCACCAGTCGTCGGTGCGCCGTCGCGAGTCGAGGAGCGCCTGCTGCCGCTCGTTCACCATCGATCACCGCGGTCGGCCGGAGTCCCGAGCCCGCCGGCGGCGTCCTTCTCGGCGGCTAACGCGCCTTCAGCCTCTGGCTGACGGGAATGTGGGCGGAAGTGATCGTCATCGGGGTGCCGGTGACGGCGATGAGAGAGCTGCCCGGCCCGTGGCCACCGGACATCGCGAGGAAGCCGCCCTCGGGCTCCACCCGGTAGTCGGCGGAGGCGTGCGGGGACAGTACGGCCGGTCCCGAGGCGATCGTCCACCAGTCGGAGGCGCCCTGGCCGGTGCGGCTCGCGAAGTGCGGCTGGAGTGCCGTACCCGTGGTGTTGACGGCCCGGACGTCGATGGCGGTGACCCCGGTGTGTGCGCCGTGTTTTGCGAAGTGCGCCGCGAGGCTCATGCGCAGCGGCGGCGGGCTCGCGGCGGCGATCGCGACGCACGCGAGGGCGGGGGCGAGCAGGCCGGCCGCGACGACGGCCTTGGCGCGGCGGCGGGTGAGGCGGGGCAGGCGTGGCTGCCAGGCGGTGGCGAACGCGGCGGCCGGGACGGTGGCGGCGGCCGCGAGCCACAGCGGGGTCATCATCAGGAAGTAGCCGTCCTGCGAGCGGGTGGCGAGGTAGAACGCGAGCCACGGCAGGACGGTGAGGGCCGGGCCCAGCCGTCGGACGAACAGGAGGGTGGCCGCGAGGAGGCCGAGCAGGAGCAGTTGGCTGCCGTAGGAGTAGTAGTCGAGGCGGCTGCTGCCGTCGGTGAAGTAGTAGGAGATGCCCATCACGCCCTGGCCGTGCAGGATCGCCTTCTGCTCCAGTGGCAGCAGGATTCCGTTCAGCCACGCCGGGAAGTCCTGGACGGCGAAGTACGCGTTGGCCGCGGACCAGGTGAGGGCGGCGGTGGCCGTGTAGCGGGCGGTGACCGCGAGGGCGCGCCGGGGGCCGAGTTCGCCGCGCCGGACGGCGTAGAGGCCGATCAGGAGGAACGGGGCGAGGAACCAGGCGAGTTGCTGGGCGGCGCAGGCGGCGCCCAGACAGGCCGCCCGCAGGACGCCGCCTGGTCCGAGGAGGCCGCGCTCGCCCGTGCCGGGCCAGCGGACCACGACGGGGATCAGCAGGGCGAGGGTCGTGACGGCCGGGTAGCCGGCGTAGGCGTAGTGGGGCAGAAGGCCGAAGCCGAGGCAGACGGCCGTGCCGGCGGAGCGCCAGGGCGCCGGCAGCAGGAACCACAGCAGGACCGAGGAGGCCAGCAGCGCGGCGGTGGGGACCAGGGTCGCGGCTGCCGTGGAGTGGAGGACGGCGGCCACCGGTGCGGCCAGCAGGGCGGTCAGCGGAGGGTAGCCGTAGGTGTAGTCGGCGCCGCCGGACATGGTCTTGGTGATCCCGACGCCGTGTGTGCCGAACAACCAGGGCCACGGTTGGCCGTACACCGGACGGCCGTGCAGGATCTGGTGCGCGGCCTGGGAGGTCAGGGCGGCTTCGTCCGCGCCCGCGTGGTCGAGCAGGTAGCCGCAGATCACCAGTGCGACGGCGGTGACCAGTACCGCCGCGTCGACCCTGATCAGGGCCCGCCGGCTCGGTACGAGGAGGGCGAGGACGGCGCAGACGAGGATCGAGGCGTAGCAGACGGAGATGACGGCGGCGACCGGTGGACGCGAGTCCATCGCGGTCGTCCAGGCGGCGCGTGTGCCGATGAAGAGGCTGATCGCGGCCAGCAGGGTCATGCCCCGGTGCCACTGCTGGGGTCCGGCGTCCGGGACGCCGGGGGCCGGCGTCCGGGTGGGGGGCGGTGCCGCCAGGTGCGTCGTGGCACGGGGACGGATCTCGACGCCCGTTCCGCCCCGATGGCTGTCAGCCAAGATCTGCCTCCTCTGCCTCGTCCCCGCCGGGCGGCGACCGCAGGTGTGGGGCCGGCCGGTTCCGCCGGGCCGGAGGCTCGTCCGACCGCCCCGGCACGGAGTTCGCACTCCCGTCGTTCAGGGCAGGGACGCATGGGCGTCCCGTTTCGATCCTCTCCAGTTCACCTGGCGTCTACAAGGACGTAGTCGGTAAGCGGTTCGCGTGAAACCTCCCACCGACAAGGCACCCGTCTCTTACCGCCGCGTGCTGCTCGGTCCCGAAGTCCCGCCGGGGGCCGCGGAGTTCGACCGGACAGGGGGCGGGCGGAGTACCCCGGAACGACGAACACCGCGCCGGCTCACAGGGCCGAGCGGCGGGCCAGGAGCGCCAGGACCAGCAGTCCGGGGGCCATCGGCAGCCAGCCGGTCAGCAGGCGGTAGCCGATGACCGTCGTCACCGCCGCCGTTCCCGGCGCGCCGGCCGCCGTGAGCGCGAGAGCGAGCGCGGCGTCCAGAGACCCCAGCCCGCCCGGCGTCGGCAGCAGCGCTGCCGCACCACTGGCGACCAGGTAGGCCATGACCACGCGGTTGGCGGGGAGGCCGAGGCCGATCGCATGGATCACGGCGAGGACCACACCGGCATGCAGCAGGGCGAACGCGACCGACCCGCCCCACAGCGCGCAGGCCCGCGCTCGGCACTGGTGCACGTCCCGCACGTCGGCGAAGGCGCGGGCCACCAGTCGTCTGAGGCGGCCGCTGACCGCGGCCGCCAGGACGACGGCTCCGGCCGCCACCGGCAGCAGGACCAGGACGTGCGGGACCCGCACGGAGAGAGGGACCGTGCCCGGCGAGGCGACCAGCAGAGCCACGCCCATCGCACACCGCACCAGTCCGCCGACGGCCGCCTTCACCGCCAGTGCGGTCGCCGAGCGCCGGGTGGACAGCCCGCACCGCGTCAGGAACCGCAGGTTCACCACCGTCGCCCCGGCCCCCGCCGGGAGCAGGTGGTTGGCGGCGCCGGCCGCGAACTGCGCCGCCACCAGCCGCCCCCTGGGCAGCCGTTCGACCACCGCCCCCTGCTGTGCCACGGCCGCGCACACCCAGGTGCCCATGGCGGCGAGGCAGGCGAGCACCAGCCACTCCCGGTCGGCGGCGGCCAGCCGGTCGGTGCCGCTGTCCAGCGTGGCCCGGTGCGCGGCGAGCACCCAGCCGGCGGCGGCGAGCACGATCACGGTGACGCCCAGCTGGAAGTACGGGCGCCTGCCCATGGGGATCGGCAGGCTCTCGGTCGCGGTCACCACGCTCACCTTCCCTGCCGTGCACCGGGTGCCACGTACGCCCGGAGACCGCCGGCCTGTTCCGCGGGCCAGGTGCGCGCGTACGCGGGCGGGCGGCCCCCCGGTGGCGTGAGGACGGCGAAGGACGTGCGGTGAGCGGCGCGCCTCAGTTCGGCCACGGTGGTGCTGGCGTCGTGCCCCGCCGTCTGGGCGGAGCCGCAGCCGGTGTAGAAGGCGATCGGCACGGCGTCGTACCCGCTGAGCAGACAGGGCTGCCGTACACCGAGCGTATGGAGGGCGGCGGCGGTGCGGGACCAGTCGGCGCGGGAGGCCGCGGAGCCGTCCACCGTGTGCTCCAGGACGACGTACTGCACGGCCAGGTGACCCGCCACACCGATCGCCACCAGGCCGACGGCGACGGTGCGCGCCGTCCGGCCCGCCGAAGCGGTGACCAGGTGGGCGAGGCCGTGGGCGACGGGCAGGGCGAGCAGGGCGTAGGCGGGCAGCAGGAAGCGGGGGGCCGCGTAGCCGATGAGGAACAGGTAGGGGACGGCAGCCGTGACCGCGCAGGCCAGTGGAAGCAGCACGGGCAGCGCGCGCCGGGCGCGAACGGCGACCACCGCTCCCAGGACGGCGAGGAGCGGCAGCACGAACCACCACAACGTCACCACGGGGCTGGGGGCCGCTCCGGTGCAGGGCCGGCACAGAGTACGTCCGCCGAGACTGCGCAGCTGGTCGACCACCGCGAGGTGCCAGCCGAGTCCGCCCTGGATGGCGGAGGCGGCGGACAGGCGCTGAGCGAGGCCGCCGTAGCTCGTGTACGCCTCGATCACCCACTCGCCGGCACCGGCCGCCAAGCCCATGCCGAGCACGGCGAGCAGACGGGGCCGCCGCACGGAGAGAGCGAGCAGCGGCAGCACGACGTAGACCGCGTCCATCGGGCGCATCCACGCCATCAGCGCCGCGCCCGCGAACACCCCCCACCAGGCCGCCCGGTCCCGGGGGTTCGCGCGGGCCCGCAGGAAGCAGCCGACGCAGGCCAGGGCGCCGATGGCGACCCAGTAGTTGGGCATGGCCTCGGGACCGTAGAACAGCGTCACCCACAGCGAGGCGAACAGGGCGCCGGCCAGGGCCAGGACGCCGGGACCGAAATGGCCTCGCCAGACGCGCAGGGCGAGGTAGAGGGCGAGGCCGGACAGGACGGCCAGGTAGATCCGGAGCAGGACGGTGGAGTCGGACCACGACGCGACCGGCGCCACGAGGAGTGAGATGCCGCGGGAGCGGGGCGCGCTGAAGTAGGCGGCGGGAACGTGACCGCTGACCTGGCTGACGTAGACGGTCTCGTCCCAGCCGAGACCGAGATCCGGCCGTACGAGGACGAGCTGGGCGAGCGTGAAGGCGGCCGCCACGGCCCCGAGCCGGGGCTCGCCCCGGGCGCGCCGGGTCCGGACGGCCCGCGCGGGGAGGCCGATGCGGGGGACGCCGGTGGTCGTGGCGTTCGGGCCCTCGGTCATCGTGTGCCTCTCGTCGTCGCTCTCCGCCGGCCGCGGCGCCGGATCCTCCTGCAGCTCGCACAGGACATCCCACCCTACGGCTCGTAGGGTGAGAGGCGGGTGAGAGGACGGCCGTTCCGCTCGGCCCGCCCGTTGCCTTCAGCCGGCGCCGGGGCGGGCGATTCCCTGGTCGTAGGCGAAGATCACGGCCTGGACGCGGTCCCGGGCGCCGATCTTGGCCAGGACGCGGCCCACGTGCGTCTTCACCGTGGACTCGGCCACCACGAAGCGCGCGGCGATCTCACCGTTGGTCCAGCCCTTGCCGATGGCGACGAGGATCTCCCGCTCGCGTTCGGTGAGGGAGGCCAGCCGCGGGTCCTCTCCGGGGTCGCCCCGGCCGGCCGGCACGTGCCGGGCGTACTCGTCCAGGATGCGGCGGGTGAGGGCCGGCGCGATCACCGCGTCACCTCCGGCGACCGCGCGGATCCCGGCGAGGAGTTCGTCGGGGCGCGCGTCCTTGAGGAGGAAACCGCTGGCTCCGGCCCGCAGGGCGGCATGCACGTACTCGTCGAGGTCGAAGGTGGTCAGCACGAGGACCCGGGACCGCCCTCCGGCCCCGGCGATCCGGCGGGTCGCCTCGATGCCGTCCATGCCGGGCATCCGTACGTCCATCAGCACGACGTCGGGACGGAGTTCGGCGGTCCTGCGGACGGCCTCGGCGCCGTTCGCGGCCTCGCCGACCACCTCGGTCTCGGGCATGGAGTCGAGCAGCACCCGAAAGCCGTAGCGCTGCAGCTGCTGGTCGTCGACGATGAGCACGGTGGTCACCGGGTGCCTCCCTGCGGTGCCAGGTCGAGGACGGCCTGCACGGCCCAGCCCCCGTCGGCCGCGGGTCCGGCGCTCACGGTCCCTCCGTACAGCGCCGCTCGTTCGCGCATGCCCACCAGTCCGTGTCCTTCCTCGTTCCGTGGTCCGGCGGGTCCGGCCGGGCCGTTGTCCCGGATCCGGATGACGAGCCGTTCGTCCTCGACGACGACCGTCAGGTTCACCTGGGTGCCGGCGCCGGCGTGCTTCAGGGTGTTGGTCAGGGCTTCCTGGACGATGCGGTAGACCGTCAGCTGCATCCCGCGGTCCAGGGCGTCCACCTCGCCGACGGTGCGGTAGACGATCTCCAGTCCGGCGGTGCGTACGCCGTCGCACAGCGTCTCGATGTCCGCGAGGCCCGGCTGGGGGCTGAGTTCGGGTGCCTGCCGGGCGCCGTCCGACGCCTCGCGCAGGACGCCGAGCACCCTGCGCAGCTCGCCGAGGGCGGTACGGCCGGTGTCGCCGATGAGCTGGAGGGCCTCCTTGCCGCGTTCGGGAGCGGTGTCGGAGGCGTACGCGCCGGCGTCGGCGAGGGTGATGATGACGGACAGGTTGTGCCCGACGATGTCGTGCATCTCACGGGCCACCCGGGCGCGCTCCGTGGCGGTCGCGAGTCTGATGCGCTGGTCGCGTTCCGTCTCCAGCCGCGCCGCCCGCTCCCGCAGCCCCGCGAGCTGGGCCCGCCGGGTCCGCACCATCAGGCCGACGGCCAGGGCCGCGGTCGCCGTGCTCAGCAGGAAGAACAGGGCGTCCCAGACGGACACGGCCGGCGATACCCGCACCGCGACCAGCACCATCCCCGCGGCCATGACCGCACAGGCCCACGGCAGCCGGCGCAGCTGCCCGTGCAGAGCCAGGCTGTACAGGGCGACGAACAGGGCGACGTCCGCGCGCAGCACGGCATCCAGCGACCACTGCAGGACGAAGACCACGGCGATGGCGCCGAAGGCCGCCAGGGGCCGGCGCCGCCGCCACAGCAACGGCAGCACCAGCCCGGCCTGCAGGGCCAGCACGGCCGCCAGGGGGAGCTGGGTGAAGACGAACCGGAACCTGTGCCGGTCGTCCCCGTCCCCCGCGCCGCCCTGGTGCAGCAGGTCCGGCAGACAGAACATGAGAAGGACCAGCACCACCACCGCGGTGTCCAGCACCCACGGGCGGGCCCGGTCCGCCTGGCGGAGCCGCTGGCCGGCCCGGGCGAACCGGGCGACCAGCGGTCCCATCCCGCCGACGTCGTCAGTGATCATGCTGGTGGTCAAGGGTGTCACCTGCCCATGGTGCAGGCGGTCAGACGTCGCTGCGCACCAGCCGGTACGCCGCCCCCGCCAGCGCGAGCACCGTCCAGCCGAGGAAGACCAGCAGTCCGGCACCCGGCGACAGGGTCGTGGAGTCGTGCGTGAGGGCGAACATCGACTCGCCCGCGTTGGACGGCAGGTAGGGGCTGATGTTGTCCTGCCAGGAGCTCGGCAGCAGCGAGATCAGGCCCGGGACCAGCATCAGGGAGGCGACCAGGACCGAGATGCCGCCGGCCACCGACCGCAGCAGGGCACCCAGGGCGGTGCCGATGACGCCGACCAGGCCGAGGTAGAGCCCGGCGCCCAGCAGGCTCCGTACGACACCCGCGTGCGAGAGGCCCATGGCCGCGGGCGTGCCGGACACGATCTGGCTGCCGAACAGGAAGGCGACGAACGCGCCCAGTGTGGCCACCACCAGCGCGACCAGCCCGAACACGGCCGCCTTGGACCACAGCACGGGCAGCCGGCGCGGTACGGCCGTGAGCGTGGAGCGGATCATCCCGGTGGAGTACTCCCCCGCCGTGACCAGCACGCCGAGCACACCGAGGGCGAGCTGGGCGAAATTGGTGCCGAAGAGGGACAGGCTCAGGGCCGTCGCGGTGGCGAAGTCGCGGTCCTGGTGCGGGGAGCCGACGCCGGACTTGTAGTGGTTCGCGGCGATGAGCCCGAAAGCGATGAGGAAGAGCAGACCGAGGCCCAGGGTGATCCAGGTCGAGCGCAGCGACCACAGCTTGGCCCACTCCGAGGCCAGTACGCGCCGTCCGGTCACCCGGTACGCGGGACGGGCGGGGGCGGCCGGGGAAGCGTCGACGGGCGCGGTGAGGGTGCTCATGCCGCACTCCCCTCGGCCACGCGGTTCTCTATGCCGGTCGAGCCGTGGTATTCCACGGCATCCCTGGTCAGGTTCATGAACGCCTCCTCCAACGACACCGTCCGCGCGGTCAGTTCGAACAGCGCGATCCCGTTCTCGGCCGCCTTCAGGCCGATCTCCCGGGCACTGAGCCCGGTCACCTGAAGCTCCTCGGAGCCGGCCCGGCCGGTGATGTCGACACCGGGACCCGCCAGTGCCTCCCGCAGCCGCGCCGGCTCCTGGGTGGCCACCTGCACCGTGTCGCCGCCCGCCTCCCGGACGAGGTCCGCCACGGTGGTGTCGGCCAGCAGCCGCCCGCGCCCCACGATGATCAGATGGTCCGCGACCAGGGCCATCTCGCTCATCAGGTGCGACGACACGAACACGGTCCGGCCCTCGTCTGCGAGGGCCTTGAGCAGGTTGCGGATCCACAGGACACCCTCGGGGTCGAGCCCGTTGACCGGCTCGTCCAGCATCACCGTCTGCGGATCGCCCAGCAGCGCCGCGGCGATGCCGAGCCGCTGCCCCATGCCGAGGGAGAACGCGCCGGCCCGCTTCTTCGCCACGCTGCCGAGGCCGGCCAGTTCGATCACCTCGTCGACCCGGCGGCGCGGAATGCCGTGGGTCAGCGCGAGCGCCAGCAGGTGGTTGTAGGCCGAGCGGCCCGGGTGGATCGACTTCGCCTCCAGGAGGGCACCGACCTCCTGGAGCGGTGCCTGGTGGCCGGCGTAGTGCTGCCCGTTGACCGTCACCGACCCGCTGGTCGGCGCGTCGAGCCCGACGATCATGCGCATGGTGGTGGACTTCCCCGCGCCGTTGGGCCCCAGGAACCCGGTCACCGAACCCGGCCGCACGGCGAAGTCCAGCCCGTCGACGGCCGTCTTCTCGCCGTATCTCTTGGTCAGCTGCTGTGCGTCGATCATGCGCGTCTCTTCCTGTGGGAACCGGCGCCCGTCTGTCGCCCCTGGCGCCTCACCGACCACGCTAGGGGGCGAAACGCCTCGATTCGGTGGTACCGCGGGCTGATCCACACCCACCGGGTCGTACCGCGGTACTACACGTCAGTGCGCCCTTGGTCTCACCGGTCAGGTCACGCGCCGCTCGCTGCGGGTCCTGCCTTCCTGGACGTGTGCGTAGGCCATGAGGCCGAGCAGGACGGCAAGCAGGACCGCGGAAGAACCGAGGGTGCCGAGATCGAGGCCGCCCTTGGCGGCCGGCTTGGTCAGGAAGTCGCCCGCGGTGGCGCCGAGCGGGCGGGTGAGGACGAACGCGATCCAGAACAGCAGGACGTTCGGCACCACGGGCACCTTCATCAGGGCGACCAGTACGGCGAGCAGCCCGGTCACCAGCAGCGCGCCGCCCGCGTAGCCGAGGCCGGAGCTGTCGGACAGGAAGTCACCCATGGAGGTGCCGAGGGTGTTGGAGACGAGGATCGCCGACCAGAACAGTGCCTCGCCGCGGAAGGTGACGATGTCGCGGATCTGGAACGTCATCCCGCTCAGCCGCCAGATGGCGAAGACGACCAGCAGGAGGGAGATGAGGATCGCCGCGCCGGCCGGATAGCCGAGTCCGAGGCCCTGCGGTCCCCAGCCGAGCGAGGTGGCTCCGCCGGACAGGTACCTGGTGCTGGCGTCGCGGTTCATGAAGTCGGACATCGTGGTGCCGGCCATGCTGGTCGACAGGATGACCGTCCAGTAGAAGAACGGGTTGTAGCGGCGGGACCTGAGCTGGACGACGAGGGTCACCACGAAGATCAGGAACAGCGCGATCGTGGTGAGGAAGTAACCCAGCTTCAGGGTCTGGGAGAAGAGGTCGCCGGCCGTCTCGCCCAGGGTCGTCGCCGCGATCTTCATGATCCAGAAGACGAGGGTGACCTCGGGCAGTTTCTTCATCACCGATTTCGTCGTGCTCGCGACGTCGAGATCGGTGAGGTGGTTCGGCTGCTGCAAGGTGGGGGGCTCCTTGTGTGAAGGGGCGACCGCGGTGAGGCGACCGCGATCAACGACCTTGGCAGCGACAACCCGAACACCTCCTGAACGCCTGCTCCTTCCCTGTTCAGGCGGCGTGGCGCACGGTTTCCTGCGGCTGCGTGACGTCCTTCCGGGGCACCGCCGGACACACCACCGGACCGAGGACGGCACCGAGGAACAGCACGCTCGTGACGACGGCGCCCAGACCCGCTCCGCCGTCGCGGGCCGGTTGCGAAAGGCAGTCGCCGACGGCCGCGCCGAACGGGCGGGTGAGGACGTAGAGGATCCAGAAGCTCCACACCGCGCCCACGTCGAACGCGCGGTGTGCGAGGGCGACCGCGGCGATGACCAGGGCGAACAGGACCGCGGACAGCCAGTGGGCGAAGTCCGTCTGCGCGGAGACCAGGTCGCCGGCGGCGGTACCGGGCGCGAACGCGCACAGGACGGCGAGCCAGTGGAAGGACTCGCGGCCCGGGGTGTCGATGCTGCGGACGGACAGCGTCCGCTCGCGCCGGTACCAGGCCGTGAAGACCACCGCGAGGACGAGCGCGAAGACGATGGTGCCGGCCTCCGGCGGCACCCCCATGCCGTCGGTGAGACCGTCGCTGACCAGCGTGCCGACGACGCCGGTCAGCGCGACAGCCGCCCCGTACACGCCGGCACGGCAGGCGCCCGTACGGAACTGCACGACCAGGACGACCGGCAGCAGGACGCCCATCAGCACCGAGACTCCGGTCGGGCCGTGCCCGGCCTTCTCGTCGAGCAGGTCGGCGGCGGTCCCCCCGACCGACGTGCACGGCACCTTGGTGGTCCAGAAGCGGACGGTGACCTCGGGCACCTTGTTCCCGCGCGACCGGCGGCCCGAGGACGCCGCGGCATCGGCCGACGAGGCCGCCGTGGTTTCCGATGTCTCGTGCGCCATGAGGCCCGTGCCACGGACTACCTGAACACATCCTGACTGCCGAGAACGGCGGCCCTTCCAGCGGAGCTCGCAGCGCCCGACCCTGCGGAGTCGGCGCCGACCAGGTCCGTCAGCGCATGTCCGTGAGGAGGGTGCGCAGTTCGGCCTCCTGGTGGGCCGACGACATCGGCGGGTTGGAGTGGTCGATGCCGAAGGTCTTCAGGACCTGGTCCATCTGGGCGTCGAGGAACGTCCATCCGGTGTTGTCCAGCGGCTGCAGCGAAGCCTGGTCGGCGTCCCAGAGGTCCCGCAGCGACTGGGCGGCCGTGTGGGCCCCGGTGGCGTTCCCGGACTGTGCGTCCCTGAGCGAGGTCGATGCGAGGGTCCGCAGCGCGTCGACCTTCGTGGCCGGGAACTTCTTCACGGCCTGGCCGGGGGCGAGGTGCACGGTGGAGGTGGCGTCCTCCTCCGGCGCCGGTCCGACGTGCGGCTGGTTGTGCGCCCAGACCAGCAGGCCCACGGTGGCGACGGCGAGGAGGCCGAAGCCCGCCAGCGCGGTGCGCTCCCTTTGCGGGTTGGCGGTGGTCTGCGGGGTGTGCGTGGCGTCGTAGGTCTCGATCACGTCGGAGCGCGTCACCGTCAGGTAGACGACGGTCGCCAGGATCAGGCCGAGGAAGATCAGACTGGTGGTGAAGGTGCCCAGCGCGAGGCCGGTCGGCTCGCCCGGCGCGGCGACCTTCGGGGAGGCGAGCCAGTCACCGATGTTGGCGCCCAGCGGGCGGGTCAGGATGTAGGCGAGCCAGAAGGACAGCACCGGGTTGGCGCCGAACTTCCACAGCAGCATGATCGCCGCGATGAGGCCGAGCGGCAGCAGGACCGAGACGCCCGGGCTCCAGCCGGTGAGTTCGAGGGTCCAGTCGCCGGTCGCGGTGCCGAGCGCGAAGGTGACCAGAACGGTGAGCCAGTAGAACGACTCGCGCGGCAGCGTGTTGACCGAGTGGATCGAGAGGGTGCGCTCGCGCAGCCACCACGCGCCGAAGACGACGGCGAGCAGGACCGAGAACACGGTGGTGCTGATCCACAGCGGCACGTTGAGCTGGTCGGTCAGGATGTCGGTGTACAGCGTGCCCGTGACACTGACGACGACCACGGTCAGCCAGTACGGGAACGGGACGTACCGCTTCAGCCGCAGCTGGACGCCCAGGACCACGACGAACACCGCGGTGAAGATCCAGGCCGTGTTCACCAGGCCGACGCCCAGCTTCATGTTGATCCAGTCGGCGAAGCTCTCACCGACGGTCGTGCACAGGATCTTGATCACCCAGAACCAGATGGTGACCTCGGGAACCTTGTTCAGCATCAGCCGCCCGCTGTGGCGTGTGCGGGCTTCGCTTGTCGTTGTCATGCAATGAGGTTGGTGTGGCCAACCTGCACACAACCTGACTACGCGATCGCCTCTGCCGTGGGGAAGGTCACCTCGACGCGACCGTGACCATCCGCGATCGCACGGACGGCCACGCCTGCGGACACGGCGAGCCGTTTTACCACCGCCAGCCCCAACCCGTGCCCGTCGCCGCTGGTCACGCCCGCTTCGAAGACCCGGTCGACCTCCGCCGGGTCGAACCCCGGGCCGTCGTCGAGGACATCGATCACGACCCCCTCGGGCTGGACGCGCGCCGTGACCCAGACGCGCGAACTCGCGTGCCGCAGGCCGTTCTCCAGCAGGGGTGACAGCACGGCCACGACGAGTTCGGCCGCCACGGCGACGTCGACGTCGGCCGGGACGGCGAGTTCGATGGAGCGACCGGCGATCGCCTGCCGCGCCGCCGCCCTGAGATCGCAACGGGTACCGCCGTCGATCCGTGTCCGGGCGGCACCGAGGATCGTGGTGATCGCCGAGTTCAGGCGGTCGACCTCGGTCAGAACGGACTCCGGTGCCACCTGTTGACCGGAGAGCTGCGCCAGCTGTGCCTCGCCCCGCAGGGCGGTCAGGGGCGTCCGCAACTCGTGGGCGATCTCGTCGGTGAGCCGGCGCTCGTCCGCGAGCGCGTTGTCCACGCGGTCGAGCAGGCGGTCGAGGGTTCGCCCGAGCTCCCCGAATTCGTCCCGGGGCACGCCGAGGTCGAATCGGCGCCCGGGTTCGTGATCGCCCCATTCGTCGGCGAGAGCCGCCATTTCGTGGACCACCCGCAACGCACGGCCCACCACGAGGTGCGCGACGACGCCTGCGAGCAGGATCGAGATGCCGCCCAGAACGAGCGACATCGTCAGGCTGCGCTGCTCCGACGTCTCGTACGGCGTCAGATCCACCCTCACGACCACCATGACCTGGTGGCCCTGCAGCCGGATCGGCTGGGCGTACAGAAGGTGACTGCCGACCGTGGTGGTCTGGGACTGCCCGGAGCCGACGAGCGTATCGACGCGTTCGAGGACGCTGCCCGGCACGATTCCGTCGATGAGGTGCCCGTCGGCGTACACCCACGAGACCGTGTCCAGCGCCTCGTTGCCGCCCTCGATCAGCACGACGTGGCCGCCGCGTACGGCGACGTTCGACGCGACCGCCTCCGCACGGGTGTGTGCCAGAGCGTTCGCGTCCGCGTCGGTCACCTGGCTCAGCAGCACGTGCGAGACCACCACCAGCACCGCGACCACCGCTGTCGCGATCAGAACCGCAAGGGCGACGACCCTCCCGCGGAAGCCCGTCACTCCCATCGATAGCCCACCCCACGGACCGTCGCCAGGCGGTCGGCCACGCCCAGCGCACCGAGTTTCGTCCGTAGCCGGCGAACGAAGGAGTCGAGGGTGTTGTCGCTGACCTGCGCGCCGTGCGGCCAGCCCGCGGCAACGAGGGCGTGGCGGCGTACCGCGTCGCCCTGCGAGGCGATGAGCCTGCCCAGCAGCCGGAACTCGGTCGGCGTGAGGCTCTCGCTCGTCGAACCGTGGGTCACGACATGTTTCGCCGGATCGAGAACGACACCTCTCGGTGGGGTCGGCGCGGTTGTTCTGCGGAGCAGGGCACGGACCCTCACCAGCAGCTCCGGGATGTCGAAAGGTTTGGTCAGGTAGTCGTCGGCTCCCGCCTCGAAGCCGCCCACCTTGTGATGCATGCCGTCCAGAGCGGTGAGCATCAGCACCGGGGCGTCGACGCCACGGGCGCGCAGCGCCAGGCAGACGTCGCGGCCGTCGGCGTCCGGGAGTCCCAGATCCAGGACGACCAGGTGAGGGACCGGCTCGAGCTGCCGCAGCAGGCTGTCCGCGGTGGAAGCGACTGCGACCGTATGGCCGTCGTGCTCGAGTGCCCGCTTGAGGACGTCACGGACCGCCGCGTCATCCTCACAGACCACAATGAAAGCCACAGGCTGACCCCAGGTACTCCGGCAACTGTTCTCTACTTTCCCCGGCCGGCGCCCTGGTGGTGCGCGACATCCGCCCGCGCCGCCCGGCGCCCGCGGTACACCTCGACGACGAGGGGGACCAGTGACACGACGACGATCAGTGCCACCAACGGGAGCAGGTAGCGGTCGACGTTGGGGATCGACGAACCGAGCGCGTACCCCGCGAGGGTGAGGCCGACGCTCCACACGAGCCCGCCGACGACCTGCCACAGGGTGAACGTCCGTACCGGCACCTCCAGCGCGCCCGCCACCGGATTGAGGACGGTGCGCACCACGGGCACGAAACGGGCCAGCACGACGGCCTTGGCATACCCGTAGCGCTCCAGGAGTTCCTCGGCGCGCCTCGCTCCCTCGTGCAGTCGCGGAGCGTGGCTGCGAGCCAGCAGCGCTCCGCCGGCCTTCCGCCCGAGCAGGTATCCGCACTGAGCCCCGGCCAGCGCGCCTGCCGCCGCCGCCACGAGCAGCGGGCCGAGAGACAGGTGCAGGCTGCCCTGCGCCGACCCGGTGCACAGCAGGCCGGCGGTGAACAGCAGGGAGTCGCCCGGCAGGAAGAACCCGACCAGCAGTCCTGTCTCGGCGAACATCACCACCGCGACGCCCAGCACGCCGAAGGCCGCCAGCAGGGAGTGGGCGTCGAGCACGTTCACAGCCAGCTGGGACGCCGCCGGAATCGGTGCCGTCATGGAGCAGGGTCCTTTCGGATGGATCGGTTCAGACAGACAACCAGCCGGCCGAAGCCTCGTGGACCGCTTCTGGAACCTGGGCGCCCGCCGGGAGCATCCGCTCCCGCACGTCACCCGGCGCGGCCGACGGCAGAAGGTCGGCACAGGCCGGAAGGCTGCCCGGCTCCTGCGATGCGCCCACCATACGCCCTACCTCTACGTGCTGTAGTAGGCGATCGGGAGCCGTACGGAATCTCACATTTCGCCGGGACGGCCGGGCGGGACGAGAGAGGCAACCGTCGGTCATATCATCCCCATGGCCGTCGTGACCAGGGACTTCGGCGAAGCGTTCAGGTTGTGGTCAGGTTGAACGCGCGGTAGTGAAATTCATGCACCAGAAGTTCCCAAGCGACGGTAAAGGGGCCGGGGGCAGCGGGAGACGGCCATGTCATCGTGCGCACCATGACCACAGACCGTCTCCTCGACGACCGCCCCCTCACCTCCGTGCGCGCCATGGCGAACAAGGTGCCGGAAGTGACCGCCTACTTCTGGATCATCAAGGTTCTCACCACCGGAATGGGCGAGACCGCGTCGGACCTGCTGGCCAAGGTCCTCGGCCCGGTGCCGGCGGTCGGCCTCGGAGCTCTCGCCCTGGCGCTCTCCCTGGCCGTGCAGTTCGCCGTGCGCCGTTACGTCGCCTGGGTCTACTGGACGGCCGTCGTCATGGTCAGCGTCTTCGGCACGATGGCCGCCGACGTGCTGCACGTCGGTCTCGGCGTGCCCTACATCGTGTCCACCCCGCTCTTCCTCGTCACGCTGGCCGCGGTCTTCGCCCTCTGGTACGCCGTCGAGCGCACCCTGTCCATCCACAGCATCACCACGCGCAGCCGGGAACTCTTCTACTGGGCCGCCGTCCTGGCCACCTTCGCCCTCGGCACCGCCGCCGGCGACCTCACCGCGACCGCCGGACTCGGCTACCTCGGCTCGGCCGTCCTCTTCGCCGTGGCGATCTGCGTGCCCGCAGTCGTCCACCGCTTCGGCATCCTGGCCGCCGTGCCCGCCTTCTGGACGGCGTACGTCATCACCCGCCCCCTGGGCGCATCCCTCGCGGACTGGATGGCACTCGGGCACAGCCGTGGCGGCCTCGGGTTCGGACTCGGTCCGGTCACCCTCGCCTGGACGGTCGCCATCGCCTGCTTCGTCGGCTACCTGGCCGTCTCACGCAGGGACACGTCCTACAACAAGTAGGAAACGGGCAGGTAGCCTGTACCCGACGACGGCGAGGGAAGGCGGACGGCGAGGTGACGGGCCAGGCAGACGAGGAAGCCCACGTGGGGTCCGGCAGGCGGGCGCGCGGCGAACTGGAGAGCGATGTGCTCGCCGCACTCTGGGCCGCCGGCGGTCCGCTCACCGCGCGGGAAGTCCGGGAACAGCTGCCGGGCGACCTCGCCTACACGACCGTACTCACCATCCTGTCCCGGTTGCATGACAAGGGCATGCTGGTGCGGCGCCGCGAGGGCCGTGGCTACGCCTACGAGCCGGCCCGCGACGAGGCGTCGCACACCGCCCAGCGCATGCACTCCCTGCTGACGGGTGGCTCCGACCGCCAGGCGGTGCTGGCCCGCTTCGTCTCGGAGCTGTCCGCACAGGACGAGCACCTGCTGCAGCAGCTGCTGGCCGGGCACGACGACGTGCCCCCCGAGAGCCGGCGTTCGCCCGGGAAGCGGTGAGCCGGTGCTGATCAGCGTCTACATCCCGTTCCTCGTCACGGCCGCGCTCGCCGTGCTCGCGCCGCCCGTGGCGCAGCGGCTGCCCCCGCGCCCGGCGGCCCTGGCGCTCGCCTGCGCTGCGGTGGTGACGGCGGCCGGATGGGCGGGGTCCCTCGCCCTGCTGGCCTTCACCGGAGTGGCGCAGATCCCGCAGATCGCCGAGGAAGGCCGCTGGTCCGTGTCCGCGCTGCGCTCCCAGGATCCCGTCTACGCCGTGGTCGCGGCCGTCAGCACCCTGGTGCTAGCGGTGTGTGTCGTGTCCCTCGGTGTGGCCGCCGTCCGGCAGGGCCGTCACCTGCTCCGGGCCCGGCGGGAGTGCGCCGGCCTGCCCGGACACACGGAGCTTGCCGTACTCGACGACGACGTCCCGCTGGCCTTCGCACTGCCTGGGTCACCGGGCCGGATCGTCGTCTCCCGGGGGATGCTGCGCCGCCTCGACGGCGCAGAGCGCGAGGCACTGCTCGCCCACGAGCGGGCGCATCTGCGCGGGCGTCACCACGTCTTCCAGAGCGTGTGGCGGCTCACGGCCGCCCTGAACCCGTTGCTGCGGCCGGTGGCCGTCGCGGGCAACTTCGTCCTGGAGCGCTGGGCCGACGAGGAGGCCGCCGAGCGGGTAGGTGACCGTACGGTCGTCGCCCACGCCGTGGGCCGCGCCGCCCTGGCATCCGCCGGTGCGTCCCGTACCGCCGCGCTGGCCGCGACCGGCGGGGTGGTGCCGCAACGGGTACGGGCCCTGCTGGCACCGCCGCCCGCCCGTCGCAGCCTGCCCTTGCTCGTGGGCGGTCTGCTGCTGGCCGTCTGCTGCGCGAGCCTGGCCAACGCCGCCTCGGACAGCGACCGCATGCTGGACAGCGCGCACTGGGCGCTGTGCAGCGCACAGGCCACTGCCACCACCACCGCCGCCGCGCCGGCCGGCCACGACGATGCCCCTGCGCACGGACCGGACGGCTGCTGTGCCGTCCCTGATCGTCCGGATCACGGAGAGCGGCACTTCTGACCTGCGGGGCGCCGGTCCTCTGCTGCCGGCCCCCTGATCCTGCCCGTTCCGGCCCGCCGCAAGAAGTTACGAGTTCACGCCGTCGGGCGGGTGGTCACAGTGGATCCCCGGCGGAAGCGGCCTGCCGGGCCGGCGCTGTGGTGGCGACGAGCTCGGCCGCCAGCAAGGGGCGCAGCGGCCCGTGGCTCAGGGAGCCGACCAGCGGGGTGGCCCAGCGGCTCAATGCCGCGCTGACGAGGAAGGCGACCGGGAGGGCGACTGCGGCGGAGCCGAGGACGTCGTGGGGGTAGTGGGCGCCGACGTAGACCCGGCTGAAGCCCTCCAGTACGGCGAACACGGCGGCGACGGCGCTCAGCCGGCGGTCGAGCAGGAAGAGCGCTGCCACGGTCGCGGCGGCGACGGTGGCGTGCCCGCTGGGGAAGGCGTAGTCCGAAGGTGCCGGGCAGGTGTCGACGAAGTAGGCGTGGGGCATCGACCGGCAGGGCCGCACCTCCGCGACGAGCTTCTTGACGACCTCGGCGGCGGCGAAGGCTGTCAGGACGGCGACCGGCGCGGCCAGCGCGACGGTCATCGCCCGCGGGCCACGGCGCCGTGCGGTCCACCAGCCGGCGATCATGAGGATGGCGAAGACTCCGAGACCAAGGTTGGTCCACACCTCCATGGGTGTGTTGAGCCACTTGGTGTCACGGGCGAAGTCGGTGACCGAGGTGAACAACGAGCCGTCGATGCCGGATCCGTCGAGGGCCGGTTGCGCGGTGGCGGCCGCGGCCATAGCGGGGGGTCCTTCCGTCCATGTGAGTGCGCCGAGTGCTCACGGGATGAGCGAGCGGCGATGGGGCCCGGGCTCTGTCACCGGTCGCCTCGCGCTTGCGAGGTGACGCTCGAATGACGTGGCGACGACGCCGGAGTGACCACCCGACTAATCTACTACATGTTGTAGATGCGAGTGGCGCGGGCCGTTCGCCGCACGGCGGGGACGACGCGGTTCGCCAGGTTCACCCGATCCCGGGAGCCGGCCGCCCGTCCGCCTGTCCGGCGCCGCGGGCTCACCGCCCGGGAAGGCGTCCGGTCACCGGCGTCGCGCCCGGCGAGTGCGCAGCCACGCGATGGCAGGAGGCAGCAACCCGGCGGCGACCACGGCCCCGATGGCAGGCGTGAGGTATGCCGTCCCGCGCCGCCCGCTCTCGCCGAGCGCGTAACCGGCAAGCACCAGCGACTGCGACCAGACGATGCCGGCCAGGGACTGCCACAGGGTGAAGGAGACAGCCGGCATGCCCAGCAGGCCGGCCGCCGGGTGGACCAGGGTGCGCACGACCGGGACGAACCGCCCCAGCAACACCGCCCGCCTGGGCCCGTAGCGCACGAACAGCGCCTCGGCCCGCCCGGTTCGGACCTCGCCGCGTCCGCGCAGCCGCACCGCCCGGCCGCCGCGCCGCCCCAGCCAGAAACCGGTCTGCGCGCCGGCGAGCGCACCCGCACCCGCGCATGTCAGCACCAGGGGCAGCGACAGCCGGGCCGCACCCAGCGCAGTGAGCGAGCACGCCAGCCCGGCCGGCAACAGCAGGGTGTCACCGGGCAGGAAAACGCCCACCACGGGCAGGGCGGTCTCGGCGAAGACCACGACCAGTACGGCCCACGCCCCGAACCTCGTCAGCATCGCCTGTGGATCCAGCGCCGCCGCAGCGGTCATGAGAGCTGACGCCATCGGCGCCCCTCCCTTCGGCGAACCACCATTACCTCTACATCTTGTAGTAACTTGACCGGCACCCATCGGGAGACCGGGGTCCGAGCCGCCGCCGAACACCCGCCCCGCGACGATCGTTTCCTAAGTTCTACATCATGTAGTAGCTTCCGTTCTCGGCACCACAGCGGTCGACTCGTGGCCCTGGCCCGCGCGCAGGCGCGGCCTCGGCCTGCCCGCAGCGCCGTCCGGGCCGGGGCATGCCCGGCGTGCCCCGTAGCCCATCAGGAGGCGATCCACCGTGGTCCACCCCGACGACCTGGTGCCGGAGTCGGCGCCCTCGCCGTCCGCCGCACCGCCGCAGGGCGGTGCCGGGCGGATCGCGATCATCTCGGCCGGTGTCGGCGCGGGACACGACGGTGCGGCCGCGGGGCTGGCGCAGCGGCTGACCGAGCACGGGTACCTGGTGGACCGGCACGACTTCCTCGACCTGCTGCCCACCGGTACGGGCCGGCTGCTGTGCGGTACCTACCACCGGATGCTGACCTGGATGCCGGACGGCTACCAGCGCCTGTACGCGGCCACCGACCGGGCCGCCCGCCCCGGCGCGCTGTGGCGGGCCCTGTTCCGCGCAGCCGAGCAGCGCACCCTGCGGGCGCTCGCGCCGGACACCCGCGCGGTCGTCTCGACCTACCCCGGCGCCAGCCAGGTCCTCGGTGCACTGCGCCGGCGCGGCAAGCTGACGGTGCCGGCCTTCACTTACCTCACCGACTTCTCCGTCCACGCCCTCTGGGTCGCCCCCGGCATCGACGCCCACCTGGCCGTGCACCCGGTGCCGGCGGCCCAGGCCCACGTACAGGGCGCGGCCGCCGCCACCGTCGTCGGTCCGGTCACCGATGCGCGCTTCACCCCCGCCACCGCCGGGCAACGGACCGCCGCCCGCGAGCGGTTCGCCCTGCCCGCGGACGCGCCCCTGGCCCTGCTGGTCGCCGGGTCGTGGGGCGTCGGACCGGTGCGACGGGCCGCCGCCGAGATACGGGAGACCGGGGTCGCGGTGCCCGTGGTGGTGTGCGGACGCAACGAGGCCCTCGTGGAGGAGTTGCGCGCCGACGGCATCACGCACGCGTTCGGCTGGGTGGACGACATGCCCGGGCTGATGCACGCCTGCGACGTCCTGGTACAGAACGCGGGCGGGCTGACCTCGCTGGAGGCGTTCGCCGCCGGGCTGCCGGTGGCCAGTTACCGCTGCATCCCCGGTCACGGCCAGACCAACGCGGACGCCCTGGACGAGGCGGGCCTGGCGGCCTGGGTCCGCGACCCGGCGGACCTCGGCCGGGTGCTGGCCGAGCTCCTCCACGGACCCCGCGGTCGGGCCCAGCGTGCGGTCGGACTCGACCTGCACCGCCTGGCCCCCGGACCGGTGACCGCCATCGCCGCCAGGACCGGGCCGCACCCCGCGCCGCACGCACAGCCCGTGGCGCGGCGCCTCGCCGGCCGACGGCGGGTCGCCCTGACGGCCGTGACCGTGGCGGCCACGGCCTGTCTGGGCGTCGCCGCCCCACTGGCCTACGCCTACAACGAGACGCCCGCCCGCTTCACGGCCGTCGCTCATTACCTGGACGGAGACGGTCGGTGACCCCGGCCCGTCTCGTCCGTGCCACGGCGCTCGCCTCCGCCGCGGCGGTGCCCGCGCTGGCGGCCTTGCACGCGGCACCCGTGATCTCCACGTTCGGGCCGCTGCGCAACGCGGCCATGCCGCGCCTGGCAGGGCGCGGCCGTCCCGATCACGTCGCGCTCACCTTCGACGACGGCCCCGACCACCTGTCCACCCCGCGCTTCCTG
The DNA here is from genome assembly GCF_042894765.1 of Streptomyces sp. NPDC001507. Lineage (NCBI taxonomy): Bacteria > Bacillati > Actinomycetota > Actinomycetes > Kitasatosporales > Streptomycetaceae > Streptomyces > Streptomyces sp. NPDC001507. Next base: position 515,282 of record NZ_JBIAVV010000006.1, read on the forward strand.
GAGTACCTCGACGCACGCGGGCTGCGGGCCACCTTCTTCCTGCTCGGCTCCATGCTGGCCCGCTCTCCCGGCCTGGCGAAGGAGATGGCCGCCGCCGGGCACGAGATCGCCGTCCACGGCTGGCACCACCGCCCGCTGCTGCTCCGCGGTCCCCGCGCCGCCTACGACGACCTCGCCCGCGCCCGCGACGCCGTGGCCGACGTCACCGGCAGGCCACCCGTGCTCTTCCGGCCGCCGTACGGGGTGATGAGCACCGCCGCCCATCTGGCCTGCCGGCGCCTCGGTATGACCCCGGTGCTGTGGACCTGCTGGGGCGAGGACTGGCGCAGGCGGGCCACCCGCCAGTCCGTCGAGCGCACCGTTCTGACCGACCTGCGCGGTGGCGGCACCATCCTGCTGCACGACTCCGACTGCACCTCCGCCACCGGCTCCTGGCGCACCACTCTCGCCGCCCTTCCCCGCATCCTCGACACCTGCCAGGAACGCGGCTGGCAGGTCGGCCCCCTGCGCGAACACGGCGTCCCCGGCCTGCCCCGCGGGTGAACGCCGCCTGAGCCACGCTCTCGGCCTCGGACGACGCGACGGCTCAGGGCCGGCCGCGGACGCCTGCCGGCGCGGGTGTGCTGCCCGTCGGCGTGGGTGTGGGTGAGGTTCCGCCGCCGGTCGTGCCGCCGAGGAGGCCGCCGCCGGTACCGGCGGTGGTTCCTGCGGTGTCGGTCGGACTCGGGCTGACACAGTGCTTCCCGTGCCCGTGGCACGGTGCGGTGGTGGGGGTCGGAGTGGCCGGCACGGTCGGGGTGGCCGGGGGTGTGCTCTGGGTCGCGGTGGCGGAGGGGGTGGGTGAGGGCGCGCCGAGTTCGTCCGTGGACTGGCCGAGCGCGGGTGCGGGCGGGAACTGCTGGACGGGCTGCCCCTGGAGGGCGGCGGTCATGTAGCCGGTCCACACCTCGGTGGGCATGTCGGCGCCGAAGACCTTGGCGTAGCCGCCGACGCCCTGCATCGACTGGAGGCCGGCGTTCTTCGGGTCCTCCTTGAACATGCTCACGGCCGTGGTCAGTTGCGGGGTGTAGCCGATGAACCAGGCGGACTTGTAGTCGTCGGTCGTACCGGTCTTGCCGGCGGCCGGGCGGCCCAGGGCCTGGGCGTTGGTGCCGGTGCCGTTCTTGACGACACCTCGCAGGACGTCGGTCACGGTGTCGGCGGTCGAGGCGGGCATGGCCATGGTGCCCTTGGGCTTGTCGAAACCGGCCAGCTGCCGGCCGTCGGCGACGACCTTGGTCACCGAGTACGGCTCGTGCTGGACCCCGCCGTCGTCGAAGGTGGCGTACACGTCCGCCATCCGGATCGCCGACGGTGTGGAGGTACCTATGTAGAAGCCCGGGGTGTCGTACTGCAGGCTCGTGTGCAGGAGGCCCGCCTTCAGGGCCTCGCTCTCCACGTTGTCGTAGCCGACGTACTCGCCGAGCTGGACGTAGGGGGTGTTGACCGACTGCTCCATCGCCTTGCGCAGGGTGATGTATCCCCACTTCGTGGACACGTCGTTGCGCTGGTGCAGGAGACCGGTGGGGTCGTTCGAGTCCGGCAGCTCCTGGCCCTGCTGGTTCTTGATGGTGATGCCGTCGTCGCCGTCGAACTTCGAGGCCGGGGTGACCGGTGAGGGCGGCTGCCCCGGGGAGAGGACGGCGCCGTGGTCGAGGGCGGCGGCCAGGTCGACGGGCTTGAAGGTGGAGCCGACCGGCACACCGGTCGCGTCCGCGTTGTCCGTCCAGTGCCCCTTGTTCCAGCCGGCCCCGCCGTACAGCGCCACGATCGCGCCGGTGGACGGATCGATCGACGCCGCGCCGACCTGGACGTCCTTGTCGGCGGAGCGGTGCTGCGGATCGAGATGCTTGCGCTCCATCGCCGCGACGGACGCCGACAGGGCGCTGACCCTCTTCTTGTCGAAGGTGGTGTAGATCTGGTAGCCGCCGTGGCCCAGCTGCTGGTCCGTGAGGGACGTGTGGGCCTTCACGTACTTCTCCGCGGCCTGCACCAGGTACCCGGTCTGCCCGGCCATGCCCGCCGACGGTGCGTACGGCTTGGGCGTGGGGAAGCCCGCCGCGAGGTACCGCTGTTCCTGGGCGTCGGTGATCTTGTGGATCTTGGCCATCCGGGCCAGCACGTACGTCCAGCGGGCCTTGGCCTGGGCCTTGGCCTGCGGGTCGGTGTCGGCGTGCATCAGCAGGCTCGGCTCGTTGACCGTGGCGGCGATGAAGGCCCCCTGGCTGACGTTCAGCTGGAAGGCGTGCACGTGGTAGTAGGTACGGGCCGCGGCCTCGATGCCGTAGGCGTCCCGGCCGTAGTAGCAGGTGTTGAGGTAGCCCTGCAGGATCTGCTGCTTGGACAGCTGGCCGCCGATCTTCAGGGAGATCATGATCTCCCTGAGCTTACGGGTGACCGACTGGTCCTGGCTGAGGTAGGTGTTCTTCACGAACTGCTGGGTGATGGTGGACCCCGACTGCACCTCACCTCCCGTGGCCATGTGGTACACGGCCCGGAGCATGCCCTGCGTGTCGACGCCCGGATCGGAGTAGAAGGTCGCGTTCTCCGCCGCGAGGAAGTCCCACTGCACCAGCTTCGGCACCTGGGCGAGGTCGACGTTCTGCCGGTTGGTGGCCCCCTGGGTGGTCATCACCGAGCCGTCCGACCAGTAGTAGGTGTTGCTCTGCGCCTGGGTGCTGGGGTTCGCGCTGGGAATGGTCGTCGTGGCGTAGGCGTAGCCGAACAGCCCCACCAGACAGCCGACGAACAGCAGGAAGGTGCCGGACACCAGCTTCCACGACGGCAGCCACCGCCGGACACCGCGTCGTCCGGCGCGCGGGTAGTCGATCAGGCTCCGCCGACCGGGCCGTGCGACGTTCGCATGCCGGGTGCCGGCGGCTCGGCGGCCGCGCCCGCCCCGGGACTGCGCAGCCCTGCGCGCCGCGGCCCGGCCACCGCCGTGCATGCCGTCGGGGCCGGACGGTGTGGTCCTCCCCGACGATCGGCGCCGGTGTTCGCTCATTCTCGCCACTCCTCAGTCGGTGCCCCCCCACCTACTCCTACATGTTGTAAGAGTAAGCTGCTCGCGCACCGCGCATGCAGCCGCCCCCCTGCAGCCCCGGTCAGAGCTCGGGCTGCCGCTCCCGCTCCGGCCGGACCGGAGCAAAGGGTGCGCCGGTCACCGGTGCCGGCTCCGTGACCCGGACCCGCCGTCGGGTTCGGCTCGCGAACAGGACGGAGAGCACGAGCGCGGTGGCGAGCGAGACGACACCGCCCAGCACCAGGGTGAAGCGGGCTCCGAGAGCGTCGGACACCAGGCCGACCAGCGGTGCGCCGACAGGGGTGCCGCCGAGGAGGACGACAAAGTATACGGACAGGACGCGACCCCGTAGCAGTGGGTCGGCATGGAGCTGGACCATCGCGTTGGCGGTGGTGGTCACGGTCACCGCGGCACATCCGGTGACGAACAGCAGGACCAGGAACGAGCCGTAGCCCGGCATGAGGCCCTGCGCGACTTCCAGTGCACCGAAGCCGATCGTGGCGGAGATCAGACGGCGTGCGGTGGGGGGCCTGCCGTGGTTGGCCCAGTGGATCGCGCCGAGGAGGCTGCCCAGGGCGTAGGCGGCGGAGAGGTAGCCGAAGGTGGCGGCGCCCGTGTGGAACACCGTGATGGCGACGAGCGAGACGGTGACCTGGAAGTTGAGACCGAAGGTGCCGACGAAGGCGACGAGGCTGACCGGCAGCAGCAGTTCCGGAGTGGCGGCGATGTGGCGGAACGCCTCGCGCGCCCGGATGCGGCCCGGTCGCGCGCGGGCCGGGGCGTCCGGTACGTCGGTACGGATGGTGATCAGGCCGTAGAGGACGGCCAGGTACGAGGCGGTGTTCAGGAGGAACACCGGGCCGGTGCCGAAGGCCGCGACGGCCAGACCTGCGAGGGCCGGGCCGACGGCGCGGGCCACGTTGAACTGGGCGGCGTTCAGGCCGACCGCGCTGGCCGTGCGCTCGTGGGAGACGAGTTCGCAGATGTAGGCGTTGCGGGCGGGACTGTCCACGGCGGTGGCGGTGCCGAGGGCGAAGGCCAGCGCGTAGAGGGACGGCAGGCTCACCGCCCCGGTCACCGTGAGCAGCCCCAGCAGGAGCGACTGGGCGGCCATCGCCGTCTGGGTCAGGAGCAGCGTCCGTCGCTTGGGGTACCGGTCGGCCAGCACGCCGCCGGTCAGGCCGAGCAGGGTCTGCGGCAGGAACTGCAGCGCGGTCACGATGCCGACCGCGCTGCCGCTGTTGCCGGTGGTGTGGAGGACGAGCAGGTCCTGGGCCGCGCGCTGCATCCAGGTGCCGGTGTTGGAGACCAGCTGTCCGAGCAGGTAGCGCCGGAAGTCCGGGACGGCGAGCGCGTGCGTCGCCGGCAGGCGGAAGCCGGCGCTCATGACGTCCGGCGGGCATACGTGCCGCCCGCGACGGGCGTGCCGGCCTCGTCGTCGAGGTGGTGGAAGGTCGGGTGGGGGTGCATGAGGAACGCGTGGTGGGAGATGTTCCACGCGTAGGCGCCGGCCATGGCGAAGGCGACGCGGTCGCCGACACGCAGCCGTTCGATCATGATCCGGCTCGCCAGGACGTCCTTGGGCGTGCAGAGCTGCCCGACCAGCGTCACCGGCTCGTCCCGGACCTCCGGACGGTTCCAGGGCCGCGGCCAGGTGTCGTCGGGGATCACCTCGAAGGGCTGGTCGTGCTGTTTCGCGGCCGGGGTGCGCAGGTGGTGGGTGCCGCCGCGCAGTACGGCGAACGCGTGCCCCCGGCTGAACTTGATGTCGAGGACCTGGGTGACGTACCAGCCGCAGTAGGCGGTGACCGAGCGGCCGGGCTCGATCCGGAGGGTGAGGTGGGGGTGGCGGCCGAGGATCCGGCGCAGTCCGGCGCCGAGTGCGGGCCAGTCGAACACCCTGGGCGGATGCGTGTAGTCGACGCCCATGCCGCCGCCCACGTTGACCTCGCGCAGGTCCACTCCGCGGGCGCGGGCCCAGCTCCCGGCCCAGGCGAGGACCTTGTCGGCGAGCGGGAGATGGGCCTGGGCCTGGAGCCCGCTGGCCAGGTGGAAGTGGAGGCCGCGCAGTCGGACACCCGGGACCGGCGCCATCACCTCCAGGCAGCGGTCCAGTTGCACGGGGTCCATGCCGAACGGCCCGCCGCCCATGGCCAGGGCGACCCGGCCCACGTCGACGGGCAGGTTGACGCGCAGCAGGACGTCCACGCTCCGGCCGCCCAGCAGGGTGGTGAGCACGCGGAGTTCGTGTTCGCTCTCGATGTGCAGCCGCTCGGCTCCCGCGTCCAGCGCGCGGGCCAGCTCCTGCTGGGTCTTCCCCGGGCCGCCGAAGGCGATCGGTGCGCCCGGGACGACGGCGCGGACGTGGTCCAGTTCGCCGCCGGAGGCCACCTCGAAGCCATGGACGTGTGCGGCGAGGGTGCGCAGGATCAGGGGGTCGGAGTTGGCCTTGGCCGCGTACAGCAGCTCGACGCGGTCGGGCAGTGCGGCGCGGATCGTGCGCACGTGTTCGCGCAGGCCGGGCAGGTCGTAGACGTAGGCGGGCAGATCGTCCTCGGGCAGTGCGGCGACGAGGTCGTACGTCCCGGGCCTCACCGGACCACCTCGCGGGGGAAGTCCGCGCCGAGCGGGCTGGGCAGGGGCACGTAGGTCGCGTGCCGGTCGGCCTTGCGGGACCAGCGCAGCAGGAGGTTGGCCTTGGCCGGCAGCGGTACGCCGGACAGCAGGGCACGCAGGCGGGGCGGTTCGGCGGCGGTGCGGGCGTAGCCGGCGAGGTGGTCGCGGACCAGGCCCCACAGGGCGGCTTCCAGGGCAGGGTCGAGGTCGGCCAGGGCGCTGAGCATCTCGGCGGCGTGGTTGACCAGGAGGCAGTACGCGACCCGGTTCCAGCCGTGTTCGGGATCGTAGGTGAGGGGTCCGCGCACGTCGTCCGGGAGCTCGTCGAGGGCCGGACCGTGACGGCTGGTCAGGAGCTTGGTGCCCTCCAGGTCGCGGAAGAACATCTGCGCGGGCGTGCCGTCGGCCCCGACGCCGACGACGACGTTCTGCAGATGGGGTTCGAGCACGACGCCGTGTTCGAAGTAGGCGGCCAGTACCGGCGGCAGCAACAGGCCGAGGTACGCGTCCCACCAGGCCAGGATGTCACCGTCGCCGCGGGCGAGCAGCTGGGAGACGTGGGCTGCGCCGGTCGGATACTCGTCCGCCACCGCGGCGGCGAGCAGGGGTGTGACCCCGGGACGCAGATGGCGGCGCAGGCCGGAGCGGACGATGACGCCGAAGCCCTCCAGGAGGGCGGTGTCGCCGGCCGTGCCGAGGGTGCGGTAGCCGGGCTCGGCCAGGAGTGCGCAGCCCGGGAAGCGGTCGGTGAGACGGGCGAAGACGGGCTGGAGCAGCCGGTTGAGGGCAACGGCCCCGGACAGCTCGTAACTCGCGTGCTTGCGGACGCAGTTGGTGAGGCGGACGTTGAGGCTGAACTTCAGGAACGCGTCGGTCTCCGGGGCGTACAGCGTCCGCACCGATGCGGTCGGCACCAGCTCCGGGCCGCCCGTGCCGGTGTCCACGACATCCCCGGCGGCGACCGCCTCGCGCAGCCGGTCGTGGTCCTTCAGCATCCGGTACTGCCAGGGGTGGACGGGGAGTACGGCGAACTCCGGGTCGGCCACGGGGTGCAGCGCGTCCAGCACGTGCGGCTCGCCCTCCTCCCGTACGAGGTGGCGGCGTACGGCCAGGTAGCGGAGCCGGAAGCGGGTGCCGGTCTCCGGGCCGTACGCCAGCCAGTCCGCCGGGTCCCCGGTACGGGCCTTGGGAGTGGGGTGGAAACGGTGGCCGAACACCAGGGACTGCTCCGAGGCCACGTACGGGTCCGCGGCCGTCCGGGCGCCCGCCCGCTCCTCCAGTACGACGCGGATCGCCTCCCGGCTGTCCGCCACCTGCCCCAGGAACTCCTCGTTGGCCAGGCCCGTGCGCTGTTCCAGTTCGTCCTGGATGCACCGGGCCAGCTCGCGCCAGTCCACGGTCACCCAGGCATCGCCGTCGAGCCGCTGCACCGAGCCCTGGAAACGATGGGCCCCGATCAACGAGGTCCGGCGCAGCGCGGCACGCAGCAGCAGGCCCCGGCGGGGCAGTCGTAGCAGGAGGTGATCGCCGGCGACCGTCACCTGGTGCTCGGGGGCGGACACCTCGCGGATCAGGCAGTTGAGCAGCGTGTGGGTCGTGACGAGGTCGGCCGTCCGCGACGGCTCCGTGGCCGGGGAAGGGACGGTGGTGGCGCTTTCGGTGTGGGGGGCCGTGCCGATGTTCATGTGGTCGCTCCAGTGGGACAGCGGTCGGTGTCAGAGGTCAACGGCACAGCGCCAGCGGGTTGGGAACGGACGTCCACTGCGCCGCGCCCGGGTTCTCGGACAGGCGCATGGCGACGGTCGCCTTCAGCGGCATCGTGTCCCCGAAGAACGCTGCCGCGTCCTCCTGGTCGGGCAGGCTCGCGAACACGCGGCGTCCGACCTCGGCGACCGTGCCCCACAGCGCTCGTGGCTCGGCCGCCCGGGTCCGGCCGAGGACCTCGACCAGCTCGCTGAAGACCCCGCTGACCAGGCCACCGAAGAGCTTGGTGCGCAGCGCGTCGATGTCGTCACCTGCGCGGGTGCCGAGCAGCGGCGGCAGCGTGAAGCCGCACCGGGCCAGGCGGCGCGGGCTGACCCGTACGCCGTCCAGGTCCCGGTACAGCACCCGCACCGGCCGCCCGTTCCGCAGGACGACCAGGGTGTTCTGGCCGTGGGCCTCAAGGGCCACCCCCATGGACAGCAGCGTCAGAGCCGGCGGCAGGACGAGGCCGGCGAGGTCCGCCAGCCAGCTCACCGGGTCCCCCGACACCACGGCGGCTCCGGTCGCGTGCACGGCCGTGAGCGGTACCGCGATCTCCCCGGCATCGAGGTGGCACTCGGTCGACTCCCGGATCATGGCCGTCAGGCTCGCGGAAGGCTGCCCGCCCACGCGCACCGAGCCGCCGCCCAGCTCCCGCAGGACGCGCAGGCTGCCGCTGTGCCCGGCCTTGTCGAGGACGGCCGCGACCAGCTCGGACAGCGGGGGCCCGTCGGCGACCTCGGCCGGGGAGATGGTGCGCCGGTAGTTGGTGACCTGGACGTCGAGCGCGGTCTTGACGTGGCAGCCGGGCAGCGCGCCGAGCGGTGCGAGGGTGCGCAGCGAGAGCAGCGGGCGGGCCGCGATCGTCTCCTCCACGGCGGCCAGGTCGCGGTGGTGCCGGAGCACGTGGTCCCGCTGCCAGGGGTGCACCGGCAGCAGGAACGCGTCGCCGTCCCGCAGTGCCCGCGGCCAGTCGCCGGCGCCCTGCCAGCGGTCGGCCGGGACCCGGACCAGGGCCAGCCGGACGACCGGGTGGTGTTCGGGCGCGTAGGCGAGCACGTCGGCGACGGACATGCCGGTGCGCGTCCGGCAGCAGGGGTGCTGCGGGTGGCCGTCGACGACCGCCTGCTCGGCATCCGCCGAGTCGGCCGGAGTGGCCTTCCGGTCGGCGTTCGCGGCTCTGGCGAGGGCCAGGTTGAAGACGCTGTTGCCGAGTTCGGCCGCCAGCCGCTCCGCCGCGCGGGTTCGCAGGCCCAGCTGTGCCAGCAGCCGGGCCGGGTCGCCGATCGGCCCCTCCGGTCCCGACACGGCGAAGTCCTGCGGAACGTCGGCAAAGGGCCGCGCGCCGGCCTCGGCCGCCGAGAGCGAACCGCCCCTTTGCAGCTCGACGACCAAAGATCCGGCCTCACGGCGACGCCTGGTCACACCGGGCAGGGGTTCTCGTCCGAAGGCGCCCCACAGGCGGGACAGCACGGTGGCGCGTGCTCCCGGGAGTGCGGTCGCGAAGGGCTCCACCAGGTCCGGGCGGATGCGGCGCAGTTCGTCAACGGGCATGCGGTCGTCCATGGGCATGCGGTGTCCCTGGTTCTTGCGGTGGCGGGTTGTCCGGTGGTGCTCCGGTGGCACCGACCGCCCGGCCGACGCTACGGGAAGACGATCAAGGGAACTGCCAGAGCGAATACAGCGAGAGGTCGCGGACACCCCCGGAACAGCGTTTCGCCTGGCACGGTTCCGGCCGGTCCGGCCGAGGCCGGCACAGGGGCCGGCGCGCTGACCTTGGATCAGATTCCGGCTGTCGCCTGGGAGGCCGCGTGCCGGCGTCCGACGTCTTAACTCTTGGCTTACACCACGCTGGCCAGGCCCTTGATGTCGTCAAGAAGCCGCGCCACAGCGGGTGAGCCGACCGTGGAAGATCACTGACTCGGGGGAGCTTGCGGCGTTTGCGCCACGCGCCGCGGCCGGTGTCTGTGAGCCTTTCGGCATGCGTGTCTTGCTGATCGAGGACGACGACCGGGTGGCCGGGCCCTTGGCGGAGGGGCTGCGCCGTTTCGGGTTCACCGTGGAACACGCCAGAACGGGGGCCGAGGGCCTCGCCGCGCCGGAGGTGGCGATGGTGCTGCTGGACCTGGGGCTGCCGGACATGGACGGCATCGACGTGTGCCGGACGCTGCGATCCCGCTCGTCCGTACCGATCATCATGATCACGGCCAGGGACGACGAGGTGGACCGTGTCCTCGGGCTCGAACTGGGTGCGGACGACTACGTCTCCAAACCGTTCGGCGTACGGGAACTCGTCGCCCGGATCCGGGCCGTCACCCGCCGCGCCCGTCCAGCGGTTCCGGACCCCCAGTCCGGATCCTCGAACCCCTCCGACGGCCTCGGTCGTCCCGCGACGCCCGGCATCCAGCGGATCGGCCCGCTGACCATCGACTGCCGCACGCGGCAGGTTCGCCTGCACCAGACGTCCATCGCCCTCGCGCCCAAGGAGTTCGACCTGCTCAGCTGCCTCGCCGAGGACCCCGGCGCCGTCTGCTCCCGCCGGCAGATTCTCGACGCGGTCTGGGAACCTCACTTCTTCGGGCCCACCAAGACCCTGGACGTCCACATCGCCGCGCTCCGGCGCAAACTCGGCGACGCCTCCTGGATCGAGAACATCCGTGGAATCGGCTTCCGCCTCGTCCCCCCGGCACATCCCGACGTCCCGTCCGCCGCGGTGCGGACGCGCGGCGGAGAGCTCCGGTGACCCGTCGCCTCCTGCTCAGCCACCTGAGCCTGATACTGCTCGTCCTGCTCGCGCTCGAAGTGCCCTTCGGCGTCTTCTACGCCCGCAGCGAGCTGGCCCGCTTCTCCCGCACGGCGGAGCAGGGGGCGATGACGCTCGCCGAGGTCTGCGAGGACAAGATGGAGCACGGACTGACGGCCGACCTGCCCGACCTCGCCCTCGCGTACGGGCGGCGGACCGGCGGCACCGTGCTCGTCGCCGACCGCCGGGGCATCGTCCTCACCGACACCGCTGACCGCGCCGTGGTCGGCGAGGACCTCTCCGCCGAGCCGGACATCTCCACGGCACTGCACGATCGCCCCACCGTCGGCACGCGCAGGGCCCCGCCCGCGGACAGTGACTTCCTCTTCGTCACCGTGCCGGGCGGGTCCAACCCCGCCGTCGCCTGTGTGGTGCGCACGGTGTACGCGCTGGGCCCGCTCAAGGCCAGGGTGCGCACCACCTGGCTGGTCCTCGCCGCGGTCGGTCTCGGAGTCCTCGCCGCGGCCTCCCTGATCGGGTTCGCTCTCGCGCGCTCGATCACCCGCCCCGTGCAGGCCCTGGAACGCGCCACCGCGCAACTCGCCGAAGGGCGGATCACCGATCCCCCGGCCACCGACCACGGACCACCGGAACTGCGCAGGCTCGCCGCGTCGTTCACCCGGACCGCGACCCGGCTTCAGCACCTGCTGCAGGCTCAGCAGGCGTTCGCCTCCGACGTGTCACACCAGCTGAAGACACCCCTGACGGCACTGCGCCTGCGCCTGGAGAACTTCGAGCCGCACCTCGCCCCCTGCGCCCAGGACAGCCTCGACACGGCGCTCGGCGAGCTGGAGCGGCTCAGCCGCATGGTGCAGGGGCTGCTCGCTCTCGCCCGGATGGAGAACACGGAGATCCGGGCAGCAGCCGCCGATCTGAATGCCGTCGTCCGCGACCGCGCGGACATCTGGACGGCCTTCGCCGCCGAACAGCAGGTCGACATCATGGTGTCCGGAAGCGCGTCCGTGCCGGTGCTGGCAGTCCCCGGCGCGCTGGAACAGATCATCGACAACCTGCTCTCGAACGCGCTCCGGGTGTCCGCACCGGGGACCTCCGTCACGCTGGCCGTGGTCACCACCCCCGCCGAAGGCACCCGCACCCCGGCCATGACCGAGCTGCACGTGACCGACCAGGGCCCCGGCATGACCGAGGCCGAACGGCACCGGGCCTTCGACCGGTTCTGGCGAGCCCCCCACGCCGACCACGACGGCACCGGCCTCGGCCTGCCACTGGTCCGGCACCTCGCCCGCGCCGGAGGGGGCGAGGTCACCCTGGAGGCGGCCCCCGGCGGCGGACTCGACGCGGTCGTCCGCCTCCGGCACGCCGAATGCCGCGAGCCGCAGGATCGCCTCAGCACCGCTGCGGTCGACATGGCGACCCCGACCACACATGCGCGGTAGGCCGTGGTCCCCCGGCCGCCTCACGAGGCCGCGGCGGCGTTGCCGGTGATTCCTTTCCGGAAGTACCCATCGCTCATGCCCAGGCAAAAGACCACACCCGGCCCTTGACTGGTCTGGACCAATCACGCTTTGCTGCTGGGGTACCACTCACCCCCTACCTCTGGAGTGGCGCATGAGCACCACCATGCCCCGTGGGTCTCGCAGACCCATGTATGGCAGGTCCATGACAGCACTGCTCGTCGTCCTGGCCGGTCTTTTCGGCGCCTTCACCATCACCGCGAGCCCCGCGGCGGCGGCGGACTGCGCCACGGCCTGGAGCTCCAGCGCGGTCTACACCGGCGGCATGACCGCCTCCTACAACGGCGACAACTGGCAGGCCAAGTGGTGGACACAGGGCGAGACGCCCGGCGTCGCCGCGGTCTGGGCCGATCAGGGAGCCTGCGGTGGCTCCGGCGGAGGAGGCACCGGCGGAAGCTGCAACTACCCCGCCTGGGTCGCCGGGCAGTCCTACGCGACCGGCGCCGTCGTGAAGTACACCCCCAACGGTCAGTACTACATCGCCACTCACGACAACCCGGGATACGACCCCACCATCAGCACCTGGTACTGGTCCCCCTACGCCTGCACCGGAGGCTCCGGCGGGGGAGGCGGCGGGGGCGGCGGCACCGGTGGATTCGTGGTCAGCGAGGCCCAGTTCAACCAGATGTTCCCGAACCGGAGCTCCTTCTACACCTACAGCGGCCTGGTGGCCGCGCTCGGCGCCTACCCCGGATTCGCCACCACCGGCAGCACCACCGTGCAGAAGCAGGAGGCCGCGGCGTTCCTGGCCAACGTCGACCACGAGACCGGCGGCCTCGTCTACATCAACGAGGTCGACCAGTCCGGGAACTACTGCGCGAGCGAACCCTACGGCTGCCCCGCCGGCACGTACGCCTACTACGGACGCGGCCCGATGCAGCTCAGCTGGAACTTCAACTACAAAGCCGCCGGTGACGCCCTCGGCATCGACCTGCTGGACAACCCCGGCCTGGTCGCCACCGATGCGGCGATCTCCTGGAAGACCGGCCTGTGGTACTGGAACACCCAGACCGGTCCCGGCACGATGACCGGGCACAACGCCATGGTCAACGGCGCGGGCTTCGGCGAGACCATCCGCAGCATCAACGGCAGCATCGAGTGCAACGGCGGCAACACCGCCGAGATGCAGGACCGCGTCAACGACTACCTCTCCTTCACCTCCGTCCTCGGCGTCCCCGCAGGCTCCAACCTCACCTGCTGACCGCCTCCCGGCGCCGGACCAGGGTGGATGTCCAACCTGCTGGTGAAGCCCGCAGGTTGCCCTCTAAGCACGGCCAGGCTCCTGGCAGACGGGTTGCCGAACATCAACGGCCCCTTCTGCCAGGAGCTTCCCGCACGTGCGAGCCCGTGCCGAGGTGCCGGCACGAGAAGGGTGCGTCACATCGCCGCGGAGGCGGTGAACAGCGCGCGAACGGCGGTGCGCACCTGGTCGGCCACCAGCTCGGGGGGGGCGGAGTCGAGCTTGCCGTCGAGGTGCAGGAAGGCCAGGCCGTGGACGAGGGCCCACACGGTGACGGACAGCGCGTCGGCGTCGGCGCCGGGGAAGGCGCCGCGAACGACGCCGCGGACGTACTCCGAGATCGCGGCGGTCGCGGCGACCCGCTCCTCGCTGTTCGGATCGCAGGGTTCGGCGAACATCACCCGGAACAGGGCCGGGCGGTCCAGTGCGAAACGCACGTAGGCGACGGCGACCGCGGCCAGCTCGTCCGGGGTCGTGGGCGCGGGGTGCGCGGCGAGCAGGTACTCCGCGAGTTCGCGGTAGCCCTGCGCGGCGACGGCGGAGACGAGCGCTTCACGGTCCGCGTAGTGGCGGTAGGGGGCCGTCGCCGAGACGCCGGCCCGCCGCGCGACCGCCCGCAGGGAAAGCCCCGAGCTGCCGTCCTCCTCCAGCAGTTCCCGGGCGGCACGCAGACAGGCGGCGCGCAGATCGCCGTGGTGATACGTGCCGCCCGACTGCGACATTCGCCACACTCCCTTAAGTTTACATCGCTCACATCGCCGACCTAATGTGAACGCTGCATACATATTAGGCGATCGAGATCGAGAGGGGAACTCGGATGACCAGCGAACTGTTCTCGCCGTTGTCCCTGCGCTCCGGGCAGGTGCTGAACAACCGGATCGCGAAGGCGGCCATGGAGGAGAACATGGCCGGCGACGGCCAGCTTCCGGACAAGGGGCTCTTCGAGCTGTACCGGCAGTGGGCCGCCGGCGGCGCCGGGCTGCTGATCACCGGCAACGTCATGGTGCACGCCGAGGCGCTGACCGGCCCCGGCGGCGTCGTACTCGACAGGGCCGCACCACTGGAGCCGTTCACCGAGTGGGCCGGGGCCGCCAAGTCCGGTGGCGGAGCGGTCTGGATGCAGATCAACCACCCCGGCCGCCAGATCGGGTCCGACATGCCCGGCGTCGTCTGGGGCCCGTCCGCGGTCGCCGTCGACCTGGGCAGGCACAGCAGCCGTTTCGGCAAGCCCGTCGCCATGACGCCGGAACAGATCCAGGCCACCGTCACCCGGCACGCCGTCACCGCCCAGCGCGCCGAACTGGCGGGCTTCGACGGGGTGGAGATCCACGCCGCGCACGGCTACCTTCTCTCGCAGTTCCTCTCTCCCCTGGTCAACAAGCGCACCGACCAGTGGGGCGGATCGCTGGAGAACCGGGCCCGGATGCTGCTGGACGTCGTCCGTACGGTGCGCGCCGCGGTGTCTGCGTCGTTCGCGGTCGCGGTGAAGCTCAACTCCGCCGACTTCCAGCGCGGCGGGTTCGACGCCGACGACGCCCGCCAGGTGATCGAGATGCTCGCACCGCTCGGCGTCGACCTGGTCGAGTTGTCCGGTGGCAGCTACGAGAGCCCGGCGATGTCCGGACGCCCCGCCGACGCCCGCACCCAAGCCCGCGAGGCGTACTTCCTCGACCTGGCGAAGGACCTGGCCGCAACCAGCCCGCTGCCGCTGATGCTCACCGGCGGCATCACCCGGCGGCACACCGCCGACGAGGTCCTGGACAGCGGCGTGGCGATGGTCGGGATGGGCACGGCCCTCGCCGTCACCCCCGACCTGCCCGGGCGCTGGCGCCAGGGCCGCGAGGCCGACGACCGGATCCGGCCGGTCACCTGGTCCGACAAGGCCCTCGCCTCGGCGGCCGGCATGGCCCAGGTCCGCCACCAGATGCGCCGGATCGCCCGCGGCAGCCGCCCCACCCCCCGCACCCACCCGGCGATAGCCCTCCTGGCCGAGCGGCGAAACCAGCGACGGGCCCTGCGCCACTACCGCGCCTGGCTCTCCGCGTCACAGCGCACCGCGTGAGCGTGCCACCGGAAGGGCCCCCGGTGGGTGCTCGTCGCTCGCGGAGCATCGCACCGGAGCGCGTCCGTCGACAGGCCGCGCCGAGGCGGCGGTCCTACCCGGCGGCGTATCCCGGCACGGAAGGCCAGCGCACGGTCAGGACGACGGACTCGTCCTCGGCGAACCAGGAGTGGTCGACTCCCCGGCCCCAGACGACGTAGTCGCCCTGCTCCTCCAGGAGCACGCTGCGGCCGGGGAACTCCAGGCGGAAGCGGCCCGTGACGAGGACCAGGAGTGCTGTGCGCACGTCGCCCTCCACCCACTGGGTGCGCTGTTCGCCGCGTGCGTGGACGCCCCATTTGACCTCGACCGCCTGGCTGTGCCGGGGGTCGTCGGGCTCCTTGAAGTGCCCGAGCAGCCAGCCCCGGTCCAGTGCCGCGTCCTTGCCCGCCTTGCCCACGTACACGCTGTCCGCCATGCGTCCGAACGCTAACAGCCGGCCGCCGGACCGGCCGGGACGGAGTGCCGGGCGGCCGCCGCTCAGCGGAGCGCGGCGAGGAGCAGGTTCCTGCAATCACGCTGCTGTTGTCGGGCGATGGTCAAGAGTGCGTCACGTGGGCACGGCGGCTGAGCGGGCCGGAGCCGGCCGACGTACTGAAGGGGCAGGTAGACGCGACTCCGACGAAGGGCACCTGTCTTGATCCCGCGACGCATCGGTCCGAGCCTCGCTCTGGGGCTCGCCTCCGCTTTCCTGCTGGGGGCGTGCGGCTCCTCGAACGGCAGCGCCACCGGCAACGCCGCCCCGGCCGCCCCGGTCACGTCGGCGACCCCGGTCACGTCGGCGACCCCGGCCGCGTCGGATCCGGCCGCCGCCACGACGGCCGCCGGCGCCGGCGACGCGAGCGGGCAGCCGGCCACCACCGCGGCCGTGCTGACCAGGTCGGCCCAGGGCCTGGGCAGCATCGTCACCGACGACAAGGGGCTGACCCTCTACCGCTACGACAAGGACCAGCCCAACCCCTCCAAGTGGACGTGCTCCGGCACGTGCACGAAGACCTGGCTGCCGGTGATCGTGCCGGAGTCCGTGCAGGCCTCGGGGGTGGAGAAGAGCCTCCTCGGCACGGTCCACCGGAACGGCCGGACCCAGCTCACCCTCGCCGGCTGGCCGCTCTACCGGTACGTGGGCGACACGGCGGCCGGGCAGACGAACGGCCAGGGGAAGGACCAGGAGTGGTACGCCGTCACTCCCTCCGGCCAGAAATCGACGGCGACGGGCTGACGCACCGGCGGCCCGGCCCGAAGAAGAGGGCCGGGCCTTTCCTCAGGCGCCGGAACGGGCCGCGACAAACGTCTTCCAGGACCTGTTCCGCTTGAACGGAATTTCGAAGACCTTGGAGAACAGCCACGCCGAGACGACCGAAACCGGCAGGCCCACCGACAGTGTGAACCAGAACGTGGGCAGTCCCGGCGCCACGCAATGCGGGGCCACCCGGCGGATCACGGCCAGGACGACCGGCAGATGGATCAGGTAGAGGCTGTAGGAGAATCCGCCGAGGCCGTGGACCGGGCGTGCGGTCAGGAGCCGTACGAGGACGGCGGGCTTCCCGGTGGCGACGGCGGCGAGCAGCATCGTCATGGCGGGGGCGACGGCGAGGTCGATCCAGAAGTAGTGATCGACCGTCCAGGCGGAGCCGCGGACGGCGCCGAGGGCCAGGACCGGCAGGG
Source organism: Streptomyces sp. NPDC001507 (assembly GCF_042894765.1). Taxonomy (NCBI): domain Bacteria; kingdom Bacillati; phylum Actinomycetota; class Actinomycetes; order Kitasatosporales; family Streptomycetaceae; genus Streptomyces; species Streptomyces sp. NPDC001507. The sequence continues at coordinate 531,986 of NZ_JBIAVV010000006.1, forward strand.
CGGCCAGGACGGCGAACCATCCCCACGGCAGTCGCCGCACCCGGTCCGACGCCGTGACGATGCCCGCGCCCGCGACGCCCGCGGCGAACACCGGGGCGAGATGGGGTGCGAGCCAGTTGTCGCCCTCCACCGGATGTGCGCCGGGCGCCGTCAGACCGAGGGCGACCACCGGGAGTGTCACCGAAGCGGCCAGGATCGCGGCGCCCCAGCGCCGTCGGACGACGAGGAGCAGGGGGAAGAGGAGGTAGAGCTCGGCCTCCACCCCTATCGACCAGAACGCGCCGTTCGGCGTCGGGGCGGTGACCATGTCCTGGGCGACCAGGCCGTACACCAGGACCGTCGCGCCGGTGGGCGGCCCGAAGTGCGAGGCCGGCACCACGAACCACGAGACCAGCAGGCTCAGGGCCAGCGCCGCCCAGTACGGCGGCAGGATGCGCCAGGCGCGCCGGCGCAGGAACTCGCCGACACCGGACGGCCGCCAGCCGTGCCGAGCCGGGGAGATCGCCAGGGAGAACCCGGACAGCACGAGGAAGAAGACGACGGCGAGGCGCCCGAACATCAGCCCGCCCAGCCACGGCGGCGCCGAACTGTGCGGGTAGCCGGGGAAGGTGTACAGCCAGCAGTGGAACAGCACGACGTACAGCGCCGCCAGGCCGCGGAGGCCGTCCAGGCCCCGCACCTGCGCGGGCGCCTGCCGACGGGGCCGGCCCGCGGTCCCGTCCCCGGTCCCGGTCTCCTCCCGGCCTACGGGGACGGCCAGGTCGAGAGCACTGCCGGCCGGGCGACTCGCATCCACGGAAATGGTTCGGCCCTTCCTCTGACCACCGGCTGCCGCGCGGCACCGGTGCCTTCGGGCGGCTCGGAACCGCCCACAGCGACAGGTACGTGACCCCCGGCCGGGCCGTTCAACCGCCGCGCCCGGTCGCGGAGTCCGTGCGCAGGGTGCGCACGCCGCAACGCGCCGGCCGCCCGGCGCCTTACGGAGTCGTGACGTGCGGGCGTGGGCGCGTGGTCCGGGGGCCGGGCACGCCTAGCGTGGCCCCATGCGTGTACTGGTCACCGGCGGTGCCGGGTTCATCGGGTCCCATGTCGTAGGGGCGCTGACCGCGCGTGGGCACGAGGCGGTCGTGTTCGACGTACGGGACGATCCGGGCGCCGACGTGCGCAGCCCGGTGGCGGTGGGGCGGGCCCTCGCGGGCGTGGACGCGGTCTGCCACCAGGCCGCGATGGTCGGCCTCGGGGTCGGGTTCGGCGACGCGGCCGAGTACGTCTCCCGCAACGACCTCGGCACGGCCGTACTGCTCTCCGCGATGGCCGAGGCGGGGGTCCGCCACCTCGTGCTCGCCGGGTCGATGGTCGTGTACGGGGAGGGGCGGTACGAGTGCCCGCGGCACGGTGTCGTACGGCCCGGGCCGCGCGCGGTCGCCGATCTGGACGCGGGACGGTTCGAGCCGAACTGCCCGGTGTGCGGGGAAGAGCTGACGCCGGGGCTGGTGGGTGAGGACGCGCCCGTCGATCCGCGCAACGTGTACGCCACGACCAAGCTGGCCCAGGAGCATCTGGCCGCCGCGTGGGCCCGGTCGACGGGCGGTTCGGCGGTGTCGCTGCGCTACCACAACGTGTACGGGCCCCGGATGCCGCGCGACACGCCCTACGCGGGCGTCGCCTCCTTCTTCCGTTCCGCGCTGGCCCGGGGCGAGGCGCCCCGGGTGTACGAGGACGGGCGGCAGCGCCGGGACTTCGTGCACGTCCGGGACGTGGCCGCCGCCAACGCGGCAGCGCTGGAGGCGGGCTCCGCGCCGGGTGTGCTGACCGCGTACAACACCGGAAGCGGCGAGCCGCACACCGTCGGCGAGATGGCCCGCGCGCTGGCCGAGGCGCACGGCGGCCCGCTGCCGGTGGTCACCGGGGAGTACCGGCTGGGCGACGTACGGCACATCACGGCCGACTCCGCCCGGCTGCGGGCCGAACTGGGCTGGAAGGCCGAGGTCGGGTTCGCGGAGGGGATGCGGGAGTTCGCGCGGGCGCGGTAGCCGCCGGCGTCATGGCGCCGCCGGGAGGGTGACCTCGAAGCGGCAGCCGCCGGGGATGTTGTGCACGGTGGCCCGGCCCTGGTGGGCCTCGACGATCCCGCGCACGATGGCGAGACCGAGCCCCGCTCCGGCCGGCGGGGTCCGGGCGTGGGTGCCGCGCCAGCCGGTGTCGAAGACGCGGGACAGGTCCTCGTCGGGGATGCCGCCGCAGCCGTCCGTGACGGACAGGACGACGGCGCCCTCGGCCGACCGTTCGGCGGCGACCGCGACCGTGCCGTCGGGGGGCGTCCGGCGGATGGCGTTCACCAGCAGGTTGCCCAGCACCCGGCTCATCTCCTTGCCGTCCACCTCGACCGGCACCGGGTCCACCCGGTCGCCGACCAGCCGTACGCCGTGCTCCCGGGCCAGCGGGTCGACACCGGCGAGGGCGTCGCCGACGAGGTCGTACACCGACATCCGGCTCGGGCTCAGGGCGAGGGTGCCGGCGTGGATGCGGGAGAGTTCGAAGAGGTCGCCGACCATGTCGTTGAGGCGCTCGACCTCGGTGCGGATCTGCTTGTGGTAACGGTCGGGGTCGGTGGCGACGCCGTCCTCCAGGGCCTCCGACATGGCCCGCAGACCGGCCAGCGGGGTGCGCAGGTCGTGGGAGATCCAGGCGACGAGTTCCCGCCGCGAGGTCTCCAGCGCCCGCTCCCGCTCGCGCGATTCGGCCAGCTTCGCGCTGGTCGCCGCCAGCTCGCGGCTCACCTCGGCCAGCTCGGCGGTGGCCGGGACCGGCGGCGCGGCGAAGTCGCCGTCCTCGCCGAACGAGCGTGCCGCGAGGACGAGTTCGCGGCTGCGGGCGACCACCCAGCGGCCCAGTATCAGCGCGGTCGCCAGGGACACCACCGCCGCCATCGCGACGACCGTCGTCACCACCGAGAGGTCGTGCGAGGAGAGGAACATCGCCCACGCGACCGCCAGGGTGCCGGCGAGCATCGCGACCACGCCGACGACGGCGACCACCGTGAGGGACGCGGTCAGCGAGCGGCGCCGCAGCAGGCGCAGCGCGGCCGCCCCGAGCAGTCCGGTGCCTGCGGCACCGGCGAAGGCGTACAGGGCGATGAGGAGGGTGTCGCGCATGTCAGGCCGCCCCTTCCCGTCCGTCCGGGCCGTGCTGGAGGTTCCGGCCGTCCTGGCCGCTCCGGTCGTGCTCTCCGTCCGGCTCGAAGCGGTAGCCGACGCCCCACACGGTCTGGATCAGCCGCGGCCGGGCCGGGTCGTCCTCCACCTTGGCGCGCAGCCGGCGGACATGGACCGTGACGGTGGACAGGTCGCCGAAGTCCCAGCCCCACACCGCGCGCATCAGGTCGTCCCTGCTGTACGCCCGTCCCGGGTTCCGCAGGAAGAAGGCGAGGAGGTCGAACTCGCGCAGCGTGAGGGCGAGTTCGGTGCCGTCCTTGGTAGCACGCCGGGCGCCGGGGTCCAGGGTGAGCCCGGCGGACGAGAAGGACCGGTCGGTGGCGGCGGGGCGGCTGCGGCGCAGCACCGACTCCACCCGCAGGACCAGTTCCCGGGGGCTGAAGGGCTTGGTGACGTAGTCGTCGGCGCCGACCTCCAGGCCGAGGATGCGGTCGTCCTCGTCGCCGCGCGCGGTGAGCATGATGACCGGGACGGGGGCGTGGCCGCGCAGCCGCCGGCAGACCTCCAGGCCGTCCATGCCGGGCAGCATCAGGTCGAGCACGACCAGGTCGGGCCAGTGGGCGGCGGCGCGGGTCAGGGCGGTGGGACCGTCACCGGCGTGGTCGACCAGGTACCCGGCGCGGTCCAGGTACCCGGCGACGATCTCGGCGACGGTCGGATCGTCGTCCACGACCAGGACCCGGGCGGCACCGGTGGTGGTCCCGGCCTCGGTGAGCTCGTAGGGCTGCTGCATGCCTCCACCCTCGCACCGGGCTGTCGCGGGTGTCGCGGCCGGGCCTGGGCTCGGGGTGCGACGTTCGCGTTTCGTAAGGAACCGCGGAGCGGGGGGCGCCGGTGCCGCCGGGCGCCGACGTCCGCGTTTCGTAAGCAGTCGAGGACCGGAATGTCCGGTTCGCGTTCGTAGGGTGAAGGCCGTGACCACCTCACCTTCTTCTCCTTCTCCGTCCCCGGCGGCGGACGTGGACGTCGTCCTGCCCTGTCTCGACGAGGCGGAGGCCCTGCCCTGGGTGCTCGGCCGGATCCCGGCGGGCTGGCGGGCCCTCGTGGTGGACAACGGTTCCACCGACGGCTCGGCGGACATCGCCCGGGCGTACGGGGCGACCGTCGTCCACGAGGCGCGGCGCGGCTTCGGCGCGGCGTGCCATGCGGGGCTGACCGCGGCGACCGCCGACATCGTCTGCTTCTGCGACTGCGACGCCTCGCTCGACCCGGGGCTCCTCGTGCCGTTCGTGCGGGAAGTCCTGGACGACGAGGCGGACTTGGTGCTCGGCCGCCGGCGTCCCGAGGGGCGGGGCGCGTGGCCCGCGCATGCCCGCGCGGGGAATCTGGCGCTGGCACGGATGCTGCGGCGCCGCACGGGGCTGCGCCTGCACGACCTCGGTCCGCTGCGGGCGGCTCGCCGGGAGCGGCTGCTCGCGCTGTCGCTCGACGACCGGCGCAGTGGCTACCCGCTGCAGATGGTGGTGCGGGCGGCGGACGCGGGGTGGCGGATCGCCGAACGCGATGTGGCGTACCTGCCCCGCACCGGTACGTCGAAGGTGACGGGGACCTGGCGTGGCACCTTTCAGGCGGTGCGGGACATGAGCCGGGTGCTGAGGGAGCGACCTCGGGTGCAGGCCGGTGGGGGCTGATCGCGCAGTTCCCCGCGCCCCCTACGGAGCGCCACGCCTGCCGCACCTCCTAGCCGCGGGCGGCGTCGCAACCCCCAGCCGCGGACAGCAGCACAGCTACTCAGCTGCGGGCAGGCGTGCCGCAGGGCGGCACGGGTGGGCACTGAGGGTCCCCCCGGCCGAAGGCTGGGGGAGGCACCCTGCCAGCGCCGGTAAGCGTCCCCACCCCACCAGCACTCAAGGAACCCCATGACCACCCTCCTAGTCATCGCCAAGGAACCCCGCCCCGGCAGGGTCAAGACCCGGCTCACCCCGCCCTTCTCGCCCGCGCAGGCCGCCGCCCTCGCCGAGGCCTCGCTCGCCGACACCCTGGACGCCGTGGCCGCGGCCCCGGCCGCCCGCCGCGTGCTGGTGCTCGACGGAGAACCCGGCCCCTGGCTGCCGCCCGGCTTCGACGTCGTGCCGCAGTGCGGCGGAGGGCTGGACGAGCGGCTGGCGGACGCCTTCGCGCACTGCTCCGGCCCGGCGCTCCTCATCGGCATGGACACCCCGCAGGTCACCCCGGCCCTGCTCACCGTGGACTTCGCGGAGTGCGACGCGTACTTCGGCGGCGCCGAGGACGGCGGGTTCTGGGCGCTGGGACTGGCCGACCCGGATCCCGCCCTGCTCCGCGGGGTGCCGATGTCGACGCCGGAGACCGGCGCCGTCCAGCGGCAGCGCCTCGTCGGCGCCGGGCTGCGGGTGCGCGACCTGCCCCGGCTGCGCGACGTGGACACCGCCGCTGACGCGGCCGCGGTCGCCGCCCTCGTCCCGCACGGCCGGTTCGCCGCCCTGCTGTCCCGGTGCACTGCGTACAGCGGAACGGACCGCCCATGACCACCTCGCCGCCCGTCCCCCGGACCGGCTGGACCGGCGCCGACCCCTACGCCGCCGCGCTGCGCGCCGGGCACGGCCCGCTGTTCCTGCGCCGCACCGACGGCTGGCTGCTGCCCCTGGACGTCGAGCGCTGGTGCGCGCGGGCCGACCCGGTCGACCGGTCGGTCCTCGACCGCTGCGAGGGCGCGGTCCTGGACGTCGGCTGCGGCCCCGGGCGGCTGGTCGCCGAACTCGCCGCCCGGGGCCGTACCGTCCTCGGCATCGACGTGAGCGCGGCCGCCGTGGACCACACCGTGCGGCTCGGCGGCCAGGCGCTGCGCCGCTCGGTCTTCGAGCCGCTGCCCGGCGAGGGCCGCTGGGGCACCGTCCTGCTCATGGACGGCAACGTCGGCATCGGCGGCGACCCGCGCGTCCTGCTCGGCCGGGTGGCTCGGCTCCTCGCACCCGGTGGGCTGCTGATCGCCGAGACCGCGCCGGTGGACGTCGACGAACGCGCCGACGTCCACCTCACCGACGCCCGGGAGGCCGTCGGCGCCCCCTTCCGCTGGGCGCGGCTGGGCACCCCGGCCCTGCTGCGGTACGCGCGGGGCTGGGAGCCGGAGGCTCAGTGGGAGACCGGCGGGCGCCGCTTCGCCGCCCTGCGCGACCGGCGCGCCAGCAGCAGCGCCGAGCCGCCGAAGAGCACGGCGGTGATCAGCAGCCAGCGGGCCAGGTAGCCGTCCACGGACCGGCCGGTGGCCGACCGGTAGTGCCCGGCCGCCATTCCGCTGATCAGCGGGAACCACACCAGCAGGAGCAGCGCGGAGAGCGCGGCCGGGACCCGGACGTACATCACCCACTCCCGGCGCCCGGCGGCGCCCAGTCCCCGCGCCGCCGCCCGGTCGGCCAGCGCGTACAGCGGCAGCAGGACGAGGTCGTGCAGCAGCGCCGCGCCCACCACCCACAGCGCGACGCCGAGCCAGTCGCCGGCCAGCAGCCGTACCCCGGCATAGGCGGCGAGTGCGAACGAGCAGACCAGCAGGAGGATCTGCAGGGGGCTGCCGATGACGAGGCGCGGGCGCGGGCGCATCACAGGTCTCCGAAGGTCATCCGGGCCACCCACTTGGTGTTGAGGACACCGGGTGCGGCCGGCACGATCACGCGGGCCGGGTAGCCGTGGTCGGGGGACAGGTCCTCGCCGTTCACCTGGAGGGCGAGCAGGGAGCGCGGGTCGGCGACCTGGTTGGCGCGCAGGGCCGCGCGGCGGAAGGCGCCGTGCCGCTGGACGGACTCGACGAGCACGTCCGGCGGGTCGGTGTCGTAGCCGACGAGCGCGGCGAGGTCGCGCAGCCGCACCCCGCGCCACCACTGGTCGGCGGTCGACCAGCCCTCGACGCAGGCGATCGGCAACGCGGCGCTGTGCAGGGGCAGCCGGAGCAGTTCGGCGCGGCTGAGGCGGACCGTCCGGCCGTCGCGTCCGGTGACGACGAGCCGCCACGCCTCCGGCCCGGTCTCCTGCGCGTCGATCCCGGCGTACGCGGCCGTCTTGTTGATCTGGAAGCCGTTCGGCCCGCTGCCCGGGTCGGCTCCGCCGTGCGGGGCGAGCAGTGCGGTGCGGCGCCATACGCCCCCGATGCTCTGCCCCGCCGTCATGACGAGCAGCAGCAGGGACGCGCCGCCCGTGAACCACAGCGCCCCGCGCCGGGAGACGGTGGGCGCGTCCGGCCGTGGGGTCGCCAACTCCCCCTCGTCCCCCTCGTCCCCGTGCTGCCGGCGTTCCCGGACCGCCCGCAGTGCCGTCGGGGTCTTCAGTGCAGCGTGCGCGAGGAAGGCGGCGAAGAACACCCAGGCGCCGTAGAAGTGCAGCGGGTAGAAGGAGCCGGGGAAGACGTAGTCGAGCTGGACGTTGAGGACACCGGTCGTGAACTCGAAGAGGCCGCCGCCGACCAGCAGCAGCAGCGAGACCCGCTCCAGGGCGTGGGCTAGCGAGCGGGCCGGGGGCAGCGTGAACAGCTTGGGCACCACCGACCACAGCTTGGCGAGCAGCACCGGGATCAGGACGATGCCGAGGGTGACGTGCAGGCCCTGGGTGACGCGGTAGAGCCAGTACGGGTTCGTCGGCCAGGAGAAGAGGTAGAAGCCGAGGATGCCCTTGTCCGGGGTCTGGTCGTTCACCGGGGCCAGGTCCGGGTTGTACGCGGCGTACGACACCAGCCCGGTCACGAACAGCACGGTGACGCCGACGAGGAGCACCAGGCCGAGCACCGAGGTGAACCAGGTGCCGCGCAGCGGGCTGCGCCAGAAGCCGGGTGAGGTGGGGAGCCGTGGATCGTCGTCTCGCATGGTCCGACCGTAGGCCGGGAGAACCCCCGGAACGGGTGCGCGACCCATGACGAAAGTCTGACGTCAGCCGCCTGATGCACGGTTCGGCGCAATCCCCGGCCTAGCGTTCCGGTGTGACCCGCGCTCCGCACCGTGATCGGCCCGCCGATCCCGCCACCGACACGTCCCCCGGTCCGTCCGTCCGTTCGGCCGCCGATCTGCTCGCGGTCCTCGCCGCCGCCCTGCTGGTGCTCGTCGCCGTCCTGGTCGGCCGGCACCTCCAGGACACCTACCGCGTCCTGTTCGTGCACTGGCCGCCGCTGTTCGCCGACTGGGACCCGCACGTGGGCCCGGGCACCCCGGCAGCCGTGCTGGTCGCGGGCGCCGTGGTGGCGTACGGGCCGAACCTGGCCGTACGGCTGCCCTGGCGCGGGCTGCTGGGCGCGGCCTGGGGCGCCTGTCTGGCCTGGACGTGGTCGCTGGCTCTGGTCGACGGCTGGCAGCGGGGCGTGGCGGGCCGGCTGACCAGCCCGAACGAGTACCTGACGGTCGTCTCCCGCTTCCACGACATCTCGGCGACCCTGCGGGACTTCACCCACCACATCGTCAGCGGCACCCCGGCGCCCTGGCCGGCGCACATCGCCGGGCATCCGCCGGCGGCCACGCTCACCTTCGTCCTCCTGGACCGGGTCGGGCTGGGCGGCGGCGGCTGGGCGGGGGCCTGGTGCATCACGGTCGGTTCGACGGCCTGCGTCGCCGTGCTGGTCGCGGTGCGGGCCCTGGCCGACGAGCGGCTCGCCCGGCGGGCCGCTCCCTTCCTGGTGATGGCCCCGGCCGCGGTGTGGGTGGGTGCCTCGGCGGACGGGTACTTCGCGGCGGTCGCCGCCTGGACGGTGGCCCTGCTGGCGCTCGCGGTGACCGGCCGGTCCGTGGCCTGGGCGGCGGGTGCGGGGCTGCTGTACGGGCTGACCTGCTACCTGTCGTACGGCCTGACGCTCTTCGCGCTGATCGGGGCGGCGGTGCTGGTGCTCGGCCGGCGCCGGGTCCGGGCCCGCCCCGTCGTGCTCGCGCTGCTGGCGGCGGGGGCGGCGGTCGTCCCGCTCGTGTTCACCCTGGCCGGGTTCGACTGGTGGCAGGGGTACCGGCTGCTGGTCACCCGCTACTACCAGGGGGTCGGCGGGACCCGGCCGTACGGCTACTGGGTGTGGGCCAACCTGGCCTGCACGGTGGTCATCACGGGGCCGGCGACGGCGGCCGGACTGCGGCGGTCGGGTGCCGTACTCGTGCACCGCCGTACCGCGCCCGTCGCGCGGCGGCGGCTCGCCTTCCTCGTGGGGGCGGCCCTGCTGGCCCTGCTGCTCGCCGACCTGTCCGGGATGAGCAAGGCGGAGACGGAACGCATCTGGCTGCCGTTCGCGATGTGGCTGCTGCCGGCCTGCGCGTTCCTGCCCCGGCCGCGCGCCTGGCTCGCTGCGCAGGCGCTGCTCGGGCTGCTGCTGAACCACCTGCTGTTCACCGGCTGGTGACCCGGCCGGCCGGGTCCCCGAGGACGCGGCGACCTGCCCCGCCGCGGCGATCCGGCTACGGGAGGACTGACGGCCCGAGGTCCGCCGTCCGGGCGGCGGCCGCCGCCGTGAGCCGCGCGAGGAGGTCCGCCAGGGCCGCGCCTTCGCCGATCTCCTCGAGCAGCCGGGTCTGGTCGCCGTGGACCCGGCGGGCGGCGCGTCCGTGCAGGTCCTCGCCGCGCGGGGTGAGATGGAGCAGGACGCGGCGGCGGTCGTGCGGATCGGGTCGGCGGTGCACCAGGTTGTCCGCGACCATGCGGTCGACGAGCTTGGTCAGGCTGGGCGCCGGCATCAGGGCGTGCTCGGCTATCTCGGACATCGGGTGCCCCAGGCCGTCCCCGACGAGCGACAGGACCCTCCACTCCTCGACCGTGCAGTCCTCCTCCGCCAGCACCGCGGCCAGCCGCCGCACGACCCGCCGCTCGGCATGGCTGAGGAGGTGGGCGAGGTCCGGCGAGGAGGGTACGGACGGCATTGCCGGTGTCCTTCCGGTAGGTCTACTGTGCGCGCAGAATACGAGTCTTGGCGACGGCGCCGGGGCCCGGGACCGGAATCCGCGTTCCCCATGCCCGCACGGAGGTGGCCGATGCGTCCGGCGCCGTCCGACGACGGGAGCGGCACCCTGCTGCTCGCCCTGGTCGTGCCGTTGCAGGGGCCGGCGGGGGTCCTCGGGCCGTCCTGCGAGTCGGCCGCCCGGCTGGCAGTGGAGGAACTCAACGCGGTGGGCGGGGTGTTGGGCCGGGAGGTCCGGCTGGTCACCGTGGACGGCGGGGCGCCCCCGGCGCGGGTGGCGGCCGAGGTCGGGACGCTGGTGTCGCTGGGCGCCGTGGACGGGGTGGTGGGCTGGCACACCTCGGCGGTACGGCAGGCGCTGCTGCCGCGGATCGCGGGCCGGGTGCCGTACGTCTACACCGCGCAGTACGAGGGCGGCGAGCGGACTCCCGGCGTCTTCCTGACCGGTGAGACCGACGTCGCCCAACTGCTGCCCGCGATGCGGCTGCTGGCGGAGGCGGCCGGGGTGCGGCGCTGGTGCACGGTGGGCAACGACTACGTGTGGCCCCGGGTGACCGCGCGCACGGCACGGGCGTACGTGCGGGAGTGCGGCGGGCGGGTGCGGGACGAGGTGTTCGTGCCGCTGGGGACGGAGGGGTTCGGGCCGGTACTGCGCCGGATCGAGCGGTGCGAGGCGGACGCGGTGCTGATGCTGCTGGTGGGCGCGGACGCGGCCCGCTTCAACCGGGCGTTCGCCGGGTACGGGCTGCACCAGCGCTGCCTGCGGCTGAGCACCCACATGGACGAGAACATCCTGCTGGCCACCGGTGCGGACGGCACCGACGGGCTGTGGGCGGCGGCCGGTTTCTTCGAGACCCTCGCGACCGCCGAGAGCCTCGACTTCGGCGCCCGGCACGCGGCCCGGTTCGGGGTGCACGCCCCGGTGGTGGGGAGCCTCGGCGAGTCCTGCTTCGAGGGGGTGCGGCTGCTGGCGGCCCTGGCCGAGCGGGCCCGGTCGCTGGAGGTGCGGGCGATGTGCGCGGTCGGGGACGCGGTGTCGTACGAGGGCCCGCGGGGGGCCGTACGGCTGCGCGGCAACCATCTCGCCCAACGGCTGTACCTGGCACGGGCGGACGCCTTCGACTTCCACGTCGTCGCCCAGCTCTGATCCCAACTCTCCCTCGGAACCCGATACTTCCCACGGGAAGTATCAAGCCTTGTCTTTTAAAGCAGGTGAAACGTTCGGGAAACAGCGCGCCGCGACTCTTCCGTGCAAACGACCGGGGACGAGAGAGGGCAGAGTCGTGACGGAGATCGTCGGGAAAGAGGCGCCGCCGGCCGTGGCGGACGGCGGGACGGGCCGCGGCACGGACGGTGGCACGGACGGCAAACGGACGTACAACGACTGGGCGCAGAACGACACGCTGGAGGACTACTCGCTGCGGTACGCGCCGAAGTCCTTCCGCCGCTGGAGCCCCTATGTGGTGGCCACCACCGCGCTGGGCGGCATCGCCTACCTCGCGGACTTCGCGATCGGCGGTTCGATCGCCGTCTCCAACGGCTTCTCCAGCGCGATGGTGGCGATCCTGACCGCGGCCGTGGTCATCTTCCTCACCGGCATCCCGATCTCGTACTACTCGGCCAAGTACTCCATCGACATGGACCTGTTGACCCGGGGCGCGGGCTTCGGCTACCTCGGCTCGACGCTCACCTCGGTCATCTACGCCAGTTTCACCTTCATCTTCTTCGCGCTCGAAGGCTCGATCATGGCGCAGTCCCTGGAGCTGGGCCTGCACATCCCGCTGGCCGTCGGGTACCTGATCTGCTCGGTCATCATCCTGCCGCTGGTCATCTACGGCATGACCGCGCTGTCGAAGATGCAGGTGTGGACGCAGCCGGTGTGGCTGGTGCTGATGGTCGCGCCGTTCGTGTCCATCGCGGTCCAGGAGCCGGGCAAGTTCTCGGAGTTCACGCACTTCGCGGGCAACTCCCCCACCGGCTCCGGCATCAGCATGCTCGGGGTGGGCGCGGGTGCCGGTGTGGCGCTGTCGCTGATCGCGCAGATCGGTGAGCAGGTGGACTACCTGCGGTTCATGCCGGACAAGACGCCGGAGAACGGACGCAGGTGGTGGGGTGCGGTGCTCTCCGCCGGTCCGGGGTGGGTGGTGCTCGGCGCCGCCAAGCAGATCGGCGGCGCGTTCCTCGCCTTCTTCATCGCCGGGAGCGTGGGGCTCGCCAAGGCCAACGAGCCGATCCAGCAGTACGTGTCCGGGTTCAGGACGTTCGCCGCGCCCGTCGCGCTGGGTCTGGCCACGTTCTTCGTGATCCTCTCCCAGATAAAGATCAACTCGACGAACGCGTACTCCGGTTCGCTGTCCTGGTCGAACTTCTTCTCCCGGCTGACTCACCGTCACCCCGGGCGCGTGGTCTACATCTTCCTCAACGTCGGCATCGCCCTGGCCCTGATGGAGGGCGGCGTCTTCGGCTTCCTCAACACCGTGCTGGGCTTCTACTCCAACGTGGCGATCGCCTGGATCGGCGCGGTCGTCGCCGACCTGGTCATCAACAAGCCGCTGATGCTGAGCCCGTCGTACATCGAGTTCAAGCGGGCCCACCTGCACAACTTCAACCCGGTCGGCTTCGGCTCGATGCTGATCGCGTCGGCGGTGTCGATCGCCGCGTACTTCAACGCCTTCGGCGCGTACGGCAAGGCGTACTCGCCGTTCATCGCGCTGTTCCTGGCGATGGTGCTCTCGCCGCTGTTCGCGGTGCTGACCAAGGGGAAGTACTACATCGCCCGCGTCGACGACCTCGAAGAGCCGCTGCTCGGCCCGGACGGGCTGCCGTCGGCGGCCACCCTGACCTGCACGGTGTGCGCGACCGACTTCGAGCGGCCGGACGTGGCGGGCTGCCCGTTCCACTCCGGGGCGATCTGCTCGCTGTGCTGCAGCCTGGAGAAGGACTGCCACGACTCCTGCAAGACCGGCCCGGTCCCGCTCGCCATGCCGACGGTGCGGTCCGCGGACTGACCGGCACCTGAACCGAACTACCGCTCCGGCCCGTGCCCTTCTGCGCGGGCCGGAGTTCCCGTCTGCAGGCCGTCCATCAGGAGCCTGATCTGGCGGCCGGCCTGGCCCCTCCAGTCACCGGCCGCGTCCAGCCGCAGCAGACCGCCCATGGCCCGGACCACGTCGGCCGTCTCCATGTCGGACCGCAGCGTCCCGGCGGCGACGCCCGCCGTGAAGAGCGTGTCGATGGTGTCGTAGACCTTCGAGTACGAGCCCTCCGTCCCGCCGGATCGCAGCGCCTCGGACATGTGCTGCTTCGTGACCAGCAGGCCGGCCAGCCGGCCCATGAACTCGCGCAGCGCCCGGTCCGGCGGAAGGGTCGCGAGGAGGTCCGCCGCGTCGGCGCACACCTGGTCCACCTCCTGCTCGTAGGCCGCGAGGACCAGCGAGTCCCGGGTCGGGAAGTGCCGGTAGAGGGTGCCGATGCCGACCCCGGCCGCCTTGGCGATGCTGTCCAGCGGCACGTCCTTGCCGGTGCGCGTGAACTCCTCCAGCGCCGCCGCCACCAGCTTCTCGCGGTTGCGGCGGGCGTGGGCGCGCACCGGCCGCCCGGGTCCCTGCTCGTTCATGCCGTACTCCCCTCCAGGCCGGTCACCGTACCGGGCATTCTGCCCACTTGCTTACCGGAGGATCCTCCACTAACTTCTCCACTACCGGAGGATCCTCCGGTATCTGTCATCGTACGCACTGCGCACATCGAACGGAGTCCTGCCGTGAACACGGTTTCTCTCGGTGACCTCACCACCTCCGCCCAGGGGCTCGGCTGCATGGGCATGAGCGAGGGCTACGGCCCGACCAGCTGGGACGGCGCGATCGGCACCATCCACCGGGCCCTCGACCTCGGTGTCACCCTCATCGACACCGCCGACGCCTACGCCTTCGGGCACAACGAGGTGCTGGTGGGCCGGGCGCTCGCGGGCCGCCGGGACGAGGTGCAGCTCGCCACGAAGACCGGCATCGACCGCATGGGCGCCGAGACCTGGACCCTGCGCGGCGACCCGGGCTACATCAGGCGCGCCTGCGACGCCTCCCTGCTGCGCCTCGGCGTCGACCACATCGACCTCTACTACCTGCACCGGCCGCCGCAGAACGCCGAGATCGAGGAGTCCGTCGGCGCCATGGCGGAGCTGGTGAAGGAGGGCAAGATCCGGCACATCGGCCTGTCCGAGGTGAGCGGCGAACTGCTGCGCCGCGCCCACGCCGTGCACCCCGTCACGGCGGTGCAGAGCGAGTACTCGATCTGGTCCCGGGACGTGGAGACGACCGTCGGGGACGCCCTGCGCGAACTGGGCGTCGCACTGGTGGCGTACTCGCCGCTCGGCCGCGGCTTCCTGACCGGCACGGTCGACGTCACCGCGCTGCCCGCGAGCGACGCGCGCCTGCGGCTGCCCCGGTTCCGGACCACGGACAACGAGGTGATCGCGGACGCCGTCCGCACCCTGGCGGCGGCCAAGGGCGTGGCCCCTGCGCAGCTGGCGCTGGCCTGGGTGCAGGCCCGGAGCGCGCACCTCGGGGTGCCCGTGGTGCCGATCCCGGGCACGAAGCGCGTGAAGTGGCTGGAGCAGAACGTGGCCGCCGCCGGCGTCGAACTCACCGCCGACGAGACCGCCGCGCTGGACGGGCTGGCCGCGCGGACGGTGGGCGGCCGCTACTGACACCACTCGCGTGTGAGCGCCCTCACACGAACCGGTGCGAACTTCTCCGGCGCGGCGGCGTCCTGCCGATGTCCCGAGATCCGCCGACCCGGAGAAGAACATGACCACACCCGTGACCGATCCCGTGACCGATCCCCTGGCCGCCGGAGCGCACGCCGTCGAGATCGACGGCCTCGTGCAGCGGTACCACGTGCACGGCACGGGGCCGGTGTGCGTCGCGCACTCCGGTGGACCGGGCATCGACTGGGAGTACCTGCGGATGCCCGAGCTGGAGCGGCACCTGACGGTCGTCTACCCGGAGCCGGTCGGCAGCGGCGGGTCGGGCCGGCTGCCCTCCCACCCCGACGGCTATACGCGGGCCCGCTACAGCCGGTTCCTCGGCTCGCTGATCGACCACCTCGGCGTCCCCGAGGTGCACCTGCTGGGCCACTCGCACGGCGGCTTCGTCGCCCAGTACCACGCCCTGCACCACCCCGAGCGCCTCGCCGGGGTGATCCTGTACGAGAGCCTGCCGGTGACCGGCCCCGAGCACACCGCCGAGACCGTGCGCCAGGTCGAGGCGTTCGCCGCGCGGAACGCCCAGAACCCCGGGCTTCCCGAGGTCCTGGCCGCCTTCCGGGCCATTCCCGCCGCCACCGACGACGCGGCGCACACCGCCGTCGCCCGGGGGCTGTTCCCCGCCTACTTCGCCGACTACTGGGGCCGGGAAGGGGAGTTCGCACCCGTCCGGGCGGCCGTGCGGACGACGTACGTCTCCGGTCTCGACGAGGACCTGGCCCCGATCCTCTTCGACGACCGCGCCGGCCTCGGCGGGCTCACCGTGCCCGCGCTCGTGCTCGCCGGCCGGCACGACTTCGTCTGCGGAGTGGGGTGGGCCGAGGAACTGCACACCCTGATACCCGGTGCGGAACTGGTGATCCTGGAGAACAGCGGGCACTTCGGCCACCTGGAGGAGCCGGCGGCCTTCGCGGACGCGGTGACCCGCTTCGTGACGGCCAGCCACCGGGCGGCTGCTCGGCACGAGACCGAAGGCTCCGCCGGAACTCCTCGCTGAGCACGAAGACGCGCTCGTGCATCAGCACGGTGCCGAGTTCGCCGGCGGGTACCGGACCACGGACGGCCGGGACCGTCAGAACCGTCGGGACGGCGGGACCGGCGGTGGTCATGGGTTGCCGTCGCCTTCCTCCGCATGGCGTGGGAAGGCCGACCTTTCCAGCGCGGGGGCGACGCCGTCCTTCCAGTCGGCGCACGGATCCTTCGGCTCGGCGTAGTCCGCCGCCATGAGCGGCAGCGAGAGGTGGGACAGGTCGCCGGGCGGGGGCGTGCGCAACGACCACAGGGGGGCGGGGGTGCCGTCGGCGACGGCGGCCGGGGCGTCGGTCAGGTTCATGCGCTCGCGCAGCCGGCCGTAGAAGTCCATCGCCGCGAGCCGGACCACCCGCAGCCGGGTCGGAGCGGCGTAGACGCCGATCCAGTCCCCCGGTTCCAGGACGCCACGCACCTGGCCGTCGACGCTGACCGCGGCCTGTCCCGAGCGTTCCAGGACGCGCAGCCCGACCGCCTCGTTCGGGGCGGTGACGACCGAGCGGTTGAACGCCATGTGCGGGGCGACCGGGGTGAAGACGAGGGCTTCCGCGCACGGCGAGACGACCGGGCCGCCGGCCGCGAAGCTGTAGGCGGTCGAGCCGGTCGGCGTCGCCACCAGCAGCGCGTCGGCGGAGTAGGAGGCGAGCAGCCGCCCGGAGACATAGACGCCGACGGAGACCTGGCGGTCCCGGGACAGCTTCTCCAGGACGATGTCGTTGACCGCGGCGACGTGCAGCGGGACGCCCCAGTCCCTGTCCTGCTCGCAGTCGGTGCGGACCTGGGGCGGCGGCAGCAGCGGCCCGCGGCCGTACTGCATCAGCCGCTCCATGTCGGCCGGCACCTCCAGGCGCCGGGAGGCGCGCATGGTCAGCAGGAGTCTGCTGTCGACGGTGTAGCGGTCCTCGCGGATCGCGTCCAGCGCCTCCCGCACCGAGCAGACCGGCACCTCGGTCAGGAAGCCGACCCGGCCCAGGTCGACGCCGAGGACCAGCGCGTCGTTGCGGGCGGCGAGCCGGGCGCCGCGCAGGAAGGTGCCGTCCCCGCCGAGGGTGACGATCAGGTCGGGATCGCCGGCGGCCGCGACCTCCTCCCCGGAGTGGTGCCGTCCGCCGTCGTGCCACACGTCGATGTCCGTGCACCGCACGTCGTGCTCCGCGGCCCACGCCCGTACGGTACGGGCCGCGTCCACCGCCTCCGCGCGCCCGCCGTGCACCACCAGTCCGAGCCCGTTCACCGTCATCTCCGCCTCCAGGACACCACCGTGCTCAGCCGCTGCTCCCACGCTGTCACGGCGTGGGCGGATCTGTCGGGCGGAGCGGGATCACAGTCCGAGGGAGATGGCCAGCCGGGTGAGCTCGGCGGTGGTGTTGATGTCGAGCTTGGCGCGGATCCGGCGGAGGTAGGCGTCGACCGTGTGCCTGGAGAGCCCCATCTGCCGGGCCGCCTGGAGGTGGGCGCAAGTCCCCCGACTGTCACGGGCGCGTCACAGGAACCTCCCGCGGGGGTGGCGACGGAGCCCGCCGTGGCGGCGGCGGAGGCCCGCAGTGGCGGCGGCGGCGGATTGGTGCTCCGTGGCGGCCGGGATCATCCTGGGGAGAGAGCCGGCCGTGCAGGTTCCGCGAAGGATGAGCGTCGATGGAACGACCTCCCACCCCTCCCAGCGATCCGGCGCAGACGCACGCCGTGCCCCAGCGGGCCCGCACCGCCTCGGTAACGGTCGACGAGCAGGGTGCCGTCACCGGCTGGAGCGACGGGGCCCGGCTGCTGCTGGGCTACCCGCCCGCGGAGATCCTGGGGCAGCCGGCCGCCCGCCTGCTCGCCGAACCGGACCTGGACGCCTGGCGGAAGGCGGCGACCGGGCCACGCTGGAGCGGGACCGTCGCGCTGCGCCACCGCGACGGGCACCGTCTGGACCGGGACGTCCTGGTCCACCGCAGGTCCACCGGCGAACGGGCGGGCGGCACGCAGTGGCAGGTGGTGTCCGCGGTGACCGGTCCTGCGGCCATCGCCGCCGGACAGGCGCTCGGCGAATGGGCCTTCCAGCAGTCGCCCTGCGTCTCCGCCGTCTTCGACGAGGAGCTGCGGCTGGCCAGGGCGAGCGTCGCGTCGCAGCGCACGCTGTCGCTGGCGGAGGGGATGATGCGGGGGCTGCGGCTGACGGACATCGCGCCGTACGAGGGCAGCGCCGAGGCCGAGGCGAGCATGCGGCGGGTCCTGGACGGCGCCGGACCGCAGGAGATCCGGCTCCATCTGGATCCGGCCGACCCGGAGCGCACCTGGCACGCCCGGCTCATGCCGCTGACGGACTCGGGCGGCCGGGTGCGGGCGGTGGCCCTGACGGCGCACGCCGACACGTCCCAGCAGCTGGTACGGCGGCGGATGCTGCTCCTCGGCGACGCCGGGGTACGCATCGGCACCAGCTCCGACGTGCAGCGCACCGCGCGGGAGCTGACCGAGGTCGCCGTCCCCGAGTTCGCCGACGTGTGCGCCGTGGACCTGCTGGACGCTCCCCCACGCGCGGACGAGCTCGCCCGGGGGCATCCGCAACAGCCCGACGCGCCGCCGCGCGACGGTGTCGCCCTGCGCCGGGCCGCCGTGCGGTCGCTGCCCGACGGGCCGCCGCTCCCGCAGCCCTCGGGCGAGGTGCTGTGCTGCCCGCCGTGGTCACCGTCGGGCCGGTGCCTGGCCGAGGGGCGGGGCACGGTGTACCGGGGCGGCGACGAGGTCGTGAGCCGCTGGGAGCGGGAGGATCCGCGGGCCGCCGGGTGGATCCGGGAGAGCAGGACGCACTCGCTGCTCGCGGTGCCGCTCAGGGTGGGCGACGTCACCTTCGGTGTGGCCCTCTTCGGACGGAACCGGCGGACCGAGCCGTTCGACGTGGACGATCTGTGGCTCGGCGAACAGCTCGCGGCGCGCACCGCCACCAGCATCGAGAGCGCCGCCCGCGCCCAGCGGCAGCACACCACCACGATGACGCTGCAGCGCAGCCTGCTGCCGCAGACCCTGCCCGAACAGGCGGCCCTGGACATCGCCTCCCGCTATCTGCCCTCGGTCAGCCAGGCCGGGGTGGGCGGCGACTGGTTCGACGTCATCCCGCTGTCCGGGACCCGGGTCGCGCTCGTCGTCGGCGATGTCGTCGGCCACGGCATGCGGGCCGCCGCCACCATGGGCCGGGTGCGCACCGCCGTCCAGACCCTGGCCGACGTCGACCTGCCGCCCGACGAACTCCTCAGCCACCTCGACGACCTGGTGGTCCATCTCTCCGCCGAGGAGGCCGGTGCCGACAACGCCGCCGAGGCGGCAGGCGGCGTCGGCACGACCTGCCTGTACAGCGTGTACGACCCCGTCACCCGGCGGCTCTGCGCCGCCCGGGCCGGGCACCCGCCCCCCGCCGTGGTCACCGCGGGCACCGTCCGCTTCCTCGACATCCCGGCCGGTCCCCCGCTCGGCCTCGGCGGCCTGCCCTTCGAGTCGTACGAGACGGAACTCCCCGAGGGCAGCCTGATCGCCCTCTACACCGACGGCCTGCTCGAACCCCGCGAACACGACATCGACGACGCCCTCGCCACGATGTTCGCCGCGCTCGGCCGCCCCGCCGAGACCCTGGACACCGTCTGCGACCGGGTCCTGACGTCCATGCTCACCCACCGCCCCGACGACGACATCGCCCTGCTCGTCGCCCGCACCCGGGCCCTGCACGCCGACCGGGTCGCCACCTGGGAGCTCCCCTTCGACCTCGCCGCGGTCGCCGAGGCCCGCAAACTGGCCACCGAGCAGCTGGCCGAGTGGCAGCTGGAGGAGGCCGCCGCGTTCATCACCGAGCTCATCGTCAGCGAGATGGTCACCAACGCGTTCCGGTACGGCCGCCCGCCCGTCCGGCTCCGCCTGATCCACGACGACCACACCCTCACCTGCGAGGTGTTCGACTCCAGCAACACGGCCCCGCACATGCGGCGGGCCCACACCTACGACGAGGGGGGACGCGGACTCCTCCTGATCGGCCAGCTGACCCGGCGCTGGGGCACCCGGCACGGCGGCACCGGCAAGACCGTCTGGGCCGAGCAGCACCTCACCGAGGACTGACGCGGCCGTGGGCGGCTGCCCACCACGGGCCCGGCCACCGGCTTCGGCGACCGGCTCTGGCCGGCGGCTTCGGCCGGCGGCTCCGGCCGGCGGCTCCGGCCGGCGGCTCCGGCTACCGGCGGAACACCGGGCGGGCCCAGGCCGGCGGGGGCGGGGTGTCCGCGGTTTCCCGGACGACGGTCGGGGTGCGGACGGTGCCGCGGCCGACCGTCGGGGCGCCGTCGTCGTCCCGGGCATCCCGGTGAACAGGGGCCTCCCCGGCCGGTCCGGGGCCGTACGCGGCGCCCCGCAGCGCTGCCACGAACTCCAGGCAGGAGCCGTACCGGTCCTCGGGGTCCTTGGCCAGCGCCCTGGCGAACACGTCGTCGAGCGCCGGCGGCAGCCCGGCCCGCACCTCGCTCAGCGCGGGCGGGGCGTCGTACTGGTGCGCCCACAGCAGCGCGACGTCCTCGTCCCGGACGAACGGCGGACCGCCGGCGAGCATCTCGAAGACCACGCAGGCGAAACTGTAGAGATCGCAGCGCCCGTCCACCGGACGCCCCGAGATCTGCTCCGGTGCCACGTAGTCCAGGGTGCCGACGAACTCGCCGACCGTCGTGAACCCGGTCAGCGACAGCGACTTCTTGGTGAGCCCGAAGTCGGTGAGGTAGACGTGCTCGGGGTGGTCGCTGTCCGTGCCCCGCGCCACCAGCACGTTGCCGGGCTTCACGTCCCGGTGCACCAGGTCGTGCTCGTGCGCCGCGTCGAGCGCGGAGGCGACCTGGGCGGCGATCCGCAGCACCGTGTCCACCGGCAGTACGCCCTCCTCGTCCAGCAGGGCGCGCAGGTCGGGCCCCGAGACGTACCGCATGGCGATGTAGAGCACGCCGTCCGCCTCGCCGGCCTCGAAGATCGGCACGATGTGGGGGTGGTCGATGGCGGCGGCGACCCGCGACTCGTGGCTGAAACGGCGGCGGAAGGTGTCGTTGCGCACCATCTCGGGGGCCAGCAGTTTCAGGGCGACGGTCCGGTCCAGACGCAGGTCCCTGGCACGGTAGACGACGGCCATGCCGCCGCGCCCGATCTCGCCCTGGACCTCGTAGCCCGCGATGCGCGTCGCCATCACCCACATCGTATCCGGCGGGCCCGAGGCCCGCGAGAAGGCCGCGTTCCGGCGGACCGGAACCGGCCAGGTCAAAGAGGCGCCGCCTGCCAGCCGGTCCAGCGCGTCACGGTCACCAGGACGACCGCGCCGGCCGGCGGGCGTTCCCGGTACTGCGGGTACTTCGCGCTCAGCGGCCCGACGAGCTCCGCGCCGGCGGGAACCACGACCGCCTCGCCGTCCGCCCGGACCCACCACAGGCGGTCCCAGTTCTCGTCGTAGTCGTCCGCGAGCAGGCACACGGACGGCCGCGCGGCGATGTTGCGCAGCCGCTTGAGGCGGGTGGTGGTCTTGGGTTTGTGGTCAACGGCGGTGACGATCCCGTCGGCGCCGTGCAGGGCGAAGACGACCGGCACCAGATGGGGGCGGCCGTTCCCGTCCACGGTCGCGAGCCGGGCCACCCGGGCCGCGGCGAACCGGCGTCGTGCCTCGCCCCCGGCCAGCTCCGGCACCGCGCGCCCCGTCCCGGTCAGGCCCGGCGCAGCGCGTCGAGCACGTCGTCGTCCGTCAGCTGCCCGAAGTCGTCGTACCACTGCCCGACCGCGCTGAACAGGGCCGGACGGTACGGGCAGACGACGAGGTCGGCCTCGGCGGCGAGCGCGTCCAGGGAGTCGGGGGCGCCGACCGGGACGGCCAGGACGGTCCGCGCGGGGCCCCGGCCCCGTACGTGCCGCAGCGCGGCGCGGGCGGTGGAGCCGGTGGCGAGGCCGTCGTCGACGACGAGCACGGTACGGCCGCGCAGCGCGGGCGGCGGCCGGCCCTCACGGTAGCGGCGCTCGCGGCGGCGCAGTTCCTGCCGCTCCCGCTCGACGACGGGGGCGAGGGAGTCCTCGCTCAGGTCCAGGTGGGCCAGGGTCGCCAGGTCCAGGAGCGGCGGGTCGTCCCCGGCGATCGCGCCGACGCCGAACTCCTCGTGGTACGGGGCTCCGATCTTGCGGACGACGAGCACGTCGAGCGGGGCCGGCAGCTCGCGCGCCACCTCGACGGCGACCGCCGCTCCGCCCCGGGGCAGCGCCAGCACGATCGGGTCGGGCAGGGCGCCCCCGTCACGCAACTCGCCCAGCACGGCGGCGAGTTCGCGGCCCGCGTGGGCGCGGTCCCGGTAGCGCACGGTTCGTCCTCTCCGGGCGGGGTCGGGTCTCCTTCCTCCATGCTCACACCACGAGGCCCCGAAGGCCGAACCCTCCCGGGGAACGACCGCCGACTCCGTACGACACCCGGCAACCTTCTAACAAAATAATCATCAAAATTGTCAACAATCTCCCGCCTCCTTGCCTACAGTCGGGGACTCGGAAGAGCCGCACCGCAACCCGATGCACAAGGAGGTCCAGGGGTGGAGATCAACCGCAGAACCGTTGTCCGGGGCGCCGCAGCCATGGCCGCGTTCGGAATGGCCGAGGGCGCGGCAGGCAGGGCTTTCGCCGGCACCTCGGCGTCGACCGGTTCGTCGGGCACGTCCACGGCGGACCCGGCGTACTCGCTGGAGTTCGATCCCACCGCCTGGTCGTACGACTCGGCCAACGACGTGTACTACCAGCTGGGGAAGGTGTACGTCACCGACCCGGCCGCGACGGACATCGAGAACCTGTCGGTCTACGTGCCGGGCGCCTACCTGAAGGCAACCGTGAACAGCGACGGCACCACGTACACCGCGACGGTCGACCCGAAGGGCACCGTCGGCGCGTACTCAGGACGCACGGCGCCGATCGTGATCCCGGTCAACACCCCCGGCTACGCCGCCCAGAAGCCGGCCACGTCCTACAGCTACAGCAGCGTCTCGCAGTACCTCGCGGCCGGGCACATCTACGTGTGGCCGGGCCTGCGCGGCCGGGACAGCTCGACCGGCACCCGTTCCGACGCGGCCCCCTGGGGCGTGACCGACCTCAAGGCCGCGGTCCGCTTCCTGCGGTACAACCGGAGCGTCCTGCCCGGCAGCACGGACGACATCGTCCTGTTCGGCATGAGCGGCGGCGGCGCCCAGGACACCGTGGCGGGCGCCTCCGGCGACAGCCCCCTGTACCACCCGTACCTGCGCACGATCGGCGCGGCGATGACGGACGCCCAGGGCAGGCCCCTCAGCGACGCGGTCGCCGCCGTCATGGCCTGGTGCCCGATCACCAGCCTGCACGAGGCCAACCTGTCCTACGAGTGGAACATGGGCCAGTTCGCCTCGGCCGGCACGCGCGCGTCCGGCACCTGGACCGGCGCCTACTCGGCGGACCTCGCGAAGGCCTGGCCCAGGTACCTCAACCGGCTGGGGCTGCGTGACGAGCAGGGCAGGCGCCTGAAGCTGACCGAGTCCGACAGCGGCACCTACCTGGCCGGCAGCTACTACGACCACCTGGTCGAGGTGATCACCACCTCGCTGAACAACTTCCTGTCCGACACCACGTTCCCGTACACCATCACCACGATGGGCGGCCCGCCCGGATCGGGCCAGCCGGGCACCTCGACCACGTACCAGACGGTCGACGACTACATCGCCTACCTCAACACCGCCAGTACGTGGGTCACCTACGACGCCACGACCAACACGGCGACGGTGTCCGGCCTCGAAGGCTTCGTCAACAGCCAGAAGACCGCGAGCAAGCCGGTCGGCGCGTTCGACGGGTACTCCCGCGGGCAGACCGAGAACGGCGTCTTCGCGACGGGGCTGAACGCCCCCGCGCACTTCGCCCCGCTCACCCGTGACGTCGTCAGGGCGAACGAGACGACGTACGCCACGTACTCCGACTGGAGCTCCGACTACGGCTCCGCGGCGTACGACAGCGACTTCGCGAAGAAGGACAGCGTCGGCAAGGACATGGCCTGGCGGGCCGACGCGTACAACCCGCTGTACTTCCTCTCCCCCGCCTTCGACGGCTACCGCCGGTCGCAGGTCGCGCGTCACTGGCGCATCCGCACCGGCATCATGCAGGGCGACACCGCCAACACCACTGAGATCAACCTCCAGTTGGCCCTGCGCAACTACGGCATCCGCGACGTCGACTTCGCCACCGTCTGGGCCCAGGGACACACCGAGGCCGAGCGCACCGGCGACCCGACGACGAACTTCATCAGCTGGGTGGAGTCCGTCACCGGGAGGTGACCACCGGCCCGGGCCGGCACCGGGTCCGGCGCCGGCCCGGCCTGGACGAATCTGTCGGTTCCGTGAACATCCCGTGTGCGACTCGCGCACGGTGGCCGGTTCCCTACGATCGTGCCGTGGTCAACTTCCTCCTTCAGCGGACGGCTCCGCTGCCGATCGACGAGGCCTGGCGCCGGCTCACGGAGTGGTCCCGGCACGCCGACGTGGTTCCGCTGACCCGGGTCACCGTGCTCACCGATCCCCCGACCCACGAGGGCACGGTCTTCGTGGCCCGTTCCGGGTTCGGACCGCTGTCGTTCGACGATCCCATGGAGGTGACCGTCTGGGAGCCCCCGCGGGACGGCGGCTCCGGCCGGTGCCGCCTGGTCAAGCACGGCCGGGTGGTGCTCGGCTGGGCCGAACTGGAGGTGCACCACGGGCCCGGCGGCCGCACCCGGGTGGTCTGGCACGAGGAACTGCGGATCCGGGGGCTGCCGTCGCTCTTCGACCCGCTGGTCCGCCGGGCCTCCCGTGCCGTGTTCGGGCGGGCGGTCAACTCACTCCTCCGGCGGCCCTGACCGGGGGCCCTACGCCACCGATCCGATCCGTCGCGCCGGGAGCGCCGCAGATGTCACGTCGTGGTGGATCGGGGTGTGCGCGCCGGTCAGGGAGACCCCGCTGCCGCCCCGGCGGTTCGCGACGATCTCGGCCCCGATCGACAGCGCGGTCTCCTCCGGCGTACGGGCGCCGAGATCAAGGCCGATGGGCGACCGGAGGCGGGCCAGCTCCAGTTCGGTGACGCCCACCTCGCGCAGGCGTTCGTTGCGGTCCAGGTGGGTGCGGCGCGAACCCATCGCGCCGACGTAGGCCACCGGGAGGCGGAGGGCGAGCCGGAGCAGCGGGACGTCGAACTTGGCGTCGTGGGTGAGGACGCACAGGACGGTACGGCCGTCGACCCGCGTGCGCTCCAGGTACCGGTGCGGCCACTCGACGACGATCTCGTCGGCCTCCGGGAAGCGGGTCCTGGTGGCGAAGACGGGCCGCGCGTCGCACACCGTCACGCGATAGCCGAGGAACTTGCCGACCCTGACCAGCGCCGACGCGAAGTCGATCGCACCGAAGACGATCATCCGGGGCGGCGGGACGGACGACTCGACCAGCACCGTGAGCGGCGCTCCGCACCGAGAGCCCTGCTCTCCGATCTCCAGGGTGCCGGTGCGGCCCGCGTCCAGGAGGGCGGCGGCCTCGGCGGCGACCGTGCGGTCCAGCTCGGGGTGGGCGCCGAAGCCGCCCTCGTGGGCACCGTCGGCGTCCACCAGGAGGGCGCGGCCCAGCAGCTCCGCGGGTCCGGTGACGACCCGCGCGAGGGCCGCCGCCCGCCCGCCCGCGGCAGCGGCCAGCGCCGCCGCGACCACCGGCCGGGCGGGGCCGTCCGCCCGGACCGGGGTGACGAGGATGTCGATGACGCCGCCACAGGTCAGGCCGACGGCGAAGGCGTCCTCGTCGCTGTACCCGAAGCGCTCCAGAACGGTCTCCCCGTCCTCCAGCGCCTGCCGGCACAGCTCGTACACGGCACCCTCCACACAGCCGCCGGAGACCGAACCGACGGCGGTCCCCTCGGCATCCACCGCGAGAGCGGCACCGGGCTGCCGCGGCGCACTCCCCCCGACCGCCACCACCGTGGCCACGGCGAAGTCCCGCCCATCGGCGACCCAACGACTCAGCTCCTCGGCGATGTCCAGCATTTCCGGATCTCCTTAACGAGGTTGAGGGCAAGCGCCCCGTAAGGGGCGCGGGGAACTGCGCGACCAGCCACGACGAACCCGCAGACAGCAACCGGCCCATCACGGCTGAACCAGCGGAGCGCCTAGTGGACGCCCAGCCAGCTCTCAATGGGATTGAGGGCGAAATAGACCAGGAAGATCCCTGTCAGGCCCCACATGAATGCCCCGATCTCCCGGGCCCTGCCCTGAGCTGCCTTGATGGCGGTGTACGAGATCACGCCCGCGGCCACCCCGGTGGTGATGGTGTAGGTGAAGGGCATCAGGACGACCGTCAGGAACACCGGGATGGCGGTGGCCCGGTCGGCCCAGTCCACGTGCCGGGCGTTCATCAGCATCATCGCGCCGATGACCACCAGGGCGGCCGAGGCGACCTCCTGCGGGACGATCGCGGTGAGCGGGGTGAAGAACAGGCAGGCCGCGAAGAACAGGCCGGTGACGACGGACGCCAGACCGGTACGGGCTCCCTCGCCGACGCCGGTCGCCGACTCGATGAACACGGTCTGCCCGGAGCCGCCCGCGACCCCGCCGATCGCGCCGCCCGCGCCGTCGATGAACAGCGCCTTGGACAGCCCCGGCATCCGGCCCTTGTCGTCGGCCAGCTTCGCCTCGGTGCCGACTCCGATGATGGTGGCCATCGCGTCGAAGAACCCGGCGAGCACCAGGGTGAAGACGATCATCGCCACCGTCATCGCGCCGACCCTGCCCCAGCCGCCGAACTCGACGTGCCCGAAGAGCGAGAAGTCCGGCATGGACACGGCGGAGCCGTGCAGTTCGGGGGCGCCGTCGGCCCACTGCCTGGGGTCGACGACCCCGAGCCCGTTCAGCGCGGCCGCCACGGCGGTGCCGCTGATGATGCCGATCAGGATCGCACCGGGGACGTTCCGTGCCTGCAGCATGAAGATCAGCAGCAGGGTGCCGGCGAAGAGCAGCACCGGCCAGCCGGCCAGTTCGCCGGCGGGGCCGAGGGTGACCGGGGTGGCCTTGCCCTGGTGCACGAAGCCGGACTTGTAGAAGCCGATGAGCGCGATGAACAGGCCGATGCCCATGGTGATGCCGTGCTTGAGCGCGAGCGGGATCGCGTTCATGATCATCTCGCGCAGGCCGGTGACGACCAGGAGCATGATGACGACGCCGTACATCACGCACATGCCCATCGCCTGCGGCCAGGTCATCTGCGGAGCGACCTGCGAGGAGAGCACCCCCGAGACCGAGAGGCCGGCGGCGAGCGCGAGCGGCACCTTGCCGACGAAGCCCATCAGCAGCGTGGTGAAGGCCGCCGCGAACGCCGTCGCGGTGATCAGGGCCTTCTGGCCGAGCGTGTCCCCGGCCGCGTCCTTGCCGGACAGGATCAGGGGGTTGAGCAGGAGGATGTACGCCATCGCCATGAAGGTGGTGACGCCGCCGCGCACTTCACGCGCGACACTCGATCCCCGCAGGGATATGTGAAAGTACCGGTCGAGCCAGGACCGTCCGGCCGGGACGCGGGTGCCTTCTCCCGCGTCTTCGGCCGTCGCCCTGGGTTCGAGTGACTGCTGGGTCATGGTGCCGTCTCCCAAGGTTCACAGGGGCCCCCGCGCATGCCGATGCCTTCGGCGGCACGCGGGATTTGGGAAGTGCATGACCCGGGGGACGGCCCGGAGGTGCACGCTTGTGGGTTCGGCGCCGGGTGGTTGGGCAACTGCCCGGCGCCGGGCCGCCGTTCGGCGGTGTTACGCGTTGCCCGTCAGGTGTTCCGGGCGGACCGGTGTCCTGTTGAGCTCCAGGCCGGTCGCGTTGCGGATCGCCGCGAGGACCGCCGGGGTCGAGGACAGGGTCGGGGCCTCACCGATGCCACGGAGCCCGTACGGGGCGTGGTCGTCGGCGAGTTCGAGGACGTCGACCGGGATGGTCGGCGTGTCGAGGATGGTCGGGATCAGGTAGTCCGTGAAGGACGGGTTCCTGACCTTCGCCGTCTTCGGGTCGACGATGATCTCCTCCATCACCGCGATGCCCAGGCCCTGGGTCGTACCGCCCTGGATCTGGCCGACGACGGAGAGCGGGTTGAGCGCCTTGCCGACGTCCTGGGCGCAGGCCAGCTCGATCACCTTGACCAGGCCCAGCTCGGTGTCCACCTCGACGACCGCGCGGTGCGCGGCGAAGCTGTACTGGACGTGACCGTGGCCCTGCCCGGTGTGCAGGTCGAACGGCACGGTCGGCCGGTGCCGCCACTCCGCCTCGATCTCCACGGCCTCGTCACCGAGCACGTCCACCAGGTCGGCGAGCACCTCACCACCGTCGGTGACCACCTTGCCGCCCTCCAGGAGCAGTTCGGCGGTCGCCCAGGCGGGGTGGTACGTACCGAACTTGCGGCGGCCCAGCTCCAGCACCCGCTCGCGGACCAGCTCACAGGAGTTCTTCACGGCACCGCCGGTGACGTACGTCTGCCGCGAGGCCGAGGTCGAACCCGCCGAACCCACCTGGGTGTCGGCCGGGTGGATGGTCACCTGCGCCACGCCGAGCTCGGTGCGCGCGATCTGCGCGTGGACGGTCACCCCGCCCTGCCCGACCTCCGCCATCGCGGTGTGCACGACGGCCACCGGCTCACCGCCGACCACCTCCATGCGCACCCGCGCGGTCGAGTAGTCGTCGAAGCCCTCGGAGAAGCCGACGTTCTTGATGCCGACCGCGTACCCGACGCCGCGTACGACGCCTTCGCCGTGCGTGGTGTTGGACAGACCGCCGGGCAGCTGCCGTACGTCCGCGCCCTCGCTGCTCTCCCACTGGCGCTCGGGCGGCAGCGGCATCGCCGTGACCCGGCGCAGGAGTTCGGCGACCGGGGCCGGCGAGTCCACCGGCTGGCCGGTCGGCATGATCGTGCCCTGCTCCATGGCGTTCAGCTTCCTGAACTCCACCGGGTCCATGCCGAGCTGCTTGGCGACCTTGTCCATCTGCGCCTCGTAGGCGAAGCACGCCTGGACCGCGCCGAAACCGCGCATCGCGCCGCAGGGCGGGTTGTTGGTGTAGAGGGCGATGGCCTCGATCTCGACGTCGTCGACGACGTACGGCCCGATGCCGAGCGAGGAGGCGTTGCCGACGACGGCCGGGGAGGCGGAGGCGTAGGCGCCGCCGTCGAGGACGATCCGGCACTTGACGTGCGTCAGCTTGCCCTCGCTCGTCGCCCCGTGCTCGTAGTAGAGGCGGGCAGGGTGGCGGTGGACGTGGCCGAAGAAGGACTCGAACCGGTTGTAGACGATCTTCACCGGCTTGCCGGTGCGCAGGGCCAGCAGGCAGGCGTGGATCTGCATCGACAGGTCCTCGCGGCCGCCGAACGCGCCGCCGACGCCGGACAGCGTCATCCGCACCTTGTCCTCGGGCAGGCCGAGGACGGGAGCGATCTGGCGCAGGTCGCTGTGCAGCCACTGGGTGGCGATGTAGAGGTGGACGCCGCCGTCCTCCTCGGGGACGGCGAGCCCGGACTCGGGGCCGAGGAAGGCCTGGTCCTGCATGCCGAAGTAGTACTCGCCCTTGACGATGACGTCGGCCCGCTTCGCGGCCTCGTCGGCGTCGCCGCGGACGATCGGCTGGCGGTGCACGATGTTGGGGTGCGGGACGTGGCCGATGTGGTGGTCGTCGCGGCCCTCGTGGACCAGGACCGCGTCGGGCGCGGTGGCCGAGGCCTCGTCGGTGATGACGGGCAGCTCGCGGTACTCGACCTTGATCTTGGCCGCCGCGCGGCGGGCGGTCTCCGGGTGGTCCGCGGCGACGATCGCGACCGGCTCGCCGTGGTGGCGGACCTTGCCGTGCGCGAGGACCGGGGTGTCCTGGATCTCCAGGCCGTAGTTCTTCACCTCGGTGGGCAGGTCGTCGTAGGTCATGACGGCGTAGACGCCGGGCTGGGCGAGGGCCTCGCTGGTGTCGATCGACACGATCTCGGCGTGCGCGACCGTGGAGCGGAGGATCTGGCCCCAGAGCATGTCCTCGTGCCACATGTCGGACGAGTAGGCGAACTCGCCGGTGACCTTGAGGGTGCCGTCCGGGCGGAGCGTGGACTCGCCGATGCCGCCCTTGGTCTGGGAGCCCTGGGTGACCTTGGTGGGCGTGCCGAGGGGGGCGCCGTTGCTGGGCATCCGGTTCAGACCGCCTCTCCCTGCCGGGCGGCCGCGAGGCGGACCGCGTCCATGATCTTCTCGTAGCCCGTGCAGCGGCACAGGTTGCCCGAGAGCGCCTCGCGGATGTCCGCGTCGCTCGGGTTGGGGTTGCGCTCCAGCATCTCGTCGGCGGCGACGAGGAGGCCGGGGGTGCAGAAGCCGCACTGGACGGCGCCGGCGTCGATGAAGGCCTGCTGGATGGGGGAGAGGTGGGTTCGTTCGCCGGTGTGGGAGTCGGTGGGGGGCTTGGGCTGCCAGTTCTGTGAGCTGTCACGCGTGACATGTGACATAGCACCGTCGCACGTCCCGCCGCCGCAAGCCCGCCGCTCCGCGAACTCCGCCAGCCCCTCCACGGTGACGACCTCCCGCCCCTCCACCTGCCCCGCCGCGACCAGGCACGAGCACACCGGCACGCCGTCCAGCCGGACGGTGCAGGACCCGCACTCGCCCTGCTCGCAGGCGTTCTTGGAACCGGGCAGGCCGAGCCGCTCCCGCAGCACGTACAGCAGGGACTCGCCCTCCCACACGTCGTCGGCTTCCTGCGGACGTCCGTTGACGGTGAAGTTGACGCGCATCAGGCGACACTCCCCTTCTGCTCAGGGTTCTGCCCAGTAGTGCCGCGGTACGACTCCCAGGTCCAGGTGAGCGTGCGGCGGGCCATCACGCCGACCGCGTGGCGGCGGTAGCTCGCGGTGCCCCGGACGTCGTCGATCGGGTTGCAGGCGGCGGCGCACAGGTCCGCGAACTGCTTGGCGACCGACGGGGTGATGATCTTTCCGTTGTCCCAGAAGCCGCCCTCGTCGAGCGCCGCGTTCAGGAATTCCTCGGCGGTCTTCGCCCGCACGGGCGTCGGGGCGGCCGAGCCGATCCCGGTCCGCACGGTCTTCGTCCGGGGGTGCAGGGCGAGCCCGAAGGCGCACACGGCGATCACCATGGCGTTGCGCGTACCGACCTTCGAGTACTGCTGCGGTCCGTCGGCCTTCTTCACGTGCACCGCGCGGATCAGTTCGTCCGGCGCGAGGGCGTTGCGCTTGACGCCGGTGTAGAAGTCGTCGATGGGGATGAGCCGGGTGCCGCGCACCGACTCCGCCTCGACCTCGGCGCCCGCCGCGAGCAGCGCGGGGTGGGCGTCGCCGGCCGGGGACGCGGTGCCGAGGTTGCCGCCGACGCCGCCGCGGTTGCGGATCTGCGGGGAGGCGACGGTGTGCGAGGCGAGGGCGAGACCGGGGAGTTCGGCGCGGAGGTTCTCCATGATCCGGGTGTACGGGACGGAGGCGCCGAGCCGTACGCTCTCCTCGCCGACCTCCCATTCGTAGAGATCGCCGATGCGGTTGAGATCGAGGAGGTACTCGGGCCGGCGGTGGTCGAAGTTGATCTCGACCATCACATCGGTGCCACCCGCGATCGGCACTGCGGTGGGGTGCTCGGCCTTCGCGGCGAGCGCCTCCTCCCAGCTGGCGGGGCGAAGGAAGTCCATGACCGGCTCTCTTCTCCGTCTCGTGAGTCTCGTGAGTCGTGCGGATTGAGCCAATCCGTGTGCGGCGGGCCCGGCTCGTTCATGTCCTGTTAACGCGGAATGACGCCAGTACACCGCCCCTTACTCCAGCGGGGTCAGTCACCGAAACCATGAAGGAGTTGGCTGGCCAGCACGGGCATCTTGTAGATTCGTATGAACGGAGGTCATCAGTAACCTCTTGGTTTTCCTGTGGAAACGCAGGAAACGTCCTGGCGACCGCCGGTGGCGGCCCGGCAGCCCTCGGTGACGGCCCGCGGAGGCGCCCGCCGGGCACCTCCCCCGTGACCCTTCAAGATTCATCGTAGATTTCGAGACACAGAACGGCGGCGACGAGATGCGGCTGCGCGCACTGCTGGACACCGATGCGCTGGGCCTGCGGCTGCTCGGCGGCGAGGACGAGCTGGACCGTACCGTGCGCGGGGTGATGACCACCGACCTGCGCGACCCGAGCCGTTACCTCTCCGGCGGCGAACTGGTGCTGACGGGCCTGGCCTGGCGCCGGGACGCGGCGGACTCCGAGCCGTTCGTACGACTGCTGGTGCAGGCCGGGGTGGTCGCGCTGGCGGCCGGCGAGGCGGAGCTGGGCGACGTCCCGGACGATTTGGCCGCGGCCTGCGCGCGCCATCGTCTGCCGCTCTTCGCGGTGCACGAGTCGGTGGCCTTCGCGACGATCACCGAGCATGTCGTACGGCAGGTCAGCGGCGAGCGCGCGGGGGACCTGGCGGCCGTGGTGGACCGGCACCGGCGGATGATGACCTCGGGCCCGGCGGGCGGCGGCCCGGACGTGGTCCTGGATCTGCTCGGCTCCGACCTGGACCTGCGCGCGTGGGTGCTGTCCCCGGCGGGCCGCCTGATCGCGGGCTCCAAGGTGTCCGGGCCGGCGCTGCCCGCCGACGCCTGTGCCGGGCTGGCCGCCGAGCACCTGGCCGCCACCCGCACCGGCCGTCGCGGGCCGCACCGCGTCCTGCTCGGCGGCACGACCTTCTCCCTCTTCCCGATCCGTTCCTGGGGGCACCGCCCAGCGGTAGCTGGGGGAGGGCGTTCCCCGCAGGGCGCCCGGGACGTGCGCGAGACCGTGCTGTCGGACTGGCTGCTCGCGGTGGAGGCGGACGCGGGTGACTGGCCGGAGGAGCGGCTCGACCTGCTCCAGGGCGTGACCCAGCTGATCGCCGTGGAGCGCGACCGCCGTGACGCGGCGCGTACGGTGCGGCGCAGGCTCGCGCAGGAGGTCCTGGAGCTGGTGCAGACGGGCGCGGCCCCGGCCGAGATCGCGGCCCGGCTGCGGGTGGCGGCCCCGGTCCTGCTGCCCGGGCTGGGCGCGGCCCCGCACTGGCAGGTGGTCGTGGCCCGGGTCGAGTGGGACGGCGGGGAGGTCGAGGGCGGCCCGGTCGCGCAGTCCCTGCTGGAGGAGATCCTGGTCGACCCGCTGGCGACCGGCCCTGAGCCCTCGGACCGGATAGCGGTGGCCCACACCGGCGACGAGGCGATCGCCCTCGTCCCGTTGCCGGCCGTCACCGCCGAGCACGACGGTTCCGAGTCCGGCATCCACGCCGACGCTCTCCTGGAGGCCGTCCGGGCTCCGCTGGCGGCGGGCCTCGACGACGACGGCCGGGTCACTCTCGGCGTCAGCGCGGCCGTGCACTCGGCGGAGGGGTTGCGCGGCGCCCTGGAGGAGGCCCGGCACGCCCGCCGGGTGGCCGCGGCCCGGCCGGGCCGGGTCTGCGCGGCCGGTCACCAGGAACTGGCCTCGCACGTCCTGCTGCTCCCCTTCGTCCCGGACGACGTCCGCCGCGCCTTCACCGCCCGCCTCCTGGACCCGCTCCGGGACTACGACCGCCGTCATCGCGCCGAACTGATCCCCACCCTGGAGGCGTTCCTCGACTGCGACGGCTCGTGGACTCGTTGTGCGACCCGTCTCCACCTGCACGTCAACACGCTGCGCTATCGCGTGGGGAGGATCGAGCAGTTGACGGGCCGGGACCTGTCCCGGCTGGAGGACAAGCTCGATTTCTTCTTGGCGTTGCGGATGAGCTGAGGTCGCGCGGGCGGGCGACGGGCTCGGGCCAAGTGGCGCCGCCGTCCCACGACTTTGTGAAATTATTCACCCACCCTCTTGGCCCCGCGCGGCGATCGGTGCTGGAATGCGGCCACCACTTCACTGCTCGACGGCGCGCTAGGGGAGGGCAACGTGGCGTACTCCGCCATGTCTGGGAACGGAACGACCGCTGGTGACGATCCGCTCCAGACCGCGGTGTGGCGGCTGCGCTCGCGGGCCTGCTGGGCCGACGCGGCGGCTCTGCTGCCCTCGGACACGGCGTCGTACACCCTGCAGCGGGCCGGGCTGATGGTCGAGCGGTGTCTGTACACCGAGGGGGGCTGGGAGGAGGCCGAGGACGCGCTGCGGACGGCGGAGGCGGTGGCCCGGACCGACGAGGAGCGGGGCGCTGCGGCCTGTGAACGCGGCCAACTCGCCTACGCCGCGACCCTGCACGGGGTCCGCGACCGGGCGGACGAGGCGCGGGCCGCGCTCGGCAGGGCGGCGGCACTGATCCCTCCGGGGGCGCCGGGCCGGGCCCTGCTCGACTTCCGCCGGGGCCTGCTGGCGGAGAACCTCACCGGCTCCCCGCAGGCGGCCCGCGCCGCCTACCGCCGTGCCCATGCGGCCGCCACCGCCCACGCCGACCCGCTCCTGCTCTCCTTCACCTGGCGTCACCTTGCCGGACTGGCGCTGCGGGAGGGGGAGTTGGCGGAGGCACGGCACGGTTTCGCGGAGTCGCTGCGGATCAGGGAGGAGCTGGGCTACCTGGTGGGCACGGCGCCGGCGCTCGCCTCTCTGGCCGACACGGAGTCCGAGCCCGAGGCGTCCCGCCTGCGCGAGGAGGCCGGTCGCCTGTTCCGCCTCCTGGGCGGCGTCCCGACCTGGCTGGCGAGGCAGCTGTCTCCGCCCGCACCGGGGGCGGCGACCGCCTGAGACCGGGCTCAGAGGAAACTGAGAATCTGCTGTGCAAGGCTGACGCGCCCCGACCCACCCCCTCAGGAGCGCTTCGCCATGAGCACCGTCAACGGGCTGCCGGCCCATGTCCTGCTGGTCCACATCGTCGTCGTCCTGGTCCCGCTGACCGCCCTCGCCCTGGTGGCCGCCGCGCTGTGGCCGCGGGCCGCCCGGCGGCTGGGCGTACTGCTGCCGGGGCTCGCCCTGGTCGCCCTGGTCAGCGTGCCGCTGACGACCCAGGCCGGCGAGTGGCTGGAGCGGCACGTGACCGAGGACACCCTGGTCCGCAGGCACACCGAACTGGGCGACGGTCTGCTGCCGTGGGCCCTGGGTCTGTTCGTACTGGCCACGGTGGTGTGGTGGGCGACGCGACGCACCGGTCAGGAGCAGGCCCCCGGCAAGGGCGCCCGCTGGTCGGCCCTCCCGGTGCGGATCGTGGTGGGCGTGCTGTCGGTGGCCGTGGCGGCCGGCGCGGTCGTCGACGTCTACCGCATAGGCGACTCGGGCGCGAAGGCCGCGTGGCACGACGCGTACCAGAAGACGGCACAGGGCAACTGAGGCGGGCGGGGTGGGACCCCGGGGGGGAAACGCTTACCAGAGCTTGCAGTGCCTCCTCCAGCCTTCGGCCGGGGGACCCCCAGCGCCCACCCGTGCCGCCCAGCGGCACGACGGCCCGCAGCTATGCAGAGGACGCGACTGCAGCGCCCCGTAAGGGGCGCGGGGAACTGCGCGACCAGCCACGACGCACCCGCACACGGCCCGCACCGCCACCCCCCTCGGCGGGCCGCCGCGCAAGCACCCTCCCCCTGTCAGCCCGCGGCGGCGAAATGCCCGGCCACCAGCCTGCGCACCGCATCCAGCTCCCCCGCGATCAACGCCTCCAGCAACGCCGCATGCTCCGCGGCGTCCGCCATCAACGCCGCCCGAGCCCCGCGCAACGGCAGAGCCCTCCGGTGCAGGTCCTCCGCGATCTGGACCAGCTGCTCGTTGCCCGCAAGGGCCAGCACCGCCCGGTGGAAGGCCCGGTCGGCCTCGGCGTAGGTCGCCCGGCAGCCGGTCGCCGCGGCCCGCACCGACTCCTCGGCGAGCGGCCGCAACGCGGCCCACCGCTCGGCGGGTACGCTGCGCGCCAGCCGCAGCAGCACCGGTACCTCGATCAGCGCCCGTACCTCGGCCAGTTCCGCGAGCTCGCGGGCGCCCCGTTCGACGACGCGGAACCCGCGGTTGGGCACGACCTCGACCGCGCCCTCCTGCGCCAGCTGCTGCATCGCCTCGCGGACCGGTGTCGCGGAGACCCCGAACCGCTCCCCCAGCGCCGGTGCCGAGTACACCTCGCCCGGCGCCAGCTCCCCGCTGACCAGTGCGGTACGCAGCGCGTCGAGGATCTGCCCGCGCACGGACGCGCGCTGCACGGCGGGCCTGGGCTGCGGGATCGGCCGCTCGCTGTGCGTGTGCTCACCCCGGGCGGCCGGCGGGCCGGCGGGGAAACCCGGCGCCTCCGCCTCCCGTGCCGACTCCTCGGACCGCGACTGCGCCGGCACCCTGGCCGTCCCGGCGGGAGCCGGGTGCGCGCGCTGGTTCACAGGTCCTCCTCCGGCTCGCCGGCACTTGGGTCATTAACGGCGGGTTGTTACTTGTCCGTCAAGCACCTTAGGCGCACAAGGCGCTGGTTCAAATTTTCGAACTGGTGGGTAAGGTAAGGCTTACTTATCTGAGTGTCGGCCCGCACCCGATCGGTGGTAACCCATGCCCTCCCCCGTCTCCGCCGCCTACGCGCGCCTCACCGAGGCCTGCCCGGACCTGGCGGTCACGGAGCTGGGCCCCGGCGAACCGGCACCCCGGGGCGGCGGCTGGGTCGGCGCCGCCGAGCTGGCGGCAGGCGGCCCCGGCCTGGACACCTTCCTGGCCTGGGACGAGGACCAGATCCTGCGGGACGAGGGGAAGCCGGCCCGCCCCGACGTGGTCGCCACCTTCGGCCTGCACCGCTACGGCTGGGCCGCCTGCCTGCTGATCACCCTCCCCTGGTTCCTGGAGCGCCGGGTCCCCCGCCTCCCCGCGGCCGCGGTGTCGTACGACCGCACGGCGGGCCGGATGGCCGTACGGGTCGGTTCCTTCGCCTGCCTCCCGGGCGACCCGGCGGCGGCGCTGCCCGGCGCGGTCGTGGTGGCCGGCGAGGAGGCGCTGCGGGCCGAGGTGCGGGCGGCCGTCGCCGAGCACCTGGAGCCGGTCCTCGCCGGCTTCGGGCCGCGGATGCGGCGGCGCGGGCGCGCGCTGTGGGGGATGGCGACGGACGAGGTCGTCGAGGGGCTCTGGTACGTCGGCGGGCTGCTCGGGGAGGAGGCACGGGCCGTACGCGAACTCGAACAGCTGCTCCCGGGCGCGACCAGGCCGTACGTCGGCGCGGCCGCCTTCCGGGTGCTGCCGGGACCGGCCGGGGAGCCGTTGCCCACCCGGGACCGGGCGAGCTGCTGCATGTACTACACACTGCGCCCCGAAGACACCTGCGCCACCTGCCCGCGCACCTGCGACGACGAACGGATCGCCAAACTCACTGCGGCCGCGGCGGCCTGAGGACCCCTCAGGCCCCGTAAGGCCCACCCCACGGGACTCGGCACCCGCCGGCATCCACTAAGATCTCCGGTGGCAAGACCACCCCTGCGCGGACAGGAAATTCACAATTTCCTCACTTGCCGCAGGAACTTTCCGAGGAACCACCCGTATGGGTAGTCTTACTCGAACTCAACTCCCGCCCCTCACGCGGCAGTTCGAGCAGAATGCCGTCCTGGGGCATCCCCTTGCACTTCCTTGGCGGCCTCTTGCCCCGAAACCCCCTGAGGGCCAGTGGGATTGGGCCACTATGGCGGGCGATACGCCCTATCCCAATGCAAGGGACCCCTAGATGAGACTGACCGACATATCGCTGAACTGGCTGCTTCCCGGCGCCGTACTGCTCCTGGGCATGCTGGTCGCGGTGGCGGTGCTTGCGCGCTCCAAGCGGTCCGGCGGGGAGCACGCGAAGGACGATTCGTGGGAGCGCAGCGAGGAGCGCCGCCGGCGCAAGGAGGCCATATACGCCACCGCCTCCTACGTCCTGCTGTTCTGCTGTGCGGCGGTCGCCGCCGCGCTCTCCTTCCACGGGCTGGTCGGCTTCGGCCAGCAGAACCTCAACCTGTCCGGCGGCTGGGAGTACCTGGTGCCGTTCGGCCTGGACGGCGCGGCGATGTTCTGCTCCGTCCTCGCGGTGCGTGAGGCCAGCCACGGTGACGCGGCGCTCGGTTCCCGGATTCTGGTGTGGACGTTCGCGGGCGCCTCTGCCTGGTTCAACTGGGTGCACGCGCCGAGGGGCGGCGGCCACGACGGTGCTCCGCAGTTCTTCTCCGGCATGTCGCTCTCGGCGGCCGTGCTCTTCGACCGCGCGCTGAAGCAGACCCGCCGGGCCGCGCTCCGCGAGCAGGGTCTGGTGCCGCGCCCGCTCCCCCAGATCCGTATCGTGCGCTGGCTGCGCGCTCCCGTCGAGACCTACCGGGCCTGGTCGCTGATGCTCCTGGAGGGTGTGCGCAGCCTGGACGAGGCGGTCGAGGAGGTGCGCGACGACAAGCGGCAGAAGGAGGAGAACAGACTGCGCCGCCGCGAGCAGCACCGTCTGGAGAAGGCTCAGCTCAAGGCCATAAGCCGGGGCCACCGGGGATTCGTCGGACGCGTCGGCAGGCAGGACGAGGTGCACCAGGTGGAGCGCGCCTCCCAGCCCACTGCGGAGCCTGCCATAGCGGCGCCGGAGCAGCTGCCCGTACGCCAGCGGCCCTCCCTTCAGCCCGTCCGCAAAGGGTCTGACCCGATCACGGTCGACCTGACCGCGGAGGACGACACAATGGCGCTGCCGCGCCTCGACTCCCTGGAGCGCAAGCTCAAGGACCTCGAGCAGCAGTTCGGCTGACCGCCTGCTGCTGCCGCACAGCACCTCGGGACGGGGGCGTGACCATGACGGTCACGCCCCCGTCCCGTCGGTACCGGGCGCCGACTAGGCGGCCTCCGCGTCCAGTTCGAACCAGACGGACTTGCCGACCTCGTGCGCCTGGACGCCCCATGCGTCGGCGAAGGCGTCGACCAGGACGAGGCCCCGGCCGTGCGTGCCGTCGTCGGAGTCGGTGTCCGGGGCGCACATCCGCGGCCTGCGGGCCACGAAGTCCCGTACCTCCACCCGTAGTTGGCTCTGCTCCACGACGGCCGTCAGCACTGCCTCCCGGTCGGTGTGGACGAGCGCGTTGGTGACGAGTTCGCTGGTGAGCAGTTCCGCTATCTCGGAGCGGCCGGGCCGCCCCCAGTGCCGCAGCAGCTCGCGCAGTTCCCTGCGCGCCTCGGGCACCGCCCGCAGGTCCGACCGTCCCAGCCGGCGCCTGAACTGCGACGGGTTTCCCCGTTCCGTCGTGTCGGTCTCTTCCCCCGCCGTCTGCGCCGAGGAGGCCCCGATGGCCACGGGACCGCCCCCTCGTGCCTGACTGTTCATGACCCCCGCCCGCACGCTGTTTGCCGGTTCCCCTCCTGATCGAACACGTTCACGGGGATCCATGCCCGCTCGGGCACGGGCCAGTCATGTCACGCCGATGACGACCGGGTGTTCGGCCATGTCCCGGGCCCGCTCCGGCAGGTACGTCGCCGCCAGGACCGTCCCGTACGCGCCAAGGGTGCCGCGGACCCGGCGTGATTCAGCCCCGTATCCAACCCCCCGAGCTGTTTCACGCGGTCCGCGGCACCGGCGAACCTGGCCGAAACCTGTCCTTCCGGCTACTTGCTCCCGAGGCCCTTGGTGCCGATGTTGACGATCTTGTGGGTGTCACGGGTCATGTCGACGACCAGCTTCGAGGTGGTGTTGCGGCTCCAGGTGAGCGTGATGACGGCCTCCGTGTACTTTCCGGTGCCGTTGTCCGTGACCTTCCACTTGAGCGGGGTGTTCTGGGCCCGCAGCACCCCGTCCGCGTGCTCGCGGTTCTCCCAGGCCTTCAGCTTCTTCAGGTAGGTCGGGGCGATGTAGTAGGCACGCAGCGCGGTGGGCAGGTTGCCGCTGCCGTCCGGGTCGCTCTCGGCGTCGATGTAGGCGCCGTAGAAGTCGGCGATGCGGGTGATGTTGTCGGACGGACTGCCGCTGACGGTGCGCGGTGCGCCCGCCGAGGCCTGGGCGGTGGCGCCGAGCCCGAGGGCCACGGCGAGGACGCCGGCGGTGAGGACGGCGCGGCTCTTGCTGCTCATGTCTGTTCCCCGTTTTCTGTGTCTTGGTGTCTTGCTGTCTTGGCCTTGGTGTCTTGCGTCTTGCGTCTTGCGTCTTGCGTCTTGCGTCTTGCGTCTTGCGTCTTGCGTCTGGGGCCGCCCTCCCCTCCCCCGAGGGAGAGGGCGGCCCCGGCCTTCAGGTCGGTCAGTGCAGCTTGTTCACGGCCGTGGTGGTGGTCCTCTTGAAGGCCTTCACGGGCGCGTCCACGAAGCCGCCGAGCTGCCCCCAGTCCACGACGGTGACGGTGCGCCCCTCCCGGCCGATGGAGATCAGCCGGATGTCACTGGCGCCCCAGGCGGTCACGGTGCGCAGGGCGTAGACATGGGCGCCGTCCCCGACCGGGAGGGTGCCGTGGTCCTGGAACGTGGCCCGGATCTGCGGGTCCGCCATCTCGATCCGGTCCGCGCAGGACACGATGTCCTCGTCGAGCTTCGCGAACCGGCCCTTCGCCAGGCGGACGCTGGGCAGCACGGCGCTGACCTGACGGGCGCTCGTGTCGAGGTCGGTCCGGAACTTCCGGTACCAGGAGTCCTGGCCGCCGCCGAGCCCGACGCCGATGCAGATGTCCTGCTTGACCTCCTCCGGAATGCCGGCGGTGACCTTGCCGGCCGTCCAGGACGTGCCGGCCCGCGGCGGCAGGTCGGCCGCCCTGAGGAAGCCGGGCGCCTTGGGTGCGGCCGCCGCGGGAGCGGCGAGCGCGGTGCCGGCGACGAGTGCGGCGCCGGCGAGTGCGGTGAGCGCGCCTGCTCGGGTGCGCTTGGGCATGGGTGTTCCCCCGTGGGTCGGTGCATGGGTGTGGGATGCCGCCGACGGCGCCGGATGGTCGGTCCGGCCCTGGTCGGTGCGACACCAGAAGCATCGGCCGTCACCTCGGCGAACGGCAACGGCCACCGCCGGTTTCGCCGGCCTGGAACCATCCCAGCCCTGCTGACGTGCAGGTATATGAGTGCCTGGGATACGGACGAGCGGGGGAAGGTGCCGGTGCGCGACGACGTCGAGGAGTTCGCGGCACTGCTGCGGCAGTTGAAGGACCGTACGGACCGGAGCTACGGCTCCCTGGCCCGCCGCCTGAACATGAACACCTCCACCCTGCACCGCTACTGCGCGGGCGAGGCGGTCCCGCTGGACTTCGCACCGGTGGAACGCCTGGCCGCGTTCTGCGGGGCGACACCGCGGGAACGGCTCGAACTCCACGAGCGCTGGCTGCGCGCGGTGGCGGCCCGCCAGCGACC
This sequence comes from Streptomyces sp. NPDC001507, assembly GCF_042894765.1. NCBI lineage: Bacteria > Bacillati > Actinomycetota > Actinomycetes > Kitasatosporales > Streptomycetaceae > Streptomyces > Streptomyces sp. NPDC001507. The sequence goes on from NZ_JBIAVV010000006.1 coordinate 573,059, forward strand.
ACGCGGCGCGGAGCCGACGGACCCCGCGGAGAACACAGAAAGCACGGAGCCGACGGAGCCCGCAGAGAGCACGAAGTCCGGGCCGACGGGCACCCGTACCTCCGAATCCGTGCAGCCCCCGCAAGCCGCCGCGGAGCCCTTGACGGAAGCGGCCCCGGAAGAAGCCCCGGAAGCGGAGGCGGCCCCCGTGGCCCGGCCCTGGTACCGACGGCGTCGCACGCTGGTCGCCTCGGCCGTGGCCACCGTGCTGCTGGCGACGCTGGGCACCCTGGCCGCCCTCCCGGACGACCGGCAGGCCGCGGGCGCCGCGGCCCGGGACCCCGCCTCCGCCGGCACGACCGCCGCCGGTGACGCCGAGCGCCGCGGCAGCGGCACCACCGGCCCGGCGCCGAACTCCGCCACCCCGTCACCCTCGTCCCCCTCTTCGTCCCCGTCCTCGGCCCCGTCACCGTCCGCGTCGGACGGTGCGAAGGCCTCCTCCCCCGCCGGCGGCACGCCCGGCACCCCGGCCCCGGCCGGCGCCCCCCTCACCTGGACCGCGAACTCGCAGCTGTGGGAGCTGGGCTGCGACCACGACTACGTCATCGACAAGCAGCCGGCCCAGGTCCCGCCGCCGCCCGCCCCGCAGGACGCCGGCACCTGGGCGGCCACCCAGAACGCGGTGCACGGCGGCAACACGATCGTGGACGTCTCCGTGCAGGGCCGTTCGTCCACCGCGGTCGTCCTGGAGGCGCTGCGGGTGCGCGTCGTCGGCCGTACGACTCCCGCGCCCGGCGTCGCCTACTCCATGGCCGACGGCTGCGGCGGCGGGCTCACCCCGCGGTACTTCGACGTGAACCTGGACAAGGACCGCCCCATCGCCCGCCCGGTGGCCGGTGAGGGCCCCGACGGGAAGACCGTCTCGACCATGCACCTGCCCTACCGGGTCTCCGCGACCGACCCCGAGGTGCTGCGCGTCAAGGCGAGCACAGCGGGCTGCGACTGCCGCTGGTACCTCGAACTCGACTGGTCGTCACAGGGCCGCAGCGGCACGGTCCGGATCGACGACCACGGCCGGCCGTTCCGCACCAGCTCCATCAAGGGCCTGCCGCACTACTGGTACGGCTTCGTGGACGGCGTCCGCCAGTGGGTGCCGACCACCGGCTGACTCACGGCCGCGGCACGTTGCGCAGGTTGGAGCGGGCCATCTGGACCATCCGGCCCACGCCGCCGTCGAGGACCATCTTGGACGCGGACAGCGCGAACCCGGTGACCATCTCGGCCTTGATCTTCGGCGGGATGGACAGCGCGTTGGGGTCGGTGACCACGTCGACCAGGGCAGGACCCTTGTGTTTGAAGGCGTCCTTGAGCGCGCCGGCGAGCTGCTTCGGCTTCTCGACCCGCACCCCGTAGGCGCCGCAGGCCCGGGCGACGGCGGCGAAGTCGGGGTTGGTGTTGCCGGTGCCGTACGCGGGCAGCCCCGCGACCAGCATCTCCAGCTCGACCATGCTCAGCGCGGAGTTGTTGAACAGGACCACCTTCACCGGCAGGTCGTACTGGACCAGAGTGAGGAAGTCGCCCATCAGCATGGCGAATCCGCCGTCCCCGGACATCGACACGACCTGCCGCCGCCGGTCGGTGAACTGAGCGCCGATCGCCATCGGCAGCGCGTTGGCCATCGAGCCGTGCGAGAAGGAACCGATGACCCGGCGGCGGCCGTTGGGCGAGAGGTAGCGGGCGGCCCACACGTTGCACATGCCGGTGTCGACGGTGAACACCGCGTCGTCGTCGGCGAGTTCGTCGAGGACGGAGGCCACGTACTCCGGGTGGATCGGGACGTGCTTCTCGACCTTCCGGGTGTACGCCTTCACCACCCCCTCCAGCGCGTCCGCGTGCTTCTTCAGCATCCGGTCGAGGAACCGCCGGTTCTCCTTGGCCCGCACCCGCGGCACCAGACAGCGCAGCGTCTCGCGCACGTCGCCCCACACCGCGAGGTCCAGGCGGGAGCGGCGGCCAAGCACCTCGGGGCGCACGTCGACCTGGACGATCTGCACGTCATCGGGGAGGAAGGCGTTGTACGGGAAGTCGGTGCCGAGCAGGATCAGCAGGTCGCACTCGTGGGTGGCCTCGTAGGCGGCGCCGTAGCCGAGCAGCCCGCTCATGCCGACGTCGTAGGGGTTGTCGTACTGGATCCACTCCTTGCCGCGCAGGGCGTGCCCGACCGGGGACTTGATCTTCCCGGCCAGCTCCATGACCTCCGTGTGGGCGCCCGCCGTGCCGCTGCCGCAGAACAGGGTCACCTTGTCGGCCGCGTCGATCATCGCGACCAGTTTGTCGAGTTCGGCGTCGCCGGGGCGGACGGTGGGGCGGGAGGTGACGATGGCCGCCGAGGCGGACTGCTCCGGGGCGGGCTGGTCGGCGATGTCACCGGGCAGGCTCACCACGCTGACCCCGCTGCGGCCGACCGCGTGCTGGATGGCGGTCTGGAGCAGCCGGGGCATCTGCTTCGGGCTGGAGATCAGTTCGCTGTAGTGGCTGCACTCCTGGAAGAGCCGGTCGGGGTGGGTCTCCTGGAAGTAGCCGAGGCCGATCTCGCTGGACGGGATGTGGGAGGCGAGGGCGAGGACCGGGGCCATCGAGCGGTGGGCGTCGTAGAGGCCGTTGATGAGGTGCAGGTTGCCCGGGCCGCAGGAGCCGGCGCAGGCCGCCAGGGTGCCGGTGATCTGGGCCTCGGCGCCGGCCGCGAAGGCGGCGGTCTCCTCGTGGCGGACGTGGATCCAGTCGATGGCGGAGTTGCGGCGGACGGCGTCCACGACCGGGTTGAGGCTGTCGCCGACGACGCCGTAGAGGCGGCGCACGCCGGCGCGGACGAGGATGTCGACGAACTGTTCGGCGACGTTCTGCTTGGCCATGGCGTTCGGGCACCCTTCGGCTGCGCGGATCTCCGGCTCCCCCGCGATGCCCTTCCATGTATCCACACAGGCCGCGCTCACGCCTCCCAGACGGCCGCCGCCGTACGGTCGTCGGCGTACCCCTTGACCCGGACCTGGACGTCCGCGAGGAACGCGGCGAGGCCCGGCGGGGTGCGGCCTGACCAGCGTCGGGCCAGGTAGGCGCAGAGGGCGGGCTCGCCGCGCAGCGGGTCGGCGAGGCCGCCCGTGCACATCACGAGGGCGTCACCCGGGCGGGCTACCGAGGCCCGGAACAGGAACGGGTCGCGGGGCGGTTCGGGGGCCGGCTCGTAGGGGCTCGGCGGGGTCGGGATGCCGAGGTCCATGGTGAGCCGGTCGCCGGCCGGGGTCTCGGAGGGCAGCGAGCCGAAGCCGAGCACGGGTTCACCGGCGGTGTCCGTGTCGACGCGCGGTTCGATGTCCTGCCACTCACCGCCCCGCAGCCGGAACAGGCCGCCCTCGCCGACCCCGAAGAAGACCCGGGTACGGCACTGGGGGTGGGCGGGCAGCAGGAGGCAGCGCAGGCTGGCCGCGTACTCCTCGGGGGCGATGCCCTGTTCGGCGGCGCTGGCGCGGAGCTTGCCGAGGCTGCGGTCGGTGAGCCGGTGCAGCCCGGACTTGAGGTCGCCGCGGCGGGCCGCCTGGATGTCCTCGGTGAGCCGCTGGTGGCTGCGGCCCACGGCCCGGGCGATCCACTCGCACAGCTCGGCGGCGGCCCGGTGCGCGCCGGGGGTGGCCCGGGCGCCGGTGGCCATCGCGACCAGGACCAGGGCCTGGTCGCCGGCCCCGAACCGGGCGGTGAGCAGGGCGTCGCGGCGCGGTTCGCCCCGGTACCGGGCGGAGTCACCGCGCTGCGAGACGGCCCGCAGCGTGCAGGCGCCGTACCGGGCGCCGTCCAGGACGGTGTCGGAGACCAGGTCGTCGAGTTCGTCGGGGTCGGCGGCGGGCAGGGCGGTGGGCTCGGCGTCGTAGGTGGGCGGTCCGGAGCCGACGTAGTCCACGGAGGAGGCCGAGGCGGCGGCCGGGACGTCCAGGGCGGCCGATGCGTCCGGGGTCTCTTGTACGGCATGGGCGGCCGGGGTGTCCTGGGCGGCATAGGCGCCCGGCGTGTCCTGTACGCCATAGGCGCCCGGGGTCTCCTGTACGGCATAGGCGGCCGGGGTGTCCTGGGCCGCATCCGCGGGCGGGCCGGACAGGTCGGTCCTGGTGGCGGGGTGGAGGTCCGCCGGCTCGTCGTCCGCCGCGGGCGGCTCCTGGTCCTCCACGTCCCAGGGCCAGGTCTGCGCGGCGGCCCCGGTGCCCTCGGCGGGGGCGGCGGGGGCGGCGGGTGCCCGCTGGGCCGGCACCGTCGGCGCCGGCGGCTCGTCGCCCGGTTCCGCGGTGACGCCCCGCCGTCCCCCCACCGTCTTCTTCGCCGAGGCGAAGCGGTCGTCCAGGGAATCGGGTGCGGCCGTGGGTCCGGTGTCCTCGGTGGAGTCGTCGTACAACTGCCCCCACCAGTCGTCGTCGTGACGGGTGGGCCTACCCCCTGGCTGGCTCATGCCCCTAATTGTCCACCGCGGGGGCCGGATGAAAACGGGGCATCAGGAAAATCCCGCACCCGACCCCCTCTCGAACGGCGTGGCGAGGGACATCCCGAACACCCGTGCCAGGAAAGGGAATCGCCGACACGCGCGGGACGGACGGCACGCGGGGCACGGAAGAGGCGCGCCGGACAGGGGTGGCCGGAGTGGCGGGAGTGCCGGAACTGACACGTGTGAGTCGCCGGGTGGTCCCACCCCCCACGGGAGAACCACCCGGCGACACCGGAGTGACCGGCCCCAGATCCCCTACGCGTACGCGCGTCGTGGGGCCGGTCACCGTTCGCACGGCCGAACGCCACGACGCCGGCCGGAAGGCCAGATTGTGACGGGTCTTCCTGGTGGTCAGCTGTGAATGGCGCATCGGTCACCGTGCGAAGGTGCTGCGGTGACGTGATCTTGGCAGAGTGACCCGCGGTACGGCGATGATGTCTCGCGGCGGGTTTGCGCCGTGGCCGGTTCCCGCCATGCCACCGGACTTCGAGGGAGGGACACGGGCCGATGCTGGCAGCGCTCGGGCTGGACGAACGGGACGAGTCGGCGTACCGGGCGCTGGTGTCCGCGGGCGCCGCCGACGTACCGGGCCTGGCACGGCGTCTGACGCTGGCGGAGCAGGACACCGAGCGCGCACTGCGCCGGCTGGAGCGGCACGGGCTCGCGGCCCGGTCCCCCGGCCGGCCGGACCGCTGGGTGGCGGCGCCGCCCGGGGTCGCGCTGGGCGCCCTGCTCACCCAGCAGCGGCACGAACTGGAGAAGGCGGAGCTGACGGCGGCGCTGCTCGCGGAGGAGTACCGGGCGGCGGCCGCCGAGCCCGCGGTGCACGACCTGGTGGAGGTGGTGACCGGCGCCCCGGCCGTCGCCCGGCGGTTCCGCCAGCTCCAGCTGGGCGCCGTGGACGAGGTGTGCGCGCTGGTCACGGACAAGCCGGTGGCCGTCACCGGGACGCAGAACGAGGCGGAGGAACAGGCCGCGGACCGGGGCGTGCGCTACCGGGTGGTGGTGGAGCGGTCGGCGCTCGGCCTGCCGGACGCCGTCCCGGAACTGACGGCCGCGCTCGGCCGGGACGAGCAGGTGCGGGTGGCGGAGCGGGTGCCGACGAAACTGGTCGTCGCCGACCGCGCCCTTGCGCTGGTCCCGCTCACCTCGCAGGCCGCGGAGCCCGCCGCCCTGGTGGTGCACGCCAGCGGCCTGCTGGAACTTCTGTGCGGCCTGTTCGAGTCGGTGTGGCGGGAGGCGCTGCCGCTGCGGCTCGGCGCGACCGGGGTGGTCGAGGAGGAGCCGGACGGTCCCGACGCCACCGACCTGGAGGTGCTGTCGCTCCTGCTGGCGGGCCTCACCGACGCCAGCGTCGCCAAGCAGCTGGACGTGGGCCTGCGGACCGTGCAGCGCCGGGTGCGGCGGCTGATGGAGCTGGCCGGCGTGTCGACCCGCATGCAACTGGGCTGGCACGCGTACGAGCGGGGCTGGGTGACCCGGAACTGACCTGCGCGCCCGCCCGCCGTCCGGCACTCTGGGCAGATGGGAGCAGGGGAACTCCTGCTGGTCGGCCTGGTGCTGGCGCTCGGCCTGTGCGGGGTGCTGGTGCCCGGGGTGCCGGGGACGGGGCTGGTGTGGGCCGCGGTGCTGTGGTGGGCGCTGTACGACCCGCGCCCGGTGGCCTGGACGGTCCTGGTGGGGGCGACCCTGGTGCTGCTGGTGGCGCTGGTGGTCCGCTGGGTCCTGCCACCGCGCCGGCTCCGGGCGAGCGGTGCCACCCCCCGGATGGGCGTGTACGCCGGTACCGGCGCCGTCCTCGGTTTCGTCCTCATCCCCGTGCTCGGTGCGATCCCCGGTTTCATGGCCGGGATCTACCTGCACGAACGCCTCCGGCTCGGCCGCCGTGCCGAGGCGTGGGCCGCCCTGCGCACCGCGATGGACGCGGGCGGCTCCAGCGTGCTGGCCGAGCTGTTCGCCTGCCTGCTCGTCGCGGCCGGCTGGCTGACCGCGGTGGTCTGGGCCGGCTGAGCGTTCAGAGCAGGTCGGCGAGCTGGACGGCGTCGGCGAGGGCGCGGGTGCCGGTGTCGTTGAAGTGCAGGTGGTCGCCGGGGTCGTAGGCGGGCCGGATACGGCCCGGCTGCTGCGGATCCCGTACGACGGCGTCGAAGTCGACGTACGCGTCGAAGACGTGTCCGGTGCGGATCAGCGCGTTCACCCGCCGGCGCACGGCCTCCCGGGCCGCGGTGTAGGCGCTGTACCCCTCGTACGGGGTGAGGGTCGCGCCGACCACCCGGATCCCCCGCTCGTGGGCGCGGGCCACGATGGTCCGGTAGGCCCGCACGAGGTCGGCGGGGTCCGTGACCTCCGGGGTGCCCTTGATGTCGTTGATGCCTTCGAGGAGGACCAGGGTGCGGACCCCGCTCCGGTCGAGCCCGTCGGCGTCCAGGCGGTTGAGGGCCGCCGGTCCCCCGGTGCTGTCGAGCAGGAGCCGGTTGCCGGAGATGCCGGCGTTGAGGACGCCGACCCGGAAGGACCGCAGCCGCTCCGCGAGCCGGTCGGGCCAGCGGTGGTTGGCGTCCATGCTGGTGCCGTTGCCGTCGGTGAGGGAGTCGCCGAAGGCGACCACGGTGCCGCGGGTCACGGCCCGCACGTCGACGCCGGTGACGTAGTACCAGTGGCCGGTGGTGCGGGTGTAGGCGCCCCCGTCCTCGTCGTCGGCCCGCCCGGTGCCGTCCTCGGCGAGGTAGCTGGTCTGCAGGGCGACCCGGTGGTAGGTGGCGGGCCCGGAGTCGCCGGGGGTCTCGACGCTGACCAGCAGGTCGGCGCCGGCCTGCACGGCGAGCGGCACCGGGTCACTGACCAGGTCCCGTCCCACGGGTACGACGGCGGTGCCGGCGCCCGCGAAGGTGGCGGCGCGCATCGAGCCGGGTACGGCGGCCGGGCCGCTGCCCTGCCGCAGGGCGACGGTGACGGCCCCGAGCCGGAGCGGGGCGCCGCCCAGCCGGTTGCTGACCCGCACCCGGACCTCGCCGCCGCCGACGCTCAGGTGAACGACGTTGCGGTACGCGGCGCCGGGCACCGCCGGTTCGGTACCGGAGGGCGCGGCCTCCCAGCTCCCGGCCCAGAGCGGGGGCTCGGGGTCGGCCCCGGCCTGCCCGCTCACCCCCATCACCGACAACAACGCCACGACGAGCACGCGCCCGACCTTGCCCATCCACACCTGCCCTTCCGAGGCCCACTGGAGGGGAAGGTGACATACGGGCGGTGCCCTGAACAGCGACTCGACCAGGAGACCACCCGGGTGGCGGAGCGTGGGGAGGGGGCCGACGGAGGTGGGGACGGTGCCTGTTCGTCGTCTGTCCGGGTGGGTGAGTGGGAGCGGAGGGGTGGTGACGGTGCGTTCCGGGGTGCGGGTGCGTGGGGGCTGATCGCGCAGTTCCTCCCCCAGCCTTCGGCCGGGGGGACCCCCAGCGCCCCTGACGGGGCGCTGCACAGCTGTGTTCCACATAACTGCGGGCAGGCGTGCCGCAGGGCGGCACGGGTGGGCGCAGGGGCACCCGGCAAGCGCCGGTAAGCGTCCCCACCCCCGCGCCGGCGTCAGTGCCTCGTAGCTCCTCCGCCCACCAGCAGGTGCCGGACGGCGTACGAGCGCCAGGGTCGCCACTCGTCCGGGGCGTCGAGGCCGGGCGGGGCTACGTCGGGGTCGGCGAGGGCGCGGACGCGGATGGTGGCGACGGTCACCGGGTCCATCCCCGGCAGGGCCCGCAGCGCCGACTCCGCCTCGTCCCGGTCGGCGCCCGGATCCAGCCGCAGCGTCCCGTCGGCCAGCGCCGCGGCCAGCGCGCCGAGGCTGCCGTCGGGCTCCGCCGCGGCGAGCACCGCGGGCTCCGGGAACAGGTAGGTGGGGCCGCCGGACCGAGCGTCCAGTGCCCTGCCGTACCGCCGGACCAGCCGCTCGGCGCCCGCGGTACCGACGAGGGCCCGTACGGCGGCCTCGGCCGGGTCGGCGGCGCCGGGTGACCGCAGCCCCGGCCGGGCGGCGACCAGCGGGGCGAGCCGCGGGTCCTCGGCGAGCCGCTCGTCGACGGCGTACGGATCGGCGTCGAGGTCGAACAGCCGGCGCAGCCGCTGCACGGCGGTGGTGAGGTCGCGCGGGTCGGTGAGGCGCAGCCGGGCTTCGAGCCAGCCGCCGGGGTGGGCGCCGAGGCCCGTACCGGACGCGCGCGTCGTGCCGGTCCGTTCGTCGACGGCGACGACCGCATGGCCGTACGGCAGTCGCAGGGTACGGCGGTAGGTGCGCGTGCCGGGGGCGCCCGTCACTTCCTCCACGCCGGGAACGGCCTCGTGTTCAAGGAGGTCGAAGACGGGGCCGGCCTGGTACGGGCCGCGGTGGGCGAGCCGCAGCGGGATGCCGGCGGCCGGGGAGCCGCGCCGGGCGCCGCGACCGCCGGGCGCGGCCTCGCGCAGCCCGCTCGGGGTGGTGGCGTAGACGGCGCGGACGGTGTCGTTGAACTGCCGCACGCTGGCGAAACCGCTCGCGAACGCGATCTCCGTGATGGGCAGTTCGGTGGTCTGCAGCAGCGTGCGCGCGGTGTGCGCACGCTGGGCGCGGGCGAGGGCGACGGGGCCGGCCCCCAGTTCCGCGGTGAGCTGCCGCTGCACCTGGCGTGCGCTGTAGCCGAGCCGGTCGGCGAGCCCGCCGACGCCCTCCCGGTCCACCACTCCGTCGCCGATCAGCCGTACGGCCCGGCCGACGACGTCGGCCCGGACGTTCCACTCGGCGGAGCCGGGTACCGCGTCCGGGCGGCACCGGCGGCAGGCCCGGAACCCGGAGCCCTGCGCGGCGGCCGCGGTGGGGAAGAAACGGACGTTGCGCCGCTTCGGGGTGACGGCGGGGCAGCTGGGCCGGCAGTAGATGCCGGTGGTCTCGACGGCGAAGAAGAACGCGCCGTCGAACCGGGCGTCCCGGCTGCGGACCGCCTCGTACCTGGTGTCCTCGTCCATCACGGTTCAAGTGTGGGCGAGGGGAGGAGGGCTGGCTGGCGGAAATCGGACATGGGGTCGGCGCCCCGTGAGCGGAGCGCCTCGCCAAGGGTGTGGCGGCCCCGCTAACGCCACCGTCCCCGCTTCGCCTCCATCGCCGCCTTCCCGACCGCGCCCCGCTTCTTCCAGTCCTTCTTCATCTCGGACCTGAGCCGGGCGTCCGTCTTCGCGACGATCCACTGGTTCTCCCGCATCAGCTTGCGGTAGCTCTCCAGCCGGCGCACGGGCAGTTCCCCGGTCTCCACCGCGAGGCGCACCGCGCAACCCGGTTCGCTCTCGTGTCCGCAGTCGGAGAACCGGCAGTCGCCGGCCAGTTCCTCGATCTCCGCGAACACCTGCCCGACCCCGGTCTCGGCGTCGAACAACCCCACGCCCCGCAGGCCGGGCGTGTCGATCAGCACGCCCCCGGCCGGGAGTGCGAGGAGGTTGCGGGTGGTGGTGGTGTGGCGGCCCTTGCCGTCGACGTCCCGGGCGGCGCGGACGTCCATCACGTCCTCCCCGAGGAGCGCGTTGGCGAGGGTGGACTTGCCGGCGCCGGACTGGCCGAGCAGGACGGACGTGCCGGAGCCGACGAGGGCGACGAGCAGGTCCAGGCCGTCGCCCGCGTGCGCGCTGACCGTCAGGACCGGCACGCCCGGGGCGGTCGTCTCCACGTCCTGCACGAGGTGCGCGAGGGTGACGGGGTCCGGGACCAGGTCGGCCTTGGTGAGGACCACGACCGGCTGCGCCCCGGACTCCCAGGCCAGCGCCAGGAACCGTTCGACGCGGCCGAGGTCGAGTTCGACGGCGAGGGACACCGCGACGATCGCGTGGTCGACGTTGGCGGCGAGGATCTGCCCCTCGGACCGCTTGGAGGAGGTGGAGCGCACGAAGGCGGTGCGACGCGGCAGATACGCGCGTACGTAGCGGGGGTTGCCGCCGGGTTCCACGGCGACCCAGTCGCCGGTGCACACGACGCGCATCGGATCGTGCGGGGTGACGAACGCGGTGTCGGCGCGCAGCGGCCCGCCGGCGGTGACGACGTCGCACTGCCCGCGGTCGACGCGGACGACGCGCCCGGCGAGCAGGCCTTCGGCGTCGTAGGGGGCGAACTCCTTCGCCCAGGTCTCGTCCCAGCCGTAGGGAGCGAGCGCGGAGAAAACAGCGGAGCTGGAAGTCAAGGGTGACCCTTCACAGGGCGGCCCCGGGATGTCGAGAGGTCAGCCGGTGGCCGCGGAGGTGGAGTGGATGAACTTCTGGTCGCGGGCAGCGCCCATCGCAACGACAGCCATCGGTCAACACCTCCCTGATCGAACCTGATCGGACCCGGTCACTTGCGGCACCCCCGAGGGGCAGCCGCTCTGACGTCACCGACCTTAGAAGCCGCACGCACCGCGCCGCCACCGAATTACGGCTCGCGGCACGGCGACTTTCCTGGTGGCCGGGCAGAGTCCGAGCAACACCGATCCGCCGTCGGCCGCGATGCTGGCGTGGCTGGTCGCCCAGGTCGGCGTGAGTCTCCTCGCCGCGCCACCGCTGCGCCGGCTGCTGGACCGCGAGCGGGTGTGGCGGGCGGTCCGCCCCGTGGGCGCGGCCGGCATGACGCTGTACCTGTGGCACATGCTGCCGGTCCTGGTCGTCGCCGCCGCGTTCTACCTGACCGGCCTCGCGCCCGAGCCGGCGCGAGGGTCCGCCGCCTGGTGGGCGCTGCGCGTGCCCTGGCTGCTGGTGCTCGGCGCCGTCCTGGCCGGTGTCGTCAGCTCGCTCCGGCCGCTGGAGCGCGGGCTGGGTGGGCTGTACGAGCGGACCGTCCCGGGCGCCGGTCTGCGCGGTGCCTGGCCGCTGTGGGCCGGACTGGCCATGGCCGTCGCCGCCCTGGCCCGCTTCGCCGTGCGGGGCTTCGCGCCCGACGGGCGGTACCCCGTACTGCCCGCCGTGGGCCTGGCGCTGGGCACGGTGCTGGTGACGCTTGCGCGGTGGACGGCCGCGGAGCGCCTCGAACGGCCGGAGGCCGCGCGCGCTCCGGACCGGGTCTGAGGACTGTGCTACGGTTGTGTGGAGTTGCAGTTGTGGTACCCATGAACCTATGTGCGCCTGACGGGAATGTTTCTCCTGCAGGCGCATTAGTTGTTTTACCGGCATCTCCGGATGGGGCCTCTGCCTACAGATCGGAGAAGGTCATGGCACAGGGAACCGTGAAGTGGTTCAACGCCGAAAAGGGCTTCGGCTTCATCCAGCAGGACGGCGGCGGCCCGGACGTGTTCGCCCACTACTCGAACATCCAGTCCCAGGGCTTCCGTGAGCTCCAGGAGGGCCAGCGGGTCTCCTTCGACGTCACGCAGGGCCAGAAGGGCCCGCAGGCGGAGAACATCGTCCCCGCCTGATCGCCGGACGCTCATCCACCGGCCGGGGTCCGTATCGTCATGGTGCGGACCCCGGTTTGTGCTGTTCCAGGAAGGCAGACAGCCGCATGTCCCGCAGGCCCCAGAAACCGAACAGGCGCACCTCGTCGTCCACGTCCACCGCGGCGTCCCCGCCGTCCGGGGCGGCGGCGCGTGAGTTCCGGCTGCCGGAGAACACGACGCCCGGACTCCCCGCCGTCGACGACTTCGCCGCCCTGGACATGCCCGCGGCGCTGCTGAAGACCCTGACCGCGCAGGGCGTGACCACCCCGTTCCCGATCCAGGCCGCCACGCTGCCCAACTCGCTGGCCGGCCGGGACCTGCTGGGACGGGGGCGCACCGGCTCCGGCAAGACCCTCGCGTTCGGGCTGGCGCTCCTGGCCCGTACGGCAGGGCTGCGCGCGCGGCCCAAGGCGCCCCTCGCGCTCGTGCTGGTGCCCACCCGTGAGCTCGCCCAGCAGGTCACGGACGCGCTGACCCCCTACGCGACGGCGGTGAACCTCCGGGTGGCCACGGTCGTCGGCGGGCTGTCGATCACCAAGCAGGCCGCCACGCTGCGGCGCGGCGCCGAGGTGGTCGTGGCGAGTCCCGGCCGGCTCAACGACCTGGTGGAACGCGGGGACTGCGTGCTCGGCGACGTCCGCGTCACGGTGCTGGACGAGGCCGACCAGATGACCGACATGGGCTTCCTGCCGCAGATCACCAAGCTGATCCAGCAGGTACGGCCCGACGGACAGCGGCTGCTCTTCTCGGCCACCCTCGACCGCAACATCGACCGGCTGGTGCAGCGGTTCCTGACCGACCCGGTGGTGCACTCCGTGGACCCGTCCGCGGGGGCGGTCACCACCATGGAGCACCACGTTCTGCACGTCCAGGACGAGACCGACAAGAAGGCCGTCACCACGCGCATCGCGGCCCGTGACGGCCGGGTCATCCTCTTCCTCGACACCAAGAGGTCCGCCGACCGGCTCGCCAAGCGGCTCCTCGCCGTCGGTGTCCGCGCCGCGGCACTGCACGGCGGCCGCTCCCAGCCGCAGCGCAACCGCACCCTGGAGCAGTTCAGGAACGGCCACGTCACCGCGCTGGTGGCGACGAACGTCGCGGCCCGGGGCATACACATCGACGACCTCGACCTGGTCGTGAACGTCGATCCGCCGACCGACCACAAGGACTACGTCCACCGAGGCGGCCGTACGGCCCGCGCCGGGGGGTCGGGCAGCGTGGTCACACTGGTGCTGCCCGAGCAGAAGCGGGACGTCACCCGGCTCATGTCGGACGCGGGCATCCGCCCCCGCACGGCCCGCATCGCGTCGGGCGACGCCGAACTGACCACCCTCACCGGCGCCCGCGAGCCCTCCGGCGTGCCCGTCGTCATCGAGGTCCCCCAGCCGACGCCGGCCGCGTCGCCCCGCCCGGACAAGTCCGGCAGCCGACGCCGTCGTTCCGGCGGCGGCGCCGCAACGGCGACCGGCCGCGGCTCGGGCCGCCGGGCCGCAGGGGCGGAGGGCGGCCGCCAGGGGACCGCCACCGGTGCGAGTGGCCGTGGTGCCGAGCGCAGAGCCGCGGCCGGTACGACCGCCGGCACCGCGTCCGGCAAGGACGACCGCGGGTCCCGGCGCCGCACGCCGCCCGGCGGCACCACCGGCAACGCGTCCGGCAAGAACCCCCACGGCACCGGCCGCCGGGGCGCCCGCCGCACCCCGACCAACTGAGCGCCCGCCGAAAGCACCGCGCCACCGCCGTCCCGTGACTGCGCCACCGCCGTGGCTGGTCGCGCAGTTCCCCGCGCCCCTTCGGGGGCGCAACAACACACCGCCCCATCAAGCGCGCCCCGCACACAACCGCACACCAGGCCGTCCCCCAACTGCGGCACCATCGTGGCCGATCGCGCAGTTCCCCGCGCCCCTTCGGGGCGCCTCGTCGTGCCCCGTCAGGGGGCGCGGGGAACTGCGCGATCCGCCCCCACCGGCCCGCACCCGGCACCCGGCCGCTGCGCCCCGCGCGGTCGTGCCCCGTCAGGGGCGCGGGGAACTGCGCGGCCAGCCCCCACCCGGTAGCCGGCCGGGCAGCACACGCCGTCGTGCCCCGCAAGGGGCGCGGGGAACTGCGCGGCCAGCCCCCACCGGCCCGCACCCGGTAGGCGGCCGGGCGTTCCCGCGTCGGTGGCTATCGGCCTGCGGCGAAGGGGCCGGGTATCTCCCCCGAGCCCCGTCGGATCAGCCGGGTCGGCATGACCACCGTGCGTGGGGGTGAGATGTCGCCGTGGATGCGGGCGAAGAGGAGGTGGGCCGCGCTGGTGGCGAGGGCGACCGGGTCCTGGGCGATGACCGTGACGGGCGGGGTCAGCCGGGCGGCGAGGGCGAAGTCGTCGAAGGCGACGAAGGCGAGGTCGCCGGGGGCCGCGGTCAGGGCGCCGAAGGCGAGCAGTTCGTTGCCGGCGAGGAGTGCCGTCGGGGGGTCGGGCAGCGCCAGCATCGCGGTGACCGCCGCGGCCGCCTCCGGGCCGCTCCGCACGCCGTCCCTGACCAGCGCGGGGTCGACCGTGACGCCCGCGGCCGCCAGCGCCGCGAGATAGCCCCGCCGGCGTTCGCCGAACGTCCAGATCCTCGGCGTGTCGCCCACGTAGCCGATCCTGCGGTGGCCGTGCGCCAGTAACTGCTCCACGGCCCCGCGCACCGCGCCGAAGTTGTCGACCACCACGGCGTCCACGTCCAGGCCGGTCGCCGCCCGGTCGACGCAGACGATCTTCGTGCCCTGCGTCTGGGCGGGCCGCAGGAAGCGGTGGCTGCCGGCGGCCGGCGTGAGGATCAGGCCGTCGACGCGGCGGGCGGTGAACGCGGCGATCACCTCGCGCTCGCGGCGCAGGTCGGCGCGGCTGGAGCCGATGAGCATGATGCAGCCGCGCTGACGTGCGACGTCCTCGGCGGCGGAGGCGACCGCGGCCATGAAGGGGTCGGTCACGTCGTCGACCAACAGGCCGATGATCTGGCTCAGTTCGTGGGTGCGCCGCAACTGCCGTGCCACGTCGTCGCGTTGGTAGCCGAGCTTGCGGACCGCCGCCTCCACCCGCGCGGCGGTCCGCGGGGCGACGGCCGCATCGCCGTTGACGACGCGGGACACCGTCATCGTGCTGACGCCCGCTTCCGCGGCAACGTCCTTCATGGTCGGCCGGGTGGCTGCCACGCCACGTCCTCCAGCTGCGTCACGTTTGAGCGTCGACTCGTTAACGTTACCAACTCGCACGCGTGTCAACAGCCTTGCGGACAACGGGAGATGAGGGCGCGACCAGCGCCCTCGGCGAGCGGCTGCACCACCCTTGACACCCCGCTGTGGGCGCCCCAAGAATCAGCCAAGCTGTTAACGATACCAACCAGAAGGCACAACATGGCCTCTGCAAGGGAACCACTGCTCACGGCACATGGGGTGGTCAAGCGTTTCGGCCACGTCCAGGCGCTCTCGGGCGCCGATTTCACGGCATACCCCGGCGAGGTCGTCGCCCTCATCGGTGACAACGGTGCCGGCAAGTCCACTCTGGTGAACGTCCTGTCGGGCGTGCTCGCCCCCGACGCCGGCGAGGTCCGCCTGGACGGCGTCCCGGTGCGGTTCTCCGGTCCGATGGACGCCCAGCGGCAGGGCGTGGAGACCGTCTACCAGGACCTGTCGCTCGCGCCCGACCTGGACGCGGCGGCCAACCTCTACCTCGGCCGGGAGATCGTGCGCGGGGGCCTGCTCGGGCGCATCGGCGTGCTCGACCGGCCCGCGATGCGCCGGGAGGCGGTCAAGGCCTTCGCCGAACTCGGTGTGGAGCTGAAGGATGTGACGGCTCCCGTGACAACGTTGTCCGGCGGCCAGCGGCAGTCCGTCGCGGTGGCCCGTGCGGTCGCCTTCGCCCACAAGGTCATCTTCATGGACGAGCCGACCGCCGCGCTGGGCGTCGTCCAGCGCGCCCGGGTCCTGGAGACCGTCCGCAGGGTCGCCGACCGGGGCATCTGCGTCGTGCTGATCAGTCACAACATGCCCGAGGTGCTGTCGGTCGCGGACCGGGTGGAGGTGCTGCGGCTGGGCCGGCGCGTCGCGTCGTACACCGCCGCCGACACGACGATCGAGGAGCTGGTCGGGGCGATGACCGGCTCGCTGGACGGGCCGAACGGCACCGGGGAAGCGGAGGGCGCACGATGACCGCGCAGAGCGAGAAGGCCCCGGCGGCCGTGGGCGGCCGGTCCGCTGTGCCCGACTGGGTGCGCCGCGCCGCGACCCTCAACGAACTGTGGACCTTCGTCATCCTGGTGGCGCTGGTCCTGTTCTTCACGATCGCGGCGCCGGGCAAGTTCTTCACCACGTACGACATCACCCAGATCGCCGTGAACGCGGCCATCTACCTGGTGCTCGGCGTCGGCATGACGTTCGTGATCATCACGGCGGGCATCGACCTGTCGATCGGCTCGGTGCTGGTGCTGGCCGCGGTCGCGGCGGGCGAGTACAACATCCATCACGGCGGGGCGACTTCGGGCTGGGGCACGGTCGCGTTCTGTGTCGTCATCGCGCTGGCCGTGGGCACGGCGTGGGGGGCGTTGCAGGGTGCGGTGGTGGCGACCGGCAAGGTGCCGCCGCTGATCGTGACGCTGGGCGGGCTCGGCGCGGCCCTGGGGATCGCCGAACTGGCCACCGGCGGACAGGACCCGGCCGGGGCGGCCTCCACGCATCTGCAGAACAGCCTCGGTTTCGGCAAGGTGCTGGGCATCCCCTGGATGGTGATCCTGGCGGCCGTGGTGACCGCGATCTTCGGTGCGGTGCTGGCCGGCACCCGGTTCGGCGAGCACACCCTCGCGATCGGCTCGAACCCGACCGCGGTGCGGCGGGCGGGCATTCCGGTGGGCCGGCAGCTGGTCAAGGTCTACGGACTGATGGGGCTGCTGGCCGGGCTCGGCGCGGTGATGTGGCTGGCCTCGTACGGCACGACGTCCATCGCCGGGCACTCCACGGACAACCTCAAGGTGATCACCGCGGTGGTCCTCGGCGGCACCAGCCTGTTCGGCGGCCGGGGTTCGGTGCTGGGCACGGTGATCGGCGTGTTCATCCCGGCGGTGCTGACCACCGGGCTGATCGTGATCGGCGTCCAGCAGTACTGGCAGGACGTGGCGGTGGGTGTGGTGCTGGTCGTGGCGGTCTACATCGACCAGCTGCGCAGGAAGACCCGGGAACGCGCATGACTGAATCGCTGGTGACTAAGGAGGACTCGGTGATGGGGAGCATTCGCAGCAGGCGTCGGTTGCTGGTCGCGGTGGGCACGGTCCTGGCCCTCGGCGCGGGGGCCTCGGCGTGCGGTTCGTCCGGCGACGGTGGCGGCTCGGGGGGTTCGGGCAGCGCCAAGGGCAAGAAGGTCCGGCTGATCACCGGGGTGAAGAGCGATCCGTTCTACATCACCATGACCTGTGCCGCGCAGGCGGAGGCGAAGGCCAAGGGGATGGACTTCACGGCCGACGGTTCCGCGCAGTGGGACGTGTCGGTGCAGCGGCCGCTGCTCGACTCGACGGCCGCGTCCCGGCCGGACGGGCTGCTGATCTCGCCGGTCGACACCAGCGCGCTGACGCCGTCGCTCAAGCAGATCCAGTCGGCCGGCACCAAGGTGGCGCTGGTGGACACCACGGTGACCGACACGTCGGTCGGCATCACCCGGATCTCGTCGGACAACGAGAAGGGCGGCCGGGTCGCCGCCGACGCGCTGGCCAAGCTGATGAACAAGAAGGGCTCGGTCATCGTCATCAGCGTCAAGCCCGGTGTGTCGACGACCGACGCGCGGATCAAGGGCTTCACCGAGGAGATGGCCAAGTACCCGGACATCAAGGTGCTGCCCACGCTGTACGACAACGACCTGCCGGCCACCGCGGCCTCCCAGATCCAGTCGACGCTCGCCGCCCACCCGGACCTCGGCGGGGTGTTCGCGGGCAACACCAACACCGGTCAGGGCATCGCCACCGGTCTGAAGCAGGCCGGCAAGGAGGGCGCGGTGAAGGTGGCCGCGTTCGACGCCGAGCCGGACGAGATAGCTTCCCTGAAGGCGGGCACCCTCCAGGTGCTGGTCGCCCAGGACCCGGCGGCGATCGGCCGGCAGGCGGTGGACCAGCTCGCCAACGCCTTCGAGGGCAAGTCGGTCAGCAAGTCGATCGGCACGAACATGGTGGCGATCACCAAGGACAACATGAACGAGCCGACGGTCAGCAAGTACTTCTACAAGTCGCAGTGCTGAGCCTGGCGTTGAGGAAAACGGCCTGACGTGCGGCCGGGGGGGGGGGGGGGCCCCCCCCCCGGGGGGGCCCCCCCCCCCCCCGGGGGGGGGGGCCCCCGCGCCCCGGGGGGCGAGACCGTGTAGCGCGGCACCGAGGCTGGCGTACGGGGCCGCGTGTGGGGGGGGCCCGGGGGGGGGGGGGGGTGGTCCCCCGGGGCGGGGGGGGGGGGGGGGGGGGGGGCCCCCCGCCCGCGGGGCCCCCCCCCGCCCCCCGGCCGTGCGGGTGACCCCGCTCGCTCAGTTCAGCGAGCAGGTGTCGCCGTTCAGCGTGAAGGCGTACGGCGCCGAGTTGCTGCCGCTCCAGGTACCGAGGAAGCCGAAGGACAGGGTGCCGTTCGCGGCGACCGTCTGGTTGTAGTCGGCGGCGTCGGCGGTGACCCGGCCGCCGTCCTGGCTGACGGTCGCGTCCCACATCTGGGTGACCTTCTGGCCGTCCCGGAAGGACCACTGGACCCGCCAGCCGGTCAGGGCCTGGGTGGTGGTGACGGTGACGGTGGACTGGAAGCCGTCGGTCCACTGGTTGACCAGGTCGTAGGAGACCCGGCAGGCGGCCGCCGCGGGGGTGGTGGGGTCGGCGGAGGCGGAGGCGGTGCCGTGGTGGCCGGTGCTCGCCGTGGCCGAGGAGGTGCCCTGGGGCTCCGGGTCGGGGTTCTTGTGGCCCGGTTTCCCGGTGGTGGCCGAGGTGGAGGGGGCCGCGGAGGCGGACGCGGTGCGGGTGGCGGTCGGGTCGGCCGAGGGGACGTCGGCGGTGGGGTCGGCGACCGGCTGGCGGTCGTCGTGGGAGGCGGTGGCCGTGTCGTCGCCGGAGCCGCCGCCCATCGGCATCATCGACACACCGAGCGCCACCAGCGAGATCAGCACCGCCGCGCCGAGCAGACCCTGCCGCAGCACCTTGCCCCGGCCGGCGCTCTCCTTGGGGTCGCCGCCGTCGTTGTCGGCCGTGGCCGGACGGCCCGCGCCGAGCCGTACCTCGGCGGCGCGCCGGCGGCGCTCCAGGTAGGCGAGGCCGCCCCAGCCGATGACCCCGCCGGCGAGCGCCGCGGGCAGTCCGCCGCCGTGCAGCCGCAGACAGGCGGCGGCCTCGGCGCACTGCACACAGGTGGCCAGGTGCCGGGAGAGGTCCTCGGGCGTGTCGGCGGCCGAGGACCGGGTGACCGCGTCGAGGAGCCGGGCATAGCTGCGGCACTCGGCGGCCATCGGCGAGTCGAGATGGGCGCGGTGGCAGCGGTCGCGGAAGAGCCAGCGCACCTGCTCCAGCTCCTGGACGACGACGGTCTGGTCGAGGCCGAGCCGGCGCGCCACGGAGGGCAGCGGCAGCGCTTCCACCTCGGCCAGCCACAGCAGCGAGGCGTCGGCCTCCTGCATGTCGCGCAGGCCGCGCAGCGCGACGGGCCGCTGCAGCGGCGGTCCCGTGTAGCGTGCGGCCTTCTCGGAGTTGAGCCACAGCCTGAGGTCCGGGTCGAGCTTGTGTCCGAGCCCGCCGGACTCCCAGCCGGCGGCCGTGTTGCGCACGGCGGTGAGCAGCAGCGGGATCATCGGGAGCCGGGCGGCGCGCCGTCCGGAGCTGCGCACCGGCGCGAAGTCCGATTCCCGGGCCTCGCGCATGCCGAGCGTGAAGGCCTCGGTGGCCAGCTGATTGGCCGCCAGAGAGCCGGAGGTGCACAGGTCGGCGTAGGAGAGCACCGCGTCCCAGCATTCGGAGAACAGCGCTGCCTCGGCGGCGTCCTGAGGGGTCGGCAGGTCGGGCATGGGTCTCCTGCATCCAAAGCGAGGTCAACTCACCGTATCGGCAACGGAGTTGGGGGGAACCTCACGGCAGGGCCAGAGCTTTTCACGTCTCCTGCACAACTGACAAGCGGCGTATGCGAAACCGCTTACCGGTGGTCGTGCCACGGATTCTCCCCGTCACCCGTACCACCGGTCCCCGGTGTCACGTCAACCCCTGCGCCGACGGGCTGGAAAGCGCGTTCGTGCCCGCCGTGGCCCACAACTCCGGCCTCTAGTACGGACAGCGACCACGTTTCGACTCACCGTTCCCGGAAGTCGCTCGCGCCGCCGGATGTCACACCTCCGTGGGCTCCCTGGCCGGCAGGCTGTCCATGAAGGAGCTGACGGAGAAGACGGCGCGGCCGGGGCCGGGCGGGCCGTAGCCGGGCGGGGAGGAGAGCCCGAAGTCCTCCATCGTCTGGCGGTAGGCCTGCAGCAGCCGGATGTGGTACTCCAGCGGGGCGCCCTGCGGGTTGGCCTTGCCGAGCGGGGTGGTCGGCTCCGGGCACCAGGTGGTGAAGCGGGGCGTGATGCCGTGGGACATGAAGAAGCGGAGCCCCTCGGTGGTCGACGCGATGGCCTCGTCGACGGTCTTGAACCCGTACGGCTCGGCCATCTCCACCCCGGCCACGAAGTTGGGGATCACGTTCCGCGCGCCGAAGATCTCGGCGGAGTCCAGGATCCGCTTGTGCCACTCGTCCCGGCCGACGTACCGCTCCTTGCCCGGGCAGTACATCTTGAACAGGTACTCGTCCCACACCTCGTAGTTGGGGTGGTAGATCTGCACGCCGTAGTCCTTGAACCGCTGCACGTCGTCCCGCGGCAGCGCCTGCGCGACCACCTTGCCGATCCACCGGCCCGGGAACCGCTCCTCGATGGCCTTGGCGTAGTGGCCGTAGAAGTCGGCCTCGTCGCGCCCGGAGACGGTCTTGGTGATCGCGCCGCCGGTCAGCGTGTAGGCGGTGGACGCCTTGGCGGTGTCGTACCGGTCGATGATCTCCAGGGCTTCGAGGACCTCCTCGACGTCCTTCACGCCCGTGTAGGGCCGCCCGGCCGCCTTGTGCTGGCGCCAGTTGTGGTTGATGTCGCAGTACTGGCACTCCTCCTTGGCGCCGAAGTACTGGCAGACCCGGAAGACGGTGAGGTAGATCAGGTAGCCCCACTGGATGGTCGGGGCGACCTCCATCACGGACTTCCCGTTGGAGAGCTTGTGCCGGTAGTACTCCGGCATGGGCGGCACGCCGACGTCGGCGATCCGCTTCCCGTCGAGGTAGAGCCCGAGCATGCCCTCCTCGTCCGCGGCCACCCGGTACGGCGAGGTGGGGTTCACCCGCACCGACACCACGGTCCGCCGCAGGTCGTACGGGCCGCCGGTGAGGATGATCTCCTCCGGCGGCCGGCGCAGCGCGGCCTCGCCCAGCTCGGGCAGGGTGCCGTGGTCGAAGGAGAAGATGAAGTACGACTTCGGCTTGACCTCGCCGCTCTCGTTGTCGCTCAGCGCGGACGGGTCGAAGGCCACACCGCCCCGGAGCAGGTCCTCCTTGAAGACGGCTTCCCGTGGTACGTGCGGGAACCTCTCCATCAGATCCTCGACCAGCGCGGTACGGCTGCCCATCCCGTGTCTCCTCCCGGCTCAGGCGTTCAGCTCCTCACGGTATGCCCCCGCCCCGCCGTCAGCCGTGCCGGGTCCCCTCTCGGCGCGCGATGTGTCCCGGTACGGGGGTGTTCGTGGGCAGTGCGGGGTCCGTCACCGGCGCACCCCAGGCCGACGTCAGGGGCAGGACGCCGGCCCACAGCCCCAGTTCCGCGTCCGGCCCGTCGCCGTCCTCGGGCGCACCGGTACGGATCTTGACGGAGGCCTCCTCCAGGGAGAGGGCGAGGAGTGTGGTGGCGGCGAGTTCCCTGCGGTTCGGCAGCCGGGCGTACGACCACTGGCCCGGGGCCGTGTGTTCGGTGAGCAGGCGCAGCCCCGCCAGCTTCTCCTCCGGGTCGGTCACCTTGCGGGCCGTGCCGTGGATCACCGCGCTGCGGTAGTTGACGCCGTGCTCGAAGACGGACCGCGCCAGCACCAGGCCGTCGACGTGGGTCACGGTGACGCACACCGGGGTACCGCCCGCGAGGCTGCGGCTCGCGACCGAGCCGTGCAGGTACAGCTGCCGCTCGTCCCGTCCGTACACCGTCGGCACGACCAGCGGCCGCCCCTCGGCCACCACCCCCAGATGGCAGACGAACCCGGCGTCGAGGATCGCCTCCAGCTCGGCCCGGTCATGGCTGCCCTGCTCGCGCAGCCGGCGATGGCGGGTGAGGTCGGTGACCGGAAGGCGCGGGGGCAGTGGGTCGGACGTCATCCTCGCACGCTACCGATCTCGCAGCCCGATAGCCATGCAATCAACGATTACGACAATCCCAGCGCACATTGCAACGAAATCCGCAGCCGGTGCTCCAGGTGTCAGCTACCGGCAGCGCGCCGCGTCGACTCCCGCAGCACCACATGTGTCCCCAGCACCAGGTGCTGTCCGTCCGGCAGCTCGTCGCGGTGCAGGGCGAGGCGGACGGCGGCACGGCCCAGTTCCTCCTGGGGTACGTGGACCGTGGTGAGGGTCGGGTAGACGTCGCGTGCGACCGGGATGTCGTCGTAGCCGGCCACCGCGATGTCGTCGGGTATACGGCGGCCGGACTCCCGCAGGGCCTGGATCACGCCGGTGGCGATCATGTCGGTGGCCGCGAAGATCGCGGTGAAGTCGCGCCCGGAGGCGAGGAGTTCACGGGTCGCCTGGTAGCCGTAGGAGCGGGAGAAGACGCCGTCGAGGACGAGGCCGGGGTCCGGGGCGAGGCCGAGGAGTTCGTGGGCGCGGGTGAAGCCGGCGATGCGCTGGGCGCTGGTGGACAGGCCGGGGACCCGGCCGAGGTAGGCGATGCGCCGGTGGCCGCCGGAGAGGAGGTGGCCGGTGAGGGCGAAGGCGCCGCCCTCGTTGTCGTAGTCGACGACCGTGGCCGGGACGCCGGGGCCGAGCGGCGGGCGGCCGACGAGCACCAGCCGGGAGCCGGACCGGTCAAGGGCGTGCGCGAAATGGGTCATCCGGTCGTGGTAGGCCTTGTCCTGAAGGGCGCCGCCCACCACGATCACCGCGTCGGCGCGCTGCTCCCGCATGGTCTCCACGACGGCGAGGACGCGGCGCGGGTCGCCGTGCGTGGTGCACAGCATGCACAGCCGGCCCTCCGCCGAGGCCTGCTCCTCCACCCCGCGGGCGATGTGCGCGTAGAAGGGGCCGGTGACGTCGTCGACGACGAAGGCGACCGTGTTGTTGGTGGCGCCGCCGAGCGCGCGGGCGTGCGCGTTGACCACGTAGTCCAGCTCGCGCATGGCCTTCAGGACCCGGGCGCGGGTGGCGGCGGCCACCGGATAGGTGCCGCCGAGGACCCGGGAGACGGTCGACGCGGAGACCCCGGCCCGCGCGGCCACGTCCCGTACCGTCGAGGCGTCCCCGTTCGGCGCCGGCTGCGTCCGCTTCGCCACCGCTCGGCTCCCCTTCGTCATGTGTTCACGTCACCCTACGAGACGGCCGGGGGCGCCAGGCGGACGGCCCGTCACGCGGCCCGCTCCAGGGCCGAGTGGTCGACGGCGTGCAGGAGACCGTCACCGGTCAGCAGCCGGCCGGCCTCCTCCACGACGGTGCGGCCGAGCCTCGCCAGCTCGTTGCCCTGCGAGCCGGCCAGGTGCGGGGTGAGGAAGGCGTTGGGAAGGTCGAAGAGGGGGGAGTCGGCGGGCAGCGGCTCCGGGTCCGTGACGTCGAGGATGGCGGTCAGGCGGCCGGTGCGCAGTTGGTCGATCAGGGCGTCGTGGTCGAGCAGGGAGCCGCGCGCGGTGTTGACGAGCACCGACCCGTCCGGCATCAGGGCGAGCTCGCGGGCGCCGAGGAGATGCCGGGTCTCCGGGGTCTCGGGGGCGTGCACGGTGACGATGTCCGAGGTGCGCAGCAGGTCGTCGAGGGGCAGCAGGGGCACACCGAGCCTCGCGGCCTCCGCCGCGTCCACGTAAGGGTCGGCGAGGGCGACCGACAGGTCGTACGGGCGCAGGAGCTCGATGAGGCGGCGGCCGATGCGGGACGCGCCGACGATGCCGACCCGGCGGCGGAAGTTGCCGATGCCGGGGACGATGTCGCCGTACGGGTAGGCGCGGCGGGTGCGCAGCAGGTCGCGGTGGGCGAAGACGTCCTTCCCGGCGAGCAGGATCATCGCCAGGGTGTACTCGGCGACCGGCAGCGCGTTGGCGGCGGCGGCCGAGGAGACGACGATGCCGCGCCGCCACACCTCGGGCGTGGTGAAGCCCTTGACCGAGCCGGCCGCGTGCAGCACCGCGCGCAGTTTCGGCGCCGCGTCCAGGGCGGCCGCGTCCAGGACCGGGCAGCCCCAGCCGGTGACCAGGACCTCGGTGCGGGCGAGCGTCTCCCGTACCCGGGGGTCGGTGAAGTCGTGCGCCACCAGAGTGGGATCGATTTCTACGTACTCGCGCAGGCGCGCGAGCACCTCCGGCGGGAAGACGTGCGGCACGTTCCGGGCCGTCATGGCGAACAATGCCTGGGGACGCTCGGGCAAGGAAGTGACCTTCCGGCTCGGTGACGCGGCGATAGCAACCGGTCTCTACCGTAGGTCTCGGCGAATGAGAGGGTCAATGGACAGGCACCGCCCGGCGGGGACGGACACTGCTACCAGGACGGCCGGCACTCTCCGGCGAACGACAGGGATGGGACGGCAGAGATGACGGATCCGGCACAGACGGTCACCAACTGGGCGCGCAACATCACGTACACCGCCAAGGAGTTCCACCGGCCGCACTCGCTCGACGCGCTGCGGTCGCTGGTGGCCGGCAGTGCGCGGGTACGGGTGCTGGGCAGCGGGCACTCCTTCAACCGCATCGCCGACCCGGGCCCGGACGGCGTGCTGGTCTCGCTCGCCGGGCTGCCGCCGGTGACCGAGGTGGACACGGCGGCCCGCACGGTCCGGGTCGCGGGCGGGGTACGGTACGCCGAGCTGGCCCGCGCGGTCCATGCGCACGGCCTCGCGCTGCCCAACATGGCCTCGCTGCCGCACATCTCGGTGGCCGGCTCGGTCGCCACCGGCACCCACGGCTCGGGGGTGGCCAACGGGTCGCTCGCGGCGCCGGTGCGGGAGGTGGAGCTGGTCCTCGCCGACGGCTCGACGGCGCGGATCGCGCGCGGCGAGGCGGGGTTCGAGGGGGCGGTGACCTCGCTGGGGGCGCTGGGGGCCGTCACCGCGCTCACCCTGGACCTGGAGGCGGCATATGACATGGCGCAGACTGTATACACCGAACTCCCCCTGGCCGGCCTGGACTTCCCGGCCGTCTCCGGCGCCGCCTACAGCGTCAGCCTGTTCACCGACTGGCGGGAGCCGGGCTTCCGGCAGGTGTGGGTGAAGCGGCGCACCGACCGGCCCACCACGGAGTTCGAGTGGGCCGCGCCCGCGACCGAGGCGATGCACCCGGTGCCGGGCATGCCGGCCGGCAACTGCACCCAGCAGTTCGGGGTGCCGGGCCCCTGGCACGAGCGGCTGCCGCACTTCCGGGCGGAGTTCACGCCGAGCAGCGGGGACGAGCTCCAGTCCGAGTACCTGCTGCCGAGGACGACGGCCCTCGACGCACTGCACGCCGTGGACGCCGTCCGGCAGACGGTCTCCCCGGTCCTGCAGACCTGCGAGGTGCGGACGATCGCCGCCGATCCGCAGTGGCTCAGCCCCGCCCACGGCCGTGACTCGGTCGCCCTGCACTTCACCTGGGTGGACGACCTGGCGGCCGTACTGCCCGTGGTGCGCCGCCTGGAGGAGGCGCTGGAGCCCTTCGGCCCGCGGCCGCACTGGGGCAAGGTCTTCGCCGTCCCGGCCGCGGACGTGCGCGAACGGTATCCGCGCCTCGGCGAGTTCCGTGCCCTGGCCCGGGAGCTGGACCCCGAAGGGAAGTTCACGAACCCCTTCGTGGCGGATCTCCTGGACGACTGACGCACCGGACAGGACCCGCCAGGGCCATACAGGACCCGGCAGGACCGACTTAATCAAACCCTTAGCGTAATACCTTGTCGAAAGCGCTTCCCAGGCCATAGCCTTGCGCCGCGTGAAGCACACATCACGTGACATCCGCACCGCGAACCGCTACGAGGTACTGCGGCACATCATCGCCGAGTCTCCCACCTCCCGGCAGGAGCTGGCGGCCGTCACCGGGCTCAGCCTGGCCACGGTCGCCACCCTCGTGGGGGAGCTGCTGGAGCTGCGGATGATCACGGAGGTCGGCTTCGAGGACTCGGCGGGCGGCCGGCCCCGGGGGCTCGTCGCGGTCAACGCCTCGGGGGGTGCGCTGATCGGCGTCGACATAGCGGAGACGTACGTCCACGTCGAGCTGTTCGACCTCGCCCTGAACGTGCTGGCCCGCGCCGAGGAGGACATGCGCCCCGGCGAGAACCGGCCGGAGCAGGTGGTGGGTCAGGTGGCCGCGGCGGTCGGTGCGGTGGTGGCGCAGGCCGGGATCGAGGGCGCGCGGGTGCTGGGCGTCGGGGTGAGCGTGCCGGGGCAGGTGGACCGGGCCACCGGCATCGCCGAGTACGCGCCCAACTGGGACTGGCACGACGTGCCGTTGCTCGGCCTGCTCGCCGAGCACATCGCCTACCCGCTCCACCTGGACAACCCGCTGCGGGCGTGTGCGGTGGCCGAGCAGTGGTTCGGGGCGGCGCGGGGCCGCGGGGACACCGTGGTGGTGAACCTCGGGACCGGGGTCGGCGCCGGGCTCGCGCTCGGCGGCGGGCTGCACCGGGGGGTCAGCAACAGCGCCGGGGAGTGGGGTCACACGACGCTCGTCCTGGACGGGCGGCCGTGCCACTGCGGCAACCGCGGCTGCGTCGAGACGTACGTGGGCGCCCCCGGGATCATGCTGAACCTGCGGGAGCTGAGCCCGCAGAGCCCGCTGCTGCACCCGGAGGACCAGACGGCCACCGTGGGCGCGCTGGCCCGGGGTCTGGCGGACGGCGACCCGGTGGCGGTCGCGGTCGTCCGGGACACGGCCCGTTACATCGGTGCCGGCATCGCCAACCTGGTCAACCTGCTCAACCCCGAACTGGTCGTGCTCAGCAGCTGGGTGGCCCGCAAGCTCGGCGAGCCGCTGCTGGCGGAAGTGCGCGAGGCGGTCCGGCGGCACGCGCTCGGGCGGCCGTTCGCCGCCACCGAGATCGTCCTCTCCCCCATCCCCACCGACCCGGTCTGCCTGGGCGCGGCCACCTTCGCCCTGGAGGGCGCCCTGCGGTCGGTGGGCCTGCGCAACGGGGGACGCCCGGGCCGCACCGTGCCGGCCTCCCGCTGACCGACGCGGACTTCCCGGCCGTGGGACCGCCGTCCCGCCGCTGATCGAACAGTCCAAATCGCGGCACGATTAGTCCATTGCCGGGCCCCTCGGCGCTCTGCGACCGTCGTGGCGTATCCGCGGCCGGTCGGCCTCCCAAACCGACCGGCCGTACGTCGTGCACGGAACGAGGGAGTACCCAGCGTGGCCGGAACCATCGAGGTCCGCGGTCTGTCCCGCACCTTCCACACCACCGTCCGGCGCCCGGGGTTCGCGGGCGCCCTGCGATCTCTGGTCAACCCCGAACGCGTGGAGAAGCAGGCGGTCTCCGACATCACCTTCGACGTCGCCCCGGGCGAACTCCTCGCCCTGCTCGGCCCGAACGGCGCGGGCAAGTCGACCACCATCAAGATGCTCACCGGGATCCTCACCCCGACCGCCGGCGAGGCCCGGGTCGCGGGCGTGGTGCCGTACCGGGAACGGGAGCGCAACGCCCGCAACATCGGCGCGGTGTTCGGGCAGCGGACCCAGCTGTGGTGGGACCTTCCGGTGCGGGAGTCGTTCGCGATCCTGCGGGACATCTACGAGGTGCCGAAGGCCGAACACGCGGCGCGGCTCAGGGAGTTCGACGACCTTCTGGAACTCTCCGCCTTCTGGGACACCCGGGTCCGGCACCTCTCGCTCGGCCAGCGGGTGCGCTGCGACCTGGCCGCCGCCCTGCTGCACGACCCCCCGGTCGTCTTCCTGGACGAGCCGACCATCGGCATGGACGTGGTGGTGAAGGAGCAGGTCCGCGAGTTCCTGCGGTACCAGGTGGCCGAGCGCGGCCGTACGGTGCTGCTGACCACGCACGACATGACCGAGGTCGAGCGGCTCGCCGAGCGGGTGGTGCTCGTCAACCACGGGCGGCTGGTGCTCGACGGCTCGCTGGCCGAGATGCGGCGCCGGTTCGGCTCGACCTGGCAGGTGCGGGCCACGCTCGCCGAGGCGCACACGCCGGTCGTTTCGCTGCCCGGCATCACCCTGGTGAGCCGGGAGGGCCCGCAGGTGGTGTTCGGCCCGGACGGTCCGGCCGCGCCCACGGTCCACGAGGCGCTGAAGCTGGTCATCGAGCGGCACGAGGTGACCGGTGTGGCGGTGGACGAGGCGGACCTGGAGGACGTGATGCGGGCGGCCTACGCGCAGGCGAAGGCCGAGGCGGTCTGACATGGCCCTCCTGTACGCCTGGCGCGCCGCCCGGGTCACCCCGCTCGGCGAGCTGTACACCCCGCCCCGGATGACCGGGGTCCTGCTGCGGCTGACCGTGCAGGTGGTGCTGGTCGCCTCGCTGTGGCGGGGCCTGTACTCCCAGTCGGGTACGACCGCGGGTCTGGACCGCGGCCAGGCCGTCACCTACGCGGTGCTGGCCGTGCTCGCCTCCCGGCTGCGCGAGCTGGACCAGTACGCGGGCCGGGACTCCGTGATGCAGCACATGCACTTCGGCACCATCGTCTACTGGTACCTGCGCCCGCTGCCGCCCCAGCGCTACCACGCGCTGCGCGCGGTCGGCGAGCAACTGTACGGGCTGACCTGGGCGTTGGCGGGATACGTGGTCTGTCTGGCGGCCGGGGTGGTGGATCCGCCGCGGTCGGCCGCGGCGGCGGCGGTGTTCGCGCTCAGCCTGCTGCTCGGCCAGCTGGTCCTCTACTACGTCATGCTCCTCATCGACCAGTTCTGCTTCTGGACGCTGCGCAACAGCGCGGCGATGCTGATCCTGGTCTTCGCGCAGAACCTGCTGTCCGGGGTGTACGCGCCGCTCTGGTTCTTCCCGCACTGGTTCGTCACGCTCAGCTCCTTCCTGCCCTTCCAGGCGACGCTGAGTGTGCCGCTGTCGCTGTACGTGGGCCGGATCCCGCTGTCGGACGCCGGTCGGCAGCTAGGTGTCCAGGCCGGCTGGGTCGTGGCGCTGTACCTCTTCACCCGTTTCGTGTGGCGGCGCGCCGCCCGCCGTGTCATCTCCCAGGGAGGCTGAGGCCGTTGAACGCCGTCCGGATCGCCTGGCGCATCACGCGCCTCAACTTCCGTGCGCAGCTGGAGTACCGCACCGAGTTCCTGATGATGATCGCGATCGGCGCCGTCTGGCAGGTGTCGGTGATCGTGTTCGCGACCGTGCTGCTCACCCGGTTCTCCGGGATGGGCGGCTGGGACAGCTCGGACGTCCTGCTCATCCCGGCGACGCGGATGCTGGCGCACGGTCTGTTCGTCCTGGTCCTGGGCCGGGTGCACGGGGTGGGCCGGTACATCCAGGAAGGCAGGATCGACGCCTATCTGCTGCGCCCGATGCCCGTGTACCGGCAGGTGCAGCTGGAGTACTTCCCCACCAACGCCATCGGTGACCTGACCGTGGCCGCGGGCCTGATGGCGGGTGCGCTCGGCCGCAGCCACCTCGACTGGACGGCGGGCCGGATCTCGTACCTGGTCGCGGCGGTCCTGGGCGGGATGCTGCTGGAGGCGGCCCTGTTCACGGTGGTCGCCTGCGCCTCGCTGCGCTACCCGGCCGCCGACTACTGGAGCCGCTGGCTGGAGGAACTCCTCGGCACCTTCGGCAGCTACCCGCTGAACGTGCTGCCCCGGGCCGTCGGCGGCCTGCTCACCTACGGCCTTCCGCTCGCCTTCGTCGCCTACTTCCCGGCGGCCGTCCTCACCGGCCACGGCCACTCCACCGGCGCCCCCTACTGGCTGGCGGCCGCCTCCCCTCTCCTCGGTCTGCTCGCCTACCTGGCCGCCCGGCTGCTGTGGCGGTGGTCGCTCGGGCACTACACGGGGGTCAACGGCTGACCTGCCCCCGTGTGTCAGGTGCGGCCCGCGCCACGGATCGGGGTGCACAGGCCCGCGAGCGCGATCAGGGTGCAGGCCACTCCGGCCACGGCGGCCACGGGGGCGGTGCCGTAGCGCTCGGCGGCCCAGGTGAGGACGGCCGCGCCGACCGGGGCCATCGAGTACTGGAGCGTCCAGTGCGCGGAGGTGACGCGGCCGAGGAGAGGTTCAGGGGTGATCTCCTGGCGCAGGGACATGGAGCAGGTGCCCGCCATGCCGACGCAGGCCAGGTAGACCGCGGTCACGACGGCCACGGCGGGCACCGCGTGCAGTCGGCCGAGCCCGGCGAAGGCCAGTCCGCACAGCGCGGTCGTGCCGATCCAGGTCGGCCCGAAGCCGAGCCGCCGGCGGAACCGGGCGACCAGCAGCGCCCCGGTGATCGTGCCGACCGCACCGACCGCGAGCACGGTGCCGACCGTCCCGTCGTCGTGGCCGAGGTCGTGCTTCAGGTGGTAGATCACCAGGTCGTTGATGCCGAGCGTGAGGAAGCTGAAGAGGCAGAGGAGGCCGGTGAGCGAGCGCAGCACGGGATGGCGGACGAGGTACGCGACGCCGGTGCGCAGGTCGCGCCCCACGCTCGTGTCCTTGGGCACGCGGTCGTCTCCGGCGCGCTCCCGCAGCCGTACGAAGAACAGGCAGCCCGCCGACACCGCGTAGCTGGCCGCGTCCACGGCCACGGCATCGGCCGGTCCCGTCCAGGCGGCGACCAGGCCCGCGCCCAGCGGGCCCAGCACACCGGCCGCGGCCGCCGTGGCGTTCAACCGCCCGTTGGCCTCGGTGAGCAGGCCGGTGCCGACCAGCCCGCGGACGACGGTGACGTACCCGACGGCGAAGAGCATCCCGACGGCCTCGCACAAAGGCAGGACCACGTACAGGAGCCACAGCCGCGGCCCGGTGAGCCAGACGAGCGGGACCAGGCCGTAGAGGACCATCCGGACCAGGTCGCAGGCGATGAGGAGCCTGCGCCGGTCGACCCGGTCCACGACCACCCCGGCGAAGACCGCCGCCAGCACCATCGCCGCCCCGCCGACTCCGGTGAGCAGACCCATCCGGGCCACCGAGCCGGTCGCCTGGAGCACCAGCAGGGGCAGTGCGATCAGGCTGAACGAGTCACCGAGCACGGATAGGGTCTGGGCGAGCCAGAAGAACCCGAAGTCCCGCTGTCTCCACAGTGGCCGGCCGTCCGCCGCACCCCTCCGCGCCGCCGACCGCGCCGCCCGCCGCGCACCGTATGTCACGGATCCCCCTTCCGCCCGCGCACCACCTTATGCCGCCGGGCAGGCGCCATAACCGCTTGCTGCTCAGGACCGGATGACGCAGCAGGGATACGCTGAGCAACCGGCCGCACACCTGGAATGCAGCGGCGGCGCTGCCGTGATTATGGTGGACGGTAGGTCTTCACCGAGGGGCTGACCCGGGGCGCGGGCTCCGGCGGCCACCGCGCGGCGCCGGCGGGTCGCGATGCTCGTCAGCCTTGTGCGCTCGGCGCCGTGCCCTTCCCGGCCTTCCCGGCCTTCCCGGCCTTCCCGGCCTTCCCGACCATGCCGTTCTCGGATTTCCCAGGGAGCATTCCCATGGCTGCTCAGACCTCCTCGATCGTCCTCGAACCCGAAGCACGGGAACTCGCCGAGGCGACCTCGCACCATCCTTTCCTGTACGAGCTGGACCCGGCCGCGGCGCGCAAGGTCCTCGACGACCTCCAGGCCGCGCCGGTCGACAAGCTGCCGGTCGACGAGGAGTGGGTCACCGTGCCGGCCGCCGTCGGCGACGTACGGGTCCGCATCGTCAAACCGCAGGGCGCCACCGGAATGCTGCCCGTCGTGCTGTACATGCACGGCGGCGGCTGGGTCCTGGGCAACGCCGGCACCCACGACCGCCTGGTGCGGGAACTGGCGGTCGGGGTCCGCGCGGCCGTGGTCTTCGTGGAGTACACGCCGTCGCCCGAAGCCCACTACCCGGTGGCCATCGAGCAGGGCTACGCGACCGCGCAGTGGATCGTCCGCGAGGGGGCCGCCAAGGGGCTGGACGCACAGCGCATGGCGGTGGCCGGGGAATCGGTCGGCGGGAACATGACGGCCGCACTCGCCCTCATGGCCAAGGAGCGCGGCGACGTCACGTTCGTCCAGCAGTCGATGTACTACCCGGTCACGGACGCGGCGATGAACACCGGTTCCTACGACCAGTTCGCCGACGGCTACTACCTGAGCCGCAAGCTGATGGAGTGGTTCTGGGACGCCTACACGACCGACCCGGAGCAGCGCGCGGAGATCACCGCCTCCCCCAACCGGGCCGCCCCCGAGCAGCTCTCCGACCTGCCGCCGGCCCTGCTGATCGTCGACGAGGCCGACGTGCTGCGCGACGAGGGCGAGGCGTACGCCGCCAAGCTCCGGGCGGCCGACGTTCCGGTGACCACGGTGCGCTACGACGGCACGGTCCACGACTTCATGATGCTCAACTCGCTCAGCGAGTCCGAGGCCGCCCGCGGTGCCATCGACCAGGCCACCACGTTCCTGCGCAAGGCCCTCGGCACCGACCGGGACTAGGGGAGACGTCCGCCTGCGGATCGGGGTCGTGGCCGCCGCGGCTCACTCCTCCACGGTGTGTTCCACGTCCACGCCGGAGTCGTGCCACCGGACCCGGAGAACAGGGCCCCCGCGCCACCGCACCGTCAGCTCCCGCTCCCCTTCGGCACGGACGGTCACCGTCTCCGCCAGCGGCTCGGCGTCCACCGCCCCGGTGAGCCGGCTCAGGGCGACGAACAGGGTCGGGCCCTCCCCCGTGAGGCCGGTGGACGTGTCGTCGAGGCCCACGGCGGGCAGCAGTTCGGACCGCAGGCCTTCCGGTGCCGCCCATCCGGTCGCCCGTACGGGCGTCCCGGGTTGCGCCCCCGACACCAGGAAGGCCCGCACCTCCACGGCCCCGCGCACGAGGACGACCGCGGTCACCCGGGCGCCCGCACCGGCCGCGTGCCGCGAGGCCGCCCAGCCCTCCCCCACGCCCAGCGGCTCGATCCGTGTACGGCTCGGGTCGTCGCCGACGAGCACGCTGTTGTCGTACGACGCCGAGGGCGTGGTCACGGTCGAGTAGCCGAGCCGGGTGTAGTACGGGTCGTAGCGGACGTCCTCGCTGCCGTGGTTGTGGAGGCGGACCACGCCGTCCGCACGCGTGGACTGGAGCAGCCAGTTGGCGGGCGCGATCGGGGTGACCGCGTCGGCGCGTTCCGCCGGGCCGGGCTCCTCCGTCGCCGTCCACACCTCGTGCTCCGGCGGGAGCAGCAGGCCGAGGAAGCCCTTGCTCGCCCAGTACGGGGAGGCCGGGCCCGAATAGCCCTGCAGGACGGCGGCGTCGGGGCCGTGCCAGCCGAGGGTCAGGAGCCCGTGGGCGTCCACCGCGCCCCGGTCCAGGAAGTACTTCAGCGCTCCGGAGGCGAGCCGCCGGGTCTCCCCGGGGGACAGGGGCGTGCGGCCGGTGAGCGCGCCCAGCCACAGCGGGGCGGTAGTGGCGAAGCGGTACGTCAGTGAGCGGCCCTGGTGCATGGGGGCGCCGTCGCCGCCGAACAGGCGGGCGTAGTCGGCGAGATGGCGTTCCAGACGGGCGCCGTA
This sequence comes from Streptomyces sp. NPDC001507, assembly GCF_042894765.1. Classification (NCBI taxonomy): domain Bacteria; kingdom Bacillati; phylum Actinomycetota; class Actinomycetes; order Kitasatosporales; family Streptomycetaceae; genus Streptomyces; species Streptomyces sp. NPDC001507. The sequence goes on from NZ_JBIAVV010000006.1 coordinate 606,819, forward strand.
CAGGTCGAGCAGCTTCTCGTCGTCGGCGAGCCAGGCGTGCAGCACCGGGTAGAGGTGCATCGCCCAGCCGTTGTAGTAGTCGTACTTGCGGCCGTCGCCGTCGGTGTACCAGCCGTCGCCTGCGTACCAGTCCTCGATGCGGGCCAGGCCGCGGTCGACCGCCCGGTGCGCGGCCTCCGGCCCGTGGCCGGTCTCGGCCAGGAAGCCGCCGACGGTCACCGGGAACAACTCCCAGTTGCACGGCCAGGGTTCGGCGGTCAGCGCGTCGGCGAGCCAGGCCGCGGCGCGCTGTCGTACGGCGTCGTCGAGCCGGTCCCAGAGCAGGGGGCGGGTCAGGCGCAGGGCCAGGGCGATCGAGGCGGCCTCGACCAGCGGCTGGCTGCGGTCCTCGATGCGCGGCCAGGCGCCCGACACACCGGCCGCGAGGCCGTCGGCGTACCGCTGGAGCACGGTCTCGTCGCGGCGGAAGGCGGCGAGGAGCAGGGTGCGGGCGTAGCCCTCCAGGCCGTCGGAGAGCCGGCCCGACCAGCTCTGGTGGTCGCCGGGGAGGTGGTAGAGGGCACGGTCCGGGGTGGCGTACGGCTCGACGGCGGCGAGCAGCGCGTCGGCCGCGGCCTCCCAGTGGGCGCGGGTGAAGCCGGTGCGCGGGCTCGGGCCGTGGTCCTCGGGAGGCAGCTGCATCGCGGTTCTCTCTCGTTCCTGTCGGCTCTCGTTCGAACCGGACCTCGTTCGAACCGGACCTCGTTCCCACCAGACCTCGTACCGGACCTCGCGCCGTGCAGACCTGGGGCGCCCCGGTTCCGGTCGGGACGCCCCAGGCGCTCATCCCGCCCGCACGGTGCCCCGGGGCACCAGATGCTGGGCGAGCAGTCCGTCGCGCACCAGACCCGCGTAGACGGTGGCTCCGTACGCGGAGGTGTGCGTGTTGTCCTTCTTCTCGTCGTACAGGTACAGCGCCTTGGAGCCCTCCACGCCGAGGGACTCCACCAGCGCCTTGGTCTTCGCCGTGAGGTCGATCACCGGAACGTCCTCGGCGGCGGCGACCGAGCGGATCACCTCAGGATGATTGACGCCGAGCCCGTTGACCAGAAGCGCGATGTCGTTGTTCAGCGTGCCGTCGGCACTGAACCAGCGGCGCACGATGGGTGTGACCAGCACCGGCCGCCCGCCCTTCTCCCGTACGCCCGCCACCAGTGTCTCCAGATTCGCCCGGTAGGTCGCCTCGTCCGTCGTCTTGTCGTTGTGCGCCAGTTGGATGAGGACCAGGTCACCCGTGCGGATCAACGGCTGGACGGTACCCCAGAGTTGCGGGTTCTGGAGATAGGTCACCGTACTTTCGCCGGAGTCCGCGTAGTTGGCGACGGCGACGCCCCTGCGCAGGTACTGCGGGAGCTGCTGGCCCCAGCCGGAGTAGGGGTCGGCGGGCTGGTCGCAGACGGTGGAGTCGCCGACGAGGAAGAGCTGCCGGGTGTGCCGGGAAGCAGGGGTGACCCTGATGCCGGCGAGTGCGGGGGCCGGGCCGCCGACGGTGAGGTCCAGTCCGGGAGTTCCGTCCGGGCCCGTCGGCTCGCCCTCGGGGGTGCGGACGTCGACGGTGAAGCCGCGGGTCACCTGCCGCCCGGCGGCCACGGACGTCTCGGGGAGGAGCGAGCGGCGGGTCTCGCCGCCGATGCTCGTGGCGGACGCGGCCGCGCCGCCGAGCCGGACCGTCACGTCGTAGTCGCCCGGCGGGACGTCGAAGTGGCAGGCGGTCGCGGTGCAGTTGCCGATGCCGGGGGGCGACTGCCGGCCGTGGGCCCGGGCGGCGGGGGCGGCCGTCAGGCAGGCGGCGAGGACGGCCGCGGCGAGCGCGGTGGCACGGACTCCGTTGAAACGTCTCACCCGTAACTCCTCCGTCGTGGCGACATGACCTGGCGCGGACCGTACCCCAGGTCGACAAGCGCTTTCTAGGTCCTGGACCCATTTCCGCAAACTGCCAACTCCCTGACAGCGAAAGCCCTTTCGCGAAATCGATTCAACTGTCACTCTCACACTCGACCGCACCCCCGCCCCACCGAAGGAGGCACCCCCATGTCCGGATCCACCGGGAGACCGCTCGGACGCCGCACCTTCGTCCTCGGCAGCGCGGCCGCCGCCGGCGCCGCCGCCCTCGCCGGACCGCTCGCCGGCACCGCCGCGGCGGCGGGCTTCGGCTGGTCGGACGACGGCTCCGACTACGTCGTGGACACCGGGGCCGGCCTGGTCTTCAAGGTCAGCAAGACCAACGGCGACCTGACCTCGCTGGTCTACAGGGGCACCGAGTACCAGGGCTACGGCGGCAAGAACTCACACGTCGAGTCGGGGCTCGGGACCTCCACGGTGACCATCGCCCAGTCCGGTTCGACGATCCTGGTCTCCGTCTCGTACGGCACGCTCAAGCACTACTACGCGGCCCGCAGCGGCGAGAACAACGTCTACCTCTGGACCGACAAGGCCGACTCTTCCGTCACCGCCACCCGGTACATCGTGCGCGTGAAGGCCGGTCTGTTCCTCAACGACGAGCCGGACTCCTACACCTACGCGCCCACCGTCATCGAGTCCGCGGACGTCTTCGAGAAGTCCGACGGCCAGACCCGCGCCAAGCACTACTCGAAACTGCGGGTGATGGACTACAGCTACATCGGCTGGACGACCGGCAGCGTCGGCCTGTGGATCGTGCGCAGCAACCACGAGAAGGCCTCCGGCGGCCCGTTCTACCGCTCACTGCTGCGCCACCAGAGCGCCGACGGCGGCGGGCTGTACGAGATCCTGTACTACGGCGAGAACCAGACCGAGTCGGAGCGCTACGGCCTCCAGGGCCCGTACGTCATCGCCCTCACGGACGGCGGCGCGCCCTCCCCGGCCCTCTACCCGGGCACCCTGACCACCTCGTGGGCGGACTCGCTCGGCATCTCCGGGTACGTGGCGGCGGGCGGCCGCGGCCGGGTCGCGGGCGTCGGGATCACGGGGCGGGACACGGCGTACCCGTACACCGTGGGCCTCGCCAACTCGGCAGCGCAGTACTGGGGTTCGGCGCGCTCGTCGGACGGCTACTTCTCGATCGCGGGGGTGCTGCCGGGGACGTACACCCTCACCGTCTTCAAGGGCGAACTGGCCGTCTACACCTCCTCGGTGAGCGTCTCCGCCGGTGCGACCACCACGCTCAACACCATCGCCGTCCCCTCCTCCAACGACCCCGGCAACGCCACCGCGATCTGGCGGATCAACAACTGGGACGGCACGCCGGGCGGGTTCAAGAACGCCGACCTGATGACGTACGCGCATCCGTCCGACGTGCGGGCCGCGTCCTGGACCGGGAACGTGGTCGTCGGCAGCGGCACCGAGACCTCGGCCTTCCCCTGCTACCTGTGGAAGGACGTCAACAGCGGGATCGTCGTCTACTTCAAGCTCACGGCCGCCCAGGCCGCCGCCGCCCACACCCTCAGGATCGGCGTGACGACGGCCTACGCGAACGGCCGGCCGCAGGTCGTCGTCAACGACACCTGGACCTCCGCCGTCCCCTCGCCGCCCACCCAGCCGAGCACCCGGTCGCTGACGGTGGGCTCGTACCGGGGGAACAACCACACGTTCACCTACAGCGTGCCGGCGTCCGCCTGGCTGACGGACACCAGCGCCTACAACACGCTGAAGATCTACGTGGTGAGCGGCTCGGGGACGACGTCCTACCTCAGCGCCGGCACCTCGATCGACGCGATCGACCTGCTGACCTGAACCGGGAGCCCGTCATGTTCCGCGCGTCCACTGCTGGTTCGTGCCGCCGTTGCACGTGTACGTGATGACGGCGGCCGAGTTGGCGGTGGACGCGCCGCTCACGTCCAGGCATTCACCCGACGTGCGGGCCTTGATGTTCACGTACGACCCGGAGGTGACGACCGACCACTGCTGGGCGGCGGCGCCGGTGCAGTCCTCCTGGGTGACGTCGGCCGCGTTCTCCTGGAGGCAGAGCGAGCTGCCGCGGCCGATCAGTTCGTAGTAGCCGGTGCCCAGGTCCTTGAACCACCACTTCTGGTTCGCACCGCTGTTGCAGGTGTACTGGCTGATCGCGATCCCTTCCCAGAGGGACTGGTTCGGCACGTCGGCGCACTTGCTGCTGTGCCGGGCGATCAGCGTGTTGTAGGTGGCGCTGGTGCCGGTGACCGTGCCGGCGGCCGTGTCGACGGAGATCTCCGGGTACCAGGACATCGACATCGAGGTGGCGGTCGGGAAGGTCAACGGCAGCCAGACGTAACGGGAGTCGTTGACCGTGCCGCCGAAGGAGTTGCCCCAGCGGTCGCCCATATAGAGGTACGAGGTGCCGGAAGTGCCGCTGACCGGGAGGACGTACGCGGTCTGGGAGCCGTACGCCGTGGAGTCGCCGACGTTGGTCCAGGAGGTCCAGGGGCCGGTGAGCGAGCTCGCGGTGGCGTACTTCTGCTGGTTGGGGCTCCAGCCGGTGGCGGCCGAGGTCAGCATGAAGTAGACGCCGCCCCGCTTGAAGAGCGCCGGGGCCTCGCGGCCGGCGCCGGCCCAGGGGTTGGCGACCAGGCTGTCGATGCCGGTGTAGTCGGCGGTGAGCTTGTAGATGTGCAGGTCGGCGTTCTCGTTGGCGGCCGAGACCATGTAGGCGGTGCCGTCGGTGTCGACGAAGGTGGTGAGGTCGCGGGACATGTACTGGCCGAGCGGCTGGAAGCTGCCCTGGTAGCTGTAGGTGCCGTCGACGGTGTCGGAGACGGCGACGGCGGCGCGGGCCTGGCTGTAGTCGACGCCGTTCTCCTTGTGCATCCACATCACGAACTTGCCGGTGGACGCGTTGTAGATGACCTTCGGGCGCTCGATGTAGGCGGTGCCGAGTTCGGAGGCGGAGGACTGGGTGAGGACGTGCCCCCGGAACTCCCAGGTCTTCAGGTCGGTGGAGCGGTAGGCGTCCACGGACTTGAAGGTGTTGTCGGAGTTGCGGTCCTCGCCGAACCAGTAGTAGTAGCCGCCGACCTTGACGACCCCGCCGCCGTGGGCGTGGACGACGTTCCCCGAGGTGTCGGTGAACCGGGTGCCGTTGGTGACGGTCTGGGCGGCGGCCGCGGCCGGTCCCGCGGCGGCCAGGGCGCCGACCACCGCCAGACAGAGGGACAGCAGGATCGCGTACGCACGTCTCATCTCACACACGCTCCTTGATTGTTCCTGGTGGGTTCTGGGGGATTCTGAGATCGGCGAAAAGGTAAGGGCGCGTTACGAGAAGGTCAACGGATCTGACAAGACAAGGGGGAAAGCGATTTCTGAATGATCCGCCCGTGCCCTCGACATGTCCGGTGCGGGAGCCGCCGCAGGGGCAGGCGGCACGCGGCCTGACGGCCTACCCCGGGGCCGGGTCGCGGACGATCTCAGCCGTGCCGCCCACGAGGATCTCCGGGCCGTCCGGGCCGTGGCCTGCGGCGGCCCGGACGGCCGCCGGGGTGCCGAGTGGGTCGCCCATGTCCGCGGTGACGCCACGCAGACCCGCACGGGCGAGGTGGGCGGCCAGGCAGGCCGTGCTGTTGGCGTTGGCGATGTCCTCCGGGACGCCGATCGACGGGGCGAACATGCGGGCCGCCACCCGGCCTTCGGGGGTCGGGGCCGAGTAGAGGTAGCAGCCGAGCAGGGCCAGCCGGTCGCAGGCGGTGCGGAGGCGGTCGAGGTCCGGGGCCAGGGCGGAGACGGCGGACCGGGTGGGCAGCGGGACGAGGAGCCGGGGCCGTCCCAGGGTGGCGACGACACAGCCGGGCGGGTGCCCGGCGACGCCCAGGGCGGCCAGCACTTCGTCGTGTTCGCCGGCCGCGGGGGCCCGCAGGCGGACCGGCCCCGGTGCGAACCAGGCCTCGAGGCCGCCGTTGCCGCTGTGCCGGATCGCCCGGCCTTCGAGGGTGCCGCCCCGGGTCCGCAGGGTGACCTCGTGGGTGCCGGCGCGTCCGGCGAGGACGGCCAGCGCCGCGATCGTGCCGTGGCCGCAGCCGGGGAGTTCGCCCTCGGCGGTGAAGAAGCGCAGCGCGACCCCGCCGCCGTCCCGGTCAGCCGAGAGGAACACGGCGTGGGACGTTCCGGCACGGACGGGTACCTCGCGGCGCTCGTCGTCGGTGAGCGGCGTGTCGTCCAGGACCGCGGTGGGGCTGCCCCCGCGGCCGTCGCGCAGGCAGGCGCGGACGATGGTGACGGTCACGCGAGCGAGCGTAGCGGAGGGATCCGAGGCGCCGTCGGGGCGACGGCCGTGATGGCGGTTCAGGTGCCGGGTCGACTAGCGTCGGGAGCATGACCAGCGACAACTCCCCCAGCCTCGCCGACGCCCTCGCCGCCGGGACGGTCGTGCTCGACGGTGGCATGTCCAACCAGCTGGCGTCCGCCGGGCACGACCTGAGCGACGAGCTGTGGTCGGCGCGGCTGCTGGCCGACCGGCCCGACGCGGTCCGCGACGCCCACCTCGCGTACTTCGAGGCGGGCGCCGACGTCGCGATCACCGCCAGCTACCAGGCCACGTTCGAGGGCTTCGGCAAGCGCGGGATCCCGCACGCGGAGGCCGCCCGGCTGCTCGCGCTGAGCGTGCAGCTGGGGCGCGACGCGGTACGGCGGGCGCGGGCGGAGGGGATCGCAAGGCCGTTGTGGGTGGCCGCGTCGGTCGGGCCGTACGGGGCGATGCTGGCCGACGGCTCCGAGTACCGGGGGCGGTACGGGCTGAGCGTCGGGGAACTGGAGCGGTTCCACCGGCCGCGCCTCGAGGTGCTGGCCGGGGCGGGGCCGGACGTGCTGGCGCTGGAGACCGTGCCGGACGCGGACGAGGCGGCGGCGTTGCTGCGGGCGGTGCGCGGGCTGGGGGTGCCGGCCTGGCTGTCGTACAGCGTGGCCGGTGGGCTCACACGGGCGGGGCAGCCGCTGGAGGAGGCGTTCGCCCTGGCCGCCGACGTGGACGAGGTGATCGCCGTGGGCGTGAACTGCTGTGCGCCCCAGGATGCCGACCGTGCGGTGGAGGTGGCGGCGCGGGTGACGGGGAAGCCGGTGGTCGTCTATCCCAACAGCGGTGAGGTGTGGGACGCACAGGCGCGGGCGTGGACGGGGCGGTCGACGTTCGCCGCCGAGCAGGTGACGGGGTGGCGGGCGGCGGGGGCCCGGTTGATCGGCGGGTGCTGTCGGGTGGGGCCGGAGGCGATCGCCGGGATCGCTCGGGTGGTGTGAGGGTGCACCGGTTCGCCACGGGGGTGCTGCTGCGCACCGCGCTCGGGCCCGGCGGGGAGTCGGCCGACGACCACCTGCTGCTCGGCACGCACGTGGTGGTACGGCACTCAGTGGCGGCGTACGGCGGCGACTGAACGGCGCAGCCGGCGTACCGCCAGGGCGAGTTCGGCGGTCCGCTCGGGGTGCGGCGCGGGTGCGCCGGAGTTCCAGAGGGCGAACTCCGCGTCCCGGGGGCCGGACACGGTGCGTGGCTCGCCGTCGCCGAGGACGCGGACCGGGTGGGTGTCGTCCCAGGGCTGCCAGCCGGGGTCGCCGGTGGTGGCGAACCGGACCCAGGCGCCGTGCATCGCGTCGGCCAGCTCCTGCGGGGCGCCCTCGCCGGCCAGCCGGACCGAGTCGGGGTCCTCCCCGGTGTCGAAGACGAAGCCCAGTTCCAGGGCGTGGCAGGCGCCGAGGCCGGGCCGGTTGGAGGGCCAGGCGAACTCGTAGAGGTAGGAGGAGCCGGGGCGGGCCTCGGCCAGCCGGTGCAGGGGGAGGCGGAGCAGGTGGTCGGTGACCATCTGGCCGACGGTCTCGGCGGGCCCGGCCTCGGGATGCAGGGTGCGGTAGCCGCGCGGCACCTCGTGGCCGGCGCGGCAGCGGGCCATGGCGCCGGCGAAGGCGACCGGGCCGAGCCGCTCGACGTGGTCGACGAGGCCGCCGGGTACCAGCCAGAGCCGGTACTCGTCGCGGGTCCAGCCCATCAGGAGGTCGACGCCGGGCGCCGCCTCGCCGTCGAGGAGGGCCTGGAGCGGGTCGCGCGGGACGAGGTCGCCGTCGACGACGATCCCGAAGGCGGGGCCGCCGAGGACGGGGCTGCTGAGCCGGCCCACCTCGGCCTGGGTGCGCAGCAGCAGCCCGCGGTCCACCTCGGCGAAGGCCTGGGCGGTGGCGGGGATCCTGAGCCGGTTGGCCATCCGGCGGACCATGCGCCGTACCTTGTCCCGTTCCGAGGCCTCGGGCGGCCCGCTCTGCAGGACGGCCCGGCGGATCAGGCCCTGGGCCTGGGGGGCGGCGAGCAGGGCGCCGGTGCTGATGGCGCCGGCGGACTGGCCGCAGAGGGTGATCCGGTCCGGGTCGCCGCCGAAGGCCGCGATGGTGTCGTGGACCCAGCGCAGGGCGGCGAGCTGGTCGCGCAGCCCGGGGTTGGGCGGGGTGTCGGGGAACAGGCCGTAGCCCTCCACGCCCAGCCGGTAGTTCACCGAGACGAGGACGACCCCGTCCCGGGCGAACGCGTGCCCGTCGTACACCGGTACGGCCGAGGAGCCCCTGGTCAGGGCGCCGCCGTGCAGCCAGACCAGGACCGGGAGCCGGCCGCCGGGGCCCGGCTCCGGGGTCCACACGTTCAGGTTGAGGCAGTCGTCGCCGGGGATCACCGGGTCGGACAGGTACCGCGCGAACGCCGGTGAGTACGGCGGTTTGGGCGCCGTCGGCCCGAACGCCCCCGCGTCCCGGACGCCGTCCCAGGGCTCGGGCGGCACGGGCGGACGGAACCGGTGCTCCCCGAAGGGCGGGGCGGCGTACGGGATGCCGCGGAACACCGCGACCCCGCGCTCCCACCTGCCGCGCACCGCCCCGTACGGGGTGCCGGCCACGGGGTCCTCCGGGTCCGTCCGCTCTGCCGTCATCCGCCCCACCAGCTCCTCCCGCCACGTGCACCGGAAACGCCGACAGGAAAAGAGCACCACAGCCACTTCGAGTATTCCGGTACACACGGCGGCCGGGCGGCTACACGCGACTACTTGGCGTACATCAGGGTGCCGAAGCCGAGCCGGTCGCAGCCGCAGACGGGGCGGATCCGGCCGCGGGAGCTGTCGGAGATGACGGTCTGGGACGACTGGGCGCGGCTCTGACCGATGCCCCGGGTTCAGGGGGTGAAGTGCGGTCCAGGTGACGCCGTCATCGGCGGAGACGGCGGCGGCGAAGGCGGTGCCGGTGCGCTTCAGCCGCAGCAGCAGGGGCAGTTGGACCGTGGCGGTGCCGGTGAAGGCGGAGGCGTCGGCGACGGTGGGGCGGCGCATGAGCTGGGCGGTGCTGCCGCCGGTGACGATCACCCCGGCGGCCTGGTCGAACGGCGAGAGCGACTTGGCCACCAGCAGCCCGCCCCGGTCCGCGATGGCTCCGGAGCGGGCGACCAGACCGGCGGTGAGCTCGCAGTCACCGGTGACCCGCTTTCGTACGAACTGGCCGGCATTCCCTGGCCGTTGGCGTTCAGGTTGAGGCCCACGCCGCGCACGGTGAAGGTGCCGTCGGCGTACGACGTGCTGCACGCGGTGGCGGCGACGGCGCTGCGGCTGCTCGTGCGGATGGTGCACGGGGACCGCCCGGAGGGAACCCCGACCGAGCTGTCGACCAGGCTGGTGCAGCGGGCGAGTACGGCGGCGCCGGCGGCCCGTTCGGCCGTACGACGGTGACCGCACCTTGATCAAGATCGTTTCGGGGGTATGAAACTCACCCTGCGCACCGCTGCGGCCTGTCTGCTGGCCGCAGCGGCCGTGACCACGGCCCTGGGCACCGCCCGGGCCACGACCCTGACGGTCGCCCCGGCTCAGCACCACGCCACGGTGGCCGCCACCCCGACCGACGAGCACGACCCGAAGGAGGAGGTGGAGCTGGACGAGAACGGCCTGCCGGACCTGACCGAGGACTGAGGCGCAGAGCGCCTCGAAGGGGCGCCGGGAACTGCGTGACCAGCCACACGGTCCCGCAGTTCCCCACCGGCCGATCAGGCCCGGCCGCCTGCTCAGTCGTCGTCGTTCTGACGCGGCTCCCCCATCAGCGCCTGGATCGCGTCCACGGCGCTGCCGTCGTGGTCGCTGCCGGCCGTCCCTCTCCCGGCCTGGATGTTGGCCGTGCGGTCCACCTCCAGGATGGAGTCCGCGTGGGAGTTGTCGAGCACGGTGATCAGGCTCCCGCCCGCACAGGCCGGTGCCGCGGCCCCGCCCAGCAGGGCTGCGGCGACCACCGCGGCCGCGCGCAGCCGCACCCCCGGGTTCGTCACACGCCCACGCCCTCGGGCTCGTCGAGCCGTTCGCGGGCGATGTTGCGCTCCAGCAGGGTGGTGGACGCCTTGACGCCCACGCCGCCGGCCGCGTCGACCTTCGGCAGCCGGCCGTCGGCGGACTTCAGCTCGCTCAGCGCCGAGTCCATCGCCTCGTGCGCGGCGAACAGGCAGGGCGTGGAGTAGATCGCGACGTCGACGCCGAGTTCGTCCAGCTCGGTGAGCGAGAGACGGGGCGACTTGCCGCCGGCGATCTGGTTGAAGAGCAGCGGCTTGTCGCCGACGACCTTGCGGATCCGGCGGATCCACTCCTCGCTGCGTACCCCGTCGACGAGGATCACGTCGGCGTCGGTGGCGGCGAGGCGCTCCGCGCGGTGCAGGATGTCGTGCTCGTCGGTGGCGTCGGTGCGGGCCACGACGACCAGGTCCTTGCGGGTCTCCAGGACCTTCTCCAGCTTGTCCAGGTACTCCTCCAGGGGCAGCACCTGCTTGCCGTCGGCGTGCCCGCAGCGGCGCGGCCGCTTCTGGTCCTCCAGGATCACCCCGGAGGCGCCGATCCGCTCCAGACCCTCCACGACGTGGCAGGCGACCTCGGGGTCGACGTAGCCGTCGTCGATGTCGACGAGGAGGTGGTGGTGCGGGAACGCGCCCCGCAGCCGCTGGACGAAGGCCACCATGTCGGGCCAGGCGATGAACCCGATGTCCGGCAGGCCGTAGTACGAGGCGGCGAAGCCGAAGCCCGATACGAACATCCCGTCGTAGTGTTTGGCCGCGATCGACGCCGAGTACATGTCGTACACGCCGATCAGCGGGGTGGTCCCCGGCCCGGCGATCTGCTCGCGCAGCTTCTTCCCGTAAGTCAAGGTCCGGCTCCTCCTGTGGGTGGGTGGCGCGGCGGCGCGACCGGCCTCCGCGTCTCTGCAGCCCTTTGCCAAGTCAAGAGCATCTCTAGATACGCACGTGACCATCTCCGTGCGCGACCTTTACTCACCCCAATGGCGGATCCGGTTCACCGGAGAAACGTCACTGGACCAGCCGTGCGGCCCAGGCGACACCCCCGTACAGGTGGGCCAGGAAGCGGGAATCCCGGTAGGCCTCGGGGGCGTGACCGAGGCCGGTGTAGAACACCCGTCCGGCCCCCTGCTCGCGGCACCAGGCGAGCGGATGGTCGTCCCCCGTCCCGCCGCCCTCGTACGACGTCTCGTCGGCGCGCAGCAGGACCCGGACCCGGCCGCGCGGGTTGTCGCGGAAGTCGTACCACTCGTCGGTGAAGTCCCAGACGGCGGGCAGATGCCGGGTCGCGGGGTGGTCGTGGTCCTCGACGAGCGCCCGGCCGGGCTGGTACTCCGGGTGGCGGTCGAAGCGGGCGCCGAGGAGTTCGCCGTAGTACGGCCAGTCGTACTCGGTGCAGGCCGCCGCGTGCACGCCCGCGAAGCCGCCGCCGGCCTCGACGTGGGCGGCGAGCCGCGCCCGCCCCGCCGGGGTCAGGATCTCGCCGCTGGTGGAGAGGAAGACGACGGCCGCGTACCCGTCCAGGGGTTGTTCGAGGGCGGCCGGGTCCTCGGTGGCGTCGATGCCGGCACCGGTGAACTCCCGCATGACGGCGAGGGCGTCGGGGATGGAGTCGTGCCGGTAGCCGGTGGTGCGGGTGTGGACGAGCAGTCGAGGGGCCATGCCCGCATGATCGCCCACGGCCGGGGCCGGTTCAAAGGCCCGGCGTCGGCACGCTGTTGTCGGGTGCCCCGCCGTCGCTCGGCAGGTCGCCGCGCTGCACCGGCTGGTCGTCGGTGAAGGCCGGGTCGGGGGTGGGCAGGAGGGTGTCGAGTTCGGCGGCGGTGGGGCGGTGGACGGCGCGCAGCGCCTTGCCCAGCACCGCGTCGGAGACTCCGCCCTCACCCTCCAGCCACACCACGCAGTCCTTCTCCGACACCTCGTACTTGTGCTGCCCGGCATAGCGCAGGTGGTCGGTGTAGAGGTGGATGACGGCGCCCTTCTCGTCCGCGTACGAGGCGGAGAAGCCGTCGTCGCCCTGGACGCCGACGGACTGCTGGGCGAGGGTGAAGCCCGGCGCGTCGGTGACGTAGACCATCTCCGGGGCCATCCCCAACGCCGCTTCCCTGGAGGCCAGTTCGGCCGGATCGGCGGGGGCACCGGAGTTCCCGGAGGCGCCGGGGCCCGCCTTCTCGGTGCCGCACCCGGTGAGCAGGGCGGCGGCGAGGAGCAGGGGCGGCAGGACGCGCACGGCACGGATCATGCGCCCATCGTGCCGCACAGGCGTTCCGCAGAGGACCGCTTTTTTTTCCGCACGTCCCGGTGGCCTTCCGCTGAACCGCGTGTCCGATTCCTTCAAGACCGGCGGCCGGCCGCCGCCTACCGTGACGGCATGACTCCACGATTCGCCGTGATCGGTCTGGTCACCTCCGACCTGGCCGCCGCCCTCGCCTTCTACCGCCGCCTCGGACTGGAGTTCCCGCCCGGCGCCGAGGAACAGCCGCACGTCGAGGCCGAGTTGCCCGGCGGCCTCACCCTGGCCCTGGACACCGAGGCGACGATCCGCTCCTTCCACCCGGCCTGGCGCCCGCCGGCCGGCGGCGGCCGGGTGGGTCTCGCCTTCCGCTGCGACTCGCCCGCCGGGGTCGACGCGCTCTACGACGACCTGGTCGGCGCCGGGTACCACGGCGAGCTCAAGCCATGGGACGCGTTCTGGGGCCAGCGGTACGCCACCGTGCACGACCCCGACGGCAACGGCGTCGACCTGTTCGCGCCGCTACCCGCCGAGTAGCCCGCGCAACGGCAGCCCCGCCAGCTCCCGTACCTCGCGGCAGAGATGGGGCTGATCCGCGTACCCCGCCCGGACCGCCGTCTCGGCGAGCGGAACCCCGGCCCTGGCGAGCGCGAGCGCCCGCTGCATCCGCAGCACCCGGGCGAGCGTCTTGAGCCCGTAGCCGAAGGCGGCCCGACTGCGCCGATGCAACTGCCGTGCGCCGAGTCCGAGTTCCTCGGCGGCGGCCGCCACGGACCGCCCGGCGTCCAGGGCTTCGACGAGCCGCCGCAACGACGGATCGGCGGGCCGGGCCCGTTCCAGGGCGATCTCCTCCAGCGCGGCGGCGGGATCGCCCGCCCCGTCGACCCGGTCCCGCAGCCGCCGCACGTCGGCAGCCGGCCACAGCTCACTCAGCTCCACCCGCTGGTCGAGCAGCGCGTACGCGGGCACCCCGAGCAGGTCGGGCGCGGTACCGGGGTAGAAGCGCAGGCCCACCCACTCGCCCCCGCCGCCCCCGGTGACGTACGCACGGGTGTCGGGCCCGGCGACCAGCAGCCGCCCTTCGTGCCAGAGCAGATCCATACATCCGTCGGGCAGCACCCGCCCGGCGCCGCCGTCGCCGGGCGCGTTCACCCAGACGACCGCACCGGGGAGCCGAGACGCCCGTTCCTTGTACACGGACGCCAGCGTAGACGCGCCTCTCCAGGGGGCGCTGGGTACCCCCGGCCGAAGGCCGGGGGAGGAACTGCGCGGGTGAGCACGACGCGCCCGCACCCCGCCGACAAGGCGATCCCCCGAGCCGAACCCGGCGTCGGCCCTCAGGCCTTCGGCTTGTGGGGCGGATGGCTGCTCTTCACATGCGCCCGCAACCGCGCCGAGACGTCCTCCGGCGGCAGGAACCGGGACCACCGCTCCGGGAACTCCGACGGCATGTCCGGGTCGTCGGGGTCGTCCGGCCCCGCCTCCCGGGCCGCCGCGGCCGCGCGGGCCACGTACTCGGCGACCTGGGCGCCCCGCAGCCGCTCGTTGGCGGCGCGCGCCGCCGCCGTCGCGGCGGCCGGCCAGACCCGGTCGATCGCGGCGTTCACGGCGGCGCCGACCAGCACGGCGAAGGCCGAGACGCCGATCCACAGCAGCACGGCGACGGACGCGGCGAGGGAGCCGTAGATCGTCGCGCCCTCGATGGTGTTGGTCAGGTAGATGCGCAGCAGGAAGCTGCCGAGGACCCACATGGCCAGGGCGACCAGGGCGCCGGGCACGTCCTCGATCCACGGCGAGCGCACCGGCACGGAGACGTGGTACAGCGTGGTCAGGAAGACGATGGACAGGACGATCACGACCGGCCAGTACAGGACCTGGACGAGCGTCTCCGACCAGGGCACGATCCCGACCACCGCGTCCGGCCCGGCCACCATCAGCGGGAGCGCGACCGAGCCGATCAGCAGCGCGGCGATGAAGAGCAGGAAGGAGACGATCCGGGTCTTCACGATGCCCCGGACGCCGTCCAGGCCGTACATCACGGTGATCGTGTCGATGAAGACGTTCACCGCGCGGGAGCCCGACCACAGGGCGAACAGGAAGCCGATGGAGATGACGTCGGGGCGGCCGCCCTTCATCACGTCGTGCAGGATCGGCTCGGCGATCTCCTTGACGCCCTTGTCGGACAGGACCGTGCGGGAGGCCTCCAGGAGGTTGCTCTCCAGGCTGGCGATGGTGTCGGCGCCGGTCCAGGCGTCGACGTAGCCGAGCAGTCCGATGAGGCTGAGCAGCAGCGGCGGAACGGACAGCAGGGTGAAGAAGGCGGCCTCGGCGGCGAGGCCGAGGATGCGGTACTCCATGCAGGAATTGACGGTGTCCTTGAGCAGCAGCCACGCCGTCCTGCGCTTGGAGACGTTCCGGTAGAGGGCCCTGGCCCGGTGGAGCCGGCCGGAGGGCCGTTCGGGGGTTTCGCTTGCTGGCTGCACGCCCTAACGGTATCCGCCGTCCGGGGCCCTCCTCACCTCACGGGGCTCCGGTCGGGGCGGGCGCGGTGACCGGGGCCGTTGTGTCAGGCTGGATGCCACCACCGCCTTCCCGGGTAGGTTCGCAGACATGGCAGGCAACACCACGCACACCGTGACCAACCAGCCGCCTCCGCTGGTCGGGTACGACCTGTTCGGTGCCGACCGGGCCCTGGCCGAGGCCGTCGAGCGGCACACCGGCCCGGAGCTGCTCGACGAGGTGCGCGCCGAGCTGTCGGGGCTCGGCGTCTCGGCCGGCTCGGCGCAGGTGCAGGAGTGGGGGGTCCAGGCGAACGAGTACCCGCCGCGACTGCGCACCCACGACCGCTACGGCCACCGGATCGACGAGGTCGAGTTCCATCCCGCCTGGCACCGGCTGCTCGGCAAGGGCGTCGGCGCGGGCCTGACCACCGGGTGGACGCGGCCGTCCGGGCACGTCCGGCGTGCCGCCGCCTTCCTGGTCTGGACCCAGGTGGAGGCCGGCAACTGCTGCCCGCTGTCGATGACCAACGCGGCGGTGCCCGTGCTGCGCGCCGACCCGGAGCAGGCCGCCGCCTGGGAGCCGCTGCTGACCTCGACGATCTACGACCGTGAGCTGCGGCCGGCCGCGCGGAAGGCCGGCGCTTTGTTCGGCATGGGCATGACGGAGAAGCAGGGCGGCAGCGACGTCCGGGCGAACACGACCACCGCCGCCCCGCTCGCCGAGGCCGGCACGTACACCCTGACCGGGCACAAGTGGTTCTGCTCGGCGCCCATGTCGGACGGCTTCCTGGTGCTGGCCCAGGCGCCGGAGGGCCTCACCTGTTTCCTCGTGCCGCGCGTCCTGGCGGACGGCACCCGCAACGCCTTCCTCCTCCAGCGGCTCAAGGACAAGCTCGGCAACCGGTCGAACGCGTCCGCCGAGGTCGAGTTCGACGGGACCTGGGCGCGGCGGGTGGGCGAGGAGGGGCGCGGGGTGCGGACCATCATCGAGATGGTCGCCGCGACCCGGCTGGACTGCGTGCTCGGCTCGGCGGGACTGATGCGGCAGGCGGTGGCGCAGGCCGTGCACCACGCCACGCACCGGCAGGCCTTCGGCGCGGTCCTCGCCGACCAGCCGCTGATGCGCAGCGTCCTTGCCGACCTCGCGGTCGAGTCGGAGGCCGCGACCACGCTCGCGCTGCGGCTGGCCGCCGCCTACGACGACGGGAGCGAGAGCGAACGGGCCCTGCTGCGGCTGGCGTTGCCGGCCGCCAAGTACTGGGTGACCAAGCGCTGCGCGCCGCTCGTCGTGGAGGCCGCCGAGTGCCTGGGCGGCAACGGCTACGTGGAGGAGTCGGGCCTGCCCCGGCTGGTCCGCGAGTCCCCGCTCAACTCCGTCTGGGAGGGCGCGGGCAACATCCAGGCCCTGGACGTGCTCCGCGCCCTGCAACGCGAACCGGGCGCCCTGGACGCCTACCTCCAGGAGATCGGCCGCGCCCACGGCGCCGACCACCGCCTGGACCGGGCCGTCAAGGACCTCTTCTCCGAACTCGCCGACCTGGAGGGCATGGAGGCCCGCGCCAGGCGGCTCGTGGAACGCCTGGCAACGGTCCTCCAGGGTTCGCTCCTGGTCCGCTTCGCCCCACCGGAGGTCGCGGACGCCTTCTGCGCGTCAAGGCTGGGCAACGACTGGGGTTCGACCTTCGGCACGTTGCCAAGCGGCCTGGACCTCACGGCGGTGGTGGACCGATCCCGGGTGACCTTCTGAGATCCGGGACTCGCCCTGCCTGAAGGGGCGCTGGGGGTCCCCCGGCCGAAGGCTGGGGGAGGAACTGCGCGGGCAACCCCGCACAACCGTCAGCCGCCGACGCACCGGACAACGCACCCCCTGCTGCGACCGGCCCCCGCCAGGCGGCGGAGGTGGTGCTGCGCCGACACGGCACCACCCCCGCCTCTTCGGCCCATGTCAGGCCAGTGACGCCACGGCGTCGGCTCAAGTTTCGGCCACCCCCGGCCGGTCCACCAGGGTTGCAAGGGGTTGCAACATATCGGTGACTGTGCGTGGACTGTGTGCCTCCGGCATCGGAAAACGGCAGTATAAGACGCGCAGTCGGACCGGAAACCGCCGCCCGGACGGCTTGACAGCGACTCATCGATGCCTTTTCCGAGGCGTATCCGGGAGGACCTCAGTGGGGAACCCGCCGATGGACGTGGCGCGACTCGCCGCGAAGGACGCGGCGCAGGCGGCGCGGGTACTGAGCGAGGTGCGCGAGGCCAGACTCGCCGGACAGCGTGGGCGCGTCTCGCCCCGGCCGGTGATCGAACAGTCCTGGGGGCGAATGCTGCGCAGCGGTGTCGACCCCGACCACGACTTCCGTGCGGGGCTGCTGTCCGCCGACGAAGTCCGGCGCAGACGTGAGGAGTCACGGCTCAAGGACGTGCTGCCGGTACTGCGCGAGGGGCTGCTTTCGGTCGCGGACGTGGCCCAGCACATCATGGTGGTGGCGGACGCCGACGGCCGGGTGCTGTGGCGGGAGGGATCCTCGCCGGTGCTGCGCAAGGCGGACGGGCTGGGCTTCGAACTCGGCGCCGACTGGCGCGAAGACGTCGTCGGGACCAACGGGGTCGGCACCCCGGCGGTGGTGCGCAGGCCCGTGCAGGTGTTCGCCGCCGAGCACTTCGTCCGCTCGCACGTCTCCTGGACGTGTTCCGGCGCCCCGATCACCGACCCCCGGGACGGCAGCCTGCTCGGGGTGGTGGACGTCAGCGGCCCGCTGGAGACGATGCATCCGGCGACCCTGGCCTGGGTGAACTCGGTGGCGAAGCTCGCCGAGGCCCGGTTGCGGGAGCTGCACCTGGAAGCGCTGGAGCGGCTGCGGGCGGTCGCGGCGCCGGTGCTGGCCCGGCTGGGCGGGCGGGCACTGGTGGTGGACGCCGACGGCTGGACCGCGGCGGTCACCGGCATGCCGTACCCGCGGCGGCTCGCGCTGCCCAAGTCGCTGTCGCCGGGCCGCCGGTGGCTGCCCGCGCTCGGGCTGTGCGCGGTGGAGCCGCTGGCCGGTGGCTGGCTGCTGCGGGCGGTGGACGAGCCGGCACCGGTGGGCGGCGGCCGGCTCGTGCTCGACCTGGCCCGGCCGCGCCGGCCGTCCGTGACGGTCGGCGGCGGCGCGGGCTCGTGGTCCCATGAACTCAGTCCCCGGCACGCCGAGTTGCTGTACCTGCTGGCGGTACGGCGGGGCGGGCGCAGTGCGGCCGGGCTGGCCGAGGACGTCTTCGGAGACGCCTCGCGGACCGTGACCGTACGCGCCGAGATGTCCAGGATCCGGCGGTACCTGGGGGCGCTGCTCGAACACCGGCCGTACCGCTTCCGGGAGGACGCGGATGTCGAGGTGCTGCTCCCCGACGACCCGCGCGACCTGCTGCCGGACTCGACCGCCCCGGCGGTGACGGCGTCCCGGACGCCCTGACGTACCTGACACGGCTGTGTTCACACGGCCGGGTCCACACAGCCGTGTTCGACGCATCCAGGGCACCCGGGGAGGTATGTTCCGCATATTTGCGGGGTCTTCGAGGTACGGCGGCCCCGGCTGCCGTAGCATCCCGGTACGGGCCCCCCACCTGCTCCATGGTCAACGCTTTGACCATCAGGCGCAGTTGGCCCGCCTCGGGAGGAGACATGAAGCATCGCGGCAGACACCGGCGGCGCAGACGGGGCGCGGCCCTGCGCGCTGCCCTGGCCGGCACCGCGCTGGCGCTCACCGCGGCGGCCACGATCGTCAGCGCCTCGCAGGCCACGGTCGCCGAGGACCCCGGCGCGCTGAAGCCCCTGACCGCCACCGCCGACACCGCCCGGCTGCAGCTCCGGGAGCACCTCGTACCGCGCCGCTCGCTGGACCGGCTCGCCTCGGCGATGGGCGGCACGGTCGGGGTCGCCGACGTGCTGGCCGCCTCCGACCACACCCTGCGCCGGGCGGCCGACTGCGGCTCCGACGACCGGGAATCGCTGCCGGTCACCCCGGCCGCCACCGAGGCGTACTGCTGGGACCCCACCGACACCCTCACCGACGACTGGCGGCCGGCCTCGGTGACCACCTCCTCGGAGGCGGACGACGACGGCCTGTGGGGCGCCAACCGCGTCGTGCTGGCCGGCTGGACGCACAGCACCACCACCGGCCCCGCCGCCTCCCGGGGCCTGGCCAGGGTCGCGGTGATCGACGCGAACGACCCCGCCCACCCCTCCTACTCCTGGGTCCTGCTGACCGTGCCCACCGAAGGCGGCAGCGACTACCGGGGCCTGACCTCGCAGATCTCCGGCATGGCCTGGTACGGGGACCGGCTGCTGGTCACCACCGCGCAGGGCAGCGCCGACGCGCTCTACGTCTACGACCTGAACCGCATCCAGCGCGCCTCGGTGCTGACCGACGCGGTCGGCCGGGTGTCCGACGGCTGGTCGGCCGACGGCTTCCGGTACGTGATGCCCGCCGTGGGCTCGTACCGGTTCACCGCCGGGGCCTGTTCCCGGACCGGCGCCCCCTGTCCGAGCGCGCTCTCCGTGGACCGGGGGACGGCCCCGGACAGCCTGGTCCTCGGCGAGTGGACACCCGCCGGCAGCGGCCGGAACGCCCGGCTGTGGCGGTACACGTTCGACGAGAGCCCGCAGCGTGCCGGACTGCTCGCCACGGACGCCTCCGGCCGGGTGGACGCGGTCGAGGCGTACCGGACCGGGGCCTCGGAGATCCGGGGCGTCCTGTCCTACCGGCCACCGGGCGCGACCGGTTCCGAGTGGTACGTCGGGCACCTGCCCGGCGCCATGGACGGGCACGGCAGCCTGTGGCGGCAGGACGCCAGGGGCGCGGACGGAACCCGCTGCGGCTCGGACGCCTCGCACCGCTGCTGGGCCGAGGGCACCGGTTCGCTCTCCTACGCACCCGACACGGGCGAGGTGTGGTCGGTCACGGACCGCATGCTGTTCTCGGTCCCGCTGCGCTCGATCGACGCGTCACTCGGATAACAGCCGTCGACACGTCCGGGGCCGGGATGATTGCCTGGCCCCCATGAGCAGCATCGTCGTGACCACCTGGTCCCTGGAGCAGACCTCCCCCGCCGACCTCCTGCCCGCCGCCGCCCCCGACGGCGACGCGGTCCGGATCGTCCGCGCCGAGGTGCCCTCCCCCGAGTTCAGCCGCTTCCTGTACGCCTCGGTCGGCGGTGACATCCGCTGGACCGACCGGCTGGGCTGGAGCCACGCCCGCTGGCAGCAGCACCTGGCGCGGCCGGGCGTGGAGACCTGGGTCGCATACGACCGGGGCACCCCGGCGGGCTACGTGGAACTCGAACCGCAGGACGACGGTGTGGTGGAGATCGTCTACTTCGGCCTGGTCCCGGCCTTCCGGGGCCGCCGCATCGGCGGTCACCTGCTCTCGTACGGCGCCGCGCGGGCGTGGGACCTGGCGGAGCGGTGGGACGGGCTGCCGCCGACGAAGCGGGTGTGGCTGCACACGTGCAGCCTGGACGGCGAGCACGCGATGGCGAACTACCAGCGACGCGGGTTCCGGCTCTTCGACACGAAGGTCGAGGAGGAACCGGACGTCCCGGCGCCCGGACCGTGGCCCGGGGCGTACACCCCCGCGCGGGACGGGGCGTGACCCACAGCACTCTGTCTCACTATTCAGAATAGATCGGTCCGAATCGCGGACAATGGTGGACTGGCCGGAGATCCGCGTGACACGCTTCCGTCATGTCTGGAACTGGAATTGCCTTGGTGAGTCGGCGGCACGTCGACCTCGGCCGCATGTCCAGCGCCATCTGTCCGGCGGGCTGAGAGCACAGCACCGCCGCGCCTCCCTGTCCAGACCCTCCTTGCGCAGTGCCGCGCAGACATGCCCCCGCGCGCCCGCAAGCGCAGGTCAGAGCCGCTTCCCCGCCGTCTGAAGGACGTATATCGCCATGGCCGCCACCCCGCAGAACCCCGCCTCCGCGCCCCGCCGCAAGGTGAGCCGTCACCGTGGCGAGGGTCAGTGGGCCATGGGGCACTTCACCCCGCTCAACGGCAACGAACAGTTCAAGAAGGACGACGACGGTCTCAATGTGCGGACACGCATTGAGACGATCTACTCCAAGCGCGGCTTCGACTCGATCGACCCCAACGACCTGCGCGGACGGATGCGCTGGTGGGGCCTGTACACGCAGCGCAAGCCCGGCATCGACGGCGGCAAGACCGCCATCCTGGAGCCGGAGGAGCTGGACGACAAGTACTTCATGCTGCGGGTGCGCATCGACGGCGGCCGGCTGACCACACAGCAACTGCGGGTGATCGGCGAGATCTCGCAGGAGTTCGCCCGGGGCAGCGCGGACGTCACCGACCGGCAGAACATCCAGCTGCACTGGATCCGCATCGAGGACGTGCCGGAGATCTGGCAGCGCCTGGAGGCCGTCGGCCTGTCCACCACCGAGGCCTGCGGAGACACCCCGCGTGTCGTCATCGGCTCGCCGGTGGCCGGCATCGCCGAGGACGAGATCATCGACGGCAGCTGGGCGATCGACGAGATCAACAAGCGGTACATCGGCAGCAAGGAGTTCTCCAACCTGCCGCGCAAGTTCAAGTCCGCGATCTCCGGCTCGCCGCTGCTTGACGTGGTGCACGAGATCAACGACATCGCGTTCGTCGGCGTGGAGCACCCCGAGCACGGTCCCGGCTTCGACCTGTGGGTGGGCGGCGGCCTGTCCACCAACCCGAAGATCGGCGTCCGGCTCGGCGCCTGGGTGCCGCTGGCGGAGGTCCCGGACGTCTGGGCGGGCGTCATCGGCATCTTCCGGGACTACGGCTACCGGCGGCTGCGCACCCGCGCCCGGCTGAAGTTCCTGGTCGCCGACTGGGGCGCGGAGAAGTTCCGCCAGGTCCTGGAGGACGAGTACCTCGAGCGCAAGCTCGTCGACGGCCCCGCGCCCGCCGAGCCCGTGTCGCGCTGGCGGGACCACGTCGGCGTGCACCGGCAGCAGGACGGCAACTTCTACGTCGGGTTCGCCCCGCGGGTCGGCCGGGTGGACGGCGCCACCCTGGCGAAGATCGCGGATCTCGCGGAGGCGCACGGCTCGGGCCGGGTGCGGACCACCGTCGAGCAGAAGATGATCGTCCTCGATGTCGCCGAGGACCAGGTCGAGTCGCTGGTCGAGGCCCTGGAGGCGCTGGACCTGACCGCCCGCCCGTCCTCGTTCCGGCGCGGCACCATGGCCTGCACCGGCATCGAGTACTGCAAGCTCGCGATCGTCGAGACCAAGCAGCGCGGCTCCACCCTGATCGACGAGCTGGAGCGCCGGCTGCCCGAGTTCGACGAGCCGCTCACCATCAACATCAACGGCTGCCCGAACGCCTGCGCCCGTATCCAGGTCGCGGACATCGGTCTCAAGGGCCAGCTGGTCCTGAACGACGCGGGCGAGCAGGTCGAGGGCTTCCAGGTGCACCTGGGCGGCGCACTCGGCCTGGAGGCCGGGTTCGGCCGCAAGGTCCGCGGTCTCAAGGTGACCTCGGAGGAGCTGCCGGACTACGTCGAGCGGGTGCTCAGGCGTTTCCAGGCGGAGCGCGCGGACGGCGAGCGGTTCGCCGCCTGGGCCGCCCGCGCCAGCGAGGAGGCCCTGTCATGAGCGAGCGGGCTGCCCCCTTCTACTGCCCCTACTGCGGCGACGAGGACCTGCGTCCCAGCGAACAGGGTCACGGCGCCTGGGAATGCGCCGCCTGCAACCGCGCATTCCAGCTGAAGTTCCTCGGGCTGCTCGCCCGGGGACTGAAGCGCTCCGAAGCTGGAGGGGAACAGATATGACCACAGCTCAGGAAGACCGTACGACCGACGATCTGAAGGCACTGGCCGAGCAGGCCGGCCGTGACCTCGAAGACGCCTCCGCCCTGGAGATCCTCCAGTGGGCGGTGGACACCTTCGGCAAGGGCTTCTGCGTGACCTCCTCCATGGAGGACGCCGTGGTGGCCCATCTGGCCTCCCGCGTCCAGAAGGGCGTCGACGTCGTCTTCCTCGACACCGGCTACCACTTCCCGGAGACCATCGGCACCCGGGACGCGGTCGAGGCCGTGATGGACGTCAACGTCATCACCCTCACCCCGCGCCAGACGGTCGCCGAGCAGGACGCGGAGTACGGCCCGAAGCTGCACGACCGCGACCCCGACCTGTGCTGCCGGCTGCGCAAGGTGCTGCCCCTGGAGCGGGGTCTGGAGAACTACGCGGCCTGGGCGACCGGGCTGCGCCGCGACGAGTCGGAGACCCGGGCGAACACCCCGGTCGTCGGCTGGGACGAGAAGCGGCAGAAGGTCAAGATCTCCCCGATCGCCCGCTGGACCCAGGACGACGTGGACGCCTACGTCGCCGAACACGGCGTTCTGACCAACCCCCTGCTGATGGACGGCTACACCTCCGTCGGCTGCGCCCCCTGCACCCGCCGGGTCCTTGAGGGCGAGGACGCGCGGGCCGGCCGCTGGGCCGGGCGGGCCAAGACCGAGTGCGGACTGCACGGATGACGGCTACCGGGCCTTCCGCGACGCAGGCGACCCACCAGACGCTCCATCAGACGACCCACCTGACGCCCCCATCGACGAACCTGGAGAACGACGTGACGACCGGAGCCACCGTCTGGCTCACGGGTCTGCCGAGCGCCGGCAAGACCACCATCGCGTACGAGCTGGCCGGCCGGCTGCGCGAGGAGGGCCACCTCGTCGAGGTACTCGACGGCGACGAGATCCGCGAGTTCATCTCGGCGGGCCTCGGTTTCAGCCGCGAGGACCGGCACACCAACGTGCAGCGCATCGGCTTCGTCGCCGAACTGCTGGCCCGCAACGGCGTCAAGGCGCTCGTCCCGGTGATCGCCCCCTACGCGGACAGCCGCGACGCGGTCCGCAAGCGCCACGCGGAGAACGGCACCGCGTACGTCGAGGTGCACGTGGCGACCCCGGTCGAGGTGTGCTCCGTACGCGACGTGAAGGGTCTGTACGCCAAGCAGGCCGCGGGTGAGCTGACCGGGCTGACCGGCGTCGACGACCCGTACGAGGAGCCCGAGACGCCCGATCTGCGGATCGAGTCGCAGCACCAGAGCGTGCAGGAGTCCGCGGCGTCCGTGTACGCCCTGCTGAGCGGGAAGGGACTGGCATGACGACGACCGTGGCGGCGCACGGGGAGGGCACGGACACCCCGTACGCCCTGTCCCATCTGGACGCGCTGGAGTCCGAGGCGGTCCACATCTTCCGCGAGGTCGCGGGCGAGTTCGAACGGCCGGTGATCCTCTTCTCCGGCGGCAAGGACTCCATCGTCATGCTCCACCTCGCCCTGAAGGCCTTCGCCCCCGCCGCGATCCCCTTCTCCCTGCTGCACGTCGACACCGGACACAACTTCCCCGAGGTCCTCGCCTACCGCGACCGCACGGTCGAACAGCACGGACTGCGCCTCCACGTGGCCTCCGTACAGGACTACATCGACCGCGGAGTGCTCCGCGAACGCCCCGACGGCACCCGCAACCCGCTCCAGACCGTCCCCCTCACCGAGAAGATCCAGAACGAGAAGTTCGACGCCGTCTTCGGCGGCGGCCGCCGCGACGAGGAGAAAGCCCGCGCCAAGGAACGCGTCTTCTCCCTGCGCGACGAGTTCTCCCAGTGGGACCCCCGCCGCCAGCGCCCCGAACTGTGGAACCTCTACAACGG